>NZ_JBWLAQ010000005.1:0-187642 GCF_056490165.1 Lelliottia sp. GFLA7 | reverse complement strand
TGTGGTGGTACAGCACGAAAGTGGGGGTGGTCGACCTGAAGAAAAAGTCGATCACCCTGGGTAAAGGATGTTAAAAAGTGTTCACCATGTCTCCGAACACCTGTCTGCCATGTCTCCGGACCGTACAGTGGGAGAGGGCCGGGGTGAGGGCATCAGACTGCACACTTTAAAAGCAAAACGGTCACAATCGTGACCGTTTTTAGTCTTTGCACCCTCTCCCCGTGGGAGAGGGTCGGGGTGAGGGCATCAGGCCTCACTCCCCCCAAATCTTAGCGGGTACGACCCAGCTTCACGGCTTTGAGCACCACGAATTTATTGTTGGTCGCAATCGTTGTGCAGTTACCGAAGATCTTCTTCAGCTTGTGGAAATAGTCCAGGTGACGGTTCGCCACAATGTACAGCTCGCCGTTAATTTTCAGGCAGCGGCGCGCGTGGTGGAACATCTCCCACGCGACATTATCCGTCAGCGCATGCTGCTGATGGAACGGCGGGTTGCACAGCACGGCGTTAAAGCGGAACGGCTCAACGCCGGACAGCGCGTTGTTGATCATAAACTCGCAGCGATCCAGCGCTTCGGGCATATTGGTTTCAACGTTGAGGCGGCTGGAGGCGACAGCCATTGGCGATTCGTCCGTAAAGAGGACACTCGCCTCCGGATTTTTCTCCAGCAGCGTCAGGCCTACCACGCCGTTACCGCAGCCCAAATCGACGATTTCGCCTTCCAGGTTGCCCGGCAGATGTTCCAGGAAGAAGCGCGCGCCAATGTCCAGCCCGGTGCGGGAGAAGACGTTCGCGTGGTTATGAATAGTCCAGTCGGTGCCTTCCAGCTTCCAGCTTAGCATCTGCTGTGCGTCAACCAACGCAGGCTCCGTGAAGGTACAGTTGATCAGACGCGCCTTTTTCCAGGCCAGCGTCGTGGTGGTGGTACCCAGAATTTTTTCGAACAGCTCCAGCGTGGAGTTGTGAATATCACGCGCCTTTGCGCCCGCGATAATGCGCGTTTGCGGCGTCACGACCAGACGCAGCGCGCGCAGCTGCTGTTCCAGCAGGGCCAGCGTTTTAGGGATTTTAATCAGCACAACGCCCGGCGCCTGCGGGTATTCCGCGGTGCTGTCTAAGAACTTGACGCTGGATTCCGCAATCTCGTTATGGCGCAGGTTCTCGCGGGTGGCGAGTTCGCTAAGATAGGAGTCGCCGATGCTGTAAGGCGTGTGCTCGGCCAGCGCGCAGGCCAGCGCACCGAAGGTATCATTCAGGACCAGAACCGGGCCGCTGATTTCGGTGTCATCCAACTGTTGCAGCAAATATTCATCCGCCGCTTCCCACGCCTGCAGCGGGTTAACGTCGTCCGTTTCCGGGAAACGTTTAAGGTTGAGTGAACGGAAACCGTTGTCTAAGTGGCTCATCGGCCCTCCTGAATGGTAAAATTTGGCGTATCCCTGAAAAGGGTGCGTGAGTATATACCCAAAATCATTCAAGTTGTATCAAGGCGGCAAGTCTGAGAATCCCCGGGAGCTTACACAAGTAAGTGACTGGGGTGAGCAGACGCAGCCAACGCAGAGACAACGGGAAGGATGAAGGGTATACCCGTTTTCCTCTTCATTTGGGGCTTTGATGAACCAACTAACTTATCTCCAGGGCTATCCGGAGAATTTACTGACTCAGGTTCGCACGTTAATTACTGAGAAAAAGCTGGGATCGGTGCTGGAAAAACGCTATCCGGGCACGCACGATTTCGCGACCGACAAGGCCCTTTGGCAGTATACGCAGGATATGAAAAACCGGTATCTGAAGAGCGCCCCGCCAATCAATAAAGTGATGTATGACAACAAGATCCACGTGTTGAAGAACGCGCTGGGTTTGCATACGGCCATTTCGCGCGTGCAGGGCGGCAAGCTGAAGGCCAAGGCGGAGATCCGCGTGGCGACCGTTTTTCGCAACGCGCCGGAAGCGTTTTTGCGCATGATCGTGGTACACGAACTGGCGCATCTGAAGGAAAAAGAGCACGACAAAGCGTTCTATTCTTTGTGCTGCCATATGGAACCGCAGTACCACCAGCTTGAGTTTGATACGCGCCTGTGGCTAACGCATTTATCGTTAAGTAGTTGCTCCTAAATTATTCGAGTTGCAGGACAAGGCGCTTGTGCCTTGAGCAGCGCTGGCGCTGACCCCGAAGGGGCGAGGGCTAGGCCGAGTAACGACGTAGTGAGTCCCCAGGAGCTGACTCCAGTCAGTGACGGGGGTGAGCGAGGAGAGCCATCGTATCTGCAGCGTGAAGAATGACGGGTAAGACACTGGTTTTGTCATGATGCCGTGCTACAGTGACAAAAGGTTCCCCGCTACGGAGTACGTGAACGTTTATGATACGTTTCGCAGTTATTGGTACGAACTGGATCACTCGCCAGTTCGTCGACGCCGCCCATGAAACCGGCAAATATAAACTCACCGCCGTTTATTCCCGCAGCCTTGAACAGGCGCAGTCCTTTGCAAGCGATTATCCCGTCGAACATTTGTTTACCTCGCTCGACGACATGGCGCAAAGCGACGCAATTGACGCGGTCTATATCGCCAGTCCGAACGCTCTGCATTCGCAACAAACCCTACAGTTCCTCGCCCATAAAAAGCATGTGATTTGCGAGAAGCCGCTGGCGTCGAATATTCAGGAAGTGGAAGCCGCTATCGCTCTGGCGCGCGAAAACCAGGTGGTGTTGTTCGAAGCGTTCAAAACCGCCAGCCTGCCGAATTTCCTGCTGGTACAGCAATCGCTGCCCAAGCTCGGGAAAGTGCGTAAAGCGTTTATTAACTACTGCCAGTATTCCTCGCGCTATCAGCGTTACCTGGATGGCGAAAACCCAAACACCTTTAATCCGGCGTTCTCGAATGGGTCGATTATGGATATCGGCTTTTATTGCCTGGCTTCTGCGGTAGCACTCTGGGGCGAACCGCACGGCGTGATGGCCACCGCCAGCCTGCTGGACAGCGGCGTGGACGCGCACGGTGTGGTAGTTCTGGATTACGGTGATTTCAGCGTGACGCTGCAGCATTCTAAGGTCAGCGATTCCGTGCTGCCGAGCGAAATTCAGGGCGAAGCCGGTTCAATGGTTATCGAGAAAATCTCAGAATGTCAAAAGGTGAGCTTTGTGCCGCGCGGTGGAAAGCCGCAGGAGCTGACGCAGCCTCAACATATTAACACTATGCTCTATGAGGCAGAGGTCTTCGCTCGTCTGGTAGAAAATAATGAAGTGAATCACCCTGGGCTGGCGGTGAGCCGTACGACGGCGAAACTGCAGACGGAAATCCGTCGTCAGACCGGCGTGGTGTTCCCTGCGGATGGCGTGAGTGCTGAAGTCACCGCGTAAAGCTGTGTAATAGAATTCGGCCAGCCATTGACGAAACGCGTCTGCTGACATATTTTGTTACCTGCAAAGGGGAGTAACTTCATTGCCGGTGGGTCGTCATTACGATGCGTGCAATACCGCATCCGGTCGCCGGGCAACGAAAAAGAGTCACGAAAACGTGTTCTTTTTGGTTGTAAGTGAGACCTTGCCGGAAGGCGAGGTCCCTGCATAAAAAACGCAACGGCTATCGTCTTCTGACGTTAGCCGTTTTTGTTTTTTTAGAGCCGACCCAGAAGGCGTTATTGGCGCAGACAGTTTGAACACGGGCAGCGCGAAGCAACCGGAACGTACACGGAGTACGTAAGAATTGCGAGCACCGCCGAGGTTCAAAATGGCAAGCAAAATAGTCTTGTGGAGTAGGCTCGTAGCGTAAGGAAAATAGTATGCATTCTGTCGGCACTCCAATGTTATGGGGCGGATTCGCAGTCGTGGTAGTCATCATGCTGGCGATCGATCTGTTTTTACAGGGTCGTCGTGGCGCACATGGCATGACCATGAAACAAGCCGCCGCCTGGTCGCTGGTGTGGGTCACCCTCTCTCTGCTGTTCTGCGCCGCGTTCTGGTGGTATCTGGCCTCAACCGAAGGCCGTGCGGTGGCCGATCCTCAGGCGCTCGCCTTCCTCACGGGTTATCTGATTGAGAAAGCCTTAGCCGTCGATAACGTCTTTGTCTGGCTGATGCTGTTCAGCTATTTCGCTGTTCCTGCTGCCCTTCAGCGCCGCGTGCTGGTGTACGGTGTGCTGGGTGCGATCATCCTGCGTACCATCATGATCTTTGCCGGTAGCTGGCTGATTACGCAGTTCGAATGGCTGCTGTACGTGTTTGGCGCATTCCTGCTGTTCACCGGTATCAAAATGGCACTGGCAAAAGAGGATGAAACCGGGATTGGCGAGAAGCCGCTGGTGAAATGGATCCGTGGACATCTGCGCATGACCGACACCATCGACAACGAGCATTTCTTCGTGCGCAAGAACGGCCTGCTGTTTGCCACGCCGCTACTGCTGGTGCTGATTTTAGTTGAGCTTAGCGACGTGATTTTCGCGGTCGACAGTATTCCGGCGATTTTCGCGGTGACCACCGATCCGTTCATCGTCCTGACGTCTAACCTGTTTGCGATCCTCGGCTTGCGTGCGATGTACTTCCTGCTGGCGGGCGTGGCTGAGCGCTTCTCCATGCTCAAGTATGGTCTGTCAGTGATTCTGGTCTTCATCGGTATCAAGATGCTGATCGTTGATTTCTACCATATTCCGATCGCGATTTCGTTGGGGATTGTGTTTGGTATTCTGGCGCTGACGCTGGTGATTAACGCATGGGTTAACCATCAGAACGATAAGAAACAGCAGGCGCAGTAAACTTCTGCGGTCTGATGCCCTCACCCCAGCCCTCTCCCACGGGAGAGGGTGCAAACACTAAAAACGGTCACGGTTGTGACCGTTTTGCTTTTACCGTGTGCGGTCTAATGCCCTCGCCCCGGCCCTCTCCCACGGGAGAGGGAGCAAACATTAAAAACGGTCACGGTTGTGACCGTTTTGCTTTTACCTCACACAACCCACAATAATGTTAATTTACAGTTAAAAAATATGACGCAGTACGTAAATTCCAGCATTTTACACTTCCCCCTCGGCGTGCTTTCCCTATACTCAACTAGGCAAACATTTACTTACATCCGGACATAAATGCGGCCTAGAACGCATCCAGGATGGAACGCAATTTCACTTAAGGATTGACTATGACCATGCAATCGTCTGGTCTGCTCAAGCGTCTGACGCAGGGCAGCCTGGTTAAACAAATACTGGCAGGCCTGGTTTTGGGTATTCTGCTGGCACTGATCTCAAAACCGGCGGCTGAAGCGACCGGCCTGCTCGGCACGCTGTTTGTCGGTGCGTTGAAAGCCGTAGCGCCAATACTCGTTTTAACGCTGGTGATGGCCTCTATTGCCAATCATCAGCACGGCCAAAAAACCAATATCCGTCCGATTCTGTGGATGTATTTGCTGGGCACGTTCTCGGCGGCGCTGACTGCCGTGCTGGTGAGTTTTATCTTCCCTTCCACGCTGCAATTGAGCACTGGCGCAACTGACATCACGCCGCCTGCGGGTATTGTTGAAGTGATGCACGGCTTGTTGCTGAGCGTCGTCGCCAACCCTATTCACGCACTGATCAACGCTAACTACATCGGCATTCTGGTGTGGGCCGTGGGTCTGGGCTTTGCCCTGCGCCACAGCAATCAAACCACTAAAAACCTGATCAACGATCTTTCCGACGCGGTAACGTTTATCGTTAAGCTGGTGATTCGCTTCGCACCGATTGGTATTTTTGGTCTGGTCTCTTCTACGTTGGCGACCACCGGGTTCTCCGCACTGTGGGGTTATGCCCAACTGCTGCTGGTGCTGATCGGCTGTATGGCGGTCGTCGCGCTGGTGATTAACCCGCTGCTGGTGTTCCTGCAAACCCGTCGCAATCCGTATCCACTGGTGTTGATGTGCCTGCGCGAAAGCGGCGTGACGGCGTTCTTCACCCGCAGTTCAGCGGCGAATATTCCGGTTAACATGGCGCTGTGCGAAAAGCTGAATCTGGACCGCGATACCTATTCCGTGTCGATTCCGCTGGGCGCAACCGTGAATATGGCGGGTGCAGCGATCACCATTACGGTGCTGACGCTGGCGGCGGTAAATACGCTGGGCATTCCGGTGGATCTGCCGACGGCATTGCTGTTGAGCGTCGTAGCGGCACTGTGCGCCTGTGGTGCGTCGGGCGTGGCGGGCGGTTCACTGCTGCTGATCCCGCTGGCCTGTAATATGTTTGGCATCCCGAACGAAATTGCCATGCAGGTGGTTGCAGTGGGCTTCATCATCGGCGTGTTGCAGGACTCGTGCGAAACCGCGATTAACTCCTCAACGGACGTGATGTTTACGGCTGCGGTATGTCAGGCGGAAGACGCGCGTTTAGCGAAGAACGCGTTACGAGGTTAACAGCAAAACGGCAACCCTGAGGTTGCCGTTTTTAGTGTTTGTGCCCTCTCCCCGTGGGAGAGCGTCAGGGTGAGGGCATCAGACCGCGCGGTACTACAGCGTGACACCGCTTTTGAAGATCGCCAGTTCGCGGAAATCATTCTTCTCGTTACAGGTCTGCTTGCCGTTGGCAAAATCCACGATGGTATCGATGAATTCATTCAGCAGTTGCGGCATCGCTTTGCCGTGAATCAGCTGACCGGCATCAAAGTCGATCCAGTGCTTTTTCTTGGCAGCCAGTTCGCTGTTGGTGGCAATTTTTACCGTCGGGACAAAACCGCCGTAAGGCGTACCGCGACCAGTGCTGAACAGCACCATATGACAGCCAGCGCCCGCCAGAGCACTGGTAGCGACGGCGTCATTGCCCGGTGCGCTTAACAAATTCAGACCGTGAGTTTTCAAACGTTCGCCATAACGCAGCACGTCTACCACCTGGCTTGCACCCGCTTTCTGCGTGCAGCCAAGAGATTTCTCTTCGAGCGTGGTGATCCCGCCCGCTTTGTTACCCGGCGATGGGTTTTCGTAAATCGGCTGATTGTGCGCGATGAAATACTGTTTGAAGTCGTTCACCATCGTGACGGTTTTTTCGAACGTCTCTTCATCGCGACAATGGCTCATGAGAATGCGTTCAGCGCCGAACATTTCTGGCACTTCGGTCAGCACGGTCGTGCCGCCGTTGCTGATCATATAGTCAGAGAATTGTCCCAGCATCGGGTTAGCAGTAATGCCGGAAAGGCCATCGGAACCGCCGCACTCCAGACCAAACTTCAGCTCGCTCAGTTTGCCCGGCTCACGTTTGTCGTGACGCATCACGTCATATAACTGGTGCAGTTGCTCAAGCCCCGCTTCCACTTCGTCATCCTGATGCTGACACACCATAAAGTGGACGCGGTCAGGGTCAAAATCACCCAGCGTTTCACGGAAGGCATCGACCTGGTTGTTCTCACAGCCGAGGCCAATCACCAGCACCGCACCCGCATTGGGGTGGCGCACCATGTTTTGCAGCATGGTACGGGTGTTGATGTGGTCGTCGCCTAGCTGAGAGCAGCCGTAGGTGTGGCTAAACAGGAATACCCCGTCGGTGCCTTCGGCATCGTTGGTTTCTTTCAGAAAACGCGTCTGAATTTGACGCGCGATCCCGTTCACACAGCCGACGGTAGGAAGGATCCACAGTTCATTGCGGATCCCCACTTCCCCACTGGCGCGGCGATAGATCTCAACGTCGCGATCTGCCGCCTGCCCAACGTCGGCCTGAAAATCAGGTTGATAGCTGTACTCGTCCAGATCGCTGAGATTGGTGCGGGTATTGTGAGAGTGAATGTATTCACCCGGCGCAATGTCCGCCAGCGCATGGCCGATGGGCAAACCGTATTTCACCACGTTTTCCCCTTTCGCAATGGGGATCAGGGCAAACTTATGTCCACGGCCAATTGCCTGACGTAACGTGACCGAAAGCGTGTCGAAAGTGACTTGCGTACCTTCGGCCAAATCTGCCAGTGCTACGCCTACGTTATCCAGCGAATGGATCTTGATGTATTGCATATCAACCTCAAACGGCCTTAGTTCAGTTCAATGGCGAAGTAGTCGCGCGCATTGTTAAAGCAGATGTTTTTCACCATTTCACCCAGCAGTTGAATGTCAGCGGGCGCTTCGCCTGCTGCCACCCAGCGGCCAATCATCTGGCACAGAATGCGGCGGAAATATTCATGGCGCGTATAAGACAGGAAGCTGCGGCTGTCGGTCAGCATGCCGACAAAGCGGCTTAACAGACCTAACTGTGCCAACTGCGTCATCTGACGTTCCATGCCGTCTTTCTGATCGTTGAACCACCAGCCGGAACCGAACTGCATCTTGCCTGGCATGCCTTCGCCCTGGAAGTTACCGATCATGGTGCCCAGCACTTCGTTGTCACGTGGGTTCAGGCAGTACAGAATGGTTTTCGGCAGCAGGTTTTGTTCGTTCTGTTTGCTCAGCAGTTTTGACAGCTCTTCCGCCAGCGGACGGTCGTTGATGGAGTCAAAGCCGACGTCTGCGCCCAGCAGTTTGAACTGACGCTGGTTATTGTTGCGCAGCGCACCGATGTGATACTGCTGAACCCAGCCGCGACGCGCGTATTCTGCGCCCAGGAAGACCAGCACGGCGGTTTTGAACTGCGCCACTTCGTGTTCGCTTAGACTTTCACCGGACAGACGACGAGCCAGGATGCTATCCAGTTCTGCTTCGTTTGACTCAGCGAAAAGCACCACGTCCAGCGCGTGGTCAGACACTTTACAGCCGTGGGCAGCAAAGTGGTCCAGACGTTTGGTCAGTGCGGATTGTAGATCGGTGAAACGACGGATATCGGTATCTGATACTTCGGCCAGTTTCGCCATATAGTCGCTGAACGTCGCCTGCTCGATGTTGAAGGCTTTATCCGGGCGCCAGCTTGGCAGCACTTTGATATCGAACGAGCTGTCTTTCGCGACGACCGCGTGGTGCTCAAGAGAATCAATCGGATCGTCAGTGGTACCGACCATCTTCACATTCATCTGCTTCATGATGCCGCGTGCAGAGAAATTATCCTGCGCCAGCAGATCGCCACACTGGTTCCAGATTTCGTCGGCAGTGGTTGGCGACAGCAGTTTGCCGGTGATAGCGAATGGACGTCGCAGTTCCAGATGCGTCCAGTGATACAGCGGGTTACCGATGGTGTGTGGCACGGTTGCCGCCCACGCATCAAACTTCTCGCGGTCAGTCGCATCACCGGTACACAGGCGCTCAGCCACACCGTTGGTGCGCATCGCACGCCATTTATAGTGGTCACCCTTCAGCCAGATGTCATACAGGTTTTTGAAGCGATAATTTTCGGCAACCTGCTGCGGCGGTAAATGGCAGTGGTAGTCGAAAATCGGCTGGTCTTTTGCGTAGTCGTGGTACAGACGGCGAGCAAATTCGGTATCTAATAGGAAATCTTCGGTCATAAACGGCGTCATTATCATCTTCCTCTATAACGAGAGCGTCAGAAACTTATGTTCAGATGTTGCAAAGTTATCACACCAATTTCCAGCGGCAGAAGTTTTTTTCGTGAGTTAGATCAATAAACGTCGACAAAATAATTACCCCCAAAGGAGCAAACCTCAACGCAAGCCGCGCCAGCACTGGCTTCATATCGTGAAAATAATGACCACACTAAGATTCACGCTTTTGTGATGTCACTCACCTTTTAAAGTTGTATGACAAGTTATCTTTTCGCCGTCGCAACATATAAGCCGACGGAATGCATTACCGGTGTTTCAACATCGGAATTAGCGGTACGGATACCGACTTATGCACGATTACTTATGGCAAGGTTCGGGCCGTTCCGGGAGTCACTCCCCGTTACGCCCTCCCGTTACAAGACAGCTCCCGGAAACGGTCGAGATGTTACCGCGCTCCGGCGCGGCAATACTATAACGATGAGGTTTTACATGCGTAAAATTAAAGGGTTACGTTGGTACATGATTGCACTGGTGACGCTCGGCACCGTGCTGGGTTACCTGACGCGTAACACCATAGCGGCGGCTGCGCCAACGCTAATGGAAGAGCTGCATATCTCCACGCAGCAATACTCATACATTATCGCGGCCTACTCCGCGGCTTATACCATCATGCAGCCTGTTGCGGGCTACCTTCTGGATGTTCTCGGCACCAAAGTGGGTTACGCCTTCTTCGCCGTAACCTGGGCGATTTTCTGTGGTGCAACCGCACTGGCAGGAAGCTGGGGTGGACTGGCGTTGGCACGTGGTGCGGTCGGTGCGGCTGAAGCTGCAATGATCCCTGCAGGCCTGAAAGCCAGCTCCGAATGGTTCCCGGCTAAAGAGCGCTCCATCGCCGTGGGTTACTTCAACGTCGGTTCTTCTATCGGCGCCATGATTGCTCCTCCACTTGTGGTATGGGCTATCGTGATGCACAGCTGGCAGTTGGCGTTCATCATCTCTGGCGTCCTGAGCTTTGCCTGGGCAATGGCGTGGCTGATTTTCTACAAACACCCGCGCGATCAGAAGAAACTGTCTGACGAAGAACGCGAATACATCATTAGTGGTCAGGAGTCTCAGCATCAGACCAACAATGGTAAAAAAATGACGCCATGGCAGATCCTGGGCACCCGTCAGTTCTGGGGTATCGCCCTGCCACGTTTCCTGGCAGAACCGGCCTGGGGAACGTTCAACGCCTGGATCCCGCTGTTCATGTTTAAAGTCTACGGCTTTAACCTGAAAGAGATCGCGATGTTCGCCTGGATGCCAATGCTGTTCGCTGACCTGGGCTGTATCGTCGGGGGTTATCTGCCGCCGCTGTTCCAGCGCTGGTTTGGTGTGAACCTGATTGTTTCCCGTAAAATGGTGGTCACCATGGGCGCACTGCTGATGATTGGCCCGGGCATGATCGGTCTCTTTACCAGCCCATACGTCGCGATTGGTCTGCTGTGTATTGGTGGCTTTGCTCACCAGTCCCTGTCTGGCGCACTGATTACCCTCTCTTCTGACGTCTTTGGACGTAACGAAGTGGCAACTGCCAACGGCCTGACCGGGATGGCAGCCTGGACCGCGAGTACTATGTTTGCCCTGGTCGTCGGTGCGCTGGCGGATACCATCGGCTTCAGCCCGCTGTTCGCAGTGCTGGCTATCTTCGATTTGATGGGGGCTGTCGTTATCTGGACGGTGTTGAAAAACCAGTCTGCCGAGGAGCTACAAAACAGCTCGGTGGGCGGGCCCGCCGCACAAAGTTAGCCCAGTTCACAATATTGATTAAAGCCGCCTCCGGGCGGCTTTTTTTATGGCGAAACAGGGGGAAATCTGGAGACTGGCTCGCAAAAGTGGTATAACAAATCATCCGTCGTACCTTGCCTGGAGCGCATATGGAAATCACTGAACCCCGTCGTTTGTATCAGCAACTTGCTGCCGAGCTGAAAAGCCGCATCGAGCAAGGCGTCTATTTGGTGGGTGATAAGCTCCCGGCTGAACGCTTTATTGCTGATGAAAAGAGCGTCAGCCGCACCGTGGTTCGTGAAGCCATTATCATGCTCGAAGTCGAAGGTTACGTCGAAGTACGCAAAGGCTCCGGCATTCATGTGATTTCCAATCTGCCGAAACACTCTCCTGTTCCAGACGAAAGCCTGGAATTTGCCAGCTATGGTCCGTTTGAGCTGCTCCAGGCGCGACAGCTTATCGAAAGCAATATCGCGGAGTTTGCGGCGACGCAGGTGACCAAGCAGGACATCATGAAATTGATGGAAATCCAGGACAATGCGCGCAAGGAAAAATGCTTCCGCGATTCAGAATGGGACCTCCAATTCCACGTTCAGGTAGCACTGGCGACGCAAAATACGGCTCTGGCGGCAATCGTCGAAAAAATGTGGACTCAGCGCGTTCATAACCCGTACTGGAAGAAACTGCACGATCACATCGATTTGCGTACCGTGGATAACTGGTGCGACGATCATGACCAAATTCTTAAAGCGCTGATTCGTAAAGATCCGCACGCGGCAAAACTGGCGATGTGGCAGCATCTCGAGAACACAAAACTGATGCTGTTCAACGAAACCAGTGACGACTTCGAATTCAATGCAGACCGCTATCTTTTTGCTGATAATCCCGTCGTTCACCTCGATACAGCATCCAGTCAGGCAAAATAGAAACGCTTTTCGCTGGCAGGCGCACCGATGCGCCTTCCGGCATGCAGGGGTAAGTAAAACAAATATAGTGTCAGCCTGTGTAAAAAGCCTCGCTTCCCTTCCGTTTGTTAAGCCAAAATCATTTATCCAGCCGAGCGCAAATTATCTGACGCAGTACGTTGGGCTTTGTTACAATTGGATGCAAATTGCATTTTTTAGTTAGTGCTTGCTTACCTAGCCATTTTACAGGGAACAGTTCTGGCCATCACAATGTGTCCGCGGGCGACCATAATGAAATTATAAACGATGTCGCTGTGCTGTTTGACCCGGATAACAGGCGAGACGTTAACCGATCTCCAGGAACACTGAATGGAACTTTTGACCCAATTACTGAATGCCTTATGGGCCCAGGATTTCGAAACCCTGGCCAATCCCTCCATGATTGGCATGCTCTATTTCGTCTTGTTTATGATTCTGTTCCTTGAGAACGGACTGCTTCCCGCTGCGTTTCTCCCTGGCGACAGCTTACTGGTGTTGGTGGGTGTTTTGTGCGCGAAAGGCGCAATGGAATTCCCGCAAACCGTTCTCCTGCTGACTATCGCCGCCAGCCTCGGATGCTGGGTGAGTTATATCCAGGGACGATGGCTGGGCAATACGCGTATCGTACAGAACTGGCTTTCTCATCTTCCAGCCCATTACCACCAGCGAGCGCACCACTTGTTCCATAAGCATGGTCTTTCGGCCCTGCTGATTGCCCGGTTCATCGCTTTTGTTCGTACATTGCTGCCAACAATCGCAGGCCTGTCTGGCCTGAACAACGCACGCTTCCAGTTCTTTAACTGGATGAGTGGCTTGCTGTGGGTGCTGATTTTAACCAGCCTTGGTTATCTGCTGGGCAAAACGCCGGTGTTCCTGAAATACGAAGACCAGTTGATGTCCTGCCTGATGCTGCTTCCTGTCGTGCTGCTGGTCTTTGGTCTGCTCGGCTCGGTATACGTGTTGTTGAAAAAGAAATACGGGGCTCGGAGCTAACATGGTTATTTCGCCACTGGCTCTGCGCCGCTTGTCTTATGGGTTGATCGCGTTGGTGCTCCTCAGCGCGTTGATTCTGGTCTGGACCGCACTTCAGCGCCAGGAATCCACCCTGGCGATTCGCCCGGTGAGCCAAGGGGCTAGCGTCCCTGACGGTTTTTATATCTGGCATCATCTGGATGCGAACGGCATTCAGTTTAAAAGCATCACGCCGCAGGATGACGTTTTGCTGATTAAGTTTGATTCCAGCGCGCAAAGCGCCGCAGCGAAGGTTGTTCTCGACCGCTCCCTGCCGCGCGGCTACATCATTGCGCTGCAGGACGATCAAAGCCAGACAGCGGTGTGGTTAACGCGACTGCGTGACACATCGCATCGGTTTGGTTAATTTCCTATATTCTGAATCTTTTCACTCACTTTGGTGATTCCCCCGTTTACTTACTATGCTTAAGTACGCGGAGCACCCCTCAGATGTTCTCCGCATGATACTGGACCGCGGCATTCTCTTTAAAATGCCGTAACACAATGGAAGGTTTCTATAATGAAATACCGCATCACCCTGGCTTTGGCCCTTTTTTCTTTGAGTACAGCTTCCTTTGCAAACTCTCTCTGTCAGGAGAAAGAACAGGACATTCAGCGTGAGATCAGTTATGCCGAAAAGCATAACAATCAGAACCGCATTGATGGCCTGAAAAAAGCGTTAAGTGAAGTGAAAGCCAACTGTTCGGACAGCAAGCTGCGTGCCGATCACCAGAAGAAAATCGCTGAACAAAAGGAAGAGATTGCTGAACGCCGTCACGACCTGAAAGAGGCGAAAGAGAAAGGTGATGCGGATAAGATTGCAAAGCGCGAAGAAAAGTTGAAAGAGGCTCAGGAAGAACTGAAAGCTCTTGAAGCTCGCGATTATTGAGTTAACGGAAATCTCAACAGGAGAAAATCATGTCTAAAGATACTACTTCAGAACACCTGCGCGCTGAGTTGAAGTCCCTGGCCGATACCCTGGAAGAGGTGCTGAACTCTTCGACCGATAAATCGAAAGAAGAGCTGAGCAAACTGCGCAGCAAAGCGGAAAGCGCGCTGAAAGACAGCCGCTATCGCCTGGGTGAAACCGGTGATGCGCTGGCAAAACAGACTCGCGAAGCAGCGGCTCGTGCGGACGAATATGTGCGCGATAATCCGTGGGCAGGCGTAGGCATCGGTGCTGCCGTGGGTGTAGTCCTGGGCGTTCTGCTGACGCGTCGCTGATTATGGAAGATCCTCGTCACGCACAGGGGCCTGCAAAAAACGTCCTCGGCATCGGCCAGCGCATATTAACGACGCTGGTCGGCATTGCCGAAACGCGAGTTCGCCTGGCGGTGGTGGAACTGGAAGAGGAGAAAGCCAATCTCTTCCAGATGCTGCTCATGCTGGGACTCACCATGCTGTTCGCCGCGTTTGGTCTGATGAGCCTGATGGTGTTGATCATTTGGGCCATCGACCCGCAGTATCGGCTTAACGCGATGATTGCGACAACTGTCGTGCTATTGGTGGCTGCGCTGATAGGCGGGATCTGGACGATGCATAAGGCGCGCACCTCTACGCTGCTGCGCCATACCCGTCAGGAGTTGGCCAATGACCGCACGCTGCTGGAGGATGACAAGCCGTGAGCAGCACAACTGAACGTCAGAAGCGCAAAGCGTATCTGTTGAGTCAGATCCAGCAGCAACGGCTGGATCTGACCGCCTGTCGCCGTGACTGGCTGGAAGTGACGCGGTCGTACGATCGTGGCTGGAGCACGCTTCTTAGCATGCGCTCATGGGTATTGGTCGGAAGCAGCGTGATGGCGATCTGGTCTGTTCGTCATCCCAGCATGCTCGTGCGCTGGGCCAGACGTGGCTTTGGTGCGTGGAGCGCCTGGCGTCTGGTGAAGGCCACACTCCGGCAACAGCAGTTGCGATAGTAAAAGCAAAACGGTAACGCAGGTTACCGTTTTTTGTTTTTGCGCCTCTCCCCGTGAGGAGGGATGCGGTGAGCACATAAGTGCACACTCCCTTACTCAATATCTTTGAAGAAGATTGACAGTTTTCCTTGCTAACAATTGTCATTCGTCACGTTTATTATCCTCTCCATCGACAGCAAACACGCGGTATCCCCCCGGATTTGCACACAAATAATAATCAGCAGCCATTGTGGTTCCCTGGAGAGTAAAATGAAAAAATTAGAAGATGTTGGTATTCTGGTCGCACGTATTTTGATGCCAATTCTGTTCATCACCGCAGGCTGGGGCAAAATCACCGGTTATGCAGGCACGCAACAATACATGGAAGCGATGGGTGTCCCAGGGTTCTTGTTGCCACTGACCATTTTGCTTGAGTTTGGCGGCGGTCTGGCGATTCTGTTCGGCTTCCTGACTCGCACCACGGCACTGTTCACTGCGGGCTTCACGCTGCTGACCGCGTTTATCTTCCACAGCAACTTTGCGGAAGGCATGAACTCTCTGATGTTCATGAAAAACCTGACCATCGCAGGCGGCTTCCTGCTGCTGGCTATCACCGGCCCAGGCGCATTCAGCATCGACCGTGTTCTGAATAAAAAGTGGTAAGCACGCTATACTGAATAAAAAAGCGAGGAGACATCTCCTCGCTTTTGTTTTTTATACAGGAGGAAAAAATGGGACAACTTGTTGACGGCGTCTGGCAGGACATCTGGTATGACACCAAATCCACTGGGGGACGCTTTAAGCGTTCTGTTTCGGCTTTCCGTAACTGGCTCACTGCCGATGGCGCACCGGGTCCAACGGGCGAAGGCGGCTATGCGGCGGAAAAAGATCGCTATCATCTTTATGTGTCGCTGGCCTGTCCGTGGGCGCACCGCACGCTGATGGTGCGTAAATTAAAGGGGCTGGACGCGCTAATTCCTGTTTCGGTGGTGAACCCGCTGATGCTGGAAAATGGCTGGACCTTTGACCGTGATTTCCCGGCCGCCACCGGCGATGACCTGTATCACCACGACTTTCTGTATCAGCTCTATCTGCGCGCCGATCCGCACTACACCGGACGCGTCACCGTTCCCGTACTGTGGGACAAAAAAAATCAAACCATCGTCAGCAATGAATCCGCGGAGATCATCCGCATGTTCAATACCGCGTTTGACGCGCACGGTGCCCGCGCCGGTGATTTCTACCCGCCGGCACTGCGCGATAAAATCGACGAGTTGAACAGCTGGATTTACGACAACGTGAATAACGGCGTCTATAAAGCCGGATTTGCCACCAGCCAGGAAGCCTACGACGACGCGGTCGCAAAAGTGTTTGAATCGCTCGAGCGGCTGGAGCAGATCCTTGGACAGCATCGCTATCTGACGGGCGATACGCTGACAGAAGCCGATATCCGCCTGTGGACGACGCTGGTGCGCTTCGATCCGGTGTATGTCACCCACTTTAAATGCGATAAACACCGCATCAGCGATTACCTGAATCTTTACGGTTTCCTGCGTGATATTTATCAGATGGACGGTATCGCCGAAACCGTCGATTTTGGTCACATCCGCACCCACTACTATCGTAGTCATAAAACCATCAATCCGACGGGCATTATCTCCATTGGCCCGTGGCAGGATCTGGATGAACCCCACGGCCGCGATACGCGTTTCGGTTGATTGACACCGTCATCCAAAGGGCACCAATCGCGTGCCCTTTACCACGCATTTATTCCCGTCTACGCTTAATCTGATCGCTTAAAAAACAAGTGATTAATTGCTATTGAGGGAAGGGAAAAATGGACTGGTATCTAAAAGTACTGAAAAACTACGTGGGATTTGGCGGCCGCGCCCGTCGCAAAGAGTACTGGATGTTCATGCTGGTGAACTTCGTTCTCGCCATGGTGATAGGAATTGTCGACAGGATTCTGGGCTGGGAGCGCGCGGGCGGCGAAGGCATTCTCACCACTATTTATGCGCTGTTGGTCTTTCTGCCCTCCTGGGCGGTGCTGTTCCGCCGACTGCATGACACCGACCGTTCGGCGTGGTGGTTACTGCTGATTTTGATCCCGATTATCGGCTGGCTGGTGATTCTGGTCTTCTGCTGTCAGAGCGGTACGCCGGGTGAAAACCGTTTTGGTCCCGATCCCAAACGTCTCGCATAATTCCTGCCCGGCGGCGTTGCGCCTGCCGGGCATACCCTCATTTGTTCGCAAACAGCTTAGGGATCTCGCGTAAACACCACGATTTGGCTTCGCCCATGCTGTCGCGGCGCCAGGCCATAATGATATCGACCTCGTTGGTGTATTCCGGGCTAACAACGCGCAAGCGCCCTTCTGCAATATCTTTTTCGACAAATGGATACGGCATCGTCGCGACGCCCAAACCGGCTAACAGCGCCTGACGCTTATCCTCCAGCGACGTCACGGTCAGACGCGGCTGTTTATCCAAAAGCTGGACGGTTAACACCGGGCGTTCTCGCGCGGTATCTGCCACCGCCACGCCGCGATACTTCACGCGGGTCACTTCAGATAGCGGTTCTGGCTCCTGATGAATCGGATGATCCGGCGCAGCGACGTAAACGTTCATCACACTATAAAGTTTTTTCGAATTGATCTCTGACGACGAACGGAAGTGCATATCCGGCGCAATCACAATGTCCGCCCTGCCCGTTTCAAGACGCTCCCACGCGCCCGCCAGCACTTCGGTAATCACGGAAAGCTGCGTATTGGCTTTATTCGCCAGACGCTCCACCAGCGGGAATAACGCGGCGGTCGGTACTAGCGCTTCGGTGACCAGCGTCAGGTGCGTTTCCCAGCCGCGTGCCAGCGCTTCCGCATCGGTCGTCAGTTTGTCGGCCGCTTCCAGCAGAACGCGCCCGCGCTCCAGCAGCATGCGTCCCACATTGGTGAATTTTGTTCGGTGACCGGAACGGTCGAATAGCACCACGTCCAGCTCTTCTTCGAGCTTCTGCATGGTGTAGCTCAGCGCAGACGGAACGCGCCCCAGCTCGTCTGCCGCAGCGGCAAAGCTGCCACGCCTGTCGATCGCGTCCATCACGCGAAGCGCCTCAAGCGTCAATGCCCTTTCTTTTGCCATCTCGTTCTCATTCAGGAAATTTGAACATACCGGGCAGAATATCTGGCTAACAATGAAGCGTCCATACCTTTACCATTGTTTTAGTGTAAAGAGAGGTCAGTTTTATGATTACGACAAGAACAGCAAAACAGTGCGGACAAGCCGATTTTGGTTGGCTGCAGGCCCGCTACACCTTTTCCTTTGGACACTACTTTGATCCCAAATTGCTCGGTTACGCCTCACTGCGCGTGCTGAATCAGGAAGTGCTCGCTCCGGGCGCGTCTTTCCAGCCGCGTACGTATCCGAAAGTGGATATCCTGAACCTGATCCTCGAAGGTGAAGCAGAATATCGCGATAGCGAGGGCAATCACGTCCAGGCGAAAGCGGGTGAAGCGTTATTGATTTCAACCCAACCGGGCATTAGCTACAGCGAACATAACCTCAGCAAAGATAAAACGCTGACCCGCATGCAGCTGTGGCTTGATGCCTGTCCGGAACGCGAAAATCCGGCCGTGCAGAAGATCAATCTGAGCGGCGACAAGCAGCAAGTGATCGCCTCACCGGATGGCATTCACGATAGCCTGCAATTGCGCCAGCAGGTGTGGCTGCACCATATTGAGCTGAAGAAAGGGGAACAGGCGAGTTTCCAGCTTCACGGCCCGCGAGCCTATCTGCAGTCGATTCACGGCACGGTACATGCGCTGACGCATACGGAAGAGAAAGAAGCGCTCACCTGCGGTGACGGCGCGTTTATCCGCGATGAAGCGAATATCACGCTGGTTGCCGACACGCCGCTGCGCGCGCTGCTGATTGATTTGCCGGTATAAGTCAAAGGCCGGGTTTGCGTAAGCGTTCCCGGCCAGCACTGACAGCTTATCGGCTCATCGCCTGAGCAAACTGCGAGCGGACTTCGGCGCGCTGTTCCGGGGTCAGGATCTGGCTCACATCGAAGTAATATTTCATGCGGTAGTACCGCGCCTGCTCTTCAATATGGCTAAAGGCAGCCAGCTGCTCTCTGACCGCTTTCTCATCCCATTTGCCTGACTGGATCACGTTAATCAACGAGCCATTTTTCACGCTATCCGTCGGGATTTTAAAGACGTCGGCTTCCAGCTGCTTGTGCAGCGCTTTAATCTTCGCAATCTGATCGTTGTTGAGTTTCAGCTGCTGGACGATCGGGTCCTGCGTAGGCTCCGGCGCGGTTTCTACCTCTACCGCCTGCGCCATACCAGTAAAGCCCGCCAGAGTTGCCGCCATCAGCGCGATACGGAAAATTTTTCTCATCTCACAATCCTCAATTATCTGTCAGTAAAAAACACGGGAAGTATTTTTCAATTACGGATGTCGATCTGTGATGAAGTATATAAACAATTTTGTATGTAAATGCGGTGAGGGCGTATTTTTCGCCGCCTTGAGAATTCTTACGCACAAAAAAGCCCCCTTACCGGAAGGGGGCTTGTTGGCGAGTTAGGCGTTAAATCGCCTGGGTGAAGGTACGTGAAATCACGTCTTGCTGCTGTTCGCGGGTGAGCGCATTAAAGCGCACTGCATAGCCCGAAACGCGGATCGTCAGGTTCGGGTAATTCTCTGGATGTTCGATCGCATCCATCAGCATTTCGCGGTTCATCACGTTAACGTTCAGATGCTGACCGCCTTCAATGGATGCCTCGTGGTGGAAATACCCATCCAACAGCCCGACCAGATTGGTTTTACGCACTCCTTCGTCTTTGCCCAGCGCCTGCGGCACGATGGAGAACGTATACGAAATCCCGTCTTTGGCGTAGGTGAACGGCAGCTTCGCCACTGACGTCAGCGAGGCAACCGCCCCTTTGCGGTCGCGCCCGTGCATCGGGTTCGCCCCTGGCGCAAACGGCGTGCCGCCGCGGCGTCCGTCCGGCGTGTTGCCGGTCTTCTGCCCATACACCACGTTAGAGGTGATGGTCAAAATCGATTGGGTTGGCACGGCGTTGCGATAGGTTGGCAGCGCCTGAATTTTCTTCATAAAGCGCTCAACCAGGTCACAGGCGATGCTGTCCACGCGGTCGTCATTATTACCGTACTGCGGATATTCCCCGGTGATAACGAAATCTACCGCCAGACCGGTATGGTCGCGCACCGGCTGAACCGTCGCGTATTTGATAGCGGACAGCGAATCGGCAGCGACGGATAATCCGGCGATCCCGCAGGCCATGGTGCGGTGCACGTCGCGGTCATGCAACGCCATCAGCGAGGCTTCGTAGCTGTATTTATCATGCATATAGTGAATGAGATTCAGCGCGCTGATGTACTGCACCGCCAGCCAGTCCATAAAGTGATCCAGGCTCGCCATCACGGTATCGTAATCCAGCACATCATCCAGCAGCGGCGCGGTTTTCGGCCCGACCTGGATTTTCAGCTTCTCATCCACACCGCCGTTGATCGCGTACAGCAGGATTTTGGCGAGGTTGGCGCGCGCACCGAAGAACTGCATCTGCTTGCCAATCACCATCGGGCTGACGCAGCAGGCGATGGCGTAATCATCGCTGTCAAAATCCGTGCGCATCAGATCGTCGTTTTCGTACTGCAACGATGAGGTGGCAATCGACATTTGCGCCGCGTATTTTTTAAAGGCAATCGGCAACTCTTCTGACCACAGGATGGTCAGATTCGGCTCCGGCGCAGGCCCCATGGTGTTCAGCGTATGAAGATAGCGGAACGACGATTTGCTCACCAAGGTGCGGCCATCCAGCCCCATACCGCCGATTACTTCCGTCGCCCAAATTGGATCGCCCGAGAAAAGCGTGTCGAATTCCGGGGTACGCAGGAAACGCACCATGCGGATCTTCATGATGAAATGGTCGATCAGCTCCTGCGCCTGGATTTCATTCAGGCGTCCTGCCTGCATATCGCGCTCAATATAAATATCGATAAACGTCGCCGTACGACCGAGCGACATCGCCCCGCCGTTCTGCGATTTCACCGCAGCCAGATAGGCAAAGTACAGCCACTGCACCGCTTCCTGCGCGTTCATGGCCGGGCGAGAAATATCAAAGCCGTAGTTCGCCGCCATCTCCTGAATTTGCAGCAGCGCGCGGCGGTGCTCTGACAACTCTTCACGCAGGCGGATCGTGGCTTCGAGATCGTCGCCACGCTCCATTTTGGACTGGAGATCGGCAAACTGCAGTTCGCGCTCGCGCACCAGATAGCTGATGCCGTAGAGCGCCACGCGGCGGTAATCACCAATAATACGTCCGCGACCGTAGCCATCCGGCAAGCCGGTGAGCACACCCGATTTACGACAGCGCATCATATCCGGCGAATAGACGTCAAATACGCCCTGGTTATGTGTTTTACGCAGATGCGTGAACAGATATTCGAACTGCGGATCCATTTCACGTCCGTAGGCTTCGAATGAGCTGCGGATCATGTTGATCCCGCCGTACGGATGCAGTGCGCGCTTCAGCGGTTTATCCGTCTGCAAACCCACGACGGTTTCGAGATTTTTGTCGATATAGCCTGGGGCGTGAGCGGTGATGGTGGTGGCAACGTTTAAATCGAAATCGACCGGCGCATGTGTAGCGTTTTCCTGTCGAATACCATCCATCACTTTATGCCACAGCGCCGTCGTAGCAGGCGTCGCCTGCGCAAGGAAGGATTCGTCGCCTTCGTACGGGGTATAGTTGTGCTGAATAAAATCACGCACATCGATCGTGTTTTGCCATTCATTTGTGCGAAACCCGGCCCACGCGTCGCTGTACGGCGTCGCGCTGATATCCATATTAACCTTCATGATTTTCTCTCTGTATCAGGCGTAAGCAGCGGCTGGATGGACCTTTCCAAGACGAATGGCATCCAGCGCGATCATTTTTTCTTCGTTGGTGGGGATGACGGCGCACGGCACATCTGAATCATCAGTGGTGATGATTCGCTCGCCAGCGCTGCCCGGTAAGGCATTTTTCAGCGGATCCAATGTGATACCGAAAACCTTCAGGCGATCCGTCACCAGTTGGCGGATCAGTTTTGAGTTCTCGCCAATGCCGCCGGTAAAGACCACGCCGTCCAAACGGTGCAGTGACGCCGCGTGCCCGGCAATATGCCGCGCGATACGATGCACAAACGTCTCAATCGCCAGCCGCGCGCGCTCGTGCCCGTCATGCCACGCTTTTTCCAGCGTACGCAAATCGGAAGAGAGGCCCGAAATGCCCAGCAGGCCGGACTCTTTGTTCACCACGCGTTCCAGATCGTCCAGGGTCTGGCCGGTCTGTTGAGCGATCCACGCCATCGCGCCAAAATCCACATCGCCGCAACGCGTGCCCATCAGCAGGCCTTCCAGCGGCGTCATGCCCATAGAGGTATCGACACTTTCGCCGTTACGCACCGCGCAAATAGATGCGCCGTTGCCAAGATGGGCAATCACCAGGCCGCTGTCGTCTTGAGGAATATTCAGCAAGGAATACGCCTGCTGGGCGACGTAGCGATGGGACGTACCGTGGAAACCGTAACGACGTACGCCCAGCTCTTCAAAGTAGCGGTACGGCAAGCCGTATAAATATGCCTGCGGCGCAAGCGTCTGGTGGAAGCTGGTGTCAAACACCGCCACCTGCTGCACGCCAGGAAATAGCTGCTTTGCCGCTTCCACACCGCTGAGGTTGGCGTAGTTGTGTAGCGGGGCCAGCGGGGAAATCTCACGAATCTGATCGATGACCTCATCGGTGATCGGGGTGGATTCACTGAAAACGCTGCCGCCGTGAGCGATACGGTGGCCAATTAAGGCCACGCTGCCCATCAAATCGCGCGCTTCCAGTTCCAGGGCGATGGCGGCCAACGCCCCTTCGTAGTCCTTGCGAGCCAGCGGTGCTGGCTCGCCCCCGTTCACGGATATAAAGGCGTTTTCCGTGTTAACACCATCCGCGATGCCGGTGATCAGCGCCTCACAGCTTGCCGCGTCGAGCACCGAAAACTTCACAGAAGACGATCCACAGTTAATAACCAGTACAACCGGATACTCAATCATGTCTTTACTCCGCTCTTCCTGAGCAATAAATCAGAACAGTTTGTAAACGATATTCAGAATGGTCAGCAGACCAACCGCGGTAACGAACAGGTTCTCGGTTCTGCCTCTGAACTTCGCCAGTGCAGGGACTTTACGAATGGCGAACATCGGCAGCAGGCACAGCAGAGAAGCGATAATCGGCGCGCCCATGGCTTCGATAAGGTCGAGAATGTTCGGGTTGGCGTAAGCCACAACCCAGGTCGAACCCATGATGAAGATCATGCTGATGGTGTTCAGTTTGCCGACGGAGACTTTCTTCTTATCGCCTTTATAGCCGAACTTCAGCACCAGGCCGTTCAGTCCCTCCAGCGTGCCCAGATAGTGACCGAAGAAGGATTTGAAAATGGCGACCAGCGCGATGATCGACGCGCCGTATTCCAGCACGGTGGCGAATGTCGATTTGGTGCCAGTCATGGTAGCGAAGTGGTTCGCCAGGTAAGAAAGCACCGGTATGTTCTGCGCTTTGGCCTCTGCCATGTTTTGCGGAGAGAGCGTAAACAGGCAGCTAAAGGCGAAGAACATGACCACAGCGACCATCAGCATGCTGGCGCGGCCGATGATTTTGGAACATTTCTGCTCGGTAAATTCTTTACCAAATTCACCTTCGTACTCTTCACGTTTCGAGACCACAAAAGAGGAGACGATGGGTGAGAAGTTAAAGGAGAAGACCATGATGGAAATGCCCAGCCAGACGGTGACCAGAATGCCGTCATGCCCGGTGAAGGAGAGATCGCTCATGCTGACCTGGTCGATCACCGCCGAGTTCCAGTAAGGGATCAACGACAGGGAAATCAGAATCAAGCTGGCAATAAACGGGAACACCAGGAAACTCATCACCTTGACCATCAGGTCTTTACCAAACCAGATAACAAATGCCATCAGCAGCAACAGGAACAGGGCCACAAAGCCACGGTTCAGCGCAGGCATCTGGAGCTGGTTTTCCCAGAAAGTCATAAAGGTGTTCGTAATGGTGACGCCGTAAATCCACAGCAGCGGGCAAATGGCAAAGAAATAAAGGAAGGTGATCACCACACCGCCGGTTTTACCGAAATGCTCTTCTACCGTCTCGGTGATATTGCCCGACGGATTGCTGCCGGACAGGCACAAGCGCGCCAGTGCACGGTGGCAATAAAAGGCGATTGGGTATGCCAATACCAGCATCAGTAAGATGGGGATCAGGCCGCCAAAACCGGCGCGAATAGGGAAGAATAAAACACCTGCGCCGATGGCCGTACCAAACAACCCCAGCGTCCAGGTCGTATCTGATTTCCGCCAGGACGTTGTTTTTGTCTGACTGACAATAATGCTTTCAGTATTGCTCATAATCTGTCCTTATTTATGCGTCGACGAGACCGGTAATTTGGGAAACACGTGAAAGATCGATATTACCACCGGAAATAATACTGACTGTTTTCCGTCCCTGAATATAATGATCCAATTTTCCACTTAATAATGCAGCGGTCGCCAGCGCACCCGCGCCTTCGGTCACGACTTTATTTCGTTGAATAAGTGCTACCATGCTGTTACGAATATCGTCTTCGCTCACCAGAACAATGTCATCGACTAATTCACGCACAATTTCAAACGTTAATTTCCCTGGGCGAGAAACATCACAACCGTCGGCTAAGGTGCTTGTCGTTCGATGGTTGGTTATTTCACCGGCATAATATGACGCCGCCATCCCATGAACATTTTCGGATTGCACACCGATAATATTAATTGTCGGGTTAATGGATTTTATTGCGGTAGCAATACCGGCAATTAAACCACCGCCGCCAATAGGCACAATCACGTTATCCACGTCGTACAGATCTTCGAGAATTTCCAGACCAATCGTTCCTTGCCCGGCAATGACTAACGCATCGTCGTAAGGTGGAATAAAAATACGCCCTTCCAGCTCCACGATTTCACTGACTTTCGCGATGGTGTCGTTGAAGTTGTCGCCATGCATGATCACTTCGGCCGAGTAGTCACGCGTTGCGGCCACTTTGGATTTCGGCGCGCCCATCGGCATCACCACTTTGCCGTCGATACCCAGCATAGCGCAGGAAAGAGATACACCCTGAGCATGGTTTCCTGCTGAACAGGCCACCACGCCTTTACGTCGTTCCGCCTCAGTTAGCGAGCTTAATTTGTTAAATGCACCGCGAATTTTAAATGAACCTGTACGCTGCATATTTTCAAATTTCAGGAATATTTCACCTTTGCAACGCTCACTAAGATAATTAGAACGTGGCATTCCTGTTTTATATATTTTGCCTGCCAGTCGTTTACGAGCAGCTTGTATGTCTTCAATCGTCACCGGAAGATCGTAAGTAATGTGCATATAATCCTCTTTATAATAATATGATATTTTAAGCAAAGCCTGGGTGTCGACGCTTATAAAAAACCGCCGGATAGTTAAAAACTAAAAAGCTGAGTGAGTTATTCTGTTATGACAAATTGCTTTCGCCTTTCACTGTTTTGCGCAGAATATTGCTTCGCTAACTCCACTAATACCGAAGCGGATTTTTTAATACGATAATTTTTTGACCATACTGCCGCATAGCGTGCGACAGGTAATTTTTCTTCCACAGGGAGCACGATAAATTGATCTGAGCCAAAGGGAGCGATCATGTCACGAGGAATAACGGTGAGATAATCAGCGTTAAGCACCAGGTTATAAATAGTGACAACGGAATCGGTCTGAACGATGTTTTCGATGCTGATGTGGTTATTCTGAAGGGTAGTGAGTAATTCTTTGTAGTAGCCCATATCGGTTTGCGGCATCACCCACTGCTCGTTCGTGAGCGATGCCAGGGTTGTCGTGCCGGTGCACGTTCGTGAACGACTGGCGACCAGCACAAACTCGGATTCAAACAGCGGCTCAACGTGCAGGTCCTGCAGGAGCATTTCGTCACTGAGTGTTCCGATAGCAAAATCCAGTCGCCCGTCGCGAATCGCGGGCAAAAATGACGAGAGCTGCGCTTCAAACATCGACACTCGCGCTTTCGGGAACACTTCTTTGAATTTTTTGAGCATGCTGGAGAGGAAAGTAAAACCGATTAACGACGGATAACCGAACGACACGTCAATAACGGTGCTGAAGCTCAGGCTGTTCATCTCGCTGACCATGTTCTTCATTTCGCGGGTAATGGATTCAGAGTAAGCCAGCAGCGTTTGCCCGGCGCTGGTGAGCTTCACGCCCGTGTTTTTGCGCACAATCAGTTCAACGCCAAAGTAAGATTCGACATCGTTGATAATTTTGCTGACTGCTGGCTGCGTAAGACCGAGTTGACGGGCGGCAGAACCAATAGATCCACTTTTAATGACTTCCTGAAATACAACGAGGTGTTGCGTTTTCGGTAGAATAATAGTGTTCATTATATTCTGCTCTTATTTCCGTATCCCGATGCTTAATTGTACCCACTAATGATGAATGAGGGATGTGCTGTTACTCACAAATTACTTTTCAGCCTCGTTCAAACACACCAAAAAATCAATTTAAAACCATATTTATCAATAAGTTGAAATTAAATAAACCGTTCTATTGCCTGATATTGATCAACTAAATTGCGGGAGATAATTTTATTTTATGGGGATAACCAAGATGTATTAGGTGAAATTAACCCCCAGCAATAAAGGCTATATTTCAGGCAATTAAAGATTAATAATTAATCTTTTTTCTGATTAAACATTTTTATGATTTATCAAATAAAATTATAAAATTATGTTTTGATAAGTCAAAAGAGTAGAACCCATCACACATTCACATGGCAAATGTATTGAATCTGAAAATATCATTAATGAATAAGAAAAAAGTCAGATACATACAAGATACAAAATTAACATCAATCCAACACCAAGAAATCGCCATTTTCCAGCGCGTAATTTTGTGATTGAGATCGTCAACTTGTCCGATAGGGCGGAATTTGAATGAAAAACAGTGAAATGTGCTTAATGTCGCAAATATGACAATTCATCCTGATGGCCTATGGTGACTTTCCAGAACGAGAGAGCAAAAAAACGCCGGAACGAAGTAGAGACTTGTGAGCACTGCCACTGATCGATAAGTTAAGCATTCCAGAGTCTAGCCAGTTCATAACATGATGCTATTTGGCATTGAATCTGATCATTTCTGCGAGAACCTCCTCCCCATAACGTAACCTACACGAAGCATCAGTCGTTCTGACTTTTCACCTATAGGGCCTATAGGTTAGCCGCCACGACAAGTCAATTCATAACCTCATTAAGAATATGAAAACAGCCATGCTGGCTAGCAGCAAAGAAGTCATCTTTATATATTTATTCGTTTCACGAATAAAATATATCATTTGAATTATCAATAATAATAACAAAATAACAGCTGAAACAATCACTCCATTTTGTGAGTTATTTTTTATAGCGCCCGCAGGTACAGAATTATCCATTTCGTACATGAATGAATACTTATCACCTGACAAAACAAATAAAATAAAAATACCGCTTAAGTACAAAACAAAGAATATAATTCTAAAAATATTTTTCATCTTATGCCCAAACTAATTTAGTAAATAACTTCCAGTGATTAATGATAAAATCTCCGTAGCGAGAATTGCGTTTAATTTCTTCCTGAGTCGGCTTTACACCACGATTGTAGCGAGACCCGATGATTCTGGCATCATCGATGCTTAAATTAATGGGTAAATGATCGTAATTAGCGAGTTGGCGAAGGTGGCTGGCAACAAGGTTAATGTTATAGACATCTTGCTCAATACAGTTAGCCAAATGTCTTAATTGTTGAGAATTCAGTTGGTTCGCATCAATACCAAGCTTTTTTGCCGCTGTACGAAGCTGGAGACTCACAAATCCAAATGAGGTTTTCTCGAGTGGACTTGTCACAGTGAAATTTCTATCAATGATTTCTGGACCGCTCCAGTCCAACGCTCTCACTTCAAACGCTATTTTGTCAACGATATTAGGATCATCTCCAACCTCAATCCAACAAACCCCCCGCAAGTAATTCCACTGGTAATTTATATGTTTCCGTAGCACGACCTTTTAAAAGACTATCAAATTCCATTTATCAATCTCCTCTCTACGAAATAATTTGAAACCACGAAGCCATAATGTAACAACATACAAGTGAATTAAAGAGGAGGTTAAAAAATCAGAATTCTGCCCGCATTGCATATTTGAATGGCGTACTTTATTTCGTTCTGGTTAGTCGTATTTAATCAAAAGCTTGAACGATGACATTTGAAAGCATTTAAATTCACAACTTCATGAGGCATCAACTGAATGCATTCCCCCATATGAATTTTAGGTTGATGTGAACGGAAATTTGCGGGTCACATTGACCTAAAAAAAAGCACAAAGCAATCTCTTATAAGAGATGAACCAAGTCGATAAGCCGCTTTCTTTTGGGTGTAGTGTCGTGGACTGTCCTGCCTTTGAACCTGAAAAGCAAAAAACCCGCCGAAGCGGGGTTTAATAAGAGGTGGAGCTGACCGATAAGGCGGCTTCGTTCAACCATACGTCAGGCATCTGCGGCGCTGGGGTTGTCATGTGTCGCAGACTGTATCGCAGTTTGTGCTACAGAGCAAACCCACCGAGTGAAGCACTTTTCACACCCAGCCATGCCTAATTGCTAACATTTGTAACACACCAATGATAAAAAACGACAGACTGACAACCGCCAAGTATATCTCCACGTAGAACGGGCCAATAAGCCGTTTTGGTAGCCCACGTATAAAGTCCTTGTCATCGTTTTTGGTCAGTATTGAGCTTTTATTCCACAACAGCGGCATGTATATAAAACTCACTTTTGTGCTGTATGCCACTTTGACATAAAGCGTGTTGACGTTCTCGAACAGCAATACAGCATCAGGCAAACTACCGTATCTTTCTTTGTACAGGATGCAGATCTCTTTAAATCTACCTCTGTTCAGAACTGAGGCTATGATACTGGCTATACCGCAGCCGAAAGCAAGTGCACCAATAATTACTGTTGCCTTGGCGCTGAGTAGGTCATCAATGGTCATTGCTTGTAACCTCATATAGCGATTCACCAACGAAGCCACCGAACGCGGATGTGGCTTTATCGCTCCCATATGCAATAGCGCCATTTACGCCAAGCGTGCAAAGTAATGCTCCGGCACCTGCGGCTTCTATAGTTGCAGCGCCAAGCACTATCGCACAGACGGTATTTGCTGCGGCTGTACCCGCAATTTTTCCAGCTATCGCACCGCCGATCAGGCTACCGGAAAACTCCCCTATGGAAGTAAACGAGGTTTTGGCGCAATCCCTTCCGACGGTGCAAGCTTCCGTGATTTTTGCAGCGGTATCAAAGGCAGACAGGCCAATGCCAGTCTTCCCGGCTGTTTCCATCCACTTGACGTACTTCGCCAGCTTTTCGATATGGGTTGCGTAACCTTCGATATCGCTAACGCCTGTTTCATTCCAGCGATGGGTTATTGAACGGCTGGAGAGGCCAAGGGCGCTTTTCAGGTCTGCGTACTCGCTGAACATGAAACGATGCTTCATGAACATCTTCAGCACGCTATCGAGTTGACCGAACAAACGACGGCGCTCAACGAAAAACTGTTCACCGATCAGCGTGCCGCTGGTGAGGTACTGATTTTTGTAAGTCTTCTCGATCTCAACGAGAATTTTCTCCACCTGTTCGAAATACCCCTTCGCGGCCTCGGTCGCTTGCCCTGAATAGCCATAAGTATCGCTCGCCATACTTGCAGCGGCGGCGAACATTTCAATCGTGTCTTTGTGCTTGAAGAGGAAGTTAGCCTGCTTCATGGAGAGCGGCGCTAACGCTGCATCAACTCGTTCTTTCGCTGCCTGCATGTGGGCAATCTGCTCGCTGTCCTGCTTATCAGGGTCAACCACCAGCATGATAGAACCGGCTCTATATCTTTCGTCTGGGCCGTTCAGCGTAGCAAATAGCTCTTTGGCTCCTGCTGGTGGGTTTTCAGTGAATAGCAGACGCTGCCATGCTTCTGTTGTGCCGCCGTAGGGGATAATGGCAAAACCTGCGTCGATGCCTGTTTTCTTCTTCGCTGTCTGGGCATGTTGTTCTGGTTCTGACTCAATCGGCCCTGGTAGTACTGGCATCTCAACAAGGTGGGATAGATCGGTGTGCGTTACTGTTGCTTCTCCGCCAAGTTCATAATTATCATCCCAGTTTGAATTGAGGAATTTGGATTTACAGGGGCAGGAGCTATAACTGTGCAGTGTTCCGGCAATCCTTTTGCCGTGTATGTCATCATCAAGCCCACCACAGATACGGTAAAGCCCGGGGTGTTTGCCACACGTTACTTTATGCCCTTCGCAGGACATATCTCTGTCAAAATGCTGGTGGTCGCTCCATCCTTCAGTGATAACGCCACCACATCGAGTTTTATCTCCCCTGAATAAATAATATCCCTTAACCCCCATCAGTGCTTACTCCCTGGCATGGTCAGGAATCCTTCCGGGAGTTCGCGGCCTTCACGAAAAACCAGTTTGCTGCATGATTGTGGGGTAGAAATTATTTCATCGCCATTATCAAGCATGCTGCCAACGAGTGCCGCGGATGCGCCTTGCATGACTCGGCCCTTGCCAGCACCGGAAATAATGGTTGCCTCGCTGCCATCAGCATATACAACCTTGTCGCCAACCCGAGCAACTTGTAACCCTCCTGTGGTAGCACCGCCTGAAGCATGGCGAATAACTCCCCCGCAACGGGTCAAACTCCCAACGACTGCAAACCGGAAAATGTGAGCTAAAGGGCGGCTTAAATACTGTGCGTTTATTTCTTCAAGCTCTTTTCGGGTTTTGTCGTCGCAGAGTGACAAAAGCTCCTCGTCGTATGGCGGTTGTGATTGGATTTCACGAATTTCAGGTGTGATCTCGTTGGTGTACTGTTTCATAAGTCCCTCTACTTGCTATGGAAATAATCACAATGGTCATTTTAAATACAATAACCGCGCTAACAATAGGCATTTCACTTAAGTGAAATTATTTTCCGTAACAATCGGTAAGCCCATTTCACAACGAAAACTTACGGGCTGACGACAGTGTCAAAGCTTTTGCTGTAAGGGTAATAAGTGGCCACATCATTGCCGTCTCGTATGGGTATAGCGTCGTGGACTGTCCTGCCTTTGAACCTGAAAAGCAAAAAACCCGCCGAAGCGGGGTTTAATAAGAGGTGGAGCTGACCGATAAGGCGGCTTCGTTCAACCATACGTCAGGCATCTACGGCGCTGGAGTTGTCTTATGTCGCAGACTGTATCTCACTTTGTGTGACAGAATAAAGCCTGCCAAGCGAAGCCCTTTAGACCCAATCCTGTTTAATGGCCAGCATTAAAAGTCCTGCAATGACAAAAAAAACGATGCTAGCCAGACCAAGGTATGCCTCTAAATAGAATGGCCTGATAATTCGTTTGGGTAGCCCACGGATGAAGTCCTTGTCATCGTTTTTGGTCAGAATAGAACTGCGGTTCGACAGCAAAGGCATGATTATGAACTGCGTTTTTATGCCGTATGCGCCCTTGAAGTAAAGTGAGTTAACGTTCTCGAACAGTAATACCGCATCAGGAAGGCTGCCGAACTTCTCTTTGTATAGCTGGCAGATCTCCTTAAATCTCTTCCTGTTCAGAAGTGAGGCTATGACGCTGGCGACGATGAACACAGTGCCAAGGCAAGTAGCCACGAGGAATAATTTATCTGGAGTATTAATCATCGCTGCTTACCTTGTATAAAAGCTCGCCGGTGTGCTCTCCTACCGCAGATAATGCTTTATCACTCCCGTATGCTATACCACCACTTACGCCGATCGTGCAGAGCAAGGCACCTGCGCCTCCAGCCTCTATGGTTGCAGCACCCAGCACTACTGCGCAGATAGAACTTGCTGCACTTCCTTGGAGAATTCTACTTGCTAAAGCTCCCCCAGCTAAGCTACCCGCAAACTCCCCAATGGAGGTAAACGAGGTTTTGGCGCAATCCCTGCCAACGGTGCAAGCTTCCGTGATTTTTGCAGCGGTATCAAAGGCAGACAGGCCAAGGCCAATCTTCCCGGCGGTTTCCATCAGCTTGACGTATTTTGCCAGTTTTTCGATGTGGGTTGCGTAACCGTCAATATCACTCACACCTGTTTCGTTCCAGCGGTGTGTGATTGAACGGCTGGAGAGGCCAAGGGTACTTTTCAGATCGGTGTATTCGTTGAACATGAATCGATGTTTCATGAACATCTTGAGGACGCTATCGAGTTGGCCGAACAACCGACTGCGCTCAACGTAAAATTGTTCACCAATCAGCGTGCCGCTGGTGATGTACTGGTTTTTGTAAGTCTTCTCGATCTCAACGAGAATCTTTTCGACTCGTTTGAAATATCCTTTCGCTGCTTCCGTCGCTCTTCCTGCATTTCCGGCAGCATCGTTTGCAGTAGTCGCAGCGGCGGCGAACATCTCAATGGTGTCTTTGTGCTTAAAAAGAAAGTTGGACTGCTGGATTGAGAGCGGCGCTAATGCTGCATCAATCCGCTGTTTTGCGGCCTGCATATGAGCGATTTGCTTTTCATCCTGCTTTTTGGGGTCAACCACCAGCATAATAGACCCGGCTCTGAATCGTTCGTCTGGTCCATTCAATGTGGCGAATAGTTCTTTTACGCCTGCTGGCGGGTTCTCAGTGAATAACAGGCGTTGCCAGGCTTCTGTCGTACCACCGTAAGGGATAACGGTAAAACCAGCGTCGATGCCTGTTTTCTTTTTCGCTACTTGAGCGTGCTGATCTGGTTCTGACTCAATCGGGCCAGGCAGAACAGGAAACTCTACCTTGTGAAAATTGTCTGTGGCTGCTGTTGACTGGCTCTCAAGTTCATAATCATCATCCCAGTTTGAATTGAGGAATTTAGATTTACAGGGACACGAACTATAGCTATGTAGCGTTCCGGCAATCCTTTTACCATGTATGTCATCATCAAGCCCACCGCAGATACGGTAAAGCCCAGGATGTTTACCACAAGTTACTTTATGCCCTTCGCAGGACATATCTCTGTCAAAATGCTGATGGTCGCTCCATCCCTCAGTGATAACACCGCCACATCGTGTTTTATCACCTCTGAATAAATAGTATCCCTTAACTCCCATCAGTGCTTGCTCCCAGGCATGGTCAAGAATCCTTCCGGGAGTGTGTCACCTTTACGAAAAGCCAGTTTGTTAATTGATTGAGGGGTAGAAATTATCTCATCACCATTATCGAGCATACTGCCAACTAGAGCCGCAGATACTCCCTGCATAACACGCGCTTTACCTGCTCCAGAAAAAATCGTGCCCTCACTGCCATCAGGGTATACAACCTTATCTCCTACTCGCGCCATTCGATACCCACCAGCTGTACTGGTTCCTGATACATGGCGGATCACTCCACCGTTTCGGGTTTCGAGTTCCTTGCGTGTTTGGCTGTCGCAGAGTGCTAGAAGCTCTTTGTCGTAGGACGGCTGTGAATGAGATTCACGGATTTCAGGCGTTATTTCGTTAGTGTATTGCTGCATAAGTCCCTTTCTTGCTATAGAAAATAATCACAGCGGTCATTTTAAATACAATAACCACACTAACAATAGGTGCTGCACTTAAGTGCAATTATTTTCCGTAACAATTGGTAAGCCCATTCCACAACGAAAACTTACGGGCTGTCGACAGTGTCAAAGCTTTTGCTGTAAGGGTAATGAGTGGCTACATCATTGCCGTCTCGTATAGGTATAGCGTCGTGGACAGTCATTCATCGCTGCCCCGCTGGCTTAAAAGCAAAAACCCCGCCGAAGCGGGGTTTTATAAGAGGTGAAGCTGACCGATAAGCCGGGTTCTGTCGTGGACAGTCATTCATCTAGGCCAGCAATCGCTCACTGGCTCAAGCAGCCTACCCGGGTTCAGTACGGGCCGTACCTTGTGAACCCCTATTTGGCCTTGCTCCGGGTGGAGTTTACCGTGCCACGGACTGTTACCAGCCGCGCGGTGCGCTCTTACCGCACCCTTTCACCCTTACCTGATCCCGCTTGCGCGGGCCATCGGCGGTTTGCTCTCTGTTGCACTGGTCGTGGGTTTCCCCCCCAGGCGTTACCTGGCACCCTGCCCTATGGAGCCCGGACTTTCCTCCCCTCCGCCCGTCTCCCCCCGAAAGGGGACGACGACGAAGCGGCGACTGTCTGGTCAGCTTCGGCGCGCAGTATAGAGGGTTTGCGCGTCGCTGTCACCCTTGCGTGCGCATCCCCACCTGCAAAGTGGCGGCAATATTACGCGACGACCGATAAATATTGTCATAGGCCCCACGGAATGCCTCTTCCAGTGAGCCAATACTGTTCAGGACGCTAAAGACGGCATCGATACCATATTGATGCACGACACCCACATCAGGGGTCAAACTACCCGCAATACCGATAACGGGTTTATGGTATTTTTTAGCGACGTTCGCCACACCCACAGGCACTTTTCCGTGGATACTTTGGCTGTCGAGACGGCCCTCGCCGGTCAACACCAGCGTGCAATCGTGGATATGTTCTTCCAGGTTTAATGCCTGGGTGACAATCTCAATCCCGCTGCGCAGTTCTGCGCCCAGGAACGCCATCAGCGCAGCGCCCATACCGCCAGCCGCGCCGGAACCCGGCACGTTTTTCACGTCGATATGAAGGGACTGCTTAATAACGTCCGCAAAATGGCTGAGGTTTTTATCCAGCTCAACAATTTTCGCTTCATCGGCCCCTTTTTGCGGACCAAAAATACGCGAGGCCCCGAGTTCACCCACCAGCGTGTTGGTCACATCGCAGGCCACGCGGATAGTGCAGTCTTTCAGACGCGGATCCAGTCCGGAAACATCAATACTGTTGAGCGCCATCAGGCTGCCGCCACCAAAAGCGATCTCTTTGCCATTAGCATCACACAGTTTTGCCCCCAGCGCCTGCATCATGCCGGCCCCGCCATCGTTAGTGGCGCTGCCGCCAATACCGATAATGATATTGCGTGCGCCTTTATCCAGCGCATCCAGAATCAGCTCACCCGTTCCACGCGATGTGGTGATCAACGGATTGCGCTTTGCGGCAGGAACAAGCGCCAGACCGCTGGCAGCGGCCATCTCGATAATCGCCGTTGCGCCGTCGCCAGAAATCCCCCAGCAGGCACTGACTTTGTCGCCCAGCGGCCCCGTGACAACCGCGTGTTGCTCTGTCCCTTGGGTGGCGGCAATCATGGCTTCGACCGTGCCTTCGCCACCGTCAGCGACAGGCACAGAAACATACTGAGCATCAGGAAATATTTCCCGAAATCCTTTTTCTATGGCCTGAGCTACCTCGGCGGCAGATAGGCTTTCTTTATAAGAGTCAGGGGCGATTACGATTTTCATAGTTGTAGCCTGTTACTGCACGCGGCAAAAATACCGGACGCGTTTCCGCGCCCGTCTTTGTTAGCGAGTGACTTCCACTTTCGCCAGTTTTTCGTAGTAGCAAGCGATGGCGCTATGGTCGGCATTACCCAAGCCATCGGCACGCAGCGCCTGCATCATCTCCATCACCGCAGCGGTGAGCGGCAATTGCGCGCCAACACCGTGCGAAGTATCCAGGGCATTCGCCAGATCTTTGATATGCAGGTCGATTCGGAAACCCGGCTTGAAATTGCGATCCATCACCATCGGCGCTTTGGCATCCAGCACGGTACTTCCCGCCAGCCCGCCGCGAATCGCCTGATACACCAGATCCGGGTTAACCCCTGCTTTGGTCGCCAGGGTCAGCGCTTCGGACATGGCGGCGATGTTCAACGCCACAATCACCTGGTTTGCCAGCTTGGTGACGTTGCCCGCGCCGATATCACCGGTATGCACAACGGAACCGGCCATGGATTTCAGCAGGTCGTAATATTTGTCGAACGTGCCTTTGTCGCCGCCCACCATCACAGACAGCGTTCCATCGATGGCTTTTGGCTCTCCGCCGCTGACCGGTGCGTCCAGCATTTCGACGCCTTTCGCTTTCAGCGCATCGCTGATTTCACGGCTCGCCAGTGGCGCAATGGAACTCATGTCGATCAGCACCAGGCCCGGTTTTGCACCTTCGATCAGGCCGTTCTCACCCAGCGCGACTTCTTTGACGTGCGGGGAGTTTGGCAGCATGGTGATGACTACGTCGCACTGCTCAGCAATCGCTTTTGCGGTGGTGGCCGTTTCTGCGCCAGCGGCAATCAACTCAGCAATCACTTCTGGATTACGGTCAGAAACCACCAGCGAGTAACCTGCCTTGATGAGGTTTTTACTCATTGGTTTACCCATGATACCCAGGCCAATAAAACCAACTTTCATTGTCATAATTGCGTCTCTCTTTATCTCAGTGGTGGTTATTTTTTAAAGGAATCGGCGAGCTTCTGCGTGGCAGAGCGGAACACGCCAAGGTCACTGCCGACGGCAACAAACGTTGCGCCCCATTCCAGGTAACGACGGGCGTCCGCTTCAACGGGTGCCAGGATGCCGCTCGGCTTGCCGTGTGCTTTTGCACGTTCAAAAATGTGTTGAATAGCGCGTTGCACTTCCGGGTGGTTGGCATTGCCGAGATGTCCGAACGCCGCCGCCAGATCGCTTGGGCCAACAAAGATGCCGTCTACGCCGTCGGTTTCCGCGATGGCATCAACGTTATCCACGCCGTGCTGGCTCTCGATCTGCACCAGAATCGTGATGTTCTTGTTGGACTGCGCAAAATAGTCCGGCACGGTGCCAAACATATTGGCGCGATGAGAAACCGATACGCCACGGATCCCTTCCGGCGGATAGCGGGTAGACGCCACGGCCTGAACCGCTTCTTCCACATTTTCCACGAACGGAATCAGGAAGTTATAGAACCCGATATCCAGTAAACGCTTGATGATCACCGGCTCATTCGTTGGCACACGTACGACCGGTGCGCTGCGGCTGCCTTTGAGCGCCATCAGCTGCGGAATGAACGTGGTGATATCATTCGGCGCATGTTCACCGTCCAGGACCAGCCAGTCGAAACCGGCCAGACCGAGCACTTCGGTGCTGATGGGGCTTGCCAGCGCAGACCAGCAGCCAATCTGAATCTCTTTCGCCGCCAGGGCCGCTTTAAACTTGTTCGGGAAAATATCGTTACTCATCGCTTATACCTTCAATTATTTCTGCAATTCCATACGTTTAATGTCGCCCACTACGAACAGGTAGCAGAACATCGCCATCAACGCAGAGCAGCCAACGAAGACCAGAGCCGTATTGAATGAATGCAGTTCACTCACCAGATAGCCAATCACCAGCGGGGTGACAATCGACGCCACGTTACCGAAGACGTTGAACACGCCACCGCACAGGCCCACAATTTCTTTTGGCGCGGTATCAGAAATCACCGGCCAGCCCAGCGCACCAAAACCTTTACCGAAGAACGCCAGCGCCATCAGCGCAATCACCAGGACCGTGTTGTCGGTGTAGTTGCACAGAATAATGGAGGAAGCCAACAGCATTCCGAGCACAATCGGCAACTTACGTGCCAGAGTAATCGACTTACCGCTTTTAATCAGATGATCCGAGAACACGCCGCCTAGCACACCGCCCGCAAATCCACACAGCGCCGGGATGGAGGCCACCAGGCCGACTTTCAGAATCGACATGCCCTTTTCCTGCACCAGATAAATCGGGAACCAGGTGAGGAAGAACCAGGTGATGGTGTTGATAAAGTATTGACCAAAAAACACGCCGAGCATCATGCGGTTGGTCAATAACTGTTTGATGTAATGAAGCTTTGGACCGCTCGCTGCTTTATCGCCTGGCTTTTTATGATCCATATCGACCACCGCGCCACCGTCAGTGATGAACTTCAGTTCTTCAGCAGACATCCGTGGGTGATCGGTTGGGTTATGAATATATTTCACCCACATACCGGTCAGGATAAAACCAATCACACCCATCACGGTAAAGACGTGTTCCCAGCCCCACGCAAAGGTCAACCAGCCCAGCAGCGGCGAGAACAGCGCCAGAGAGAAATACTGTGCAGAGTTGAAAATGGCTGATGCCGTGCCACGCTCTTTCGTCGGGAACCAGGCCGCAACGATACGGGCGTTAGCCGGGAATGACGGTGCTTCGGAGAAGCCCAGCATAAAGCGCATGATGAACATCGAAATGCCTGCCCACGCCAGCGGCACGAAATCGACAAAACCTTGTAAGAACGTGAACAACGACCAGAAGAACAGGCTATAGGTGTAGACTTTTTTCGAGCCAAACTTGTCGAGCAACCAGCCGCCTGGAATCTGCATCAGCAGATAGGCCCAGCCAAACGCGGAGAAGATGTACCCCATCGATACCGCGCTTAACTGCAGCTCTTTTGCAACTTCGGTCCCGGCAATTGAAAGTGTTGCGCGGTCAGCGTAGTTAACCGCCGTCACAATGAAAATAATCAGTAATATTAAATGACGGGTATGAATACCCTTTTTCGTTTCTACAGCAGTATCTAGTGACATGTTTATTTCCTCGGGCACATCGATGTTGGTATTTTTATTATTTTGAGAGAAATCTATACTGATTATTATCGATAGCAGGCAATATCAGTTAATTAACCAGATGCAATGAAATCGTGATTAAGTATAAACATCACCCCCGGCCCGCACATTGTCGCATCGCTCAATTATCAGGGTCTTTACGAATAATAATTTGAGCATATGCACAATCCCTTGGGCGCTGATGCACAGATTTACGCATTCCCCGCCAGACGCCGTCAGTGCTCGCCCTGATGAGTGATCTTGATCACATTTTTATCCCGTAAGTCCTGACATTCTTTATTAAAGCAGGCAGCGTCTTTATTTTTTCTAATAAGAAAATAAGCACACTCTTAACGACATTTAATATCTAATTTTCGCTGGAGAATACTGAACAATGGCCGACATCGAAATTCGACAAACGTCGCCGACGGCGTTCTATATAAAAGTACACGACACTGATAACGTGGCGATTATTGTTAACGACAACGGCCTGAAAGCAGGAACGCGTTTCCCGGATGGCCTGGAACTGATTGAGCACATTCCCCAGGGACACAAAGTGGCGCTGGTCGATATTCCTGCGCACGGTGAAATCGTCCGTTACGGCGAAGTCATCGGCTACGCCGTACGCGCCGTGCCGCAGGGCAGTTGGATAGATGAATCACTCGTCGAGCTGCCAGAAGCACCACCGCTCAATACCTTACCGCTGGCGACCCGCGTGCCGGAGCCACTGCCCCCGCTGGAAGGATATACCTTCGAAGGCTATCGCAATGCCGACGGCAGCGTGGGTACCAAAAATCTGCTCGGCATTACCACCAGCGTGCATTGCGTGGCGGGCGTGGTGGATTACGTGGTCAAAATCATCGAACGTGATTTGCTGCCAAAATACCCGAACGTCGACGGTGTGGTGGGGCTGAACCATTTGTATGGCTGTGGCGTGGCGATTAACGCGCCCGCGGCTGTTGTACCCATCCGTACCATCCACAACATTTCGCTGAACCCGAATTTCGGCGGTGAAGTGATGGTGATTGGCCTGGGCTGCGAAAAACTCCAGCCAGAACGTCTGTTACAGGGCACCGACGATGTGAAGGCAATCCCCGTAGACAGCGCAAGCATTGTGCGCTTGCAGGATGAACATCACGTTGGCTTTAGATCGATGGTGGACGACATTTTGCAGGTTGCCACGATCCATCTGGAAAGGCTGAACAAGCGTCAACGCGAAACCTGCCCGGCTTCTGAGCTGGTTGTCGGCACGCAGTGCGGCGGCAGCGATGCGTTCTCCGGCGTGACAGCAAACCCAGCGGTCGGCTACGCGTCGGATCTGTTTGTGCGTTGCGGCGCAACGGTAATGTTCTCGGAAGTCACCGAAGTGCGCGATGCGATCCACCTGCTGACTCCGCGCGCCATCAACGAAGAGGTGGGCAAACGCCTGCTGGAAGAGATGGCCTGGTACGATAACTATCTCGACCTGGGGCAAACCGACCGCAGCGCGAACCCGTCCCCCGGCAACAAAAAAGGCGGTCTGGCAAACGTGGTGGAAAAAGCGTTGGGTTCGATTGCGAAATCTGGTCAGAGCGCGATTTCAGAGGTGCTATCGCCAGGCCAGCGCCCGACCAAACGCGGTTTGATTTATGCCGCAACGCCCGCCAGCGATTTTGTCTGCGGCACGCAGCAGGTCGCATCCGGCATTACGGTGCAGGTCTTCACCACCGGTCGCGGTACGCCGTACGGTCTGATGGCCGTTCCGGTCATCAAGATGGCGACGCGCACCGAGCTGGCAAACCGTTGGTATGACTTGATGGATATCAACGCGGGCACCATTGCCACCGGCGAAGAGAGCATTGAGGACGTGGGCTGGAAACTGTTCCACTTTATTCTTGATGTGGCGAGCGGGCGCAAGAAAACCTTCTCAGATCAATGGGGCTTGCACAACCAGCTGGCGGTGTTTAACCCGGCGCCGGTAACGTGATAGCCCTCTAAGCCCAATCGCCCTCTGCTTAGAGGAGAGGGCGATTTAAACATCCTTACTCCGCAACAAGAATCACATCAATCCCATTTTTACGCAGCCCTTCCAGACTTTCAGTCGGGATACCTTCATCGACAATAATCATATCAATGCGTTGCGTATCAATAATTTTATGCAAGCTAGAACGGTTAAACTTCGTCGAATCCGTCACGACAATAATCCGCTCGGCGACTTCACACATTTTTCGGTTCAGTCGCGCTTCATCTTCATTGTGGGTACTGACGCCGCGATCGAGATCGATGGCATCCACGCCCAGAAACAGCAGATCGAAGTGATAGTTTTGCAACGACTGTTCCGCCTGATCGCCATAAAACGACTGCGACTGACGACGCAAATGGCCGCCGGTCATCAGCAGTTCCACCCCTTCCGCTTCAAGCAACGCATTGGCGACATTCATGCCATTTGTCATGGCGATCACATCGCTGTGCTGTCGCATCATGCGTGCGATTTCATAGGTTGTGGTACCCGAATCGAGAATCACACGATGGCCTGGCTTAATCAGGTTCGCCGCCGCCTGCGCAATGCTGCGTTTCATCGCTGTATTGAGCGAACTTTTATCTTCAACGGAAGGCTCAACACCAGGGGTATTACCGTCACAGATCAACGCCCCGCCGTAGGCACGAACGGCAATGCCCTGCTTCTCCAGAAAGGCGAGATCGTTACGGATCGTGACCGTAGAGACGCCATAAAGATGAGAAAGATCGTTAACCTGTACGCTTCCCTGCTGCCGTAACCGCTGGATTATCTGCTCACGCCTTTCGCTGGTGCCCGTCACGCGTTTTTCCGCGGATGAATCGCTGCTGCTCATGAGAGCTCCTTCACTAAAATCTTTCGTTTCATTTCGATTTATCTATTAACTCCTTTCTTTTAGCGGAATGCAAGCCCCACCGGCGTGTTCCTGGCGGAGGTTGTCGGTGCTGAAACCTTTCGTTATGTTTCTTTTGTGAAACAGATCGGAAAACTATTATCTTTCGTTTTATTTTTACAGCACCATGCAGCAGTATAAAGTGAAATAAAACGAAAGGTTAATACCATAACCATCCGAAGTGGAGAGGAAAGTGAAACATCTGATTGAAATGGTGGAAAGCCATAAACAAGGCGCGGAAAACGGGATTTATGCCGTGTGCTCCGCGCACCCACTGGTACTCGAAGCCGCAATTCGATTTGCCCGTACACATAACACCGCATTATTGATTGAAGCGACATCCAACCAGGTGGACCAGTTTGGCGGTTACACCGGCATGACGCCCGCCGATTTCTGCGGTTTTGTCCACCAGCTTGCGGACTCGCTGAATTTTCCTCGCTCAATGCTCATTTTGGGCGGCGACCATCTCGGCCCAAATCGCTGGCAACACCTCACTGCTGACGACGCGATGGAAAACGCGCAGACACTTATCAAAAGCTACGTGGCCGCAGGCTTTAAGAAGATCCACCTCGATTGCAGCATGTCCTGCGAGGACGATCCGATTCCCCTGACGGATGAGATCGTCGCGACGCGTGCCGCGCGTCTGGCGAAAATAGCCGAAGAGACCAGTGACGCGTGCTTTGGAGAATCCGATCTGGTGTACATCATTGGCACCGAAGTGCCCGTTCCCGGCGGCGCGCACGAAACGCTAAGCGAACTCGTAGTCACCACACCTGATGCAGCACGCGCCACACTCGAAGCTCATCGCCATGCTTTCGAGCAGCAAGGATTAAGTGCGATTTGGCCGCGTATTATCGGGCTGGTCGTTCAGCCTGGTGTGGAGTTCGATCACACCAACGTGATTGACTATCAACCGGAAAAAGCGGCAGCGCTGAGAGCGATGGTGGAAGGGTATGACACGCTGGTGTTTGAGGCTCACTCTACCGATTACCAGACGCCGCAGGCGCTGCGCCAGCTGGTGAAAGATCATTTTGCGATTCTAAAAGTCGGTCCGGCACTCACGTTTGCTTTGCGTGAGGCACTGTTTTCGCTGGCGGCTGTTGAAGAAGAGTTACTCCCCGTGAAAGCCGGGTCTGGACTGCGCCACGTTCTGGAAAACGTGATGCTCGATCGCCCGGAATACTGGCAAAGCCACTATCACGGCGATGGCAACGCGCGTCGCCTGGCACGCGGCTACAGCTATTCAGATCGCGTTCGCTACTACTGGCCCGACAGTCAGATCGACGACGCGTTCGAACGGCTGGTACGAAACCTGGCCGACGACCCCATTCCGCTGCCGCTTGTGAGTCAGTACTTACCGCTGCAATACAGCAAAGTTCGCGAGGGCGTTCTCAAGGCTACGCCGCGAGAACTTATCATCGACCACATTCAGGACATACTGCGTCAGTACCACGACGCCTGTCAGCGTGTCACGCCGCATAACGCATAACAACAACAGGAAAACGCTATGCCAAACATTGTCTTATGTCGCATTGACGAACGCTTGATTCACGGCCAGGTGGGCGTGCAGTGGGTCGGATTTGCAGGCGCAAATTTGGTTCTGGTCGCCAATGATGAAGTGGCTGAGGATTCGGTCCAGCAAAACCTGATGGAAATGGTATTGGCCGAAGGCATCGACGTTCGCTTCTGGTCACTGCAGAAAGTCATCGACAATATTCACCGCGCCGCCGATCGGCAGAGAATTCTGCTGGTCTGCAAGTCGCCTGCCGATTTCCTGACGCTCGCAGCAGGTGGCGTGCCCGTCACCCGTATTAACGTTGGAAATATGCATTACGCGAATGGCAAACAGCAAATTGCCAAAACGGTCTCTGTAGACGCCAACGATACGGCGGCGTTTGATGGTCTGAAAGCCGCTGGAGTGGAGTGCTTCGTGCAGGGCGTCCCGACAGAACCCGCTTTGGATCTCTTTAAACTTCTCTGAGGGATTCACCATGGAAATCAGTTTATTGCAGGCGTTTGCGCTGGGCATTCTCGCCTTTATCGCAGGCCTGGATATGTTCAATGGCTTAACGCATATGCACCGCCCGGTGGTGCTTGGACCGCTGGTGGGCTTGATTCTGGGCGATCTGCATACCGGTATTTTAACGGGCGGTACGCTGGAACTGGTCTGGATGGGTCTGGCTCCGCTGGCGGGCGCGCAGCCGCCGAACGTCATTATTGGCACCATTGTCGGGACAACTTTCGCCATTACCACCGGCGTGAAGCCGGAGGTTGCCGTCGGCGTGGCCGTACCGTTCGCCGTTGCGGTACAAATGGGGATTACTTTCTTGTTCTCAGTGATGTCAGGCGTCATGGCACGTTGCGATCGGATGGCCGCCAACGCGGATACCGCAGGCATTGAGCGGGTGAATTATCTGGCGCTGCTGGCACTCGGGATTTTCTATTTTCTCTGCGCTTTTCTGCCGATCTACTTCGGCGCAGAACACGCGAAAACCGCCATTGATGTGCTTCCCGCGCGTTTAATTGACGGGCTTGGCGTTGCGGGCGGCATCATGCCAGCCATCGGCTTTGCCGTATTGCTGAAAATCATGATGAAAAACGTCTACATCCCCTATTTCATTCTCGGTTTTGTGGCAGCCGCCTGGCTTAAACTGCCGGTACTGGCTATTGCTGCTGCGGCGCTGGCGATGGCGCTGATCGACTTTGTCCGTAAATCCCAGGAGCCGGCTCCGGTCGCTCAGAAAGAGGAATTCGAAGATGGCATCTAATCAAACCACTCTGCCTACCGCTTCCGAGGCCGACGAGTCGCTGCTTTCCGGCGTAAACGAAAATATTTACGAAGATCAGAAAATCGGCGCGGAGTTGACCAAAAAAGATATCAACCGCGTGGCCTGGCGTTCGATGCTGTTGCAGGCTTCATTTAACTACGAACGTATGCAGGCATCCGGCTGGTTGTATGGCCTGCTGCCAGCGTTGAAAAAAATCCACACCAACCCGCGCGATCTGGCCCGCGCCATGAAAGGCCATATGGGGTTCTTCAACACCCACCCGTTTCTGGTGACCTTCGTGATCGGCATTATTCTGGCGATGGAACGCTCCAAGCAGGACGTAAACAGTATTCAGAGCACCAAGATTGCCGTGGGCGCTCCGCTCGGTGGGATTGGCGATGCGATGTTCTGGCTGACGCTGCTGCCGATTTGCGGCGGCATCGGGGCCAGCCTTGCGCTGCAAGGATCGATACTTGGGGCCGTGGTGTTCATCGTGATGTTCAACGTGGTGCATCTGGGGCTGCGCTTTGGCCTTGCGCACTATGCCTATCGGATGGGCGTCGCCGCGATCCCGCTGATTAAGGCCAATACCAAGAAAGTCGGCCACGCCGCGTCGATTGTAGGGATGACGGTCATCGGCGCACTGGTGGCGACCTATGTGCGCCTGAACACCACGCTGGAAATTACAGCTGGTGACGCGGTGGTGAAACTGCAAACAGATGTTATCGACAAGCTGATGCCCGCGTTTTTGCCGCTGCTCTACACCCTGACGATGTTCTGGCTGGTACGTCGTGGCTGGAGTCCGTTGCGCCTCATCGGCATCACAGTGGTACTGGGCGTCGTGGGTAAGTTCTGTCACTTCCTGTAAAACAAGGGGTTTGAGATGTTAGGCATTATTCTTTGTGGTCATGGCGGATTCGCCAGCGGGCTTGAAAAAGCGATGAAGCAAATCCTCGGTGAGCAAGAGCAATTTATTGCCATCGATTTTCCTGAAACCTCGACCACCGCGCTCCTGACTTCGCAACTGGAGCAGGCAATAAACGAGTTGGGTAGTCAGGAGGATATTGTCTTTCTGACCGATTTACTGGGCGGCACGCCGTTTCGCGTGGCCTCTACCATGGCGCTGGAAAAACCCGGCTGGGAAGTGCTTACAGGAACCAATATGCAGCTTCTGCTGGAAATGGTGATGGAGCGCGAAGGGTTAACCAGCGAAGCGTTTCGGTTACAGGCGCTTGAGTGCGGGCATCGCGGTCTGACCAGCCTGGTAGACGAGCTGGGGCGCTGTCGCGAAGAAAAACCCGTTGAAGAAGGCATTTAGCTTCGTGGAGATTATCCACTTCACGAAACCGTCATCACACATTGTATTCCGGGCAGGCTCTCCCCCTTAGCCCTTTCATTATGCGTCACTTTAGCCTTACGTTAACTGCGTAGGGCCTTTTCTTTTGCTTTCGATTAATTAGTATTTCCCGCGGGAAAATATATAAAAATTAATGTGTTACTAAAACCGTTACCTCCCCCGCTCACAGTTTTCGTTTTATTTCTTTTCCTGGTATTGATCTTTCACTTTCCTTTCTATAGATTTTAATTAATCGAACAAGTGAAACGAAACGAAAGACATTGGCGATTACAGTCGCGTCTGATGTGGATTTCACATTACTAAGGACAGAGTTATGCCAGAAACCTCAACCGCCACCGGCACCTGGACGGAAAAAGAGATCCGTCAGCAACCTGAGTGCTGGAGCCGTTCTCTCAACCATATCGACACCCTTCGACAGACACTCGATCGTTTTCTCTTGCCGTTGCTCTGCAAAGACACTCTGCGGATCGTGCTGACGGGAGCGGGAACATCGGCATTTATCGGCGATATTATCGCCCCGTGGCTTTCGCGTCACACCGGGAAAAATTTTAGTGCTATTCCAACCACCGATCTGGTGACCAATCCGATGGATTATTTGAGTCCCGCGCACCCGCTGCTGCTGGTCTCTTTTGCCCGCTCCGGCAATAGCCCGGAAAGCGTGGCCGCCGTGGAGCTGGCAAATCAGTTTGTGCCAGAGTGCTATCACCTGACGATCACCTGCAACGAAGCCGGGAGTCTTTATCAGAGTGCGGCTGACAGCGACAACGCCTTTGCGCTGCTGATGCCGCCCGAGACGCACGATCGCGGTTTTGCGATGACCAGCAGCATCACCACCATGATGGCAAGTTGTCTCGCGGTATTCGCTCCGGACACGATCAACAGTGCTTCCTTCCACGACGTCGCAAATCGCTGCGAAGCGATCTTGTCGTCACTGGGGGATTTCAGTCACGGCGTATTTGGCGCTGAACCCTGGAAACGGATCGTTTATCTCGGCAGCGGCGGATTGCAGGCCGCAGCGCGTGAATCCGCGTTAAAAGTGCTGGAGCTGACGGCGGGCAAAGTGGTCGCGTTTTATGACTCGCCAACCGGTTTCCGCCACGGCCCGAAATCACTGGTCGATAACGAAACGCTGGTGGTGGTTTTTGTCTCCAGCCATCCCTACACGCGCCAGTATGATCTCGATCTCGTGGCCGAATTACGCCGTGATCAGCAGGCCCTGAGTGTGGTTGCCGTGACTGCCGAGCCCGATCCGATTGTCGAAGCGGGTCCGTATATTTTGCTCCCTGCTTCACGCCCATTCCTGGACGTTGAGCTGGCGTTCTGCTTCCTGATGTACGCGCAGGTCTTTGCACTCACGCAGTCCATCAGCGTCGGAAATACCCCAGACACCCCATCCGCCAGCGGTACGGTAAATCGTGTGGTGCAGGGCGTTGTTATTCACCCGTGGCTGGCTTAACAGGAGCGCATCATGAGCATTATCTCAACGAAATACCTTCTGCAGGATGCGCAAGCCAAAGGCTATGCGGTTCCCGCGTTTAACATTCATAACGCCGAAACGATCCAGGCCATTCTCGAAGTGTGCAGCGAAATGCGATCGCCGGTGATCCTCGCGGGCACGCCGGGCACCTTTAAACATATCGCACTAGAAGAGATCTACGCGCTGTGCAGCGCGTATTCCATCAGTTACGACATGCCGCTGGCGTTGCATCTCGATCACCATGAGTCGCTGGATGACATTCGTCGCAAGGTCAATGCGGGCGTGCGTAGCGCAATGATCGACGGCAGCCACTTCCCGTTTGAGCAAAACGTGACGCTGGTGAAATCCGTTGTGGATTTCTGCCATCTCAATGATTGCAGTGTCGAGGCCGAACTGGGGCGTCTGGGCGGCGTTGAAGATGACATGAGCGTGGATGCCGAAAGCGCATTTCTGACCGATCCGCAGGAAGCAAAACGCTTTGTGGAGCTCACGGGAGTCGACAGTCTGGCCGTGGCAATAGGCACGGCACATGGGCTTTACACCAAGCGGCCAAAAATTGATTTTCAACGTCTGGCTGAAATCCGTGACGTTGTGGATATCCCTCTCGTGCTGCACGGTGCAAGCGACGTTCCGGATGAATTCGTGCGCCGCACGATCGAGCTGGGGGTCTGTAAAGTGAACGTGGCGACGGAACTGAAAATCGCGTTTTCAGCCGCCATCAAAGAGTGGTTCAACAAAAATCCGCAGGGAAACGATCCGCGCTTTTACATGCGTGTCGGTATGGACGCCATGAAAGAGGTGGTAAAAAACAAAATCAACGTCTGCGGCTCGGCCAACAAACTCGTGCTCGACTCCGCCGTCGTTTTATAAAAACTCGCACAACACAACACACTATGGGCAGGAATGAAGATGATGAGCGCTCCTAATATTTTATTAACCCGGATCGATAACCGCCTGGTGCATGGTCAGGTTGGGGTCACATGGACCTCAACCATCGGCGCTAATTTGCTGATCGTCGTCGATGACGACGTCGCGAAAGACGAGATCCAACAAAAGCTGATGGGGATCACCGCGGATACCTACGGTTTCGGCATTCGCTTTTTTTCAATCGAAAAAACTGCCGCGATCATTTCTAAGGCCGCGCCGCATCAGAAGATCTTCCTGATTTGCCGTACGCCGGACATTGTCAGGAAGCTAATTGAAGCCGGCGTACCGCTAAACGACGTTAACGTTGGGAATATGCATTTTTCGGAAGGTAAACGGCAGATCAGCAGCAAAGTTTATGTCGACGATCGGGATCTCGACGATCTGCGCTTTATCAAGCGCAGCGGCGTGAATCTCTTTATCCAGGATGTCCCGGGGGATGCGAAAGAGAGTATTCCTGATTAATCGCCCTGTCTCGACATTCAAAAACTAAAGTCGCTATTACGAGGCAATAAAATGCATGAAATAACATTGATTCAGGGGATTTCCCTGGCCGCGTTAGTGTTTTTCTTAGGGATTGATTTTTGGCTGGAAGCGCTGTTTCTGTTTCGTCCTATTATCGTTTGTACCCTTACCGGGGCGATTTTGGGTGATATCCATATCGGCTTGATTACCGGCGGTCTGACCGAGCTGGCATTTGCGGGTCTCACACCCGCGGGTGGCGTGCAGCCACCTAACCCCATCATGGCCGGGGTGATGACCACTGTCATTGCCTGGTCTACCGGTGTCGATGCCAAAACAGCCATCGGACTGGGGCTGCCGTTTAGCCTGTTAATGCAATACGTCATTCTGTTTTTCTATTCAGCATTCTCCCTGTTTATGTCGAAAGCCGACAGGTATGCGAAAGAGACAAATACCGCGGGATTCGCCCGTCTTAACTGGACGACCACGCTGATTGTGGCCTTCACTTACGCGGTGATCACGTTCCTCTGCACATATCTTGCTCAAGGGGCGATGCAGGCGCTGGTCAAGGCCATGCCGGCCTGGCTGACGCACGGATTTGAAGTCGCGGGGGGCATTCTTCCTGCTGTCGGTTTCGGCTTGCTGTTGCGCGTGATGTTCAAAGCGCAGTACATCCCTTACCTGATCGCTGGTTTCTTATTTGTCTGTTACATCCAGGTCAGCAGCCTGCTGCCGGTCGCTGTGTTAGGGGCCGGATTTGCGGTGTATGAGTTCTTTAACGCGAAAGCCAAAAACGCCGCTCAGCCTCAGGCTTCCGCTGCGAAAAAAGATGAAGAGGATTACAGCAATGGGATCTGAAATCAGTAAAAAAGACATTACGCGCCTGGGGTTCCGTTCTTCACTGCTGCAGGCCAGCTTTAACTACGAGCGTATGCAGGCGGGCGGCTTTACATGGGCGATGTTGCCGATCCTCAAGAAGATCTACAAAGGCGATAAAGAAGGCCTTAGCGCGGCCATGAAGGACCATCTGGAGTTTATCAACACGCACCCAAACCTGGTGGGATTCCTGATGGGACTGCTGATCTCCATGGAGGAGAAAGGCGAAAACCGCAGCACGATTAAAGGCCTCAAAGTAGCGCTGTTTGGTCCTATCGCCGGGATCGGCGACGCGATTTTCTGGTTTACGCTGTTACCGATTATGGCCGGGATTTGCTCATCGTTTGCCAGCCAGGGCAACCTGTTGGGACCGATTCTGTTCTTCGCCGTCTATCTCGCCATTTTCTTCCTGCGCGTGGGCTGGACGCACGTTGGCTATACGGTGGGGATAAAAGCGATCGATAAGGTGCGAGAAAATTCGCAGATGATTGCCCGCTCAGCAACAATTCTGGGGATCACGGTGATCGGCGGGCTGATTGCTTCCTACGTTCATATCAACGTCGTCACCACGTTTGCCATCGATGCCACCCACAACGTTGCGCTGCAAAAAGACTTCTTCGATAAGGTCTTCCCCAACATTTTACCCATGGGCTATACCTTGTTGATGTACTACCTTTTACGCGTGAAAAAAGCGCATCCGGTTCTGCTGATTGCGGTGACATTTGTGCTGGCTATCGTCGGTTCTGCGCTGGGGATTCTGTAAATGAATGGCATAACGTTCCAGGTAAAAAGTGATGACCGCTCGCTCAGCGAAGCCGCCAGCGAGAAATTATTAGCGCTGATTCATCGCAAACCTGACGCCGTCATCTGTCTCGCGACAGGTGCGACGCCGGTGATGACCTATCAGCTGTTGGTTGAAAAGATCATCGCACAACAGGTTGATATTAGCCGGATCACCTTCGTCAAGCTGGACGAATGGGTGGGATTAGCGCCAGACAACCCGGCCACCTGCGAGGTTTTCTTGCAGCACCATATTCTCCAGCCACTCGGCATTGCGCCTGACAACTACATTTCGTTCAGGTCTGACAACGCCGATGAACAGGAATGCGCGCGAATTGTGGAGCAAATTGCCCAGCGCGGAGGGTTGGATCTGTGCATTCTGGGAATCGGCAAAAATGGACATCTCGGGCTGAACGAACCGGATGAGAAACTGGAACCTGCCTGTCATATTACGCATCTTGATGAGCGCACCCGGCTCCATGAGATGCTGAAACAGGCAAACGTCCCGGTCGAGAAAGGGATTACCTTAGGCTTACGCGATATTCTGGCAGCGAGAGAAGTCTTATTGCTGGTTTCTGGCGAAGGGAAACAGCGGGCATTTGCGGCGTTTAAGGAAGGGAAAGTGACAACCCAAATTCCGGCGTCATTCCTTTGGTTGCATCCGAAAACCACCTGTCTTTACTGCGATATGTGAATAGTCAGCCGGGCAACGCGACGTTTGCCCGGCTCGTTGTTACGATTCGCCCTGCTGATCCAGCGCATGCTTATACAGCGCGTTCTTTTTGACGCCGTGGATTTCGGCGGCAAGCGCGGCGGCTTTTTTCAACGGCAGTTCGGTTTGCAGCAATGCCAGCGTACGCAGCGCTTCGGCTGGCAGCGCCTCTTCCTGCGCTTTATGGCCTTCAACGATCAGTACCATTTCACCTTTGCGGCGGTTTTCGTCTTCTTTCACCCAGGCCAGCAGCTCGCCAACCGGCGCGCCGTGGATGTTCTCCCAGGTTTTGGTCAATTCGCGCGCCAGCACCACATAGCGTGCTTCACCCCACACGGTGACCATGTCTTCTAAACTGTCCAGAAGGCGATGGGTAGACTCATAGAAAATCAGCGTGCGCGGTTCGGCTTCAAGATCTTTCAGCGTGTCGCGACGGCCTTTCGATTTGGCGGGTAAAAAACCTTCGTAGCAGAAGCGGTCAGAAGGCAAACCTGCGGCGCTCAAAGCGGCAATCGCGGCACAAGGGCCTGGCAACGGCACGACGCGGATACCGGCTTCGCGACAGGTGCGCACCAGGTGATAACCGGGATCGTTGATCAGCGGCGTACCAGCATCGGATACCAGCGCGATGTTTTGCCCTTCTTTGAGTTTCGCCACCAGCGTTTCGGCTTTTTGTTGCTCATTGTGATCGTGCAAAGCGAACAAACGGGCGCTGATCGCGAAATGCTGCAGCAGTAACCCCGTATGACGCGTATCTTCAGCAGCAATTAAATCAACGGCTTGTAATACGGTGAGCGCACGTTGGGTAATATCAGACAAATTCCCGATAGGAGTAGGTACAATATAAAGCTGGCCTTGAGAATTATCTGCCGTTTCGTGTTGTTTCATTGTTTAGTCCGTATTGCCGATTTAATATTGAGCATTGCCTAAAAAAATCACTGGATACAGTATGGTACCCTTAACGTTTCTTCGAACAAAAGCTTCGCGCAGCCTTCCTATTATGCTGGCAGCCCTGATTTTCGCAGGCTGTGGCACTCAGGCGCCCGATCAGACTGCCGCCCATATGCAGGGTTCCGCGCAGGCTGATTCCGGCTTTTATCTGCAACAAATGTCGCAGAGCTCAAATGATACCAAGACCAACTGGCAATTACTTGCCATTCGTGCACTGCTGAATGAAGGTAAAACGCAGCAGGCAGTCGATCTGTATAACCAGTTGCCGCAGGAACTGAACAATACGCAGCGCGGCGAGCAATCGCTGCTGGCGGCTGAGCTGAAAATCGCGCAGAAAGAGTATCCGGCCGCGAAAAAACTGCTGGCGGATATCGATACGAAAGCGCTGGAAAACAACCAACAAGCTCGTTACTGGCAGGCCGTTATCGCTGCCGAACAGGGCCGACCTTCCCTACCACTCCTGCGCGCGCTCATTGCGCAAGAGCCGCTGCTGAGCGGCGCGGATAAGCAGAAAAACATCGATGCCACCTGGCAAGCGCTCTCTGCAATGACGCCGGAACAGGCTCAGGCGCTGGTAATCAACGCTGATGAGAATGTGTTGCAAGGCTGGATGGATTTGCAGCAGATGTGGTTCAACAACCGCAGCGATCCAAAAATGCTGAAAGCGGGCATTACCGACTGGCAGACGCGTTACCCGCAAAACCCGGGGGCGAAAATGCTGCCGACGCAGTTGGTCAACGTGCAGAACTTCCAGCCTGCCTCCGTCAGCAAAATCGCCCTTTTGCTGCCATTGAATGGTCAGGCGGCGGTATTTGGTCGCACCATTCAGCAGGGCTTTGAAGCTGCGAAAAATGGCACCACTGCGGTGGCAGGTAACGCCGTTCCTGCACAAGCAGCGCAAGCCGCGAATGTGAACGATGTCATTAGCCCGTCTGCGGTGGAAACCAGCGATTTGACCTCTGCACAAGCGCCAGCTCAAGGCACGATGCAAAATCCAGTGACCGCTCCGACAACGCCGCCAGCGACCACGCAGGCCCCTGCAGAAACCGCAGCGCCAGCGGAAGCACAAACGCCTGTTGTTCCTCAGGCAGCTCCGGCAACCGATGCGGCAACGGCACAACCACAAACCACGACGCCCGATCAGCAGCCTGCCGCGCAGCCGCAAGCCGTTGCTGCAACGACCGCGAATCCGGGTGCAGAATTGAAAGTCTATGACACCAGTTCGCAGCCACTCGATCAGGTGCTGGCGCAAGTTCAGAAGGACGGTGCCAGTATCGTGGTTGGCCCCTTGCTGAAGAACAACGTCGAAGAGTTGATGAAGAGCAACACTTCGCTGAACGTGCTGGCGCTTAACCAGCCTGAGCAAGTTCAGAATCGCGCGAATATCTGTTACTTCGCCCTTTCACCAGAAGACGAAGCCCGCGATGCGGCGCGTCATATCCACGAACAGGGAAAACAGGTTCCGTTGCTGCTGACACCGCGTAGCGCGCTGGGTGACCGCGTCGCCACCGCGTTTGCTCAGGAATGGCAACAGCTCGGCGGTAATATCGTGTTGCAGCAGAAATTTGGCTCAACCTCTGAGCTGAGAGCTGGCGTGAACGGCGGGTCAGGTATTGCACTGACCGGTAGCCCGGTTTCGGCCAGTCTGCCGCAGCAGCAAGGCGTGACCATCGGCGGTCTGACGATTCCGGCTCCACCAACTGACGCGCAAATCAGCGGCGGCGGCAAAGTGGATGCGGCTTATATCGTCGCGACACCAGAAGAAATTGCCTTTATCAAACCGATGATTGCCATGCGCAACGGCAGCCAAAGCGGCGTAACATTGTATGCCAGCTCGCGCAGCGCACAGGGGACGGCTGGGCCTGATTTCCGTCTGGAAATGGACGGCCTGCAATACAGCGAAATCCCTATGCTGGCGGGTAGCAACCCGGCGCTGATGCAGCAGGCGCTGAGCAGCGTACGTAACGACTATTCACTCGCGCGTTTGTACGCGATGGGCGTGGATGCGTGGGCGCTGGCGAACCACTTTACCAAGATGCGTCAGGTGCCGGGCTTTGAGCTTAACGGCAACACCGGCGATCTGACCGCTACCCAGGATTGTGTGATTAACAGGAAGTTATCATGGCTCAAATACCAGCAGGGGCAGATCGTCCCGGCGAGTTAAGCCGCAAACAGACGGGCGACGCGTGGGAGCTAAAAGCGCGTCGCTGGCTGGAAGGCAAAGGACTGCGTTTTATCGCCGCTAACGTTCACGGACGTGGCGGCGAAATTGATCTGATCATGAAAGACGGTCAGGTTATCGTGTTTATTGAGGTACGTTTCCGACAGTCGTCCCGATTTGGTGGCGCTGCCGCCAGCGTGACGCTCGCCAAACAACATAAATTATTACAGACTGCCCACTTGTGGCTTGCCCGCCATAATGGGAGTTTTGATACTGTGGATTGCCGGTTCGATGTGGTAGCCTTCACCGGAAACGACATCGAGTGGCTTAAAAACGCTTTTGGCGAAGACGCATAATTAAGATTTAAAGGGATAACGTGCTCGAAAGAATTAAGGTTTGCTTCACAGAAAGCATTCAAACTCAGATTGCAGCGGCGGAAGCCCTCCCGGAAGCTATTTCACGCGCAGCAATGACGCTGGTGCAGTCCCTGCTCAATGGCAACAAAATCCTCTGTTGTGGCAACGGCACCTCCGCCGCCAACGCACAGCATTTTGCTGCCAGCATGATCAATCGTTTTGAAACAGAACGCCCTAGTTTACCTGCCATTGCACTTAATACCGATAATGTGGTCTTAACCGCGATTGCCAACGATCGTCTTCATGATGAAATCTACGCAAAACAGGTTCGAGCCTTAGGCCACGCCGGGGATATTCTGCTGGCGATTTCTACGCGCGGAAATAGCCGTGATATCGTGAAAGCCGTCGAAGCTGCCGTGACGCGTGATATGACTATTGTCGCGCTAACAGGGTATGACGGTGGTGAACTGGCAGGCCTTTTAGGCCCGCAGGATGTGGAAATTCGCATTCCCTCTCATCGCAGTGCGCGCATTCAGGAAATGCACATGCTGACGGTGAACTGTCTATGCGATTTGATTGATAACACGCTTTTCCCTCACCAGGATGATTAAGGAGTACTAATGAAGGCATTAACGCCCCTCGCAGTCCTTATTTCTGCGCTGCTGCTTCAAGGATGTATCGCTGCGGCTGTGGTAGGTACAGCGGCTGTCGGCACCAAAGCAGCAACCGATCCGCGCTCTGTGGGTACTCAAGTCGATGACGGCACGCTGGAACTGCGCGTCAACAGCGCCCTGTCGAAAGACGAACAAATTAAGAAAGAAGCGCGCATTAACGTGACCGCTTATCAGGGCAAAGTGCTGCTGGCAGGCCAGGCACCCAATCTGGAGCTGGCTGCCCGCGCGAAACAAATCGCCATGGGCGTAGAAGGCACCACGGAAGTGTTCAACGAAGTTCGCCAGGGTCAGCCTATTGGTCTGGGAACGGCATCGTCGGATACCTGGATCACCACCAAAGTGCGTTCACAGCTGTTGGGTAGCGATCAGGTGAAATCCTCCAACGTGAAAGTCACCACCGAGAATGGCGAAGTGTTCTTGCTCGGCCTGGTCACCGATCGTGAAGGCAAAGCCGCGGCCGATACCGCCAGCCGTGTGAGCGGCGTGAAGCACGTGACAACCGCATTTACCTATATTAAGTAAACGCGTTTGCATGATAAGACAAACCCGGCGGAAGCCGGGTTTTTTGTTTTACAGCAGCGCAATACTGCCTGTTATCACACCACTTAATGCGACCAGCAACCCCGTCAGCCACAGCGCTTTCGCCGGGAATGACTTGCGCAGCATGATAAGCGACGGAAGGCTCACGGCTGGCAGCGTGATTAACAGTGCTAGCGCGGGAGCGGTACCCATACCGGCGAGCATCATCGTCTGCACAATCGGAATTTCAGCCGCAGTCGGAATCACAAACAAGCATCCGGCCACCGCCATCGCAATCACCCACAGCAGCGTGTTATCGATCGCGCCGTCTGCGTGAGGGAATAACCAGACGCGTGCCGCGCCTAACACGAGTACCGCAAGGATATACACCGGGATGGTGCTCCAGAAGAGCTGCCACAACGCTTTTCCCCAGCGGGCAAAGAATCCGCCCTGCGCTTCAGGCGTGACGACGTCTACGGGCGCTGGCAGGGCATCTTTATCTTTAAACAGATACTGGACTACAGAGGCCACAATCAGCACGGTCAGTAGCCCGGCCACCAGGCGGATCAACGCAAAGTGCCAGCCGAGCACAAAGCCCATAAAGACCAGCGTGGCGGGATTGAGCACCGGGTTTCCCATCCAGAATGCCAGCGCGCCACCCATTGATACCTGCTGACGCCGCATGCCAGCCGTCACGGGCGCTGCGCAGCAGGAGCACATCATGCCGGGCAGAGAGAAAATCGTCCCCAACAGCGTGCCCTGAAAACGCGGCTGGCCTAACGTTCGCATCAGCCAGTTGCGCGGAATCAGAACCTGAATCAACGATCCCAGCAACACGCCCAGCACCGCGGCTTTCCATACGGCGAGGAAATAGATCATCGCGTAATCCCACGCCGCCTGCAACGGGCTAGCGTCCGGCTGGGCGAGTATGGATTTGCCTATGCTGTGAGTATCGGCAGCGGTGAAGGCTTTACCGTAATAGGGCTGCCATTTCACATACCAAAGACCGACGATAACGACGAGAAAAAAGAGTGCGGGTTTCCACCACTGAAAGGGTGTTGCCGCCTGAGATGAAGACTGACCAGTCATAACCTATCCCGGGGAGAGTCATTAATGAGCCGGGGGATTTTACGCCTCACCTTTTGCAATTTCACGCAGTTTTGCCGAGGGTATAATGTTGACCCCTTCCTGCGTCGGAGAAAACGCCTCGTGCAACATGGCACGCGCAACATCTCTCGCCTGAATAGATTTCCAGTTTCCGGGAAAAAGCTGGAACAACGGCGCAAAAATCGATTCATTGAAGCGCTGCTTATCGCGATCCCCGAGCAGCATAGACGGACGCACAATGGTCAGCCGTTCCCAGTTTTGCGCGATCAATGCGTCTTCCATTTTCCCTTTCACCTGATTGTAGAAAAAGGGAGAGCGGGCATTGGCGCCCATTGAGCTGACCACCAGAAAATGTTTCGCTCCCAACTTTTTCGCCGTGAGCGCTGTATCCACCACCAGCGTATAGTCGGCATGAATAAACGCCTCTTTGCTTCCAGCTGCACGACGCGTGGTGCCAAGACAGCAAAAAGCGATATCAATTGGATCCTTGACCTGCGCCAGAGCATCGGTGAGCTGGGGATCGTAAGGGTTAAAGACGCCTGAAATATCGGTCAATGGGCGGCGTGTCGGGGCGGCGATGTAATTGACTTTGCGCTCCTGCATCAACAGCCGTAACAAATGGCCGCCGACCAGCCCGGTTGTGCCTGTAATCAATACCTGGCTCATTTTATCTCCTTTACAGATTAGTCCGTATGCGGTTTCAGCCTGTTCGACCACACTGAGTAGTCTGTTGGGTAAGTATTTACCACAAACGCAGAAAAATCTGTCTGAAGCCAAAACAACGGAGGAAACATGAGCAAGAAAATAGCGGTCTTGATCACCGACGAGTTTGAAGATTCAGAATTCACCTCGCCTGCTGAGGCGTTCCGCAAAGCGGGACATGAAGTTGTGACAATAGATACACAGGCGGGGAAAACGGTGAAAGGCCATAAAGGCGAGGCTAACGTGACAATCGATAAGTCCATTGACGACGTCACAGCGGCTGAGTTTGACGCGCTTTTACTGCCAGGCGGCCATTCGCCGGATACCCTGCGCGGTGACGAGCGCTTTGTCACGTTTACCCGTGATTTTGTCGCCAGCGGCAAACCGGTCTTCGCGATCTGTCATGGGCCGCAACTGCTGATCAGCGCCGAAGTGGTGCGCGGGCGCAAACTGACGGCCGTTAAACCGATCGTGATTGATCTTAAAAACGCGGGTGCCGACTTCTATGATCAAGAGGTGGTGGTCGATCAGGATCAGCTTGTGACCAGCCGTACACCGGACGATCTGCCCGCATTTAATCGTGAGGCGTTGCGCTTACTCGGCGCGTAGCCAGTGAAGCTTTTTACCAAAGCCCAAGGTGTTGTCAGTGAACTTGAGCTCGTCAGGACGAATTTCCCAGACGGGCGCTGACAACGCCAAAGCCACCGGAAAGCGGCGTGTGTACTGCCTGCGCATACTGTCGCTTTCCTCACCTTCCAGACGACGAATCTCACCCTGAAACTGGACGCCGCGAATCAGCGCGACGTTTTTCGGCTGCCCGTTAATTGTCCCGGCGACTTTTGCTCTCGTCCCGGTCATCTGCGCATGGCGCGTTTTGTCTTCGCTTAAGACGTAAAACGCAACGCGATCAGGATCGTAGTAATAAAACGCGTTAGCGCACCACAGCTCGCCCTCATGGTGCACGCACCAGGTCACGACATGCTGCTTTGCCAGCCAGCGGTTAATGGCGGCCAGAGTTTCCATTTTTGCTCTCTCTCATGCTATGGTGCATTCACCTTAAGATACTGAACATGCTTACCGTGTGCTGGTTTCTCTATCTCGTCAGAACGGCTGATAACGCGCTTTACACCGGAATTACCACCGACGTCGGGCGGCGTTTCCTTGAACATCAAACAGGGAAAGGCGCGAAAGCGCTGCGGGGAAAAGGTGAACTCTCACTGGCCTTTTCCGCGCCCGTTGGCGAGCGCTCACTGGCGCTGAAGATGGAGTACCGCATTAAGCAGCTGACGAAGCATCAGAAAGAGCGCCTCGTCGCCGGGGACGGTTCGTTTGAGGCGCTATACGAAAGCCTGCAAACGCCGCCTGTTAAACGCGATTAAAGTGGTCGTGATACTCAACCAGACCGCTGACGCCGTTCAGTGCGTCATCCGCCAGACGATGCACCTGGAATGCGGTCTCCGTATTCGGCCAGCGGCAATGCAAATCGTACGGCGCAGCCGGTTCGAACCCTAAACGCCCATAAAACGCCGGATCGCCCAGCGCAACCACCGCCGCATAACCAAATTCATTCAGTGAATCCAGTCCTTCATAGACCAGCTTACGTGCCAGACCCTGACCGCGATAGTTTTCATCGACCGCCAGCGGAGCCATTCCAACCCATTGCAACTCTTCACCCTGAACGGCAACCGGACTAAATGCCACGTAGCCAACCACCTGACCTTCGTCATCGGTGGCCACCAGCCCCAGGGTGATCAATCCGTCTTCACGGAGATCGTGCACCAGCCGTGCCTCACTCTCTTGCGCAAACGAACGACGTAACAATGCATCGATACCCGGGGCATCAATCCCTATTTCAACTCGAATCAGCATGGCTCACCCACTGAAGTGTGTTTACTCTCAGGCGGGGTTTTTAGCCCTGCCTCAACAAAATCGGCCATTTGCATCAGCACCACGCGCAGCGGCTTTGGCATCTGATCCAGTTCAATGGCATCCATTAAATTTTTGACGTACAGGCCCAGTTCGGTATCGCCTTCAATGACCAGACGACGCTGGAAAAAGAGCGTATCAGGATCCTGTTTTCGTGCGGCGATCATCAGCAGATCGCTGGCGTCGGCGCTGAAACTGACGTCCGCCGTGGCAGAATCGCTGACGATCAATCGGTCGTTTTCTACCGAGGTAAACCAGCGCAGCCCAATATCACGCACTTCAATACTCAGCCAGCGGCCTTCCAGAAACGCCAGCTCGCCCTCTTCAAGCGCCTGACGAAATTGCCAGCTGAGCATTTGCTCAAGAACCTGACGTTTAAGGGCGAACGGCGCCAATTTTACCGGCACGCTCAACAGTGATGGGCCAAATTGGACGAGACGTGAACGCAGTTTATCCAGCACGAGCTTTACTCCCTGATATCGTTAATCCGGTCATTTTGCCATATCCGGCGGTAGCCGTAGCGGCGTAAATCAACAAACCGTCTTGCTGCAACATTCATTATTGGTGTCATCAATACGCCATTAACTGCCTTAAATCAAAAATTGTCGCACGGAGGTTAATTAAACTCCCCGTTCGTTAACAATTTTGTGCCCTCTGGGGCAGCGGAATCAGGATAAATTATGGAGCTGCTCTGTCCAGCCGGAAACCTCCCGGCACTTAAGGCGGCCATCGAAAATGGCGCCGACGCGGTCTATATTGGGCTGAAAGATGATACTAACGCCCGCCACTTTGCTGGCCTGAATTTCACGGAGAAAAAACTCCAGGAAGCCGTCAATTTCGTACATCAGCACCGTCGTAAATTACATATCGCCATCAATACTTTTGCTCATCCCGATGGCTACGCGCGCTGGCAGCGCGCCGTGGATATGGCGGCTCAGCTTGGCGCGGATGCGCTGATTCTCGCTGACCTCGCCATGCTTGAGTATGCCGCAGAACGCTATCCGCATATTGAGCGCCATGTCTCTGTTCAGGCTTCCGCCACCAACGAAGAGGCGGTTCGCTTCTATCATCGTCACTTTGACGTGGCTCGTGTGGTATTGCCGCGCGTGCTGTCTATTCATCAAGTTAAGCAACTGGCGCGCGTCTCGCCAGTTCCGCTGGAAGTTTTTGCCTTCGGTAGCCTGTGTATCATGGCGGAGGGGCGTTGCTACCTTTCCTCTTATTTGACCGGTGAATCACCGAATACCGTGGGCGCGTGTTCCCCTGCCCGCTTTGTCCGCTGGCAGCAAACGCCGCAAGGGCTGGAGTCGCGTCTTAACGACGTGCTTATCGACCGTTACCAGGATGGCGAAAACGCGGGCTATCCGACGCTGTGCAAAGGTCGCTATCTGGTGGATGGCGAGCGTTACCACGCACTGGAAGAGCCGACCAGCCTGAATACGCTGGAACTGCTGCCAGAGCTGCTGGCCGCTAATATCGCCTCGGTCAAAATCGAAGGTCGTCAACGCAGCCCGGCGTATGTCAGCCAGGTGGCAAAAGTGTGGCGTCAGGCGATTGACCGCTGCATGGCCGATCCGCAGAACTACGCTCCGCAGCCCGCCTGGATGGAGACGCTTGGCGCTATGTCTGAAGGCACGCAAACCACGCTGGGTGCATATCACCGTAAATGGCAGTGAGATAATCAATGAAATATTCATTAGGACCGGTGCTCTATTACTGGTCAAAAGAGACGCTGGAAGATTTTTACCAGCAGGCAGCGACAAGCAGCGCCGACACGATTTATCTCGGTGAATCCGTGTGCAGTAAACGTCGCGCCACCAAGGTGGGCGAATGGCTGGAGATGGCCAAAAGTCTGGCAGGTAGCGGGAAACAGGTGGTGCTCTCAACGCTGGCGCTGGTACAGGCGTCGTCGGAACTGGGCGAGATCAAACGTTACGTCGAGAACGGGGATTTCCTGCTGGAAGCCAGCGATCTCGGGGTGGTGAACATGTGCGCCGAGCGTAAACTGCCGTTCGTGGCCGGACATGCGTTGAACTGCTACAACGCGGTGACGCTGCGCCTGCTGCTAAAACAAGGGATGATCCGCTGGTGTATGCCTGTAGAGTTGTCCCGCGACTGGCTCGTCAATCTGCTGAACCAGTGCGACGATCTGGGCATCCGCGATCGGTTTGAAGTGGAAGTGTTGAGCTACGGGCACCTGCCGCTGGCCTACTCGGCGCGCTGCTTTACCGCCCGCTCGGAAGACAAGCCCAAAGACGAATGTGAAACCTGCTGCATCAAATACCCGAACGGGCGCAACATGTTATCGCAGGAAAATCAGCAGGTGTTTGTCCTCAACGGCATTCAGACGATGAGCGGTTACGTGTATAACCTTGGCAACGAGTTAACATCGATGCATGGCGTGGTGGATATGGTGCGTCTCTCCCCGCTGGATACCGATGTTTTCGCGATGATGGATGCGTTCCGCGCCAATGAAAAGGGTGGCGCGCCTTTGCCGTTAAAGGCAAACAGTGACTGCAACGGTTACTGGAAACGTCTGGCGGGGCTGGAACTGCAGGCGTAAAGAGACGCCAAATCCTTCAAGTTGCATCAGGGCTGCGTGAAGGACGACGTGAATAAAGCTCACTTTGTTAACAACGGTTATCAAATTTTAATGCACTATTAAAAGATTCACCGTCGACAAAGTGAGCTGTTATGACTGATAAATCCATTCCGTTTTCGGTGCTGGACCTGGCACCGATTCCCGAAGGTTCTTCTGCCAAAGAAGCTTTCTCGCATTCTCTGGATCTTGCCCGTCTCGCGGAACAGCGCGGCTATCATCGCTACTGGCTGGCGGAACATCACAATATGGTGGGCATCGCCAGCGCGGCAACGTCGGTACTGATTGGCTATCTTGCCGCCAATACCACCACGCTTCATCTTGGCTCGGGCGGTGTGATGCTGCCAAACCATTCCCCTCTGGTGATTGCTGAGCAATTTGGCACGCTGAATACGCTCTATCCTGGTCGTATCGATTTAGGATTGGGACGCGCGCCCGGTAGCGATCAGCCTACCATGCGTGCGCTGCGTCGCCATATGGGCGGTGATATTGATAACTTCCCGCGCGATGTAGCGGAATTAGTGGACTGGTTTGATGCACATGATCCCAATCCACAGGTACGCCCGGTGCCAGGTTACGGCGAGCAGGTGCCGGTATGGCTGTTAGGGTCAAGCCTTTATAGCGCGCAGTTGGCAGCGCAGCTTGGCCTGCCGTTTGCGTTTGCCTCGCATTTTGCACCGGATATGCTGCATCAGGCGCTGCATCTCTACCGCACTCACTTTAAACCGTCGGCACGACTGGAAAAGCCGTATGCCATGGTGTGCATCAACATCATCGCGGCAGACAGCAATCGTGATGCGGAATTCTTGTTTACCTCGATGCAGCAAGCCTTCGCGAAGTTACGTCGTGGCGAAAGCGGACAGCTGCCGCCACCGGTGGAAAATATGCATCAGCTTTGGTCGGCATCAGAACAGTACGGTGTCCAGCAAGCGCTGAGCATGTCTCTGGTGGGGGATAAAGCGAAAGTACGTCACGGTCTGGAAGCGGTACTGCGTGAAACGCAGGCGGACGAGATTATGGTTAACGGACAAATTTACGATAACCAGGCGCGTTTGCATTCCTTTGATTTAGCGATGCAGGTGAAAGAAGAACTGCTGGGTTAATGATGATGAGCACCCTCTCCTTGCGGGAGAGGGTGAAAAGAGGGATTTACTGATAAACCGGCAACAGATCAAAACTCGACAGGATATGTACCAGCGCGTTGCCAACGCCAAACACCAGAATCAGCGCAATCATCGGCTTTCCGCCCCAGACGCGGAACTTTGGGCTGCCGAAACGTTTACGCGATTTTCTCGCCAGCAGTGCCGGAACAATCGCGGCCCAGATGGTTGCCGCTAGCCCCGCATAGCCAATGGCATACAGGAAACCGTTCGGCCACATCAGCCCGCCAACGATCGGCGGCAAAAAGGTCAGCAGCGCCGTTTTTAAACGTCCAATGGCGGAATCATCAAAACCAAACAGATCGGCGAGATAGTCAAACAGCCCCAACGTCACCCCGAGGAAAGAACTCGCAACGGCGAAGTTTGAGAAGACGACTAACAGCAGATCCAGACTACGGCTGTTAAGGACGCCGCTCAGCGCCTGTACCAGCACATCAATGTTTCCGCCCTTCGCCGCGATACCAATAAACTCCGGACGCGGAATATTGCCCATCGTCCCTAACAACCAGATGATATAAAGCGCCAACGCCAGCAGCGTGCCGTATACCAGGCAGCGAATAATGGTGTGCGGATCTTTACCGTAATACTTCATCAGGCTCGGCACGTTGCCGTGATAACCAAATGATGCCAGACAGAATGGCAGCGTCATCAGCAAATACGGCGAGTAGGATGCGTTGCTTTCTGCCACGTTAAACAGCGTCGTCGGCGTGACATGCCCCAGCAGGCTGCCGAAAGTCAGGAAGAAAGTGATGACTTTGGCACCGAGCACAATCGCCGTCATGCGGCTGACCGCTTTGGTACTGATCCAGACGATAAAAGCCACTGCGATAGCAAACGTCAGGCCCGCCAGGCGCGCCGGAACATTCAGCGACATTTCCGCAAAAGTATGGTGAAGAATCGAACCGCTCGCTGAAATATACGCGTAGGTGAGGATATACAGCACAAAGGCAATAGAGATGCCGTTGACCACGTTCCAGCGTTTGCCGAGCAAGTCTTTGGTGAGGGTGTCGAAGCTCGACCCAATGCGATAGTTAAGGTTCGCCTCAAGGATCATCAGTCCGGAATGCAACATGCAGAACCAGGTAAACACCAACGCCGCCAGTGACCAGAAAAACCACGCACCCGACATCACCACCGGCAGAGAAAACATCCCCGCACCAATAATGGTACCGCCAATAATCACCACGCCGCCAAGCAGCGAAGGTGACGTTTGTGTGGTCGTTAGTGTCGCCATACCGCCAATTCTCCAGTGAAAAATAGTGCTACTCAATCTAATGCGTCGCACTGTACCAGTACAGGAGTACAAAAGGAATAAAAAAAGCCCCGATAGTCTTTATCGGGGCTGTATATATTACTTTACGCTAGAGACGAAAGGCTTACGCGTCGCGACGACGAGTAGGAGCAGCACCGTCTTCGCGGCGTGGACCACGGTTTTCACGACGTTCACCGCTGAAGCGACCTGCACCAGCACCAGCACCAGTTGGCGCTGCGCCATCACGACGAGGACCTCGACCGCCTTCACGACGCTCACCGCCACCGAAGCTACGACGTTCGCCCGCAGGACGATCGCCTTCACGACGAGGACCACGGTCTGGACGCGGCTGGGCATCACCCATCAACTGCATGTTCATCGGCTTGTTCAGGATGCGGGTGCGAGTAAAGTGCTGCAGAACTTCGCCCGGCATGCCTTTAGGCAGCTCGATAGTTGAGTGAGTACCAAACAGTTTGATGTTACCAATGTAACGGCTGCTGATATCGCCTTCGTTAGCGATAGCGCCAACGATATGACGAACTTCAACACCATCATCACGGCCAACTTCAATACGGTACAGTTCCATATCGCCAGCTTCACGACGTTCACGACGTGGACGCTCTTCGCCAGCAGCGCCAGCAGCACGTTCTGGACGTGGGCCACGATCGTTACGATCGCCACGGTCATTACGGTCGCGACGCTCAAAGCGCTCGTCACGTTCACGGAATTCACGCTTAGGACGCATCGGTGCATCAGCTGGCACGATCAGAGCGCGTTCGCCCTGAGCCATTTTCAGCAGTGCTGCAGCCAGCGTTTCGATATCCAGCTCTTCGCCTTCCGCGGTCGGCTTGATTTGCGTCAGCAGTTCACGATATTTGTCCAGATCGCTGCTTTCCAGCTGCTGCTGTACTTTAGCGGCGAACTTCTCCAGACGGCGTTTGCCCAGCAGCTCTGCGTTAGGCAGGTCTGCTTCTGGAATGGTCAACTTCATGGTGCGTTCAATGTTACGCAGCAGACGACGCTCACGGTTCTCAACGAACAGCAGCGCACGACCCGCACGACCCGCACGACCGGTACGACCGATACGGTGAACGTAAGACTCAGAATCCATCGGGATGTCGTAGTTAACAACCAGGCTGATACGCTCAACATCCAGACCACGTGCTGCAACGTCAGTTGCAATCAGAATATCCAGACGACCGTCTTTCAGACGTTCCAGAGTCTGCTCACGCAGTGACTGGTTCATGTCACCGTTCAGCGCGGCGCTGTTATAACCGCTACGCTCCAGCGCTTCAGCCACTTCCAGAGTCGCATTTTTGGTACGAACGAAGATAATCGCCGCATCAAAATCTTCTGCTTCCAGGAAACGCACCAGCGCTTCGTTTTTACGCATTCCGTGTACCGACCAGAAAGTCTGGCTGATGTCCGGGCGCGTCGTTACGCTAGACTGGATACGCACTTCCTGCGGATCCTTCATGAAACGACGGGTAATACGACGGATCGCTTCTGGCATGGTTGCAGAGAACAGAGCGGTCTGATGACCTTCTGGGATCTGCGCCATAATCGTTTCTACGTCTTCGATGAAGCCCATGCGGAGCATTTCGTCAGCTTCATCCAGAACCAGACCTTTCAGTTTAGAGAGATCCAGTGTACCGCGTTTCAGGTGATCCAGCAGACGACCCGGCGTACCGACGACAATCTGTGGGCCCTGACGCAGGGCGCGTAACTGCACGTCATAACGCTGGCCGCCGTAAAGGGCTACCACATTCACGCCGCGCATGTGTTTAGAGAATTCAGTCATAGCTTCCGCCACCTGAACAGCCAGTTCACGGGTCGGAGCCAATACGAGGATCTGCGGTGCACGCAGTTCCGGATCAATGTTGTTCAGCAGGGGCAGCGAGAATGCTGCGGTTTTACCACTGCCAGTCTGGGCCATGCCCAGCACGTCACGACCAGAGAGCAAATGCGGGATGCATTCTGCCTGGATCGGAGATGGTTTTTCGTAACCCAGATCGGTAAGGGCTTCAAGGATAGGAGCCTTCAGCCCCAGATCTGCAAAAGTGGTTTCGAATTCAGCCATGTAGTACAAGTGCCTCGATATTAATGGCGGCCAGTCTACATAACTCATCGTGAAAATGATTAGCGATTTTCATTGAAAAGTGTGAACCGGCTCAAAGTAGGTGTATTGACGAACAACAACGCCCTCACCAGTTAAGGTGATGGCAATCAAAAGATTACGGGCTGATGTTTATGTCGTCAGCTATTGCTGGTCCGATTCTGCCAGGTCGTCGTGCTCCTGGCCCAAGAGCGATAATTCCAACAATGCATAACGGTGCTCAACGAAGTTGTGTACGTTGTTAGCAACCGCCAATTTGAACAGTGCCGTAGCGCTGTCCATATCCCCCAGACTTAGGTAGTACTTACCTAAATAGAAGTTGGTTTCACTGAGATGCTCAGCGAGCGAGGTGTTATCCGTTGCGTCCGCCTTGAGCCGATCCATTAGCGTTGCTTCGCTAATGTTGCCCAGGTAGAACTCGACAATGTTCCATCCCCATTGTTCCTTGTCCGATTTCTCGAAACGTTGTTTTAACGCCTCTTTTGCCTGCTTCTCATTGAGCTTCTGCTCAACGATGTAAAGCCACAGGACACGGAAAGGATCATTAGGATCGTCTTGATAAAACGCCAGCAGATCATCTTGCGCTAACTTGTCACGACCGCCGTAATACAATGCGATACCGCGATTCAAGTGCGCGTAGTTGTAAGTTGGATCAAGCTCAAGTACAGAATCAAACGCTTCATAGGCAGCATCAAAATTGCCTGCCTGCGTTAAATATATGCCTAAGTAATTGAATACTTCAGGCATATCAGGTCGGATTGCCAGCGCTTGTGAAAAATCATTTCGCGCTAGTGCCCTCAGACCGAGACTATCATACAACACTCCGCGCTCATATAAAAGCTGTGCGCGTTCATCATCGGTTAAAGCCCGACTGGCAAGAATTTGTTCCATGCGTGCCAGAATCACTTCTTGCTGCAAAGTGGGTTGCAATGGCACTGCGAGAACTTCGCTCTTACGCCAGGCAGAGTTGCTGCATCCTGCCAGCGTTAAAGCTGTCGCAACGAAACACCAGCGCAAAAAAGGCTTCATTTCCACTCCCGAAGACAACTATTGGATGAACGTCCTGTCCCCCGGCTGCTAACAAGGCGTCCTGCCTGATAATAGGCCCTCCACTAATGCGGAGGGCAAATGCAACGTTACTCGCCTTGCTCTGCAGCCGGCGCTTCCGGCGCGGCAGCAGGTTGAGTCTGCTCGGTTGCTTCTTTGATGCTAAGGCGAACACGGCCCTGGCGATCAACTTCCAGAACTTTAACTGGAACTTCCTGACCCATCTGCAGGTAATCAGTCACTTTCTCAACACGCTTGTCAGCGATCTGAGAGATGTGAACCAGACCTTCTTTACCGCCACCAATGGCAACGAATGCGCCAAAGTCAACGATACGAGTCACTTTACCATTGTAAATACGGCCCACTTCGATTTCTGCCGTAATCTCTTCGATACGACGAATAGCGAATTTCGCTTTCTCACCGTCGGTCGCTGCAATTTTAACAGTACCGTCGTCTTCGATTTCGATGGTGGTGCCGGTTTCTTCGGTCAGAGCACGGATAACAGAACCGCCTTTACCGATAACATCTTTGATCTTGTCTGGACTGATCTTGATGGTGTGGATACGCGGTGCGAACTGAGAAATGTCGCCGCGTGGCGCGTTAATCGCCTGTTCCATCACGCCCAGGATGTGCAGACGCGCACCTTTAGCCTGGTTCAGTGCAACCTGCATGATTTCTTTGGTGATGCCTTCAATTTTGATATCCATCTGCAGCGCAGAGATACCTTCGCGGGAACCCGCGACTTTGAAGTCCATATCACCCAGGTGATCTTCGTCGCCCAGAATGTCAGACAGAACAACAAAGTTGTCGCCTTCTTTCACCAGGCCCATTGCGATACCCGCAACAGCAGCTTTGATCGGTACGCCAGCATCCATCAGAGCCAGAGATGCGCCACACACGGAAGCCATAGAAGAAGAACCGTTAGATTCGGTGATTTCAGAAACCACACGAACGGTATACGGGAATTTGTCAGCTTCTGGCATAACAGCCAGAACTCCACGCTTCGCCAGACGACCGTGACCAATTTCACGACGCTTAGGCGAGCCCACCATACCGGTTTCACCTACGGAGTACGGAGGGAAGTTATAGTGGAACAGGAAGCTGTCAGTGCGATCGCCCATCAGTTCGTCGATGTTCTGTGCGTCACGAGCGGTGCCCAGAGTCGCAGTCACCAGCGCCTGAGTTTCGCCACGGGTGAACAGTGCAGAACCGTGAGTACGTGGCAGAACGCCTGTACGTACATCCAGACCACGAATCATGTCTTTTTCACGGCCATCGATACGCGGCTCGCCAGCCAGAACACGGCTACGAACAGCATTTTTCTCGATAGCGTGCAGAATTTCGCTCAGTTCGTTAGCGTCCAGAGACTCATCTTCTGCAACCAGCGTAGCGATGGTTTCAGATTTGATCACATCAATCTGGGCATAACGTTCTTGTTTGTCAGTGATGCGATATGCATCGCTCAGACGCGCTTCAGCCAGTGCAGCAACGCGCGCATTCAGCGCTTCGTTAACGGCCTCTGGCTGCCAGTCCCAACGTGGTTTACCGGCTTCTTTCACCAGATCTTTGATGTTTTCGATAACGATCTGCTGCTTCTCGTGACCAAAGACCACTGCGCCCAGCATCTGGTCTTCGCTCAGCAGTTCTGCTTCCGATTCAACCATCAACACTGCAGCTTCGGTGCCTGCAACAACCAGATCCAGCTTACTTTCTTTCAGCTCGTCCTGAGTCGGGTTCAGTACGTACTGGTCATTGATATAACCCACACGAGCAGAACCGATAGGACCGTTGAACGGAAGACCGGACAGAGACAGCGCAGCGGATGCGCCGATCATCGCTACGATGTCCGGGTTAACCTGTGGGTTAACGGAAACAACGGTGGCAATAACCTGAACTTCGTTAATGAAGCCTTCCGGGAACAGCGGACGAACCGGGCGGTCAATCAGACGCGCAATCAGGGTTTCGCCTTCGCTTGGACGGCCTTCACGACGGAAGAAGCCACCAGGAATTTTACCAGCAGCGTAAGTACGCTCCTGATAGTTAACGGTCAGCGGGAAGAAGTCCTGGCCTGGCTTAGTTTTTTTCTGGCCAACTACGGTCACGAATACAGCAGTGTCATCCATGCTTACCATAACGGCAGCAGTAGCCTGACGTGCCATCATGCCGGTTTCCAGCGTGACGGTATGCTGACCATACTGGAATTTACGAACGATCGGATTCAGCAAAATTCTGTCCTTTCTTAATAGATGACAGCACACCCACGGTGTGCTGTCGATTTAACCCGACCTTCTTCGCATCCTCGCGACTAATGACAACCGACACCCCCATGGGTGAAGCCTCTCATTAGCCGCGCGAACCTCTGCAATGAAGATCATTTATAGCAACAATACAATAGTTTCCAGTGAATTGCTGCCGTCTGGTTGAAAAAAGGGGCCATTAGGCCCCTTTTTCTGAAACTCGCAAGACTTAGCGACGCAGGCCCAGACGCTCGATCAGCGCGGTGTAGCGTGCAACATCTTTACGTTTCAGGTAGTCGAGCAGTTTACGACGCTGAGAAACCATACGCAGCAGACCACGACGGCTGTGGTGATCTTTTTTGTGCTCTGCAAAGTGACCCTGCAGGTGGTTAATCTGTGCGGTCAGCAGTGCAACCTGAACTTCGGTAGAACCGCTGTCGTTAGTACCACGACCGAACTCGGAAACGATTTTAGCTTTAGCTTCAACGCTTAGAGACATGATGAACTCCAAAAATATAAAGAATGAAAGGGTGCCGATCTCTAATTCAGCAACCCCAGTTTACGCCCTGCAAAATGTTAAACACTTTACCGGACGTTAAGCGGCGATATTCTACTCGCCTCCCCTGCTTATCGCAAGGCAAGTCACTCGCTTAAAGCGGATATTCAACAACCAGGCGACGCGGTGCCACACGGCCCTCATCGTCGATTTCACCCATGCCGATGAACTTATTTTCTTCGCCTTCGGTGACGCGAACCAGACCCCGTTGTGGCGTCTCTGTCGTACGTACCGGATTACCATTTTTAAAGTAAACTGAAGACGTTAACGGCAAATTGACGACCGGGAAATCAGACGCTGGACTGTCCAATGGCATCAGCAGCGGATCAAGTAAATCCGCAGGTGAAATCCCCTGCGTTTCGGCTTGCTCAACCAATTCACGAAGCTGTTCAAGCGTTACCATACGGTCGACCGGGTACTTACTGACGGCAAGACGACGCAGATAAATCACATGCGCGCCACAACCCAGTTTTTCGCCCAGATCATCAATGATGGTACGAATATAGGTGCCTTTCGAACAGTGCACTTCGAGTTCCAGTTCATCACCTTCATGGCGAATGAATAACAGCTCATACACGGTTATCGGACGGGCTTCGCGCGGGACGTCTATCCCCTGGCGCGCATATTCGTATAGCTTTTTGCCCTGGTATTTCAGCGCCGAATACATCGACGGCACCTGCTGGGTTTCGCCCCGGAAACTTTCCAGCGCAGCATCCAGCTGTTCGGCACTAAACGTCACCGGGCGTTCTTCGACTACCTGGCCATCGGCATCGGAAGTATCTGTGCGCTGACCCAGTTTTGCGATGACGCGATAACGTTTATCAGAATCGAGCAGATACTGGGAAAACTTTGTCGCCTCACCCAGACAAACTGGCAGCATACCTGTCGCCAGCGGATCCAGCGCACCGGTGTGTCCGGCACGGTTTGCGTTATAAATGCGCTTAACTTTTTGCAATACGTCGTTACTGGAGGCACCTTGAGGTTTATCCAGCAGCAGCACGCCATGCACGTCGCGACCGCGACGACGAGGACGACTCATCAGTCTTCCTTTTCGTCATCCGGGTTCACACGACGCTCATCGTCATGCTTAACCACAGTGGTCACGAGGTTAGACATACGCATGCCTTCTACTAACGAGTTATCGTAGAAGAACGTCAGTTCAGGCACGATGCGCAGACGCATCGCTTTACCGAGCAGAGAGCGGATAAATCCTGACGCTTCCTGCAAGGCTTTGATGCCGTTCTTAACCGCAGCTTCATCCTGGTCGTTCAGGAACGTGACGAACACTTTGGCATACGCCAGGTCACGGGACATTTCAACACCAGAAACGGTCGTCATCATACCGACGCGCGGATCTTTAATTTCACGTTGCAGGATGAGTGCGATTTCTTTCTGCATCTCCTGAGCAACACGCTGCGGGCGACCAAATTCTTTCGCCATAATAAATTCTCCAGACAAAAAAGGGGCTATTAGCCCCTTTTAAAATTATTGCCGGGTGGCGCTTAGCTAACCCGGCCTGCACGTTCTCATCCACTGAATCATTCGGGCTATAACTATTCGTTGCAACCCGAAAGACGCCATGAATTAAGCGATGCTACGTTGAATCTCGATGATTTCGAACACTTCGATCATATCGCCAACGCGAACGTCGTTGTAGTTCTTCACGCCGATACCACATTCCATGCCGTTACGGACTTCGTTAACGTCATCTTTGAAGCGGCGCAGGGATTCCAGCTCGCCTTCGTAGATAACCACGTTGTCACGCAGTACGCGGATTGGGTTGTGACGTTTAATCGTGCCTTCGGTAACCATACAGCCCGCGATCGCGCCAAATTTAGGTGATTTGAACACGTCACGAACTTCAGCCAGACCGATAATCTGTTGTTTCAGTTCCGGAGACAGCATGCCGCTCATCGCTGCTTTCACTTCGTCAATCAGATGATAGATGACGGAGTAGTAGCGCAGATCCAGGCTTTCTGAATCGATAACTTTACGTGCAGAAGCATCAGCACGCACGTTGAAGCCAACCAGAATCGCGTTGGAAGCAGCCGCCAGCGTTGCGTCGGTTTCGGTGATACCACCGACACCAGAACCGATGATTTTTACTTTCACTTCGTCGGTAGACAGTTTCAGTAAAGAATCGGAAATCGCTTCCACAGAACCCTGAACGTCCGCTTTCAGTACGACGTTCACTTCGTGAACTTCGCCATCAGTCATGTTAGCGAACATGTTCTCGAGTTTAGATTTCTGCTGACGAGCCAGTTTAACTTCACGGAATTTGCCCTGACGATACAGTGCAACTTCACGCGCTTTTTTCTCGTCACGAACAACGGTCACTTCGTCACCGGCAGCCGGAACACCGGACAGACCCAAGATTTCCACTGGAATGGATGGACCGGCTTCCAGCACTTCCTGACCCAATTCGTTACGCATCGCACGAACACGACCGTATTCGAAGCCACACAGAACGATGTCGCCCTTGTTCAGCGTACCTTCACGAACCAGTACGGTAGCAACCGGACCACGACCTTTATCCAGGAAGGATTCGATCACTGCGCCGCTTGCCATGCCGTTGCGAACCGCTTTCAGCTCCAGTACTTCAGCTTGCAGCAGGATAGCGTTCAGCAGGTCATCAATACCGGTACCCGCTTTCGCAGAAACTGGGATGAACTGGGATTCACCGCCCCACTCTTCCGGCATAACGCCGTACTGAGACAGTTCGGTTTTAACGCGATCCATGTCTGCTTCAGGCTTATCAATTTTGTTGACTGCAACAACAACCGGTACCTGCGCCGCTTTTGCGTGCTGGATAGCTTCGATTGTCTGTGGCATCACGCCATCGTCTGCTGCAACAACCAGAACAACGATATCCGTTGCCTGAGCACCACGAGCACGCATAGAGGTAAACGCGGCGTGACCTGGGGTATCCAGGAAGGTGATCATACCGTTGTCAGTTTCAACGTGGTAAGCACCGATATGCTGAGTAATGCCGCCCGCTTCGCCAGATGCCACTTTCGTAGAACGAATGTAGTCAAGCAGAGAGGTTTTACCGTGGTCAACGTGACCCATGATAGTCACAACCGGTGCGCGAGACTCAGCCGCAGCGCCAGTGTCACGGTCGCTCATTACCGCTTCTTCCAGCTCGTTTTCACGACGCAGGGTCACTTTATGGCCCATCTCTTCAGCAACCAGCTGCGCTGTTTCCTGATCGATAACCTGGTTGATGGTTGCCATTGCGCCCAGCTTCATCATCGCTTTGATGACCTGAGAGCCTTTAACAGCCATTTTGTTCGCCAGGTCACCAACGGTGATGGTTTCGCCAATCACAACGTCACGGTTAACGGCTTGAGCAGGTTTCTGGAAGCCCTGCTGCAAAGATGAACCTTTACGCTTGCCACCTTTACCACCGCGACCCGCAGCGCGCGCTTCTTCACGGTCTGCTTTGGATTCAGCGTGTTTGTTGCCTTTCTTCTGAGGACGAGCAGCTTTCGTCGCAGTACGCGTACGGCTACGGTTACCTTCAACCTCACGGTCGTTTTCGTCTTCAGCCTGGCGAGCGTGCTGAGAAGTGGTGACGTGATAATCGGTCTTATCCTCTTCACCTTTCGCTTTCTCTTGCTCAGCCCAAACGCCTGCATTCTCTTCAGCCATGCGACGGGCTTCTTCTGCTACGCGACGCGCATCTTCTTCGAGTTTGCGACGGGCTTCTTCTTCCGCTTTGCGCTTCAGCTCCGCAGCTTCATTTTCACGGCGGGCTTTTTCTGTCTGGGCAGTTTTGGTCATTTCGTCAGTCTGTTGATTGCTCACTTTGTCTTTTTCCGCAGCGTCGCGCTTCGCTTTATCATTTGCATCGCGCTTCGCTTTTTCTGCGGCCTCACGTTCAGCTTTTAATACGGCCTCACGTTTAGCTGTTTCAACAGCCTCACGCTGAGCTTGCTCTTCCGCTTCACGCTGTGCCTGCTCTTCCGCTGCAAGGCGCTCGGCCTCTTGCGGATCACGTTTTACAAAGGTGCGTGTCTTGCGGACTTCGATTTGTACCGATTTACTTTTTCCACCGGTACCTGGAATACTCAACGTGCTACGCGTTTTGCGTTGCAACGTCAGCTTGTCAGGCGTAGAACCGTGTTCACGGTTCAGGTGCGCTAACAGCGTTTGTTTTTCTTGCGCGGTTACCGAATCATCAGCCGCCTTAGGGATCCCTGCATCAGCAAATTGCTGTACCAGGCGCTCCACGGGGGTCTGAATCTCAGTAGCCAGCGATTTTACAGTTACATCAGTCATGCTGTTCCTTCCTGCTACAGTTTATTACGCTTCGTCGCCGAACCAGCAAATATTACGTGCGGCCATGATGAGTTCGCCGGCTTTCTCGTCGGTTAAACCTTCGATATCAGCCAGGTCATCAACGCCTTGCTCAGCGAGATCTTCCAGCGTACAAACACCATGGGCAGCCAGCTTGAACGCAATCGCACGATCAAGACCTTCTAAATTCAGCAGGTCATCAGCCGGCTTGTTATCACCAAGACTTTCTTCCTGAGCCAGTGCCAGGGTGGTCAGTGCGTTTTTAGCGCGTTCACGCAGGGCTTCAACGGTTGCTTCATCCAGGCCGTCAATTTCCAGCAGTTCTTTAATTGGCACATAGGCCAGTTCTTCAAGCGAAGAGAAACCTTCTTCGACCAGGACAGTTGCGAAATCTTCGTCAATTTCCAGGTACTTCGTGAAGGTTGCGATCGCGGCGTGAGCTTCAGCCTGATGCTTCGCCTGCAGATCATCAACGGTCATCACGTTCAGATCCCAACCACTCAGTTGAGAAGCCAAACGTACGTTCTGACCATTACGTCCGATAGCCTGCGCCAGGTTACCGGCTTCAACAGCGATATCCATGGTGTGCTTGTCTTCATCGACCACAATGGAAGCAACATCTGCCGGAGCCATCGCGTTAATCACGAATTGTGCCGGGTTGTCGTCCCAAAGGATGATATCGATACGCTCGCCGCCCAGTTCAGTTGATACAGCCTGAACGCGCGCACCACGCATACCTACGCAAGCACCGACCGGGTCGATACGCTTGTCGTTGGTTTTTACCGCGATCTTAGCGCGAGAACCCGGATCGCGGGCCGCTGCTTTGATCTCGATAAGTTCTTCACCAATTTCTGGTACTTCAATGCGGAACAGTTCAATCAGCATCTCTGCTTTAGAACGCGTAACGAACAGCTGCGCACCGCGCGCTTCTGGACGTACCGCATACAGAACACCGCGGATGCGGTCGCCTGGACGGAAGTTCTCACGCGGCAACATATCTTCGCGCAGGATAACCGCTTCAGCGTTGCTACCCAGGTCAAGCGCGATGTTGTCACGGTTAACTTTCTTCACGACGCCAGTGATGATTTCACCTTCGTGTGAACGGAACTGATCAACCACCATGGCGCGTTCAGCTTCACGTACTTTCTGTACGATAACCTGTTTCGCCGTTTGGGTAGTGATACGGTCAAACGTCACCGATTCAATCTGATCTTCAACATATTCGCCGACATTGAAGCTTTCGTCTTCGTAACGAGCCGCTTCCAGCGTAATTTCTTTAGTCGGTTGGGTCACTTCTTCAACAATAACCCAACGACGGAATGTATCGAAGTCACCGCTTTTACGATCGATTTCTACGCGAACATCGATCTCTTGTTCGTATTTTTTCTTGGTTGCTGTAGCCAGTGCACTTTCCAGCGCTTCGAAAATCTTCTCACGCGGCAGTGATTTCTCGTTAGAGACGGCTTCAACAACAGCCAAAATTTCTTTGTTCATCGCGGGCTTTTCACCTCAATCCAGACTGTTAAAAGTGGGGAACCAGGTTCGCCTTCTGGATATTACTCAGCGCGAACACTTCATCTTTGCCTTCGACTGTTACTGTGATCATCTCACCATCAACGGCCTTAATAACGCCCTGCCATTTACGGCGGTTTTGCACAGCCATACGCAGAACGACAGCCACTTCTTCACCAATATAGTGAGTGTAGTGTTCAGCAGTAAACATTGGGCGATGGAGGCCAGGCGAGGAAACTTCCAGGTTGTAGGCAACAGTAATAGGATCTTCAACGTCAAGAACCGCACTGACCTGGTGGCTAACATCAGCACAATCATCAACATTGATGCCATCTTCACTATCAATATAGATGCGCAGCGTGGATGTACGGCTGCGAATAAATTCGATGCCGACCAGTTCGTAGCCCAGTGCTTCGACCGGTGCTTTAATCATCTCTGTTAATTTTTGCTCTAATGTGGACAAGCCCACCCCCAAGACGTAAAAAAAGGGCATAAAGCCCAGTTATTCTGTAGTCAGATAACAAAAAACCCCGATAAATCGGGGCTTTAGATAACTGAACCCTATAGCCGCAACTGCGGCCTGGAGCACTTTCTGAAAGAATTTTTTCAAATCCAGCTACGAAGCCGCTATGTCTTCACAGTATATTTGAAAAAGAACTTTATAGGAAAGTGGTTGCGGGGGCCGGATTTGAACCGACGACCTTCGGGTTATGAGCCCGACGAGCTACCAGGCTGCTCCACCCCGCGCCTGAAACGTGGCAAATTTTACTCGTTTTGGGTAAAATTTGCAAATAATGCTGGGATTTGGTACCGAGGACGGGACTTTAAATCGGCGTTTAGTATATTGATAGTTAACCCCACCTGTCAACCCTACAAGCTATGCGTTTTGCTGAATAAGCCAGCAGACACTATTCTGTTCTGACGTCTTCATGTCTAGCGGCCTAAACAGTGGGAAATTTTTACAAAAAACTCACGAATCTCTTCCGGTCATTGGCAAAAGATGATTAAATGAAAACTCACTTATTTTGCATAAACATGCAAAGAGAGCTGAAAGCGGTCTCTCATTAGTCAATCAAGCAGGGTTTTATTTTATGACGACGATTCTCAAGCATCTTCCAGTAGGACAACGTATAGGCATCGCTTTTTCGGGCGGCCTGGATACCAGCGCTGCACTCCTGTGGATGCGCCAGAAGGGAGCGGTTCCTTATGCATATACAGCGAACCTGGGTCAGCCGGATGAGGAAGATTATGATGCGATTCCTCGTCGCGCCATGGAATACGGTGCAGAGAACGCACGTCTGATTGACTGCCGTAAGCAACTGGTTGCTGAAGGTATCGCGGCCATTCAATGCGGCGCTTTCCACAACACGACTGGCGGCCTGACCTATTTCAACACCACGCCTCTGGGCCGCGCGGTTACCGGCACCATGCTGGTTGCAGCCATGAAAGATGATGGTGTGAATATTTGGGGCGACGGCAGCACCTATAAAGGCAACGATATTGAACGTTTCTATCGTTACGGCCTACTGACCAACGCTGAACTGCAGATTTACAAACCATGGCTGGACACCGATTTCATCGATGAACTGGGTGGCCGTCAGGAAATGTCCGAGTTTATGGTGGCTTCCGGTTTTGACTACAAAATGTCTGCCGAAAAAGCGTACTCTACAGACTCCAACATGTTAGGCGCGACGCACGAAGCGAAGGATCTTGAGTTCCTTAACTCTAGCGTTAAAATTGTCAATCCCATCATGGGCGTGAAGTTTTGGGACGAAAACGTCAAGGTTCAGGCTGAAGAAGTCACGGTTCGTTTCGAACGTGGTCATCCGGTGGCACTGAACGGCCAGACCTTCTCAGATGACGTAGAACTGATGCTGGAAGCAAATCGCATTGGTGGTCGTCATGGTTTAGGCATGAGCGATCAGATTGAAAACCGTATTATCGAAGCAAAAAGCCGCGGGATCTATGAAGCACCGGGCATGGCGCTGCTGCACATTGCTTACGAGCGTCTGCTGACCGGTATTCACAACGAGGACACCATTGAGCAGTATCACTCTCATGGTCGCCAGTTGGGTAAATTGCTGTATCAGGGACGTTGGTTCGATCCGCAGGCGTTGATGCTGCGTGATGCCCTGCAACGCTGGGTTGCCACCGCCATTACGGGCGAAGTGACACTGGAACTGCGTCGTGGTAATGACTACTCTATCCTCAATACCGTGTCTGATAATCTGACGTACAAAGCTGAACGCCTGACCATGGAGAAAGGGGATTCTGTCTTCTCTCCGGATGATCGTATCGGCCAATTAACTATGCGTAATCTTGATATCACCGACACGCGTGAGAAGCTGTTCAATTACATTGAAACCGGTTTGCTCTCTGCGTCTTCCGGAAATGGCCTGCCGCAGGTTGAGAATCTGGAACACAGCGATAAAAAGTAATCGCGAAGCGGAATAAAAAAGGTGCCGAAAGGCGCCTTTTTTGTGTCTGTGAGCTATCGGCCGCTGATGCCGACCATCGCTCTCTGTCGAGCATAATGGCAACGGTCATCACTCTGCTATTTTTTAAAACGGCACAACTAACAGACGAAAAAAAAGACATCTTTCGATGTCTTTCTTCTGGAATATTGGTACCGAGGATGGGACTCGAACCCACAAGCCCGTTAGGGCACTACCACCTCAAGGTAGCGTGTCTACCAATTCCACCACCTCGGTACTGAATACTTACTGCGGGATATCGCTGGTCGGCTTAGCCGGTTCAGCTGGCTGAGTCTGCTCGGTTTTAGACGGAGCATTCAGATTTTCCCACTCGCTTCCTTTGCTGGTCTTGTTGCTATTGATGTTGCCAAGCGCCAGACTGATAATGAAGAACAGCGTAGCCAGAATCGCCGTAGTACGGGTCATGAAGTTCGAAGAACCACTTGAGCCAAACAGCGTACCGGAAGCGCCTGCTCCGAAGGAGGCTCCCATATCAGCGCCTTTACCTTGCTGCAGCATGATCAGCGCTACGAGAGCGATGGCTACAATAAGGAAAACAACTAAAAGAGCTTCGTACATAATCAACCTGTTCCTTGCGGATTTGCCGCATACCAATGCTTCGACCAATTTAGCAGGATTTTTGTTTCCCACTGAAGCGGGTGTGAATACTAACCAAAGCGAATGGCCTTCGCAAGGGCAATTTTAGTGCATTGTATCAACTGCGGAAAAAAACAGCAAAAGCACCGATATCGGACAATCTTAAGGCGGCAAGCGCCGCCTTTTTAAACACTTACTGCGAGAGATTATGCTGCTTTAACCGCATCGGCAATTCGATGAGCAAACTCAGTAACCTGCGCTTCTTCTTCGCCTTCAACCATCACGCGAATCAACGGCTCTGTTCCCGATTTGCGTAACAGCACGCGACCGCGATTTCCCAGCGCTGCTTCCACTTCTGCCATGACCGCTTTCACATTTTCATTTTCCAGCGGATCGCCTTTACCAGCAGTAAAGCGAACGTTAACCAGAATCTGCGGGAACATTTTCATGCCGCTGCACAGGTCATGCAAATTCATATGATTGCGCACCATCGCAGCAACAACCTGAAGACTCGCCACGATGCCGTCACCGGTCGTTGTTTTGTCTAGCAGAATCACATGGCCAGAGTTTTCTGCGCCAATACGCCAGCCTTTTTCCTGGAGTTTCTCCAGCACGTAGCGGTCGCCTACTTTGGCTCGGGCAAACGGAATGCCAAGTTGTTTCAGAGCCAGTTCCAGGCCCATATTGCTCATCAACGTGCCTACCGCACCGCCGCGCAGCTGGCCCTGACGCAAAGCTTCGCGGGCAATGATATAGAGAATCTGGTCGCCGTCGACTTTGTTACCTTCGTGATCAACCATGATCACGCGGTCACCGTCGCCGTCAAACGCAATACCCAGATCGGCTTTTTCAGCCAACACGCGGGCCTGCAAAGCACGCACGTCTGTCGCGCCCACTTCTTCGTTGATGTTGAGGCCATCAGGCTCACAGCCAATAGCGATAACTTTTGCACCGAGTTCGCGGAAAACATTTGGCGCAATATGGTAGGTCGCGCCATTCGCGCAATCGACCACAATTTTGAGATGACTCAGGCTCAGCTCATTGGGGAACGTGCCTTTGCAGAACTCAATGTAGCGGCCCGCAGCATCAACGATACGGCTTGCTTTGCCCAACTCCGATGAATCGACGCAGGTCAGCTCTTTTTCCATTTCCGCTTCGATTGCTTCTTCAACTTCGTCAGGTAATTTTGTGCCATCAATAGAGAAGAATTTAATCCCGTTATCGTAGAACGGATTGTGCGAGGCAGAAATCACAATGCCCGCTTCTGCACGGAAGGTACGCGTCAGATACGCGACCGCAGGGGTTGGCATTGGGCCGGTGAATGAAGCGGAAAGCCCTGCAGCTGAAAGGCCAGCTTCTAATGCTGACTCCAGCATGTAGCCCGAAATACGGGTATCTTTCCCGATGATAATTTTACGCGAGCCGTGACGAGCCAATACTTTACCCGCCGCCCAGCCAAGTTTAAGAACAAATTCTGGGGTGATCGGTGCGTCGCCCACGCGCCCACGAATGCCGTCGGTGCCAAAATATTTACGATTACTCATAGCGTTTGTTTTCCTTCGCTGACAGTGTGGCTTCAACCACACGCATTGCTTCTACTGTCTCTTTGACGTCATGGACGCGAATAATGTGCGCGCCTTGCATCGCCGCAATAACTGCGCACGCAAGACTCCCACTCAGACGTTCGCCAGGACCCACATTAAGCAATTGCCCTACCATCGTTTTTCGCGACATCCCAACCAACAACGGTAGACCAAAATGGTGAAACGCTGATAAACGCGCAAGCAACTCATAGTTATGGGAGAGATTTTTACCGAATCCGAATCCCGGGTCGAGCAACAATTTCTCTTTTGCGATACCCGCACGCTCACAACGTGCTATTTGCTCATTAAAGTAGCGATTCACATCGGCAAAGACATCGTCATACTTCGGCGCTGCCTGCATTGTTTTGGGTTGCCCCTGCATATGCATCAGGCATACCGGCAAACCGGTTTCGGCAGCCGCTTCTAGTGCGCCCGGCTCGGTAAGTGAGCGAATGTCGTTAATGATGTGAGCCCCTACTCGCGCGGATTCTCTGATCACTTCAGGTTTAGAAGTATCCACGGAGATCCACACTTCAAAGCGTTGAGCGATCGCTTCCACCACAGGGATCACGCGCGCTAACTCTTCTTCCACAGTCACGTCCGACGCGCCAGGGCGCGTAGACTCGCCGCCGATATCAATAATCGTCGCACCCGCGTTGATCATCAGATTGGCATGCTTCACCGCTTCAATCAGCGTGTTGTGCTCGCCGCCGTCGGAGAACGAGTCAGGCGTAACGTTCAGGATCCCCATCACATGCGGATGTGAGAGATCAAGAGTCGAGTCCTGGGCGAAAAGTTTCATGGCTAAATCCCTGGTATTTAAATGAGCAGATAAGAAAAACCCCGGAGCAAGCTCCAGGGTTTGGGTACAGATTAACCGATTTCAGGCAGTGACTTATTTGTCGCCCAACTGCTCTGACATGGTATTACCCGGATTTGGCGTACGGGGTTCATCAACCGGACGCGGCGCACGCGGGGTGCCATTGTTGTCAGAGTTATTAGAAGCGCCTGGATCTTCCCAACCGGCTGGCGGACGCACTTCGCGGCGAGCCATCAGGTCATCGATCTGCGGAGCATCGATAGTCTCATATTTCATGAGCGCATCTTTCATCGAGTGCAGAATATCCAGGTTTTCGTTCAGGATTTCCCGTGCGCGGCCATAGTTGCGTTCAACCAGCGCTTTGACTTCCTGATCGATGATACGTGCTGTTTCATCGGACATATGTTTCGCTTTCGCGACAGAGCGGCCCAGGAATACTTCGCCATCTTCTTCCGCATACAGCAGCGGACCAAGTTTGTCGGAGAAGCCCCATTGGGTCACCATGTTACGTGCCAGGTTGGTCGCAACTTTAATGTCGTTCGACGCACCGGTAGAAACATGTTCCACACCGTAGATAATTTCTTCAGCAAGACGACCACCGTAAAGGGTCGAAATCTGGCTTTCCAGCTTCTGACGGCTGGCGCTGATAGCATCGCCTTCCGGCAGGAAGAACGTAACACCCAGCGCACGGCCACGTGGAATAATGGTGACTTTGTGTACCGGATCGTGTTCCGGAACCAGACGACCAATAATCGCATGACCTGCTTCGTGATATGCCGTGGATTCTTTCTGCGCTTCCGTCATCACCATGGAGCGACGTTCCGCACCCATCATGATTTTGTCTTTCGCTTTTTCGAATTCCACCATGGACACCACGCGCTTGTTACCGCGAGCAGCAAACAGTGCCGCTTCGTTGACCAGGTTTGCCAGGTCAGCACCGGAGAAGCCCGGTGTACCACGCCCAATGATTGCCGGATCGACATCTGGAGACAGCGGTACGCGACGCATGTGGACTTTCAGAATCTGTTCACGACCACGAACATCCGGCAAACCAACAACAACCTGACGGTCGAAACGGCCTGGACGAAGCAACGCAGGGTCAAGTACGTCTGGACGGTTAGTCGCAGCAATAACGATAATACCTTCGTTACCTTCGAAGCCATCCATCTCAACCAACATCTGGTTCAGCGTCTGTTCACGCTCATCGTGACCACCGCCCAGACCTGCGCCACGCTGGCGGCCTACGGCGTCGATTTCATCGATGAAGATAATGCACGGTGCTGCCTTCTTAGCCTGTTCGAACATGTCACGCACACGAGATGCGCCCACACCCACGAACATTTCGACGAAGTCAGAACCAGAAATAGTAAAGAACGGTACTTTCGCTTCACCCGCGATGGCTTTCGCCAACAGCGTTTTACCGGTACCCGGAGGGCCGACCATCAGAACGCCTTTCGGAATCTTACCGCCCAGTTTCTGGAAACGGCTTGGCTCACGCAGGTATTCAACAAGTTCTGCCACTTCGTCTTTTGCTTCGTCACAGCCTGCAACGTCAGCAAAAGTGGTCTTGATCTGGTCTTCCGTAAGCATACGCGCCTTGCTCTTACCGAACGACATGGCACCTTTGCCACCGCCGCCCTGCATTTGGCGCATAAAGAAGATCCAGACACCGATAAGCAGCAGCATCGGGAACCAGGAAATGAAGATAGAAGCCAGCAGGCTCGGTTCTTCCGGCGGCTCACCTACCACCTTGACGTTTTTAGTCAGAAGGTTATCAAGCAGCTTAGGATCGTTCACCGGGATGTAAGTCGTGTAACGGTTACTATCTTTCTTGGTAACGTTGATCTCACGTCCGTTGATACGCGCTTCGCGAACCTGGTCCTGATTGACCTCTTGCAGGAAGGTAGAATAATCCACCTTGCGGCCATTCGACTCGCTGGGCCCAAAGCTCTGGAACACTGACATCAGCACAACGGCAATGACCAGCCAGAGTATTAGGTTTTTCGCCATGTCACTCAAGGGATGAACCTCATATTACAACTGTGTTAAAAACAGCGTCAGGATAGTCTGCACCTGGCTTTTCTCAAACTCACGTTTGAAATCAACCGGTTATCATTTACGTCCTGTCGCTACAATATACACTTCTCGTGAACGAGCACGGGAAGAGTCCGGCTTACGAACTTTCACCTTCGCAAACAGGGAGCGAATTTCCTTAAGATACTCCTCGAAACCTTCGCCCTGGAACACCTTCACTACAAAACTACCACCAGGTGCTAGAACATCACGAGACATTTCTAACGCCAGTTCAACCAGATACATGGAACGGGGGATATCCACCGCTGGTGTTCCGCACATATTTGGCGCCATATCCGACATGACAACTTGAACCTTACTGTCACCGACTCGTTCAAGCAGCGCTTTAAGCACTAATTCATCACGAAAATCGCCCTGAAGGAAGTCAACACCGACGATTGGATCCATTGGTAAAAGATCGCAAGCGATGATTCGACCCTGGCCACCAATCTGCGTAACCGCATACTGAGACCATCCACCGGGTGCAGCACCGAGATCAACAATCGTCATTCCCGGTTTAAAGAGTTTGTCACTTTGCTGTATTTCATCAAGTTTAAACCAGGCGCGGGAACGCAATCCCTTTTTCTGCGCCTGTAGAACATATTTATCGCTAAAGTGTTCCTGGAGCCAGCGGCTGGAGCTGGCAGAACGCTTTTTACCTGTCATTTCACTTTCCGTCCTGGTTCATCGTAATTTGCCTGTGACGTAAATTTCTACGCAGCTATTTGGCGATATAAGGGAGATGGCGGTAGAATGAACCGTTTTCAATCCCAACGTAAGCAAAAATATACGATGAATCTGAGTACTAAACAAAAACAGCACCTTAAAGGTCTGGCACATCCACTCAAGCCTGTAGTCATGCTTGGCAACAATGGTTTGACCGAAGGGGTGCTTGCCGAGATCGAACTAGCGCTTGAGCACCACGAGTTAATCAAGGTGAAAATCGCCTCTGAAGACAGAGACTCTAAAACCTTAATCGTGGAAGCAATCGTGCGTGAAACCGGTGCCTGTAATGTACAGGTTATCGGTAAAACGCTGGTGCTCTATCGCCCGACTAAAGAGCGTAAAATCTCGCTACCACGCTAAGAATATCCCGAATCGAACACATTTTCTGTGTAAAACGAGGGATTTCCATGAGTAGGTGAGCAAAATGCCATGCTCCGACAGTTGATAAAAGGCCGCTATGCGGCCTTTTTCCTTTCTTTACAATGTATCAACATCTGCGCTGAGATGCGAATCAGAGGTATTCGACCTTAATAATTTCGAATTCCACTTCACCGCCAGGCGTACGGATAACAACAACATCCTCTTCTTCCTTGCCAATCAGACCACGCGCAATGGGTGAGTTTACAGAGATTAAATTCTGTTTAAAGTCTGCTTCGTCATCACCCACGATGCGATAAGTCTGTTCTTCGTCATTGTCCAGGTTCAGCACTTTTACCGAAGCGCCAAAGATCACGCGGCCCGTATTTGGGATTTTGGTGATATCGATAACCTGCGCATTAGACAGCTTAGCCTCGATATCTTTAATGCGCCCTTCGCAAAAGCCCTGCTGCTCACGCGCAGCGTGATATTCAGCGTTCTCTTTCAGATCACCATGCTCACGCGCATCTGCAATGGCGGAAATGATCTCAGGACGGCGAACCGATTTCAGGAAATCCAGTTCTTCGCGCAGTTTTTCTGCACCACGTAGGGTCATCGGAATAGCTTGCATTTGTTATACCTCTTAAACATTCCTGTTGGGAGTGACTCACCCCGACTACCGGCCTCGCAGACTTCAATGCCTGTCTCAGGTCAGGAGCAAAAGAAAACTGACCCGGAAGCAAAGTTCCAGGTCAGCAGCAATTTTTCAATTTGATACGTATTTTACCGCGAAGTTCACTATGGGTCATCGTTTACTTTACAGGGCGTTGCACCGTAGTATGGCGGTTTGTTTACGGGTTGTTAGCGCGAGATTATGCGATTTTCCAGATTTATCATCGGATTGACTACCAGTATGGCATTCACTGCAAACGCAGCGAATGTTGATGAATACATCAATCAACTCCCTGCTGGCGCTAACCTTGCGCTCATGGTGCAAAAAGTGGGTGCCCAGGCGCCGGAGATTGATTATCACAGCCAGCAAATGGCCCTGCCCGCCAGTACGCAGAAAGTGATTACGGCGCTGGCTGCGCTGTTGCAACTCGGACCAAACTTCCGTTTCACCACGACGCTTGAGACCAAAGGGAATGTGGAGAGCGGCGTTCTGAAAGGTGACTTGATTGCCCGATTTGGCGGCGATCCGACGTTTAAACGTCAGGATATCCGCAATATGGTCGCCGTTCTGAAAAAGTCCGGCATCCAAAAAATCGAGGGCAATGTGCTGATCGACACGTCTATTTTCGCGAGCCACGATAAAGCGCCCGGCTGGCCATGGAATGACATGACGCAATGTTTTAGCGCGCCCCCAGCTGCCGCTATTGTTGACCGCAACTGCTTCTCGGTTTCGCTCTACAGCGCACCAAAACCCGACGATTTAGCTTTTATCCGCGTGGCCTCTTATTACCCAGTGACCATGTTCAGCCAGGTCAGAACCCTGGCGAAAGGCTCACCGGATGCGCAATATTGTGAACTGGATGTCGTTCCCGGCGATCTCAATCGCTTTACGTTGACGGGCTGCCTGACGCAACGCGCTGACCCCCTGCCGTTGGCTTTCGCTATCCAGGATGGCGCAAGTTATGCAGGTGCGATTCTGAAAGATGAGCTTAAACAGGCTAATATCACCTATTCAGGTACATTGTTACGTCAGACGCAACCGAGTGAAGCCGGTACGGTGATTGCCAGCAAGCAATCCGCTCCACTGCACGACTTGCTTAAGATTATGCTGAAAAAATCAGACAACATGATTGCCGATACCGTATTCCGCATGATCGGGCATGCGCGTTTTGGCGTTCCAGGAACCTGGCGCGCAGGTTCAGATGCTGTTCGTCAGATTTTGCGCCAGCAGGCGGGAATCGATCTTGGGAATACTATCGCTGTTGATGGCTCTGGCCTTTCACGGCATAACTTGATCTCTCCAGCAACAATGATGCAAGTTCTTCAGTACATTGCCCAGCATGACACTGAGCTAAACTTTATTTCGATGCTGCCGTTGGCGGGCTACGATGGATCTCTGCAGTATCGCGCAGGCCTTCACGCCGCGGGCGTCGATGGTAAAGTCTCCGCTAAAACCGGCTCGCTGCAGGGTGTGTATAACCTGGCTGGCTTTATTACCACGGCCAGCGGGCAGCGTATGGCGTTTGTACAGTATCTCTCCGGCTATGCCGTCGAACCGGGTGACCAGCGTAATCGTCGCATTCCTCTGGTCCGTTTCGAAAGCAGGCTTTACAAGGACATTTATCAGAATAACTAGCGATGAAATTACTCATTGTTGAAGACGATCTTCTCTTACAGGAAGGGCTGGCTCTGGGGCTTGCCAACGAAGGCTATGCGCTGGACTGTGCGGCTACCGCCGCAGAGGCTGACTCGCTGATTCAAAGCGGTGAGTACAGCCTTGTTATCCTCGATCTGGGCCTCCCTGACAAAGACGGTGCGACGCTGCTGAGCCAGTGGCGTCGTCGCGGCGTTGATAATCCGGTTCTCATCCTGACTGCTCGCGACGCCATTGAAGACAGAATTCATGGACTTGATTCAGGCGCAGATGATTATCTGGTCAAACCCTTTGCGCTTGCTGAGTTACAGGCTCGAGCACGCGCGCTGATTCGCCGCTATCAGGGCCACAGCGATAATCAGGTAGTCGACGGCGACCTCACCCTGAATCTGCAAACCCAGCAGGTTCTGTGCGATTCTCACCCCGTCGAAGTCACGCCAAAAGAGTTTGCTCTGCTCACGCGTCTGATTATGCGGTCGGGGCAAACCGTGCACCGCGAAACGCTGCAGCAGGATATTTACAGTTGGCAAGACGATCCGGGCTCGAACACACTCGAAGTTCACATCCATAACCTGCGACGTAAACTCGGCAAAGATCGGATCAAAACCGTCCGTGGCGTCGGCTATCGTCTTGAGAGCCAAAAATGAACAGCATGCGTCGGCGCTTGATGGTTTTGCTGGCGGTCATTCTGTTATTTTTCCAGCTCATCAGCGTGATTTGGCTTTGGCATGAAAGCCGAGAGCAAATTAGCTTCCTGGTGAGCGAAACCCTCTCAGCCAAAGCGCGTAACCAGCATGTTGAAAAGGAAATCCGCGAAGCTATTGCGTCGCTTCTCGTACCTTCGCTGGTGATGGTCGGTTTCACACTGTTTTTCTCTTTCTGGGCGATTACCTGGATAACGCGCCCCCTCAACAAGCTGCGTATTAGCCTGGCGAATCGTTCTGCAGATAATCTCTCGCCTCTTCCTGAATTTTCCGATATGGAAGAGATTGGTGCCGTCACGACGTCTCTGAACCAACTGCTGGCTCGCCTGGACCACACTATTAAGCAAGAGCGTCTATTTACCGCTGATGCCGCTCATGAGCTGCGAACGCCGCTGGCCGGGATTAGGCTCCATCTTGAACTCATGGCGCAATCAGGCACTCCACAGGCATCCACGCTTATTGATCGTATCGATCAGCTCATGCATACGGTTGAACAGCTTTTGATGCTGGCACGGGCGGGACAAGCCATGGCGAGTGGTCATTACAATACCGTCAGTTGGACAAAACATATTATTGCCCCGTTAAAGCTGGAGCATGAATTCAAAGATCATCCGGTGATTTGGCCCGCGCAAAGCGAGCTAACGGTACAGGGTGATGCCATATTGCTGCGCCTGATGCTGCGGAACTTATTGGAAAACGCCGCTCGATACAGTCCACCTGGCACCACTATCAAAATCGCACTGGTTGAACATGAAGGCGGGACACAAGTGAGCGTTATCGATAATGGGCCGGGAATTGATGAAGCGCATAGGCATTCAATTACCGAACCTTTCCGTCGACTCGATCAACGCTATGGCGGGAGTGGTCTGGGGCTGAGTATTGTTCAGCGCATCGTGCAGCTTCACCGTGGCCATTTACGGCTCGAGAATGCGCCTGAGGGCGGATTAATCGCCAGTTGCTGGCTACCGTCGACGTTGAGCTAAAATGCGTTAAAAAAAAGCCCCCTTCAACAGGGGGCCTTTCATGGAATTAACGTTTGTAGATGAATTCGACACCTTCTTCGTCGTCTTCGTCCCAATCCTCATCCCACTCTTCGTCATCTTCGACTTCAACTTCTTGTTCTTCAAGCTGCTGGCGGTGATAGTCATCCCACATAAACTCAACTTTCTCTGGCTGCTTCGCTTCTTCTGCCTGAGTAATTGGGTTCTCGATGATGAAGGTCATCACATCCCAGCAAAGATCTTTGACACCCATCTGGCTTGCCGCTGAAATCAGATAGTACTTATCTTCCCAGCCCATCGCTTCAGCAATGGCTTTCGCTTTGGCTTCAGCTTCCGCTTTATCCATCAGGTCGATCTTGTTGAAGACCAGCCAACGCGGTTTAGCGGCCAGCTTATCGCTGTACTTTTCCAGTTCGCCAACGATGATACGGGCATTTTCAACCGGATCTGAACCGTCGATAGGATCGATATCGATGAGGTGCAACAGAACACGACAGCGCTCAAGGTGTTTCAGGAAGCGAATACCCAGACCAGCGCCTTCAGCAGCACCTTCTATCAGACCTGGAATATCAGCAACTACGAAGCTCTTTTCGTTATCCATACGGACAACGCCCAGGCTTGGTACCAGCGTGGTAAATGGATAATCCGCGACTTTAGGTTTCGCAGCAGAAACAGAACGGATAAAGGTCGATTTACCCGCGTTTGGCATCCCCAGCATGCCCACGTCTGCCAGCAGCATCAGCTCAAGCTGCAGATCGCGTTTATCGCCAGGCGTACCCATCGTTTTCTGACGCGGAGAACGGTTAACAGAAGATTTAAAACGGCTGTTACCCAGACCATGCCAACCGCCTTTACCCACCATCAAGCGCTGACCATGCTTGGTCATATCGCCCAACGTCTCGCCAGTACCCTGGTCGATCACACGCGTACCGACCGGTACTTTAACGGTTACGTCTTTGCCACGCTTACCGGTACAGTCACGGCTCTGGCCGTTCTGACCACGTTCGGCGCGGAAAGATTTTTCGAAACGGTAGTCGATCAGCGTGTTGAGGTTTTCATCCGCCTCTAACCACACATCACCGCCATCACCGCCATCACCGCCGTCAGGACCACCACGAGGAATATATTTTTCACGGCGGAAGCTTACGCAACCATTACCGCCATCACCTGCAACAACCAAGATCGTTGCTTCATCAACAAACTTCATTTTACTCTCCGTAAATCATTCGCCTGAGCGGGGGACAACTACAACCGCTTCATTTTTGCGCCAACGTCCCCAAAGACGATGACCAATGGCGGAATACATCGCGCCCGCAACCACGACAAACGCACCGAGATATCCCAAGAGGTTTAACATCGGTTTGACGAAGAAATCGGGCCAGGCCATTGATAATAAATCTGAAAATAACAGCGTAAACAGCGGCGTGAGCGTAATTAATGCACTCACTTGGGCTGCTTGCCAGCGCGCCATCGCTTCGGCCAGCGCGCCATAACCGACCAGCGTGTTAAGCCCACAAAAAATGAGACACGCCAGTTGCCAGTCGCTGAGCTGGGTAATAACACCCGGTTTTGCTAACGGCAATAATGCTATTGTACACAAAGTGTACAATAAAAAGAGAATCTGCGGTGAGCCGAGCCTGCGCAATAACACCTTTTGCGCGACGCCATAGGTCACCCAGACCGTTGCTGCCCCAACACCGAAAATCACACCCCAGGTGTAATCCGTCAGGCGGGTAAAAATCTCGATCAGGCTGGTGTTGAAAAACATCACCAGACCGCATAACAACATACTTGCACCCACTATCTGCGTGACACGCATCTTCTCCTTGAGGATAAAGACGCTGGCAACCATCATGCCCACAGGTGAAAGCTGACCGATGACCTGTGATGCGGTGGGGCTTAAATATTGCAGAGAAGAACTGAACAGAATGAAGTTACCGAACAGGCCAGCCGTTGCGATAGCCAGGAGAATCAGCCAACGCGGTTTACGAAAAATCCGCAGCGGTGGAAGTTTTCCTTTTATCGCCAGAATCGCGCCAAGGCCAATACTGGCCATTAAAAAGCGATAAAACACTACCGTAGGCGGTTCCATGACTTCCAGAACCTGCTTCATGGCAATGGGCAACGCTCCCCAGCACACCGCCGTAGTGAGTGCCAAAAGAATACCGATGCCTGCCTGCTGTTTCATGCCCGTTTTTCCTGCAGAAAATTTTTCCGGGTTTTCAATGTAAAAAGCCCCGCAACACGTTGCGGGGCTTTAATCCGTTACCGGACCACGAAAAACTTACTCAGCAACGATGCTGATGTATTTACGGTTGTTCGGGCCTTTAACTTCAAATTTCACTTTACCGTCTGCTTTAGCAAACAGAGTGTGGTCACGACCGCAACCTACGTTGTTACCAGCGTGGAATTTGGTGCCACGTTGACGAACGATGATGCTACCCGCCAGAACGGTTTCGCCACCGAAACGCTTAACGCCAAGACGTTTAGCTTCTGAGTCGCGACCGTTACGAGTTGAGCCGCCAGCCTTTTTATGTGCCATTTAAATCTCTCCTCAGGTCTTAGGCGCTGATGCCAGTAATTTTCACATCAGTGAACCACTGACGGTGGCCCTGCTGCTTACGGTAGTGTTTACGACGACGAAACTTAACGATTTTAACTTTCTCGCCACGACCATGAGCAACAACTTCAGCTTTGATAACGCCGCCATCAACGAAAGGAACGCCGATTTTGACTTCTTCACCGTTTGCGATCATCAGAACTTCAGCGAACTCAACAGCTTCGCCAGTTGCGATGTCCAGCTTTTCCAGGCGAACGGTCTGACCTTCGCTTACTCGGTGTTGTTTACCACCACTTTGGAAAACCGCGTACATATAGAACTCCGCTTCCGCGCACATCCTCGTGTGATTCAGAGTGCGCTATAAATATTCACAATAGGGCGCGAATATTACGCAAAACGCGAGCCTTTGACAAGTGCTACCATCAATACATGAAGAAAAAAAACACAACACGTACGGTAACGTTTATCTGAGCCGTTTTTTCAGTACAATCAGGCATACTATTTGATAAACCAAAACCCTACGTTAGCCCATTTGATATGTGGTAAACAGGATAAGAAGCCCGGCTTTTGCGATGAATTTAGATAAAATCAACGAGTTAACCGCGCAAGATATGGCGGGTGTGAATGCAGTAATCCTGGAGCAACTCAACTCTGATGTTCAGCTCATCAATCAGTTGGGTTATTACATCGTCAGTGGCGGCGGTAAACGCATTCGCCCAATGATCGCCATTCTGGCTGCCAGAGCCGTTGGATATCAGGGAGATGCGCACGTCAATATTGCGGCACTCATCGAATTTATCCACACCGCGACTCTTCTTCATGATGATGTGGTGGATGAATCCGATATGCGTCGCGGAAAAGCGACCGCAAATGCCGCATTTGGCAACGCAGCGAGCGTTCTCGTGGGTGATTTTATCTATACCCGCGCATTCCAGATGATGACGAGCCTTGGTTCGTTAAAGGTGCTGGAAGTCATGTCAGAGGCCGTAAACGTCATCGCCGAAGGTGAAGTGCTGCAGTTGATGAACGTCAACGATCCGGACATCACCGAAGAAAACTACATGCGTGTGATTTACAGCAAAACGGCGCGTCTGTTTGAGGCCGCAGCGCAGTGCTCCGGCATTCTTGCAGGCTGTACTGAAGCGCAAGAGCGTGGCTTGCAGGACTATGGCCGCTACCTTGGCACCGCATTCCAGCTGATCGACGATTTACTGGATTACAGTGCGGATGGTGAAACCCTGGGCAAAAACGTGGGCGATGACCTAAACGAAGGTAAACCTACCCTGCCCCTGCTGCATGCAATGCGCAACGGATCACCGGAACAAGCGAAATTGATTCGTGAAGCGATCGAGCAAGGAAATGGTCGACATCTTCTGGAACCTGTACTGGAAACAATGGCGATCTGCGGATCGCTTGAATGGACACGCCAGCGGGCTGAAGAAGAAGCGGATAAAGCGATTACCGCCATTCAGGTTATTCCAGACAGCCCATGGCGCGATGCGTTAATTGGCCTTGCCCACATCGCCGTTCAGCGCGATCGTTAAAAGCTCAACGTCTCCTCGCGCCCCTGCTGGGGAGACTCCAATAAATTCCAATAAGCTCTTCATTCGCGTTAATTCATCAGCTTACAGGCTGCATGAATAAAGCCCTGTCATATTCCGAATATTGCCTCCAGTTATGCGAACTTTTTAGAACAGCCCGTCTAAGAAGGTATAGTAACTCACGTCAATTCACCTGAATGACGTGGACGCATTTCACTCTAAGGACAGCATATGGAAAAGAAGTTTATTGACTGGCATTCGGCCGACATTATTGCCGCACTGCGCAAAAAAGGGACCTCACTTGCAGCGGAATCAAGGCGCAGCGGGCTTAGCTCTTCAACGCTTGCCAATGCGTTGACTCGCCCTTGGCCGAAAGGAGAATTGATTATTGCGACGGCGCTGGAAACACAGCCCTGGATTATCTGGCCTTCGCGTTACCACGACCCGATTACCCATGAATTTATAGACAGAACGCGAATGATGCGTCAGAAAAAGCAGGAAAACGAGCACGAGGACTGACGCTTGCGAGAGACTTGCAGGAGAAAAGAACAGCAACCCCCCGGCCATTTGGCAGGGGGCTGCCGGAACGATTACTCGCCCTTTACACGCTCGATGTTTGCACCCAGAGCGCGCAGTTTGTCCTCAATACACTCATAACCACGATCGATGTGGTAAATGCGGTCCACAATCGTTGTGCCTTCGGCAATGCAACCCGCCAGCACCAGGCTCGCAGAAGCACGTAAATCCGTTGCCATCACCTGAGCACCAGACAGCGTTTCTACGCCATGACAAATCACGGTGTTGCTTTCAATTTCTGCGCGCCCACCCATACGAATGAGTTCAGGTACGTGCATAAAGCGGTTTTCGAAGATGGTTTCAGTGATAAAGCCTGTCCCTTCAGCCACCAGGTTCAGCAGCGTAAACTGTGCCTGCATATCGGTTGGGAACGCCGGATGCGGAGCCGTGCGTACGTTAACCGCTTTAGGGCGCTTACCGTGCATGTCCAAACTAATCCAATCTTCACCGGTTTCAATGTCTGCACCGGCATCGCGCAGTTTCGCTAATACGGCATCCAGGGTGTCTGGCTGCGCATTGCGACACAGAATTTTACCGCCAGAAATCGCCGCAGCAACCAGGAAGGTGCCTGTTTCGATACGGTCGGGTAACACGCGGTATACGCCGCCGCCCAGACGCTCAACACCTTCGATGGTGATGCGGTCAGTGCCCTGCCCGGTAATCTTCGCGCCGAGTGCGACGAGGAAATTCGCTGTATCAACAATTTCCGGTTCGCGAGCCGCGTTTTCGATAACGGTTGTGCCTTCCGCCAGCGTCGCCGCTGACATGATGGTGACCGTCGCGCCGACGCTGACTTTATCCATCACAATGTGCGCGCCTTTCAGACGGCCATTGACGGAGGCTTTAACGTAGCCTTCTTCGAGCTTGATATCTGCACCCAGCTTTTCAAGACCGAAGATATGTAAATCAACTGGACGCGCGCCAATCGCACAGCCGCCCGGCAGAGAAACCTGACCCTGGCCAAAACGCGCCACCAGCGGGCCAAGCGCCCAGATAGACGCACGCATGGTTTTCACCAGATCGTACGGGGCAGAAAAGTTATTCACCTTGCTGGCATCAATCCAAACCGAACCATTACGTTCCACTTTTGTGCCCAACTGGGTGAGCAGCTTCATCGTGGTGTCGATGTCTTTCAGCTTCGGTACGTTCTGAATTTCTACCGGCTCTTCCGCAAGCAGTGCGGCAAACAGAATCGGCAGCGCGGCGTTTTTCGCGCCGGAAATTGTGACTTCGCCCTGGAGACGCGTAGGCCCCTGTACACGAAATTTATCCATGATTGTGCTCTCTTATGAATTCAACCGTGCTGCGGGCAAACCACCCTCAGCTCAAAAACCGTTTAGTTTGCGATCGCGTTCCCACTCTTGCGGGGTATAAGCTTTGATCGACAGGGCGTGGATGCGGTTATCCGCAATGTATTCCATCAGCGGCGCGTAGACAGCCTGCTGTTTCTTCACACGGCTCATGCCGTCGAATATCTCACCCACAGTAATAACCTGAAAGTGACTGCCATCGCCGGTGACGTGGACTTCCTGAAGGGAGAGTGCGTTCATCAGCACCGACTGGATTTCATGATTTTCCATGGGTTCTAAATCATCTTTAGTGAAAACAAGCCCAACATCTTAGAGCAAAGTGACGCAGTCTTAAACAAGCAAAAAGCCCCGACCGTGAAACAGTCGAGGCTTTAAGAAGTAACGCACTGAAAAAATTAGCGAGGTAATACGTCTTCGGGCAAATTATAAAGTTTTGCCAGGGTGAGAACGTTTTCGCTGACACCCGCCAGTTTCACCGCTGCACCCTGTTTTTTGCCTTCAGCCACGAGATGCACTAACAGTGCAACGCCCGCGGTGTCCACACGCGTTACGCTATGCAAATCAATCAGCGTGACGCCTTGCATAGCGAATTCACGCGAATCCCATAACGGAATCAGCAGGTCCTGATCAAGCTCGCCTGACAAGAATAATGTGTCACTTTCACGCGTCCAGCTTAATGGCTGCGTCATTACTTTCTCTCGTCCAACGAAATTTTCTGGCTGGAGATAGATTTCAACTGTTCGGTAAGACCATCGATGCCTTTGGTGCGCAGCAAATCGCTCCACTCGTTTTGCTTAGTCGTAATCATGCTCACGCCTTCAGCAATCATGTCGTAAGCCTGCCAGTTTCCAGTTTGCGTATTTTTACGCCACTGGAAGTCCAGGCGCACCGGGGGACGGCCGTTTGGATCGATGATGGTAACGCGAATAGGCACAATGGTCGCATCGCCCAGCGGTTGCTCTGGAGCAATCTGATAGGTCTGGCCATGATACATCGCCAGCGCCTGACCATAAGCCTGCTTCAGGTATTCACGGAATGCCGCAAAGTAAGCATCACGCTGCGCAGGCGTGGCATCTTTGTAATAACGGCCCAGAACTAACGCACCCGCATATTTCACCTGCACGTAGGGCAACAGCTCTTGATCAACCACATCACGGAGATAATCCGGATTGGAACGAATTTTTGATTGCTCATTTTTGAGGCGGTCAAACGTCTTCTTCGCCGCTTCGTCCATCTGTTTATAAGGATTGGCCTGATCCGCTGCATAGGCGGCACTCAGTGGGGCAATCACCAGCATGGCAACCATCAATAGTCGTTTAATCATCAATTACTTCTCCTGAGATGAATGGGTTGCGCCAGGGGTCGGAGCAACATCAGTTTGGCCTTCGCTCTTTGCAGAGGCATCGTCAGTGGTTTTGGCGTCCCCTTTGTTGCTGTAAAGGAACTGACCAATCATGTCTTCGAGCACCATCGCAGATTTGGTATCCTGGATTACGCCGCCATCTTTAAGGATAGACGTTCCCAGTTCTGGGTCTTCAAAGCCGACGTTTAACGCCAGATATTGTTCACCCAACAGACCGGAAGTACGGATGGAGAGCGAGCTGGTGTCCGGAATGTGGTTGTAGCGCTCTTCGATCTCCATTTCTACCCGCGGCAGATAGGTTTTTTCATCGAGAGTAATGTCCGCTACTCGGCCAATCACAACGCCGCCGATACGAACCGGTGAACGCGCCTTCAGGCCCCCGATATTATCGAATGTCGCATAGAGACGATAAGTGGGTTCAGTCCGAATTGAGGTGATGTCCGCCGCGCGGAGGCAAATAAACAGTGCAGCCAACAGCGCCAGCACAAGAAACACACCTACCCAAATTTCACTTTTTCTTGTTTGCATGAACTCAATTCCCAAACATCAGTGCGGTGAGCACAAAATCCAGACCCAGTACGGCCAGCGACGAATGAACTACAGTGCGCGTTGTCGCGCGACTAATCCCTTCAGAGGTCGGTATCGCATCGTAACCATTGAACAACGCAATCCAGGTAACCGTGAACGCAAAGACCACGCTTTTAATCAGGCAGTTCACGAGATCCATACGCAGATCAACCGCATCCTGCATCGCGGACCAGAAGAAGCCCGCGTCAATGCCTTTCCACTGCACGCCCACCAGCGAACCGCCCCAAATTCCGACGGCCACAAACAGAATAGTCAGCAGAGGTAGCGAGATCACACCCGCCCAAAAACGCGGAGAGATAACACGACGCAGAGGATCAACCGCCATCATTTCCATGCTGGAAAGCTGTTCCGTTGCGCGCATCAAACCAATTTCTGCAGTTAACGCAGAACCCGCGCGTCCGGCAAAAAGCAGCGCCGCAACAACCGGTCCAAGTTCGCGCAACAGAGAAAGAGCCACCAGCATACCGAGGCTGGTTTCAGCGCTGTACGTCGTTAGAACAAGGTAGCCTTGCAGCCCAAGAACCATACCGATAAACAAACCGGACACGATAATAATGAGCATCGACAGTACGCCGACATTATAGAGCTGGCGTACCAGCAATGGCGCATGCTTGCGAAATTCCGGCTTGCCTACCAGCGCATTGAACAACATCAACCCGGCACGCCCGAACGTCCTGATGGTTTTTATGCCACGGTGTCCCAGAGCGGCCAACGCATTTAACAGCATCAGTGGCTTAACTCCCTATTCCCAATAAATCTTGATGATAATCACACGCGGGATAGCGGAACGGCACAGGGCCATCCGCAATACCGTCCAGGAACTGTCGAACCCGTGGATCGCAGTTATTCTGCAATTCTTGAGCCCCCCCGTGCGCCACAATTTTTTTATCCGCCACAATGTAAGCGTAATCCGCAATGCTCAGCACTTCGGGGACATCATGAGAGACCACAACGCAGGTGACGCCGAGTGCACTGTTAAGTTCTGAAATCAGCTTAACCAGCACGCCCATGGTAATAGGGTCCTGGCCGACGAAAGGTTCGTCGAACATGATCAAATCGGGTTCCAGCGCGATAGCACGCGCCAGCGCCGCACGCCGCGCCATTCCGCCAGACAGCTCAGAAGGCATCAGCTTGGCAGCGCCACGCAGCCCCACCGCTTCAAGCTTCATCATGACCGTCGTTTTCAGTAGTTCAGGGGACAAATGCGTATGTTCACGCAGCGGATACGCCACGTTATCAAAGACGTTCATATCGGTGAATAACGCACCCGACTGAAACAACATACTCATGCGCTTACGCACGGTGTAGAGGCGCGTTCGCGACATCTCAGGCACATTTTCGCCGTCAAAAAGAATTTCGCCGCTGTCTGGCGGGATCTGTCCACCGATCAGACGCAGCAGCGTTGTTTTGCCGATGCCGGATGGTCCCATGATCGCAGTGATCTTGCCACGCGGCACCGTCAATGTAATGTCTTCGAAGATCAATCGGTTGCCGCGGGAGAAGCTGACGTCACGGACATCGACTAAATTCGCCATTGTTTGGCTCATTTAAAATTCCTTTCTTTCCCTTTGAGGTTAAGCATGGCGCTTAATTCAGCCTTAAACCCGACATTTTTGCAGAATATTGCCTGTACAGGTTAGCGAAAGCTGGCATTTGTTTTACTTTTCCGACGCATAAAGTCAAAATTAGAGAATCGTTACGTCTACAGACTGCATGCGGCGCCAGAGATTCATTCTCAGTGGACCGGCGAGTATACCTGAATAAAGGATTTTTGATGCTTTTAGCAACGGCACTGTTAATAATCGGTTTACTGTTAGTGGTCTACAGTGCTGACCGCCTGGTTTTTGCAGCATCCATCCTGTGTCGGCTTTTTGGCATACCGCCCCTTATCATCGGGATGACCGTGGTGAGTGTCGGAACATCGCTTCCAGAAATTATCGTCTCTGCTTCAGCGTCTCTTCATGGTCAGGTTGACCTCGCGATTGGGACGGCAATTGGCTCTAACATCGTCAATATATTATTGATCCTCGGCCTCGCCGCGCTGATGCATCCATTTCGCGTGCATTCTGATGTTCTGCGCCGCGAATTGCCGCTAATGTTAATTGTCAGCCTGCTGGCAGGTTACGTGCTTTATGACGGGCAACTCACGCTGGATGACGGCATCCTGCTCATTGCGCTGGCGGTCATCTGGCTGCTGTATATCGTTAAAATTGCGCGTCTGGCGGAAAAGCAGGGAAATGACAGCCTGACGCGTGAGCAAGTTGCGGAACTGCCTCGCGAAGGCACCCTGCCCGTCGCCCTGCTGTGGCTGGGCATCGCGCTGATTATCATGCCAATGGCCACGCGTATGGTCGTTGACAATGCCACCGTACTGGCCAATTTCTACGCCATCAGTGAGCTCACTATCGGCCTGACTGTGATTGCGATTGGCACCAGTTTGCCAGAACTGGCTACCGCCGTTGCCGGCGCACGTAAAGGCGAAGGTGATATGGCGATTGGCAATATCATTGGCTCCAATATCTTTAACATCGCTATCGTGATGGGTTTACCGGCGCTGATTGCGCCAGGGGCATTTAATCCGCTGGCCTTCTCGCGCGATTACGGGGTGATGCTCATTGTCAGTATCATTTTCGCCCTGCTGTGCTGGCGACGTAAACAACAAATTGGCAAAGGCGCGGGTGCTTTGCTGACGGGTGGTTTTATCGTATGGATGGCGATGCTGTACTGGCTGTCGCCTCTTCTCTCTGGGTAAACGGAACGCATTATGTCGCAAATAGAATTGCAACCGGGTTTTGACTTTCAAAAAGCAGGCAAAGAAGTTCTGGAGATTGAACGTGAAGGTCTGGCGCAGTTAGATCAATACATTAATCAGGATTTCAGCCTTGCGTGCGAGAAAATATTCTCCTGCGCGGGCAAAGTCGTGGTGATGGGCATGGGCAAATCGGGTCATATTGGGCGCAAAATGGCCGCGACGTTCGCCAGTACCGGAACATCCTCATTCTTCGTTCATCCCGGTGAAGCCGCTCATGGCGATCTCGGAATGGTGACGCCGCAGGACATCGTTATCGCCCTGTCGAATTCGGGTGAGTCCAACGAGATTCTGGCGCTGATTCCCGTGCTGAAACGACTCCACGTCCCGCTCATTTGCATGACCAGCCGACCAGAAAGCACGATGGCGCGCGCGGCCGATGTTCATTTATGCGTGAAAGTGCCGAAAGAAGCTTGCCCACTCGGCCTTGCGCCGACCTCCAGCACGACCGCTGCGCTGGTGATGGGAGATGCCCTCGCCGTTGCGCTTCTTGAAGCACGAGGCTTCACGCCAGAAGATTTCGCGCTCTCTCATCCTGGCGGTGCGCTGGGACGTAAGCTACTGCTGCGGGTAAATGATATTATGCATACGGGCGCAGAGATCCCTCGCGTCAGTAAAGATGCCCCGCTGCGCGACGCCTTGCTGGAAATTACGCGTAAAAATCTCGGCATGACGGTGATTTGCGACGACCAGATGAATATCGAAGGGATCTTCACTGATGGCGATTTACGCCGTGTGTTTGATATGGGCGTTGATGTCCGCACGCTGGGTATCGCCGACGTAATGACGCCAGGCGGCATCAGAGTCCGTCCCGCCACGCTGGCAGTCGAAGTTTTGAACCTAATGCAGTCCCGTCATATTACCGCCGTCATGGTTGCCGATGGCGACCAACTGCTGGGTGTGGTACATATGCATGATCTTCTGCGCGCAGGCGTAGTGTAATGAAGGATAAGACAATGAGTAATGCGGGTGCATCCCTTGCAACCTGTTATGGTCCGGTAAGCACGCAAATGATGACGCAGGCGGAAAAGATTCGTCTGCTGATTCTGGATGTAGATGGCGTTCTTTCCGATGGCTTGATTTTTATGGGCAATAACGGCGAAGAGCTGAAAGCATTTAACGTGCGCGACGGTTACGGCATTCGTTGTGCGCTCACATCCGGGATAGAAGTTGCCATTATCACCGGGCGTAAGGCTAAACTGGTAGAAGATCGCTGTGAGACATTGGGCATCACCCATCTGTATCAGGGCCAGTCTGACAAAATGGTCGCTTTCAGAGATTTACTGGCGAAACTGGCCATCGCACCTGAGAATGTGGCCTATGTCGGGGACGACCTGATTGACTGGCCGGTGATGGCTGAAGTGGGGTTAAGTATCGCCGTCGCCGATGCACATCCTCTGCTGATCCCGCGCGCGGACTATGTCACCCGGATCAACGGGGGGCGCGGTGCCGTTCGCGAGGTGTGCGATTTGTTATTGCTGGCACAGGGCAAGCTTGATGAGGCCAAAGGGCAATCGATATGAGTAAAACCAGACGTTGGGTTATCATTCTGCTTTCACTGGCCGTGTTGATATTGATTGGCGTGAATCTCGCTGACAATGACGATGCGCCAGCAGAAGTGGTCGCCACTAACGATCCGACCTATAAGAGCGATCACAGCGACACGGTGGTTTACAGCCCGGAAGGCGCGCTGAACTATCGCTTAATTGCCCAGCACGTTGAGTATTTTTCCGATGAAGGTATCTCGTGGTTTACTCAGCCGGTCATGACCACGTTTGACACCAATAAGGTGCCGACCTGGTCGATCAAATCTGACAGAGCAAAATTGACAAATGACCGTATGCTTTATCTGTACGGTCACGTAGAAGTGAACGCCCTGACCGCTGACTCTCAACTACGCAAAATTACGACAGATAATGCGCAGATCAACCTGGTGACTCAGGATGTGACGTCGCAAGATCTGGTGACGTTATACGGCACTACATTTAATTCCAGCGGTTTGAGAATGCGCGGGAACTTACGCAGCAAAAACGCCGAGCTGATTGAAAAGGTTAGAACCTCATATGAAATTCAAAATAAACAAACTCAGCCTTAATTTTGTTATCGCCAGCGCGCTGCTGGCCGCCAGTCTCCCTGCCCTTGCGGTGACAGGAGATACTGAGCAACCTATTCATATCGAGTCTGACACTCAGTCACTTGATATGCAGGGGAACGTTGTGACCTTCACGGGCAACGTCGTGATGACGCAGGGCACCATCAAAATCAATGCCGATAAAGTGGTTGTCACCCGTCCTGGCGGTGAACAAGGCAAAGAAATTATTGATGGCTACGGCAATCCGGCAACGTTCTATCAAATGCAGGATAACGGTAAGCCGGTTAAAGGCCACGCCTCGCACATGCACTATGAGCTGGCGAAGGACCTTGTCATCCTGACCGGCAATGCTTATCTAGAGCAGTTGGACAGCAACATCACCGGCGATAAGATCACTTATCTGGTGAAAGAGCAGAAAATGCAGGCATCCAGCGAGAAAGGTAAGCGCGTGACAACCGTACTGGTTCCGTCTCAGCTGCAGGACAAAGGGAAAACCCAGGCTCCCGCACAGAAAAAGAGTAACTAATTCGTTATGGCAACATTAACTGCAAAAAACCTCGCCAAAGCCTATAAAGGCCGCCGCGTCGTGGAAGATGTCAGTCTGACCGTTAACTCCGGCGAAATTGTTGGCCTGTTGGGTCCTAACGGTGCAGGTAAAACCACCACCTTTTACATGGTGGTTGGCATTGTTCCGCGCGATGCGGGCAACATCATCATTGATGATGAAGACATTAGCCTGCTGCCGCTGCACGCTCGCGCGCGTCGCGGGATTGGCTATCTGCCGCAGGAGGCGTCTATTTTCCGCCGTCTAAGCGTGTTCGACAATCTGATGGCCGTCCTGCAAATCCGTGACGATTTGACCGCTGAGCAGCGTCAGGATCGCGCCAACGAATTGATGGAAGAGTTCCATATCGAACACCTGCGCGACAGCCTCGGCCAGGCACTTTCGGGGGGTGAACGCCGCCGAGTAGAAATTGCTCGTGCCCTGGCAGCCAATCCGAAATTTATCCTTCTGGATGAACCATTTGCAGGCGTCGACCCCATCTCCGTTATCGACATTAAACGCATTATCGAACATCTGCGCGACAGCGGTCTCGGTGTGCTGATTACCGACCACAACGTGCGTGAAACGCTGGCCGTTTGTGAGCGCGCGTATATCGTCAGCCAGGGTCATTTAATTGCTCACGGCACGCCACTCGAAATCCTCGAAGATGAACATGTTAAGCGCGTGTACCTTGGGGAAGACTTCAGACTCTGATAGGGTAGAGGTTAAGTTACGCAGGACCGGAGAAAAACGCCCTGAACATGAAGCAAGGTTTGCAATTAAGGCTCAGCCAACAGTTGGCGATGACGCCACAGTTACAACAGGCGATCCGTCTGTTGCAACTGTCAACGTTAGAACTTCAGCAGGAACTGCAGCAAGCGCTGGACAGTAATCCACTGCTGGAGCAAACCGATCTTCATGAAGAGGTAGATACCCAGGAAAAGCAGGATACCGAAACGCTCGATACGGCAGATGCCCTTGAGCAAAAAGAGATGCCTGACGAGTTACCGCTAGATGCCAGCTGGGATGAAATTTACACCGCTGGAACCCCTTCCGGAACGCGCGCTGATTATCAGGATGATGAGTTACCGGTTTATCAGGGTGAGACCACGCAGTCGCTACAGGATTACCTGATGTGGCAGGTGGAGTTGACCCCTTTCACCGAAACCGATCGCGCGATTGCCACTTCCATTGTCGATGCCGTGGATGACACCGGGTATTTAACGGTGACCCTGGACGAAATTCTGGAAAGCATGGGTGATAGCGAAATCGAACTCGACGAGATCGAAGCCGTTCTCAAGCGCATTCAACGCTTTGACCCTGTCGGCGTCGCAGCAAAGGATCTGCGCGACTGTTTGCTGATCCAGCTTTCTCAGTTTGCAAAAGAGACGCCAAGACTCGACGAAGCGCGACTGATTATCAGCGAACATTTGGATTTGCTGGCGAATCATGATTTCCGCAGCCTGATGCGCGTGACGCGACTCAAAGAAGATGTACTGAAGGAAGCGGTGAATCTGATCCAGTCGCTCGATCCCCGGCCGGGGCAATCGATCCAAACCGGCGAACCCGAATATGTGATTCCTGACGTTCTGGTCCGAAAGCACAACGGTCTCTGGACCGTAGAACTCAATTCCGACAGCATTCCCCGCCTGCAAATCAACCAGCAATATGCTTCCATGTGCACCAGTGCGCGGAACGACTCCGACAATCAATATATTCGTAGCAATCTTCAGGAAGCGCGATGGCTGATCAAAAGCCTCGAAAGCCGAAATGATACGCTGCTACGCGTGAGTCGCTGCATTGTGGAACAGCAGCAAGGCTTTTTTGAGCAGGGCGAAGAATTTATGAAACCGATGGTTTTGGCAGATATTGCTCAAGCCGTTGAGATGCACGAATCGACCATTTCGCGTGTGACCACGCAGAAGTATCTGCACAGCCCGCGTGGTATTTTTGAGCTTAAGTATTTCTTCTCCAGTCATGTGAATACCGAAGGCGGCGGCGAAGCCTCGTCGACGGCAATTCGTGCTCTGGTTAAGAAGTTGATCGCCGCGGAAAACCCCGCGAAGCCACTGAGTGACAGTAAGTTAACCACCATGCTGTCCGATCAGGGTATCATGGTGGCACGTCGTACTGTTGCGAAGTATCGAGAGTCTTTATCCATTCCGCCGTCTAACCAGCGTAAACAACTGGTTTGACACAACCGATAAGGAAGACACTATGCAGCTCAACATCACAGGACACAATGTCGAAATCACTGAGGCTTTACGCGACTTTTTGAATACAAAATTCGCCAAGCTGGAGCAGTATTTCGAGAGGATCAATCAGGTCTACATTGTGTTGAAAGTGGAGAAAGTGACTCATATCTCGGACGCAACCCTGCACATAAACGGGGGCGAAATCCATGCCAGTGCGGAAGGGCAAGACATGTACGCGGCTATCGACGGCTTGATTGACAAACTTGCGCGACAGCTTAATAAACATAAAGATAAACTGAAACAACACTAATTGTCCGAGCAGTTAACGGGTGCAGGGCGGCCTGTTGTGATACACAACAGGCCATTTGTACAGTTAGCGCTTAGGTGAAATTATGATGAACAACGATTCCGGTCTTCAATTAAGTCATGTCCTTAACCAGGAATGTACCCGCAGTGGCGTTCACTGCCAGAGCAAAAAGCGCGCTCTGGAAATCATCAGTGAACTGGCCGCAAAACAGTTAAGCCTGCCACCTCAGGTGGTGTTTGAGGCCATTCTGACCCGTGAAAAAATGGGCAGTACCGGTATCGGCAATGGTATTGCCATTCCGCATGGCAAGCTGGAGGAGGACACACTGCGCGCCGTGGGCGTCTTTGTCCAACTGGAAACGCCGATCGCTTTTGATGCGATCGATAACCAGCCCGTCGATCTGCTTTTCGCTCTGCTGGTGCCTGCTGACCAGACCAAAACCCATTTGCATACGCTTTCGCTTGTGGCCAAGCGTCTGGCAGATAAAACAATTTGCCGCCGTCTGCGCGCAGCTCAAAGTGATGAGGAACTGTATCAAATTATCACCGAAGCGGAAGGCAATCAGGATGATGCGTAACCACAAGATGGCCTCCACATCTGCAGGCGCGAGGAGAAACGGAACATGGTGCTGATGATCGTCAGCGGTCGTTCGGGCTCGGGGAAATCCGTGGCCCTTCGAGCACTCGAAGATATGGGTTTTTATTGCGTCGATAACCTTCCGGTCGTGCTGCTACCAGAACTGGCGCGTACGCTAGCTGACAGACAAATTTCAGCTGCCGTCAGCATCGACGTCCGTAATATGCCGGAATCGCCGGAAGTCTTTGAGCAGGCGATGAGCAGCCTGCCAGAAACCTTCACTCCGCAATTGCTGTTCCTGGATGCCGATCGCAACACGCTGATTCGTCGCTACAGTGATACCCGACGTTTGCATCCGCTTTCCAGCAAAAATCTCTCCCTTGAGAGCGCTATCGACGAAGAGAGCGATTTGCTGGAGCCGCTGCGTTCCCGTGCCGATTTGATTGTCGACACCTCCGAGATGTCGGTTCATGAACTGGCCGAAATGCTGCGCACCCGCTTGCTGGGCAAACGTGAGCGTGAGCTCACCATGGTATTCGAATCGTTTGGCTTCAAACACGGGATCCCTATCGATGCGGATTATGTGTTTGACGTGCGCTTCCTACCCAACCCGCACTGGGACCCTAAACTGCGCCCAATGACCGGTCTGGATAAGCCTGTCGCAGCATTCCTCGACAGACATACAGAAGTTCACAATTTTATATACCAGACGCGAAGCTACCTTGAGCTATGGTTACCTATGCTGGAAACCAACAACCGCAGCTACCTGACCGTAGCCATTGGTTGTACCGGCGGTAAACATCGTTCGGTGTATATTGCTGAACAGCTGGCCGACTATTTCCGCTCACGCGGTAAAAACGTTCAGTCTCGTCATCGCACGCTGGAAAAACGCAAAACATGACCGTAAAACATACCGTTGAGATCACCAACAAGCTGGGCATGCACGCCCGTCCAGCGATGAAATTGTTTGAATTGATGCAGGGTTTTGACGCTGAAGTGTTGTTGCGTAACGACGAAGGCACCGAAGCCGAAGCCAACAGCGTTATCGCGCTACTCATGCTCGATTCCGCCAAAGGTCGCCAGATTGAAGTCGAAGCCACCGGTCCGCAAGAAGTTGAGGCGCTGGAAGCGGTCGTTGCGCTGTTTAACTCAGGCTTTGACGAGGACTGATTTAGCGGTTTGCCCTTCGCCCCTTGCATGCATCCAAGGGGCTTGAGATTCACTCAGTACAGTTTATTTCTGGTCATAAACCCTTCCCCACCAAGCTGACGCATCTGGCGCATAATCCACGCCTGGCGACTACGGACGTATCCCGATGGCGCATTCGCTTTGTAGATAATGGGGTTAGGCAATACGGCGGCCAGCAGCGCCGCCTCTGACTGACTCAGACGACTGGCGGGCTTATTGAAATAGCGCTGTGCTGCGGCTTCGACACCAAACACCCCGTCGCCAAACTCAGCAATATTCAGGTACACCGTCAGGATGCGTTTTTTACTCCAGACCGTTTCCATCCCGACCGTCAACCCGGCTTCCAGCCCTTTTCGCACCCAGCTTCGATCATCCCACAAAAACAGATTTTTCGCCGTCTGCTGTGAAAGAGTCGATGCGCCGCGTACGCGTTTTTCATTCCGCTCATTATGCGCCAGCGCCTTCTCGATTGCCGAAACGTCAAATCCCCAGTGTTCCGGGAATTTCTGATCTTCCGCCGCAATCACCGCCAGCCCCATCCATGGCGAAATCTCGTCCATGCTCACCCAGTCGGAATGCGCCACATAACCGAAATGGCCGGTTAGCCATGCGCTGACTTGACGCTCCACCATCACCGCCGAAAAGGGCACGGGCATAATGCTAAACAACGCGATGCCGCCGCCCCAGAAAACGGCCAGCGCCAGCACCACGCGAATGAAGATTCGCTTCGCCCATGCGACAGGAGAACGTTTTTGACTCACTGGGTCAGAACCAACACACGGTCAACCAGCTTATCAATACCGGTTGCAGCTTCTGCGATGTTTTGCGCCACCATATAGGCTGGCGTGGTCACGATCTTATTGTCTTCATCGACAACAATATCGTCGACCGGACAAGGCACATGTTCCCCGCCCATCTCTTCGATCACTTCCGCCGTGTCGATATCAGTGCCAATGGTCAAACGTAACGGGAAATCAAAAATCTTTGGCAGCATGGCGGGCGCGATGCACATAAAGCCCAGCGGTTTTCCCAACGCATGCATGCGTTGAGCCAACGCTTGCAACGCGCTATCGATGTGGCACTCACTCCCCTGGCTGGCGAAGGTGCTCAAATTTTTTGCCGCGCCAAACCCACCGGGAACGATCAGAGCGTCCAGTTCATCAGCATTTGCCTGCGCGAGCGGCAAGATATTGCCTCGGGCAATACGGGCGGCTTCGATGAGTACATTACGCGTTTCAGACATCGGTTCACCAGACAGATGGTTAATCACATCCACCTGATTTTTATCCGGCGCAAAGCAAACGGCTTCTGCGCCCTGTTTAGCCAGCGCAAGCAGCGTCAAAACGGATTCGTGTATCTCTGCACCGTCGTAAACGCCGCACCCACTCAGCACTACACCCACTTTTGTCATCTTGCTGTTCCTTCTCTCCAACCGTCTGAAGCATATTAAAAATTCTGATTAAAACGCTATGCTTCACACATTTCACTGATTCATGTAACAAATCATTTAAGATTTGCTATCTTAACTGCGTGCGGCCTCATTCTTAAGGCAGCGTCCATGCGAAAACAACACAAAGAATCAGGCGCGGCCACGATTTCCCTGGTGTTGGCGCAGTATTTCGCGCACCCCGGTTTATCCGGGGTCATTTTTTTGTACTTTCCACCCACGCTTTCAGCACGGCAACATCGTTTTGCCATTCCTGCTTCATCTCTTCAACCCATTCACCCACGTTATCCGACCACGCAGGTAAATCGGGAGACTGGATCTGCTGACCCAACTGCTGCAAATGACGCAAACCAATCGACCCGGCGGCACCTTTAATTTTGTGACCCTCTTCGACGATACCTTTCTGATCGCGAGCCGTCAGGTTCGATTCCAGCACGTTTAAATAGCCTGGCATCATTTTTTCGAATACGGCCAGACCATCGGTGATCAGCTTCGGACCCACCAACTCGATATACTGTTCAAGCATGGCGATATCCAGAATCGTTTGCGCTTTTTCGCTATCAACTGACGTCATAGTGCTCTCCTCTTCATCACAGGTATCCCAGAATTTCTTGATCATGGCAGTCAGGGCCGGCACCGCCAGCGGCTTGCTGAGCACATCGTCCATGCCAGCATCGAGGTACTCTTTTTTGTCCTTCAGCACGTTCGCCGTCAGCGCGACCAGTGGCGGAAGTTCATCGCGGGCATAACGTTGCGTCAGCTCGCGCGAGATATCCAGCCCAGTCATGTCCGGAAGCTGGATATCCAGCAGCACGAGATCATATTCACCGGGGGTAAACATCTCCAGCGCGGCGGTGCCGGTCATCGCCACATCGACGCTATTACCCAGTTTTTCCAGCACCGAACGGGCAACAATGACGTTCAATTCAATATCTTCAACCAGCAACACATGCAGCGCAGGTAATGGCAATTCGTCGTTTTCGAAGGTGTCTTCCACCTCTTCCGCTACCGCCGGGGCATGGACAGTCAGCGTAAACGTTGAGCCTTTACCCTGCTGGCTTGAAACCGTGATATCCCCACCCATGCTTTTTGCCAGGCGGCGCGATACGGCCAGGCCAATCCCGGTTCCCGTCGCGGGTTTCCCGCCGTTGCTGTCTTTCACCTGATAATACATGGCGAAAATCTTGTCGTGCTCATCCTGCGGAATACCGATACCGGAATCTTGCACCTCGAAGTGCAGCATATCGCCCTGGTCAAAACGTATCCGAACCACCACTTCACCCTGCTGGGTAAATTTCACGGCATTGCTGATAAGATTCCACAGGATCTGGCGCAAGCGCGTCCCGTCAGTCACCACTTTATGTGGCAACGGCAATGTTGGCTCAAGCACAAAACGCAGCCCTTTTTGCTGAGCCTGTAAGCCTGAGAGATTTTCTAGATCGGCCAGGAAACCGGTGAAGTCGACCGGCTGGTTATCCAGCTGGACTTTGCGGCGCTCCATCTTATCCATGTCGATAATATCATTGAAAATATTACCCAGCGTCACCGCAGAAACATGAATGGTTTTGAGATATTTCTCTTGTTCGCTGGTTAATTCGGTATCCAGCAAAATACGACTGAGCCCCACGATGCCATTCAGCGGCGTGCGCAATTCATGGCTGATGGTGGAGATGAAGGTGGTCTTGTCACGGCTGGCACGCTCAAGCGCGTCCTGATAGCGCTTACGCTCGGTAATATCGCGGCCAAAGCCCATCAGCCCGTGGCGCTTACCGACGCGGTCGTAATATGGGACTTTGCGGATTTCAAAACAGGCTTTGCGACCGTCCGGATAATCCAGCCACTGTTCGTAAGTTAAAGAGACATTGTGACGGAACACTTTCTCGTCGGTTTCAATCACTTTTACCGCAGCCTCTGCGGAGTAAACGTCCTGCGGCTTAAGATGAATCAGCTGTTTTTCGCTTTTTCCCGTCAACAACTCCATGGCCCGGTTGCAGCCAGAAAATTCTTTATCTTCATTACGATAGAAAACGAGATCGGGTGAGGCATCAAGGAAAGATCGCAGGAATGAGGATTGCTGTTCGAGCTGAATTTGCGTCACTTCACGCTCTTTCATCTCGATTTTCAGTTGCTCAAGCGTGGCCTGACGTTCCGCTTCCGCCTTCTCACGATCTGAAATTTCCTGGTTCAACTGCGCAATGTTGTCCTTCAACTGTACGTTGAGTTTGAGATCGCGATCGCGCATCTCCTCCAGCTTTTGCACCAGCCGGGAAAGACGCTGGCGCGATTCCTCCAGTTGCTCCACCACCACCGAGAGAAAATAGACGGCCCACGGCGTGATTAACAAACCAAAGAAGATTGAGCGGATAACGTCAATGCTCTCAACCTGCCCGTGCAGCACCATGGTCACGGCCATCTGGACCACAATCGCCAGAACCACCAGCGCCAGGGCCAACAGCAGGGAAAAACGCACCAGGCCGAGCTTCATCATCAGATCGACGTAATACTGCGCCAGCATACGAATTTGCTTCATAGGGGATCCCTTCACAACATCATCGCTCAATCATACTCAAATTTGAGGCAAGACGTTGAAGGTTGTGTGAAAAAGTGCGGAGTGAAACGGGTGAGGAGACTCACTCCCGGCGATGCGGGAGTGAGTAAATCAGGAAACTAAGAGCGTCTGAGGAGTAACCAAAGGCTTATCAGGAAGAACGAAGCGCTTGGAAGTAGTGCGCCAATCAGCGGCGGAATGCCGTAGACCAGCGTCAACGGACCGAAGATCTGATCCAGCACGTAAAAGACGAAACCAAAGCTGATCCCCGTCACCACACGCACGCCCATTGCCACGCTACGCAGCGGCCCGAAGATAAACGACAGCGCCATCAGCATCATCACCGCCACCGACATCGGCTGGAAAATTTTGCTCCACATGTTGAGCTGGTAGCGCCCCGCATCCTGGCCGCTCGACTTCAGATACTTCACGTAATTGTGTAAGCCACTTATTGATAACGCATCTGGATCCAATGCCACCACACCCAATTTGTCTGGGGTCAGATTGGTCTTCCAGGTGCCTGATACCGTCTGAGAACCGGTAATTTGCTTAGGATCTTGCAGATTAGATTCATCCACCTGCGACAAACGCCATACCCTGTTTGCAGAATCAAATTTTGCTGTCGCCGCATACCGGACGGACTGCAAACGACGATTATCGTTGAAAGCGTAAATACTCACGCCCCCCAGTTCATCGTCGCCCTTCACGCGTTCGATATAGACAAAATTATTGCCGTCTTTAGCCCACAAGCCCTGCTGAGTGGACATCAGTGAGCCGCCGTACATGGCTTGTGCACGGTAATTACGCGCCATCTGCTCGCCCTGCGGTGCCACCCACTCGCCAATAGCCATGGTCAGCAACACCAGAGGAATAGCCGTTTTCATGACCGACAGCGCCACTTGCATACGGGTGAAACCCGACGCCTGCATCACCACCAGCTCACTGCGCTGTGCCAGCATTCCCAGACCTAACAATGCGCCAAGCAGCGCGGCCATCGGGAAGAAAATCTGCACATCTTTCGGAATGCTGAGAAGGGTATACATCCCCGCACCCAGTGCGTCGTAACTGCCCTGCCCGGCTTTTTTCAGCTGGTCAACAAACTTGATGATGCCGGAGAGCGACACCAGCATGAACAACGTCATCATGATGGTGGTGAAAATAGTTTTACCGATATAGCGGTCAAGAACGCCAAACGCCTGCATTACACCGCTCCTTTACGCATTAAACGGGCACGGATGCGACGCATCGGCACGGTATCCCACATGTTCAATACTACCGCCAGTAGCAGATACAGACCGTTGACGGCCCATGTCCAAATCATGGGATCGATCTTACCCTTTCCACCGTTAGACTTGATGGACGTTTGCAGCAGGAAGTACACCAGATAAAGCAGCATGGCCGGTAACATCGACAGTACACGGCCCTGACGTGGGTTGACCACGCTCAGCGGCACGACCATCAGCGCCATCATAAACACGGTGAATACCAGCGTCAGACGCCAGTGCAATTCTGCGCGGGCGCGATTGGTATCGGTATTGATCAGCGTGCGCATGTCCATCTGCTCAGTATCTGTCGGGTCGAGGGCCACGTTTTGATGGCCAACAACCGCCTGATAGTTCTGGAAGTCCGTAATACGGAAATCGCGCAGCAACGCTGTGCCTTCGAAACGCGTACCCTTATTCAACGTCACAACCTGAGAGCCGTCTTTACGTTGTGCGAGTTGACCGGAATCAGCCACCACCACCGACGGGCGGGCGTTGCCTTTCGTACGAATTTGCGCGAGGAACACGTCGTTGAAACGGCTACCGTCGACGCTCTCAATAAAGAGCACGGAACTGCCGTCAGAAGCTTGCTGGAACTGGCCTTGCGCCAAGGCAGCCATGCCTGGGTTAGCTTTTGCCTCTGCAAGCACTTCGTCCTGATGTTTTGAAGACCAGGGCCCTGCCCACATGACGTTCACCGCCGCCACGATACCCGTGAACAGCGCCAGTACCATCGCGGCTTTCACCAATACGGCTTTGCTGAGGCCGCAGGCATGCATGACCGTGATTTCACTTTCGGTGTAGAGTTTGCCCAGCGTCATGAGCAGGCCGAGGAAAAGGCTTAGCGGCAGAATAAGCTGCGCCATTTCAGGCACGCCTAATCCGAGCAGAGAAAGCACCAGATTTGTTGGGATTTCACCGTCAACAGCCGCACCGAGGATCCTGACCAGCTTCTGACAGAAAAAGATCAGAAGCAGGATGAAAAGGATGGCCAGTTGGCTCTTGAGCGTCTCCCGTACCAGATATCTTATGATTATCACTTTAAATACGCCCGTAAAAACCCGTCTCTTTGCTGGAATATTGCTTGTTTCATGGCTTAAAGGTCATTTATTCTCTTGAGTCGTCGAAATCACCGCTAAAATTAAAAAACCCGGCGGATTCGCGCTTCAGGAAATTTTTTGAACTGCCGAAACCGTAGTAACGTAAGATTAACACGAAGTCACCACAACAGCGGACATGAGTTACGAAAGGTTGCAATTCTATCCGTAGCCGCCGTCGTTGTCTTTAAGATTCAGGAGCGTAGTGCATGGAGTTCAGTGTAAAAAGCGGTAGCCCGGAGAAACAGCGGAGTGCCTGTATCGTTGTGGGCGTCTTTGAACCACGCCGTCTCTCCCCGATCGCCGAACAACTCGATAAAATCAGTGACGGCTATATCAGCGCCCTGCTTCGCCGTGGCGAACTGGAAGGCAAACCTGGGCAGACGCTGTTGCTGCATCATGTTCCAAATGTGCTGTCCGAACGCATTCTGCTGATCGGCTGTGGCAAAGAGCGTGAGTTGGATGAACGTCAGTATAAACAAGTTATTCAGAAAACCATTAATACGCTGAATGATACTGGCTCGATGGAAGCCGTCTGCTTCCTGACCGAACTGCACGTCAAAGGCCGTAACACCTACTGGAAAGTGCGCCAGGCGGTTGAGACAGCGAAAGAAAGTCTCTACAGCTTTGACCAGCTGAAAACCACCAAAAGCGAACCGCGTCGTCCGCTGCGGAAGATGGTCTTTAATGTGCCTACTCGTCGCGAATTGACCAGCGGCGAACGCGCGATTCAGCACGGTCTGGCGATTGCTGCCGGTATCAAAGCAGCAAAAGATCTCGGCAATATGCCGCCGAATATCTGTAACGCGGGCTACCTGGCTTCTCAGGCACGTCAATTGGCGGATTCGTACAGCAAAAATATCGTGACCCGCGTCATCGGCGAACAGCAGATGAAAGAGCTGGGGATGCACTCGTACCTTGCGGTCGGCAACGGTTCCCAAAACGAATCGCTGATGTCAGTAATAGAGTACAAAGGCAACCCGTCAGAAGATGCGCGCCCAATCGTGCTCGTCGGTAAAGGGCTCACTTTTGACTCCGGCGGTATCTCCATCAAGCCTGCCGAAGGCATGGACGAGATGAAGTACGACATGTGCGGCGCTGCGGCGGTGTACGGTGTGATGCGTATGGTGGCCGAGCTACAGCTACCGATTAACGTTATCGGCGTGCTGGCGGGCTGCGAAAACATGCCTGGCGGCCGTGCCTATCGCCCTGGCGATGTCCTGACCACCATGTCCGGCCAGACTGTCGAAGTGCTGAACACCGACGCCGAAGGCCGTCTGGTGCTGTGCGATGTGCTGACCTACGTTGAACGCTTCGAGCCTGAAGCGGTTATCGACGTCGCCACATTGACCGGTGCCTGCGTGATTGCCCTGGGCCATCACATCACCGGCCTGATGTCGAACCACAACCCGCTGGCGCATGAGCTGATCGGTGCCTCCGAACAGGCTGGCGATCGCGCGTGGCGTCTGCCGTTGGGCGATGAGTATCAGGAACAGCTGGAATCCAACTTTGCGGATATGGCGAACATTGGCGGTCGTCCGGGTGGTGCTATCACTGCGGGCTGCTTCCTGGCGCGCTTCACGCGTAAGTACAACTGGGCGCACCTTGATATCGCGGGCACCGCATGGCGCTCCGGTAAAGCCAAAGGCGCGACCGGTCGTCCTGTCGCCCTGCTGTCACAGTTCCTGCTCAACCGCGCCGGGTTTAACGGCGAAGAGTAAACTAATCGTATGCCCGACCGGCGCGTTGCCGTCGGGCATTACGTTTAAATTCACCACAAGAAGCCCCATATATGAAGAATGCAACGTTCTACCTTCTGGACAATGATACCCATCAGGATGGTCTCAGCGCCGTTGAACAACTGGTGTGTGAAATTGCCGCAGAACGTTGGCGAAATGGAAAACGTGTGCTGATTGCCTGCGAAGATGAACAGCAGGCTATTCGCCTCGACGAAGCGCTGTGGGCAAGACCGCCCGAGAGTTTTGTCCCGCACAATTTATCGGGTGAAGGACCACGCGGCGGCGCGCCGGTGGAAATCGCCTGGCCGCAAAAACGCAACAGCAGCGCACGCGATATTTTGATTAGCTTGCGTACGGGCTTTGCAGATTTTGCCACCGCTTTCACAGAAGTGGTAGACTTTGTCCCTCACGAAGATTCTCTGAAACAACTGGCGCGCGAACGCTACAAAGCGTACCGCCTGGCTGGTTTTAACCTGAATACGGCAACCTGGAAATAATGGAAAAGACATACAACCCACGAGATATCGAACAGCCGCTTTACGAGCACTGGGAAGAGCAGGGCTATTTCAAGCCTAACGGCGATGAAAGCAAAGAGTCCTTCTGCATCATGATCCCGCCGCCGAACGTCACCGGCAGTTTGCATATGGGTCATGCTTTCCAGCAAACCATCATGGACACCATGATCCGCTACCAGCGCATGCAGGGGAAAAATACCCTGTGGCAGGCAGGTACTGACCACGCGGGTATTGCGACCCAGATGGTGGTGGAGCGTAAAATTGCCGCTGAAGAAGGTAAAACCCGCCACGACTACGGTCGCGACGCCTTTATCGACAAAATTTGGCAGTGGAAAGCAGAATCTGGCGGCACCATTACCCGTCAGATGCGTCGTCTCGGCAACTCCGTGGACTGGGAGCGCGAGCGCTTCACCATGGACGAAGGTCTTTCCAATGCCGTGAAAGAAGTGTTCGTCCGTCTGTACAAAGAAGACCTGATTTACCGTGGCAAGCGCCTGGTAAACTGGGATCCAAAACTGCGCACGGCAATTTCCGATTTGGAAGTGGAAAACCGCGAGTCGAAAGGCTCGATGTGGCACATCCGTTATCCGCTGGCCGATGGTGCGAAAACCGCAGACGGTAAAGATTACCTGGTCGTGGCGACGACCCGTCCGGAAACCCTGCTGGGCGATACCGGCGTGGCTGTTAACCCGGAAGATCCGCGCTACAAAGATCTGATTGGCAAGTTCGTCATGCTGCCGCTGGTGAATCGTCGCATCCCGATTCTGGGCGACGAACACGCTGATATGGAAAAAGGCACCGGCTGTGTGAAAATCACCCCGGCGCACGACTTCAACGACTATGAAGTTGGCCGTCGTCACGCCCTGCCGATGATCAACATCTTTACCTTTGACGGTGACATCCGCGAAAGCGCAGAAGTGTACGACACCAAAGGCGAAGAATCTGACGTTTACCCAAGCGATATTCCAGCAGAATTCCAGAAGCTGGAGCGTTTTGCCGCGCGTAAAGCGGTGGTTGCCGCCATCGACGCGCTTGGCCTGCTGGAAGACGTTAAGCCACACGATCTGACCGTTCCTTACGGCGACCGTGGCGGCGTGGTTATCGAACCGATGCTGACCGACCAGTGGTACGTACGCGCTGACGTGCTGGCAAAACCTGCGGTTGAAGCGGTTGAAAACGGCGATATTCAGTTCGTGCCGAAGCAGTACGAAAACATGTACTTCTCCTGGATGCGTGATATTCAGGACTGGTGTATTTCTCGTCAGCTGTGGTGGGGTCACCGTATCCCGGCGTGGTACGACAACAACGGCAACGTGTTTGTCGGCCGCACCGAAGAAGAAGTGCGTCAGGAAAATAACCTCAGTGCAGACGTTGCGCTGCGTCAGGACGACGACGTTCTCGATACCTGGTTCTCTTCCGCATTGTGGACCTTCTCTACGCTTGGCTGGCCAGAGAACACCGACGCGCTGCGTCAGTTCCACCCAACCAGCGTGATGGTGTCTGGCTTCGACATCATCTTCTTCTGGATCGCCCGCATGATCATGATGACCATGCACTTCATCAAAGATGAAAACGGCAAACCTCAGGTTCCGTTTAAAACCGTCTACATGACCGGTTTGATTCGTGACGATGAAGGCCAGAAGATGTCTAAATCCAAGGGCAACGTTATCGACCCACTGGATATGGTTGACGGTATCTCTCTGCAAGATCTGCTCGAGAAACGTACCGGCAACATGATGCAGCCGCAGCTGGCGGAAAAAATCGCTAAGCGTACCGAGAAGCAATTCCCGGACGGCATCGAGCCGCACGGCACCGACGCCCTGCGTTTCACCCTGGCGGCGCTGGCTTCTACCGGTCGCGACATCAACTGGGACATGAAACGTCTGGAAGGTTACCGCAACTTCTGTAACAAACTGTGGAACGCCAGCCGCTTTGTGCTGATGAACACCGAAGATCAGGATTGCGGCTTCAACGGCGGTGAAATGACGCTGTCGCTAGCGGATCGCTGGATCCTCGCGGAATTCAACCAAACCATCAAAGCATACCGTGAAGCGCTGGACACTTACCGCTTTGATATCGCGGCAGGTATTCTGTACGAATTCACCTGGAACCAGTTCTGTGACTGGTATCTGGAGCTGACCAAGCCGGTGATGAACGGCGGCAATGAAGCGGAACTGCGCGGAACGCGCAACACGCTGATTACTGTACTGGAAGGTTTATTGCGCCTGGCGCATCCGATCATTCCATTCATTACCGAAACCATCTGGCAGCGCGTGAAGGTTATCAAAGGCATTACTGCCGATACCATCATGCTCCAGCCGTTCCCGGAGTTTGATGCCGCACAGGTGGATGAAGCCGCGGCTTCTGATACTGAATGGCTGAAACAAGCGATCGTTGCCGTGCGTAATATTCGTGCGGAAATGAACATCTCCCCAGGCAAACCGCTGGAACTCCTGCTGCGCGGTTGCAGTGATGCGGCGGTTCGTCGTGTTAATGAGAACAGCAGCTTCTTGCAGAACATGGCGCGTCTGGAAAGCATTACCGTGCTGCCAGCCAATGAAAAAGGTCCGGTTTCCGTGACCAAAATCATCGATGGCGCCGAGCTGCTGATCCCAATGGCTGGTCTTATCGACAAGGACACTGAGCTGGCGCGTCTGGCGAAAGAAGTGACCAAAGTCGAGATCGAAATTGGCAAAATCGAAAGCAAGCTGTCTAACGAAGGTTTCGTGGCACGTGCACCAGAAGCGGTTATCGCGAAAGAGCGCGAACGTCTGGTCGCTTTCGCTGATGCAAAAGCGAAACTGATCGAACAGCAAGCGGTTATCGCTGCGCTGTAAGGCCTTAACCCCTTACCTGTTCGCAGGTAAGGGGACTCCTCCCTGAAATATCCTCGCTTGCACTCCCTTTTCTGCGATGCTATTAACTGCAACTGTGTGTCAATTTTTGTCATGAGCCATGCTATGAGCGTAATCACCCCGACCGCCGCGACAACGATGCGTCGGATAACAGAGCTGGATAATTCCGGCATCGCCACCGTCATTCGTGCGGTATCGGCTGAATATGGTTTAACGGCCGATAAAGGCTACACCGTCGCTGACCCGAATCTGGATGAGTTGTATCAACTCTACAGTCAGCCAGGCCATGCCTACTGGGTCATCGAGCAAAACGGTCATGTCGTCGGCGGAGGCGGTGTGGCACCGCTGAGCTGCAGCGAACCCGACATCTGCGAACTGCAAAAAATGTACTTCCTGCCGTCCGTGCGCGGCCAAGGGCTGGCGAAAAAGCTGGCGTTGGTGGCACTCGATCACGCTCGCGCGCAGGGTTTTAAGCGCTGTTATCTCGAAACCACCGCGTTCCTCAAAGATGCGATTGGGTTGTACGAACACCTCGGCTTTGAGCACATCTCAGAACCTCTCGGCTGTACCGGTCACGTCGACTGCGAAGTCAGAATGCTGAAAAATCTGTAAATTCCTTTCCCGCCCTCTTCTGTTAAGCGGCTGTAAACTGAATGCTCTACACTCTCAGTTCACACCAAAACGGGGGAAAGACGATGTCGAAGATAAAAAGCTACGCCGCACCGCAGGCAGGTGCAGAACTTGAGCTGTACGAATATGATGCGGGCGAGCTGAAAGCAGAAGACGTCGAAGTACAGGTCGATTATTGCGGCATCTGCCACTCAGATCTGTCGATGATCGACAACGAATGGGGTTTCTCAAGCTATCCACTCGTCGCTGGACACGAAGTCATTGGCCGCGTGGTCGCACTGGGGACGGCTGCCCAGGACAAAGGGCTTAAGATCGGTCAGCGTGTCGGTATCGGCTGGACTGCGCGTAGCTGCGGACATTGTGATGCCTGTATCAGCGGCAATCAGATCAACTGTCTGGAAGGCGCTGTCCCGACAATCCTAAACAAAGGCGGTTTCGCCGACAAACTGCGCGCCGACTGGCAATGGGTTATTCCACTGCCGGACAGCATTGATATCGAATCCGCAGGCCCGCTGCTGTGCGGCGGTATCACCGTTTTCAAACCTCTCCTGATGCATCACGTCACTGCCACCAGCCGCGTCGGCGTTATCGGTATTGGTGGTCTGGGCCACATCGCCATCAAGCTGCTGCACGCCATGGGCTGCGAAGTCACCGCGTTCAGCTCTAACCCAGCGAAAGAGCAAGAAGTCCTGGCGATGGGTGCTGACAAAGTCGTTAACAGCCGCGATCCGGAATTGTTAAAAGCGTTGGCCGGTCAGTTTGATCTGATCATCAACACCGTTAACGTCGATCTCGACTGGCAGCCGTACTTCGAAGCGCTGGCCTATGGCGGTAACTTCCACACCGTCGGCGCGGTTCTGAAGCCACTGCCTGTGCCTGCGTTCACGCTGATTGGCGGCGACCGTAGCGTGTCGGGTTCTGCGACCGGTACGCCTTACGAATTGCGCAAGCTGATGAAATTCGCTGGCCGCACGAAGGTTGCGCCAACGACCGAACTGTATCCGATGTCTAAAATCAATGAAGCTATTCAGCACGTTCGTGACGGCAAAGCCCGTTATCGTGTCGTGTTAAAAGCAGATTTCTGATGTGACATTGCCGGGAAATGTGCGGCCTGATGCCCTCACCCCAACCCTCTCCCGCCGGGAGAGGGCGCAAACACTAAAAACGGTAACGGTTGTTACCGTTTTGCATCTACCATGGCCTTAAATACCTCTGCAACGGCCACAGCCCCGGGATCCGTTACCCCCTCCAGGTTCTCTTTATTCACATACGACGAACGCCCTGCTCCCGCTTTTTGCATGCCAGCCGTAGCGTCTGCACCCTTTTTCGCTGCCTGGGCAGCCGCCTGAATATCGCCATTTTGCAGCGTCTCCAGTGCAGGCTGTAGTGCGTCGATCAAGGTACGATCGCCAAGATCCGCTCCGCCGTAATGCTTCATTTGCGCAAGCCCACTCAGCAATGCCTCCGGCAGTGATTTTCCGTCATGTAATGTCTGTCCGGCAGCTGTGAAGAAGATCGACATCAGGACGCCACTCGACCCGCCCATGACCGTCGCCAGCCGTTCGCCGATCAACAACAGCAGCTTAGAAAGATCGTTTAGCGGAAGCTGTTTTTGCTCCAGAAGCTGCGCAATTTCCCGCGCGCCTTGCGCAAAAGTCGACCCGGTATCGCCGTCACCCACTTTGGCATCCAGCGCATTTAAACGGTTCTCCAGAGCGAGCAACGTTTGCGTCGCCGCTGCCATTCGCGCTGCGACCTCGTCGTTCCCGGAAGGCGTAAATTCAACACGATCCTGAATCGCAGTATGCGAAAGCGTGCGTAATGGCGCGAATGCTACCGGCTTTTGCCAGCCAATAGTTTCGACGGGTGCGTTAATGGCTTTCTCAAAGGTATTGTTAAGCCGTAACAGTGACAGCGAAAAGCCTTTCATATCCAGCGAGCTCACCAGCGGCGCAGGGCCAATCAGATACGCAATATTTTCTTTCAGCGCAGAATCCGCCAGTTCTTTCGTGAGCAGCGCCATCTCCAGCGCCGATACACCGCCGAGATTGTTAATCAGCACCGCAAATTTGCCTTCGCCGGCCGTCTCTTTTAACGGCTTCACCAGGGTGTCGATAATCTCTTTGCTGTTGTGCGTATCAACCACTGACGCGCCCGGCTCGCCGTGAATGCCCAACCCCAGTTCGACATGACCATCCTTGATACGCCCTTCTTCATCGTCGCTGCCCGGCAGGTTGCACGTTTGCATCGCCACGCCCAGGCTCCATATATTGTCACAGGCCTGCTGCGCAATATCCCGCACGTCAGCCAGTGATTTCCCCTGTTCGGCTGCATATCCGGCAATTTTGTGTACCAGCGCCGTCCCCGCAATGCCACGCGGCTGTTTGTTATCCGGCAGGGCGATGTCATCAGCAACGATCACCATCTCAACCTTCAGCCCATAGCGTTTGGCCTTTTCCGCCGCGAGGCCAAAGTTAAGCCGATCGCCGGTATAATTTTTGACGATTAACAGGCAACCGCGATCGCCCGTTACCGCCACAATCGCGTTTAACACCGCATCCACGCTCGGTGAGGCAAACAGATCGCCACAGACGGCTGCGGTCAACATCCCTCTGCCGACAAATCCGGCATGAGCGGGTTCGTGCCCCGAGCCACCACCAGAAATCACCGCTACGCGGCTTTTATCCCAGTCGCTACGCGCAACCACCCGAATGGCGGGATCGATATCAAGTTTGACAAGATTCCCGTGCGGCGCGGAAATCAGTATGCCTTCAATGGCGTCGTTGACCAGCTGTTTGCGGTCATTAAAAAAGAATCTGGACATAGCTTCCCAAAATTTTGTGAACCGTATGCAAAAGCATAGTCCGCACTGGATAATGCGCCGCAAAGTCAGGAATTTACTGAGTCACATTGTCGTCAGGTTGCCTATACTCGACGCAGGACAAAAAGAGGACGCGCACCATGAGTACACCACTGCAGATTGCCCGAACGCTGGAGAAAGAGCTGTTCCTGCTGCCCGGTATGGCGAACCGCCACGGGCTGATTACCGGTGCGACGGGGACGGGGAAAACCGTCACGCTGCAAAAGCTGGCGGAGTCTTTTTCTGAAATTGGGGTCCCGGTGTTTATGGCCGACGTGAAAGGCGACTTGACCGGGATTGCGCAGCCGGGCACCGCGTCTGAAAAACTGATCGACCGGCTCAAAAATATCGGCGTAACCGACTGGCAACCGCAAAGTAATCCGGTGGTGGTGTGGGATATTTTCGGTGAGAAGGGCCATCCGGTGCGCGCGACCGTATCCGACGTCGGCCCTTTACTGCTGGCGCGGCTCCTCAATCTGAACGATGTGCAATCCGGGGTGCTGAATATCATCTTTCGCATTGCGGACGATCAGGGCTTGCTGCTGCTCGATTTCAAAGATCTCCGCGCCATTACGCAGTATATCGGGGATAACGCAAAATCCTTCCAGAATCAGTACGGCAACATTAGCAGCGCCTCGGTCGGTGCCATTCAGCGTGGGCTACTGAGTCTGGAACAGCAAGGCGCCGAACATTTCTTTGGCGAACCGATGCTGGATATCAAAGACTGGATGCGCACCGATAGCAACGGCAAAGGCATCATCAACATCCTTAGCGCCGAAAAGCTCTACCAGATGCCTAAACTGTATGCCGCTAGCCTGCTGTGGATGCTCTCAGAGCTTTATGAACAGCTGCCGGAAGCGGGCGATCTCGATAAACCCAAGCTGGTGTTTTTCTTTGACGAAGCGCATCTGCTGTTTAGCGATGCCCCGCAGGTCTTGCTGGATAAAATCGAACAGATGATCCGCCTGATCCGCTCTAAAGGCGTGGGGGTTTATTTTGTCTCGCAAAACCCTTCTGATATCCCCGACAACGTACTGGGCCAGCTAGGCAATCGCGTGCAGCACGCGCTTCGCGCCTTTACTCCGAAGGATCAGAAAGCCGTAAAAGCTGCCGCGCAGACTATGCGCACCAATCCGGCGTTTGATACAGAGCTTGCCATTCAGGCGCTCGGAACCGGTGAAGCGCTGATTTCATTCCTGGATGCGAAAGGCAGCCCGTCAATCGTCGAGCGCGCAATGGTTATTGCGCCATTCTCCCGCATGGGACCCGTGACGGAGGATGAGCGAAACGGACTGATAAATCATTCGCCGGTGTACGGAAAATACGAGGACGACATCGACAGAGAATCCGCCTTCGAAATGCTGCAAAAAGGGGTTCAGGTCACGACGGATCAGCAAAATGCGCCCGCGACAAAAGGCGAGTCGGTTGCGGTGGATGACGGAATACTCGGCGGGTTGAAAGACATTCTCTTCGGCAGCACCGGTCCGCGCGGCGGCAAGCGCGATGGCGTCGTGCAGACCATGGCGAAAAGCGCGGCGCGCCAGGTGACGAATCAAATTGTCCGCGGGATGCTGGGTAGCCTACTCGGTGGCCGACGACGTTAGCGGGGAAACCCAGGGCTTACCAATCGCAGAACCCTGTACACCGTGCGCATTCAGGTAGCGGTCGAGCTCAACCATCCCTGTCCAGCGGTTCTCACACCAAAGCGGCGCAAGCAGTTCCGGGCGACGGGCGCTGGCGGAGATACGGTGATAAATCACGTCTGGCGGCGTATGACGAATCATCTCACCCGCCGTAACGGTGTATTCTTCCAGCTCAATCCCGTTTAGTCGCCCCGCTTCCCAAGACTTCGCCATAATACTGCCTTTAACGATATGAAGCGGATGAAGTTTGATGCCATCAACGCCCGTCTCAATCACCTTTTCCAGCGTTTCCAGGCCATGCTGCTGCCCTTCTCCCGGCAGACCGACAATCAGGTGCGAACACACTTTGAGTCCGCGCTCGCGGGCAAGCCGCGTAGTGCGTTGGTAGCAGGCGAAATCGTGGCCGCGATTAATACGGTGCAAGGTTTTGTCATGTGCGGTTTGCAGTCCCAGCTCAAGCCAGATTTCGTAACCCAACTCTTTATATTCACTCAGCAGATCCAGCACGGCTTCTGGCACACAGTCCGGACGGGTCCCAACGCATAGCCCCACTATATTTGCCTGACTGACGGCCTGCTGATACATCGAGCGCAACACTTGTACTTCTGCCCAGGTGCTGGTGTAAGCCTGGAAATAGGCCAGATATTGTTTAGCGCGGTTAACGAGACGGGCCTGATGGGCGAGCTGCTCTGCAATAGAGTGATGCTGCTGCGTCTCGTCGGCAAAAGAGGCCACATTACAGAAAGTACAGCCGCCACGCCCAATGGTGCCATCGCGATTGGGGCAGCTAAAACCCCCGTGTAGCGTGAGCTTATGAACCTTTTCACCGTAGCGACGTGAAAGATCCCCACCAAACATATTGACTAATTTCTGTAACTGCATAATCTGATAGACCGCCCCGAACAAAGGGGATAAGCCTGCCATTTTTAGCTTCAGTCGGCGATGACCTGGATCAATCGCTCTGGATCGCTATTATTCATTTGAATAAAAACCCACTATTATTGCAATTTCATTCACCATTCTGGCAATTACTTTTGCTTATGCTCAGGCCGATTTTTTCACTTATAGCGCCGGGGCTGAAAAACAGTGTGATTATGCGGGTTGTTCAGCAGCGCCAGTGTAATATCCTGCAATTATTCTGGTATTCAGCATGCCGCATTGATAATACCGCTTTCAGATAGTGAGTCAGATCACACTCCCTTATTGCCTCCCCTGCGATAAGTTCGTTAAAAATAAGCAAAATAACGTTTAAATTCAAATCGATAACCCCTCTTTAGTACAATTTTGTATAAATAAGATTGCCATTTGACCTATGTATCAAATACCGATAACTTGGAAATCCGCTGGAAGCTTTCTGGATGAGCAGCCTGCTCATCATATTTATGCAGTAATTGAGATTCCCTCTGAAGCAAGTCCTCAAACTTGTTTGACCTGTGCGAAAAGGATATTAAGAGGGCGAATGCGAGGTACGCGTATGACACGCAAACCCCGTCGCCGCGCTCTTTCTGTGCCTGTGCGCCACGTCCAGATGGGAAGCCCGAAGAGCCTGGGGAGGTTCACTGATATGTTGTACGATAAATCCCTTGAGAAGGATAACTGTGGTTTCGGCCTGATCGCCCACATAGAAGGCGAACCTAGCCACAAGGTAGTGCGTACCGCTATACACGCACTGGCCCGTATGCAGCACCGAGGTGCTATCCTCGCGGATGGTAAAACCGGCGACGGTTGCGGTCTGCTGCTGCAAAAACCGGATCGTTTCTTCCGCATTGTTGCAGAAGAGCGCGGCTGGCGTTTAGCCAAAAACTACGCTGTCGGTATGCTGTTCCTGAATCAGGATCCTGAAAAAGCTGCCGCATCACGCCGCATCGTCGAAGAAGAACTTCAACGCGAAACCCTGTCTATTGTCGGCTGGCGCAATGTGCCAACCAACGAAGGGGTACTCGGTGAAATCGCCCTCTCCTCGCTGCCTCGTATTGAACAAATTTTTGTGAATGCGCCTGCGGGCTGGCGTCCGCGTGATATGGAACGCCGCCTGTTCATTGCCCGTCGCCGCATTGAAAAACGTTTGCTGGACGATAAAGAGTTCTACGTGTGTAGCCTCTCAAATCTGGTGAACATCTATAAAGGTCTGTGTATGCCGACGGACCTGCCGCGCTTTTATCTGGATCTCGCGGATCTGCGTCTGGAATCGGCCATTTGCCTCTTCCACCAGCGTTTTTCCACGAACACCGTACCGCGCTGGCCGCTGGCTCAGCCTTTCCGCTACCTGGCGCATAACGGTGAGATCAATACCATCACCGGTAACCGCCAGTGGGCGCGTGCACGTACTTATAAATTCCAGACCCCGTTGATCCCCGATCTTCATGATGCCGCACCGTTCGTGAATGAAACCGGCTCGGATTCCAGCTCTATGGATAACATGCTGGAACTGCTGCTGGCTGGCGGGATGGATATCGTGCGTGCGATGCGTCTGCTTGTTCCGCCAGCCTGGCAGAGCAACCCGAATATGGATCCTGAGCTGCGCGCGTTCTTCGACTTTAACTCCATGCACATGGAGCCGTGGGACGGCCCGGCGGGCATCGTGATGTCCGATGGACGTTACGCGGCCTGTAACCTGGACCGCAACGGTCTGCGCCCGGCGCGCTACGTCATCACCAAAGATAAGCTGATCACCTGCGCATCTGAAGTAGGGATCTGGGATTACCAGCCTGACGAAGTGCTTGAAAAAGGCCGCGTCGGTCCGGGTGAGCTGATGGTTATCGACACCCGCAGCGGCCGCATTCTGCACTCGGCTGAAACCGATGACGATCTGAAAAGCCGTCATCCGTATAAAGAGTGGATGGAGAAGAACGTCCGCCGTCTGGTGCCGTTCGAAGATCTTCAGGACGAAGAAGTCGGCAGCCGCGAGCTGGACGACGACACGCTTGCCAGCTTCCAAAAACAGTTTAACTACAACGCCGAAGAGCTGGATTCTGTTATCCGCGTGCTCGGTGAGAACGGTCAGGAAGCCGTCGGTTCAATGGGTGACGATACCCCGTTTGCCGTGCTTTCGAGCCAGCCACGCATCATTTACGACTACTTCCGTCAGCAGTTTGCGCAGGTCACTAACCCGCCAATCGATCCGCTGCGTGAAGCGCATGTGATGTCATTGGCGACCAGCATCGGTCGCGAGATGAACGTATTCTGTGAAGCCGAAGGCCAGGCGCACCGCCTGAGCTTTAAGTCGCCGATCCTGCTGTACTCCGATTTCAAACAGCTCACCACCATGACAGAGGAGCATTACCGCGCCGACACGCTCGATATTACGTTCGACGTGACCGAAACGAGCCTCGAAGAGACGGTGAAAGCGCTGTGTGATAAAGCCGAGCAGATGGTGCGTGATGGCACAGTTCTGCTGGTGCTGTCTGACCGTAACATCGCTAAGAACCGCCTGCCGGTTCCTGCACCGATGGCAGTGGGCGCGATCCAGACCCGTCTGGTGGATAAGAGCCTGCGCTGCGACGCCAACATCATCGTTGAAACCGCCAGCGCGCGCGACCCGCACCACTTCGCCGTGCTCCTGGGCTTTGGTGCCACCGCCATCTATCCATACCTCGCCTACGAAACGCTGGCGAAACTGGTTGATGGACACGTCATCGAAAAAAATTACCGCACCGTGATGCTGAACTACCGTAACGGCATCAACAAAGGCCTGTACAAAATCATGTCCAAAATGGGCATCTCGACCATCGCTTCTTACCGTTGCTCCAAGCTGTTCGAAGCAGTCGGTTTGCACGATGACGTCGCCGATCTCTGTTTCCAGGGCGTGATCAGTCGTATCGGCGGAGCCGGATTCTCTGACTTCCAGCAGGATCTGATTAACTTGTCGAAACGGGCCTGGCTGGCGCGTAAACCGCTGGACCAGGGTGGCTTGCTGAAATACGTTCACGGTGGCGAATACCACGCCTACAACCCGGACGTGGTCCGCACGCTGCAACAGGCCGTACAGAGTGGTGAATACAGCGATTATCAGCAGTATTCAAAGCTGGTGAACGAACGTCCGGCGGCGACCCTGCGCGATTTGCTGGCGGTCACGCCTGACGGCAAAACGGTCAATATTGATGACGTAGAGCCCGCGAGCGAACTGTACAAACGCTTTGATACTGCGGCCATGTCCATCGGCGCACTGAGTCCTGAGGCACACGAAGCGCTGGCTGAAGCAATGAACAGCATCGGCGGCAACTCGAACTCCGGCGAAGGCGGCGAAGACCCTGCGCGCTACGGCACCAACAAAGTGTCGCGCATCAAGCAGGTGGCTTCCGGCCGCTTCGGCGTCACACCGGCGTATCTGGTTAACGCCGATGTGATTCAGATTAAAGTCGCTCAGGGTGCGAAACCGGGCGAAGGTGGTCAGTTGCCAGGCGATAAAGTGACGCCTTACATCGCCAAACTGCGCTACTCAGTGCCGGGCGTGACGCTGATCTCCCCGCCGCCTCATCACGATATCTACTCTATCGAAGATTTGGCGCAGCTGATTTTCGACCTGAAACAGGTCAACCCGAAAGCGCTGATCTCCGTGAAGCTGGTTTCTGAACCGGGCGTGGGCACCATTGCGACGGGCGTGGCAAAAGCCTATGCGGATCTGATTACCATCGCGGGCTACGACGGCGGTACAGGTGCAAGCCCGCTCTCCTCCGTGAAATACGCGGGTTGTCCGTGGGAGCTGGGCCTGGTTGAAACGCAACAGGCGCTGGTAGCCAACGGTCTGCGCCACAAGATCCGTCTGCAGGTGGATGGCGGTCTGAAAACCGGTCTCGACATCATTAAAGCGGCAATTCTGGGCGCGGAAAGCTTCGGCTTCGGTACCGGTCCAATGGTGGCGCTGGGTTGTAAATACCTGCGTATTTGCCACCTGAACAACTGCGCAACGGGCGTGGCAACTCAGGACGAAAAACTGCGTAAGAACCATTACCACGGTTTGCCGTTCAAAGTGACCAACTACTTTGAATTCATCGCCCGCGAAACCCGCGAGCTGATGGCGCAGCTGGGCGTGACGCGTCTGGTGGATTTGATTGGCCGTACCGACCTGCTGAAAGAGCTGGAAGGTTTCACCGCCAAACAGCAGAAGCTGGAGCTGTCTAAGTTTCTGGAAACGGCCCAGCCGCACCCTGGCAAAGCCGTTTACTGGACCGAGACCAACCCACCGTTTGATAACGGCGTGCTGAATGCCCAGCTGTTGCAGCAGGCGAAACCATTTGTCGATGACAAACAGAGCAAAACGTTCTGGTTTGATATTCGCAACACTGACCGTTCTGTTGGCGCGACGCTTTCTGGTTATATCGCGCAAACCCATGGCGATCAGGGCCTGGCAGCCGATCCGATTATCGCGCACTTCAGCGGTACCGCGGGTCAGAGCTTCGGCGTCTGGAATGCGGGCGGCGTTGAGCTGTATCTGACTGGCGATGCCAACGACTACGTCGGTAAAGGCATGGCAGGCGGATTGCTGGCGGTGCGTCCTCCTGTCGGTTCTGCGTTCCGCAGTCACGAAGCCAGCATTATCGGCAACACCTGTCTGTACGGCGCGACCGGTGGTCGTCTGTTTGCAGCGGGCCGTGCAGGTGAGCGTTTCGCAGTACGTAACTCGGGTGCCATCACTGTTGTGGAAGGCATCGGCGATAACGGCTGTGAATACATGACCGGCGGGATTGTCTGCGTATTGGGCAAAACCGGCGTGAACTTCGGCGCAGGCATGACGGGCGGTTTCGCCTACGTCCTGGATGAAGACGGTGAGTTCCGCAAACGCGTGAACCCTGAACTGGTGGAAGTGCTGGACGTAGAAACGCTGGCCATCCACGAAGAACATCTGCGCGGTTTGATTACCGAACATGTGCAGCATACCGGTTCTTCGCGCGGCGAAGAGATCCTGGCGAACTGGCCAGCATTCTCAGCGAAATTCGCGCTGGTTAAACCGAAGTCCAGCGATGTTAAAGCACTGTTGGGTCACCGTAGTCGTAGCGCAGCAGAGCTGCGTGTGCAGGCGCAGTAAGGGGTAGCAATGAGTCAGAACGTATACCAGTTTATCGATCTGCAGCGCGTTGATCCGCCGAAGAAACCGCTGAAGATCCGCAAAATTGAATTTGTAGAAATTTATGAGCCGTTTTCAGAAGGCCAGGCCAAGGCACAGGCAGATCGCTGCCTGTCCTGTGGCAACCCTTACTGTGAATGGAAATGCCCGGTACATAACTACATCCCGAACTGGCTGAAGCTGGCTAATGAAGGGCGTATTTTCGAAGCCGCTGAGCTGTCTCACCAGACCAACACCCTGCCGGAAGTCTGCGGCCGCGTGTGCCCACAGGATCGCCTGTGCGAAGGTTCCTGTACGCTGAACGACGAGTTTGGCGCAGTGACCATCGGCAACATCGAGCGCTATATCAACGATAAAGCCTTCGAGATGGGCTGGCGTCCGGACATGACCGGCGTGCGTCAGACCGACAAACGCGTCGCCATTATCGGCGCGGGTCCGGCTGGCCTGGCCTGTGCTGACGTGCTAACCCGTAACGGCGTCAAAGCTGTCGTGTTTGACCGTCACCCGGAAATCGGCGGCCTGCTGACCTTCGGTATTCCAGCCTTCAAGCTGGAAAAAGAGGTCATGACCCGTCGTCGTGAAATTTTCACCGACATGGGGATTGAGTTCAAACTGAACGTCGAAGTGGGTCGTGACATCCAGATCGACGATCTGCTGAAGGATTACGACGCCGTATTCCTCGGCGTCGGGACCTATCAGTCGATGCGCGGCGGTCTGGAAAACGAAGACGCTCCGGGCGTGTTTGACGCCCTGCCGTTCCTGATTGCCAACACCAAGCAGATGATGGGCTTTGGCGAAACCACGGCTGAGCCGTACGTCAGCATGGAAGGTAAACGCGTTGTCGTGCTTGGCGGCGGTGATACCGCGATGGACTGCGTGCGTACCTCAATTCGTCAGGATGCCACGCACGTGATTTGTGCGTATCGTCGTGACGAAGAGAACATGCCAGGTTCTAAACGCGAAGTGAAAAACGCGCGTGAAGAGGGCGTGGAGTTCCAGTTCAACGTCCAGCCACTGGGCGTGGAAGTGAATGCGAACGGTAAAGTAAGCGGCGTGAAAATGGCGCGTACCGAAATGGGTCAGCCAGACGCGAAGGGACGCCGTCGTGCGGAAATCGTGGCGGGTTCAGAGCATGTGGTTCCGGCTGATGCGGTGGTGATGGCGTTTGGCTTCCGTCCTCACAGCATGGAGTGGCTGGCGAAACACAGCGTAGAGCTGGACTCGCAGGGCCGCGTGATTGCGCCGGAAGGTAACGAAAACGCTTTCCAGACCAGCAACCCGAAAATCTTCGCCGGTGGTGATATCGTTCGCGGTTCAGACCTGGTGGTGACAGCGATTGCCGAAGGCCGCAAAGCGGCTGAAGGAATCATGAACTACCTGGAAGTGTAAAAACGAAGGCCGGATGGGGTTAACCATCCGGCTTTTTTTATGCGCTCAGTAAACTGGCGCGAACTTTAATCACCACTTTCTTTATCTCTTCAGATTCCGTCACCACGCAGCCGGGCTTATGCGGCTCACCGGGTATAAAAATCGCGTACATTCCCGGTTTTAAATCGATCTGCTGCATGCCATGAATCACGCTACACAGCTGATAATCATCTTCTACGTGTTGCTCCTCGCACTGCCGCGCCGAACCTGACACGCCGTACTGGATCCGCTCTTCACCCGCCAGCAAAAGCTGGATGTCGATGTAACGCTCATGCAATTCCGCTTTCTTCTGTTCCGGTAACTGCGTGGCAAATTCCATCACGTTCATAAAGATATCGTCACCCTGCAATTCGTAGCGACCCGGCGGTTTATCCTGCGGCCAGGCTGCGACGCCCAGCATCAACGCGTCTTGCAACATCGGATGAATGCCCGATAAAGACAGCGCCTTTACTTCACCCATCATCATCATTGCTCTCCTTGAATCAGTAATGCCGCACCCAATAAACCGGCATCGTGCCGGTAATGCGCCGGGCGCACGGCAACGTGATAGACCGGCGGTAGCTGCGCTAACGACTCAACCACTTGAGGCAAATAGCCTTCGGCCAGCCCGATGCTGCCGCCCACCACTACCGTCTGGCAGTCGGTGACGGCTTTGACGTCGCCAATCAGTCGCGCCAGCGTCTGGGCGGAACGCGCGATGATGTCGCGGGCCTGCTGATGCCCGCGTGCCGCATGGCTGAAAATGGTTTTGGCATCCAGCCCAGCCAGATCGCCCTGCGCCATCGCCGCGATGCCACGTCCAGAGGCGATGGCCTCGACGCAACCCGTTCGCCCGCAACCACACACCGGCCCCTGCGGATCGGCAAGCGTGTGGCCCAGATGCCCGGCCAAACCGCCCGATCCCGTTTGCAACACTCCGTTCAGCACCACGCCCCCGCCGACGCCAGTTGAGACGGTAATAAAAACCATCTCGCCGTCTTCCGTTTCCAACGCGTGGTATTCCGCCCATGCCGCAGCCTGCGCATCATTTACCGCCATGGCAGGCAGACCGGTGATGTTTTCCAGCGTCTGCACCAGCGGAAAATGCAGCAGTCCACCAAGATTAAGGGGGTTAATCGCCAGTAAAATGCCTTCGCGAATAATGCCCGTCGAAGCGATGGCAACGCGTGTTGCCTGCTTCATCAGCGGTGTCACCAGCTCCGTTAACGCAGCATACAGCGCATCGGGAGTTTTGCTGGCAGGCGTTGGTATCTCGCGTCGTTCGCAGATCTGCAAAGAATCGTCGACCAGCGCGGCGGCGAGTTTGGTCCCTCCGATATCGATAGCCAACGTCGTCATTTCACCGCCTCACGCTCGCTTTTGATGCTGCCTAAAGGAACGGCTCCGCTGAACGGTTTACCGTCAATCGCATCGTGCGTGCGGAGTGCCTCGGGGCGGATCCAGCGCTGCACGCGAGACGGCATATCCAGGCCAATCAACAGGATGACGACAAAGGTGAGTCCGAACGAGAGCGAACCAAGCGCAGTGCCTAGCTCCAGACGTTGTGCCAGCAGCGCCCCAATCACCGGCGCAATCGCCCCACCCAATGCGCCGACGTTGTAAGTAAAGCCCAGCCCCGCTGCACGCTGATCGGTATCGAAGTAGCCGCCGATAAGCTTCGGCAGAATTCCGGAAATCCCCTGCCCGAGCATCTGCTGGAAGAAGAGCAGAAAACCGAGAACCCAGATATTGGACCCGCCAATCGCAAAGACCGGAATGATAAGGAGCTGCGAGGCCAGCAGGCTGCAAACGTACGCTTTGCGCGTCCCCAGCCAGTCCCCCAGAAAACCGCCGACACAGCAGCCAACCGCTGCGCCAAAGCCGCTGAAGAACAGCACGCGCGCCACCATCGCCGGATCGTACGCCAAATCCGTTTTCAGATAGGTCGGCAGCAGCGCCTGAATCGGCCACGAATAAAGGAACGCAAACAGCACGACTACCATCAGAGTGACGCCCGTCGGCCAGCGCTTACCGCTGCTTTGCACCATAAAGCTGATGAACACAAAGGCGCACAGCAGGCCAAGAATCATCACCAGACCGGCATTGTTGAGCTCCCCGGCAAAGCAGAACCACAGCGCCGTACCTGCGAAGAGTGTCATGACAATATTAATCACCCGATGTTTTCCACGATAGAGAATATCCACCATCGTGCGCACGGGCGCTTTGCCTTCGTGTTTCGCTTTCCAGTCTTCTGCTTCCGGAATATTTTTACGCAGCCACAGGGCAAAAATGATCGGCAGAATGCCGATAAAGAAGAGCGCGCGCCAGCCCCATACGGGAACGACGAGGCTGTAGATCTGCGCCGCGATAACCGCCCCGACAGAGAAGCCGGAGATCAAAAAGCCGCTGGCTTTGTTGCGCAGATGCTTTGGCCAGCTTTCAATCACGTAGGTGGCGCTGGAGCCGTATTCGCCCGCCATGCCCATGCCGATCACCATGCGGGCGATAAACATCGTGATGTAGCCTGGCGCAAAACCGCACGCCAGCGTCCCGCACGAAAACAGCACGATACTGGTGATCATCGCCAGTTTCCGCCCGTAGCGATCGCCCATAGCGCCAAGCAGCAGGCCGCCAAACCATCGGGAGATAAAGGCAGCGGATATGAGGCTAGCCGCCTCGACCGTTGTGAGTCCAAATTCCGTTTTAACTTCCGTTAACACCAGCGCTATCAATACAAAATCGAAACCATCCAGCAGATATCCCAACCATGCGGCGGAGAAGGCGCGCCACTGCGGGCGGCTGAGATGGCGGTACCACGGGATGCTTTGGGTAGGAATACGCATTTAACTCTCCCGACGCTCTGTTTTCGTCTGTTTAGCCCAGCGACGGTGCGCCGCCGGGCAACGCACTACGCCTTCTCAACCATCAATTGTTTCGCCAGCGCTTTTAGCTCCGGCAAATACGGTTCAGCCACCGGTGCAAAGGGTTTGCGACACAGCGGGACGGACACCACATCCATGTAATGCAAAACCGTTTTCAGGCCACGGAATACGCCAACTTTTATCAGCAGATCGATAACTTTATTGCACTCACTTTGCAGACGCTGTGCCGTCGCGTTGTCACCCTCACGGATCGCTTTAGCGATGGCCTGGTAGCGCCATCCCATGATGTTGTACGTGCTGCCGATACCGCCGTCAGCACCAGCCAGCAAACCGGAGGCGAAGATCTCGTCGTAACCGTTGTAGAGCACCAGATCCGGATGCGCGCGGCGGATCTGCTCCATCTGGAACAGGTCGCCAGACGTTTGCTTCAGCGCGCCCACGCCCGGCAGCGTCACCAGGGTGTTGATCTGATCAAGCGTTAGCTTCACGCCGCTCAGCGCCGGAATGTTGTACACCACCATCGGCAAACCATCCGCCGAATCAATAATTGCACGGTAATGATCGCAATGTTCCTCAAAGCTGAAGGGATAGTAAAACGGTGTGACGGCTGACACAGCGTCAAACCCGAAACGGCTGGCAGACGCCGCTAACTGCTGGCTTTCAGCCGTGCTTACGCAGCCGACATGCGCGATTAACGTGATTTTGCCTTTTGCCTCTTCCGCTACGATTTCGAGCACCTGCTCGCGCTCGGAAAGGCTTTGCACAAAGGCTTCGCCAGTTGAACCACCGACGTACAGTCCGTCGATTCCCTGCTGAATATTGAACTGCACCAGACGTCGCAAGCTCTCTTTATCGAGTGCCTGCTGATTATTAAATGGAGTCAGGAGTGCGGCCATCACGCCACGTAATTGCTTTGCCATAGATACCTCAGTGTTTTTGGTCTGCTTATCGATATACCTTTATACCTGTTATACCAGATCAAATAAGCAGCACTGCATACAGAACGCTTATAATGCGATCTGCTTCACTAAAGGATCGTTATTTCTTCTTTTTGGATCCCTGGCCGAACGCGTGCCAGGTGGCGGAAACACTGTTGAGATGGGATTGTAGCGCCCGATCGGCTTCATCGGGATCGTGTCGGCGGATCGCATCGACAATCGCAATATGCTGGCGATAGCTGACGTTATTGTGTTCGTAGAGTTCGGCGTCGGAGACTTTTGGACGGGCCGCAATCAGCCAATCCAGCAGCGCGACGTGGATCGCCATAAAGATGGGATTACCTGGGATTTCCGCCAGCACACGGTGGAAATCAACATCGGAGCGGATAAACAGCGCATTGTCACTGAGCGACTGACTGTTGATTTCCAGCGCCTTCGATAAGCTTTCTACCTGCTCATCCGTGGCAAATTCCGCCGCGTAGCGCACCAGACTGGATTCAAAAAACAGCCGTAGCTGCTCAAAGTGGGTAATCCCGCCGGGTTGCGTGAGGAAATCTTTCGCCATGCCGGAGAGTTCACCGATGATGGTGTCGGCAGAAGGCATGGAAACGCGTGCGCGCTCACCATTGTTAATCTGCACCAGCCCTTTGCGTTTTAACGCGGCCAGCGCTTCGCGTACGGATGGACGCCCAACGTTGAAGAACTCCATCAGTTCGCGCTCTGACGGGAGTTGTTCGCCCTGCGCAAACTCCTGCCGGCGAATCATTTGCTCCAGTTCTTCTTCCACCATATCGGAGAGTTTTTTACGCGCCAGCGGACGACGGCGCAAACTGCGACCCACGGTTTCGGTTGAATTTTCCGCCTGAAGATCAATTGGTTTCATAAAGACTCGGGTCAGAAGAGTGACAATCAGTGACAACGATTTATCATAACATAGGATTTTTAGCGTAGCGAAAAACCCTGGATAGCAAAACAGGCCCAAGGGGCCTGTTTGATTATTTCACAACACGTAACGCTGGACGGCCACCGCGCGGCGGCGGATCGTCATCCGGATCGTTATCATTGTCGTGATCGGGCTTATCGCCATCGATAACAGACATGACCGTTTCGCTTTCGCTACCGGTAGAACCGTCTTCATCGTTGAGGCTGGCGACGTCTTCATCATAAGCCGCTTCCGGCTCAAACATCGTACCCGCACCGTTTTCACGTGCATAGACCGCCAGTACGGCTGCCAGTGGCACAGAAACCTGACGCGGTACACCGCCGAAGCGGGCATTGAAGCTCACTTCGTCGTTGGACAGCTCAAGATTTCCGACCGCACGCGGAGCAATGTTCAACACGATTTGCCCGTCGCGCGCGTATTCCATCGGAACTTGCACACCCGGCAACGTCACATCCACCACCAGGTGCGGCGTCAGCTGGTTGTCCAGCAGCCATTCATAGAAGGCGCGCAGCAGATACGGACGGCGTGGAGACAGCTGTGACATTTCCACAATCGTTAACCTCGGCCAAGACGCATTTCGCGTTCCGGTTCTGTCAGGGACGCGAGGAAAGAATCACGCTCAAATACGCGAGTCATATAGCCTTTCAGCTCTTTCGCACCCGGACCACTGAATTCTACGCCCAGAGACTGTAGACGCCATAACAGCGGAGCCAGGTAGCAATCGACCAGACTGAACTCATCACTCAGGAAGAATGGTTTCTGACCAAACACCGGGGCGATTGCGAGCAATTCTTCACGCAGTTGCTTACGAGCAGCGTCCGCTTCAGAAGAGGAACCGTTGACGATAACGTTCATCAGCGTGTACCAGTCTTTCTCGATACGCTGCATATACAGGCGGCTTTCGCCACGCGCAACCGGGTAAACCGGCATCAGCGGCGGATGAGGGAAACGCTCATCCAGATATTCCATAATGATGCGGGATTCCCACAGGGTCAGCTCGCGATCCACAAGCGTTGGTACGCTCTGGTTCGGGTTGAGATCGATCAGATCCTGAGGCGGGTTATCCTTTTCCACATGCTCGATCTCAAAACTGACACCCTTCTCGGCCAGCACGATACGAACCTGATGGCTATAAATGTCAGTAGGACCAGAAAACAGCGTCATTACCGAACGTTTGTTGGCAGCGACAGCCATGAAAACCTCCAGGTATATTCAGAATAGTACTGCTACTAGCCACGATGGCTAGCCAGATGATTTGTCACCCATCCCAGAGAACAACCGCATTGTTCATAAAGTGAACAAAAATCGAGGGTTCGCCGACATTTGGGCAGAAAATTGGATGATAGTTTACCAGATTTTGCAGGGTTTGTGGTGAGGGGATTCTGGAAATGCTGAAAAAGAGCTGGGAATCAAATAAATACTGTGGATAACCTGAACATTATCCATAAAAAAAACCCGCCGAAGCGGGTTTTTCGCCAATCCTTCTGCCAAAGCAGAAAAAAGATTAACGCTTGGAGAACTGTGGACGACGACGTGCTTTACGCAGACCCACTTTCTTACGTTCAACCTGACGCGCGTCACGAGTGACGAAGCCAGCTTTACGCAGTTCAGAACGCAGGGATTCGTCGTACTCCATCAGAGCGCGTGTGATACCGTGACGGATCGCACCAGCCTGACCAGAGATACCACCACCTTTAACAGTGATGTACAGATCCAATTTTTCAACCATATCAACCAGTTCCAGCGGCTGGCGAACTACCATGCGGGCAGTTTCGCGACCGAAGTACTGTTCCAGAGAACGCTGGTTGATTACGATTTTACCACTGCCCGGTTTGATGAACACACGAGCGGCGGAGCTTTTGCGGCGACCAGTGCCGTAGTATTGATTTTCAGCCATTGCCTATAATCCCGATTAGATGTCAAGAACTTGCGGTTGCTGTGCCGCGTGGTTGTGCTCGTTGCCCGCGTAAACTTTCAGTTTACGGTACATAGCACGACCCAGCGGGCCCTTTGGCAACATGCCTTTAACCGCGATTTCAATCACACGCTCAGGACGGCGGGCAATCATCTCTTCAAAGGTCGCTTGTTTGATACCACCGATGAAACCGGTGTGATGGTAATAAATTTTGTCTTCGCGCTTGTTGCCGGTTACAGCAACTTTTTCTGCGTTCAGAACGATAATGTAATCACCAGTATCAACGTGCGGAGTGTATTCCGCTTTGTGCTTACCGCGCAGGCGAAGAGCCAGTTCGGAAGCCAGACGACCCAGAGTTTTACCGGTCGCGTCAACAACATACCAGTCGCGTTTTACGGTTTCTGGTTTAGCTGTAAAAGTTTTCATTAAAAGCTTACCCAAATAATAAGTTACACGTTGGTGAACACCCAAACGTTTAGTCAGTTGAGGCTCACACGACATTGTCCAGCAAACCTACCCCTTCGAATAGCCTATGCCGGCACATAGAAAGTTTTGGGAAAAAAACCTTCTCGTAACGTGGGGTCGCAAGATTATAGAGAAGTCAGGGTCAAAGATCGACCCCTAAATGTGATTAGTCGCAAGGTTTTCCGGGAAGCGGTCCGTTTTGGCGAATGCTTTCGCTGACCGCGCCATTCACACCGTGAAAGGCCGCGCGTTAGGGCATATGAGCACGCTTCAAATACTCTTCGCTTTGCATTTCCTGCAAGCGTGACAAACAGCGCTGGAATTCAAATTTCAGCCGCTCGCCCTGATAAATTTCATATAACGGCATTTCCGCGCTGACCACCAGCTTGACGTGGCGCTCGTAAAACTCATCCACCAGCGCAATAAAACGGCGGGCTTCACTCTCCATCAGCGGCGTCATCACCGGAACATCCAACAGCATCACGGTGTGGAACAGACGCGAGAGCGCAATGTAATCATGCTGACTGCGGGCATCCACGCACAGCGTCGCAAACGACACGGCCAGGGTTTGATTTTCGACCCCAAGCGTTTGTAGTGGGCGGTGATTAATTTCCAGTTCAGGCGATTTATCACGCTTAGCGCCCGCGAGCGCCAGCCACAGTTTGTCCATTTGGCTTTGTGTCTGCTCGTTTAAAGGAGACAGCCAGAGGTGCGCCTGAGTCAGCGTGCGCAGACGATAATCCACACCCGCATCCACATTCATGATGTCACAGTGTTCTTTAATCGCATCGATTGCAGGCATGAAACGTGCGCGTTGCAGACCGTTACGATACAGGTCGTCTGGCGGAATATTCGATGTCGCTACCAGCGTAATACCACGCGCGAAAAGGGCTTTCATCAGGCCGCCAAGCAGCATGGCGTCGGTGATATCGGAGACAAAAAATTCATCAAAGCACAGGACGTCGGTTTCCGCTTTAAAACGGTCGGCGACAATCTCCAGCGGATCGGCGTGGCCTTGCAGCGCCGTGAGCTCTTCATGTACGCGCAGCATAAAGCGGTGGAAGTGCAAACGCTGCTTCCGCGTGCCCGGCAGGCTTTGATAAAACATATCCATTAGCCAGGTTTTGCCCCGCCCCACACCACCCCACATATATAAGCCGCGAACCGGGGGAACCGTCTGTGGCTCTTTTTTCCCTAACAGTCGCCCAAACGCGGCTTTCAGCCCGCTGGTTTGCGCCGTTTCAGTCGGTTCGGTCATCAATTTTTGATAGATAGAATTCAGGCGATTTACCGCGTCACGCTGCACATCATCTGGCTGGTGAGTGCCCTCATCCAGGGCTTGTTGGTAACGCGATGTTGGAGACAGGCTTTGCATAATGTCGTTGTTATTCCTTCAATTAATCCTCGCCAGGATGCTCAACTGGCGAAAAAAAGGCCGTTCTACAGTACGCGATGATACGTCAGGATTCCACTTCTGAAGAAATAGCGGTTATAGTGGCATAATCAGGCACAGGCAGGAGCCGCGCCAATACCCTACGGAACCACAAGACAACGGGAGAAGTTCATGACCTGGGAATATGCGCTAATTGGTTTAGTCGTCGGCATCGCAATCGGTGCTGTAGCCATGCGTTTCGGTAATCGCAAATTGCGTCAGCAGCAGTCGTTACAATACGAACTGGAAAAAAACAAAGCTGAACTGGAAGAGTATCGTGAAGAGCTGGTCAGCCACTTTGCCCGTAGCGCCGAGCTGCTGGACAACATGGCCACCGACTATCGTCAGCTATATCAACATATGGCAAAAAGCTCCAGCAACCTTCTGCCGGAGATGAGTGCTGAAAGCAACCCGTTCCGCAACCGTCTGGCTGAGTCCGAAGCCAGCAACGATCAGGTGCCAGTACAGATGCCGCGTGATTACTCAGACGGTGCATCCGGCCTGCTGCGCGGTGGCGTAAAACGCGATTAATCGCACATCTGCAATATATTTTACGGGCGCAGCCCTTGCGCCCGTCCTTTCTTTCCCTTCCCAGCTATTATTTAGTCAATTACCTCATTGTTCAGTGGTTTAAAATTCAATAACATCAAACTGTTTTTGGGCCGTTTTTCCCTTTATTCCAGGTTATGAGAGCCAGCATCAATGAAGAAAAAAAACCAGCTGTTAAGCGCGATTGCGTTAAGTGTCGGGTTATCTCTCACGGCGTCATGGCCTGCGGCTGCGGCCCTGCCTTCGCAAGTGCCTGGGGAGGCGGCCATTCCAAGCCTTGCGCCAATGCTTGAAAAAGTGTTGCCGGCGGTGGTCAGCATCAAGGTTGAGGGCACGGCGGCACAGAGCCAACGTATACCGGAAGAGCTAAAAAAATATTTTGGTGATGAGGGCCCCGATCAGCAAACCCAGCCGTTTGAAGGGCTTGGCTCCGGGGTAGTGATTGATGCGGCGAAAGGCTACGTGCTGACGAACAATCACGTTATCAGCCAGGCCGATAAAATCAGCGTGCAAATGAATGATGGTCGCGAGTTCGATGCCAAACTGATTGGCAGCGACGATCAAAGTGACATCGCGCTACTGCAAATCCAAAATCCCAGCAAGCTGACGCAAATTGTTATCGCGGATTCCGACAAATTGCGTGTCGGAGATTTTGCCGTGGCCGTGGGTAACCCTTTCGGTCTGGGCCAGACGGCAACCTCCGGGATCATCTCTGCGTTGGGTCGTAGCGGTCTAAATCTCGAAGGCCTGGAGAACTTTATCCAGACTGACGCCTCCATTAACCGCGGGAATTCCGGCGGCGCACTGCTGAATCTTAACGGTGAGTTGATTGGTATTAACACCGCGATTCTTGCTCCCGGTGGCGGCAGCGTTGGTATCGGCTTTGCGATCCCCAGCAATATGGCCAAAATCCTCTCGCAACAGCTGATTGAATCCGGCGAGGTAAAACGCGGTCTGCTGGGAATAAAAGGCATGGAAATGAGCGCGGACATCGCAAAAGCCTTTAATCTCGACGTGCAGCGCGGGGCGTTTGTCAGTGAAGTTCTGGCGAACTCCGGCTCCGCAAAAGCGGGTGTGAAATCGGGCGATATCATCGTTAGCCTCAACGGTAAGCCGCTGAGCAGCTTCGCTGAATTACGCTCACGTGTTGCCACCACGGAACCTGGGACGAAGGTGAAGCTTGGGTTGCTGCGCGATGGCAAACCGCTGGAAGTCGAAGTTACGCTGGATAAGAGCACCTCATCGTCGGCCAGTGCTGAACTGATCGCCCCTGCACTACAAGGTGCGGCGCTCAGCGATGGTCAGCTTAAAGACGGTACAAAAGGTATTTCTATCGAGAGCGTCGAAAAGAGCAGTCCCGCCGCGCAGGCAGGCCTGCATCAGGATGACGTGATTATCGGTGTTAACCGCAGCCGTGTTCAGTCGATCGCCGAGATGCGCAAGGTCCTGGAAAGCAAGCCAGCAGTGATTGCGCTGCAAATCATCCGTGGCAACGATACGCTCTACATTCTATTACGCTAAGCATTTGCTCATCCGGACGTCACCGCTGCATGTGATGTCCGGATAAGTCATGCTATGCTGCATCCGTCCCTTAATTAACGACGCCCGCATCATGTTTCTTAAGCTATTTCGTTCAGTTGCTATCGGTTTGGTCGTTGGCGGCCTGTTATTGGCTGCAATGCCCTCTTTACGTCAGTTAAATCAGCTGGCGGCGCCGCGTTTCGACAGCACCGATGAGACGCCTGTGAGCTACAACCAGGCGGTTCGCCGTGCTGCGCCTGCTGTGGTTAACGTCTATAACCGCGGCCTCAACAGTTCCGCGCATAATCAACTGGAGATTCGTACTCTCGGCTCCGGCGTGATCATGGATGAGCGCGGCTACATCATTACCAACAAACACGTCATTAACGACGCCGATCAGATTATCGTCGCCTTGCAGGATGGCCGCGTGTTTGAAGCCTTATTGGTTGGCTCGGACACGCTGACCGACCTCGCCGTCCTCAAAATCAATGCCACGGGCGGGCTGCCGGTGATTCCGATCAACCGTAAACGCACACCGCATATCGGCGATGTGGTGATGGCGATTGGTAACCCGTATAACCTTGGGCAAACCATTACCCAGGGGATTATCAGCGCCACCGGTCGTATCGGTTTGAATCCCTCCGGGCGACAAAACTTCCTGCAAACGGACGCCTCGATTAACCACGGTAACTCCGGCGGCGCATTGGTGAACTCGCTTGGAGAATTAATGGGCATCAATACCCTGTCGTTCGATAAAAGTAACGATGGCGAGACGCCTGAGGGCATCGGTTTTGCGATCCCGTTCCAGCTGGCCAACAAAATCATGGACAAGCTGATTCGCGATGGTCGCGTCATTCGCGGCTATATTGGCATCGGTGGCCGAGAAATTGCGCCAATGCACACTCAGGGCGGCGGCATCGATCAGATTCAAGGTATCGTGGTCAATGAAGTGACACCGGGCGGTCCGGCGGCTAACGCAGGGCTACAGGTGAACGACGTGATTGTTTCGGTCAACGGCACGCCTGCCGTATCCGCACTCGAAACAATGGATCAGGTAGCAGAGATTCGTCCTGGCTCGATTATTCCGGTCGAAGTCATGCGTAATGACAAAAAACTGACGCTTCAGGTGACGATTCAGGAATATCCCGCCACTAACTAAAAGCATAAAAAAACCGGAGCACATGGCTCCGGTTTTTATGACTGAGGGTTCGATTACTTGCTGACGAACTCTTCACCCAGAGTGATATCTTTCTTCAACGTGTCCAGCATGCCTTCCATCGCTTGTTGTTCAAACGCGCTCAGCTTGCCGATTGACTGACGTTCTTCGATACCATTTTTGCCCAGCAGCAGCGGCTGTGAGAAGAAGCGAGCGTGCTCGCCATCACCTTCAACATACGCACATTCTACTACGCCTTTCTCGCCTTGCAGCGCACGTACCAGAGACAGACCAAAACGTGCAGCCGCCTGGCCCATAGACAATGTTGCAGAACCGCCACCCGCTTTCGCTTCGACCACTTCGGTGCCTGCGTTCTGAATACGTTTGGTCAGGTCAGCCACTTCCTGCTCGGAGAAACTCACGCCAGGGATCTGCGACAGCAATGGCAGAATCGTCACGCCAGAGTGACCACCGATAACCGGGACTTCGATATCAGACGGTGATTTGCCTTTCAGTTCCGCAACAAAGGTGTTGGAACGGATGATGTCCAGCGTGGTTACGCCAAACAATTTGTTCTTGTCGTATACACCGGCTTTCTTCAGCACTTCAGCCGCAATAGCAACCGTGGTGTTGACTGGGTTGGTAATGATACCCACGCACGCTTTCGGGCAAGTTTCAGCAATCTGTTGAACCAGATTTTTCACGATACCGGCGTTAACGTTGAACAGATCGGAACGATCCATCCCCGGTTTACGCGCGACACCTGCGGAGATCAGCACCACATCTGCGCCTTCAAGCGCTGGACGTGCGTTTTCACCGGAGAAGCCTTTGATTTTCACAGCTGTTGGGATGTGGCTCAAGTCAACTGCCACACCAGGTGTGACCGGAGCAATATCATACAGGGAGAGTTCTGAGCCGGAAGGCAGTTGGGTTTTCAGTAGTAGGGCAAGCGCCTGGCCGATACCACCAGCAGCGCCGAGGACTGCGACTTTCATCCTAAACTCCTTATTATGGTTAACTTAAGTGTCTGTGACTCCGTTGCGGCGACCTTAATTCAGCAGATGAATAAAAACAATTTTCGTAGCTAAAGAATTTGAGGTCGCACTTCTTTCGCCTTCGCCTGAACGCTTACGGGCAATTTTCAGCAACAAAGCAACGAATCAAGAGGGGGTTACCATACACCCTGGCTCGTCATCAAAACAACATCATTTTGATAACATTTAATTTACTTTTAAGGTTATTTGCGCGACGTGACCCAGGCATGTTTTCCGATAACAAAATTTGATAAAATCACTCCCTTTCATAACATTATCTCCCCCTTCATCCCCATCCGATAATTTGCATAAAAATTCATTTACATGCATAATGATGACATTCCATCGTCCTGAACAGGGTGACATATGCGAAGCTCGTCGAAACAAGAAGAATTAGTGAAAGCGTTTAAAGCGCTGCTCAAAGAAGAGAAATTCAGCTCACAGGGAGAGATTGTCCTGGCCTTACAGGAACAGGGCTTCGAGAATATCAATCAGTCAAAAGTCTCCCGCATGTTAACCAAGTTTGGTGCGGTACGAACTCGCAACGCCAAAATGGAAATGGTTTACTGCCTGCCCGCAGAGTTAGGCGTGCCGACCACGTCAAGTCCCTTGAAGAATCTGGTTTTGGATATTGATTATAACGATGCGGTTGTCGTGATTCACACCAGCCCCGGCGCTGCACAGCTGATCGCTCGCCTGCTTGATTCACTGGGTAAATCGGAAGGCATTCTCGGAACAATTGCGGGTGACGATACGATCTTCACGACGCCTGCGAACGGTTTCTCGGTGAAAGATCTGTACGAAGCCATCCTGATGCTGTTCGAGCAAGAGCTTTAAACCGCTTCCCTGCTGTCAATGCAGCGGGGAACCTTCTGCCCCTCCCCCATTCCACACCATATTGTTTTGCCCTTCTATTTTGCAATTAGTGCTTTATCCTGCTGTTTTTCATTCATCCAGTGAATACCAAATCAACAAAGCGCACAAAAAATCAAAAACCCATATCCCACTGATTTCATTGCATTTATAAAATAAAATGTCGATTATTTAACCATTTATATTCATTTTGGTTATATCTATTCAGCTATTTAACACCTAATTACATAGGAAACCATTAGCATGGTATTAATATTTAGCGTGACTAGTGTATACTTGATTTTGTGATGAGGGTCACGAAACGAAAGACCCCAATAAATTCGACGAGGTAAAGAATTATGAAAATCAAATCAACTGTAGCAGCACTGAGCGTTCTGTCTGTCCTGTCATTCAGTGCTTTCGCCGCCGACTCCATTAATGCGGATCAGGCACAATCCCGTCAGGCGATGGGCACCGTTTCAGTCGGCGCTATCGGGACTTCTCCGATGGATATGCATGAAATGCTGAACAAAAAAGCGCAAGAGCAAGGTGCATCATCTTATCGCGTGATCGAAGCGCGTTCAGGCGATCACTGGCATGCGACTGCTGAACTGTACAAATAAGTTCAGCCCATACCGAACACTGTAATTATCGACTCAGCGGCACCAGGCATAAAAAAAGCAGTTTAATCCTTCTGGCCGTTGAGAAAACGTTATTGAGGAAAATGACTATGAAAACCAAATTAATCATCGCAACCCTTGGCTTAGCTTCCGTTCTCTCCTTCGGTGCCAGCGCTGCTGCACACCTGGTGAATTCAGACGAAGCGCAGAATCTGCAATCAATGGGTAGCGTATCGGTCACCGCCATTGGGGGCGCCCCAATGGATATCCGTCAGAAACTGGCAGCTAAAGCTGAGAAAGCCGGTGCCAGCAGCTATCGCGTGACTGAGTTAACTCAGGGCGATCACTGGCACGCAACGGCTGAGCTGTACAAATAAACCCTCGTCGTATCTCATCATACGACTTGCCCCTGACACGTTGTCAGGGGCTTTTTTATGCCCATCAGGAAGGCCGAACATTAAAGCGTAACTGCCCCTGCAGCTCTTCTTCCGCTTCATCAAACAGCAGAATCAATGCGCCAAACCGTCGACGGAGTTTCTCCGGCAGATGGGTAAACTCGATCTCCAGCGGCATGGGTAATCCCCCGCTAACAATCACATCCCATAACGAATCCAGATTCGTGACTTTATCCCGCTCAAGTCCAAAAGTGCGTGAAAATTCATGCCAGAAGTCTTCCTGACTGTCGATTTCATCAAAATCAAACGTGTAGATATTCATTGCCGCCACCCCGTCCAGACAGACGACTTCCGCCGCCCTGACGCTGATTATAATCCCCCGATATGCAGGGTTTTGACTTCCAGAAATTCCTCTAGCCCCAGCACCGATCCCTCGCGACCCAGCCCTGACTCTTTCACACCGCCAAACGGCCCCAGCTCGGTTGAGACGGCGCATTCATTGATGCCAATCATGCCGCTTTCAATCGCCTGCGAGACGCGGAAAACCCGCTGCAGGTTTTGCGTATAGAAGTAAGCGGCCAGACCAAACGGCGTATTATTCGCACGCTGAATAACTTCTTCCTCAGAGGTAAAACGGAAGCACGCTGCAACGGGGCCAAACGTCTCTTCTTCGGCAAGTTTCATCCCTTCGTGACAATCGCCAAGCACGGTCGGGAGCCAGAAATTGCCGCCCAACGCATGAGGTTTCCCCCCCGCCAGCACGGTTGCGCCTTTCGCGACGGCATCCTCGACGTGTTCACGCACTTTTTTGACCGCGGAAGGTTCAATTAATGGACCCACAATGACGCCCTCTTCCTGACCGTTCCCCACTTTCAGCGCCTCAACCGCTTCGGCGAGTTTTGTCACGAAGGTATCGTAGACAGATTCCTGGATATAGAAGCGGTTCACGCTAACGCACACCTGCCCCGCGTTACGGAATTTATTGGCAATCGCGCCTTTCACGGCTGCATCGATGTCGGCATCGTCAAAGACGATGTAAGGCGCATTGCCGCCCAGCTCCATCGATACCTTTTTCATGGTTTCCGCAGCGTTACGCATGAGGGTTTTGCCCACCTCGGTAGAGCCGGTAAACGAGATTTTACGCACCTCGTGACTGGCCATAATCGCGTCGCTGATTTCATGGGTATTTCCCGCCACCGCATTAAGCACGCCATCAGGGACACCGGCTTTTTTCGCCAGCGATAGCAGCGCGAATGCGCTAAGAGGGGTGTTATTAGCGGGTTTAATGACCCCGGTACAGCCTGCCGCGAGTGCCGGACCGAGCTTGCGGGTCAGCATCGCCATTGGGAAATTCCACGGCGTGATTGCCGCCACGACGCCGATCGGCTCACGGGTTGCCAGAATGCGGGAGCCCGGTTTTACGGGCGGGATAATCTCGCCGTTGGCGCGTTTTGCCTGCTCAGCAAACCACTGAATAAAACTGGCGGCATATTCCACTTCGCCCTCTGCCTCTTTTAAGGGTTTGCCCTGTTCCGTGGTCATCAACTGCCCGAGCCAGCGTTTATTCTCGATAATTAATTCATACCAACGATACAGGATCGCCGAACGCTCTTTCGCCGTTTTGGCTCGCCATTCAGGAAAAGCGCGACTGGCTGCCGCGATGGCTTCTTCGGTCTCTTTTTTACCCGCCTTCGCCACTTTCGCGACCACTTCACCCGTTGCCGGGTTGAGCACATCAAAGGTGGTGTCCAGCGTTTTCCACACGCCATCGACCAGATAGCCGGTCTGGAAAAGCGCATTATCCTGAAGAGTCTGGGTGGTCATGTGTCCTCCTGATCTGGGTTTAAGAACCTACCAGATTAAGTATAGCCACAAAAAAACCGACGCTTTTTGGCGTCGGTTTTTTCGGTCTTTAGCTATCGGTCAGGGCATTTTGATAGCGATGGAGGACTTCCGTTAGCCGTCGCACCGGTTCCGTCACCTGCGGTGGCGCTTCCCAGACACGCAGTTTCTCCTGATACACGTTTAGTTCCTCCAGTAACTGACCAAAGTAGCGACGGCGTTTGTCATCGCTGGAAGCCGAAATAACGCGATCGGCCGTGTGGCGAAGCTGGCGGTGAAACGCTGACAAATCATCATTGATGGGCACCGGCGCATTTCGCAGCCGCTGGTGGGCGATGATCATTGTCAGCGCCAGGCGAAATTTCGCGACATCACCTGGGAATTTCGTCAGCAGTAAAAACAACTGCTGATACAGCGCGGGCAGATGATTTTCTTTGCGACGCGCGGTGTTCGTCGTCATCGCGGAAACGGCCGCAGAAACAAACTGATTCAGCAGCACACGCCCGGTACGCGCCTGAGAATTATCGCGCACCAGCAGGATCACCATCATCGCCAGGAAACAGCCCACCAGCTGGCCTAACGCACTGTCGAGGAACTGGCTAAAGTGAAACGTCATCGGGTTATCCAGCACCAGAATATTGATGGTGCTGGCCAGCGCCCCGAGCGAACCCAGCCGACGTTTCTGCACTTCAATCCCAATAAAGAACGCCAGCACCGCCAGACTGATACAGAGCAATAGCATGCTTTGCTGCGTCGACGGGAGCACCACCAGGAAGTAGAATGCGCCGATGGGTAGCGCAGCGATAGCGCCGTAAAGGAAGTCAATCGCCACCATGCGTGGATTCGGCAGCCGCATCGCCAGCGAGGTGACAACGGCAATCATCACCATCGCCCCCGTCCCGGATGTCCAGCCGGTCCAGAGCCAGAATAAAGCGCCGAGCATACAGGCCAGCGTAGTACGCCAAAAGTTGACCATGGCATGGTGGCGCTCGGCCGATTCGGGCTTGATAACCACTTCGCTCTGTAAAACATCTTCTTCGATGGCGCTGATTTTGGTGTTACTCACCACGCCGCGCTTGAGCAGCAGAAAACGCGTCGCCGCGCCGACCCAGGTGTAAATCGTCACCGGCGTATCGTGCTCGCCGGTCCAGGCCATCACCCGCCGCATGCGTTTGAGCTGTCGATGCACATCCTGCACCGTTTCGACTGGTGCCTCAAACAGCTCGCGAAACGTATCCGTGACCACCTCAGGGCGGGTGTTCTGGATAAGAAAGGTTTCGCACGCCTGGGTGATCAGCGTTAATGACACCGTATTGATGGCTTTCAGGCGTCGATTAGCACGTGACCAGCGCGAAGATTCCATATTGAGGTTACTGCGCATCCCTTCCAGCGCAGCGGTACGCCGCACAAGCGCCCCCCAGGCATTGTCCATCTCCGCGCTGTCGCCATGCTTTATGCACAGTTGCATGAGTTGGTACTGGGCAACAATAAGGGCGTCTAGTTCACGGTCGACTTCTTGTTTAATGGATCGCGGCGAGAAAAGCAGATCGGCAACGATCGCGCAGACGATACCAATCACGATTTCGCTGCAACGTTCGACGGCAAACTGCGGGGCCAGTAAAGGTTCGGCCTGAATCGTAATCACAATGATCAGGGCGGTGTAACCCGACAGGCCCCAGGCATACGAGTTCTCCACTTTTACCAGCGAAGAAACCCATGTGCAAAAACCGGCCCATACACAGCACACCATCAGCATCAGCAGCGGCGAACGAATCATCGTAATAATGATAACCAGCGCGGCCGCACAGCCAATAAAAGTCCCGACGATACGTAGCATGCCGCGATAGCGGATGGCCCCGGAATAGGGTTCCCCCCCGGCGGCAAACGCCGGACCGGCCGCAACAAGCGCCGCTGTCAGCACGGCCCAGCGCGGTGTCTCCAACTGAAAGTGGAAGCCCACAAACAGTGCCAGGACGATGGCGAATGCCAGCTTAACGGCGAAGCGAAGGTGCTGGCTGGCGATGGTAAAAATACCCATCGTGATTACCCAAACTCACGCAGGCGATGCGCGATTTTACGGAACAGAGAGTCGTTGCTGGCATTGCGATCTTTCTCGCCGGTAATGACTACCGTCGCCGTAGTCCCGGCGGGCCACAGATTTCCCTGCTCGTCATCCAGGCGAATACGCACCGGCACACGCTGCGCCAGGCGCACCCATTCAAGGTTGGAATCCACCGTCGCCATGCCTTTGCTGTCGCGAGTGGCGCTGGAGTTGGTGACGCCCGCGGCAATGCTGTCCACCGTGCCTTTCAGCACTCGATTGCTGCCAAGCGGCGTGATTTCAGCGCGATACCCTGGGCGGACGCCCTCAAGCTTGGTCTCTTCCATATAAGCCAGAACGTAGAAGGAGTGTTGTTTGACCAGCGCCACTGCCGTTGAGCCGCGCGTAATAAACTCGCCCGTGTAGACGTTGAGGTTTGTCACCCAGCCATCCGAGGGCGCGCGGATGACGGTGCGTTCCAGATCCAGCTTCGCCAGATCGCGAGTGGCTTCTGCTTTTGCCAGCTGATGAAGAACGGTTTGCAGCAGGTTGTTCGACTGATCAATCTCTTCGCGAGACATCGCCTGAATGCCTAACTTGTTGCGACGCCCCGCCTCACGACGCTTTTCCGTAGCGAGCGCCTGATAATAGGCCACGTCAGCTTCTGACTCTTCTAATGCTTTCTGATAACGCGGTTGGTCAATCGTGAAGAGAACCTGATCTTTTTTGACCAGCTGATTATCACGCACGTTGACCGCTGTAATGAGGCCCGCCACATCAGGCGCAATCGCCACGATATCCGCGCTAAAGCGTGCATCACGAGTCCAGGGTGATTCGGTATAAAATACCCATGCGCGCGAGATGGCGATAAACGCCAGAATAACCAGCGCCACAGTAATGGCAGTACGGGAGATATTTCTTGTTAGTGTTTTCACATCTACCTCAGACAAACATGCGCGATATTAAGTAGAAAAGGCAGCAATACAGCGCGGTATTAAACAATGCAGGGTGCCAGACAAAATCGTAGATACCGGTCGGGGCCAGCAGCTTACGCACCAGCCAGAAAATCGCCAGTGATAAAATCAGTTCGAAAAAAATCGGTGGGAAGGACAGACCAAACACCACGAAAACGGGAAACAGACTCATGTTGACCTTGATTATAGTGCGAGCAGGCGACTGAATTTTTTTACGCTCACGCCATCGCAGTAGGCAAGAAAAGCCGGGCGGGAATGGCGAAGCCGTTAACTCATTAATAATATTTTAACGTAACTGTTATGCTGTTATCTATAATATGTGATCTAAATCACTTTTAAGCCAGAGTGAACAATGGAACGTTTAAAGCGCATGTCCGTCTTTGCCAAAGTCGTCGAATTTGGCTCTTTTACCGCTGCTGCAAAGCAGTTGCAGATGAGTGTGTCATCCATCAGCCAGACGGTGTCAAAACTGGAAGATGAACTTCAGGTCAAGCTGCTAAATCGCAGCACCCGGAGTATTGGGCTGACGGAGGCCGGTAAAATTTATTATCAAGGCTGTCGGCGCATGCTGCATGAAGTTCAGGATGTGCATGAACAACTTTATGCCTTTAACAACACCCCTATCGGCACGCTGCGCATCGGGTGTTCTTCAACTATGGCACAAAATGTCCTCGCCGGTATGACCGCGGAAATGCTGAAAGAGTACCCAGGGCTGACGGTGAATTTAGTCACCGGGATCCCGGCACCGGACCTGATTGCTGACGGGCTGGACGTCGTGATCCGCGTCGGGGCGCTCCAGGATTCGAGCCTTTTCTCCCGTCGACTGGGCAGTATGCCTATGGTCGTCTGTGCCTCAAAAAATTATCTGGTGCAATTTGGTGTCCCAGAAAAACCTGCGGATCTGAGCAATCATTCATGGCTGGAATACAGCGTGCGGCCGGACAGCGAGTTTGAGCTGATCGCACCAGAAGGCCTGTCAACCAAACTGCTGCCGCAGGGACGGTTTGTGACCAACGATCCGATGACTATTTCTCGCTGGCTGGTGGCCGGTGCGGGGATCGCATACGTACCGCTGATGTGGGTGATCAATGAGATCAACAGCGGTGAACTGGAGATCCTGTTCCCGCGTTATCAGTCGGACCCGCGCCCGGTCTACGCGCTGTACACCGAAAAGGACAAGCTGCCGCTGAAGGTTCAGGTGTGCATTAACTATCTGACGGATTATTTTGTGGAAGTGGCGGAGTTGTATCAGGGAATGCGAGGGCGAAGAAAAGAGTAATAAAATGCCCTCCGTAGAGGGCATGTTCAATCAACAATCAGGCTGTGCCGCCGACCGTCAAACTGTCGACTTTCAGAGTCGGCTGGCCCACGCCAACCGGCAGGCTTTGGCCTTCTTTACCGCAGACGCCAACACCTTTATCCAGTTTGAGATCGTTACCGACCATTGAAATCTGCTGCATCGCTTCGATTCCAGAACCAATCAGCGTGGCACCTTTCACCGCTTTGGTGACTTTGCCTTTCTCAATCAAATACGCTTCGGACGTGGAGAAGACAAATTTCCCGGAGGTGATATCCACCTGTCCGCCACCAAAGTTTGGCGCGAAGATACCGTAATCAACGGATTCGATAATCTCCTGCGGCGTTGATTTACCCGCCAGCATATAGGTGTTGGTCATGCGCGGCATCGGCAGATGCGCGTAAGATTCACGACGGCCGTTCCCCGTTGGCGCAACGCCCATCAGACGCGCGTTCAGTTTGTCCTGCATGTAACCTTTCAGCACGCCATTTTCGATCAGCACGTTGTACTGCCCTGGCGTCCCTTCATCATCAATAGAGATGGAGCCGCGACGATCGGCCATAGTGCCGTCATCAATAATGGTGCACAGCTCAGAGGCCACCAGCTCCCCCATCTGACCGCTAAACACGGACGTGCCACGACGGTTAAAGTCGCCTTCAAGACCGTGACCGACCGCTTCGTGCAGCAGAACGCCAGGCCAGCCCGCGCCCAATACCACTGGCAGCGTGCCCGCAGGTGCCGCGACCGCGTTCAGGTTAACCATCGCCATACGAACGGCTTCTTTTGCCCATGCATCCGCACGCACTTCGCCGTCTTCGTCGGCCAGGAACCACTCGTAGCCAAAACGTCCGCCGCCGCCGCTAGAGCCGCGCTCACGTTTGCCGTCATCTTCTACCTGCACGCTAACCGACAGACGAACCAGCGGGCGCACATCTGCCGCCAGCGTGCCATCGGTTGCCGCAACAAGAATCAGTTCGTACACACCGGTTAAACTGGCCGAGACTTCCTGCACACGTTTGTCCGCCGCGCGCGCCACTTTGTCCACACGACGCAGAATATCCAGCTTCTCTTCACGGCTCATGCTTTGCAGCGGATCGATGCTGGTGTACAGCGCGGTATGCTGCACTTCACCCAGCGTTTTGACGCGACCATCACCGGTTTCACGGACAATAGTACGTGCCGCCTGGGCGCTCTGTTGCAGTGCCGTCAGGCTAATCTGATCGGCATAGGCAAAACCGGTTTTTTCACCGCTCACGGCGCGAACGCCAACGCCCTGGTCGATATTATAAGAGCCATCTTTAATGATGCTGTCTTCTAAAACCCAGGACTCGTGGTAGCTCGACTGAAAATAGAGATCGCCGTAGTCGAGACGACGCTCGGTCAGTTGGGCAAGAATGGAGAACAGATCCTGATGACTCAGGCCGTTCGCTGCGAGCAAATGTTCACTTACCAGGTTCAGACTCATCGTTTTGCTACTCGTTCGTTGCCGCCGGGAGGGCGGTATAAAAGATCAATATAAATGAGAGTGAGGCAATATATCGCCCGCGTCAAATCATTGCTGTGCATCTTTGCGGGGCTGGCGAAGCACCTCGTTAATCTGTGGTTTATCCACCGGGCCGGTAATTCGATAGCGTAGAATCGAGACTTTGCCCCACAGAGGTCCCAACACCTTACTGGCGGCAAAGACCGCAGCCCCCACAATCGGGTTAACCACAAACGCGGCCGCCACGCCGACGGTCGCGGAGATTTCAGGTGCGACCACCGCTTCCATATTCAACTCGCGACGCACCAGATCGACAGAGCCTTTCATGGCGATATCCGCTTCCAGACCGTCCACCAGCGTGTCATCCGTATGCAGCACACCGTCTTTAATCCACGAGGTGCTGCGAATGGAATCGTAGTAGAACCCTTCGCTGAAGGTGTCGCTAAAGTCAAAGCGCAGTTTACGCAGCAGTGCATCAAAGCTCAGCAGACGCAAAATCTGTCCGGCGTGCCCGGTGCTGACATCAGCGATTTCACCTTTGCCGAGATTAACTTTCAGGATGCCGTTTAGCGACGCTTCGTCCGGTTTCCACGGCTGGGCGCGCCAGTGCAAATCGTAATTGGCATCAAAAGAGGAGCCTCTCACCGGCGTGCTGACGCCAAAGAAATCAAAGGCGCTATCCAGTTTGCTTCCCTTGATCTGACCTTTCAGGGACGTGCGCTGTTCGCCAGGACCATTCACCCACTGACCATCAGCCGTTAAACGCCCAAAGCCCGTGTCGATGAGGCCGCCGGAGAGACTCAGCGTATTGCCCGCGATCGCAAAGTCACCGTCAATGCGGCCATATTTTTGCCCCATCAGCCAGCATTCAGCGCAGCGCAACTGCAGATCCGGCCAGCCACTGAAGTCCACTTTTGTCACTTCGGAGAGGGGCGCAGGTATGCTGGGATCAGCTTTTGGCGAAGCCGTTGTCGGGTTGTAATAGAGATAACGAATCGCAGCCTGCCATGGCGCGTTGTCACGCATCGTCAGCGTACCGTTGATCTCACGCCCCTGCGCGTCGACTTTCGAGCCGTTCACTGTCGGTTCAGAAACAATACTGAGATTATTCCACTGCTGTCCGCCCAGCGTTAGCGCCGGGGTACGCACGGTCACTTTTTGCGGGAATTGGGCCGCGTCACCGACATTTTGCCCGACGCCGCGATTAAACATCGCCAGCCACTCCGCGCCATCCAGCGCCGGTAAATTCAGCTCTACACCCGACTGCTCAGGCAGCGGCGGGATGGTGCGGCTGTCCGTCGTCCAGATGGCGCGATCAAGCGTCAACTTACGACCCAGGAGCCAGCGGCTGTTGAAGTGGTTTTTAGCGTCAGCGTTACCGCTTAGCGCAAAACTGTTCAGATCGCCGTCGACGTTTATTTTCATCGGCAGCGCCTCGCCCGCACGCTTGTTGAGCGGAGCCGGTAAGTGACTGCTTACATTCTTGAGATCGCCGGTGATATCGACCTTATAGCGCGCGCCAGAATGATACGGCAGATCAATGCCCACTTTGCCATTCCACGCCACCGAGCCATCAATCGACTCAGCGATAGGTTTTGGCAACACATCCATTTTTGACGGCTGCCAGTTGGCATTCATATTGACGGCCACCTGATACGCTTTCTCACCCTCTGTGGTTGAGAAATCCACGTTCAGCGGCTGATTAAACCAGCTCGCCTTTAGCGGTTCACTTTTCAAATTGCCGTTCACAAAGCTGAAATTCCCGCTCAGGTTTTTCAGCGTGCTATTGAGCGGCTTGATGAACAAGCTGTTGTTATTCAGCACGACGTCGCCTTGAGCGGTCGTCTTTTCACCATCCAGAGGGATATCAAGATGCAGGCGGGCCTTCACATCGCCATCAATCTGCAACTCTTTCAACGCCGCAGCCAAGGAATCGTCCAGCGGTGTCTCTTCAAAATACGGCCCAACGGCTTTACCCGGTCCGTTGATATCCGCGTCGATCAGCAGCTTTTCTTTGGAATAATCCGGGATCACAGCGGTGAGATTACTGGCCGTCACGCCGCCCAGCGCGACGCTGTCGGTTTTCATCCACAAGCCGTCATTGAGGAAATTCAGCTCAATATTCAGGTTTTTGAGCGCTGGCCAGTCGGGCTGGAAGGCAAACGTGGCGTTACGCAGCGGGACCAGAATCTGGAACTGGCCTTCGTTATGTTTGTAAGGGAAAAGATGCGGATTCCCGCCATACACCAGCGTGGCGTTATCGGCCTGTCCGCCCTGAATCGCGCCGCTCAGGTAGTCCACCAGCGCTTTACCCATCAGATTTTCCGGGAAATAACGCCAGGCCTGGCCACCGTCATCAGTGCTGATCCCGGCAAGAATGCCCAGCCAGGGTTCGTCGCCTTCTGGCTGCAAATAGCGGAAATTACCCGCCGCACGGACACCCGTGGCTTTCACATCAATGTCACGCCCATCCAGCTGAAAACCTTTATCGTTTTTCAGCCAGTTGAGCGTGGCAGACCCTTTTTCAATCTCCAGAGGCGCGCGGAAAACCGTTTCGTAAGGCATTTTAGCGTCATTCATTTGCACCGTGAGTCGGCCATTTTCAACGCCGCCCTCAAGCGTCCCAGAAAAGTGTTCTGTACCGGGCAGAAGCTTCCATTGCTTCCAGGAGAGATTTTTCCAGGATGCCTGGAATCGGGTCTTTTCTGTCGCCTGCAGGGGAATATCGAGCGCCAGCTTATCAATCTGCCCGCTCGGCTGCGTGGCTTGCCAGACATCGCCCAGTGAAGCGGATATTCGGTTGGCGATTGGGCGCAGGCCTTCGAGGTCAGCCAGCTCAAGATTACTCGCACGAATACGCAGTTCATCGCTGCGCTTATTATCAACGCCACCGACTTCCTGCTCAGGGATCCACGCCATGGTTAACGCGCCACGCGGCCAGGCTTTGCCATCCATCGTAATGCGCGTATCAGGAATAGAGAATTGCCAGTTGGCCCCCTGACGCGTGACATGTGCGGTCAGGTTATCGACGGACATATCATGGGATTGATTGTCGCCTTTCCACGCCGCACCACCCTGCTTGAGCCAGACATCACCCGCCGCAATATCGCCATCCGTCAGGGTGAGCCAGCCTTCAAGGCTAAAACGCGCACGCTGCAGCGCGACGTTATCCTGCATCCATTTGCCCAACCACGGCTTGACGTCGACGTCATCCGCCTGCAGCCACACGCGGCCACTGTTCAGCAAACCATTATCATCACGCAGATCCATTCGCACCTGCATGATGCCGTGTTGACCAGTCAGGCTGGAGAGATTGACCTGTCCCTCAGCGCGGTGACGATCTTTACCGTTCAGCCAGGTAAGCTGCGGGATCGCCAGTTCTGCACGTTGACCAGACAGCGTAATAAAGCTGATTTCACTGTCACGCAGATCGAAATGATCGAACTGGCGCAGGAACAGATCGCTGATACGGTTGGTTTCGATTCCTTTGCTGTTGCTGTTGCGCAAAGGCGTGTTGGTCAGAAACTGGAGTTGATAAAAGGTGAGATCGCGAAACTGCCAGCGCATGTGCAGCAAGCTTTGCCAGACATCCAGCGCCAGCGTGACACGTTTGATTTTAAGATAGCCGCCATCCGGCAGCGCGGCGTTAATGTCGCGCGCATCCAGCGTCGGGCCAAAATTTTGCCAGTTCGCGCTGAGCTGGCTGACATCCACCGGAACGCCGGTGGCACGTTCGATTTTTGCCAGCACCTGCGGGCGCCAGCTATCCAGATGGGGCAGAACGAGGCGCAGCCCGCTCACGAGCAACGCCACAATGACGACAAGCGTTGCCCCTGTAAGCAGTAAAATTCCTGGCAATCGCCTCACGCATCTCTCCTTGTCAGCCGTTCTCTTGCAGCGTCGCTGCGTTTACATCATGACCACATCAAACTGCTGCTGATTATAGAGCGGCTCAATTTGCACTTTGACCTGTTTGCCGACAAAGATTTCCACTTCCGCCAACGCATGGGACTCTTCGCCTTTCAGTGCTTCTGCCACCGCAGGGGAAGCATAGACCAGAAAACGATCGGAGTCGTAGGCGTGATGAACGCGAACGATTTCACGCATGATTTCATAACAGACGGTTTCGACGGATTTGACCGTGCCGCGCCCGTTACAGGTTGGGCATACGTTGCATAACACATGCTCGACGCTTTCGCGCGTGCGCTTGCGGGTCATCTCCACCAGGCCAAGCTGCGAGAAACCATTAATACTGGTTTTGACACGATCTTTACTCAGCGCCTGCTCCAGGGAATGCAGGACGCGACGACGGTGATCTTCATTACTCATATCGATAAAGTCGATGATGATAATGCCGCCGAGATTGCGCAGGCGCAGCTGGCGTGCGATCGCCTGGGTCGCTTCAATATTGGTGTTGAAAATCGTGTCGTCAAGATTGCGGTGACCAACAAACGCGCCGGTGTTGATATCAACGGTAGTCATCGCTTCGGTCTGATCGATGATCAGATAGCCGCCCGATTTCAGCTCGACTTTGCGCTCCAGCGCGCGCTGGATTTCGTTTTCGACATCAAAGAGATCGAAAATCGGCTGACGGCCAGAATAGTGTTCCAGCAGGCCCGGCATCTCAGGAATGTATTCGGCAGTAAATTCCAGCAATGCATCGTACGTCAGACGAGAGTCGACGCGAATTCTGTCGAGCTGCGCATCGGCAAAATCGCGCAACACGCGTTGGGCCAGCGCCAACTCGCCATACAACTGATAACGGGTCTGGTTGCGTTTTTTACGCTCCATCACTTTGGTCCAGACGCGTTTCAGATAGGCCGCATCGGAGGCAAGATCCTCTTCGCTGATCCCTTCTGCCGCAGTACGGATAATGAAACCGCCCTGCTCATCGCAATACGCGCCGACCACCTTTTTCAGGCGCTCGCGCTCGTCTTCACTCTCAATACGCTGAGAAACGCCTACGTGCGAGGCACCCGGCATAAAGACCAGATAGCGTGAAGGCAAAGTGATGTCAGTTGTGAGACGCGCGCCTTTGGTGCCGAGCGGGTCTTTCACCACTTGCACCATTAAATCCTGGCCCTGACGGACCAGTTCGGAGATATCACGAACGGTAAATTGCTTTTGCTCTTCGCCCGCCACGCATTCGGTATGGGGCATGATGTCTGAGGCATGCAGAAACGCCGCTTTATCAAGACCAATATCTACAAATGCCGCCTGCATACCCGGTAGTACACGACTGACACGACCTTTGTAGATATTGCCTACTATTCCGCGTCGCGCTTCGCGCTCAATATGAATTTCCTGAAGAATGCCGCCATCTATATAGGCCACTCGAGTTTCCGATGGCGTTACGTTAACCAACAGTTCAGCCGTCATAATTATCCCTTCCCTCACGCAGTGAGTTAAAATTGCTTAGCAACTCATACGTTTCCACCAGCGGTAAGCCGACTACGGCGTGATAGCTGCCATTGATCTTCCTGACAAAACAGCCACCCAGCCCTTGAATACCGTATGCACCTGCTTTATCCATAGGTTCACCGCTGGCGATATACCCGGCGATTTCCTCATCGGTAAGCACTCTGAATGTGACGTCCGTAACCACCAGGCAATCCAGCACGTTCTGGCTGTCCGCCAGCGCAACCGCTGTCATCACCTGATGCGTCTGCCCGGATAATTTACGCAGCATGCGTGCCGCATGTTCAGCGTCACGCGGTTTCTCGAGAACTTCACCGTTTAAAATCACGATGGTATCTGCCCCCAGCACCGGTAAGTCTCGCGGCGTTTGTGCCACACCGGCCTGCGCTTTTTCTCGCGCCAGACGGGACACATACTGCTGCGCGCTTTCGCCTTCGGCTCGTTTTTCTTCAATACCGGTGACGATACGTTCAAAAGAGACACCCAGCTGAGTGAGGAGCTCCTGACGGCGCGGGGAACCAGAGGCAAGATATAAAGACGTCATAGAAACCTTTTATTGCACGGCAAACTGCTGGCGAATTTTGCGCATCAGCAGGAACAACCACGGCCAGAGCACACCGTTAACTACACTACTCCAGAACACTTCCGGTCGGAAAGAGACGTTGATCACTAAAAACTCAGCCCAGAAAACAATGATATCCGCGGCAAGCGACAACAACATCACCACCAGCGCCTGTTGCCAGAGCGCGAGGTTTCGGAAAAGCTGGAATTTCAGTGCGACGAGGTACGCAATAATACTCATGGACAAGGCGCGCACGCCAAGCGTTGAGCCACTAATGAGATCCAGTATGGCACCCATCACAAAACCTGTGCCCACATTTACGCGGTGCGGCAGTGCAAGGGACCAATACAGTAAAATGAGCAGCACCCAGTTTGGCCGGAAAACGAGAAGGTCGTCCGGCCAGGGCATAACTTGCAGCAACAGTGCGATGAAGAACGAGAGCCAAATAACCCAACGACCCTGACTACGATAGCTCGCCACTACTGCCCTCCTGAGGAGAGTTGCGGCGGCGGTGGCGCATCAGACGTTGGCTGCGTTAATCCGGTCGCAGGCGCTGGTACGGGCGCAGGCGGCCCCATCGAATCAGGTGCAGGCAGTACCTGTGGCATCATTTGCATCAGACGTTCATTGGCCACGCGGTGGACATCTTCCGGCGTCATCGGGTTGGTACCATTACGATCGGCCCCCCACAACAGCAGAAGATAACGCAAGCGCTGTAAACCCGCCGTAGGACGAGCCTGAATGACCGTATAAGCGCGTTGTGTATCCAGCTTCACGGAGGAAACCACGGCCACCGGATAGCCTTCAGGGAAGCGGCCACCCAGACCGGACGTCACGAGTACGTCACCCACGCGAATATCGGTGTTGGCAGGCAGATGTTCCAGCTGTAAGTCGTCCGTGCAACCGTTACCGGCCGCGATAATACGAATATCGTTACGCAGCACCTGAATCGGCAACGCATGCGTCGCATCGCAGATCAGCAGAACGCGGCTGGTCAACTTCGCCACCGCCACGACCTGACCCACAACGCCTTTATCACTGATAACGGGCTGACCTTCGTAAACACCATTCACGCTGCCTTTGTCGATCACCACCTGATCGCTGTACGGATCGTTAACGGTGGAGATCACCTGCGTCACCATTTTCTGCTCATCCTGACGCAGCGGCGAACCCAGCAGTTCACGCAGACGGGCGTTTTCCTGACGATACTGACCCAGCATCAGCAGTTCGCTGTTTTTCAGCAGCAGTTCCTGGCGTAAGGCCCGGTTTTCGAGTTCGAGTTGATCGCGCGAAGACAACGTTTGAGAAACGCTATCGAGTAATTCACGGGGACCATTAGATACAAAATAGAAAGGGCTGACGGCGGTATCCATGTATGTTCTGATTTGGCTGAACATACCAAGGCGGCTGTCGGCGATGATGACTCCAAGCGCTACCAGAACCCCCAGGATCAGGCGAAACTGCAGCGACGGGCCACGGCTAAAAATTGGCTTCATAGGCTATGCGTATTCTCGCGTCAGAGAGAAAGGGTAGCGACCGCTACCCTTTCACACCCGACTACTCTTCGCTGAACAAGTCGCCGCCGTGCATGTCGATCATTTCCAGCGCCTTGCCGCCACCACGGGCTACGCAAGTCAGTGGATCTTCTGCAACTACGACAGGAATTCCTGTCTCTTCCATTAACAGGCGGTCGAGGTTACGCAGCAGCGCACCACCACCGGTCAGAACCATACCGCGCTCGGAGATGTCGGAAGCCAGTTCTGGCGGGCACTGCTCCAGCGCAACCATCACCGCGCTCACGATACCGGTCAGCGGCTCTTGCAGCGCTTCCAGGATTTCGTTGGAATTCAGGGTAAAGCCACGCGGAACACCTTCAGCCAGGTTACGACCACGAACTTCAATTTCGCGGACTTCGTCGCCAGGATAAGCGGAACCGATTTCGTGCTTAATTCGCTCTGCGGTGGCTTCACCAATCAGAGAGCCGTAATTACGGCGCACATAATTAATAATGGCTTCATCAAAACGGTCACCGCCAATACGAACGGAGGAGGAATACACCACGCCGTTCAGGGAGATAACCGCCACTTCCGTTGTACCGCCACCGATATCCACTACCATGGAACCTGTCGCTTCAGAAACCGGAAGACCGGCACCGATTGCGGCAGCCATTGGCTCTTCAATCAGGAAGACTTCACGCGCACCCGCACCCTGAGCAGACTCACGGATCGCACGACGTTCAACCTGAGTCGCACCCACCGGCACACAAACCAGCACGCGCGGACTTGGGCGCATGAAGCTATTGCTGTGAACCTGTTTGATGAAGTGCTGAAGCATTTTTTCGGTGACGAAGAAGTCAGCGATAACGCCATCTTTCATTGGGCGGATCGCGGCGATGTTGCCTGGGGTACGACCCAGCATCTGCTTCGCATCATGTCCTACGGCTGCCACACTTTTAGGGGAGCCGGCACGATCCTGACGAATGGCCACAACGGAAGGCTCATTCAATACGATGCCTTGTCCTTTAACATAAATCAGGGTATTCGCAGTACCCAGGTCAATGGACAGGTCATTGGAAAACATGCCACGAAATTTTTTCAACATACTAAGGGATAATCCTGAAAGCTGGGGCGGAAAAATAAAATCCGCTTACTTTACCAACCACACGCAGCAGCGACAAGGCGCAAAAATCATCTGCTACGGTGAAAATTAGTGCAGCACGTTTCCTAATGTTACAAATGTATCACCTGATTCCATCAGGGCTGAGTCAACAGCTGCGTCCCTCACTTCCATTTGCAACACTCAAGGTCGTTCACTGGCGTTTTGCTCGTCATACTCAAAGCCACAGGCGCGATATTCTACGTGAAAACAAATTAAACGGCAGGTCAAACAGAGTATCTTTGCAAATATTTTTTCACATTGCTGTCAAGCGGCTGAGAGGACGCAATAAAATCTCCTTGACCACCCGCCACACCGCGCTCCGTCAACATCTGCCATTCACTCCGTGAACGTATGCCCGTGGCGAAGACTTGCGTCTGCGTACCCTTGCAGGCTTCGACCAGACTCTGAACCAAAAGCTGGTTTTCTGCTCGCTTTTCAATATTCCTGACCAGCCCCGGGTGCAGCTTCAAAAGTTCGACATCCAATTCTTTGATCCAGCTGGTACTGACCAGGGTTAAACCCGCTTGTGTCACCGCGATGCGTACGCCAAGCGCATTCATCAAACGGACCACAGGCTGTAAGCGGCTGATATGTTGACAGACATCTGCCTCTGCAAGTTCAAAAATAATACGTTTACGTTGCGATTTTTCGCATTGCATTAAAACATCACGCAGCCAGCGTTGAAAACGCGGGCGAATCAGCGACTCAACCGTAACCTGTAATGCCAGATTTTCTTCAGGCCAGAAAGATAAAAATGGGATAAGGCGCGTGATTTGTTGACGGTCGTATTCTTCAGAGAGACCAAACTGTAACACCATCGGCAGATATTCGGCCGAAATGACCTCTTCGGTGCCGTCGAAGATGCGACACATTAATTCGCGGTGATGAACCTGCCCGTTTCGCAGAACCGCTGGCTTCTGATAAATTCGGGGTCCGCCTCGGCTCAGCATTTGCTCAATAAGTGTACGCCAACGTACGTTTCCGCGCCCTTTTTCTGGCAGAGAATCATCATAAATCGCCCAGCTATTTGCCCCCTGCAGCACAGCGTTGCGCGTTGCTGCTTCGGCATGCTCCATGACCTGTTGAGTCTGCTGCCCGCCACGCCATGCGCAAATCCCAATATGGACCATATCATCACGATCGAGCATTTTGGTCTGCGGCAGCGCATCAACCGCTTTCAGTAACTGACTGGCGATACTTTCTGACTCTTTCAGCGTGCGATGCGGTAACAGTACGGCAAAATCGCTGCGGTGATAGCGCGCCAGTAACGCGCCGGGGTAGCGCATAATAAATGTCGATAACAGATTAATGAGCGTGAAGAGGTGATCTTCTGCCACCGAGCGGCCCCAGGTATCGCGCAGCAAATCGAAATCGGGCAGGCGAATAATCATCACCACCCCATGCGTGCCGACCTTTTCGGGATCTTCCAGCAGCGTTCCCAGTTGATTATCAAAGAAAAGCCGGTTGTTTAGACCGGTTTTATTATCCTGAGCGGCATAGGATCGAATCAGCGTATCCATCCGGCTGCGCTGTTCGCTGGCAAACTGAATTTCAGAGAGCAACACATCAAGCGCACTGCTGGTACGCGACGGCCATTCATAGACAGAGCCGCGCACTTTCGCGCCTCGCTCACCGTTTAAAATGCGCAGGGATCGCGATTCCAGCAGCTCCTGCCCCGAAAGCTGGCGTCGCAGCCAGCGCACCGCCAGAAAAATCAGGATCACCATAAAGCCCACCGCGAAGGTCAGCGGCGCGGTAGTCATCAGCGAACGGAAATAATTGGCCATCGGGTCCTGATAGACCAATCGGATAGACGTGCCTGGGCTTTTTAATGATTGAACGGTGAGTTCGCGGTACTGCGGGAGCGTGCCCGCCGGGCGATAGCTACTTTGGCGTGCATGGCTGAGGACGACTTTATTCCCCTGCAGGATGTCGATGTGGACGATATCGACCGGCACCATTAGTTCATCAAGCTGCTGCGAAAGCGCGGGAAGAGTTGATGTCACGAGCCGCGTGTCGATGACGGACGCAACTGACTGCACGCGATTTGTTAGCTTGTCCTGAATGGCGTTATAAAAGCTGAGCGAACAGCCTATCAGGGTGACAAATATGGTTAACCCCGTCAGCAACGTAATAAAAGCCGAAAATTTCGTCGTTAATCGCATCCTTGAGATTACTCCGCTGGTTGATGGGGGGCGAGTGAGCACTAACTTGCATGTCTAGTGCGGCATACTAGCAAACCTGATATATCTGGCAATTTATTGCGTTAAATCGGCATAGCGTTTCAATGAGCGAGTATAGTCTTCAGAAATTATTTTCCAATCACCATGCTTACTGAGGATACCTGTATGCAGGCATTGATCTTAGAACAACAAGACGGCAAAACCCTGGCTTCGGTTCAATCCATCGAGGCTACCCGCCTGCCCGAAGGCGACGTCACCGTTGACATTGACTGGTCCAGCCTGAATTACAAGGACGCGCTCGCCATTACTGGCAAAGGTAAAATCATCCGAAACTTTCCGATGGTTCCTGGAATCGACTTTTCGGGTCATGTTCACGCGAGTGAAGATCCGCGTTTCCACGTTGGGCAGCAGGTGCTGTTAACGGGCTGGGGCGTGGGTGAAAACCATTGGGGTGGACTGGCCGCGCAAGCCCGCGTCAAAGGCGACTGGCTGGTGCCAATGCCAAAAGGCATGGATGGTCGTAAAGCGATGATCATCGGTACGGCTGGCTTTACCGCGATGCTGTGCGTGATGGCGCTGGAAGACGCGGGAATTCGTCCCGAATCAGGTGAAATCGTGGTAACCGGTGCAAGTGGCGGTGTAGGCAGTACCGCCGTTACTCTGCTGCACAAATTAGGCTATCAGGTCGCTGCCGTTTCCGGTCGCGAAAGCACGCATGATTACCTGCGTTCACTCGGTGCAAACCGCATTCTGGGCCGCGCAGAGTTCGCTGAAACCCGCCCGTTGGAAAAACAAATCTGGGCAGGCGCGGTGGATACCGTGGGCGACAAAGTGCTGGCAAAATTACTGGCGCAGATGAACTACGGCGGATGTGTTGCCGCTTGCGGTCTGGCGGGTGGTTTTGCCCTGCCAACTACCGTCATGCCATTTATTCTGCGTAATGTGCGTCTGCAAGGTGTGGATTCCGTGATGACACCAGCAGCACGCCGCACACAGGCCTGGGAACGACTGGCCCTTGACTTACCTGAATCGTTCTACACCCAAAGCGCAACTGAAATCCGTCTCGAACAGGCACCTGAATTTGCCGAAAAAATCATGAACAACCAGTTCCATGGCCGTGCGCTAGTCAAGATTGCCTAATCTTCAATTTTTCGTGACATATTCGCGATAACCTCACTCCTCCGTCATGCTTATAAAAATGCATGACGGAGAGTGCCATGAAAACCAGAAAACTGACGGAAGCCGACGTAACGTCCGAATCTGTCTTTATGTTACAGCGCCGCCAGATCCTCAAGATGCTCGGTATCAGCGCCACCGCGCTTTCACTTTCCCCCACCGCTCATGCCGACTTGCTTGATTGGTTTAAAGGCAATGACCGCCCCAAAGCCCCCTCCGGGCAGCCGCTGGATTTTACCCAGCCCGCACAATGGCAGAACAAACTGTCGCTCACGCCGGAAGATAAAGTCACCGGTTACAACAATTTTTATGAATTTGGCCTGGATAAAGCGGACCCTGCCGCCAACGCAGGCAGCATGAAGACCGATCCCTGGACGCTTAAAATCGACGGTGAAGTGGCAAAACCACTGACGCTGGATCATCACGATTTAACCACCCGATTCCCGCTGGAAGAGCGCATCTACCGCATGCGCTGCGTCGAAGCCTGGTCGATGGTGGTGCCATGGGTTGGCTTCCCGCTGCATAAATTGCTGGCGCTGGTTGAGCCCACCAGCAATGCAAAATATGTCTCTTTCCAGACGCTCTACTCGCCGGAGCAGATGCCGGGACAAAAGGACCGGTTTATCGGCGGTGGTCTGGAGTATCCCTACGTGGAAGGGCTTCGTCTGGATGAAGCCATGCACCCGCTGACGCTGCTGACCGTAGGCGTTTATGGCAAGGCGCTCCCGCCGCAAAACGGCGCGCCTATCCGCTTAACCGTGCCGTGGAAATACGGCTTTAAGGGCATCAAATCGATTGTCAGCATCAAACTGACGCGCGAGCGCCCGCCTACGACGTGGAATTTGGCCGCCCCTGACGAATATGGATTTCTTGCGAATGTGAATCCTCACGTCGATCACCCTCGCTGGTCGCAGGCTACGGAGCGTTTTATCGGATCCGGCGGTGCGCTGGATGTGAAACGCCAGCCGACATTGCTGTTTAACGGCTACGCGGATCAGGTCGCGTCTCTCTATCGGGGCATCAACTTGCGGGAGAATTTCTAAGTGCGTTTAACCGCAAAGCAGATTACCTGGCTAAAGGTGATTTTACACCTTGCCGGTTTGCTTCCTTTTATATGGCTATTCTGGGCGGCCAGTCAGGGCTATTTCAGCGCCGACCCGGCCAAAGATATCCAACATTTTACCGGTAGGATGGCTCTGAAATTTTTGTTGGCCAGCTTGCTGATTTCACCCCTGGCGCGCTACGCTAAACAGCCGTTATTGATCCGCACTCGCCGCCTTTTAGGCTTGTGGTGTTTTGCCTGGGCAACGCTCCATCTGACCAGTTACGCACTGCTGGAACTGGGGATTAACAATCTGGCATTGCTCGGAAGCGAGCTCATATCGCGTCCTTATTTAACGCTAGGTATTGTAAGTTGGGTCATATTGTTCGCGCTGACGTTAACCTCAACGCAATATGCGCAGCGAAAACTGGGCAGACGCTGGCAATTTTTGCATAACTTCGTCTATCTCGTTGCGATCCTGACGCCGATACATTACCTGTGGTCAGTGAAGATTTTATCACCCCAACCTGTCATCTATGCTTTGCTCGCACTCGGGCTTCTGGCATGGCGTTACAAGAAGTTCCGCCAGTGGTGGCGATAGTCCGCTAAACTGTGCGTTTTCCCGCAGAAACCCTATCAACCGCGAATCTTTTTGGCTTTGCGGTTGATAATCTTCCCTGATAAGACCAGTATTTAGCTGCCAAATGCTACGAAATCGTTATAATGTGCGACTTTGGTTTTCCTGACAGGGGTTTTTAGCCTCTGAAAAGGTGACAATTGCGCGTTGAAGGTATATTTTGTTTTTTACCCGAGATTCGCAGGAGATAGCGGCACAATGGCTGATAAATTCCACATCTTAGTTCTGAACGGACCGAACCTGAATATGCTCGGAACCCGTGAGCCGGAGAAGTATGGCTCTTTGACATTGAGCGAAATTGTTAACCGTCTGAGTACGGAAGCAACCTCACTGAATGTGGAACTGGATCATTTTCAGTCAAATGCGGAGTACGCAATCATCGACCGAATTCATCAGGCTAAAGACACTGTGGACTATATCCTGATTAATCCGGCCGCGTTTACGCACACCAGTGTTGCTATCCGCGACGCACTGCTTGCGGTGAGCATCCCGTTTATCGAGATCCATCTGAGCAATGTGCATGCCCGTGAACCGTTCCGCCACCATTCATATCTGTCTGATATCGCCGCTGGCGTTATCTGCGGACTTGGTGCTGACGGTTATTCATACGCTTTACAGACAGCGGTAAAACGCTTGTCACAATCACACTAAACAAGAGTACGGAACCCACTCATGGATATTCGTAAGATTAAAAAGCTGATCGAGCTGGTTGAAGAATCAGGCATCTCCGAACTGGAAATTTCTGAAGGCGAAGAGTCTGTACGCATCAGTCGTGCTGCGCCAAATGTTGGCTATCCAGTCATGCAGCAAGCTTATGCTGCACCTGTGATGCAACAGCCTGCTCTGTCTAACGCAGTCGCGCCGGCAGCAGAAGCGCCGGTTGCTGCAGCAGCCGAAATCAGTGGTCACATCGTACGTTCCCCAATGGTTGGTACTTTCTACCGCACCCCGAGCCCGGACGCGAAGGCGTTCATCGAAGTGGGTCAGAAAGTCAATGTAGGCGATACCCTGTGCATCGTTGAAGCCATGAAAATGATGAACCAAATCGAAGCAGACAAGTCTGGTACTGTGAAAGCGATTCTGGTCGAAAGTGGTCAGCCGGTAGAATTTGACGAGCCGCTGGTCGTCATCGAGTAACGAGGCGAACATGCTGGATAAAATTGTCATCGCCAACCGCGGCGAGATCGCACTGCGAATCCTTCGTGCCTGTAAAGAATTGGGCATCAAGACTGTTGCTGTGCATTCAAGCGCGGATCGCGATTTAAAACACGTATTACTGGCGGATGAGACGGTCTGTATCGGTCCGGCTCCGTCCGTAAAAAGTTATCTGAATATCCCGGCAATCATCAGCGCCGCTGAAATCACCGGCGCGGTGGCAATCCATCCGGGTTATGGCTTCCTCTCTGAGAATGCCAACTTTGCTGAGCAGGTTGAACGCTCTGGCTTTATCTTTATCGGCCCGAAAGCAGACACGATTCGCCTGATGGGTGACAAAGTCTCTGCAATCACCGCGATGAAGAAAGCTGGCGTGCCAACGGTTCCTGGTTCCGACGGCCCTCTGACCGACGATATGGATGCTAACCGTGCCCATGCTAAACGCATTGGTTATCCGGTTATCATCAAAGCGTCCGGCGGCGGCGGCGGTCGTGGTATGCGCGTTGTACGTAGCGATACCGACCTGGCGCAGTCCATTGCCATGACCAAAGCTGAAGCGAAAGCAGCTTTCAGCAATGACATGGTTTACATGGAAAAATACCTGGAAAACCCACGTCACATCGAAATTCAGGTGTTGGCTGACGGTCAGGGTAACGCTATCTATCTGGCTGAACGTGACTGCTCCATGCAGCGTCGTCACCAGAAAGTCGTTGAAGAAGCACCAGCACCAGGCATCACGCCGGAACTGCGTCGCTACATCGGCGAGCGTTGCTCTAAAGCGTGCGTGGATATCGGTTATCGCGGTGCAGGTACGTTCGAATTCCTGTTCGAAAACGGCGAGTTCTATTTCATCGAAATGAACACCCGTATTCAGGTTGAACACCCTGTCACCGAAATGATTACCGGTGTTGACCTGATCAAAGAACAGCTGCGTATCGCTGCGGGTCAGCCGCTGTCCATCAAGCAGGAAGAAGTGATCGTCAAAGGCCATGCGGTAGAGTGCCGTATCAACGCCGAAGACCCGAACACCTTCCTGCCAAGCCCGGGTAAAATCACGCGCTTCCACGCGCCGGGTGGCTTTGGTGTCCGTTGGGAATCTCATATCTACGCTGGCTATACTGTGCCGCCGTACTATGACTCAATGATTGGCAAGCTTATCTGTTACGGCGAAAATCGTGATGTGGCAATTGCCCGCATGAAGAACGCCTTGCAGGAACTGATCATTGACGGTATCAAAACCAACATTGATCTGCAGGTTCGTATCATGAACGACGAGCATTTCCAGAACGGTGGAACTAACATCCACTATCTGGAGAAAAAACTCGGTCTTCAGGAAAAGTAAGACTGCATTCTCATTAAAAGGCCGGAGATTCCGGCCTTTTTTATTTGTGGGGATCGCCAGGACCCATCATGTACAATCCCCGCTTTCTTCATCCACAAGGGATATAAAATGGACAAGCGTTTTGTTCAAGCCCATAAAGAGGCGCGCTGGGCGCTGTGGCTGACCCTTCTCTACCTTGTTGCTTGGTTAGTAACTGCTTACTTACCTGATTCGACCGCTGGGTTCACCGGCCTTCCACACTGGTTCGAAATGGCCTGCCTTCTGATGCCGCTGGTTTTTATTCTGCTGTGCTGGCTGATGGTGCGTTTTATCTTCCGCGATATCTCTCTGGAGGATAGCGATGCAAACTGAAATCATCGCCGTTCTGATTATTTATCTCTTCGTGGTGTTCGGCCTTTCGGCTTATGCCATGCGCAAACGCAGCACCGGTTCGTTTCTCAGTGAGTATTTCCTGGGTAGTCGCTCGATGGGCGGTTTCGTTCTGGCGATGACGCTCACAGCAACCTACGTAAGCGCCAGCTCGTTTATCGGCGGCCCCGGTGCGGCGTATAAATACGGGCTGGGCTGGGTGTTGTTGGCGATGATTCAGGTTCCGACTATCTGGTTATCACTCGGTATTCTGGGTAAAAAATTCGCGATTCTTGCAAGGCGATACAACGCGATCACGCTTAATGACATGTTGCAGGCGCGCTATCAGAACCGCGCAGTGGTCTGGATTGCCAGCATTAGTCTGCTGGTGGCGTTTGTCGGTGCGATTGCCGTGCAGTTCATCGGTGGCGCACGATTGCTGGAAACCGCAGCGGGCATTAAATACGAAAATGGCTTGCTGATTTTCGGCATTACCATCGCGCTGTACACCGCGTTTGGCGGTTTCCGCGCCAGCGTGCTGAACGACACCATGCAAGGCATGGTCATGCTGATAGGCACGTTGGTGCTGCTGGTTGGCGTGATTTACGCCGCCGGTGGTTTGGGCAATGCGGTAGAAACGCTGGAGAAGATCGATCCGAAACTGGTCAGCCCACACGGTGCCGACGACATTCTCTCCCCGGCATTTATGACTTCATTCTGGGTGCTGGTGTGCTTTGGCGTGATCGGTTTGCCCCACACGGCCGTGCGCTGTATCTCTTATAAAGACAGCAAAGCGGTTCACCGTGGGATTATTATCGGCACTGTCGTGGTGTCACTGCTCATGCTCGGAATGCATCTTGCCGGGGCGCTTGGCCGCGCGATATTACCGAATCTGACGGTGCCGGATCAGGTTATCCCCACACTGATGGTGCAAGTCTTGCCGCCATGGGCTGCGGGATTATTCCTCGCCGCGCCAATGGCCGCCATAATGTCGAATGTGAATGCGCATTTATTGCAGGCCTCTGCCACGATCATTAAAGATCTGTGGCTCAGCGCGCAACCCACTAAAATCCATAATGAGCATCGCCTGAAGCGCATCTCAACCTGGACAACGCTGGTACTTGGCATTTTGATGATGCTTGCCGCATGGCGTCCACCGGAGATGATCATCTGGTTAAACCTGCTGGCGTTTGGCGGGCTGGAGGCCGTGTTCCTGTGGCCGCTGGTGCTGGGTCTGTACTGGGAACGCGCAAATGCTGCGGGTGCGCTCAGCGGAATGATTGTGGGTGGCGTACTGTACGCGGTGCTCGCCACGTTTAAAATTCAGTATCTGGGCTTCCATCCGATTGTGCCTTCGTTACTGTTAAGTTTGCTGGCGTTTGTGGTGGGGAACCGTTTCGGTCAACCCGTCCCACAGGCGGCCGTCATTTCTACTCATAAATAAAGAGTTTTGCCATGCCGTGGATCCAACTAAAACTGAATACAACCGGCGCGAACGCCGAAGAACTGAGTGATGCGTTAATGGAAGTCGGATCGGTTTCCATTACTTTCCAGGACACGCATGACACACCGGTGTTTGAGCCATTGCCCGGCGAAACGCGCCTGTGGGGTGATACCGATGTTATTGGCCTGTTCGACGCAGAAACGGACATGAAAGACGTCGTGGCGATTCTGGAAAATCATCCGCTTCTGGGCGCAGGATTTGTGCATAAAATCGAGCAACTGGAAGACAAAGACTGGGAACGCGAGTGGATGGATAATTTCCATCCCATGCAGTTCGGCAAACGTCTGTGGATTTGCCCAAGCTGGCGCGATGTGCCTGATCCCAATGCCGTAAACGTGATGCTCGATCCGGGGCTGGCGTTTGGTACGGGTACCCATCCAACGACCTCTCTTTGCCTGCAATGGCTTGATGGTCTGGATCTGGAAGGGAAAACGGTGATCGATTTTGGTTGTGGATCCGGGATCCTCGCCATTGCCGCACTGAAACTCGGCGCATCAAAAGCGATCGGGATCGACATCGATCCGCAAGCGATTCAGGCCAGCCGCGATAATGCCCAGCGAAACGGGGTGTCCGATCGCCTTGAGCTGTATTTGCCCAATGACCAGCCAGACGTCATGAAAGCGGATGTCGTGGTCGCAAACATCCTGGCAGGCCCACTGCGTGAACTGGCACCGTTAATCAGCGTGCTGCCCGTTGAGGGCGGTTTACTGGGGCTTTCCGGCATTCTGGCCAGCCAGGCAGACAGCGTATGTGAAGCCTACACTGAACTCTTCGCTCTCGACCCGGTGGTAGAGAAAGAAGAATGGTGTCGCATTACAGGTCGTAAGAAGTAATTCCCTCTGGCGTGAACGGTCGATCACGCCATTTTTACTGCAAAAAACCTCTACGCCCGTTATTCCCGTCCGGTATAATAACAACTGAAATCATATGGCTATTATATGATTTAGATTATTAAATTCACCGGAAGAATATTATGACCCCATTTATTGGTAAGGCAGCAATCCTGGCGCTAAGCATCGTGTCTGCTTCAGCTTATGCATCTCACTGGAGCTATGAAGGCGAAGGTTCACCGGAGCATTGGGGTGCGCTGGATGAGGCGTATAAAACCTGTCAAAGCGGCATGAACCAGTCCCCTGTTAATATCGACTCAACGATCAAGGCCCATCTCACACCGTTAAAAACCCACTACATCGATGGCCCTGTCACGTTGACCAACAACGGCCATACCATTCAGGCGGCCGAAAAGCCGGATACGGCAGATACGATCACGCTTGATAATCAATCCTGGGCTTTGCAGCAATTCCACTTCCATGCGCCGAGTGAAAATACAATCCACGGCAAAAAATTTGATATGGAAATGCACCTGGTCCATAAAAATGCAGATGGCGCATTGACCGTGGTGGCGGTGATGTTTGAGAAAGGGGCCGCCAACGCAGAGCTGGATAAACTGTGGGGTATCATGCCAGGGCAAGCCGAACAATCGGCGACGCTGGACACGAAACTTGACCTGAACAAACTGTTACCTAAAAACAAAACCTACTGGCGCTTTAGCGGTTCTCTGACCACACCTCCTTGTTCGGAAGGAGTGACCTGGGTGGTGCTCAAAAATCCGATGACCCTCTCCGCCACTCAGTTGGAAAAATTTACCCACACTATGCATCACGATAATAACCGCCCGGTACAATCACTTCACGGGCGTGTTGTGGTTGAATAATGTTCATATTGCGCGCTGATATCATGTCCTGAAATGGGACCCAGATCGCAAAGAAGGTCAATAATCTGCTGCTAAAAACAGCAGATTATCCCGATAAAATGATTCATTCATCGAGAAATGATGAGAAGTTACGGGAATTTGTAAGCGTCTATAAAATAGACAAAACAACATAACACAATGATTTGTTTAGTGAATAATTCACTCACTTAGCGCTGAGTAGCAATTCCTTGATCTGCAACAGCAGATTGTTCAAAGTTTGGCCTTTCATCTCATGTAAAAAATGCGTAATATACGCCGCCTTGCAGTCACAGTATGGTCATTTCTTAACTCATGCGCATCGGACACTATCAGCTCAGAAATCGCCTGATCGCAGCGCCAATGGCAGGTATTACTGACCGGCCTTTCCGGACGCTGTGCTACGAGATGGGAGCCGGTTTAACCGTTTCCGAGATGATGTCGTCTAACCCGCAGGTTTGGGAAAGCGATAAATCCCGTCTACGGATGGTGCACGTTGATGAGCCAGGTATTCGCACCGTGCAAATTGCTGGAAGCGATCCTGAAGAAATGGCGCAAGCCGCGCGTATTAACGTTGAAAGTGGCGCCCAAATTATTGATATCAATATGGGTTGCCCGGCAAAAAAGGTGAATCGTAAGCTTGCAGGTTCAGCCCTTCTGCAATACCCCGACCAGGTGAAGTCTATCTTGTTGGGGGTGGTTAACGCAGTGGATGTTCCCGTTACGTTGAAAATTCGCACTGGTTGGGCGCCGGAACACCGTAACTGTGTAGAAATTGCCCAACTGGCCGAAGATTGTGGTATCCAGGCCCTGACCATTCATGGACGCACTCGCGCCTGTTTGTTCAACGGCAATGCGGAATACGACAGCATTCGGGCAGTTAAGCAGAAAGTTTCCATTCCGATTATCGCGAATGGCGACATAACTGACCCGCTAAAAGCCAGGGCTGTGCTCGACTATACAGGGGCAGATGCTCTGATGATAGGACGTGCCGCTCAGGGAAGACCCTGGATCTTTCGGGAAATCCAGCATTATCTGGACACTGGGGAGTTGCTTGATCCACTGCCTCTGGCAGAAGTTAAGCGCTTGCTTTGTGCGCATATTCGGGAACTGCATGACTTTTACGGTCAGGCAAAAGGGTACCGAATTGCGCGGAAACACGTATCCTGGTATCTCCAGGAACACGCTCCAAATGACCAGTTTCGGCGCACATTCAACGCCATAGAGGATGCCAGCGTACAGCTGGAGGCGTTGGAGGCATACTTCGAAAATTTTGCGTAAACAGAAATAAAGAGCTGACAGAACTATGTTCGAACAACGCGTAAATTCTGACGTACTGACCGTTTCTACCGTTAACTCTCAGGATCAGGTGACTCAAAAACCTCTCCGTGACTCGGTTAAACAAGCACTGAAGAACTATTTTGCTCAACTGAATGGTCAGGATGTGAGTGACCTGTATGAGTTGGTACTGGCTGAAGTTGAACAGCCACTGTTGGACATGGTGATGCAATACACCCGCGGTAACCAAACCCGCGCTGCCCTGATGATGGGTATCAACCGTGGTACCCTGCGTAAGAAACTCAAAAAATACGGCATGAACTAATTTCGATTAGCTAACTGCTTGTTTAAAAAGGCGCTACCTGGCATGGGGACGCGCCTTTTTTATTGCCTGCGCTCCGTACCGTCAACCATTTGTAAACCTTCAGTTCTCCTCCTTTTAAACGCCCGCGTTTCGTGTATATTTCCACCACTTCTCTCGCTCGATGACCCCGGAACGACACAATGATTCGTAAATACTGGTGGCTGGTTATCTTTGCCGTCTCGGTTTTCCTCTTTGATGCGCTGCTCATGCAGTGGATTGAGCTGTTGAGCACCGAAACCGACAAGTGTCGTAACATGAATTCCGTGAATCCCTTAAAATTAGTAAACTGCTCGGATCTCGATTAAGCCCAAACGTCGGCAAAAACACACTTTTCACCTATTAAAAACAGGGATTTAAATCCCTTTTCGTCATTCCCGTACGGTGATAATGTCCCTGCCCTTTCCAGATACTATTCCATAACGTCTCACTACGAATGAGTTATACAGACCATGCTGGTTAGCCATTACAACCATATCCTCGTCGTCATTTCTTTTGTCGTCGCCATCCTTGCTGCATATACCGCACTCAATATGGCTGGGCGAGTCGCCGGGAGCCAGGGCATTGCGGCACGCATTTGGCTCGCAGGCGGTGGCGTGGCGATGGGCATCGGCATCTGGGCCATGCACTTCATCGGTATGCTGGCGATGGATCTTGCCATGAGCATGAGCTACGACGTGGCAATCACTGCGCTTTCAATGGCTATTGCGATTGTCTCCTCCATGTTTGCCCTTTGGTTGGTGAGCGGTGAACAGCTTCGCTTACGGCGCCTGTTACCGGGCGCTTTCGTGATGGGGACAGGCATCGTCGCAATGCATTACACCGGTATGGCGGCACTTGAGGTGTCACCGGGAATTGTATGGGATAAAACCTGGGTCGCCCTTTCCGTGATCATCGCGCTAGCGGCATCGCTGGTCGCCCTGTGGCTGACCTTTCGATTACGTTATGAAGCCGCACAAGTTGCGCTGATGCGCCTGGGCGCAGCGTTAACAATGGGAATTGCGATTGCCGGCATGCATTACGCGGGCATGAAAGCGGCGCAGTTTCCAGTAACAACGCACATGCATCATCACGGGATTAATGGCAGCTGGTTAGCTGTTTTGGTCAGCGTGGTCGCACTCTCGATTTTGGCGATCACATTGCTGGTCTCAATGCTTGATGCCCGCCTTCAGGCACGGACTACGCTGTTAGCCTCATCCCTTGCTGAAGCTAACCGAGAATTGGCGCAACTGGCCCTTCACGATACGCTGACGCGGTTGCCTAATCGTATTCTGCTGGAAGATCGCCTCAGCCAGGCGATCAACAAAGCAGACCGTGAAGGAACACACTTCGCTCTGATGTTTATGGATCTTGATGGTTTTAAAGCAGTGAATGACGCTTACGGTCATGTCACTGGCGACAAGCTGTTGGTCGCAGTGACTAAGCGGCTGCTGTTACCGCTGAAAGGGCAATACACGCTTGCCCGCATCGGCGGTGACGAGTTTGTTCTGCTGGTCGAAGTCAGTGGACCGGATGATGCCGCTTCACTGGCTAACGCGTTAGTGCGCGCCATCGACAGTCCTTTCAGCGTTGATCCCTATGAGCTGGTCGTCACCGTCAGTATTGGCATTGCGTTGTATCCGCACGATGGGAAAACCGATCGCGAAATGATGTTCAACGCTGATGCCGCGATGTATCACACCAAACATGTTGGACGGAATGGGTACCACTTTTTCCAGCCGTCGATGAACACACTGGCGCAAACGCATTTACAGTTGATGAACGATCTGTGGATGGCCGTTGAGCGCGATGAATTGCGCCTGCACTATCAGCCGAAGTTTCATGCACCCGCTGGTCCTATTTTGGGCTTTGAAGCCCTGCTGCGCTGGGAGCATCCAAAACAAGGGTTGTTGACTCCTGATGTATTTCTTCAGTTGGCAGAAAAAACCGGTTTGATTATTCCGATAGGCAATTGGGTGATCAATGAAGCCTGTCGACAACTGCGCGCGTGGCATATTCAGGGCCATACTAACTGGTCGATGGCCGTGAATTTGTCTACCCTGCAGTTTGAGCAGCCGTCGCTGGTCAACACCGTGCTCGATTGCCTGGCACTGCATCAGCTTCCGCCAGAATCGCTGATCCTGGAAGTGACCGAAACGACCGCAATGAATAACCCGGATGAAAGCGTAAGGGTCCTTACAGAGCTGACGAATGCGGGAGTCAAAGCGTCAATTGATGATTTTGGAACAGGATATTCCAGCCTGCTTTATCTCAAGCGGCTGCCCGCCTGCGAATTGAAGATTGATCGCGCGTTTGTGAAAGATCTGAGCGGTGAAAGCGACGATGCCACTATCGTCTCTGCCATTGTTGCACTCGCAAAAACGTTAAATCTCAAAGTGGTTGCCGAAGGGGTAGAAACCGAGGCGCAGCAGGCATTCCTGACAGAACTTGGCTGCAATATGCTTCAGGGATATTTGCTCGGCAAACCCGTGTCCGCACAAGCCGTCGAAGAACTTTGTCACAGTCCGGAGATGATGAAAAATAACCTTTAACATGACGTCGCCCTTTAAGAGGCAACATCATATTTTACTGGCGGCTTACGCGTAATGTTTAACGTCGCCAGAATATTATCGACTAACGCGGGTGCATGTTGGTAAAGGTTGATGCTGTCGCTATTCATTAACCAATTTTTAATTAAGCCGCTAAAAAAACCGTGGAAAACAATCAGCGTCATATCAATATTAATCTGCGGATCAATAACGCCCTGGGCCAGGCATCTCTCCAGTAACGCCCGTACATTGTCATAATTGAAACCAATTCTTTTTCTAATATCACATTCTGATGTCAATTCTTTATTAAATTCACATTTATGATACAGAATTTGCAGCAGCGATTTTTGGCGAGGCTCATGAGCAATATATTGCAAAGCAATAATAAAACGCGCCCGAAGAGTGAATAAAGGGTCATCCCTGATATCGAGAGCAAGACGTTCATCAATCAGATCACATAGCGGTAACTGCTGCTCCCATATCGCATTAAACAATTCAGATTTACTGGTGAAATGCCAGTATACGGCACCGCGCGTCACACCTGCCGCATCTGCAACATCCGTCAGTGTGGTACTGGCAACGCCACGCGTAGAGAATTGTGTGATGGCCGCTTCAATCAACTGTTGTCGCGTTTTTTGTGCCTCTTCTTTTGTTTTGCGCGCCATAGACTCTCATCCGTCACATAAATATTTGCACTCACTGTTAAATCCGTGGCGCTCATTGCCCAGATAGTATTCACCAAATGCCCCTTTTACTTTGAACAAAAAAAGTCAATTTTAGGAATTAATAAGCCCCATAAATGAATCGTGATAATTAAATTCATTAAACATATAAATAACCATGGATAAAAACAAAATATATATTTGTTTATCGGTCACTATACCCTTCATTTACCACGTTTTAATGTGATTTATGTATTAATAGACCGCATGCCGCACTTATAAATTAAAAAAAGCCAAAACACCTCATTATGATGTGCGCTGGCTTTCTGACTCTTTGCCTTTCTCCTTTTTTCACATCTCCACGGCAAATATCAGTTTATTGTTTTTAAAGGAACAGTAATGACGACACACTTCAGGCTTTTACCTCTATCCGGTTTTATTGTCTGCGCTACACTGCTCACGGGCTGTGATGGTTCAGACAACCCAAAGCAAAGCGCACAGGCTCCGCAGGTAACGGTTTATGTCGTGAAAAGTGCTCCACTGGCAGTGACAACTGAATTGCCGGGGCGCACAGATGCGTTTCGCGTCGCTGAGGTTCGCCCGCAGGTGAGCGGCATTGTTTTACGTCGCAATTTCACTGAAGGCAGCGATGTCACCGCTGGCGATTCTCTTTATCAAATCGATCCCGCAACGTATAAGGCTGCCTATGACAGCGCTAAAGGCGAGATGGCAAAAGCCGAGGCGGCAGCTAACATTGCGCACTTGACGGTGAAACGTTATGTGCCTCTGGTGGGGACGCAATACATTAGTCGGCAAGAGTACGATCAGGCTGTAGCCAATGCCAGGCAAGCTGACGCCAGCGTTATTGCGGCACAAGCGAGTGTCGAAACCGCACGTATTAATCTCGCCTACACCAAAGTGTCATCGCCTATTAATGGACGTATTGGCAAATCCAGCGTCACCGAAGGCGCGTTAGTCACGAACGGGCAGGCTTCTGCCCTGGCGACCGTCCAGCAGCTTGATCCGATCTATGTTGATGTGACCCAGTCGAGCAATGATTTCATGCATCTAAAGCAGTCTCGTTTGCAGAAAAACGAGGGTACTAGCAGCGTTCAGCTGTTAATGGAAAATGGTCAGCCTTACCCACTCAAAGGCACGCTGCAATTTTCGGATGTCACTGTCGACGAAAGTACAGGTTCCATCACGCTTCGCGCCGTTTTCCCGAATCCTCAACACAGTTTGTTGCCAGGGATGTTTGTCCGCGCCCGTATTGATGAAGGCATACAGCCTGACGCCATTTTAGTCCCCCAGCAGGGCGTGACACGTACTCCACGTGGCGATGCCACCGTTCTGGTGGTGAATGATAAAGAGCAGATTGAATTGCGTAATGTTATTGCGCCTCAGGCCATTGGAGACAGCTGGTTGATCGCTGAAGGACTTAAGGATGGCGATCGCGTGGTCGTCAGTGGCCTGCAGAAAATCCATCCTGGCGCCACTGTGATCGCCGTGCCTGCTTCCGCCGTCAAGACAGCCAGCTAAAGGATTACGAAATGGCTAATTTCTTTATTCAACGGCCGATTTTCGCCTGGGTACTTGCCATCATTCTGATGATTGCGGGCGGGCTGGCTATTCTTCAATTACCCGTGGCGCAATACCCCACTATTGCGCCTCCTGCTGTTGCCGTCACCGCAACCTATCCCGGCGTGGATGCACAAACGGTACAAGATACCGTGACCCAGGTTATCGAACAGAACATGAATGGTATCGATAACCTGATGTACATGTCATCCACCAGCGATTCAGCGGGTAACGTCACGATCACGTTGACCTTCCAGTCCGGCACCGATCCTGATATCGCGCAGGTACAGGTTCAAAACAAACTGCAGCTCGCCATGCCGCTGCTGCCACAAGAAGTTCAGCAGCAAGGTATTGGCGTGGAGAAATCCAGCAGCAGTTTCCTTCTGGTAGCAGGGTTTGTCTCTGATAATAAAACGCTGACGCAGGACGATATCTCAGATTACGTTGCGTCAAATGTTAAAGACGCGATCAGCCGGACATCGGGCGTGGGTGACGTTCAGCTATTTGGCGCACAGTACGCCATGCGTATTTGGCTCGACAGCAATGCACTTAATAAATTTCAGCTAACACCTCTGGATGTGATCAACCAACTAAAAATCCAGAATAACCAAATAGCTGCCGGTCAATTAGGGGGAACGCCGTCAATTCCAGGGCAACAGTTAAATGCCTCTATCATCGCGCAAACCCGTTTAAAAACCCCGGAAGAGTTTGGCAACGTCACGCTGAAAGTGAATCAAGATGGGTCAATGGTGCATCTGAAAGATGTGGCTCGAATTGAGCTTGGCGGCGAAAACTATAATATGGTGACCAAGATTAATGGTCAGGCTGCGACGGGTCTTGGGATTAAACTGGCAACGGGCGCAAACGCACTCGATACTGCAGCGGCCATTAAAACGAAGCTCGCAGAATTACAGTCCTTCTTCCCGCAAGGGATGAAAGTTGTCTATCCCTACGACACGACCCCGTTCGTCAAAATCTCCATTCATGAAGTGATTAAAACCCTGTTCGAGGCGATCGTCCTTGTTTTCCTGGTCATGTATTTGTTCCTGCAAAACCTGCGCGCCACGCTCATTCCCACCATCGCAGTGCCTGTTGTATTGCTCGGTACTTTTGCCATTTTGTCGGCATTTGGATTTTCCATCAATACTCTCACCATGTTTGGCATGGTGTTGGCTATAGGCCTGCTGGTCGACGATGCCATCGTGGTGGTTGAGAACGTCGAACGCGTTATGGTAGAAGACAAGCTACCGCCTAAAGAGGCGACGCAAAAATCGATGGAGCAAATTCAAGGCGCGTTGGTCGGCATCGCAATGGTGCTTTCAGCGGTGTTTATACCGATGGCCTTTTTTGGTGGCTCTACCGGAGCCATTTACCGCCAGTTCTCACTGACCATTGTTTCTGCTATGGCTCTTTCAGTTCTAGTCGCACTGATTCTGACGCCAGCACTCTGCGCGACGTTGCTTAAACCGGCCTCTGAAGAGCACCACGCAAAAGGCGGTTTCTTTGGTTGGTTTAATACTCTCTTCGATAAAAGCGTCGATCATTACAGTAATAGCGTCAGCGGGATCCTGCGTAAAACAGGACGCTATCTTGTGGTGTATGTGCTGATCGTTGGCGGTATGGCGGTTCTCTTTTTGCGTCTCCCCACCTCTTTCCTGCCAGAGGAGGATCAGGGCGTATTCATGACAATGGTTCAGCTACCCGCCGGTGCAACGCAAACCCGCACGCAGCAAATTTTGGATCAGGTTCAGCAATACTATCTGATCCAAGAAAAAGCGAACGTTGAGTCGGTCTTTACTGTTAACGGTTTTAGTTTCAGCGGCCAGGGACAGAACTCAGGTATCGCATTTGTCAGCCTCAAACCGTGGGAAGATCGTCCAGGTGAAAAAAATGGCGTCGAAGCGATTGTGGGCCGTGCCACAAAAGCCTTTAGCCAGATTAAAGATGGTCTCGTTTTTCCCTTTAACCTACCTGCCATTATCGAGCTGGGAACAGCGACGGGCTTCGACTTTGAGTTAATCGATCAGGCAAACCTGGGTCATACCTCACTCACACAAGCCCGAAACCAACTCCTGGGTATGGTCAAAGAACATTCTGACTTGTTGGTGCGTGTACGTCCTAATGGGTTGGAAGACACTCCGCAATTTAAGCTCGATATTGATCAGGAGAAAGCCCAGGCGCTTGGCGTCAGCGTATCAGATATCAACCAGACGATTTCCACTGCGCTGGGAGGAACATACGTTAACGACTTCATCGATCACGGTCGTGTCAAAAAAGTGTATGCGCAAGCAGCGGCGCAGTTCCGCATGTTACCGGGTGATATCAATAATCTTTATGTGCGCAGTGCAAACGGCGAGATGGTCCCCTTTTCAGCCTTTAGTTCTTCACGCTGGGTTTCCGGTTCGCCACGGCTTGAGCGCTACAACGGCATGCCCTCAATGGAAATACTTGGGGAGTCTGCGCCCGGCAAGAGTACGGGTGAAGCCATGGTCATGATGGAAAGCCTGGCGAATAAACTGCCTTCCGGAATTGGCTACGACTGGACGGGAATGTCGTACCAGGAACGGCTTTCTGGAAACCAGGCACCTGCGCTATATGCCATTTCACTTATCATCGTGTTCTTGTGTCTGGCTGCACTTTACGAGAGCTGGTCGATTCCATTTTCCGTGATGTTAGTGGTGCCATTAGGCGTCATTGGAGCACTCCTCGGTGCTTCACTGCGCGGATTGAACAATGATGTTTATTTCCAGGTAGGTCTTCTCACCACCATTGGGCTTTCTGCTAAGAACGCCATCCTGATTGTTGAGTTTGCTAAAGACCTGATGGAAAAAGAAGGCAAAGGGGTTGTCGAAGCAACACTGGAGGCTTCACGTATGCGCCTTCGTCCCATTCTGATGACTTCTCTGGCGTTCATTCTTGGCGTAATGCCGTTAGTGATCAGTAACGGTGCGGGGAGCGGCGCACAAAATGCCGTAGGTACAGGCGTCATGGGCGGGATGTTGTCCGCTACGCTTCTGGCTATCTTTTTTGTTCCCGTCTTTTTCGTCGTCGTAAGACGGCGATTTACTCGCCAACATCATTAAAAAAAATCAGTAGGCGCTGAATGGCGCCTGCTCTTTTTATGTTTAAACAAAGTATTAGTCCTCTTATGTTCTATGACGAATAAATAATGAAACCCTTTATTATTTGAGTTAGGTCTAATCGCTAAGTATTACGTTTAAAATACCCATTCATTCATGCGTTCAGCCGCACCTCTCCATCATTTTTACAAACCACATACTTTGAGATTATTCATCTATCTTCGATAGCCGTGAGCAGTGATAAAATAGCGCTCTGCTCGGTAAATACCCTTTTGGATTTATGGCGAGTCAGTTTTTATTCTGAGGTAACATCATGAAAAGATTCATTTGCGTTGCAACGCTCGCTGCGCTTCTGGCTGGTTGTGCCCACGATTCTCCGTGTGTACCGGTTTACGACGATCAAGGTCGTCTTGTCCATACCAATACGTGTATGAAAGGCACCACTCAGGATAACTGGGAAACAGCTGGCGCAATTGCAGGCGGTGCTGCGGCTGTTGCAGGCCTGACGCTGGGTATCGTTGCGTTAACCAAATAAAGCTTTCTGACAAAAGCGCGGTATCTTCCGCGCTTTTGCTTCATATCAGTGCAGTCATTGCTCTCCTTGTTAAAAAACTTCCCTGTAACATTCCTGTCTCTCTTTTCATCCTTGATTGTTCTCACATTTTTATTCACTCGAGATCCAGGTTGCAATCTAATACGTGATATTTTTCACAGATTAATAACATTCAATATCCTGCCAATATTCACGCCTGAAATCATCTCAATAATTTCCGTTTCGTCTTATCAACTTTTGCTCTGATTTGTGGCGTAGGTTGTCATTTCGCACCATTTCAGGGCGCTTGATTTAATTATCCCTGTCTACACTCAGCATTACGCGTTCAGATATCTCTCTTTTTAGCTGAATACGAAAACTGGCATTACGTTTGCTTTATAAACGTCGGCCAACGCCACAGACAGGTAAAAGCGTTTTAAAACGACTTTCTATAAAAATAATTTTCGCCACACAGGATGCATATGAAAAAGACGATGATAGCCAGCCTGGCCGCCGCCGGCATGTTGTTTGCTGTAGCGGGTCAGGCGCATGCAGGCGCAACTCTGGATGCCGTTAAAAAGAAAGGCTTTGTACAGTGCGGTATCAGCGATGGGTTACCGGGTTTCTCCTACGCGGATGCTAACGGGAAATTCTCCGGGATCGACGTTGACGTGTGCCGAGGCGTTGCAGCGGCTCTCTTCGGTGATGATACCAAAGTAAAATACACCCCACTCACAGCGAAAGAACGTTTCACCGCTTTGCAATCTGGCGAAGTTGATGTGCTCTCGCGTAATACCACCTGGACCTCGTCTCGTGATGCTGGCATGGGCATGACGTTCACTGGCGTCACCTATTATGACGGTATCGGCTTCCTGACTCACAATAAAGCAGGCCTGAAGAGTGCGAAAGAACTCGACGGTGCGACTGTATGTATTCAGGCCGGTACGGATACCGAGTTGAACGTCGCGGATTATTTCAAAGCGAATAAGATGAAATACACCCCAGTGACGTTCGATCGCTCTGATGAATCCGCAAAAGCTCTGGAATCAGGCCGTTGCGATACGCTGGCCTCTGACCAGTCTCAGCTGTATGCCCTTCGCATTAAGCTCAGTAATCCTGCGGAGTGGATTGTTCTGCCTGAAGTTATCTCTAAAGAGCCTCTTGGCCCAGTCGTTCGTCGCGGTGATGAAGAGTGGACCTCGATTGTTAAGTGGACTCTCTTCGCCATGCTGAATGCTGAAGAAATGGGAATTAACTCGAAGAACGTTGATGAGAAAGCAGCAGCTCCATCCACTCCGGATATGGCACATCTTCTGGGTAAAGAAGGTGACTACGGCAAGGATCTTAAGCTCGATAATAAATGGGCTTACAACATCATTAAACACGTTGGCAACTACGGAGAGATCTTCGAGCGTAACGTGGGATCGGAAAGTCCTCTGAAGATCAAACGTGGCCAGAACAACCTCTGGAACAACGGCGGTATCCAGTACGCTCCACCAGTACGCTAGTTTTTAGCTGTAACGGGCACTGCATGAGCGGTGCCCAGCCCAGAGTCATGGTTACCGAGGTTTCTTTATGTCCCATCGCCGCTTAGCCTTAAAAGGGAAACTTTCCTTTTCTCATCCCGCGGTCCGCGCCTGGCTATTTCAGATCATCGCCATCGTCGTCGTCGTGGTCGTTGCGATTTATTTGGTTCACAACACCGTAACTAACCTGAGCAATCGCGGCATTACTTCGGGCTTTGCCTTTCTGGATCGCACTGCAGGATTTGGAATTGTGCAGCACCTGATTGATTATCAGGAGAGCGATACCTATGGAAGAGTATTTCTGGTTGGCCTGCTGAATACGCTTCTGGTCTCTGCACTCTGTATTGTCTTTGCTTCATTCCTCGGGTTTTTCCTCGGGCTCGCCCGGCTATCTGAAAACTGGCTCCTGCGCAAACTTTCTACGATTTACATCGAGACGTTTCGCAACATTCCGCCCTTGTTGCAGATCTTTTTCTGGTATTTCGCCGTCCTGCGTAATCTGCCAGGTCCGCGCCAAGCCCTCGATGCTTTTGAGTTATTTTTTCTCAGTAATCGCGGTTTATATATTCCCTCGCCTGAGGCTGGCGAAGGTTTATGGGCCGCTATTGCCGCTATCGTTATCGCCGTTGCAATATCCGTAGGGCTGTTTCGCTATAACCGCATGCATCAGATGAAAACCGGACAGCTTCGCAAGACCTGGCCCGTCGGATTACTTTTGATCGTGGGTTTACCTTTGCTGGCACAAGGGGTTTTTGGTTCGGCATTGCACTGGGATATTCCGGAACTGCGCGGATTTAACTTCCGTGGTGGGATGGTATTAATCCCTGAACTGGCGGCTCTCACGCTGGCGCTTTCCATTTATACCTCTGCGTTTATTGCCGAAATTATTCGCTCTGGTATTCAGGCTGTACCACATGGGCAGCACGAAGCGGCTCGATCGCTCGGCCTTCCCAATCCGGTCACACTCCGTCAGGTGATCATTCCTCAGGCTTTACGCGTGATCATCCCACCGCTGACCAGTCAGTATCTGAATATTGCTAAAAACTCTTCGTTGGCTGCCGCTATCGGTTATCCCGATATGGTTTCACTGTTCGCCGGGACAGTACTTAACCAGACGGGGCAAGCTATCGAGACTATCGCCATCACCATGTCGGTTTATCTGGTTATTAGCCTGACGATTTCACTGTTGATGAACATCTATAACCGTCGCATCGCACTGGTCGAGCGTTAAGGAGTCATGATGACAAAAGCCGTACTGTCTCACGCCCCGCGCCCTTCTAGCGCTGGGAGCTGGCGTTTCATCGCCTGGGCACGTAAAAATCTGTTCTCCTCCTGGAGTAACAGTCTTCTCACCATCATCTGTTTTTGGCTGATGTGGGAACTTATCCCGCCACTCATAAACTGGGCATTTCTACAGGCAAATTGGGTTGGCTCCACACGCGCTGACTGCACCAAAGCGGGTGCCTGTTGGGTATTCATTCATGAGCGTTTTGGTCAGTTCATGTATGGCTTGTATCCACACGAGCAACGCTGGCGTATCAACGTGGCGCTGATTGTTGGGCTGCTGTCGATCGCACCGATGTTCTGGAAACATTTGCCACGCCGTGGACGCTACATTGCTTGCTGGGCTGTGGTTTATCCGCTGGTTGTTTGGTTGTTGCTATATGGGGGCGTGCTGGGACTTGAGCGGGTCGAAACTCGCCAATGGGGTGGGCTGACATTAACCTTGATCATTGCTTCCGTCGGGATCGCTGGCGCGCTGCCGCTGGGTATTTTGTTGGCGCTTGGCCGTCGTTCAACAATGCCGGTAGTGCGCGTGCTTTCAGTGATTTTTATCGAGTTCTGGCGCGGCGTACCACTGATTACCGTGTTGTTTATGTCTTCGGTGATGCTGCCATTATTCATGGCGGAAGGGACTACGATCGACAAATTAATCCGCGCACTCGTGGGCGTCATTTTATTTCAGTCCGCTTATGTCGCAGAAGTCGTTCGCGGTGGGCTACAAGCTCTGCCAAAAGGACAATATGAAGCGGCTGAATCACTGGCACTCGGGTACTGGAAAACGCAGGGTTTGGTGATTTTACCGCAGGCACTCAAACTGGTTATTCCAGGGCTTGTGAACACGATTATTGCCCTCTTTAAAGACACTAGCCTGGTGATCATTATCGGGTTATTCGATCTGTTCAGCAGTGTTCAACAGGCAACCGTGGATCCAGTCTGGCTTGGCATGTCGACCGAGGGCTATGTCTTTGCTGCACTGATTTACTGGATTTTTTGTTTCAGCATGTCGCGCTATAGCCAGCATCTGGAGAAACGTTTTAACACCGGGCGGACACCGCACTGAGGAATTTATGAGCAAAATAATTATGACCCCTGCTGACGCGATGATTACCCTGGAAAATGTCAATAAATGGTACGGACAATTTCACGTGCTGAAAGATATCAACCTGAAGGTAACGCAAGGTGAACGTATCGTTCTGTGTGGCCCATCGGGTTCTGGAAAGTCGACAACTATCCGTTGTATCAATCACCTCGAAGAACATCAGCAGGGACGCATTGTTGTTGATGGGATCGAGCTGGATGAAGATGTTCGCAATATTGAACGCGTGCGTCAGGAAGTGGGCATGGTGTTCCAACACTTCAATTTATTCCCACATTTAACGGTATTGCAGAACTGTACGCTGGCTCCTATTTGGGTCAAAAAGATGTCTAAAAAGGATGCCGAAGTCTTAGGGATGCATTATCTGGAACGCGTTCGTATTGCCGAGCATGCACATAAATTCCCAGGGCAAATTTCTGGGGGGCAGCAGCAGCGCGTTGCGATTGCTCGTTCCCTGTGTATGAAGCCCAAAATTATGCTGTTTGATGAACCAACGTCAGCCCTTGATCCGGAAATGGTGAAAGAAGTGTTGGATACGATGATTGGTCTTGCTCAATCGGGAATGACCATGCTGTGCGTAACACATGAAATGGGATTTGCGAGAACAGTGGCAGATAGAGTGATCTTTATGGATCGAGGTGAAATTGTTGAACAGGCACCACCGGAAGAGTTTTTCGCCAATCCGAAATCTGAACGTACAAGAGCATTCTTATCGCAGGTTATCCATTAACAGGTTGAATAAATAGGATCTTACGCCCGGAGAAACATCTTCCCCGGGCGTAGTAATGCAGAAATAACGTAAGACTCAGAGATCTTCCAATGCAAAAAGGCCATCCTTTCGGATGGCCTTTTCACTTAATTGATGTCTGGCAGTTCCCTACTCTCACATGGGGAGACCCCACACTACCATCGGCGCTACGGCGTTTCACTTCTGAGTTCGGCATGGGGTCAGGTGGGACCACCGCGCTAAAGCCGCCAGACAAATTCTTTTACTTAGTGCCAAACTTAAACCCGTGTTAAGTGGTGCTGATACCCAGAGTCGAACTGGGGACCTCACCCTTACCAAGGGTGCGCTCTACCAACTGAGCCATATCAGCACGCTAAATTTGATGCCTGGCAGTTCCCTACTCTCACATGGGGAGACCCCACACTACCATCGGCGCTACGGCGTTTCACTTCTGAGTTCGGCATGGGGTCAGGTGGGACCACCGCGCTAAAGCCGCCAGGCAAATT
>NZ_JBWLAQ010000004.1:0-395938 GCF_056490165.1 Lelliottia sp. GFLA7 | reverse complement strand
TACGTAATGACATGGTATCTCTCGCATCCCACGGCATAAGCGACTCCGGAAAAGGGGTTCGTATGCCTTAGTTGTAAGTGTCTACCATGTCCCCGAACAAGTGTTCATGATGTCCCCGGACCGTACACCCGGGGAGAGGGTGCAAAGACTAAAAACGGTCACGGTTGTGACCGTTTTGCTTTTACCTCCAGAAATGCTAAATAGTCAGCGCCAGTTTCGTACCCTGCGCAATCGCGCGCCGGGCATCCAGCTCCATCGCCACGTCGCACCCGCCAATCAAATGCACCGTTATTCCCGCTTCGCGAAGCGGATCCGCCAGCTCACGACGCGGCTCCTGTCCGGCACACAAAATGACCTGATCCACGCGTAACAGCTGCGGCTCCCCGCCGATCGATACATGCAATCCGTCGTCATCGATCTTCTGATAACTCACCGCCGGGATCATCTTCACGCCGCGTGAAAGCAGGGTAGTGCGATGGATCCAGCCGGTGGTTTTGCCCAGCCCTTCGCCCGGTTTGCTGGCTTTACGCTGCAGCATCACAATCTGGCGCGGGCTTTTTGGCAACTGCGGGCCTTCCGGGCGCAGGCCGCCGGACTGATTCAGGCTGGTGTCGATCCCCCATTCCACGCAGAACTCGGCGATATTCTGACTGGTCGCCTCGCCCGGCTGGCTGAGGTACATCGCGGTATCAAAGCCGATCCCGCCGCAGCCGATAATCGCCACTTTTTCACCCACAGGCACTTTGTCGCGTAAGACATCGAGATAACTTAGCACCTTAGGATGATCGATACCCTCGATCTCTGGCATGCGTGGGGCGATCCCGCTGGCTAAGATCACTTCGTCAAATTCCGTCAGATCCGCTGAGGTCACGAAATGATTGAGGCGCAAATCCACACCCGTTAGCGCGATCATTTTGCGGTAATAGCGCAGCGTCTCGTAAAACTCCTCTTTGCCGGGGATCTGTTTGGCGATATTAAACTGCCCGCCGATCTCCGCGGCGGCATCAAACAGCGTGACCGCATGCCCACGCGACGCGGCATTCACCGCAAAGGCCAGGCCTGCCGGGCCTGCACCCACCACCGCCAGACGCTTGATTTTCACTGCCGGCACAATCGGCATTTTGGTTTCGTGACAGGCCCGCGGGTTGACCAGACAAGAAGTGACTTTGCCGACGAAAATCTGATCCAGACAGGCCTGATTACAGCCGATGCAGGTATTAATCTCATCGGCGCGATCGCTTTGCGCTTTGGACAGCAGCTCGGCATCGGCGAGGAACGGACGCGCCATCGACACCATATCCGCATCGCCATTTGCCAGCACATCGTCTGCGACCTGCGGATCGTTAATGCGGTTAGTGGTCACCAGCGGAATCGACACTTTGCCTTTCAGCTTGCGCGTCACCCAGCTAAACGCCGCGCGAGGTACGGCGGTGGCGATGGTGGGAATACGCGCTTCGTGCCAGCCGATGCCGGTATTAATGATCGTTGCTCCCGCCGCTTCGATCGCCTGCGCCAGCCGTACGGTTTCGTCAAACGTTCCGCCGCCTTCCACCAGATCGATCATCGACAGGCGGAACACGATAATAAAATCGGTGCCGACGCGCACGCGCACGGCACGTACCACTTCGATGGCAAAGCGCATTCGGCGCGCATAATCGCCACCCCATTCGTCGTCGCGCTGGTTTGTGCGTGCGGCCAGAAATTCGTTAATCAAATAGCCTTCGGACCCCATGATTTCGACGCCGTCGTAGCCTGCTTCACGTGCCAGCGCAGCGCAGCGGGCAAAGTCATCAATCAGCGTGAGAATTTCGTCATGCGTCAGGGCGTGGGGTTTGAAACGGTTGATCGGCGCCTGAATCGCTGAGGGCGCGACCAGATGCGGCTGATAGCTGTAGCGCCCGGTATGCAGAATTTGCAGGGCGATTTTGCCGCCCTCTTTGTGGACCGCGTCCGTCACTACGCGATGATGCGGCAGCTGGCTGACATCGTTCAGCACCGCACCGCCTTCCATGCCGACGCCCGACAGCGCAGGCGCGACGCCACCGGTCACAATCAGTGCCACGCCGTGACGGGCGCGCTCGGCGTAAAACGCCGCCAGCCGTTCAGCGCCATCCGGGTGTTCTTCCAGACCGGTGTGCATCGAGCCCATTAACACGCGGTTTTTGAGCGTAGTAAAGCCCAGATCAAGCGGGGCGAATAACGACGGGTAGCGGCTCATAATCTCTTCCAATGTAAAATTATTGTTATGTGGTCGGATGAGTTACTAATTTAGCCAGTCGCCGGGAAAAGGGAAAAGGGGAGTGTGGCGAATGTGATGGGATTCAAAGATTGCTTTCCCCTCACCCCGGCCCTCTCCCCATAGGGGCGAGGGAGAAAGGCCGACGGAGCAGTTCCCTCTCTTCTGTGGGGAGAGGGGTAGGGCGAGGGAGAAAGGCCGCACGGAGCAGTCCCCTCTCCTCTGTGAGGAGAGGGGTAGGGCGAGGGAGAAAGGCCGACGGAGCAGTTCCCTCTCCTCTGTGGGGAGAGGTGTAGGGCGAGGTAGAAAGGCCGCACGGAGCAGTCCCCTCTCCCCTATGGGGAGAGGGGTAGGGCGAGGGAGAAAGGCTGACGGAGCAGTTCCCTCTCCTCTGTGGGGAGAGGGGTAGGGCAAGGGAGTAAGGCCGACGGAGCAGTTCCCTCTCCTCTGTGGGGAGAGGTGTAGGGCGAGGGAGAAAGGCCGCACGGAGTAGTCCCCTCTCCTCTGTGGGGAGAGGGGTAGGGCGAGGGAGAAAGGCCGACGGAGCAGTTCCCTCTCTTCTGTGGGGAGAGGGGTAGGGCGAGGGAGAAAGGCCGCACGGAGCAGTCCCCTCTCCCCTATGGGGAGAGGGTTAGGGTGAGGGGCGAGTGTCACGCACCAGCCCCGGAGCTTGCCACATCGACGTGGTCAGGCCGCTATCGACCAGGCCAAGCTGATCGGCATACACCGCCTGCCACTTCTGCATCATCCCGTCGTACAGCTCGCGATGGTCTGGATTCGGCGTGAATTCCCGGCTCCATTTCACTAACTTTTCACCCGTTGCAGCCATATCGCCATACAGCCCCGCGCCCGTTCCCGCCGCGATTGCACAGCCGAGCGCTGTCGCTTCTTTGACTTCCGGCACGCGCACCGGCAAGCCGGTGACGTCGCTTAAAATCTGGCTCCACAGCGCGCCTTTCGCGCCGCCACCGGCGAACACCAGGCTCTCAAAGGTCACGCCGGAAAAGCGTGAAATCTGCACCAGATTGCAGGCTGAGACAATCGCCGCGTTCTCTTCCAGCGCGCGGAACAGCGTCGCTTTGTTGCACTTTTCCGGGTCAATGGAAAGATTAATAAACGACGGCGCAGCGTGATACCACTGCTTAAAATGCATGGCGTCAGAAAATATCGGCATCACGCCGTGGGAACCTGCCGGAACGCGATGGGCCATCTCCTCAAGCAGAGCATAGGCGTCCATTCCCATGCGCTCGGCAATCAGTTTTTCTTCCGCACAAAAGGCGTCGCGGAACCAGCGCATCGTCAGTCCGGTAAAGAAACTGATCGACTCCGCCTGCGCCATGCCGGGAATCACGTGAGGATTCACCCGAATGTTCATGTCTGGATCGGTACGCACCTGCGGCAGATTCACCACCTGCTGCCAGAACGTTCCGCCGAGAACCGCCGTTTGCCCGGCACGCACGACTCCCAGGCCCAGACAGCCCAACTGCACATCGCCGCCGCCCATCACCACGGGCGTGCCTTCGCGCAGGCCACTTTGTGACGCGGCGGCTTTTGTGACCGCCCCCAGCACGGTGCCCGTTTCTTTAACCGGAGAGAGAATATCGGCGCGCAGCCCGGCCATATCCAGCAGGGCTGGACGCCAGTCGCGGCTGAACAGATCGAGCATGCCGGTGGTGCCGGCATTCGACGGGTCCACCGCCAGTTCGCCGGACAGCTTCGCCGCCAGCCAGTCGCTGATCATGGTGATGGTCGCCGCGTTGCGATAAATATCAGGGCGATGATGCGCTAGCCACAGCAGGCGCGGCATGGCGCTCAGCGCCAGCGTTTGGCCGGAGACGTCATACACTTCGGATTCGAAGCGGTAGTCGTGAATTTCTTTGAGTTCTGCCACTTCGCGGCTGGCGCGAGCGTCGACGTTGGCGCAAGCCCAGATGGCGTCGCCGTTGCGATCGTATAACACGATGCCTTCGCGCATGGAGCAGCAGGCGACGGATTGAATATCGGCGGCATTAAGGTGCGCGCGCTCCAGCGCCTGGTGAATGCACTGACAGGCGAGCCGCCAGTTGGTGTCGAGATCAAACTCCATTGAGCCGGGCACGTTTTCCACGCTCAGGTGTTTCCACTCCGCCTGCCCGACCGAAATCTGATTGCCGTGCAAATCAAACACAACGGCGCGAACGCTTCCCGTCCCTGCATCTAACGCTAAAAGGTAACTCATCAGCTTGCCTCGTGTCAGGCGCAGGGCGACTCTTATCCAGCCAGAGCCAGCACCGCGCGGGCTGTCGTCTCTTCCGTCACCAGGCCATTGATAAGGCGACCTTTCAGTGCGGCATAAATCGCATCTGCTTTTTCTTCCCCTCCCGCCACGCCGACGATGGTAGGCAACTGCGCCAGTTCATCGAGCGTCACGCCGAGTAATTCGTGGTGGATCTCAAGATCGGATACCCGTTCGCCCGCGGCATTCAGGAAATAGCCGAGGATATCGCCCACTGCGCCTTTGCGGGCGTACATCAGCTGTTCACCTTCACTGATATAACCGGCGCGTAAAATCGTTGCATCACGACGCTGATTAACCGAGCCAATGCCAACGACGGCGGCGTCGGCTGCGGTTGCCGCAAGGATCACGTCCCGCACGCTGGCTTCGCGTTTTAAAATTCCCGCCACTTCTGCGGAGGAAACGCGCAGCGGGGCAGGGATCATACTGACGCTACAGGCGGCATCTAGCTGGCCGATGCCGGTCATATACGGCCCCACACCGCCCGAGAGCGTCACCAGCCGCACCTGCTGCGAGCTAATAAAACCGCTTAAGTGCTGAATACAGCTCATGGTGGTTTCACCAAATCCAACGGCCAGCAATTGCCCCGGTTCCAGCACGCCCATCAATGATTGCGCTGCGCCAATCCCCAGACGCACGTTCATGGGGACGGTGTTCAATGCGGGCAGCACGCGAATCAGCTTCAGCCCAAAACGCTGCTGTAATTCGGTTTCCAGCGCCAGACAACCCTCGTACCGAGAATTTATCTGTACGCGAATCACGCCTGACTGACGCCCTTTTTCCAGCAAGCGCGAGATTTTCAGGCGCGGCAGACCCAGGCGCTCGCCAATATCGTTCTGCGTTAAACCGTCGTGGTAATAACACCACGCCACCCGCGCCACCAGTTCCTCTTCCGTTAGCGCCAGTCCGGCAAATCGACTCTCTTCGGCAATGCGTTTATCGCTCATAAGTGAACTCTTATAAAAATTTAGATCATATGTTCGTGATGACGCGGATTGAAAATGTGAGCCACGCGGCAAAACGGATCTTTTAAAAAGGTTTTTAGCTGAATTGGATCCTAATCAATAAAACTGTGATCCCTGCACGGTTGTAAATATAGTTCACCGTCTACGCTTTTGAACATTATTAAATCAAAAAATCATTTGTTCAATAGCGGAGCGATGATGACAGTACTAATCGAAGCGCACGGCATCCACAAACAGTTCTCCGGTGTCCCGGTGCTAAAGGGCATTGATTTCACTCTGCTTTCCGGCCAGGTGCATGCCCTGATGGGCGGCAACGGCGCCGGAAAATCGACGCTGATGAAAATCATCGCCGGGGTGGAAACCCCCGACAGCGGTGAACTTAACGTCGAAGGCAAACCCTTTGCGCGTCTCAAACCTGGCCAGGCGCATCAGTTAGGCATTTATCTTGTTCCGCAGGAGCCGATGCTGTTCCCCAATCTCACGGTGCGCGAAAACATTCTCTTTCGCCTACCGCGCGGCAACGATCCTGAAAAACGGCTTGCCGATAAGCTCCAGCAGTTGCAGTGCCAGCTCAATCTCGATGCCGCCGCCAGCACGCTGGAAGTGGCGGATCAGCAGATGGTGGAGATCCTGCGCGGGCTGATGCGTGACGCGAAGATCCTCATCCTCGACGAACCGACGGCGTCGCTCACGCCGGGCGAAACCGAACGCCTGTTCCGCCAGATCCGCGCGTTGCAGGATCTGGGCGTCGGCATTGTTTTTATCTCGCATAAATTGCCGGAAATTCGCCAGCTCGCCAGCCACGTTTCGGTGATGCGCGACGGTGCAGTAGTGCTGAGCGGCGAAACCACCCAGTTTGACGACACGGCGCTGATTACCGCCATGACCCCCGTCAGCCGTGAGCAAGGCTTAAGCGACACGCAAAAGCTGTGGCTGGCGCTGCCGGGAAATCGCCGCACGCAGGCGCAGGATTTCCCGGTGTTACGCGTGGAAGATCTGACGGGCGAAGGGTTTATCGATCTGAGTCTTGAGATCTACGCCGGCGAGATCGTGGGCCTCGCCGGGCTGGTGGGATCCGGACGGACTGAATTTGCCGAAACGCTGTACGGGCTGCGACCGACGCGTGGTGGACGGATCTGGCTTGAAAATCAGGAGATTGGCGGGGACTCGGTGCTAACCCGGCTGGAAAAAGGGCTGGTCTATTTGCCGGAAGATCGGCAGGTTTCCGGTTTGTTCCTGGATGCGCCTGTTCGCTGGAATACCGTCGCGCTGAATGAGCCGTCGCTGTGGCAGCAACGCAAGCGCGAAGCGGCGGTGGTTGAGCGCTACCACCGGGCGCTCGGGATCAAACTTAATCATCCGGATCAAATCGTGCGCACGCTGTCCGGCGGCAATCAGCAAAAAGTGCTGCTGGCGCGCTGTCTGGAGGCAAATCCCCTGCTGCTGATCGTCGATGAACCGACGCGCGGCGTGGACGTTTCGGCGCGTGCCGACATTTATCAACTGATCAAAAGCGTGGCGGCACAAAATGTGGCGGTCCTGATGATCTCCAGCGATCTCGACGAATTCCCCGGACTGGCGGACCGCGTGCTGGTGATGCATCAGGGCATGTTCAGCGGCGAACTGCCGCGTCACGTCGTGAGTCTGGATCGGATGATGGCGCTGGCCTTTGGAGGGCAATCATGAAGACGTTGCTAAAAAACCGCGAGCTGAGCGCTTTCCTGGCCATTCTGGCACTGTTTGGCGTGCTGGTGGCACTGAATCCGGCGTATTTGAGCTTTCAGACGCTGGGGATGATTTTTGCCAGTTCGCAGATTTTAATCCTGCTGGCGCTGGGTGCGACGCTGGTCATGCTCACGCGCAATATCGACGTGTCGGTGGGGTCGACCGTGGGGCTGTGCGCCATTGCCGTCGGGGTGGCGTTGAATAACGGCTACAGCCTGCCGGTGTCGATGCTATTTGCGCTGGCGATCGGCGCGCTGGCGGGGGCGTTTAACGGCCTGCTGGTGGTGGGATTACGCATCCCGGCGATCGTCGCCACACTCGGGACGCTGGGGCTGTATCGCGGCGCAATGCTGTTGTGGACGGGCGGAAAGTGGATCGAGGGGCTGCCGTCGAGCCTGAAATCGCTCTCGGAACCTGTTGCGCTGGGCGTTTCACCGCTCGGGATGGCGGTGCTGTTTCTCGTACTCATCGGCGCGTGGACGCTGTCGCGCACGGTGTCTGGCCGCGATTTCTACGCCGTGGGCGACAATCTTGCTGCCGCACGCCAGCTCGGCGTCGCGGTGAATCGCACGCGAATGCTGGCCTTCACGATCAACGGCATGCTGGCCGCCTGCGCCGGAATTGTCTTTGCCTCACAAATTGGATTTGTGCCGAATCAGACCGGCAGCGGGCTGGAAATGAAAGCGATCGCCGCCTGCGTGCTGGGCGGGATCTCGTTGCTCGGCGGAACGGGTACGCTGATCGGCGCATTTCTCGGCGCGTTCTTCCTGACGCAAATCGACACCGTACTGGTGCTGTTCAGACTGCCGGCCTGGTGGAACGATTTTATCGCCGGACTGGTTTTGCTGGGCGTGCTGGTGCTTGACGGGCGACTACGCCAGGCGCTGACGCGTCATCAACGCGCGCTGAAATACAGCCGGTTCCAGCCGGGCAATAAAGGGGGAAAGCACGTCACCCCGTTTCCCAAACGCAAAAAAGAGGTGGCGTAAATGAAGCTTAACTGGGAATCCACGCTGTTGATTTTGCTGGTGCTCGAAATCCTGCTCTTCGGGGCGATTAACCCGCGCATGCTGGATATCAACATGCTGCTGTTTAGCACCAGCGACTTTATCTGCATAGGCATTGTTGCGCTGCCGCTGACGCTGGTGATTATCAGCGGCGGGATCGACATTTCGCTCGGCTCGACCATCGGCCTGTGTGCTATCGCGCTGGGCGTCATGATGCAGTTTGGCCTGCCGATGTATCTGGCGGTTCCGCTGACGCTGCTGCTCGGCCTGCTGTGCGGTTTGTTCAACGCCGCACTGATCCATTACACCGGCATCAGCCCTTTGGTTATCACCCTCGGTACGCTGTATCTCTACGGCGGCGGGGCGTTGCTGCTCTCCGGTTTTGCCGGCGCGACTGGTTACGAAGGCATCGGCGGCTTCCCCGACAGTTTTACCGCTTTCGCTAATCTGACGGTGTTGGGCCTGCCGATCCCGCTGGTGCTGTTCGCGGTGATTACTTTCTTTTTCTGGCTGATCACCCATCGCGGGCGTTTCGGTCGACATCTTTTCCTGATCGGCCAAAACCCGCGCGCGGCGCGCTATGCCGCTCTGTCGGTCAACGGCATGCCGTACGCCCTGTATGGCCTGGTAGGCGTGGCATCGGCCATTGCTGCGCTGGTGATGGTCTCTTATTTCGGCTCGGCGCGTTCCGATTTAGGGCGTGATCTGCTGATGCCTGCGCTGACTGCGGCCGTGCTTGGCGGCGCGAATATTTACGGTGGTTCAGGTTCGGTTATCGGTACTGCGCTGGCGGCGTTGCTGGTGGGGTATCTGCAGCAAGGTTTACAGATGGTCGGCATCCCTAACCAGGTGTCGAGCGCGCTGTCAGGGGCGCTGTTGGTGGTGGTGGTCATGGGACGTTCGCTGAGTTTGCACCGTGAATGGGTGCGTAATTTCTTCACAAAACATACCCGGAGCTTGAGATGAAAACAAAACTGTTAGTCCTGGCGGTAGCGCTCAGCGTGGCGTCGGCACAGGCCGCCGATCGTATCGCCTTTATCCCAAAACTGGTGGGCGTTGGCTTCTTTACTAGCGGCGGAAACGGTGCGAAAGAGGCCGGTAAAGAATTGGGTGTGGATGTCACTTACGATGGCCCGACTGAGCCGAGCGTTTCCGGGCAGGTGCAGCTGATCAACAACTTCGTCAACCAGGGCTTTAACGCGATTATTGTCTCCGCGGTGTCGCCAGACGGGCTGTGCCCGGCGCTGAAGCGCGCGATGCAGCGCGGTGTCAAAGTGCTGACCTGGGATTCCGACACCAAACCCGAATGCCGCAGCATCTACATCAACCAGGGTACGCCGGAACAGCTCGGCAGTTTGCTGGTCGATATGGCGTCAAAACAGGTGACGAAACCCGCGGCCAAAGTGGCGTTTTTCTACTCCAGCCCGACCGTGACCGACCAGAATCAGTGGGTGAAAGAGGCGAAGGCCAAAATCGAAAAAGAGCATCCTCAGTGGCAAGTGGTGACCACGCAGTTTGGCTATAACGACGCCACCAAATCCCTGCAAACCGCCGAGGGGATTTTGAAAGCTTACCCGGATTTGGACGCGATTATCGCCCCGGACGCCAACGCGCTGCCAGCCGCTGCGCAGGCAACGGAAAACCTCAAGCGTGAAGGCGTAGCGATTGTCGGATTCAGTACGCCAAACGTGATGCGCCCTTACGTGGAACGTGGCACGGTGAAAGCCTTTGGTCTGTGGGATGTGGTGCAACAGGGCAAAATTGCGGTCAATGTCGCCGATCATTTACTGAAAAAGGGCGATCTTAACGTAGGTGATAGCGTGGACGTCAAAGGCATTGGTGTGCTGAAGGTCGAGCCGAACAGCGTGCAGGGCTATCAGTATGAAGCGAAGGGTAACGGCATCGTGCTGCTGCCGGAGCGCGTGGTCTTTACCAAAGAAAACATCGACAAATACGACTTCTGACGGGGGAAGCAATGGCTGATTTAGATGACATCAAAGACGGCAAAGATTTTGGTATTGGCACGCCGCAGACAAACACACCCTACACCCTGAAGGGCTGCGGTGCGCTGGACTGGGGCATGCAGTCCAGGCTCGCGCGCATCTTTAACCCAAAAAGCAATCGTACGGTGATGCTGGCCTTTGATCATGGCTATTTTCAGGGACCGACTACCGGGCTTGAGCGTATCGATCTGTCGATAGCGCCGTTGTTCGCTGAAACCGATGTGCTGATGTGTACGCGCGGAATTTTGCGAAGCACCGTGCCGCCCGCCACCAATAAACCGGTGGTGCTGCGCGCATCTGGCGGTAACTCGATTTTGGGCGAGCTGTCGAACGAATGCGTGGCGGTGGCAATGGAAGATGCGCTGCGCCTGAACGTCTGTGCGGTGGCGGCGCAGGTGTATATCGGCAGCGAATTTGAGCACCAGTCGATCAATAACATTATCAAGCTGGTGGATGCGGGCAATCGCTACGGCATCCCGACGCTGGCTGTGACCGGTGTGGGCAAAGAGATGGCACGCGACGCGCGCTATTTCTCACTCGCCAGCCGCATCGCCGCTGAGATGGGGGCCCAGGTCGTTAAAACCTATTTCGTGGAAGAGGGGTTTGAAAAAGTGACTGCCAGCTGTCCGGTGCCGATTGTCATCGCCGGAGGCAAAAAACTGCCGGAACACGAAGCGCTGGAGATGTGCTTCCGCGCCATCGATCAGGGCGCATCCGGCGTCGATATGGGACGCAATATTTTCCAGTCCAGCGCGCCGCTGGCGATGCTGAAGGCCGTTAAAAAAGTGGTTCACGAGAACATGAGCGCCCGCGAGGCGTTCCAGTTCTGGCAGGAAGAAAAACAGGGAGAAGGGCAATGAACGTGACGCTAGTGGAGATCAACATTAAGCCGGAGCGCGTGGACGAGTTTCTGGACGTGTTCCGCGCCAATCATGAAGGCGCGATTCAGGAGCCGGGCAATCTGCGCTTTGATGTCCTGCAGGATCCGCGCGTGAAAACGCGATTCTTTATCTACGAAGCCTACAAAGATGAAGAGGCGGTCATGGCGCATAAGAAAACGCCGCACTATCTGGCCTGCGTGGATAAGCTCGAAGCATTGATGTCGGAGCCGCGCAAGAAGCGCTGTTTTGTGGGGCTGATGCCGGAATAAAAAATAGCCGGGCAAGCCACGTGCTGCCCGGCCACGTATCAAAGAGCAATGATTTCGCGGTGTGCCACGGCACCAGGCATGAGCTGTTGCAGGTGGTTGATTAACGCCTCACCCGCCGCTTCCAGCGCTTCGTAAGGCATCGCGGGCAGGCTTTCAAGAATGAACCACATCGTTTTGGCCTGACTATCCAGACGCGTTCTCACGCCCTGTCGCCAGTTCCAGCGGCGACAGGTTACGCCGATGTCATCGCGCCAGATAACTTCTCCCGCATCCGGGTATTCGACAATCGGCTGGCCCTCTTTCAGGGTATCAAACGGTTCGCTGCCGTCGGCAATCGTCAGGCGAGGCACTCCGGAATACGCTGCGAAATTTTCGCCACCCACAGGGATGGCGTAGCGTACGCTGATGGCATTGTAGATATCGACTATCGGATCGAGCGAAGGCAATTCGCCCTCTTTCAGCACGCGTTTTCGCAGGGCGTTAGCTGAACAAGGTGTACGTTTAGGCTTTGCGCCAAAGGTTTTGAAGACGTCGTCCCAGGCGGTGAGATGCGCATCAGCCCAGGCAACATCATCGTTTAAAACCTGCTGACAGGCGCGCGCTAGCGCTGCGGGGGCGACCTCGGGATGAAGAATGGGCGCAGCCTCAACCATGATGCTCAGGGCGCGGAACCCTGGCGCGATTGACGCAAGACGAGGATCTATTGACGGCGTGACAAGAGACATAAATAATCCTGTAATGACTGTTTTATACCATGGTAGTGACCAATGACTGATAAAGTCAATATAATGACCGAATCGGGTGCTGATATCGCCCAAGTGAGTTTGGCTGTCGCCAGCCGTATCCGCAGCTGGCGTAAAGATAAAAAGTTGTCACTGGATGAGCTGTCCCGCCGCGCGAGCGTCAGTAAAGGGATGCTAGTGGAGATCGAAAAAGGGGCTGCCAATCCCAGCATTGCGATTCTCTGTAAGCTGGCGGCGGCGCTTGGCGTTTCGGTGGCTGACATTGTGAATGTGTCCAGTGAACCGCTGGTGCATGTTATCGAGGAAACGGCTATTCCCGTGTTGTGGCAGGGGGAGCAGGGCGGTAGCGCGAAACTGCTGGCGGGAACGGCGGGGCCTGACATGATTGAGCTCTGGTGCTGGGAGATGTATCCGGGGGAACGTTTTCACTCATCCGGGCATCCAGCCGGAACTGTCGAGTTACTGCATGTAAATGCCGGTGAATTGACGCTCACGGTGGGCGAGACGGTGACGAAAATCACGGCGGGCGCATCGGCAGTGGCTAAAACGGAATCGACGCACAGCTACGCCAATCAAGGGGAAAGCGTGTTGCGCTTTACCATGACCGTCGCGGAGTATCACCGCTAAGAAACCCCCTCTCAGGACCGAGAGGGGGCCGAATACTAAGCCTCTTCAACGGATACACGCAGTGCGGCCAGCGCTGTACGCGTCGCTTTCAGTACTTGCTCACACTGCTCAATCGTCAGCGTTAACGGCGGTTCGATACGAATGGTTTTCGAGTTGTTGAGCGTTCCGGCCACCAATATCCGCTGGCGGAACATCTCGCTCGCGAAGCTATAGCCGATTTCGTTATCCACAAATTCAATCGCCATCAACATCCCTTTGCCGCGTGCGTCCTGCACCAGATCCGGGTATTCGCGGCCTAACTGCAAGAACCCATCCAGCAGCATGTCACCTTTCTGTTCTGCCTGAGCGGGTAAGTTCTGCTCAAGTAAAACATTGATGGTGGCCAGCGCCGCCGCACAGGAGAGCGGGTTGCCGCCAAACGTAGTGGTGTGCAGGAACGGGTTATCGAACAGTACCGAGAACACCTCTTCAGTGGCCACCGTCGCCCCAATCGGCATCACGCCGCCGCCGAGCGCCTTCGCCAGACAGAGAATGTCGGGCTGGACGTTTTCATGCTCGCAGGCAAACATTTTGCCCGTGCGGCCCATACCGGTCTGGACTTCATCCAGTATCAGCAGCGCGTCGAACTCGTCACACAGCTTACGGACCGCCGGTAAATAGCCTAACGGTGGCAGGATCACGCCGCCTTCACCTTGGATAGGTTCCAGGATCACCGCTGCCACGTCATCACCGGTTTTACGGCATTCGGTCAGCATGGTGCGCATCGCGTTGATATCCCCGAACGGCACATGGAGGAAACCCGGCAGCAGCGGCATAAACGGTTTGCGGAAAGTGGATTTGGCGGTTGCCGAGAGTGCACCCAACGATTTACCGTGGAATGCGCCGCTGGTGGCGATAAAGGTAAATTTGCCGCGCGGAGACTGGTAGGCTTTGGCGAGTTTAAGCGCCGCTTCGACCGATTCCGTGCCGCTATTGCTGAAGAAGCTGTATTTCAATTTGCCAGGCGTGAGCGCCGCCAGCGTTTTCGCGAGCATCGCGCGAAGCGGGTCGAGCAATTCCTGGCTGTGAAGGGGTTGTTTGGCGAGCTGATTCTGTACGGCGGAAACCACAACTGGATTACGGTGCCCCACGTTGAAAATTCCAAAACCACCCAGGCAATCGATAAATTCCTGTCCTTGGGTGTCAACAAGCGTATTCAGACTTCCCGCTTGCCACTCTACGGCTCCGTAATCCCCGCCAGCGGTAACAGATTTTCGGTACTCTAAAAAACCCGGGTTCACATGTTCTTTGAAGTAATCAATCACCTCTCGGTTAAGTTGTTTCATCTCCTCATGATCAAGCGTTCGCTTTTCAATGAGATTCAGTGCGTGCGCGGTGCAGGCAAGAGCCGAGGCGCTGGAAGGTAACCTGTTCAAAATAAGCTCCGGGGTATCGCGTATCACATGATACTGAATTAATTATTGCAGGGTTTACGCCACATCTCGGGGCACGCTGAAAATCGGGATAAACGCCAGGTTAAAATAATGTTGCGCAAAATTTAATCGCGCCGGGCAGTGAATTCGAGGTTTGCGGGTGGGCTTTTTTGCGGACCATTTGCTCCGAATAAGGTCAATTGCACTGTAGTAGTGCATAATCACATTATTAAGGGGTGCTTAACAGTTAGGTCTTTGTGGGTAATTTCTGAAGGAAAGTATTACAAATCAATTAATTATAAAAGCGTACAAAAAGTGCGGTTTAAACGCAAATTGCGATCTGGATCAATTTTAACAACTAAAGATAAATTGGTAACCGCCGAAAAAGGATCAAGACACAAAATTAACAATCAAATAACCTGCAAGGTATAGCCATAATGTCCTCTCAAACGTATGTCACTCAGAATGAATATCCTCTGAACGACGATACCACCTTGATGTCCACCACCGATCTCAACAGTTATATGACTCACGCCAACGATACGTTCGTAAAAGTGAGTGGCTACCAACTGGAAGAGTTGATGGGACAACCGCACAACATGGTGCGCCATCCGGATATGCCAAAAGCGGCCTTTGCTGACATGTGGTTCACCCTGCAACAGGGCGAGCCGTGGAGCGGAATTGTTAAAAACCGTCGCAAAAATGGCGATCACTATTGGGTGCGTGCCAATGCCGTACCGATGGTGCGTGGTGGGAAGGTGACAGGCTATATGTCCATTCGTACCCGCGCCAAAGCGGAGGAGATCGCGGCCGTAGAGCCGCTGTATAAAGCCCTCAACGAAGGACGATGCAATAAGCGTGTGCACAAAGGGCTGGTGGTCAGTAAGGGCTGGCTGGGGAAATTACCGGCGATGCCGCTGCGCTGGCGTGTGCGCGGTGTGATGACGGGATTATTTGCCATGCTCGTTGTGTCGTTGGTCGCGACGAATGCCAGTTGGGCTGCACTGGGCGTGAGTGCAGCGGTGATGCTGCTCGGCACAATGCTCTTTGAGCAGCAAATTGTGCGTCCGGTTGAAAACGTTGCGCGTCAGGCGCTAAAAGTCGCCACGGGCGATCGCAACAGCGTCGAGCATCTTAATCGCAGCGATGAACTGGGATTGACCCTGCGCGCCATCGGCCAGTTAGGCCTGATGTGCCGCTGGTTGATCAATGATGTGTCAAACCAGGTGGTCAGCGTGCGTGACGGGAGCGATCGTCTGGCTAAAGGCAATGAAGACCTGAACGATCGCACCCGTCAGACGGTCGAAAATGTGCAGCAGACGGTGGCGACCATGAATCAGATGGCCGCATCGGTGCAGAGCAATTCTGAAACCGCCGCGGCAGCAGACAAACTCTCGATGGTGGCCAGCGGTGCGGCGTCTGAAGGCGGGAATGCGATGCAGACCGTGGTGAAAACAATGGACGAAATCGCCGACAGCACCCAGCGCATCGGTTCTATCACCAAGTTGATTAACGATATCGCTTTCCAGACCAACATTCTGGCGCTGAATGCGGCGGTTGAAGCGGCACGCGCGGGGGAGCAAGGGAAAGGTTTTGCCGTCGTGGCGGGTGAAGTGCGTCACCTGGCGAGCCGTAGCGCCAATGCTGCCAATGATATTCGCAAGCTGATCGACGCCAGCGCCAGCAAGGTGCAGTCGGGGTCCGATCAGGTTCATGCTGCGGGGCGCACGATGGATGACATCGTCGAGCAGGTGCAAAACGTCACGCGCCTGATCGCGCAAATCAGCCATTCAACGTCTGAACAGGCGACCGGGCTTTCTGACCTGACGCGTGCGGTGGCAGAGCTGAACAGCATTACGCAGAAAAATGCCGATTTGGTAGAAGAAAGCGCGCGCGTTTCGGCGATGGTGAAGCAGCGCGCAGGCCGACTTGAGGATGCGGTTACCGTGCTCCATTAAGTGAAATTATGTTCCAAAAAGCCGTTTATTTCGTATGGAATAAACGGCTTTTTACGTTGCAAATAGAGTTGTGATATTTATTGATTATTGTTGATTTAATATTAAATAACTAAAAAAAGTTCATCAGTTTTATATCCCAACCTAAGCCAACTTATCCAAGCGCTATTTCAAAAACAGCAGAACTTAGGGTTCTGTATCGATCAATGGGCGATTATTAATAGATTGCGCCTATCCATTTCTAGGGTTATGAAATATAAAAACGATCAAAGTCATAAAGTTAGCGCGTAAGTTACCGATAACGCTGATCGTCTGAGAAATAATCACATTGATGGAGTATATATGTTTTTACATGGCGTAAAGATCGGCACGAAATTATTTCTGGCTTTTGGGTTCTTAATTTTACTCATGGTGGTGAGCGCCAGCCTGTCGCTCATGAGCCAGAACCGAGCAAATAACGGGATGCAGTCCATCATTAACAACGATTATCCGACAACGGTGAAAGCCAATCAGTTAATCGAAAACTTCCAGGAGTTTGTAAGCACTCAGCAAATCATGCTGCTGGACGAACAGGGTCGCTATACGGAACAGTCTCAGCAGCATTTGAAAGAGCTGAGCGAGCGTATCACCGTGATCCTCACCGACCTGAATCGCTCCCTGCAAGATAAAAAATCGCAGCAAATCTTGGCGGGCATCGCTGCAGTGCGTCAGGAATATCTGGACTCCCGTTACCGTATTTTACAGGCCGTGCAAAACAACGACCGTGCGGGCGCAATCCAGGAAATGATGACCAAAACCGTGGACCTGCAACAAGCCTACAAGACGAAAGTGCAGGAGCTGATCGCAGTGCAGAACAACGAGATGCAAAACGCGGGTCAGCAGGTCGACAGTGATTTTAAATCTAACCGCCTGCTGCTGGTGTTATTGACGGTTCTCAGTGTGATCATTGGCAGCACGATTGGCTGGTTTATCGTGCGTTCCATTACGCGTCCGCTGGGCGAGGCGGTCTCCTTTGCAGAAGCCATCGCAGAAGGGGATTTGACGCGCAATATCACCACGCGTTCTAAAGACGAAACGGGTCTGCTACTGCATGCGCTGATGGAAATGAAAACGCGTCTGCTGGAAATTGTGCAACAGGTGCAAACCGGCTCGGAGAATATCTCCAGCGCGGCAGCGCAGATTGTGGCAGGCAATCAGGATTTGGCGGCGCGTACCGAAGAGCAGGCCAGCTCTGTTGAACAGACTGCTGCATCCATGGAGCAGATTACCGCGACGGTGAAAAACACGGCGGCGCATACGGGTGAAGCCACGAACCTCTCCGCAGACGCTGCAACGGTGGTGAAAAGCAACGGCGAGATGATGAAGCAGGTGACGCAAAAAATGCGCCTGATTAACGAAACCTCCAACCGGATGTCCGATATCATCAACCTCATTGACGCCATTGCTTTCCAGACCAATATTCTGGCGCTAAATGCGGCGGTGGAAGCGGCGCGTGCGGGCGAACACGGTCGTGGTTTTGCGGTGGTGGCGGGTGAAGTTCGCCAGCTTGCACAGAAGAGCGCCTCCTCAGCCAGCGAAATCCGCCAGTTAATCGAAAGCTCAAGCAGCCAGACTCAGGACGGTATGAGCCTGGTCGAAAAAGCCAGCGCGCTGATTAACGGTATGGTCGGAAATGTGGAAGGGATGGATCTGATCCTGCGCGATATTCGCCAGGCCAGCCACGAACAGACCGAAGGCATTTCGCAGATCAACAGCGCAATTGGTCTGATCGACTCGACCACTCAACAGAACTCCGCGCTGGTGGAGGAGTCTGTGGCCGCAGCGGCATCCCTGAACGATCAGGCCATGCACCTGAAAGAGCTGGTCAAAGTGTTCCGCGTGCGCGAGGACGCGTTGGTTTAATCCAGCTGGGAGATCTCTAGCGCCGCACGGTCGATTACGCCGATAATCTGCTTGATCTGTGCGTCGCTGATTTCTCCCTGATTCACTCTCAGGTCCAGCACCGCTTTAAAGTTATCCAGCGCCCGTTTCATCTGCGGATTTTTACGCAACTGGAACCCTACGCAGCGCGCTTTGATACGCGTCTGAATGTGCTCCAGATGTTCCTGATTTTCATCCAGCCAGTGCTGTCCGGCAACGGTGATGGCGATCTTTTTGCGCCCGTTTTCTTCTTCCGAAATGGTGATAAACGTCTGATCCTGCAAAAAATCGAGGGTAGGGTAAATCACGCCGGGACTGGGGGTGTAATTCCCCTGCGTCATGCTTTCGATCTCTTTGATCAGCTCATAGCCGTGGCTGGCGTTACGCGTCAGGATGTCCAGAATCACCAGTCTTAACTCTCCGTGACCAAAAAACCGCTGACGGCGTCCGCCGCCGCCGTGATGTTCCCCGCCGCGCCCGTGGTGGCGGTGGCTTCTGTCGTCATCGTCGTGTGTGTGTCTCATAGTTTCCCTCCTTAATTTGATATATCTAATTTATATCTAAATTAGATAAATTAGCAATTATCTTTGCTGGTTATTGTTTAACTAATTGAATTTTAATATTTTAATTTGATTATAACATTGCGGTTTTTCGCGGAATTCACTGTATCAAAAAAAACTTGCAATCCGGTTTGTTAGCAATCATTATCATTTAAAATATATTTAGATATATCGTATTCACATTTAAAGGCAGAGAAATGACATCAACCCGCTATCCACAACGTGTCCGTAATGAACTGCGTTTTCGCGAGCTAAACGTGCTGCGCGTAGAGCGTGTCAGTCCTGGTTTCCAGCGCATTGTCTTAGGCGGCGAGGCTCTGGCAGGTTTCAGCTCCCAGGGTTTTGACGACCACACCAAAGTCTTTTTCCCGGCTCCTGGTACGACGTTTTCACCGCCGGTGGTGACCGACGAAGGCATCGACTGGGGTGATGGCGTACGCCCGCAGGCACGCGATTACACACCGCTGTACGATGAGGCGCGCCACGAGCTGGTGCTGGATTTCTTTGTTCATGAGGAAGGCCTGGCGAGCAACTGGGCTGTCCAGGCGAAAGAGGGCGATAAGCTGACCATCGGCGGCCCGCGCGGCTCTCTGGTGGTGCCGGAAGATTACGCATGGCAATTGTACGTGTGCGATGAATCAGGAATGCCAGCTTTGCGCCGCCGTCTCGAAGCGATTGCTCAGTTGCCGAACCGTCCGGAGATTCATGCCGTCGTCACCGTGGGCGATGCGTCTTACAAAGACTATCTGGCGCACCTGAGCGAGTTTGAGATTACCTGGATTGTGGGTCACAGCGAGCAGGCAGTGGCTGACCAACTGGCGGCGCTGAGCGTGCCAGCAGCAGATTACTTTATCTGGCTGACCGGGGAAGGGAAGGTGGTTAAAAACCTGAGCCGCCAGTTTGAAACCGACGCCATTGATCAGCAACTGGTGCGTGCCAGTGCATACTGGCACGCTAAGTAGCTAAGCTGCGGAATCCAGCTGCGCTTCGTTGACCTGCAGCTCGAGCGCTGTGCGGACCTCGCGCAGCGCCTTTTCCTGCTGGGTGAAATAGGATTCCATATTGTTCAGCGTGGAGACCAGCAGCCAGGATTCTTCTTTTTCCAGCTCGGCCAGCTCGCTGACCAGCGTGTCGATTTGCTCGCGAACCTGTGCCATCTTTTTGCGAATACGCTCAAGATCGTTCAACCTGTCGCTGGCCATTATCGGCTCAAAGCCCTGTTGCAGGCGGGCGACCAGTGAGCGAATCGCTTTCACATCTCCGCGCTGTTTGGCCTGATTCAGCTGCACCATCATGGTATTGGCTTCGTCTTTCAGATCGTCCGCCACCAGATCCGGGTGGCAGAGTTTACTCGCCTGACGCCAGAGCCGTTTTAGCTCGTTCTGATCTTCTTCCGACAACGCTTTGCCTTTGCGCAGACGCACTTCGGCGTCGTGATGCTGCTCGCGGTATTTTTCGTACTCTTCGTTGGCTTCGTCGCGTGCCTGACGCGCTGGTTCCTCTTCTTCTTCACGCGTTAAGCCCCTCTCCAGCTCTTGCGCTTCGGCCAGCAAATTGGCAATCAGGTCGCTTTGCTGCTGCAGGAGTTTACGCGCATCGGCGGCCTGAACGGAATCGGCTGGCAGTTCACGCCAGCGCTGTGTCAGCGTCGCTAGCACCTCGACGGCCTGCGACATATATTGCTGACAGCGACGATAATCCTCTTCGCGACGGCGCGCTTCCGCCTGCTGACGGCGTAGATTCAGTTCCGCGAGCGTTTTACGCAGCTGAAGGATTTGCGACATCAGCGGGCCGAGACGGGAGAAATAGAGATCGTTGAACTCATCCAACTGCTGAACGCGCGCATTACGACGGTCAATCAGGTCGCGCAGGCGCTCTTCCAGCGCTTTGAGTTCAAGCTTGCTCGCAGCCACCTGCGGATCGCGCCACTGCGTCATCGCCCGCTGGCTCTGCAGCCATGCGGTGATCGCTGCCATTGCCGCGGTATAGTTTTGATTCTCAAGCGCCGTGACGATCGCCAACAGCTCGTCATCAAACGCTTCGCTTCTCAGTCGTGCCAGCTGGCTCAGGATGATGTCGTCATCTTCCAGTTCAATGGCATTTTTAATGATTTCTAGCCGTTTGATCGGTGTGCTCATGATGCCTTTCGCTTTGGCGCTTAAGTATTTGAGTTAAAGTTAGTTGTTGTCACAGCTACAGGAAATAATACACACGGATGATGATCGGCGCGATGGGGGATTTCTTTAGTTTTGAAGTGGGTTTTGTCTTTAGGGGCGGACTTACCACAGAGCAGGTCGATTACCCGGCCTGGCTGCAACCTTCCAGCGGCTTGTCATAAAGGGACAAAACGGCACCCTTTCTGAGCCGAAATGTAAAAGTGTTAGCGATCTCCTGGTATTGAAAGCGAATTTGGGCCATACAAGAAGCTTATTCGTTACGTGGTTAATTTTAAGGATAAGACTATGCCTGCAGTAATTGATAAAGCATTGGATTTCATTGGTGGGATGGATACCTCCGCATCAGCGCCACAGTCAATGGATGAAAGCACCGCGAAGGGGATGTTTAAGTATTTGAAAGAGATAGGTGTCCCCGCTAGCGCAGACGATGTCACCGCACGCGGCGCCCAAGAGGGATGGGATGCCGGTTTTACTCAGAAGGTGGCGGGGTGGGCTGAAAAAATTGAGTCCGGGAGCCACATCGTGATCAAAAACCCTGAATATTTTTCTGCCTATATGCGTGAGCAACTCCGCGCCCTGGTGTGAGTTGAAACATCACCCATCGTTATCAATTCGGACGCTCCAGAGCGTCCATTCTCCCTTCTGAATCAAGATACCATTTGTGATGACATGACAATACGAAACCGTACGCGGCGGCGGTTTTTGTCTTATTCGCTTGTAAGAAAATCCAACCATTCGTTATCTGACAGCACGCGATAAAATGGCGTTGTATGGCTTTTGATGTAAGACAGCAACGCGGAGTCACTCATCTCTGAGGCTAACGTTTGATATTCACCGCCGAGATCGTCATAGAGACGGTAATACAGCCAATTGAAGTAGCGGCATGTTCTGGTGAAAAACGGTGGCGGGAAATCCAGATACGCGATGGCGAAATCATATAACACCGTTTCCGCTTTTTTGGCGTCTTCACACTGAATAATATTCCACAGCTGTAATTTGAGCCAAATCAACGCGCTGATTTTTGCATCCGGCAAGGATTGGCCCGATTCAAGCAAATAACGGTCGAGATACATTCTGACTTCATCTGAATTGGGATGCTTATCCAGATTTAATGAGGCAAGAATCAGCACTGTTTCAGAGTCATTGCCCTGCATAACCTGTCGCTCCGCCCATTCGACAATCTCTTTATCACTGGCTTCTGTGTGCAAAGCGCCGTGGATCTCATTGAATTGACGAAGACAGAGAAGATCGTGGAGCGTGTAGGGATACGAAAATGTTGTCATCTTGACCTCAAAAGCCAGACCCACTCAGTCGCACAGATGTGGGGTCTTCTATCTGTTCATTATACTTGAGCAGACTTGCACAAGCCGCTTGCCAGCTGGGTAAACACCTCGATAATGCGCGGAAGCGCCTTCTCGGGATCGTTACTCGCCGCGACCCACAGAGCAGCATTCATCGCGGCGCTATTTAACATATGGGCTGCAGCGTCAGCATCCACCGCTTTAAGAACCCCTCGCTCGAGCATTTTTTTAACGGTCTGGCGGGTGGATTCAAGACAATTATTCTGACTGGGCCACTGAGCGGGATCCCCGAGAAAGGCCGGGCCGTCGAGCAATACGATACGGCGCACTTCGGGGTCTAACGCCATCTTGATATAGGCGACGCCTTCAGCCAGTAGCCGTTCCCAATCGTCGCTGGCATGTGCGGCGTCGGCTTTGGCACGTTGCGCCATCTCACCGTCCATCTGGGCAACAACCGCGGCCAGCAATCCCTTTTTATCGCCAAAATTGTGGTAGAGCGCTCCGCGTGTCAGGCCCACGCTGGCCGTTAATTCATCCATGGATGACGCGGCAAAGCCTCTTTCAGCAAACGCTTTACGCGCTGCCATGACTAACTTTGCACGGTTCTCTTCCATCGTTTCAGTACGACGTTTAGCCACCCTATCTTCTCCATCTTCATTTGACATACGACGCGTATGTGTTATTAATTCAACATACGCAGCGTATATTAAATCATCTGTCCGTGCTGCGCTGACGTTTTCTCACATTGGCAAAGTACAGGATATCCTATGATTAAGCGCGAACCGATTTTCCCTGCCAGCCGGCACGCTCTCTATGAAGAGCACGGTTATTCTGCCGCGATCCGTTCCGGTGATTTGCTGTTTGTTTCCGGCCAGGTAGGAAGCCGCGACGATGGCACGGCAGAGCCAGATTTTACCGCTCAGGTGCAGCTGGCGTTTGATAACCTGAAAGCAACGCTTGCTGCAGCGGGGTGTACTTTTGACGATCTGATTGATGTCACCACCTTTCATACCGATCCGGAAAATCAATTTTCAACCATCATGCAGGTAAAGCAGGCTATTTTCCCGCATCCCCCTTACCCAAACTGGACGGCCGTTGGCGTGACCTGGCTTGCGGGATTTGATTTCGAAATCAAAGTGATTGCCCGGATTCCTGCGCATTAACTTCCGTCTTTTTGCGACCGCCGGATAACCACATTCCTGTTCTGAATTCGTATGAGCAAGTGGTTTTCCGGCATCCAATGCTTTTACTCGTACGGAGTGAAGACGTTATTGCGCGAGCTGGGTCGTATAATTTGTTGCCACCCAGCGGTAACCGCTGCCTTCATGCTTCACGTGGCCTAGCCCCGGAAATGAAATATGTGCGGCAGCGACCAAAACGTTGTGATCTGCAGCTTGTTTGAGTACGCGTTCCCGCGTTGTCACTGCCTGCTGGCGATTGACGTCAAAGTGGATAGCGACGTGCGGATCGGGCATTTGTGCCGCTTTGGCGTGAATAATATCGCCCCATAAGATCAGCGTCTGGCCTTCGCTTTCCACACGATACAGCACGCTACCCGGTGTGTGGCCCGCAGTAGATTCAGCACGGATCCCCTCCGGGAGCGTTGCAGGCGCCAGGAAGGTTTTCAACCGACCGGCATTGATGACCGGGCGAAGGGTTTTTTCACTCTCCGCAAAGGTGTGTGCCTGGCTGGCCTCCACCTGATTTATGTTGGACGGATTAAGCCAGAATTCCACGTCTCGTTTATCCACATACACGTCTGCGTTTGGAAAGGCCGGTTTGCCCGAGCGTGATACTCCGCCGGAGTGATCGGCGTGAATATGGGTGAGCAATACGGCATCAATCGAATCAGCCGGATAGCCTGCGGCGGCAAGATTTTTCTGCAGATGCCCACCCGCGCTGCCAAATAGTTCACCTGCACCGGTATCTACCAGAATGCGCTTTTTGCCATCGTCAATAACGTAAGCATTGATCGACGTCTCGGCTTGCGGCGTCATGGCATCTTTGGCCATCGCCAGACGTAATGTGTCCGGTGTGATGTTGGTGAGCAGTTTATCCAATGGAACCGTCACCGTGCCGTCAGAGACGGCTGTGATGCGCAGTTTTCCCAGTGTCATTCGATAATATCCGGGAGCCTGTTCACCCAGAGGGTTAGCCTGCGTGGCCGCCAGAAGCGGACTGGAAAAGAGGAGTGACGTCATCAGTGCCAGTATCATTTTCATAAAATTGTCGTACTCAATGTTATTTGAATGTGCTGAGCAGTATCCTGAACCCATCACTATCACTCAAATTGATTAAGATAATGTTCACTATTAGAGAAAATGATTTTCATCGTATCGATCTGAATTTGCTGACCGTGCTGTTAGTCCTGCAGCGGGAAGGCAGCGTGTCACGTGCAGCCGAAAAATTGCATCTGGGGCAGCCGGCGGTCAGCAATGCGCTGGCGAGATTGCGTGAAATGTTTAACGATCCGCTGTTTGTTCGCACCGCAGGCGGCATGATTCCTACGCCGCGCGCCGAAGCGTTAATCGCTGAACTCGGGCCCTTGATGGAACAGATGCAGCATGTTCTTTTTCAGCCAGCGTCATTCACACCGGCGAGTGCAAGCCATGTTTTTCGGCTGGGTATGAGCGACTGGGTGGAAAGTTGGCTGATGCCGGAATTGCAGGCATATGTCATACGTAAGGCTCCAGGAATCACTCTGCAGGTCAGTGCCAGCGATCCTTTCCGGGATGGTAAACAAGTGCTGCAAAGGGAGATAGACCTGGCGATTTCGGTGGGGCAGAGCACCGCCGCTACGTTGAGGCGCGAAAATATCCGTTCACTCAACTTTAGTACGCTCTGGCACCCCGAACAGCTTTCGCTGGCAGCGCCGCTGACGGTGAAAAATTACGTGGAGCACGATCACGTGCTGGTGTCCTATCGAGGATCGACATGGAGCGCCATTGACGATCAATTAGCATTGCAAGGGCAATCACGAAAGGTGCGTTACGTTACGCCGCATTTTTCCTCCTTACCGCCTCTTTTGAAACGCATACCGGCTTTAGCGACCGTCCCGTCTGGTTTGGCGGCCGATTGGGTGACTCATTACGGCTTACGCTGTAGCCCGGTTCCGATACAGACGCCTGAGATTCCGCTCTCGCTGCTGTGGCATAAAAAATCCGATAACGATATGCCTCTGAACTGGCTGAGGGGCGTTTTAGGAAGGGTTATAAAAGCTCTGCCCTGAATCGGCCGCGTGGTTGGAGTGGTGAGCGGACATAGTGATTCTTTGGGGCAACGTATCAGCTCATCGTGTTGTTCAGCGGGTGTGTCACTTTGCAGCAGGTCAGCTTTCTATTGACTCGAGTTTTACCAAACCCTCTGCGTCTTGCTGGTGCAAAGCGTATGTGCCGGATCGCATAACACTCTAATAGTTGCAGCAAATATCCCCGGCATATCCCCAAAAAAAGCAAAAGGGCCGAAGATTTCTCTCCAGCCCTTGCTGTGTTTGGTGGCCCCTGCTGGACTTGAACCAGCGACCAAGCGATTATGAGTCGCCTGCTCTAACCACTGAGCTAAGGGGCCGTGGCGGTGAATTATAAAGTAACTCTGCCGCGCAATCCAGCCATTCACACCTGCCTGCTGTTTTTATAAACAATGCATAATCAATCCTTTATACTAACTACATGATGTATTGATGGGAGAATGGGATGATCAACGATATTCTTGCGCCCGGGCTGCGGGTGGTGTTCTGCGGGATCAACCCGGGGAAGTCATCGGCGCACACGGGTTTTCACTTTGCCCATCCAGGGAATCGTTTCTGGAAGGTGATTCATCAGGCCGGCTTTACCGACAAACTTCTCAAGCCAGAAGAGGAGCAGCATCTGCTGGATACCCGCTGCGGCATTACCATGCTGGTCGAACGGCCCACGGTGCAGGCGAATGAGGTGAATTTGCATGAATTGCGCAGTGGCGGCAGGGAGTTGGTCAAAAAGATTGAGGACTATCAGCCTGCAGCGCTGGCGATCCTCGGTAAGCAGGCGTATGAGCAGGCGTTTAGCCAGCGCGGGGCGCAGTGGGGCAAGCAAAGAATCACGATCGGCATGACGCAGGTGTGGGTGCTGCCCAATCCAAGCGGACTCAACAGAGCGACGCTGGATAAACTGGTGGAAGCCTATCGGGAGCTGGATGAAGCGCTGGTGGTGCGGGGGCGTTAATGACGTCTTCTCCTGATCATTTTCAGGACGGGAAATTTAGCCATAGAACTAGCTCTATTCTATAGAGATATAAAAAAAGCTCCCCGTAGGGAGCTTTTTTAATTCCAGGACCGATTAATCGTCCAGGAAGCTACGCAGAACTTCAGAGCGGCTAGGGTGGCGCAGTTTGCGCAGTGCCTTCGCTTCGATCTGACGAATACGTTCGCGGGTTACGTCGAACTGTTTACCCACTTCTTCCAGCGTGTGGTCGGTATTCATGTCGATACCGAAACGCATACGCAGGACTTTCGCTTCACGGGCGGTCAGGCCAGCCAGAACGTCGTGAGTGGCAGCACGCAGGCTCTCGGTCGTCGCAGAGTCCAGCGGCAGTTCGAGGGTAGTATCCTCGATGAAATCACCCAGATGCGAATCTTCATCGTCGCCGATTGGCGTTTCCATGGAGATTGGCTCTTTCGCGATTTTCAGCACCTTACGGATCTTGTCTTCCGGCATTAACATGCGTTCAGCCAATTCTTCCGGCGTTGGCTCGCGGCCCATCTCTTGCAGCATCTGGCGAGAAATACGGTTGAGCTTGTTAATCGTCTCAATCATATGCACCGGAATACGGATGGTGCGCGCCTGATCCGCGATAGAGCGGGTGATCGCCTGACGAATCCACCAGGTTGCGTAAGTGGAGAATTTATAACCACGACGGTATTCAAACTTATCTACCGCTTTCATCAGACCGATGTTGCCTTCCTGAATCAGATCCAGGAACTGCAGACCGCGGTTGGTGTATTTCTTCGCAATAGAAATAACCAGACGCAAGTTCGCCTCAACCATCTCTTTCTTCGCACGACGGGCTTTCGCTTCGCCGATAGACATACGACGGTTGATGTCTTTCACTTGCTCGATGGTCAGGCCGGTCTCTTCTTCAATCTGACGCAGTTTCTGCAAGCCACGCTGAACATCATCAGAGACGTCGTGCAGCTTTTCAGACCACGGTTTGTTCATGGCGATAGCAGCGTTGAACCAGGTTTCGCTGGTTTCGTTGCCGGTGAACAGTGTGATGAAGTTTTTCTTCGGCATTTTGCACTGTTCAACGCACAGTTTCATGATGATGCGTTCCTGAGTACGCACGCGATCCATCATGACGCGCATACTGTTGACCAGGTAATCAAACTGCTTTGGTACCAGGCGGAACTGCTTGAACACGTCAGACAGCTTCTGGATCTCTTCCTTCGCAGCGGCGTGACTACGGCCTTTTGCTTTGATGGTGTCGCGGGCCAGTTCGTACTGCGTACGCAGTTCGCCAAACTTCTCGCGAGCCAGCTCAGGATCGATGCTGTTGTCGTCTTCTTCTTCTTCGTCTTCTTCGTCTTCTTCCTCGTTCTCTTCACGCTCTTCTTTCGTGAGCTCAGAACCAACGTGAGTAGCAGTCGGAGCGACTTCTTCTTCAGCGTTAGGATCGACGAAACCGGTAATGATGTCGGAAAGACGCGCCTCTTCTGCTTCTACGCGATCGTACTGTTCCAGCAGATAGGTGATCGCTTCCGGGTACTCGGCAACAGAACACTGAACCTGGTTGATCCCGTCTTCGATGCGTTTCGCGATGTCGATTTCGCCTTCGCGGGTCAGCAGTTCAACGGTTCCCATTTCGCGCATGTACATACGCACCGGGTCAGTGGTACGACCGATTTCAGATTCAACGCTGGACAGAACCTGTGCAGCGGCTTCTTCAGCATCTTCATCGGTGTTGTTGGAGTTTTCAGCCAGCAACAGATCATCGGCATCAGGTGCTTCTTCCATCACCTGAATACCCATGTCATTGATCATTTGGATGATGTCTTCGATTTGATCTGAATCGACGATATCTTCCGGCAGATGGTCATTGACCTCGGCATAGGTCAGATAGCCTTGCTCCTTACCGCGTTGGACAAGAAGTTTCAGCTGTGACTGCGGGTTTTGCTCCATAAGACGGTATCCACACTTATTTCGTTTGATTGGTGTCGGCGGTGCAGCTACCAACATTTAAAGCGAGGGCGTACTTATATTTGTGCCGCTGCCTCTCAGTGCGGCTGCCGGGGGCTTCCCGATCGATATTCGGCACTTAAGCCGTTAAATACTTCATCCTTCACGTTGTCTCTGCGTTAGCTGCATTCTCGAATCCTGGTCATGTACTTGTGTACACTCCGAGGCATTCTTTTTCTTGCTGCCTTGATACAACGTGAATGATTTTGTCTTTTTATTTCCTGGCCAGTTCCTGGTTTAACATCCAGAGTTCCCGGCGTTCTTCGCTGCTCAAACCGTGTGTGCGCTCGCGAGCGATTAACTCTTCCTGGCGCAGCTCAAGCATCGAATCAAACATATGGTTCAGCGAGTCGGTGAACGTTTTTTCTGCAATATCCTTATCTGCTATATCGTCCCACATCGACAGTTTTTCAAGGGTAGCGGACTCTTTTGTGCCGCGATAATGCTCTAAAAGTTGTCCCGTCGTTAGACCTGGCTGTGACAAACACGTATTAACCAGTTCTGAGAACAAGCCTAGTCCAGGCAACCTCTCGTGATTCAATCCGACCAGCGACGGTACCTGCGGTGCCAGCTCCGGGTTTTGAACCAGTAACCCTATCAGTATACGCATGGTTGTGCGTTTTAGCTGTGGAGCGGGGCGAACCGCGCCGTTTTCAGACAGTTTCGGCATTAAACGTTCAAGCTGGCTGTCATCCAGAATGCCAAGCTTGTTGCCAAGTTCCTGTCGCAAATAGATACGTAGCGTTTCGCCTGGAACCTGAGTAATCAACGGCAGCGCCAGCGTACTGAGCTGCGCACGACCATCCGGAGTACTCAAATCCACCTGCGGCATCAGGCTGTTAAACAAAAACGTGGAGAGCGGCTGAGCCACTTCCATCCGCGCTTCGAACGCCTCTTTGCCTTCTTTACGCACCAGCGTATCGGGATCTTCACCGTCGGGCAGGAACATAAAGCGTAACTGACGCCCATCGGTCATGTAAGGCAGTGCTGTTTCCAGCGCGCGCCAGGCGGCTTCGCGTCCGGCACGGTCTCCGTCGTAACAACAGATAACGTTATTCGTCGCCCTGAACAGCAGCTGAATGTGGTCGGCAGTGGTGGACGTTCCCAACGACGCAACCGCGTAGTTGATGTCGAACTGTGCCAGTGCAACCACGTCCATATAGCCTTCGACCACCAGTAAACGCCGGGGTTCAGCATTATCCTGTTGGGCTTCATAAAGGCCATAAAGCTGACGACCTTTGTGGAAAATATCGGTTTCCGGGGAGTTGAGGTACTTCGGCAGGGCATCGCCCAGCACGCGTCCACCAAAACCAATCACCCGGCCTCGCTTATCGCGAATGGGGAACATCACCCGCTCGCGGAAGCGGTCGTAGCTTCGTCCCTGGTCATTAGTGACCAGCATGCCCGCATCGATCAACGATTTACGATCTTCGCTATTGCCGCCAAAACGCTTTAACACGTTGTCCCAGCCGGGCGGGGCGTAACCAATAGCGAAACGCGCAATAACGTCGTCGCTTAATCCGCGCTGGTTCAAATATTGACGCGCAGGCTCAGCGGCAGATTGCTTCAAAGACTGTTGGTAAAAAGAATTCAGGCCTTCCATCAACTGATACAGCGTTTGCCGTTGATGGCGCTCTATCTGTGTTGGACCGCTGCCCGCTTCATAAGGCACTTCAAGGTTATGCATCGCGGCCAGTTCTTCGACGGTTTCTACGAACTCAAGTTTGTCGTAGTTCATCAAAAAATCGACAGCGTTACCGTGTGCGCCACAGCCGAAGCAGTGGTAAAACTGTTTTTCACCGTTCACGGTGAAAGAAGGGGTTTTTTCGTTATGGAACGGACAGCACGCGTGGTAGTTCTTGCCCTGTTTTTTTAGCTTTACCCGCGCGTCGATGAGATCGACGATGTCGGTTCTGGCCAACAGGTCATTGATAAATACGCGTGGAATTCGTCCAGCCATAGGCCCCGTTAATTACACGTTTTATCAGGCGGTCTCTGCGCAAACAGCGCGCGGTGAACCAGCGTGAATAATTTCGTGTAAGTGCTGATGCATAAACGAAAATAAGCCGCGCATTCCTTTCGGAAGCACGGCCTTACGACTACAACTCGGTCTGACAATTGAGGGCGGAAGCCCCCAACAGATTAGTACAGACGAGTACGGCGTGCGTTTTCGCGAGCCAGTTTCTTCGCGTGACGTTTCACAGCAGAAGCTTTAGCGCGTTTACGTTCGGTAGTCGGTTTTTCATAGAACTCACGACGACGAACTTCCGCCAGAACACCTGCTTTCTCGCATGAACGCTTGAAGCGACGCAGTGCTACGTCGAACGGCTCGTTTTCACGTACTTTAATTACCGGCATGTAACTCTCACCTTTAATAAATTCGGTTTGCCGCTGGCATCAACGCCAGCTTATTTCAAAATGGTGCGGAATTTTACTGCAATTGCTGCTGCTTTGTAAAGCACCGGCGCGATTTTGAAAGGGACTTTTATAAGGAAAGGGAGTATACACGACCGATCTTCCTGGGGCGAACAAAGTTTTACCCCTTTTGCCTGTCAAACGACAGGCCCGATGGCTTGCCTTTCTCACCCCATTTACCTCGTTGTTCCTGCGCTACCGCGGATCCGCGCTGTCGACGCTGCAATCCTGAGGGTATACATCACCTCGCAATCGACCTAAACTGCGCGGTATTGAAAAGAGGTAAAATTAGCCATGCGTGTACTGGGTATTGAAACATCCTGCGATGAAACCGGCATCGCCATTTACGACGACGAAAAAGGTCTGTTAGCCAACCAACTGTATAGTCAGGTGAAATTACACGCTGATTACGGTGGCGTGGTGCCTGAACTGGCCTCTCGTGACCATGTGCGTAAAACGGTTCCGCTGATTCAGGCGGCATTAAAAGAGTCGGGTTTAACCGCGAAAGATATCGATGCGGTCGCTTACACCGCAGGCCCTGGCCTGGTGGGCGCACTTTTAGTGGGCGCGACGATTGGCCGCTCGCTGGCGTTTGCGTGGGATGTGCCTGCGATTCCAGTTCACCACATGGAAGGGCATCTTCTGGCGCCGATGCTCGAAGAGAATCCACCTGAATTCCCGTTTGTGGCGCTGCTGGTGTCTGGCGGTCATACCCAGCTTATCAGCGTGACGGGTATTGGCGAGTATGAACTGCTGGGCGAGTCCATTGATGATGCCGCCGGTGAAGCATTCGACAAAACCGCCAAACTGCTCGGCCTGGATTATCCAGGCGGCCCGATGCTCTCTAAACTGGCGTCACAGGGTGTTGAAAAACGCTTTGTCTTCCCGCGCCCAATGACCGACCGTCCAGGGCTGGATTTCAGTTTCTCCGGTCTGAAAACATTCGCCGCGAACACGATCCGTAATAACGAAAACGACGATCAGACTCGCGCTGATATTGCTCGCGCTTTTGAAGATGCCGTCGTGGATACGCTGATGATCAAATGCAAACGCGCGCTGGATCAGACCGGTTTTAAGCGTCTGGTGATGGCGGGGGGGGTGAGTGCTAACCGCACGCTGCGGACCCGGCTGGCGGAGATGATGCAAAAACGTCGTGGAGAAGTGTTTTACGCGCGTCCGGAGTTTTGTACTGATAACGGTGCAATGATTGCCTATGCGGGCATGGTGCGCGTGAAAGGCGGTGCGACGGCTGATTTGAGCGTGTCCGTGCGTCCGCGCTGGCCGCTGGCGGAACTGCCAGCAGCGTAACGGTTTTGCCCGGCGGCACCCTGCTGACCGGGCAACTCACTACACCTTCAACATCCCTTTATCTTCCAAAAATCCAATAATCTTATTCAGGCCGTCGCCCACTTTCAGATTGGTAAACGTCCACGGGCGTTCGCCGCGCATACGATTCGTATCGCGCTCCATTACCTCAAGCGATGCGCCGACGTAAGGGGCCAGATCGGTTTTATTGATCACCAGGAAATCGGATTTCGTGATCCCCGGCCCGCCTTTACGCGGGATCTTCTCGCCTTCCGCCACGTCGATGACGTAAATCGTCAGATCCGCCAGCTCCGGGCTGAACGTCGCGCTTAAATTATCGCCGCCGCTCTCGACAAAAATCAGATCCAGATTGCCGAATTTTTCGCTGAGCGCTTCGACGGCCGCGAGGTTCATCGAGGCATCTTCGCGAATGGCGGTATGCGGGCAACCACCCGTTTCCACGCCGACGATCCGATCCGGCTCCAGCGCGCCTGCTTCGGTCAGGATGCGCTGATCCTCTTTGGTGTAAATATCGTTGGTCACCACCGCCAACTGGTATTGGTCGCGCATTGCTTTGCACAGCGCTTCCAGCAGCGCGGTTTTTCCCGAACCCACCGGGCCACCCACGCCAACGCGCAGGGGATGTTTGTAATCAGCCATTGTGAAACCTCATGATCGGAATAACCGTGAATATTGTGTTTCGTGACGCGCCGAGGCAATGGCCGAAAGCGGTGTTGCCGCGCCCAGTTCGTCATCGCCGCGTCGCCACGCGTGTTCAAGCCCTGCGGCAAAATGGTCGCTCAGTTCGATAATCAAACGCTGGGCGGCCTGTTGCCCGAAGGGCACCAGTTTGACGCCCGCCATCACCGCACTTTCGATCCAGCTATAGCCCAGGCTCAACGCCAGCTCGTGAGCGCTTATTTCCCAGCGCACGCCCAGCCACGCCATACCGCACAGCTGACTTTGCGAAAACAGCGGCAGCCATTCTTGCGGGCAGTCTGGTTCCCAGCTTTTAATCAGTCGGGTAAACGCGGCACCGCGATTGCGTTCTTCTTCACGCAGCTCGCGCGTTTCGCGACAGGCCAGCAGATACGCGGTCCAGCGTCTGGCGCTCACCGCGTCGTTCTGCTCGCAGGCGCGATACAGGCGGATGAACAGCGGCAAATCGACGCAGAAAAAACTCTGCTCCATCTGCTGGATCTGCCAGCGCTTAAATTCGGCGTCGGTCGTTATCCAGCCCGCCTCTACCGCCCATTCCAGCCCCTGCGACCAGGTGAAAGAGCCCACCGGCAAACTGCTGCTGGAAAGCTGCATCAGGCGCAACTGCTGGCGGTTGTGTTCCATTGTGTTCCTAATGCGAATGCGCGTGAGAATGACTGTGGGCGTCGCTGGTATACGCCCCAGCTTCCGGTTCAAACGGCAGATGCGCAAAAGTCACGTCAAGATCAAACTGACGCAGCATGTCGTCAAGGACGTGATCGTGGTGATAGCGCAGTTCGCCTGGCATGATTTGCAGCGGTACGTGACGGTTGCCGAGGTGATAACAGGCGCGGGCGAGCAAATAAGGATCGGCGCAGCGCACGACGGACACCGATTCTGGCGCGGCGATCACTTCGATAATCTCGCTGCCGTCGTCTGTGGAGAGCAAATCGCCACCGCGTAACAACAGGCCGCGCGGCAGCATCAGCCCCGCTTCGCGGCCATCGTTCAATTCCACTTTGGCGCGGCTTTTCACCCGGATATCAATTGGCAGCGTGACGCTGGCGGTCACGGGGTGCGCATGGTCAAGGCGTTGGGTTAAGGTGATCATCGTCGCTCCTCAAAACAGAAAATAACGTTGCGCCATCGGCAATACGTCTGCCGGTTCGCTGGTAATGAGTTCGCCGTCGATACGCACCTCGTAGGTTTGTGCATCGACGGTGATATTCGGTTGCAGGCCGTTGTGGATCATGTCGGCTTTTTTCACCGTCCGGCAGCCTCTCACGACTGCAATCGCGCTTTGCAGATTGAGCTGTTGCGGGATGCGGTTGGCGTCCGCGGCTTGTGAAATAAACGTCAGGCGCGTGGCATGACGTGCCGCGCCCAGCGAGCCAAACATCGGGCGATAATGTACGGGCTGCGGCGTAGGAATAGATGCGTTGATATCGCCCATCGGCGCGCAGGCAATCATCCCGCCTTTCACGATCGTGGCGGGTTTCACGCCAAAGAACGCGGGGGACCAGACCACCAGATCCGCCAGTTTCCCCGCCTCAACGGAGCCGACTTCATGGGCGATGCCGTGAGTCAGAGCCGGATTGATCGTGTATTTTGCGACGTAACGCTTCACGCGGAAGTTGTCGTTATCGCCGGACTCTTCCGCCAGCGCACCGCGCTGCACCTTCATCCGATGCGCGACCTGCCAGGTGCGGATAATCACTTCGCCGACGCGCCCCATGGCTTGCGAATCCGATGACGTCAGCGAGAACGCGCCGATATCGTGCAGGACATCTTCCGCGGCGATGGTTTCGCGGCGAATGCGCGATTCAGCGAATGCCACGTCCTCGGCGATATCGGGATCGAGATGATGGCAAACCATCAGCATGTCCAGATGCTCGTCGATAGTGTTCACCGTGTACGGCAGCGTGGGGTTGGTGGAGGAGGGCAAAATATTCGGGTGCGCGCAGGCAGTGATAATATCAGGCGCATGGCCGCCGCCCGCGCCTTCGGTATGAAACGTATGAATGGTGCGACCGTCAATGGCGGCCAGCGTGTCCTCGACAAAACCCGCCTCGTTCAGCGTGTCGCTGTGCAGCGCCACCTGAATATCCATCTCCTCGGCGACGCTCAAAGAGCAGTTGATCGCCGCAGGCGTAGAACCCCAGTCTTCGTGAATTTTTAGACCAATGGCCCCCGCTGCGATTTGCTCGCGCAGCGCGTCAGGATTCGAGCCGTTGCCTTTGCCGAGCAGACCAATATTCACGGGTAATGTATCCGCGGCCTGGAGCATACGCGCGATATACCACGGCCCTGGCGTGCAGGTAGTGGCATTCGTGCCCGCCGCCGGGCCAGTTCCGCCGCCAATCATGGTGGTCACGCCGGAAACCAGCGCTTCTTCCGCCTGCTGCGGGCAGATCCAGTGGATGTGCGTGTCGATCCCACCTGCGGTGACGATCTTACCTTCGGCGGCGATCACTTCGGTTGCGGCACCAATCGGGATCGTCACGCCGGGCTGAATATCCGGATTACCGGCTTTACCCACGGCGAAGATCCTGCCGTCTTTGACGCCGATATCCGCTTTCACGATCCCCCAGTGATCGACGATCAGCGCGTTGGTCAGCACCAGATCTACACAGTCCTGCGCCGTCATTTGCCCCTGGCCCATGCCGTCGCGAATTACTTTTCCGCCACCGAACTTCACCTCTTCACCATAGATCGTGAGATCGTTTTCGACCTCGATCCACAGGTCTGTATCGGCCAGTCGCACTTTGTCGCCCGTCGTTGGACCGAACATATCGGCATATGCCTGGCGTGAAATCTCAGCCATTTTTTATCTCCAGATCGCCCATCACATCGCCGCGAAAACCGAAAATGCGCTGTGCGCCAGCCACCAATACCAGCGTTACTTCGCGCTTTTGCCCTGGCTCAAAACGCACGGCGGTGCCAGCAGGAATATTAAGGCGATAGCCTTTGGTGGCTTCGCGATCAAACTTCAACGCGGGATTCACCTCGTAAAAATGGTAATGAGATCCCACCTGGATCGGCCGATCGCCATGGTTTTCGACGATCGTGCTTTTGGTTTCACGCCCCGCGTTGATGGCGATCTGTCCGGATTTAATCTGATATTCGCCTGGGATCATGCTTCCCCCTATACGATCGGATTGTGAACGGTGACGAGCTTCGAACCGTCCGGAAACGTGGCTTCTACCTGAATATCCGGGATCATTTCTGGCACGCCTTCCATCACCTGCGCGCGCGTCAGCACATGACGACCGGCTTCCATGAGTTCCGCCACGGTTTGCCCGTCGCGGGCGCCTTCCATAATGAAGGCGCTGATCAGCGCGACCGATTCCGGGTAGTTCAGCGTGACGCCACGGGCCAGGCGACGTTCCGCGACCAGCGCGGCGGTAAACAGCAACAGCTTGTCTTTTTCTCTTGGGGTCAGTTCCATAAAGGTCTCTCAGGTCTGCCAGATTCGAGGCGGGTGGGGCGTTTTGGCGATGACGTGCGGGCGAAGCCACTGCCAGATTTCGCGCATCGCCCGCTGGCAAATCAGGTTGTCGTGCGAAAGAAAGCGTACCGACAGCAGGCCATCGGTGAGCGTCGCGCCCGCAAAATTATCCAGCGTGACGAGTTTTTCCCGCACGCCTTCCAGCAGTGCGTCGCTGGCCGGATAGCAGAGCAGCGTACCGATCCACGGGTAATTGGCGACGGTCGTGAGATCGCCGTCGGCAAGATGCTGGCGCTCAATTAACAGCGGTTCATCGTCCAGCCACACCTCCAGTCGGCTTTCAATGGTGCCGTGACTAAAGGTTTCGTTGATCACCGGACGGCCCAGGCAGAACAGCTCCCAGGCCAGTAGCCGGCTGGAATGATGCAGGTGAAAAACAGATTGCAGCGCGGCGTTAGCGCCGGGGAAAAAAATCGTGTCCTGCGGCAGCCATTCCAGCGTGGCGTTCTCTTCCAGAAAGAAGTGCTGATTCAGCCGCGCCAGCGGACCGCTGCTGCGGTAGAACTTGCTGGCGCCGGGCATGGTGATAAGCGCATGGCTGTTTGGATCAAGCTGAACGGAAATGTTGAGTTCATCGCCACCCACAATGCCGCCCGGGGGATGCAAAAGGTAAAGGTGGCAGGTCTCTTCTTCGGGATAAAACGGGCGTTGAACGGTGAGGGGGCCGACGTGTCGCGCCGAGTGTAGAACCGTTTTTTCAGGGGTGTGACAAAACTGCAACGCGAGCGAAGCCTGCCAGCCGTGGGTGTGCTTTTTTGCTGGTGTGCCCTGCAAGATTTCGCCCCTGTGAACGCATTCCCGAATCGTTCGAGTATGGATCAGCCGTTGGCGTTTTTTGTCATAGGAAAAGATGATGATGCGAGGAAGGAAACGCCCGATATCGTTATACGTACCGGGCTTAGAGAATTTTTATTTCGGTGCTTTTTTCTTTTTTAACTTGGTCCAGATTTTAGTTTCCTGGCGACGCCACAGACGCTGAATATTGTCGTGATGGCGCAGCAGGATAAGGCAAGAGAGCATCGAAACGGGGAAAGTGAACTGGGGTTTAAACCACCAGACGTAGAACGGGGCGATAAGCGCGCTGACAATCGCGCCGAGCGAGGAATAGCCGCTCAGTAAGACGCTTAAAAGCCAGGTTCCCGCCATCACGCCGGTTAAATCCCAGCCAATGGGCGCGATAGCACCAAAGGCCGTTGCAACGCCTTTGCCACCTTTAAAATGGAAGAAAACAGGCCAGATATGGCCCACGCAGGCGGCGATAGCGATAAGCCCCAGCCAGAACGGCGTGACGCCCAGCATGTATGCGCCCCAGACGGGAAGCATCCCTTTCAGAACATCAAAAACCAAAACCGCTACGGCTGCTCTCTTGCCGCCAATTCGAAGTACATTGGTCGCCCCCGGATTCCCGGAACCACTGACGCGCGGGTCAGGTAATCCGGCGATGCGGCAGACCAGAATGGCGCTGGAGATGGAGCCGCAAAGGTAAGCGAGGAAGATCATTCCAGGCGCGATTGCACTCATAACGCTGTTCCGTTTTGAAAATGTATCTGTATTCTCTGCATCTGTGGATAATACGCATAATTCGCCGGGAGTGGTATCCGGTTTAGCCAAAAACCAGGCAGGTCGTGATGGATATTGTATTTATAGAGCAACTTTCGGTAATCACCACAATTGGTGTTTACGACTGGGAACAGACCATCGAGCAGAAGCTGGTGTTCGATATCGAAATGGGCTGGGATAACCGCCTCTCCGCCAAAAGTGACGATGTAAAAGATTGCCTGAGCTACGCGGATATCAGCGAAACGGTCGTGAAGCATGTCGAAGGGCAGCGTTTCGCGCTGGTGGAGCGCGTGGCCGAAGAGGTGGCGGATCTGCTGTTAAGCCGGTTCAATTCACCCTGGGTGCGCATCAAACTCAGCAAGCCTGGCGCAGTGGCACGCGCGACAAACGTCGGCGTGATTATCGAGCGTAGCCAAAATCTTAAAGGCAACAATTAACGTCATCATTGTTAAACCATTTTCGGTTATACCGGTCTTACAGCTGTATCTTTCGCGGCTACCCCTGTGGTGAGCCGTTTTTTACTTTTTAATAAGGGTTGATGAGATGAGCGATATGCACTCGCTGCTGGTGGCGGCAATATTGGGTGTGGTCGAAGGATTGACGGAGTTTTTGCCGGTTTCCAGTACCGGGCACATGATCATCGTCGGTCATTTGCTGGGCTTTGAGGGAGAGACAGCCAAAACATTCGAAGTGGTCATTCAGTTAGGTTCTATCCTGGCCGTGGTGGTGATGTTCTGGCGACGCCTGTTTGGTCTCATCGGCATTCATTTTGGTCGTCCGCCGCAGCACGAAGGCGAAGGGAAAGGCCGCCTGACGCTCATTCATATCCTGCTGGGTATGGTGCCAGCCGTCGTGCTGGGGCTGATTTTCCACGACGCTATCAAATCGCTGTTTAACCCTATCAACGTGATGTACGCGCTGGTAGTGGGCGGTGTGCTACTGATAGCCGCAGAGCTGCTGAAACCCAAAGAGCCGAAAGCGCCGGGTCTGGATGACATGACCTATCGTCAGGCGTTTATGATTGGCTGCTTCCAGTGTCTGGCGCTGTGGCCGGGCTTTTCGCGTTCGGGCGCAACCATTTCCGGCGGGATGCTGATGGGCGTGAGCCGCTATGCGGCCTCGGAATTCTCATTCCTGCTGGCGGTGCCAATGATGATGGGTGCCACCGCACTGGATCTCTATAAGAGCTATCACTTCCTGACGGCGGCGGATTTCCCTATGTTTGCCGTGGGCTTTGTGACCGCGTTCCTCGTGGCGCTGGTGGCGATTAAAACCTTCCTGCAGCTCATCAAACGTATCTCGTTCATTCCGTTTGCTATCTACCGCTTTATCGTCGCGGCAGCTGTGTACGTGGTCTTCTTCTGATCCACGGCCCTCAGTCTTTCGGCTGAGGGCAACGCTTTTCCTTCCAGTCTGCAACGGCCTGCACGCGTCTTTTCGTTAACTCTTCCCGAATCTCTGGCCCTTTAAATCCGGCTTCAACCACGTCTTTCGTCGGCACGGCTTTGGCGATTTCCCACGCTTCACGCAGTAAACGTCCTTGTGAATAATCGCAGGCTTCAAACCCGGTGCGTCCGCGCACGTCTGCTTCGCTGGTCACCGCAATTTGCTCCACGCGCTGCGGCTTGCGCCAGGCGTCGATGTTATCGAACAACTTCACGATAGTGGCGGGTTTCAGAATCGGGAAGGTATGAATTAAATCGTGGAATTCAGCGACCAGCTTAGCCAGGTCTCGAATGTCGTTTGGCACGCGCAGGCGCTGGCAAATCCCTTCAACCAGTTTTACGCCCGCCGGGCCGTGTCCGTGGTGGCGCGGCCAAAACTCTTTTGGCGTTAAGCCTTTGCCCAAATCGTGACACAGTGTGGCAAAGCGCACGTCCACTTCCGGGCTGAGCATTGCTGCCATGCTCAGCGTCATTAGCGTGTGAATACCGGTATCAATTTCCGGATGCCACTTCGCGGGCGCAGGCACGCCAAACAGCGCGTCGATTTCCGGGAACAGCACTTTCAACGCGCCACAGTCGCGAAGCACCTGGAAAAAGACCTGCGGATTGCGCGTCGTTAGGGCATTTTCCGTCTCTTTCCACACGCGTTCTGGCGTGAGGTGTTCCAGCTCGCCTGCCGCGGTCATTGCGGTCATCAGCGCCAGGGTTTCATCGGCAATGCGAAAGCTCAGATGGGCATAACGCGCAGCAAATCGCGCTACGCGCAGAACGCGTAGCGGATCTTCAGAAAAAGCCGGGGAGACGTGACGCAGAAGGCGGTTTTGCAGATCGCGCTTACCGCCGTACGCATCAATGATATGGCCTTCATCATCTTGCGCCAGCGCGTTGATGGTGAGATCGCGGCGCAACAAATCTTGCTCAAGCGTGACGTCCGGTGCGGCATAGCACGTAAAACCGGTATAACCCAAACCGGCTTTACGTTCCGTTCGCGCCAGGGCGTACTCTTCGCGGGTTTTTGGGTGAAGAAACACGGGGAAATCTCGGCCTACCTGCTGATAGCCCGCGTTAAGCATCTCTTCTGGTGTGGCACCAACCACAACCCAGTCTTTATCTTTGACCGGCAGACCCAACAACGCATCACGTACCGCACCACCGACCAGATAAATCTTCACGCCTCAAACTCCCGTATTCATTTTTCTCAAGATGATACGTAAGTCTGGCAGAGAAGACGAATTAGTTCATCCAGCGGTCTTTGCGTTTACGGCTGGGGATCAGATGTGGCAGAACCAGACCCAGCACCAGACCTACGCCCAGCACGCCGCCGCCATACATAAACCACTGCATAATGATGGTGCGCTGTTTGTCGTCGAGCTGCAGATTGGCAGCGCTGACTTTTTTCTGCGCCACAATCAGCTCATTTTTGAGCTTCTGGTTCTCTTCTTTCAGGCCGTTGATCACCCCGTCGCTCTGCGCCACTTTCTGCTGCATTTCAGCGGTGCGCTGGTTCCAGGTGGTGTCGATATTGTTCAGCTTATCGGTCAGGGTTTTCACCTGATTTTCCAGGTCCGGCACGCGGGTGCGCAGGCTTGGCACGTTGCTGAGTTCTTTCAACGGGATCCAGGAGGTGCGGCCGGTGCTGTCGCGGACCTGACCATAGCTGGTGTCCTGATTCGTCTGTAACAAAACCACTTCCTCGCCGGCATTTACCGTACCCACGAGGCGATAATTGTCTCCAGGACCGCTACGGACCCAGGTATTCAGTTCGTCAGAAACGTAACGTTTCTCTTCAGCGTGGACCGCAGTCGCGGCGCTCAATGTCAGTAAAGCGAGTCCAATCAGGCGAAATTTAAGCATCATCAGTCGTTATTTTCGTAAAAAGTGGAACGATAGTAGAGGCAACAGTGTCTCCACGCAAAGCATTCATCAGCAATCGGAATCATCTGTGTCGCCCCTGCAAACTTTTACGCCCGTCAAATTGTTCATTGCGTGGCAATTTGGCGCAAAATACTATGTACTGACACATATATGGCGAGGAAGTTCGCCCTCATTGATGCGGCTGTGACGCAACCCAAAGTAGAAATCTATGGCTCAAGAAATAGAATTAAAATTTATCGTCGAAAATGACAGCGTTGATGCGCTGCGAACCCACCTTCATCAGCTCTCCGGTGAATACCACGATCCGGTACAGCTGCTCAACATCTATTACGAAACGCCGGACAACTGGCTGCGCAGCCATGATATGGGGTTACGTATTCGCGGTGCGAACGGCCAATACGAGATGACGATGAAAATCGCCGGACGCGTGGTCGGCGGCCTGCATCAGCGTCCTGAATACAATATCGACATTGCAAAGCCAGAGCTTGAACTGGATCGCTTCCCGGCAGAGGTCTGGCCGAACGGCGAGCTACCAGAAAACCTGGCTGCGCAGGCAGCACCGCTGTTTAGCACCGATTTCGTACGCGAAAAGTGGCTGGTAAACGAAGGCAAAAGCCGCATTGAAATTGCCCTTGATTTAGGCGAAGTGAAAGCCGGTGAGTTCCAGGAACCGATTTGCGAACTGGAACTTGAGCTGCTCGAAGGCGATGCGGATGACGTGCTGAAGCTGGCGCGTAAGCTGGTGGGCCTGTCTGGTTTGCGTCAGGGCAGCCTGAGCAAAGCCGCACGCGGCTACCATCTGGCGGCCGGGAATGAAGTGCGGGTACTCAAACCGACCACTATTCTGCGCGTTCCTGCGAAAGTCAGCGTTGAGCAAGGCCTTGAAGCTGCGCTGGAGCTGGCGCTGAGCCAGTGGCAATACCATGAAGAGCTGTGGATTCGTGGCGTCAAAGAGGCGAAAGCCAACGTATTGTCCGCTATGGGTCTGGTGCGCAGCACGCTGACGCTTTTCGGCGGCGTGGTTCCGCGTAAAGCGAGCGCTCACTTACGTGATTTCCTGACGCAGACGGAAGCGCTCATGGCGACCGATGTCTCTGCGCAAACGGCGGTCTACAGCCCGCAAACCGCTGCGGCAAAACTGGCGTTAACCGAATTTCTGGTCACGCGCGGCTGGCAGCCATTCCTCGATGATAAAGCGCAGAAAAAAATCGCGGATTCGTTCAAACGCTTTGCGGATACGCATATGTCCCGCAGCGCCGCTGAGCTGAAAACGATTTTTGACCGTCCGCTTGGCGATCAATACAGCGATCAGCTGATTCGTCTGACGCGCGATATCGACAGCATCCTACTGCTGGCAGGCTCCTACGACGGCGTGAGAGCGCAGGCGTGGCTGGAGAACTGGCAGGGGCTGCGTCACGCCATCGAAACGCGGCAACGTATTGAAATTGAACATTTCCGTAATGAGGCTATTTCGCAAGAGCCGTTCTGGCTGCACAGCGGAAAACGTTAACTCAGGCAAGGAACCCCAGAATGCCGCTTTCTTCACTGTTACAGCAGCACTGGCAGACGGTTTGTGAACGTCTGCCAGAATCGTTACCCGCTTCATCTCTAAGCGAGCAGGCGCAGCAAGTGCTTACCTTTAGCGATTTTGTTCAGGAGAGCATTACCGCCAATCCTGAATGGCTGGCAGAACTTGAGACGACGCCGCCGGAGGCGGATGAGTGGCAGCATTATGCGCAGTGGTTGAGCGAGGCGCTTGCTGATGTGGCCGATGAACCGACGCTGATGCGCGTGCTGCGCCAGTTCCGTCGTCGAGTGATGGTCCGCATCGCCTGGGCGCAATCGCTGGAGCTGATCAGTGAAGAAAGCACATTACAGCAGCTGAGCTGTCTGGCGGAGACGCTGATCGTCGCGGCGCGCGACTGGCTGTACGACGCGTGCTGTAAAGAGTGGGGCACGCCGTGCAGTGAAGAGGGCACGCCGCAGCCGCTGATGATTTTAGGCATGGGCAAGCTGGGCGGCGGCGAGCTGAATTTCTCGTCGGATATCGACTTGATTTTTGCCTGGCCGGAAAAGGGTGCAACGCGCGGTGGTCGCCGCGAGCTGGATAACGCTCAGTTCTTTACCCGTCTGGGGCAGCGACTCATTAAAGCTTTGGATCAGCCCACTCAGGACGGCTTTGTCTATCGCGTGGATATGCGTTTGCGTCCGTTTGGCGACAGCGGCCCGCTGGTGTTGAGCTTTGCGGCGCTGGAAGATTATTACCAGGAGCAGGGCCGCGACTGGGAACGCTATGCGATGGTTAAAGCGCGCATCATGGGTGATAACGGCGATGTGTACGCCAGCGAGCTGCGCGCCATGCTGCGCCCGTTCGTGTTCCGCCGTTATATCGACTTCAGCGTGATTCAGTCGCTGCGTAATATGAAAGGGATGATCGCCCGTGAAGTGCGTCGTCGCGGTTTGAAGGACAACATCAAACTCGGTGCGGGCGGCATTCGCGAAATCGAATTTATCGTTCAGGTATTCCAACTGATTCGCGGCGGACGCGAACCGTCGCTGCAATCCCGTTCCCTGCTGCCGACGCTTGAGGCGATTGATCAACTGCATCTGCTGGCGGAAGGCAACGCGCAAACCCTGCGCGACGCGTATCTTTATTTACGCCGTCTGGAAAACCTGCTGCAAAGCATTAACGATGAACAAACCCAAACGCTGCCGGGCGACGACCTGAATCGCGCGCGTCTGGCCTGGGGCATGCGCGTCGACGACTGGCAGGCGCTGACCGAAAAACTGGATGCGCACATGGCCGGTGTGCGGCGCATTTTTAACGATCTCATTGGCGATGACGAGAGCGACACGCAGGACGATACGCTGTCTGAGCACTGGCGCGAGCTGTGGCAGGATGCGTTGCAGGAAGACGACACCACGCCGGTGCTGGCGCACTTAAGTGACGACGATCGCCATCGCGTGGTCGCGCTGATCGCCGATTTCCGTATGGAGATGAACAAGCGCGCCATTGGGCCGCGCGGACGCCAGGTGCTGGATCATCTGATGCCGCATTTGTTGAGCGACGTCTGTTCGCGCGCCGATGCGCCTGTTCCGCTGTCTCGCGTGACGCCGCTCCTGACGGGGATTATTACGCGCACGACCTATCTTGAGCTGCTCAGTGAATTCCCTGGGGCGCTCAAACATCTGATTTCGCTCTGCGCGGCATCGCCGATGGTCGCCAGCAAGCTGGCGCGTTATCCGCTGCTGCTTGATGAACTGCTCGATCCCAATACGCTGTATCAGCCGACCGCGATGGATGCTTATCGCGATGAGCTGCGCCAGTATCTGCTGCGCGTTCCGGAAGACGATGAAGAGCAGCAGCTTGAAGCGTTGCGCCAGTTCAAGCAGGCACAGATGCTGCGCGTGGCGGCCGCGGATATCGCTGGCACGCTGCCGGTGATGAAAGTCAGCGATCATTTAACCTGGCTTGCCGAAGCGATGATCGACGCGGTGGTGCAGCAGGCATGGGGGCAAATGGTGGCGCGCTACGGCCAGCCCAAGCATCTGACCGATCGCGAGGGACGCGGTTTTGCCGTAGTGGGTTATGGCAAATTGGGCGGCTGGGAGTTGGGCTACAGCTCCGATCTGGATTTGATCTTCCTTCACGATTGCCCGGTTGACGTCATGACCGATGGCGAGCGCGAAATCGACGGACGCCAGTTCTATTTGCGTCTTGCTCAGCGCGTGATGCATCTGTTCAGCACTCGCACGTCGTCCGGGATTCTGTACGAAGTTGACGCGCGTCTGCGCCCGTCCGGTGCGGCGGGCATGCTGGTCACCTCTACCGAATCCTTTGCGGAATATCAGCAACATGAAGCGTGGACCTGGGAGCATCAGGCGCTGGTTCGCGCGCGCGTAGTGTATGGCGATCCGCAGCTTAAAACGCAGTTTGATGCCATTCGCCGCGATGTGCTGATCGCCACGCGTGAAGGCGAAACGCTGCAAACCGAAGTGCGCGAAATGCGCGAGAAAATGCGGGCACATTTAGGCAATAAACATCGCGATCGCTTTGATATCAAAGCCGATGAAGGGGGAATTACCGATATCGAGTTTATTACGCAATATCTGGTGCTCCGCCACGCGCACGCAAAACCGAAGCTGACGCGCTGGTCTGATAACGTGCGCATTCTGGAGCTGCTTTCGCAAAACGACATTATGGATGAGCAGGAAGCGCAAGCGCTCACCCACGCGTACACCACGCTTCGCGACGAGCTGCATCATCTGGCGTTACAGGAACAGCCGGGCCATGTGGCGCTGGACTGTTTTACCGCTGAGCGTGCTCAGGTGTCTGCAAGCTGGCAGAAGTGGCTGGTGGACCGTGCTTAACCATTCCCCGTCATCCTTCGAGCTAAAGATGCGTTGGCTTTCCTCGCTCATCCCAGTCATTTACTGGCGTAAGCTCCTGGGATTCGCTGCGTTGCCGCCCTCCTGCAGCTCGAATGATTTAGGGGACAAGTGTGATATTATCGCGCGCAAATTGTGAATCTTTCTGGAGTCAGGAATGAAAGTAACACTGCCAGAGTTCGAACGTGCTGGGGTTATGGTTGTCGGTGATGTGATGCTGGACCGCTACTGGTATGGGCCGACCAGCCGCATTTCCCCTGAAGCGCCGGTCCCGGTCGTCAAAGTGGACACCATCGAGGAGCGTCCTGGCGGCGCGGCAAACGTGGCGATGAATATTGCCTCCCTGGGCGCGCATTCGCGTCTGGTGGGCTTGACGGGCATTGACGACGCGGCGCGTGCGCTCAGCAAAACGCTGGCCGACGTTAACGTGAAGTGTGATTTCGTTTCTGTGCCAACGCATCCGACGATCACTAAACTGCGCGTGCTTTCTCGTAACCAGCAGCTGATTCGCCTCGACTTTGAAGAAGGTTTTGAAGGCGTCGATCCCGAGCCGATGCACGAGCGTATCGCGCAGGCATTGGGCAGCATTGGCGCGCTGGTCCTGTCTGACTACGCCAAGGGCGCACTGGCCAGCGTGCAGCAGATGATCCAGCTGGCGCGAAAAGCGGGCGTTCCGGTTTTAATCGATCCAAAAGGCACTGAGTTTGAGCGCTATCGCGGTGCGACGCTCCTGACGCCAAACTTATCTGAGTTTGAAGCGGTTGCCGGTAAATGCAAAAACGAAGAAGAGATCGTTGAGCGCGGGATGAAAATCATCGCTGATTTCGACTTCTCCGCGCTGTTAGTCACCCGCTCTGAGCAAGGTATGACGCTGTTACAGCCGGGTAAACCGCCGCTGCATATGCCAACGCAGGCACAGGAAGTTTATGATGTGACCGGCGCGGGCGATACGGTGATTGGCGTGCTGGCGGCGACGCTGGCGGCCGGGAATTCGCTGGAAGAGGCGTGCTATTTCGCTAATGCGGCCGCCGGTGTGGTCGTGGGTAAACTGGGGACATCAACCGTTTCTCCGATTGAGCTGGAAAACGCGGTGCGCGGTCGGGCTGAGACCGGCTTTGGCGTGATGCGCGAAGACGAGCTGAAAGTAGCGGTCGCGGCGGCGCGTAAGCGCGGCGAGAAAGTCGTTATGACCAACGGCGTATTCGACATTCTGCACGCGGGTCACGTTTCGTACCTGGCAAACGCGCGCAAGCTTGGCGATCGTCTGATTGTTGCGGTGAACAGCGATGCATCCACCAAACGTCTCAAAGGCGAAACGCGTCCGGTGAATCCGCTGGAGCAGCGCATGATCGTGCTCGGCGCGCTGGAAGCCGTTGACTGGGTGGTCTCCTTTGAAGAAGACACACCGCAGCGCCTGATTGCCGGGATTCTACCCGATCTGCTGGTAAAGGGCGGGGATTATAAGCCGGAGCAAATCGCGGGTAGCGAAGAGGTCTGGGCGAACGGCGGCGACGTGATGGTGCTGAATTTTGAAGATGGGTGTTCAACCACCAACATCATTAAGAAGATCCAGAAAGACAATCAGTAAGTTGGGCACACATTCTGGATAATAAAAACGGGCCGAGCGGCCCGTTATTTTTTCGCCCTTTCTCTGTGGGTGAGGGCATCAGGCGGCACTTAATCCTGCTCGTCTACCGGTGGGATTGCCGGGGCCGGTTTGACTTCCTCATTCACACTGCGATTTTCCAGCTCGGTCAGACGCTGTTCCAGCAGCGCGATTTTTTCGCGGGTGCGGAGTAAAACTTGAGTCTGCACATCAAACTCTTCGCGGCTCACCAGATCAAGACGCGTCAGCTGCGACTGCAACACCTGGCGGATTTTCTTTTCGACGTCATCACCAAATTCACGAATGCCTTTTGGCATGGACTCATGAACCTGACGGGCAATTTGTTCAATTTTTTTCGGGTCAATCATTGTCGTTTCCCTTGATCAGAAGGTGTTAGCGACCATTGTAGCGTGTAATTTCTTATCAGATACACAAAATCATTCAGGTCGTAGATAACTCAGCGCAGGCTGCTGAACCAATTATATAAACCAGAATTGTTTGAAGCTTATGCATTGCCCGGGTTAATCAATAGCGTTATAGTTATCTCGCTTATTCTCAGGGCGGGGCGAAATTCCCCACCGGCGGTAAATCAGCCTTGCGCTGAAAGCCCGCGAGCGCTTTGGGTGAAAACCTAAAGGTCAGCAGATCCGGTGTAATTCCGGAGCCGACGGTTAGAGTCCGGATGGGAGAGAGTAACGATCAAGTCGGGCACGGCCCGCTCACGTTATCTTTTTGCCGCTTATACGGCGCTCCTAAGACTGCCCTGATTCTGGTAACCATAATGTTAATGAGGTTTTTTTACCATGAATCAGACGCTACTTTCCTCTTTTGGCACTTCTACTGAACGTGTTGAACACGCACTTGATGCACTGCGCGAAGGCCGCGGTGTGATGGTGCTCGACGATGAACATCGTGAAAACGAAGGTGACATGATCTTCGCCGCAGAAAACATGACCGTTGAGCAGATGGCGCTGACCATCCGTCACGGCAGCGGCATTGTGTGCCTGTGTATCAACGAAGAACGCCGCAAACAACTCGACCTGCCAATGATGGTTGAGAACAACACCAGCGCTTTCGGCACCGGTTTTACCGTGACGATTGAAGCTGCGCACGGCGTGACAACCGGCGTTTCTGCCGCTGACCGTCTGACGACCGTTCGTGCCGCTATTGCGGATGGCGCGAAACCGTCTGACCTGCATCGCCCGGGCCACGTGTTCCCGCTGCGTGCGCAGGCGGGTGGCGTGTTGACTCGCGGTGGTCACACCGAAGCGACTCTCGATCTGGTGACGCTGGCCGGCTTTAAGCCAGCAGGCGTTTTATGCGAACTGACCAATGATGACGGTACGATGGCGCGTGCGCCGGAGTGTGTCACCTTTGCCCGTCTGCATAATATGCCGGTGGTGACGATCGAAGATCTGGTGGAGTATCGCCAGGCGCACGAGCGTAAAGCCAGCTAAAGAAAAACGCCGGGTTATCCCGGCGTTTTTTTATCCAAATCCTGCTGTTTGCAACAGCACCAGACTTAAGCCCATCACCGACATCCCGCACAACACGCCGTAGCTGGGGTTGTTGTTAGGATCGATCTCTTTTGCCAGCGGCATCAGTTCATCCACCGACAAGGCAACCATAATGCCTGCCACGGCCGCCATAATCGCTGCCATCACCACCGGGGAGATCATGCTGCCCAGAATCAGCCACGCCAGCACGCCGCCTAAAATTTCAGCCAGCCCCGAAATCCCGGCCCACAAAATTGCCGTGCGTTTTGAACCTGTCGCCGCATAAACTGGCCCTGCTACCGCCAGTCCTTCAGGAATATTGTGTAAAGCGACGGCCAGCGCGATTCCAAAGCCCAGTTCAAGGTTATTACTGGCCGTCACGTAAGTCGCGACCCCTTCCGGGAAGTTATGCAGGCTGATGCCTAGCGTGAGTAAAATGGCGGTGCGTTTGATATTACCGCGAGTGGGTTTGGCGTTTTTTTGCATCAAATCTTGCGGATGTGCGTGCGGGAGCATTTTGTCGAGAGCAAAATAACCCAGCAGCCCCACGACAAACATGCCGTAGCCCATGACGGGCGACATGCCGTCGGTCCGAAGTGCTGCAGGCAGCATTTCCATCAGGGAAATCAACAGCATAATCCCCGCTGCGAAACCCAGAGAAAACGCCAGCACGCGGTTAGACGGTTTCTGACCGATCACGCCAAGAATCGCACCAATAAAGGTCGCGGCCCCCGCAAGCAGGGTCAGAATCAGCGGTACTGACATTCACGTCTCCTTATGAAAATGAATCTTTACCATGCTAATAATGAATCCGCTGCAAAGCGAGAGGGCATTCTCTGCTTTACAGACTCCTTACATTCAAAATTTCTGAAGATCATCATCATGCTTATCTGAGTTCATCTTCAGACGATAGCGCGTAATGTAGCGTTATTAAATCGACACCTTATGTAAGGATATCACCATGACTTCTCCTCGTATGCCAGCACTGTTTTTGGGCCACGGTAGCCCGATGAACGTTCTGGAAGATAACGTTTATACGCGTGCCTGGCGTGAGCTGGGTGAGACGTTGCCGCGTCCAAAAGCGATCGTGGTGGTATCTGCACACTGGTTTACACGCGGTACTGGCGTGACGGCAATGGAAGCGCCTAAAACTATTCATGATTTTGGCGGTTTCCCTCAGGCGCTTTACGACACGCATTATCCCGCGCCAGGATCGCCTGAGCTTGCGCAGCAACTGGTGGATCTTCTGGCTCCCGTTCCAGTAACGCTTGATAAAGAAGCCTGGGGCTTTGACCACGGTTCGTGGGGCGTGCTGATCAAAATGTATCCGGATGCCGATATCCCCATGGTGCAGTTGAGTATCGACAGCACCAAACCGGCAGCGTGGCACTTAGAGATGGGGCGCAAACTGGCGACGCTGCGCGATGAAGGCATCATGCTGGTCGCCAGCGGTAACGTCGTGCATAACCTGCGCACGGCGCGTTGGCACGGTGAAAATACTCCGTATCCGTGGGCCATATCGTTCAATGATTTTGTTAAAGCGAATTTGACCTGGCAGGGCCCGGCGCAAGAGCATCCGCTGGTGAATTATCTGGATCATGAAGGCGGTGCGTTGTCTAACCCGACGGCGGAACACTTCTTACCGCTGCTGTATGTTTTGGGCGCGTGGGATGGTCAGGAACCCGTGAGCATACCGGTGGACGGCATTGAGATGGGCAGTCTAAGTATGTTGTCAGTGCAGGTGGGGTAATAATTCTCTCTCCCGTGGGGAGAGAGAATCGGTATTACTCGACGAAAATGTGCGGATAGAAGCGCGATAGATCCTGTGTGATCAGCGCGCGATCTTCACGAATGCCAATCCCGGCTGGCTGATCGTTGATGAGCCAGCTGCCAATCAGGACGTAGCTGTCACCAAATTTCGGCAGCGGGTAAAACTCCTGAACGATCATGCCTTCTTCGCCATACGGCCCTTCGGCAGCTTCCAGGGTTTTGCCGTTTTCGATAATCGAAACGTTGGCCCCTTCGCGTGAGAAGATCGGCTTGATGACGTATTTTTCCATCGGCGGATGATCGTCTTCAGCGAAGTACGCTTGCAGCAAATTCGGGTGATTAGGGAACATCTCCCACAGCATGGGCAGCAGCGCTTTGTTGGAGATAATGCTTTTCCATGCAGGCTCCAGCCAGCGTACGCCAGCATCTTCGAGTTTGGTCGAAAACACTTCGCGCAGCATGAATTCCCACGGATAGAGTTTGAACAGGTTGCTAATGACCTGATCTTGCGTATCCGTAAACTGTCCGCGCTCGCCTAAACCGATATCTTCGATGTACAAGAATTCAGTGGCGACTTCCGCTTCGGCCGCGCAATCCTGCAAATACTGCACTGTTCCACGATCTTCAACCGTGTCACGACAGCAGGCAAGATGCAGCAGATTGAACCCGTGCTGCTCGCGCAGTTCGGCGAAACGTTCGATCAGCTTTTCCTGCAGACTGTTGAATTGATCGCTGCCTTCCGGCAGGTTGCCCGCTGCGACCTGATCTTCGAGCCAGATGTACTGAAAGAACGCCGCTTCATACAGTGAAGTCGGGGTATCAGCGTTATTTTCCAGCATTTTAGGATCGCCTACGCCATCCCACGCCAGATCGAGGCGGGAATAGAGAGAAGGCTGATTGGTCTGCCAGGCGTGACGCACAAAGCCCCAGGTATGCTTAGGGATGCGGAATTTGGTCATCAGCTCATCGCTGGCGATCACTTTTTCCACGACTTTGAGGCACATCTGATGCAGTTCGGCGGTGACGTCCTCGAGTTTCTCAACCTGAGCGAGCGTCAATTTGTAGTAAGCATCCTCACACCAGTACGGTTCGCCATACATGGTGTGAAAATTAAAGCCGTATTCGGTCGCTTTTTCGCGCCAGTCCGGGCGCTCAATAATACTGACTCGTTCCATTATCAGCCGCCCATTGAGCGAGTAGAAGAACCTGTCGCGCTACGCTGCATGGTGGACTGTTTTGCCACCGAGTCGCCAAAGCCGCCGCGCGTCACGGTGCTGGTGGTTGCTGGTTTTGGTGCCATTGCGGTTTTTGGAACGGTCGCCGTACGGCCTGGCTGTGCTGCGCCGTAGCCTTTGCCGCTGGCGTCGGTGTATTTACCGTATGCCGGGCTATTTGGATTTTTGGAGCTGAAAAGAGGCTGCTGCTGGAAGCCCGCGCCGCCGCTCATCATACGGCCCATCATGTAGCCCGCCATCAGCGGCATCCAGAAGCTGCCGCTGGATTGTGCTTGCGCCTGGTTTTCTGGTGCCATGCCTGCCTGTGCAGGCGCTTGCTGACACTGACCTTCACCGAACTCCGCGATACAGTCTTCACGCGTCGCATATTTCGGCGCGGTGCGTTCGGCTTCTTTCAGCGCATTGTTGTATGCAGTAGTACATTCTGCGCTTTTGCCGGTGGCGCTTGAGCAGTCATCGGCATTCTGATACATCGATACCGTTTCGTCGGATTGCTCACATCCCGCCAGCAAAAATACGGCGGTGATCGCCAGGGCGACAGGAGTGAGATGGCGTGCGTTCCAGTTTTTGCGGAACGAGGCGTGATTGATCGTTTTTGTCCGTTTCATTTTTGTCTTCCAGGACCCAGTGGTATTACAAAGGAAATAAGGCTTAGGATAGAGGATGAGTGGTTGAAAATGAAGCGCAGAGGGAGCGTCAGGGGGATCTTTACGTTGGCTTACGTTTATATGTCGACTGGAGCAGAGCTAACCCGGCCTATGGAGCCATAGACCGGGCTTTAACATCAGTTACGGAATGGGTTACCGGCTGCGTTATTGGTTGTCGTGCGAGCCGCTGCGGGCTGCGCAGCAGGGGCTGAACCGTTGGCGTTATAGCCATCAGCGCTGGCGTCCTGCTGTGGGTTTTCCGGCGCCACATTTTCAGGCGTTGTTGAAACAGGTTTACCCAGTGTGCTGTTCAGCATCTGCAGATCCTGCTCATTCAGCGTACCCAGAGCTGATTTAATATTCAGCTGGTTAATCAGGTAGTTGTAGCGCGCGCTGGAGAGCTGTTGTTTTGCGTTAAACAGCGTGGTGGTCGCATCCAGCACGTCAACGATGGTACGCGTACCGACCGAATAACCGGCTTCCATCGCGTCCAATGAACTCTGCGCCGACACAACGGCCTGTTTGTAGGCGTTGATGCTGCTGATAGAGGCATTCACGTTGTTGAATGACGAACGCACGGTCTGCACTACGTTGCGGTGCGCGCTTTCAAGCTGTTCGCTTGCGCCAACAAAGTTGTACTGAGCTTGTTTAACCTGAGAGTTAACCATACCGCCTTGATACAACGGCATGGAGAAGCTCAGGCCGACTTTGTTCTGACCCACATTGCTGTCGTCAAACTGCGAAGCATTCGCGCCGCCGGTTTTAGAACCGCTATAAGAGGTGTCCGTTACGGCACTGGATGCAGTGAGGCTCAGGGTTGGCAGATGCCCATCCTGCGCCTGACGGATTTGCTCGCGAGCCAGATCCTGGCTCAGACGTGCCTGTAACAGCGCCAGGTTGCGGTTTTCTGCTTCTTTCAGCAGCGCATTCACGGCTTGCGGTTTATCCGTTTTGAAGTTGTCGACGTTCAACGAAGCCAGTTCAGGATAGTAATTACCAGTGACCTGACGCAGAGATTCCAGCGCGTTATCAAGGTTGTTACGCGCGGTCACTTCGTTCGCCAGCACGGTATCGTATTGGGAACGGGCGTTCTGCACGTCGGTGATCGCCACCAGGCCTACGTTAAAACGTTGCGTGGTTTGATCCAACTGACGATAAATCGCTTGTTTTTGCGCTTCGGTGTAGGAGAGCGAATCGATCGCGCTCAACACGTTGAAGTAGGCCGTCGCGGTATTCAGGATCAGCGTTTGCTGATCGGTCTGATAGGTGACGTCCTGAATGCCCGCGCTTTTCTCTTGAAGACTCAGCGAACGCCACTTGGACATATCAAACAAGGTTTGCGTTAATTGCAGAGATGCGCCGGTGGTATTGGAGTTAACACCGTTGCTATCACGGAAGCCATTGCCGTAGGTATAATCGGCACCTAAGCCCAACTGCGGCAGCAACGGGCTGCGTGCTTCGTTAATTTTTTCGAACGCAGCATCACGATCGGCAGCCGACTTACGCAGCTCAGGGTTGCCCAGACGTGCTTGCTGATAAACCTGTAACAGGTTTTCTGCCTGGCTCATCGCGCTGAAGCCCGTCAGGCTCAGGCCGATAAGGATGGGGAGCAATTTCTTCATTTGCATTCCTTGTTGTGAAGCAGTATTAGCGCTGATCTTGTTAAATATATTTGCCGATTCTAACAGAATCATCCACACCAAAAGGTTGGCGTTACGTGCCATCCGGCTGTAATTTGCATCAATCTATCATATAGCCTTTGAAACGGCAGCCAAACAGCCTTGAAATTCATAATTTCATCATGATTGTGACCAGGAAACCGCCATGCAAAAACCAGATGAATTGCCAGTAACTTTCACCAAAAACGATGTAGAAATTATTGCACGGGAAACGTTATATAGCGGATTTTTTTCACTGGAACTTTACCGTTTTAGGCATCGCCTGTTTAACGGGGAAATGAGCGGGGAAGTAAGACGTGAAATTTTTGAGCGCGGGCATGCCGCAGTCTTGCTACCCTTTGACCCAGTGCGCGATGAAGTGGTATTGATTGAACAGATACGGATTGCGGCGCTGGATACCAGCGAAACCCCGTGGCTGCTGGAAATGGTCGCAGGCATGATCGAAGACGGCGAAACGCCGGAAGATGTCGCCCGACGTGAGGCAGAGGAAGAAGCCGGGCTGAAAGTGGGCCGGACGAAACCCGTGCTGAGCTATCTGGCCAGCCCTGGCGGAACTACCGAGCGCTCTTCTATTCTGGTGGGGGAAGTGGACGCCACGATCGCGGAAGGTATTCACGGTCTGGCAGATGAAAACGAAGATATTCGTGTTCATGTGGTGAGTCGGGAACAGGCTTACCAGTGGGTAAAAGAGGGGAGAATCGACAACGCGGCGTCTGTCATCGCTTTGCAATGGCTCCAGCTGCATTATCAAGACTTACGAAACGAGTGGAAAAAATGAAGCGTTATACACCTGACTTCCCAGAAATGATGCGTTTGTGCGAAACCAATTTCGCGCAGTTACGCCGCCTGCTGCCGCGTGATGACGCGCCCGGCGAGATGGTAAGCTATCAGGTGAGCAACGCGCAGTATCGATTAACGATTGTTGAATCGACTCGTTACACGACCCTGGTAGAAATCAAACAAACGGCGCCGACGATCAGCTACTGGAGCCTGCCGTCGATGACGGTCCGGCTTTATCATGATGCGATGGTGGCCGAAGTGTGTTCAAGTCAGCAGATCTTCCGCTTTAAAGCGCGGTATGATTATCCTAATAAAAAGTTGCATCAACGCGACGAAAAGCATCAAATTAACCAGTTTTTAGCCGACTGGCTAAGATATTGTTTAGCACATGGAGCAATGGCGATTCCGGTTTGTTAGCGTCATAAACCTACCTAAGGACACCATTTGGAAAGCCTGTTAAACCTGACTGTTGCTGGTGGGGCGCCAGTCAGGATATTACAAATCACTGATACCCACCTGTTTGCCGAAAAGCATGAAACGCTGTTAGGTGTAAACACCTGGGAGAGTTATCAGGCGGTACTGGATGCCATTCACGCCGAGAATCGCCACTGCGATTTGATAGCGGCAACGGGCGATTTGGCACAAGATCAAAGCGCTGCGGCCTATCAGCATTTTGCGACAGGGATCGCGAGCTTTAGCGTGCCCTGCGTCTGGTTACCCGGCAATCATGATTTTCAGCCAGCGATGTACAGCACGCTGCACGATGCGGGCATTTCTCCCGCCAAGCGCGTGTTTGTCGGTGAGCACTGGCAAATTTTACTGTTGGATACGCAGGTGTTCGGTGTACCGCACGGTGAGTTGAGTGATTTTCAGCTGGAGTGGCTGGAGAAAAAACTGGCTGCCGATCCTGAGCGTCATACCTTGCTGTTATTGCATCATCATCCTTTGCCTGCGGGATGCAGCTGGCTCGATCAACACAGCCTGCGCAATTCAGCGGCGCTGGACCGCGTGTTGTCCAAATATCCACACGTCAACAATCTGTTGTGTGGTCATATTCATCAGGAACAGGATCTCGACTGGAATGGTCGCCGTTTACTGGCGACGCCGTCGACGTGCGTCCAGTTCAAACCACACTGCGCCAACTTTACGTTAGACACGATTGCGCCTGGCTGGCGCTGGCTGGAACTGCATGCCGATGGCTCGCTGACGACGGAAGTCTGCCGTCTGCAGAGTGCAACGTTCCGCCCGGATACCGCCTCTGAAGGATACTGATGTCTACGCTCCTTTATTTACACGGGTTCAATAGCTCTCCGCGTTCCGCGAAGGCCACGCAATTTAGTCAGTGGCTCAAAGCGCATCATCCGCACATCGACATTATCGTGCCTCAGCTTCCGCCGTATCCGGCTGATGCGGCAGAAATGCTGGAGTCAGTCGTGATGGAACATGGCGGTGAATCGTTCGGCGTCGTGGGCTCCTCGCTGGGCGGTTATTACGCTACCTGGCTCTCGCAATGCTTTATGCTTCCTGCGGTAGTGGTTAACCCGGCAGTACGGCCCTTTGAGCTGCTGAGGGACTTTCTCGGGCAAAACGAGAACCCCTACACCGGACAACAATATGTGCTAGAGTCACGCCATATTTACGACCTCAAAGTTATGCAGATAGACCCGCTGGACGCGCCCGATCTTATCTGGCTGCTGCAACAGACGGGTGATGAAGTGCTGGATTACCGCCAGGCGGTGGCGTATTACGCCTCTTGCCGCCAGACTGTAGAGGAGGGCGGAAACCATGCTTTCACGGGCTTTGAGAATCATTTCACCCAGATTGTCGATTTTCTTGGACTGCACAGCCACTGACAATCACTGCGAATTGCTAGTTAAATCATGACGCAAACCTATAACGCTGATGCCATTGAGGTACTCACCGGGCTTGAGCCGGTTCGCCGCCGCCCGGGGATGTATACCGATACGACGCGCCCAAACCACCTGGGCCAGGAAGTGATTGATAACAGTGTGGACGAAGCGCTGGCGGGTCATGCCAAACGCATCGACGTCATTCTGCACGCCGATCAGTCGCTCGAAGTGATTGACGACGGACGCGGCATGCCGGTCGACATCCACCCGGAAGAAGGGGTTCCAGCCGTTGAGCTGATCCTCTGCCGTCTGCATGCGGGCGGTAAATTCTCCAATAAAAACTACCAGTTCTCCGGCGGCCTTCACGGCGTGGGGATCTCCGTGGTTAACGCCTTGTCTAAGCGCGTGGAAGTCACCGTCCGCCGTGACGGCCAGGTGCATAACATTGCGTTCGAAAACGGCGATAAAGTGCAGGAATTACAGGTCATCGGGACGTGCGGTAAACGCAATACCGGTACCAGCGTGCATTTCTGGCCGGACGAAAGCTTCTTCGACAGCCCGCGTTTTTCTGTCACGCGCATGACGCACATCCTGAAAGCGAAAGCGGTACTGTGCCCCGGCGTTGAAATCACCTTTAAAGATGAAGTCAACAACAGCGAGCAGCGCTGGTGCTATCAGGATGGTCTGAATGACTATCTGGGCGAGGCGGTCAATGGGTTGCCAACGCTGCCGGAAAAACCCTTCCTCGGTAATTTCTCGGGTGACACCGAAGCGGTCGACTGGGCGCTGCTGTGGCTGCCAGAAGGCGGCGAACTGCTGACCGAAAGCTACGTTAACCTCATCCCCACGATGCAGGGCGGGACGCACGTCAACGGCCTGCGTCAGGGCCTGCTGGATGCGATGCGCGAATTCTGCGAATACCGCAATATTCTGCCGCGCGGCGTGAAGCTGTCAGCGGAAGATATCTGGGATCGCTGCGCGTACGTACTGTCTGTGAAAATGCAGGATCCGCAGTTTGCCGGGCAGACCAAAGAGCGCTTGTCATCGCGTCAGTGCGCCGCGTTTGTTTCCGGTGTGGTGAAAGATGCATTCAGCCTGTGGCTGAATCAGAACATACAGACAGCTGAAATGCTGGCTGAAATGGCCATCTCCAGTGCGCAACGCCGTATGCGCGCTGCGAAAAAAGTGGTGCGTAAAAAGCTCACCAGTGGGCCGGCGCTGCCGGGTAAACTGGCGGATTGCACCGCGCAGGATCTGAATCGCACCGAGCTTTTCCTCGTCGAAGGGGACTCGGCAGGCGGTTCCGCCAAGCAGGCGCGCGATCGTGAATTCCAGGCGATCATGCCCCTGAAAGGTAAGATCCTGAATACCTGGGAAGTTTCTTCCGATGAGGTGCTCGCCTCTCAGGAAGTACACGATATTTCGGTGGCGATCGGTATCGATCCAGACAGTGACGATCTGAGCCAGCTGCGGTATGGCAAGATCTGTATTCTCGCGGATGCGGACTCCGACGGTCTGCATATCGCCACGCTGCTGTGCGCGCTGTTCGTGAAACACTTCCGCACGCTGGTAAAAAACGGCCACGTTCACGTTGCGCTGCCGCCGCTCTACCGTATCGATCTCGGCAAAGAGGTTTATTACGCGCTGACGGAAGAAGAAAAAGCGGGCGTGCTGGAGCAGCTTAAGCGCAAGAAGGGCAAACCAAACGTCCAGCGCTTTAAAGGGCTGGGTGAGATGAACCCCTTGCAACTGCGCGAAACCACGCTCGACCCCAATACCCGTCGTCTGGTTCAGCTGATTATCAGCGATGAAGACGAGCAGCAAACCAATGCCATGATGGATATGCTGTTGGCCAAGAAGCGTTCGGAAGACCGACGCAACTGGCTACAGGAAAAAGGCGATATGGCCGACATCGAAGCCTGATGTAAAAAAGCCCTGCGATGCAGGGCTTTTTTTATCCTTAGAAATCCATCTTCACCGTAAACTGCACTTCGCGTGGATCGCCAATCTGGTTACCCAGATTATTGGTGCCAATCGACGACGTGTAGTAGGTCTTATCGAACAGATTCTTCACGTTCACCTGCAGCGTCACCGGATACTGCAACTTCATTTTATACGCGGCGAACGCATCTGCGACGACGTAACCCGGCAGGTAATAATCCGCGCCATTGGTGGCGGAGCGACGGCTCACGCCATGCCCGCCGCCGCCCAGCGTCAGCGTATTTCCGCCGATCACATTCTGAATGTCGTACGTCAGGAACAGGGAGCCCGTATGTCGCGGCACGTTTGGCAGCGGTTTACCTGAATAATCAGGATCTTCCAGCACTTTCGCATCCGTATAACCGTAGCTGGCGATAATATTGGTGTTCTCGGTCAGCGACCCCGCCACGTCGACTTCTACGCCCTGCGAGCGCACGCGGCCTGCGGTTTTGGCGACCGTTTCATCCCCCACGCTTTCGGTATACAGCACGTTGCGTTTATGGATATCAAACAGCGCAATATTGGCAGTAATGCCATCGAAAAGGTCAAACTTGGCACCCACTTCGTAGGCATTAGACGTTTCAGGCGGCAGGTTACCAATATAGCTGGCGATGGATGACTGCGGCATAAACGTCTGGGAATAGTTTGCGAACAACGACACCGATGGCGTCAGCTTGTAAACCAGGCCTGCTTTCGGCGTCCACTGGTCGTCACGGCTGTCGGTATTGACGTTAAACGGACGGCCTTTACCGGCATATTGCGTATAGGACTGATAGCGCAGCCCGGTCACCGCGATCCATTTATCCGTCAGATAAAGCGCATCCTGCACATAAGCGGAATAGCTCTCCTGCTTAATGGTCTGGTCGCTGTCGGACGCGGAAACGGACGTGCATTTGCTGAGATCGCCATACGTTGGGTTGTAGATATTAAAGCCCTTAACGTTCTTGCAGCGGATCATGTCCGTGCGCAGCAGATCGTAATTTTCGTACGATACGCCGGTCAGGATCTCGTTATAAAACCCTGCAATGTCGACGTTGCCCTGCAGATCCGCGCGAGTGCTATGCATGCGCTGGGTCGAGCCTTGTGTCGCATCGACGCGTCGGGTCAGATTTCCGGTGGACGCATCATAGGCCATCACGCGAGCCTGGTTATCCGTGTATTTATCCTGGCTAAAGCTGTAATCAAATTTCGCCGTCCACTCGCTGTTAAGGCGATATTCGGCGTTCAACTGCGCCAGATCGGACTCACCATCGGTAATGTTAAACGGTTCGTCGAAACGTGTTTTGCGATCGACATTAACGGGCTGCTTGGTATTGAGATCGAAAATAGTCCCGCGATCGAATGGCGTTTTATAGTCGCGATGGGAGTAAAGCACCGAGACCGTCGCGTCATCACCAAACCAGGTCAGCGACGGCGCAATATAGGTGCTGCGCTCTTTGCCAAAATTACGCCAGTAATCTTCATTCTGGTATTCACCCGTCAGGCGATACGCCAGACGCGTTCCGTCAATCGGGCCCGTCACATCAAACTGCCCGGTGCCACCGCCAAAGCTGGTGGACGTCGCGGAGATCGATCCGCCAAACGTTTTTTCTGGGCGTTTGGTGACGACATTGATCAACCCGCCTGGATCCAGAATGCCGTACAGCGTCGATGCCGGGCCTTTCAGCACTTCGACTCGCTCGGTCGAGGCGTTAAAACTGCGGGGAAGCACGGTGCGCAAACCGTTGGTCATCACCGAACCGTCACGGTTAGCGCCAAAGCCGCGACGAACAAACGCATCCTGCGTGCCGCCAAGCGTGTTGGTTTGCACCACGTTGCTAACGTTGTACAGCGCTTCGTCGAGCGTGGTGGCGTGCTGATCTTGCAGCACCTTATCGCTCACGGTATTCACCACCTGCGGGATATCCAGCATCGGCATGGTAGTGAGCGTGGCGGTGGAGGTGTTCAGCGGTTGATAACCGTTGGTCGCTTCCGTTTTAGCGTTGGGATCGGCAATGACGGTTAACGTCTCGCCATCTTTCGTTGTTTTATTTTCTGCCGCCTGCGCCAGAGGCACAATAAATAGCAGTGAAAAGAGCGCGCGCCCTTTTACCCCAGAGAAGGAAGGTGTGAACTTAACCATTTAATTTTTATCCCGAAATACCCTGCGAATGCTCGCGGGTGAAGCTGTGTTTCATTGCCCGTAAAGCGCTACCCGTTTGCCTGAGTGGTATCGGGTATGTAATTGAGAATCATTCAATCATGGCGAGATGTAGTAGTAAATGGAAAAAAGCGAAAAACGGCTACAGGAAAGTTATACCGGATATTTATCGCAGTGAATGAGATTAAGTGACTGTAAATTAATTATTTAATTCATATTGTATTGAACGGTTAATCGCGTATTACCCCTGGTTTTTTTAAGGTGTTTATCCTCTTGACTACTACATGGCGCAACGGCAAACTCACAAAAGAGAATGAGTTTTATTTTTATTTGTCTGTTATTTGATTAAGTTGGCACACGTGGCTCAAAACGCGACAGAGCAGGGATTGGTTCTCGATAATCTCTCTGCTGGTTATCAGAAAAAAATCATCGTTGATGACATTTCCCTCACCATTCCCCCTGAAAAAATGACCGTTCTGGTTGGGGCAAACGGATGCGGTAAATCGACCCTGCTCAGCACCATTGCGCGTTTGCTGCAACCCATGGGCGGCACGGTATTGCTCGAGGGAAAGCGCATCCATGAACAACCCACTAAAAGCGTCTCGCGCAGGCTGGGCATTTTGCCGCAGTCACCGCTCTTGCCCGAAGGGTTAACGGTATTTGAGATGGTATCGCGCGGGCGTTTTCCATGGCAAAACTTTATGCGCCAGTGGACCGACGCCGACGAGCAGGCAGTCGAAGAGGCGCTGCGTTTAACCGGCACTCAGGAATATGCGCATTTGCCTGTCGAAAGCCTCTCTGGCGGCCAGCGGCAGCGCTGCTGGATTGCCATGGCGCTGGCGCAACAAACGCCGTACATCCTTCTCGATGAGCCAACCACGTATCTCGATTTACGCTATCAGGTCGAGATTCTGGAACTGCTTTACGATTTAACTCGCCATCACGGGCGCACCGTCGTTGTGGTATTGCACGACCTCAACTTTGCGGTGAACTACGGCGATACACTGGTCTTTTTACGCGAAGGGAAAGTGAAAAGCGTGCTGAATGAAGACGATGTGTGTACGCCGGAGCTGATCAAAGCGGTATTCGATGTCGACGTGCAAATGTCGATCAATCCCGTGACGGGCAAACCGTTCTTTATGCCGTTTCGTCGCGCAGGAAAAGCCTGATGCGCACTAGCCTGGCATCTGTTGTTTTCATCGCGTTGCTGCTGGCGGGAGCCATTTTGCATCTTGGGATTGGCGCGCGGTTTATCCCTGCGCAGATCGTAGCGCAGGCGTTTCTCGCGTTCGATCCGCGCAACTTCGATCACAACGTGATTATCAATCTGCGCCTGTTGCGCCTGCTCGCGGCTCTGATGACCGGTGCGGCGCTGGGCGTGGCGGGCGTACTGCTGCAAGCGGTGATCCGCAATCCTCTTGGCGAGCCGCATATTTTGGGGCTGAACGCGGGGGCGGCGCTGGCAGTGGTGCTGACCAGCGCGCTTGGGCTGACGTTCCCCGTTGGACGTCCGCTGATTGCGGCGGCGGGGGCGGCGGCATTATTTCTGCTGGTCTTGACCCTTTCTTCAGCCGGGCGAAGCGGGCTAACGCCCATGAAAGTGACGCTATGCGGCGTCGCGATTTCGGCGTTTGCATCATCCATTACCGCGGCGGTCTTAATTTTGGATGAGCAAACGTTGCTTTCGATGCGCACCTGGCTTGCGGGTGATGTGGCGGGCGTGAGCTGGGCGACAATCCAGACTGCCGCCTGGGTCGCAGCGTCTGGATTGACGCTGGCGATTGCGCTTTCTCCTTCAGTGAACATGCTCGCGCTCGGCGATCGCATGGCGCAGGGCCTGGGCGTCTCGCTGCTGCGCACGCGTCTCCTCTGCCTGCTGGCGATTGCGTTGCTCTGCGGTGCGGCGGTGTCGATTGCCGGGCCGATAGGGTTTATTGGCCTGGTTGTCCCTCAAATTATCCGCCGTCTGGTGTCGACTGATTTGCGCGTCATGGTGCCCCTGTCCGCTTGCTGCGGCGCGCTGGTGGTATTGCTGGTGGATATCGCCGCCCGTGCGCTGTTTGCGCCCCACGAGCTGGCGACTGGCGTAGTCACAGCCCTGGTCGGCGCGCCGGTGTTTATCCTCATGGCGACGAGAATGTTCAAATGAAACCAGCGGTTCTTCGCGCAGGCCTCAGGCCTCTACGTCTGGGCGGATTTTCTAACGTCGTTCGTCCTAAAGCGCTCCTTTTGCTGGGGGCGCTAGTCCTGCTTTGTCTGGGGATGACGCTGTTTGGCCTCACTCACGGCTCGCTGCCTATTCCCGCGTCGGCGATAGGACGTGCGCTGTTTTACCCCGATGCACTCAGTGCTGATGCGCGTTATATCGTCCAGGATATTCGTCTGCCGCGCCTGCTGATGGCGCTACTGTGTGGAGCTATGCTGGGTGTCGCGGGGGCGGCGATGCAGTCGGTAACCCGTAACGGCCTCGCCGATCCCGGGCTGATTGGCGTGAAAGAGGGTTGTAGCGTCGCGGTTTTACTGCTGATTTTCCAGTTCCCGGCGCTCGGCGTTATCTGGCGACCAGCGATAGGCATGGCAGGCGGGCTGCTGACAGCGCTTTTGGTCGTGCTGCTCGCCCGCGATATCTCTCGCCCGCGCTTTATTTTGATCGGCATTGGCGTGTCGTGGGCATTTGCCGCCGGAATGGGTGTTTTCATGACCACCGCCGACGTACGCGACGTGCAGACCGCGCTGCTGTGGCTGGCCGGAAGCCTGCATGCGGCCAACTGGACGCTGGTCAGCGTTGCCGCAGGTTGGGCACTTCCGGCGTTTGCGCTCCTGCTATTCACGGCGCGCGCGACCGACGTTTCGCTTCTGGGTCATCAGGTCGCCACCGGGCTTGGCGTGCGCCCCGCCAGACTGGCATTACTGCAGGTGATTGCACCGGTGTTATTGACGGCCGCCTGCGTCTCTTGCGTGGGAAGTATTGGCTTTGTGGGGTTAATCGCCCCGCACATGACACGATTTTTACTGCGCGGCGGCCAGACGTCGCTGCTTGCGGGCAGTGCGGTGTCAGGCGCGCTGCTGGTTTTGCTGGCGGATAACCTTGGGCGGCTGGCTTTTCTGCCGCTGCAATTGCCCGCCGGTATCATTGTCTCGCTGATTGGCGGGCCGTTTTTCCTGGTGCTGCTCTGGCAGCGTCGGGACAGGTTTTAACCGGGGGCGTTATGCGTTTATTCTTTTCCCTGCTGCTACTGGCGGGGTTTTCCGTCAGCGCAGCTGAAAATGTGCAGACATTTACGGATGATTTGGGTCGTGCGGTGCAGGTACCCGTCCACCCGAAACGGATCGTGTCGTTACACGATCTCGACATCACGATCCCGCTGATCGAACTCGGTGTTCCGCCCATCGCCAGCCACGGACGCACGCGCCCTGACGGCAGCCATTTTCTTCGCTCCAGCGGCATGTTAACGGGCGTCGATTTTGATAATTCCGACATCAAATTTATCGGCACGGCGGATATCGACATAGAAGCTATTGCTGCCGCAAAACCGGATCTGATTATCACCGAGCCCACGCGCAACACACCGATTGAGCAACTGGCGCGGATCGCCCCCACGGTGAGCATCGATCATCTCGACGGTGGCGCACCGGAAATCTACCGCAAGCTGGCGCAACTGACCGGCACGCAGGCGCGGCTGAGCATTCTGGAGCGTCGCTATCAGGAACAACTCAACGCGCTGAAAGCGACGATAGGCACCCAGAAGATCTCCGTTTCGGTCATTCAGGCCAACCAGGGCAAAATCACCGCTATGCACAGCTATCACTCGCTGGGCCGCGTGCTGCGTGATGCCGGATTCAGCTTTCCGCCGCTTATCGACAGCATTCCGGACGGTGGCCGTATTGACGTGAGCGCCGAGCGTTTGCCGGAGCTGGACGCCGATTTTGTCTTTGCGACGTGGCGCGGCGACACCGGTGGCAAACCGCAGGACGAACTGGCGGCCATGGAAACCGTGATGCCTGGCTGGTGTCAGTTCCTCACTGCCTGTCGTACCGGGCATTACGTCCTGATTTCCCGTGAAGAGGCGATCTCTAACTCCTTCGCTTCGCTGGGTCTAATGGCGGCGCAAGTGCAATCGCAAATCGCGGGCCGCCCGCTCCCGGAGGCGAAGTGATCCGCAAAGATAAATCGCGTGTCGATCTCTATGGCGATCGCTTTCGCGCCCGCGCACACCAGCTGACGCCTCGCCTGCATCAGGTCGCCACGTACATCAATGAGAACCGTGAAGCGGTGATGGAACAAACGGCGATGGAGATTGCGGCGGTTCTAAAAACCTCCGATGCCACCGTGGTGCGGGCGATTCAGGCGCTCGGTTTTGCCGGACTGCGGGATCTGAAAAGTACGCTTGAGCACTGGTTTGGACCGGCGATCAGCGCCAGTGAAAAGATCTCGACCACGGTCAATATCCTGACCAGCGACGTCAATTCCAGCATCGATTTTGTGCTGGAGGGCCATCAACATACCTGCGAGGTGTTATCAGAGCCAAACAATCGCTTCGCCATGGCGCAAGCGGTGGCGCTGCTGAGTGAGGCACGCCAGGTGGCCATTTTTGGCATTGGCGCATCGGGTGTTCTGGCGGAATACTCCGCGCGCATGTTTAGTCGAATGGGGCTGCCGGCTACGGCGCTCAATCGCACGGGAATTGGGCTGGCTGAACAGCTTATTGAGCTACAGCGCGGCGACGTACTGGTGATGATGGCGCAGAAATCCGCGCACCGGGAAGGGCAAACCACGCTGCGCGAGGCGAAACGGCTGGGCATTCCCGCGATCCTGCTCACGAACGCTCTGGATTCGCGCTTCAGCAAAGAGGCAAACGTCGTGATTCACGTCCCACGCGGCGGCGAGAAAGGTAAAATTCCTCTGCACGGCACGGTGCTGCTGTGTCTGGAGATGATCATCCTGTCGGTCGCCTCGACCACGCCGCAGCGCAGCATTAAATCGATAAAGCGCATCAATGAATTACACCGCGGATTGAAGCCGGGTAAAAAGAGCAACTGATCATGCGCCAGGATGATTCTTCCGGTACTGCAAGGGCGTCTCACCGATGCCCTTTTTGAAGGCGCTAATAAAATACGTCACGTCCGAAAATCCCACCCGCGTGGCGATATCCCGCACGCTCTCATTGCTGTGAAGCAGGCATTCGCAGGCTTTTCGCAGCCGCAGCGTATTCAGGTAATCATGGATTTTCTCGCCCGTTTCAGCATGAAATTTTCGTGAGACGTAGCTGCGGGACTTTCCCAACTCGCCAGCCAGCGCATCGAGGCTGAATTTTTGCTGGTAGTGTTCATCAAGCCAGAACATGACCTGACTGGCAATGCCGTGGCTGCTGCCGGGCGCGCCGTCCTTATCATCCGGCAGCATTGCAAACAGACTGATGATCAGGCTGGCGACACTTTCGCTGGTTAACGGTGGATGGTAGCCGCTAAACAGATGATGAATATGGGGATGACAATCTGCCATATCCGCCACCCACGCTTCACCGCCGCGTCGGGACAGTTTTTGCAGCCGCTGCTGCGTCTGCGGAAAATCGCGCAGCACTTTCAGAACCGCATGGTGATCGAGATGAATAATCGTGCGGCGATAAATCGCTTCGGCCTGCTCATCGACCATGACTTTGTGCAGGGTAAACGGCGGGAAGAAAAACAGCCGTCCAGGGCGCATAGTGTAATGACGATTATCGACAATCGCCACGCCAAACCCTTCTTCCACATAGAGAATTTCCAGGCATTGGTGCCAGTGGTGATACCGCACCGTATTGGCAAATAGCCGACTGAACGACACGATGGTGTCGTTTAAGGTAATCAGCTCCAGATGGTCGGATTTTGGCATCTCACGCATAGTGCAATAAAACTCAACTTTTGCCCTTCTGTTCGTCTTTATAAACCACCTTTTTAAATTTTCTCAACTGTGGGTTTATTGATCTCTCGCCGCTGTGACGTGGCTAACATTTCTACGGTGTATGGATTCACTATTCTTTGCCGCAGATGATGACGAGGGAAAGCGTATGTGGGCGGCAAACAAAGAAACATCAAATCCGTTGTCTTCCCGTCAGGACGTGGTGGCGGAATTCAATACGATGCTGGGTGCAGTGGATAAGCAATTTCCGGCGGGGAGTTCGCGGTTTTCGCTGGGCGATACCTGCGCACACTACGCCACCGACGTGGCGCATATGGAGGGGCTGTCGCGCGTACTATGGGGGCTGTTTCCGCTGATGGCGGCGGGCGATACTACACCGTTTAGCGACAAATACATCGCGGCCATCAAACAGGGGACCGATCCGCAAAGCGCAGGCTATTGGGGCGAAACAGAACCTTACGATCAGCGTCTGGTCGAGATGGCATCGTACGGCCTTGGGTTGTCGCTGTTGCAGGAAAAACTCACCGACCTGTTCACCGAGCGCGAGGTGATGAACCTGCACGCGTGGCTCAATCAGATAACCGACGCGCAAATGCCGGACAGTAACTGGAACTATTTTGCCATTATGGTTCAGCTGGGGTTTAAACGCGCCGGGTTGCCGTTTGATCAGGTGGCGATCGACCGCCGCTTCGCCATGATGGACGCTTATTACCTCGGCAATGGTTGGTATTCCGATGGTCCGGGGCGACCAAAAGACTACTACATCTCGATGGCGTTTCACTTTTATGGCCTGATCTACGCCACCTTGAGCGGCGACGAGGAGAGGGCAACGGTGCTGCGTGAGCGTTCGCGTCAGTTCGCCGAAGATTTCATTTACATGTCTGCCGCCGACGGCGCGTCGGTGCCGTTTGGCCGCAGCCTGACCTATCGCTTTGCGATGGTAGCGTTCTGGAGCGCCGTCGCTTTTTCCGGCCTAAATGTGTTCACGCCGGGCATCGTGAAAGGCATTATCCTGCGCCATCTTCGCTGGTGGCAGCAGCAGCCGATCCTCGATCGCGACGGCATTTTGACGCTCGGCTTTGCCTATCCCAATCTGGCGATGTGCGAAGATTACAACTCGCCAGGCTCTCCGTATTGGGCGCTGAAAACGTATCTGATTCTGGCGTTGCCGGAGGAGCATCCGTTCTGGCAAGCGCAAGAACAACCGCTGCCAGCGCTGGCCGAGAAACGCGTTATTTCACACGCGCAGCAAATCCTGATGCACGCCGATGATTCGCAGCACGTCACGATGCTCACCGCCGGGCAGCTTGAGCTAAACAACTATGTGAATACCGACGCGAAATACACCAAATTCGCCTACTCCAGCCGCTTCGGCTTCACGATTGAGCGCGGGCGTTACGGCCTTAAACACGCGGCCTGCGACTCTATGCTGCTGTTATCCGATGGCGACAATTACTACCGCGGGCGTCGGGAATGCGCGGAAGTACGCGTCGACGAAAATGGGATTTTCTCGCGTTGGTCGCCATGGCAAGACGTTCATATCGACACTTGGCTGGTGCCGTTTGGCGCGTGGCATATCCGTCTGCATCGGGTGAATAGCGGCAGGACTTTACAGGCAGTAGAAGGGGGCTTTGCGGTGATGAAGACGCAGCCGCAGCTGACCGCGCGCGGATGTTTTCTCTCGGCGGATAACGGCAGCAGCGTGATTGCCGATCTGTCGCCTGCCATCACGCGTCAACCTGACACCGTTATCACGCCGCCAAACAGCAGCATTATGTTTGCTGAATGCGCCGCGATTCCGGTACTCAGCACAACCCTCCCGCAAGGGGAAAGCTGGCTGTGCTGCGCGGTTATGGCGTGCAGCGATTCGCACAAAATAGCGGAGATCCCGCAGCTTCAAATTAATACCGATCAGGTCGTTATTCGTGACCCTGATAATAAACGTCAGCTCTCTTTCTTTTTATAACACTCTGGCACCCTATATTTCGGCGAGGATAGTATGGAAAATACATCAACGAATAACAGAACCGAATATTACAAAATCAGTACCTTTATCTTTCTCTATTTCTTTACGTGGTCGGCAAGTATTGGTTTGCTGGCGATCTGGCTCGGACAAAAGGCCAATCTCAGCGGATCGGTTATCGGGACGGTATTTGCGGTTAACGGTATTTTCTCCGTTATTTTAAAACCGATCTACGGCTATATTCTCGATAAGATCGGGATGAGCAAATACCTGCTCTATTTTGTGGTGGCGATGTCGGCCCTCATGGCACCGTTCTTTATTTATGTCTATCAGCCGCTGTTAATGTCCAACACGATGCTGGGTATTATTATCGGCGCGCTCTATTTAAGCTTTGCCTGGTATGCGGGCGTGGCGGCGTGTGAATCCTATTCCGATCGCTTCAGTCGTCTGAACGGCATGGAGTTTGGTCAGATTCGCATGTGGGGTTCCCTTGGCTGGGCGGTGGCGTCGTCGTTCTCAGGCCTGCTGTTTAACCTCTCGCCTGCGTATAATTTTATTCTGGGTAGCGTGGCGTCAGTCATCATGCTCATTGTTCTGCTGAACCTGAAAGTGAACACTAACTCCGTTCATGCCGCTGACGTACTGACCAAAGAGAAAATCGCCCCTTCGGATGTTTACGCGCTGCTGCGCAGTCGCAAGTTTTGGGCCTTCTGCCTGTATGTCGCCGGCGTGGCGTGGATGATGTTTATCGCCGAGCAGCAGTTCTCGCGCTACTTCGTCACCTTCTTTGACGATATACATCAGGGCAACGCGGTATTCGGCTACCTCGGCACGGTTCAATCGGGTATGGAATTTGTCATGTATATGGTGATTCCGCTGTTCGTGAACTTTATCGGTGCCAAGCGCGGATTACTGATCGTCGGGTTGATCGTCGGGGCGCGTCTGATTATTTCCGGCCTGTGCGATTCCCACTTATTAATTTCCATTCTCAAGCCTTTATACGGTCTGGAAATCTGTTTGCTGCTGGTGTCGGTATTTAAATATATCGCCGAGCATTTCGATAAACGTGTAAACGCCACCATGTACTTATTGGGCTATCAGGCGATGCTGTATGTCGGAAATGTGGTTATCTCGTCACCGGCGGGATATATGTATGACCGCATCGGATTTGAACAGACCTATATCATTATGGGCGCAACGGCGCTGACCTTTACGCTGATCTCTGCCTTTACGTTATCCGCCTGCCAAAGCAAATGGCGTGGCACATCTGCAATCTCTGTAGCAGAACAGAATCCATCTCGATAATTTTGCCGTCAAAGAAGGAACCGAAATATGTTAAGTCATATCGTAGAGGAACGTCTGGCCGATATTCCCGCCCCCGTTAATGCCCATGCATTCAGGGATGAATTAAGCACGGCACGCCAGCATGTCCTCGAACTGATTAGCCGTCATTTAACGGAGTTCGGTGAACAATTCCCGGCAGAGACCTGCAAAGACGGATTTTATCCGCTGACCGACAACGTCGAATGGACAACCAGCTTCTGGACCGGGCAGCTGTGGCTGGCATGGGAGATGAGCGGTGACGAAAAATTCCGTGCGATGGCCGAGAAGCACACCCGCTCTTTTGGTCTGCGCATCGCCGGTCGTCACGATACGAATACCCACGATCTGGGCTTCCTTTATACGCTCTCGTGCGTGGCGGACTGGCGTCTGACCGGCAACCGCGAGGCGCGTGGCTTTTCGCTGCTGGCGGCAGAAGCGCTGCTTGAGCGTTTCCACGATAAAGCCAGGATCATCCAGGCGTGGGGCGATCTGTCCGATCCCGAGCAGGCCGGGCGGATGATCATCGACTGCAACATGAATCTGCCCCTGTTGTACTGGGCGACCGAGCAGACGGGCGATCCGCGCTTTGCCGATGCCGCCAAAGCTCATGTTATGCAGGCAGCGATGTATCTGATTCGTGAAGATGCCTCTACGTTCCATACCTATTATATGGATGTCAAAACCGGTGCACCGCGTTACGGCAATACGCAGCAGGGCTACGCCGACGACTCCTGCTGGTCGCGCGGCCAGGCGTGGGGGATTTACGGTTTTCTGCTGAGCTACATTTATACCGGCGACGACACGATGATTGCCCTGTCGAAACGGCTGGCGAACTATTTCCTCAATCGACTTCCGCAAGACGGTGTTTGCCACTGGGATTTGGCGCTGGTCGGCACCGATGCGCTGCGTGATTCGTCTTCGGCGGCGATTGCGGTATGCGGCCTGCTGGAACTGGTCAAACACCTGCCTGCGACCGATCCGGATCGTGAACGGTATCTGGAATGGGCGAAGGGCATTATGTCCTCGCTGACAAAACACTATCTGATGGGAAAAGACGAGAAGGGCAACGGTCTACTTAAGCACTCGGTTTACCATCTGGCGAGCGATAAAGGCGTGGATGAGTGCGCAAGCTGGGGGGATTATTTCTACGTCGAGGCGCTGGTGCGGTTTACACAAAGCTGGAAATTGTACTGGTAATTCCTCCGCTACCCAAAGAGGCGAGGGAGTAAACTCGGCTACGGGCAGTTCCCTCTCTCCTTAGGAGAGAGGGGTAGGGGAACTTAAACCCCTTGCTCCAGAATACGGATATGCGTTTCCAGAACGTTACCTTTCACCACGTCGCCCCACGCTTTCATGTGTGGCGTTTGCAGATGCGCTTCAAGATGGGCCACGGTTTCCCACTGCTCAACCATAATGATGGAGTCAGGTGCGGTGGTCTGGAAGCTCACGCCTGCAGCGGTGTCCACCATCGGCGCATAGCCGTGGCAGCCTTCTTCTTTCAATACGGCCGGGATAATCTTCACGAACTCATCCAGCACGGCCTGGCGGTGATGTTGGCCTGGACGCGTACGGATTTCAGCAATAACAGTTAACATGATCATTTCTCCTGATGACAGGCTACCAGTTAAGCAAAAATCTCGGCGAGATGCTTGCGATATTCGGCGATATAGCGCGGCACGTCTGGCATTTTAATCACGTCATTCACGATAAACGTTGGCAGCGGCTCCAGCGCCAGGAACTGATTGGCCTTATGGAAAGGCAAATAGGCGCCATCAACGCCCACGCCATGGAAGAACTGATCTTCGTCGGTGAAGGCATCCAGCGGGGCATTCCAGGTCAGAGACAGCATGTATTTTTTGCCGTGCAGCAGACCGCCGGAACCGTATTTTTTAGCGCCATCAGAACGAGAGCGACCATCGCTGGCATACAGCGAACCGTGGCCTTCGGTAAACACATCATCCATGTACTTTTTCACAGTCCACGGCGCGCCCATCCACCAGCCCGGCATCTGCCAGACGATGACGTCGGCCCACAGGAAATTCTGCACTTCGGCTTGAATGTCGTAATCGCCGTCGGTACGCACGACTTTAACATCGTGTCCGGCGTCGCGCAGGAAACCGTCCGCGACCTCGGTCAGGGTGTCGTTCAGTTGGCCGTTAGAGTGGGCGAATTTTTTCGCACCATTGATAATCAGGATATTGCTCATTCGTTTTCCTCAGTCTTGTGAGATTGGTCACGATTTTACCCGCAACAACGATGCGGTGAAATGAGCAAAATGTGTAAAGTCTTTTGCTTCTGGCGCAATAATGAGTCACCAACTCACCGTCACCTCAAAGCCGCCTTCCCGTGCATTGGCGAGCGAAACGCGCATGCCGTGCAGCGCGGCGATACGTTTGACAATTGACAGCCCCAGGCCGCTACCGGTTTCATCCTGGCCTGGCGGACGGTAAAAACGCTCGCCAATCCGCGCCAGCGCGTCGGGGGAAATGCCCGGGCCGTTGTCGCGTACGGTAAAACTCTGGGCGCTAAGCGTGACGTCCACCGCGCTGCCGCGTGGACTATAGCGCACGGCATTGTCCAGCAGATTGCGGACCAGCAGGCTCAGCAGCAATGGCTGACCGGAACGGGTCACCTGAGTGTGAATATTCAGGCGGATCTCAATCCCTGCGCGCTGGGCGTGATGGTAAATATCCATCACCGCGGATTGCAGCAGATCGGCCAGCGGAATCGCTTCGATGTCATCGAGATTGTCCAGCGAATCCAGGCGTGAAAGCGTGAGCAGTTGATCCACCAGACGCGATGCGCGATCGATGCCGGTGCGCAGTTGCGCGAGCGCTTTTTCCTGCGCGGCGGGATCGTCGAGCGAAAGCTGCGCCACTTCGGTTTGCACCTTCAGCGCCGTCAGTGGACTACGAAGTTCGTGCGCGGCATCGGATGTAAAACGCCGCTCGCGCGTCATCATCTCCTGCGTGCGGTCAAACAGGTGATTCAGCGCGTCGAGCAAAGGGCGCACTTCCGTTGGCACGCCGTCGGTGGCGAGTTTTTCCGTGGCATCTGGCGCGCGCTGGCGTAACGACTGCGCCAGGCGCTTCAGGGGACGTAGCTCGCGGCTTAATAAGACAATAAGCAGTAACAGCATTAGCGGCAGCGCGACCAGCCATGGCGTGAGCTGCGAAGTGACGACATCCAGCGCCATCTCCTGGCGATATTCCCACTCCTGGCCGACCACGATACGGTAATTGCCGTTGGGTGCCGTCAGCCACAGAAACCGCCACGCGTCTTTATCATCCTTGAGCTGGCCGTTATCAAAGCCATCACGGCGATAGTCATACGGAATATCCTGGCCATTTTCGCCATCGTGCAGCAGCATTTTGCCGTCAGTGGAATAAATGGCGAAGGCCAGCGCGTCGTCGTCAAGATGCCCGTGTTTGGCTTTTTTGGGCGCTTCGCGCATGCGGGCAGGGGCGTTGAGTTCGTCGATATCCATCGTCAGCAAACGTTTTGCGAACAGCATCTGCTGGGTATCGAACAGCTTATCGAGCTTGTGCGTGGTCTGCTGCCACGCCACCACGCTGGCGGCGAGCCAGGCGGCCAGCGACAGCACTAAAAAAAGCAGCGTCAGGCGTAATTTCAGACTTAAACGTTGCGTCAGTTTCATACGTCACCCAGGGTGTAACCGATCCCGTGGACGGTGCGGATAAAATGGCTGCCCAGTTTGCGACGCAGGTGATGGACGTGAACTTCGACGGCGTTGCTGGAGACATCATCATCCCAGGTGTACAGCTTCTCTTCGATGTTTTTACGCGGCAACACGCGGCCCGCGTTGCGCATCAGCAGTTCCAGCAGGGCGAACTCTTTCGGCTTGAGGGGGAGCGTTTCGCCGTCCAGTTTGGCGACCAGACTCACCGGATCCAGCGTCACGTTGCCGTGGCGCAATTCACTTCGGGTCTGACCGTGGCTGCGTCGCACCAGCGCCTCGAGTCGTGCGGCGACTTCCACTAAGGCAAAGGGTTTGCACAGATAGTCATCGGCCCCCAGGCGCAACCCCTCCACACGCTGATAAAGCGCGTCGCGCGCGGTGAGAATCAATACCGGCTCGCTGCGCCCTTTTTCGCGCCATTCGCGCAGAATATCGAGGCCATCCATGCCCGGCAGCGTGAGATCCAGCACGACCGCATCGTAAGGGGCGGAATAGAGCGCGGTTTTACCGGTGCCGCCGTCGGTGAACCAGTCAACGCTAAAGCCCATTTTTGTCAGCCCGGCTTTGAGGCCGTCACCAATGAGCTTGTCATCTTCTACCAGTAAAATGCGCATTATTTCCTCCATGAGGTTGCCGTTAAAGAGCAGTTAACCTCCTGCAAGCCTCTGCTGTACAGCAAAAATAAAAAAATTTCCCCCTTAAGAAGTTGTTAAGGTTTACGCTGTTTAATGGAGTTCTAAACAACATAAAGGGAGAGATAACGATGAAAAAATTAGCAGCGATGACCGCTATCATGATGATGACCACTGCCCCTGTGTTTGCCGCGCAAGGTGGATTCAATGGCCCGTCGGCGACGCCGGCCCAGACCCAGACGCAAACTCAGCAGGGCGGGTTCGTGGATAACGACGCCAATCTCACCACGGCGGCAAAGGTGAAAGATCAGAAGGACGACAGCTGGGTCAAACTGCGCGGGAACATCACCGAGCGCCTGTCTGACGACCGCTACCTATTCCGCGATACCACCGGCACGGTGAATGTCGAAATTGACCATAAACGCTGGAACGGTCAGACCATCAGTCCGCAGGATAAAGTCGAAATTCAGGGTAAAGTTGATAAAGAGTGGAATGAGTTTGAAATCGACGTCAAACAGGTCATCAAGCTGAACAAATAATGTCAAAAAGGGCCGTTTCTGCGGCCCTTTTTCTTTGTGACTCAACTCGTCAGATAGGGTAGTATCTGCGGCAATATTGCCTGAAACCCACAGGTTTCTGAGTTGAGGAATGACATTTAATGAGCGATATGGCAGAGCGCCTCGCGCTACATGAATTCACTGAAAACGCCTATCTGAACTATTCCATGTACGTCATCATGGACAGGGCACTGCCGTTTATCGGCGATGGCCTGAAGCCGGTTCAGCGTCGCATCGTTTTCGCGATGTCAGAGCTGGGCCTGAGCGCCAGCGCGAAATTCAAAAAATCCGCCCGTACCGTGGGTGACGTTCTCGGTAAATACCATCCGCACGGCGACAGCGCCTGTTATGAAGCGATGGTATTAATGGCGCAGCCATTCTCCTATCGTTATCCGCTGGTCGACGGCCAGGGAAACTGGGGGGCACCGGACGATCCGAAATCCTTCGCCGCGATGCGTTATACCGAATCGCGCTTATCAAAATACGCAGAAGTGCTGCTCGGTGAACTGGGCCAGGGCACGGTCGACTGGGTGCCAAACTTTGACGGCACGATGCAGGAGCCGAAAATGCTGCCTGCGCGTCTGCCGAACATTTTGCTGAACGGCACCACCGGTATTGCCGTGGGGATGGCGACGGATATTCCGCCGCACAACCTGCGCGAAGTGGCGAAAGCGGCGATGACGCTGATCGAAAAACCGAACACCACTCTCGACGAAGTGCTGGATATCGTGCAGGGCCCGGATTATCCGACCGAAGCCGAAATCATCACCTCGCGGGCGGAAATCCGCAAAATCTACCAGAACGGACGTGGCTCCGTGCGCATGCGTGCGGTGTGGACCAAAGAAGACGGGGCCGTGGTGATCACCGCGCTGCCGCATCAGGTGTCGGGCGCCAAAGTGCTGGAGCAAATTGCTGCGCAGATGCGCAACAAAAAGCTGCCGATGGTGGACGATCTGCGTGATGAATCCGACCACGAAAACCCAACGCGTCTGGTGATTGTCCCGCGCTCCAACCGCGTGGATATGGAGCAGGTGATGAACCACCTGTTCGTCACCACCGATCTGGAAAAAAGCTACCGCATCAACCTGAACATGATTGGTCTGAATGGTCGTCCGTCGGTGAAAAACCTGCTGGAGATCCTGACCGAATGGCTGGCGTTCCGTCGCGATACCGTGCGCCGCCGCCTGAACTATCGTCTGGAGAAAGTCCTTAAGCGCCTGCATATTCTTGAAGGTTTGCTGGTGGCGTTCCTGAATATTGACGAAGTGATCGAAATCATTCGTTCTGAGGATGAGCCGAAGCCCGCGCTGATGTCGCGTTTTGGCATCAGCGAAACCCAGGCCGAAGCGATCCTTGAGCTGAAACTGCGCCATCTCGCCAAGCTGGAAGAGATGAAAATCCGCGGTGAGCAGAACGAACTGGAAAAAGAGCGCGATCAGCTGCAGGCGATTCTGGCGTCCGAGCGCAAGATGAGCAATCTGCTGAAGAAAGAACTGCAGGCCGATTCCGATGCGTTTGGCGATGACCGTCGTTCTCCGCTGCACGAGCGCGAAGAAGCGAAGGCGATGAACGAGCACGATATGCTGCCGTCAGAGCCGGTGACCATTGTTCTCTCGCAAAGCGGTTGGGTACGTAGCGCCAAAGGCCACGATATTGACGCGCCAGGCCTGAGCTACAAAGCGGGCGACAGTTTTAAATCTGCCGTGAAAGGCAAGAGCAATCAGCCGGTGGTGTTTATCGATTCAACCGGGCGCAGCTATGCGATCGATCCGATTACGCTGCCTTCTGCGCGCGGGCAGGGCGAGCCGATTACCGGCAAGCTGACGCTGCCGCCGGGCGCAACGGTTGACCATATGCTGATGGAAGGCGAAGAGCAAAAACTGCTGATGGCGTCTGATGCCGGCTACGGTTTTATCTGTACCTTCAACGATCTCGTGGCGCGTAACCGTGCCGGTAAAGCGCTGATCAGCCTGCCGGATAACGCCCATGTGATGCCACCGCTGGTGATTGAGAACGACAACGACATGCTGCTGGCGATCACCGCCGCAGGCCGCATGCTGATGTTCCCGGTCAGCGATCTGCCGCAGTTGTCGAAAGGCAAGGGCAACAAGATCATCAGCATCCCGTCAGCAGAAGCGGCAAAAGGCGAAGATGGCCTGGCGCATCTCTTCATTCTGCCGCCGCAGAGCACGCTGACGGTGCATGTCGGCAAGCGCAAAATCAAACTGCGTCCGGAAGAGCTGCAAAAAGTGGTCGGCGAACGTGGACGTCGTGGTTCGCTGATGCGTGGTTTGCAACGGATTGACCGCGTGGAAATTGACTCCCCGAACCGTGAAAAATCGGGCGACAGCGAAGAGTAAACGAGCTTCACCCCCTTCTGCTCAGAAGGGGGTTCTCGCTAAAATTTCCGATATAAAAAAACAAAATCCTTACCCGGCGACAGTTGAAGTATAATTGTCAGCCGTTAGGGCTTCTGAGGTCGCTATGCTATTAATTGTTCGCTTAATTCTTGCTGTTATCTACTGCATTCTGGTCTGCGTGTTCGGGTGCATTTACTGCCTCTTCAGTCCACGTAATCCAAAGCACGTTTCGACGTTTGGCCGCCTGTTCAGTCATCTTGCGCCGCTGTTTGGCCTGAAGGTCGAAAATCGCCTGCCAGAGGGCGCAGAACACTTCGGTAACGCCATCTATATCGGAAATCATCAAAATAACTACGATATGGTGACGGCTGCCGGCATCGTGCTGCCACCGACAGTGACTGTCGGTAAGAAAAGCCTGCTGTGGGTCCCGTTTTTCGGCCTGCTGTATTGGCTCACCGGTAACTTGCTGATTGACCGTAACAACCGTGCTAAAGCGCACAGCACCATCGCAGAAGTGGTGAGTCATTTTAAGAAACGTAAAATCTCTATCTGGATGTTCCCTGAAGGGACGCGCAGCCGTGGTCGCGGACTGTTGCCATTCAAAACCGGTGCGTTTCATGCTGCCATTGCGGCCGGTGTCCCGATTATTCCTGTGTGCGTTTCCAATACCTCTAATAAAATTAATCTTAACCGCTGGAATAACGGACTCGCGATTGTCGAAATGCTGCCGCCGGTTGATACCAGCAAATATGGCAAAGATCAGGTTCGCGAGCTGGCCGCCCATTGTCGTGAACTGATGGCGCAAAAAATCGCTGAGCTTGACAAAGAAGTCGCTGAGAGAGAAGCCGCCGGTAAGGTTTAAGCCGGATTAAAGGGAAAACGAATTCCCGTGCAGTTAGCCGTTTTACATGGAGCAAATATGTCATTCAGTCGGCGTCAGTTTATTCAGGCTTCCGGAATCGCCCTTTGTGCCGGCGCGGTTCCGCTGACAGCCAACGCCGCCGGGCAGCAACAGCCGCTGCCCATTCCGCCGTTGCTCGAATCCCGTCGCGGTCAGCCCCTTTTTCTGACAATGCAGCGTTCGCACTGGTCTTTCACTCAGGGGACGCGCGCGGCGGTATGGGGTGTGAATGGCCGTTATCTTGGCCCGACCATTCGCGTCTGGAACGGCGATGACGTGAAGCTGATTTACAGCAACCGTCTGACCGAAAATGTCGCCATGACAATCAGCGGATTGCAGGTACCAGGCCCGTTGATTGGCGGTGCAGCACGCATGATGACGCCGAGCGCCGACTGGGCACCGGTTCTGCCAATTCGTCAGAGCGCCTCCACGCTGTGGTACCACGCAAATACCCCTAACCGCACCGCGCAACATGTGTATAACGGCCTGGCCGGGATGTGGTTAGTGGAAGATGACGTGAGTAAGTCTCTGCCGATTCCAAACCATTACGGGGTGGACGATTTCCCGATCATTATTCAGGACAAGCGCCTGGATAACTTTGGTACGCCGGAGTACAGCGAACCCGGTAGCGGTGGGTTTGTCGGTGACATCCTGATGGTCAACGGCGCGCAAAGCCCGTACGTCGAGGTGTCTCGCGGTTGGGTTCGTCTGCGCTTGCTCAATGCGTCCAATTCACGTCGTTATTTACTGCAAATGAGCGATGGCCGCGCGCTGCATGTGATTTCTGGCGATCAGGGCTTTTTACCTGCGCCGGTGTCCGTTAAGCAGCTGGCGCTGGCACCGGGTGAACGTCGCGAAATTCTCGTCGACATGACTAACGGTGATGAAGTGTCCATCACCTGCGGCGAGGCGGCGAGCATTGTGGATCGCATCCGTGGCTTCTTCGAGCCGTCGAGTATTTTGGTCTCAACGCTGGTGCTGACGCTGCGTCCAACGGGTCTGTTGCCGCTGGTGACGGACAGTTTGCCGATGCGTTTACTGCCGCAAGAGATTATGAGCGGTACGCCGGTTCGCAGTCGTGACATCAGTCTGGGCGACGATCCGGGTATTAACGGTGCGCTGTGGGACATCAATCGCATTGATATCACCGCTCAGCAAGGAACGTGGGAGCGCTGGACGGTGCGGGCGGAAATGCCCCAGGCATTCCATATTGAAGGCGTGAGCTTCCTGATCCGCAACGTCAACGGGGCGATGCCGTTCCCGGAAGACCGGGGCTGGAAAGATACCGTCTGGGTCGACGGACAGGTCGAACTGCTGGTCTATTACGGACAGCCTTCCTGGTCTCACTTCCCGTTCCTGTTCCACAGCCAGACGCTGGAAATGGCCGATCGCGGCTCCGTGGGGCAGCTGCTGGTGAATCCTGCGCCATAAGTCAAATTCAAAACCCTCGCCCCCTTTTGGGTGAGGGTTAAAACCGATAACAATACCCCTTCAATTTGCGTCACAAACCAGCGTATAATCCCCGCCCTTTGTTTATTTTTTCTTCGGAAGCATTATGAGCGCAATATCCTTGATCCAGCCGGATCGAGACCTCTTCTCCTGGCCCCAATACTGGGCGGCCTGTTTTGGACCGGCGCCATTCCTGCCGATGTCCCGCGAAGAGATGGACCAACTGGGCTGGGACAGCTGCGATATTATTCTGGTGACTGGCGACGCGTACGTCGATCACCCGAGCTTTGGCATGGCCATTTGTGGACGCATGCTGGAAGCGCAGGGCTTCCGTGTAGGGATCATCGCCCAGCCGGACTGGAACAGCAAAGAGGCTTTCATGAGCCTCGGCAAACCGAACCTGTTCTTCGGCGTCACCGCCGGCAACATGGATTCGATGATCAACCGCTATACCGCCGATCGTAAGTTGCGCCACGACGATGCGTACACCGCCGATAACGTCGCGGGCAAACGCCCGGATCGCGCCACTTTGGTTTACACCCAGCGTTGTAAAGAAGCATGGAAAGACGTGCCGGTCATCCTGGGCGGAATCGAAGCAAGCTTGCGCCGTACCGCGCATTACGATTACTGGTCTGATACCGTGCGCCGTTCGGTGCTGGTGGATTCAAAAGCTGACATGCTGATCTTCGGCAACGGTGAACGCCCGCTGGTAGAAGTGGCGCATCGTCTGTCGCAGGGTGAGCCGGTTGGCAATATCCGCGACGTGCGCAACACCGCGATTATGGTGAAAGAAGCGCTGCCGGGCTGGAGTGGCGTGGATTCCCGCATCATCGATATGCCGGGTAAAATCGACCCGATCCCACATCCTTACGGTGATGATCTGCCGTGCGCGGATAACAAACCGGTTGAGCCGAAAAAGACCGAGGCCAAAGCCGTTGTCGTTCAGCCTCCGCGCCCTAAACCATGGGAAAAAACCTATGTGTTGCTGCCGTCTTTCGAAAAAGTGAAAGGCGACAAAGTACTGTACGCTCACGCGTCGCGTATTCTGCACCACGAAACGAACCCTGGCTGCGCGCGCGCCCTGATGCAAAAGCACGGCGAGCGTTATATCTGGGTCAACCCGCCAGCGATTCCGCTCTCCACCGAAGAGATGGACAGCGTATTTGCTCTGCCATACAAACGCGTGCCGCATCCCGCGTATGGCGATAGCCGCATTCCGGCGTATGAGATGATCCGTTTCTCGATCAACATCATGCGCGGTTGTTTTGGTGGGTGTTCTTTCTGTTCAATCACCGAGCATGAAGGGCGCATTATTCAGAGCCGCTCTGAAGAGTCGATTGTCAACGAGATCGAAGCCATTCGCGACACGGTTCCGGGTTTTACCGGCGTGATTTCCGATTTAGGTGGCCCAACGGCGAACATGTATATGCTGCGCTGCAAGTCGCCGCGTGCAGAACAGACCTGCCGTCGTCTGTCATGTGTTTATCCAAGCATTTGCGAGCATATGGACACCAACCATGAGCCGACGATCAATCTGTATCGCCGCGCCCGTGACCTGAAGGGCATCAAGAAGATCCTGATCGCCTCCGGTGTGCGTTATGACATCGCGGTAGAAGATCCACGCTATATTAAGGAGCTGGCGACGCATCACGTCGGCGGCTATCTGAAGATTGCGCCGGAGCACACCGAAGAAGGCCCATTATCGAAGATGATGAAGCCGGGAATGGGCAGTTATGACCGCTTTAAAGAGCTGTTCGACACCTATTCCAAACAGGCGGGCAAAGAGCAATATCTGATCCCTTACTTCATCTCTGCACACCCCGGTACGCGTGACGAAGATATGGTGAATCTGGCGCTGTGGCTGAAACAGCGCCGCTTCCGTCTGGATCAGGTGCAGAACTTCTACCCGTCGCCGCTCGCGAACTCCACGACCATGTATTACACCGGCAAGAACCCGCTGAGTAAGATTGGTTATAAGAGTGAAGATGTGGTGGTGCCTAAAGGTGATAAACAGCGCCGTCTGCATAAAGCGCTGCTGCGTTATCACGATCCGGCAAACTGGCCGTTAATCCGTCAGGCGCTGGAAGATATGGGTAAAAAGCATTTGATTGGTTCACGCCGCGATTGTCTGGTGCCTGCGCCAACGGTGGATGAAATGCGCGAAGCGCGTCGTCAGAATCGTCATACGCGCCCGGCGCTCACTAAGCATACGCCAATTGTGCATCAGCGCTCGAATGGTGCGGCGGGTGCGAAGAAAAGCGTGAAGCGTAAGATCGGTTAACGCTGATGCCCTCACCCCAGCCCTCTCCCACAGGGAGAGGGGGAAGAGCGCACTTGCTCGCAGGTAGAAGGAGAAGAGCGCGCTTGCTCGCAAGTCGAAGATGAAGAGTGCGTTTGCTCGCAGGGAGAGGGTGAAAAACGCGGATGTCACCCAGGTGAGAACGTGTTTCTGCTCGCAGAGAGGGGGGCGGAAAGAGTTGCCTCTCCTACAGGGAAAGGGCAGAAAAGAGTTCCCTCTCCCTGTGGGAGAGGGGTAGGGTGAGGGGAATTAGCCGCCGAACTGATCCGGATCCGGCCCTAAACGTTTACCCTGATCCAGTTTTGCGATCTCGCCCAGCTCATCTTTATCCAGACGGAAATCCCATACGTCGAAGTTCTCGGCAATGCGCGACGGTGTGACCGATTTCGGAATCACCACCAGGCCGCTATCCAGATGCCAGCGAATGACAATCTGCGCCACGGTTTTGCCGTACTTCTCGGCCAGTTCACGAATGATTTTTTGATCGAAAACGCCTTCGCCACCCTGTGCCAGCGGGCTCCAGGATTCGGTTTGGATCTTATGCGTGGCGTTCCAGGCATGTAGCTGGCGCTGCTGCATCAGCGGGTGCAGCTCGATCTGGTTGATTACCGGGGCGACGCCCGTTTCATCGATCAGCCGTTGCAGATGATGCACCTGGAAATTACATACCCCAATACTCTTCACCAGGCCTGCCTGCTGCAGCTCGATCATGCCTTTCCAGGCGTCAACGTAATGATCGATCGCGGGAACCGGCCAGTGCATCAGATACAGATCGACGAAATCCAACTGGAGCTTATCCAGACTTTCCTGCAGAGCGTCATGCGGGCGTTTTTGGTCGTCATTCCACAGTTTGGTGGTGATGAATAACTCATCGCGCGGGACGCCTGCGCTGGCAAGCGCGGTTCCTACGCCGTCTTCATTTTTGTATGCGGCGGCGGTATCGATGGACCGATAGCCGACTTCCAGTGCTTTGTGAATGGCGGACACGACCTCGTCGTTACCGGCTTTCCATACGCCTAGCCCTAACTGGGGCATTACGTTGCCGTCCTGAAGCTTGATTACGGTTTGGTTTGCCATTTTTCCTCCTCCATTTGCTCATTACCGGGGGAGCCCCCGGTAATGTGGTGTGCATTAAGTCTGGACGAAAAGTCGAAAAACGAAAGGCAAGATGCGAAAACGCTTAGCGTGCCGCTTCGTAAATGCGACGGCTCACGTCCAGGGTAATGTCTTGATGTTCACCCAGTTGGGTCATGCCGTGTTCTTCCAGTTTGGCCAGCAGAGCCGGGATAGAGCTGCCGTCCAGGCCGTAACCAGAGAGGCGAGTTGGCACGCCCATCTGCTCGAAGAAGTTGCGCGTCGCTTCGATTGCGGCATCGATGCGCTCGTCTTCTGAACCGGAAGTGATGTTCCACACACGCTCGGCGTATTGCAGCAGTTTGGCGCGTTTGGTGTCACGTTTTTCATTCCACAGCGCAGGCAGAACGACCGCCAACGTCTGGGCGTGATCCAGACCGTGCATCGCAGTTAGCTCATGGCCAAGCATATGCGTTGCCCAGTCCTGCGGGACGCCTGCGCCAATCAGACCGTTCAACGCCTGCGTCGCTGCCCACATCACGTTGGCACGCACATCGTAGTTTTCTGGCTCTTGCAGCGCTTTTGGACCGTCTTCAATCAGCGTCAGAAGAATACCTTCGGCGAAACGATCCTGAATTTTGCCGTTCACCGGATAAGTGACGTACTGCTCAACCGTGTGGACGAAGGCATCCACCACGCCGTTAGCAACCTGACGCGGCGGCAACGTGTAGGTGTAAACCGGGTCCAGAATAGCGAAGACAGGCTGAACGTGGTCGTTCATAAAGGCTTGTTTATCACCCGTGGTTTTACGAGAGATCACCGCACCTTTGTTGGATTCAGAACCTGTTGCTGGCAGCGTCAGCACAGAACCCATCGGGATTGCGCTTTTCACGTCGCGACCGCCGGTTTGCAGGATATGCCACGGATCGACGCCGTCGGCATAATGAGCCGCTGCGGCGATAAATTTGGTGCCGTCGAGAACTGATCCGCCGCCCACAGCCAGCAGGAAGGTGATGTTCTCTTCACGGGCGATCTTGACGGCGTTCATCAGCGTTTCGTAAGACGGGTTTGGCTCGATGCCGCCAAACTCACGCACATCTACGCCTTCGAGGGCGCTGTAAACCTGATCCAGCACGCCGGTCTTTTTGACGCTACCGCCACCGTACGTGATCAGCACGCGAGCGCCAGCCGGAATTTGATCGCGCAGATCGGCGATAGCATTTTTGCCAAACAGAATGCGGGTTGGGGTATGCAGATTAAAGTTGTTCATTGCTCGTTCCCTTATGTGGGTGAAAAATCGTGGCGGCGCATAGGGCTACCTGATGGTGATCATTGTGGCCATCGGACGCTATCCTCTCAATGCACATTTCTGCCGTTGTCTTGCCCATTTCTACAGATGGCTGGAGAAAATGCGAAAAAGTACGCACACTGTCATCATTGGAAACGGTAGGGAGAGCGCGCACAGATGAACCGCGAAGAGATTTGCCAGCAACTGACTAAAAAAATTAACAATCTGAAAGATAAAGAAAATAATCTCAACGATGTGCTGCCAGATATTCGTTTGTTATACGGGACGCAGCCCGGAACGCGTACGCCGGTGATGTATCAGCCCGGCATCGTTTTTCTCTTTTCGGGCCATAAAATTGGTTATATCAATGAACGTGTGTTCCGCTACGACACCAATGAATATTTGCTCCTGACAGTACCTTTACCCTTCGAATGTGAAACCTTCGCGACAGAAGCGGTTCCACTGGCGGGTATTCGGGTTAATGTCGATATTCTCCAGCTCCAGGAGTTGCTGATGGACATCGGTGAAGACGAGCTTTTCCAGCCTGCGATGGCCGCGAGTGGCATCAACTCGGCTACGCTCTCCGATGAGATTTTGTGCGCCATTGAACGCTTGCTGGATGTGATGGAAACGCCGCTGGATGCGCGGATTCTCGGCAAGCAAATTGTGCGCGAGATTCTTTATCATGTGCTGATGGGGCCGGGTGGCGGGGCGCTGCTGGCGCTGGTGAGCCGCCAGACGCATTTCAGCCTGATTAGCCGCGTACTGAAGCGTATCGAAAGCCAGTACACCGAAAACCTGAGCGTGGACGAGCTGGCTTCAGAAGCGAATATGAGTATTTCGGCGTTCCACCATAATTTTAAATCGGTCACCAGCACTTCGCCACTGCAGTATCTGAAAAGCTATCGCCTGCACAAAGCCCGCATGCTGATGATTCATGACGGCATGAAGGCCAGCGCCGCAGCAATGCGCGTGGGCTATGAGAGTGCGTCGCAGTTTAGTCGTGAGTTCAAGCGTTATTTCGGCGTGACGCCAGGGGAAGATGCGGCGCGTATCAGGATGATGCAGGGGATTTAAAACTCGCCCTCTCGCTGGAGAGGGCTGATTATCAGGCGTTGCAGTATTTCTTTTTAATGACCACCGCAATGGTGCCTACCAGTCCTGCCACTAACAGGAACATCGGCAGAATCATCAGGAACGTCATCACCTGATCTTCGTGTCGTTTCACAAACGGGATCATGCTAATGGCGTAACCCATTGACGTCACCACGCCGACCCACAACAGTGCACTCAGCCAGTTAAAGAACTGGAAACGACGGTTAGACAGGCCGGAGATGCCCGCCATGGTGGGTAGCAATGTGCGAATAAAGGCCAGAAAACGCCCCGCCAACAGCGCCAGTAAACCATGACGATCGAACATACAGGTCGCCCGTTCATGGTATTTAACAGGCAGTTGCGACAGCCAGCTTTTTACCACGCGGGTGTTACCGAGCCACCGTCCCTGTAAATAGCTTAACCAGCAACCCAGGCTCGCAGCAGAAGTCAGAATCACAACGGTAGGGGCGAAGTCCATGACGCCTTTACCGATTAACGCACCTGCCAGTAACAGCAGGCTATCCCCTGGAAGAAACGACGCGGGAAGCAAACCATTTTCCAAAAACAGCGTTGCGAACATGACAAAATAAACAATGCCCACAACGTGTGGATCCGCCAGCGCAGCAAAATCGTGATGCCAGAGCGCAGCGATAATATCTTGAATGACAGCCATGGACTTTCCTGTGGAACAACTTATATGCGGCTATTGTACTCCTCATTTTATCCGCTGGCGTTGATCGCTCACGCAACAAATGCAGACTTTTCTGCTTATAGCATCGATAAAACGGTTCGGGAGTACAGTTTAAGCCTGCACATTACACGATACGCTCAAAACCTGCCGATAAATCCGCAATCAGATCGTCAACATTCTCTAAACCGATATGCAGTCGGATCAGCGTGCCGGTAAAATCCACTTCGCCGCCGGGACGCAGGTCAGCAATCTGTTCTGGTTGGTTAGGCAGAATCAGCGATTCAAACCCGCCCCAGGAGTACGCCATGCTGAACAGCGTAAAGTTATCCAGATAGGTTGCCAGCTCGTCATTGCTCAGACGTTTATTCAGAACAAATGAGAACAAGCCGCTACTGCCCGTAAAGTCACGTTGCCAGAACTCATGGCCTTTACTGCCTGGCAGCGCCGGATGATTAACGCGAGCCACCTGGGGATGTTGCGCCAGCCACTCGGCCACTTTGAGACTACTTTCATGATGCTGACGCAGGCGTACACCGAGCGTGCGTATTCCGCGGCTGGTCATATAGGCGGTATCGGCATCCACCATTTGTCCCATCAGATAGGCATTTTCGCGTAGTTGATCCCAACAGCGGGCGTTGGACACTGCCGTGCCGATCATGCCGTCAGAGTGGCCGATAAGGTATTTTGTGGCGGCCTGAATGGAGATATCGATGTCGAAATCCAGCGCTTTGAACAATACACCTGCGGCCCAGGTGTTATCGATCATGATAATGGCATCTGGTGCGACGCGACGCACGGCGCGAACAATCGCCGGAACGTCGTGCACTTCCATGGTGATGGAACCGGGTGATTCCAGGAACACAATCCGCGTATTGGGCTGAATAAGTTCCGCAATGCCTTCGCCAATCAACGGATCAAACCAGCCGGTCGTGACGCCAAGTTTAGTGAGGATTTTGGTACAGAAATCCTGACTGGGTTCGTAGGCGGTGTTGGTCATCAGAATATGATCGCCCTGTTCAACAAACGCCAGAATGGTATTCGCGACAGCCGCCGCGCCGCACGGGAACAGGGCACAACCGGCACCGCCTTCCAGTTCGCACATCGCATCCTGCAGCGAAAAATGGGTCAACGTGCCGCGACGACCATAAAACAGTTCGCCTTTCGCACGGTTGCGGGTGGCATGTTTTTTGGCCTCGACGGTTTCAAAAACCAGCGAGGAGGCGCGCTGGATAACGCTATTTACCGAACCCTGAGTGTACTTTTTACTGCGTCCGGCCTGGACAAGCGTGGTATCAAGATGTTTCTCTGCCATGTTCGCTAAACCTGTTTTATCCGTCTGGACGTCCAGACTACCATGAATGTGAAACTCTGCACCCGGATGCTTAGCGAATAAGCACAATATTTTCTAAAAAATAAGCATAAGAAATTTTTACTGTGTCAGCGCAAGGAAAATGAGCGGAAATTACGGCAGTATGTAAATACTAATGAGAACCACTATCAATTCGATGTGGTTTTGATATTATTATGCTCAGATAATGTGATTTGCGTCCTGGAGATACAGAGTGGGTAATAATTTGATGCAGACGGATCTGTCCGTCTGGGGCATGTACCAACATGCTGACATCGTGGTTAAGATTGTGATGATCGGCCTGATTCTGGCGTCCGTGATCACCTGGGCTATTTTCTTCAGCAAAAGCGTTGAGCTGATTTCCCAAAAGCGTCGCCTGAAGCGCGAACAACAGCTGTTGGCTGAAGCACGCTCTCTGGATCAAGCAAATGACATGACATCGGCGTTCCATGCGAAAAGCCTGACCTCGATGTTAGTGAATGAAGCGCAGAACGAGCTGGAACTTTCCGCAGGCAGTGAAGATAACGAAGGCATCAAAGAGCGTACCGGTTTCCGCCTGGAACGTCGCGTTGCTGCCGTCGGTCGTCACATGGGGCGCGGTAACGGTTATCTGGCCACTATCGGTGCGATTTCCCCGTTCGTCGGTCTGTTTGGTACGGTTTGGGGCATCATGAACAGCTTCATCGGTATCGCCCAGACGCAAACGACCAATCTGGCCGTTGTGGCGCCAGGTATCGCAGAAGCATTGTTGGCAACGGCTATCGGTCTGATTGCAGCAATTCCTGCGGTGGTTATCTATAACGTCTTTGCCCGTATGATTGGCAGCTTCAAAGCGACGTTGGGCGATGTTGCCGCACAGGTTCTGCTGCTGCAAAGCCGCGATCTCGACCTCAGCGCCAGCAACGTTAAGCCGGTTCACTCTGCTTCGAAACTGCGTTTAGGTTAATCAATTATGGCAATGCGTCTTAATGAAAATCTGGACGATAATGGCGAAATGCATGAAATCAACGTGACGCCGTTTATCGACGTTATGTTGGTTCTGCTGATTATCTTCATGGTTGCCGCGCCTCTGGCGACGGTGGATGTGAAGGTCAATCTGCCAGCGTCCTCCAGCCAGCCGCAGCCGCGTCCGGAAAAACCGATTTATATCTCCGTCAAAGCCGATAAATCGATGTTCCTGGGCAACGATCCGGTGACGGATGACTCCGTTATTCCCGCGCTCGACGCAATGACGCAAGGTAAGAAAGACACCACGGTCTTCTTCCGGGCTGACAAAACCGTCGACTACGAAACCATGATGAAAGTAATGGACACGCTGCATCAGGCGGGTTATCTCAAAATTGGTTTAGTCGGCGAAGAGACGGTCAAACCGAAATAAAAAAAGCTGGCGCAAGCCAGCTTTTTTGTTGTCAGCTTTAAACCACCTCCTCGGGAGGTGGTGATTGTCTTTCCAGTACAGTGGTTATCCCAGGTGTTCCCCGCCACATACGCCATGCACTTCTGCCGTGACGTAGCTTGACTCCTGACTCGCCAGATAAACATAGACCGCTGCCAGTTCCGCCGGCTGCCCCGCGCGCTTCATTGGCGTCTGCTGACCAAACTGTGGGATTTTTTCCTGCGGCTGACCGCCAGAAATTTGCAGTGCCGTCCAGATTGGACCCGGTGCGACCACGTTTACCCGAATGCCTTTCTCCGCAACTTGTTTTGCAAGTCCACGGCTGTAGTTGAGGATCGCGGCTTTCGTCGAAGCGTAATCCAGCAGATGTGGACTGGGCTGATAGGCCTGAATCGAAGAGGTCGTCACAATGCTGGACCCGGCTGGCAGGAGTGGAATCGCCTCCTGAGTTATCCAGAAAAGCGCCAGCACGTTCACCGCGTAAGTCTCTTTAAACTGTTCCGTGGTGAGGTCGGCAATGTTTTCGACCGCAGTCTGTTTACCCGCGACCAGCGCCAGCGTATCCAGCCCGCCCAGCGCGTCGTGTGCGGCATGCACTAGCGATCGGGCAAACGACTCATCGCTTAAATCGCCAGGGATCAGCACCGCTTTACGACCGGCTTCTTCGATGAGCTGTTTGACCTGCTGAGCGTCTTCTTCTTCGGCGGGCAGATAGTTAATCGCCACGTCAGCACCTTCACGTGCGTAAGCAATCGCCGCTGCGCGTCCGATGCCAGAGTCACCCCCCGTGACCAGCGCTTTGCGCCCACTAAGCCTACCGCTTCCCTTATACGTCTTTTCGCCGCAGTCAGGGACGGGCGTCATCTTCGATTGCACGCCGGGAGCAGGTTGTTTCTGTTTAGGGAAGTCACCGGTGTGATACTGGGTTGTTGGATCCTGGAATGTTGTCTGGTGATTTGCCATAAGGAATCTCCTTGCTCGCGTTGTAAAACAATAAGCATAGGTGATTCATCCAGGCTTTAGGGATTATTCAGGATAATCCTTAATCCCAGGACGGAACACGATCAGACGGGCTAATAAAGGCGACGCAAGGGGAGAGGTTAATGCTAAGGCGTGTTCGAGGAAGTATCTGTTTTAGAGGCCAGCGCGTCTTCATCCAGCGCAACCGTGGTGACATTGGATGTGCGATAGTCGCCATCCGCCAGTTTACGGGAGAGGCGCAGGGTAGCGGTTTCTCGGGCCAGTAAATATTGGTAATTCGTTTCCAGGCGGCCCATTATTTTATCTTTCAGCTCGGGCTTGAGTTCCATCACTGCATTAATCATCGCGCCGTAGATTTCTTCTTTAACCTGCAAAGAATATATTTCATGACGGTTTTGCCATTTCAAACGAACGACGGCTGCCGGGATCGATACCAGGTCTTGTGCAATGCGGGCCATCTCATCATTTTTATGTTTTTTCAAGGCCTCGAGATTTTGCTTTAAGATAAACTCATCACTTTTATGGTTATCTAAAGTCAAATAAACGTTATTATCTTCAACTTCTTTCACGTTAATCATCCTCTAGTTTATAAAAAATAGGGTTGTTTTTCTCTCTGGTAATAAGATTAAGCCAAATTTCGTTGCCTGCTTCATTTATTTGTTCGGACTTTTCAGCCATTATTTGACTTAATGTCTGGGCATCTATTTCGCCTTCGGCCTGCAGGTCGTTAAGGAGATGCGCAAAAGCTTCGATCTTTATCACGCGAAACAGTCGGTCTTTAATATGTCTGTCGTGCTCTTCCAGCAGCATATTACGTGATTTACCGGTACGGGTAACACCAATTAATATGTCGGCTTCGAAATCGGAAAGTTTTCTTTTTCCCTGAGTGAAATTAGCATGGCTTTCTGCTTCCCCCGATTTTGGAACCACAGAGGCGATGTGGAACCTGACCGGGACGAGATTCTCGGGCAGCATTTTTATTTCCTTTAATTTCAACCGGGTAGGATCAGATGGGGCGTGAGATTCGTTGACAATAACATGAGGCAAATTTAAAATCAAAAAAAATGGAGCCAACCATGAACAGCATTTCTTATTCTGTCATTACATTACTTTTGCTTACCGCTGGCGTTCTTTTATTGATGCGCGAGTTCAATAAAACGAAAGACACACGGCCACTCGGCGAGCAGCCTCAGCCCATTCCGATGACCAAGGAAGAGGGGGAAGATCATTTCTCGCTGCTGATGAATTCGATAACTCCGGTATGGTACTGGCGCGTCAATCATGAATATATCGATTTTCTTCATGCAACAATTAAGCGAATGAAGATGACCGAAATAAATGATACGCCGGGCCTTTTTGAAGCACAGCGCCGTTGCAGTGACCTGAATTCAGCGGTTTATAAATATTACGACAATATCAAAAAGCGCTGTCTTAACGGCGAAAAGGTCTCTTATTCAGACCTCGACGTGTTAAACCTGCGTCAGTGTTTTCGTGAGTTTAGTCTGGAAGCCTATCCAGATCTGGTGGTGATCGTCTGGCCGGAATATCAACGCCCGTTGGTTAATCCCTCAGAGGTGTAAGGTCTTTGTTGGTAAGTTGTTGCAAACAGTTCACCGCGCTGCGATATAATGCAGCCTGGTTTCGCTTGCTGACAGGACTTTATGGAACGCTTTTTTGAAAATGCAATGTACGCTTCGCGCTGGTTATTAGCACCCGTCTATTTTGGGTTATCACTGGCACTCGTCGCGCTGAGCATCAAATTTTTCCAGGAAATTTTTCACGTTCTCCCCAATATTTTCTCAGTGGCAGAGTCCGATCTGATTCTGGTGCTGCTGTCGTTAGTGGATATGACGCTGGTGGGCGGGCTGCTGGTCATGGTGATGTTCTCGGGCTACGAGAACTTTGTCTCTCAGCTGGATATCGCCGAGCACAAAGAGAAGCTCAGTTGGCTGGGCAAAATGGACGCCTCATCGCTAAAAAATAAAGTTGCGGCATCCATTGTGGCGATCTCTTCCATCCACCTGCTGCGCGTGTTTATGGATGCGAAAAACATCCCGGACAATAAACTGATGTGGTACGTCATTATTCATCTGACGTTCGTGCTGTCGGCGTTTGTCATGGGGTATCTGGATAAAATCAATCGCAGTGGCAAGTACTGATTCCCTTCACCCTCTCCGCCAGGAGAGGGCATCTGGTAGCACAAAACACTATTTATCCGACGATGCTTGCCATAAATTCAGCTGCCCATCTTCGACATGTTGATCAATGCTTTTCAGCTCGTCTTCGCTAAAGCGCAGATTGTTCAGCGCCTGCACGTTCTCCTCCAGCTGTTCCGGGCGGCTGGCACCAATCAATACGGACGTCACGCGCTCGTCTTTGAGCAGCCAGCTTAACGCCATTTGCGCCATCGTTTGACCTCGCGCCTGCGCCATTTCATTGAGCAAACGCAGGCTGTTGAGGTTGGCCTCGGTCAGCATCTTTTCTGTTAAACCGCGCACTTTTTTGCCTTCTCGCTGCATGCGAGAGCCATCAGGAATGCCGTTCAGGTATTTTCCGGCTAACAAACCCTGTGCCAGCGGCGTAAACGCAATACACCCGGTGCCGTTGGCTTGCAGCGTATCCAGCAGGCCGCTCTTATCCACCCAGCGATTAAGCACGTTGTACGAAGGCTGATGGATCAGCAGCGGGATTTTCCATTCACGCAATAAATCAGCCATCTCTTGCGTGCGCTCGGGTGAATAGGATGAGATCCCGACGTAAAGCGCTTTTCCGCTCTGAACGGCGTGCGCCAGCGCAGAGGCGGTCTCTTCCATCGGCGTATTTTCATCAACGCGATGCGAATAGAAGATATCGACATACTCCACACCCATGCGCGTGAGGCTCTGGTCGAGGCTCGCCAGCAGATATTTGCGCGAGCCGCCGGAGCCATACGGGCCAGGCCACATGTCGTAACCGGCTTTGGTAGAGATGATTAATTCATCGCGATACGCCGCGAAATTCTGGCGCAGCAGGCGGCCAAAATTCTCTTCGGCACTGCCCGGAGGCGGACCGTAGTTGTTGGCCAGATCAAAATGGGTGATGCCTAAATCAAACGCTTTGCGCAGCAGGGCGCGCTGGGTATCGAGAGGCTGCACGTGGCCGAAGCTGTGCCACAGGCCGAGTGATAGCGCGGGCAGACGTAAGCCGCTTTTACCGCAGTATCGATACTGCATATTTTCGTAGCGGCTTGGGTAGGGGGTCCAGGTCATGATATCTCCTTTCATAGCGATGAATTTTCGAAACAGCGTTTTCATTCTATCCTTATACAATCACAATTCCTGGAGATATGCGATGACGCGCCTGACCGCTAAAGATTTTCCGCAAGAGTTGATCGAATATTACGACTACTACGCGCACGGCAAAATTAACAAACGCGAGTTTCTGAATCTGGCTGCACGTTACGCTGTGGGCGGTGTGACGGCACTGGCGCTGTTTAATATGCTCAAACCGAATTACGCTCTCGCGGAACAGGTGAAATTTACCGACCCCGATATTCTCCCTGAATATATTCACTACCCTTCGCCGAACGGGCACGGGGAGGTGCGCGGCTATCTGGTGAAGCCAGCCAAAGCGACAGGAAAGGTGCCGGCGGTCGTCGTCGTGCATGAAAACCGGGGGCTGAATCCGTATATCGAAGATGTCGCCCGACGCGTGGCAAAAGCGGGATACATTGCGCTGGCGCCGGATGGGCTAAGTTCGGTCGGCGGCTATCCCGGCAACGATGAAGAAGGGAAAGTGCTGCAACAAAAAGTCGATCCGACCAAACTGATGAACGATTTCTTTGCCGCCGTTGAGTTTATGAAAACGCATCCGGAGGCGACCGGAAAAGTGGGGATCACCGGATTTTGCTATGGCGGTGGCGTGTCGAATGCCGCTGCGGTGGCGTATCCCGAACTGTCGTGCGCGGTGCCGTTTTATGGCCGTCAGCCCGCGGCCAGCGATGTGCCCAAAATCAAAGCCCCATTGCTGCTTCACTATGCCGAGTTAGATAAGAACATTAACGAAGGTTGGCCTGCTTATGAGGCTGCGCTGAAAGCGAATAATAACGTGTACGAGGCTTATATTTATCCCGGTGTGAATCACGGATTCCACAATGATTCCACGCCGCGTTACGACGAGTCCGCCGCAGATCTTGCGTGGAAACGGACCCTGGGTTGGTTCGAGAAGTATTTGAGTTAAGCGTCTGGCCGGGCAGACGTTCGCGCTGCCCGGCCATTTAACGATTAGAAGCTGTAGCTCATACCCGCCTGAACGCTGGCGTCGTTATCCACATCGCCCGTTCCCACATATACGCCCGTGTTGATCGTAAAATTATGGGCAATCGTAGCGTTAACACCCGCACCGAAAATGCCCATGGTGTTGTTGTGGCCTGAAGTATTGTGATAATCCGCCGCTTTGATATCGGTGTCGTCGCGGAATTCTTGCTGGAAGCGAGCATCAACCCACGGCATTACCTGCACGTTTTTATTCAGATCGCGAAGCGTAGTCGTCAAGCGCACGCCCGCGCCGCTGTTCCATGAAGAAACCTGGCTGTCGGCAAAGGTGACTGCGCTATCGGAGAAGCCGTTCGCTTTGGTCTGATCCCAGCCTAGCGTGGCGTAGGGCTGCAACAGCGTTTCGCCCGGCAGCACGACGTTTACCCCGGTACGCCCCTGAGCCCTATACAGGCTCCCGTCGGTCGAACCGTGAAGCGCCTCGGTCATGCCGCTGGTATCGCCGGTAACGTTATTGGCGGAAAGTGAATAGCGCATATCGCCATAGCTGATACTGCCGTCAGCAAACATCCCCCAGGATTTGCCATTCAGCGCCTGCTGCCAGCCGCCGTAAAGGCTGTAGTAATTACCGTAAACGCTGTCTTTGAAGCTGTCTGCGTCGTCGCCGGTATCCTGTACGCGGCTGCGGGTCCATGCCAGAGCGATACCGGCCGTTACGCTATCGCCATTACCCAGATGCGCCGTCCAGTCAACGCCGCCCTGGGCACCCTGGGTAATGCTTTTATAATCGACGTCGTTACTGTAGCTACCATTCTGATACAGGAAATCCCCCCAGACCTGTGCGCCGTCCTGTTGTTCACCGTACAGGTTCGCGAGATGGACCTGATTCATGTGGTTACTGATGTCATCTGCCACCTGTTGTCCGGCCTGTTCTGCAGCATCCAGACCTGCAACCAGCCCCTGGACGTCACTCGCCAGCGAACCTTTCGCGCTAGTAAATTCAATATTCCAGCTCTGGCTGTTATCCGCCGCACGCTGTGTTTGTGGCGCGCTGTCGGCGGCAGCAATATTCAGCTCATTGTTATAATTATATGCACCGCTGCGGTTCTCGACACTCTGCTGACCATTTGTAAACGTCGCCCCAGCGTATGCTTGCGGCGTGTTTGTGCTGGCGGTATTGAATGTCCCCAGAATGACATTTTTCTGATCGCGTGCAGAAGCGGTAATACTGCTCACCACCACCGCGTTATTCGCGCCTGTAATAGTGCCAAAATCCACAAAGCTATCGGTGCTCATCGTAACGGTCGCATTGCTGCCGGTGGACTGAGCAACAAGACGTGAGCCGTTTTGCAGATCCCAGGTGGTGGTATCATTAATTTTATCGATGCTGATGCTGTTATTACTGGTGGTATTGACCGTTTCGAACTGACTAATTTGTCCGGAAATCGAACTTCCGGCATCCATCGACAGCGTATCGCTTCCGTCACCGCCGTCGACATTTCCGTCAACGCGCGAATTATTGGTCAATACAAGCGTGTCATCACCTTTACCGGTGGTGATATCGCCGTTAACGGCAGCATTATTTTGCAGTGTGATGGTGGTATTCCCGCTATTCTGGCTGGCATTCACATTGCCATCAACCGTGCTGTTATCCACCAGAAGGTCATTCGCAGAATGACCTTCTAGCGTGACGTCACCCTTGACCACGCTGTTATTGGGGTTGCGCCGTTTTCATTGATAACACCAATATCACCCGTCACAGTGCTGTTATTGAGCACCAGCGAATCGTGGGTTGTGCCATACATGCCGATGGCGACATCACCAAAAGCATCGACATTCATATCGCTGAAGGGCTTGTATTGACTCAGTTTTGCCGCGAGAGCATCTATGTTTTGTGCGATTTCACTTTGAGCCGCATCGACAGAAGACCGCGTCAGCGTAATTGTGGTATCGGCTTTATCGCTCCCGGCGTAAATTCCGCCCTTATCCATCGAACTGTCACTTAAGGCTATATTTTGCGTGCCCGCGCCAGCACTAATTATGCTGCCATGGAGGACGCTGCCGTTGGTAATATTCACCGCGTGTGTTCCTTTATCCATTGGATCGAGATAGATAGCAGAGCCCATCATGTAATCTTTAGGATTATTGTAATTCCCGCTCGCGCTTTCACCATTGAGAGTCGAATGATCAACGTTCACCGTCGTATTGGTGGTTGAACCAGGTGAACCGGCTTCAATCATATCAACCGTTGCATTATTATTTACGGTTATGTTTACATTGCCACCATTGCTGCCCTGAATGTACCGTCCCGACATATCCGTTCCGGAAACGGTTAATGACTGCGTGTCACCTTCTCCTCGGGCACCGTCCATATAAATATTATCCGACGTTGCATTTGCCATTACGGCATCAGTGACGCCTTTGTCCTGATAATAGCTCCCGTTATTATATTGCGACAGACCACAAGTTTGTGCTGTGCCGTTATTAGAGCAAGGTGTGTTCGTAGAATTCGCAGCAAAGGCTGAAAGAGAAGTTAACGACATTAATACACATTGTGAAAGCAATGAGCGTTTAAGTAATTTACGCATTTTATTATCTCGAAGGTTTAAATGGGATTGGCTCCTTTTTAAAGTAAAAATATCTATTTGAGAATATTCTTAGTCTTTTGTGGTGTAATTAAATTTTAAAATATATCAGGTGGGAAAATAACCTTTAAAATATCTAAATCTGATTGGTGTTATAAAATATATTCAAACAATAAATGTTAATGATTAATTAGCACGCAAATTATGCGGGTAATGAGCTGAAAGTGCATAGATTGATTGGTTGAGGCTATGGAGAGAGTAACCCTTTAGAGTGATGTGGTTAATTTAATGAAAGCTTGTTTTACATTCCCTTATCTTCTGACATGTTAAAAAACTATTCTAAATGAGAATTAAACTCTTCAGGAAAAATTCGCATAACATCAGTCAGTCTGTGAATTATTTTTAAAATTACGTGTGTGAATAGGTATAAGTTCGCCATTTTCTGCCGATAACGAAAGTAAGACTCGCCTTTGGGCGAGTTTTCCCTAACGGCAAGGATAACTCTTATGCATATGCTTCGTAATTTTACCATCCGTTTCGTCGTGCTGGCGATTCTGGGTGTTTTTTGTTTAATGTGGGCCGGGGTTGGATTTTATAGCTCATGGTCACTTTCCAGGGTCTCAGAAGGTAATGAAACCGATCGTCAAATTGTCAAAAAAATGACAATCCTTGGACAGGGCAACGATCAATATTTCCGCTTCGTCACACGCCTGAGTCGTGCGATGGAAGCCAAAGCAGCAGGAGGCACGCCCGATTTAACGTCTGCACAAACGGCGCTAGACAACATGAGCAAACGTCTTGAGGAGATGAAAGCGGTCTCGCACGGCGCGATGAATGAAGCGGTCTTCGCAGAAGTCATCAGTACCTGGCAGGCATTGCTGGAACAAGGCATTGCACCGCAGATGGTAAAGGCGCAGCAAGGCGATGACGCGGGTTACCGTCAGCAGGCAAATGAGGTTACTCCGCCGCTCAGCCGCGCGTTTGGCGCAGCCGCGGAGAAATTCAATCATGAGGCTGGCAACACGCTCGAAGAGACGCGTGTTGTCGTCGATGGCCTGACCAGTATGACTCGGACCGTGATTATCAGTGCCATGGTGCTTGGTTTGTTGATTCTGATCTTCACCGATCGCTATTTGGTCACCATGTTGGTCAAGCCTTTAGGACGTATTCGCGAACATTTCCGCCAGATTGCACAGGGCGATCTCAGCCAGTCGGTAGAGCCATTTGGGCGCAACTGTGTGGGCCAGCTCGTCCCGCTGCTGACGGCTATGCAGGACAGTTTGCGTGAAGCGGTCAGCTCAATTCGTTCCGGTAGCGATAATATCTGGCGCGGTGCAACGGAAATCTCCAGCGGAAATAACAACCTGTCTTCACGTACCGAAGAGCAGGCCGCTGCACTGGAAGAGACGGCGGCGAGTATGGAGCAGCTCACAGCGACCGTGAAACTTAACGCGGATAATGCGCGACAGGCAAGTGAACTGGCCGATGTGGCGTCGAGCACAGCCAGTCGCGGTGGTTCGCTGGTTCAGGAAGTGGTCACTACCATGTCCGGGATTTCTGCCAGCTCGAAGAAAATCGCGGAGATCACCACTGTCATTAATGGCATTGCGTTCCAGACGAACATTCTGGCACTCAATGCGGCAGTTGAAGCCGCGCGTGCCGGTGAGCAGGGACGTGGGTTCGCCGTGGTGGCAGGTGAAGTCCGAAATCTCGCCAGCCGAAGTGCTGATGCGGCGAAGGAGATTGAAGGGCTGATTGCTGATTCGGTTTCACGCGTCGAGCGCGGGGCGAAAATTGTGGATGATACAGGAACCACAATGGAAGCGATTCTGCGGGCGGTGACAGAAGTGACGACCATCATGAAGCAAATCGCCTCCGCTTCAGAAGAACAGAGTAAAGGTATTTCGCAGGTGGGGATCGCGATTACACAGATGGACGGCGTGACGCAGCAAAACGCCTCGCTCGTCGAACAGGTCTCAAGTGCCGCTTCGGCACTGGAAGCCCAGACCGAAGAACTCCAGCGTTCGGTGCAAAAATTCCGTCTCTCTTCTCAGGAATCCGCCAGCGCCGTGGGCGTCTCATCGCCTAAAGCCATCGTTAGGGCAAAAACTACAGGCAAAACGGACGAGTGGGTTTCTTTCTAATTCCTCTAAACAAAAGGCCGCTCAGGCGGCCTTAAAATAGCATTAGGTATCGCTCAAAACTTCGCTATATAATTTACTATATATCGAGTGGGGGGGAGAGCGATGAACAATCACTTTGGCAAAGGGCTGCTGGCCGGAATGCGAGCCGAACAGGCAGACACTGCCCAAAACGTGGCACACTTTTGTTCTGACTATAAACGTGGATTTGTGCTGGGTTTTTCGCAGCGCATGTTTGAGCAAACGGGTGACCGTCAGCTTAGCGCCTGGGAAGCGGGTATTTTGACGCGTCGTTACGGGCTGGATCGCGATATGGTGATGGACTTTTTTAAAGAGAACCCGTCCAGCACGACGCTGCGCTACATTATGGCGGGTTATCGGCTTGAGGGATGAGCGTCACTGACGATTTGCGTGACCTGCGAAAGGTCACCAATTTTTACTTCGCTTGCGCGCTGAAATTTACTCTTATCAATGAGTAGCAGCGACTGGCTGGCACGTTTAAGAAGCTGCGCCTTAAATCCAGCGCTCTGCTCCGTTGGATCCCACATGTTTCCCGCTTCATCTACGCCTTCGCAGGAAAAGATAAACAGATCGACTTCAATGCTTTTCAGCGACGTCACCAGCGCAGGATTGACGTAGCAGCGGTATTTCCGCTCCAGTATTCCACCAGAACAGATCAGCGTGATTTTTTCGCGTTTCGCCATTTCATGGCATATCGGCAGGCTGTTGGTAAACACCGTCAGTTCGATATCGGGAAGCTGACGCGCGAGGTGAAAACAGGTCGAACTGGCATCGAGCGCGATGGTCATCCCTTCGCTGAGATAACCTAACGCGTGCCGGGCGATATCGGCCTTATCAGCATAATGGCTTTTTAGCCGCGCGCCAAAAGGTTCCCCCCCGTCACGATTGTCGGCCTGGATGGCGCGCGCACGCCCGTGGTGGCGCACTAATTTACCCTGCTGTTGAAGCGCCTTCAGGTCACGACGGATCGTTTCTTTACTGACGGCCAGTTGCGCGGCCAGTGTGTCGGTGGCGAGTCCGTCGCATCCGCTCAACAACTGAATAATTTGCTGCTGTCGGCTGCTTTTCACGCGTCCGTCCCGGTGCGGGAAATAGAAATCAACGTGGAACCGATCGCCACGCCGTTTTTGCCGGTGTGTTTAATTTGATACATCGATTGATCAGCGCGACGCAGTGCGTTAATAAAGTCATCTTCCGGCTGCACTTCGTCAATGCCAATTGACGCGCCAACCCGCGCCTGACCGTTGTCCAGCTCGAATGGCGTGAGTGCTGCTTGCAGGCACTTATGCGCAGTGCTATTGACCCACAAGCTAGACAACGTAAAAGGGAGTAGCAGGACAAACTCATCGCCGCCAAGACGGCCTACAATGGAGCCTTCGGGGCAGGTTTCACCTAATCGTTTACTCAATTGAATCAATAACTCATCTCCGCTACGGTGACCAAAGGTATCGTTAACGGATTTGAAATCATCAAGATCGATAAAAGCAACGCAAAGCGGCCCCTGATCTTTGAGCTGAGCAAAATGTTTGACGAGCGCATGGCGGTTTGCCAGCCCAGTGAGCGGATCATGGTTCGCCAGCAGCGCGAGTTGTTCCTCGTACTGCTTTTCTTTGGTCATATCAATGTGAGTGCCTGTGACCCTGAGGGGATTCCCGTGCTCATCCCATTCACTGACGCGCCCACGATCCAGCACCCAACTGATGGTGCCATTTTTATGCTGCATACGGTGCAGCGCTTCATAGAAGGGGGTTTTGCCGTTTAGATGGTCATAAAAGGCATCCAATACCATTTGCCTGTCATCGGGATGAAGATGTTCGCGCCAGACATCGAACTGCGCATTCAGCTCTTTCGGCTGATAGCCGAGCATCGATCCCCAGCGCCGATTGTAGATAATCAGTTTTCCACTCGGGACGTCGAGTTGCCACAGACACAGGCCGGTTCCGTCCAGCGCAGCACTCAGCTTACTGCGGGCGTCACGCGCCAGCCTGGCAAGCCGGGCATTGTGCTTTTTCAGATTTTGAATCTGTTGTTTCAGCGCCTGTTCTGACATAAGACATTTCTTAGGGAAATAAGAATGATTCTTGCCAGTTTAGCGTGTGCTTGTAAATATGATGTTGAAAAAAGAAAGAGATTTGCGTCAGGGATACGTTTATTACACTTTTGCGTGGTTGGCAGATTCTGAATGACGAAGCGTTGGAGCGCCAACGCTGTCTTTTCCCTGAACGAGCCGTCCCTTATGTGCTGCGATAGCCTCATGGCATTAACGTTGGTTTCGGCCTTGTCAAGTCAGCACGATTTTACGAGGTGCTTTTAATCTCCGCCTAAATTAAATCCAGATGATTTTGTTTTTTATATTGCTAATGAATCAATATTTTGCTGGCAGGTTATTAATTGTTATCAGCACTCCGCGCTGTAATTCAATATGCTTACCATGCTTAAGATCGCTGAGCATCTTCATAATGCCGCTGCGTGAAAGCAGCGTTTTTTCCTGAATATAATCACATGTGTTAGTGGCTAAGCGCAGTTCTTCACTTTCATTCATTAACGCGATGAGGTTGTTACGGACCAGGTCGTAAGTGGATACGCCGCAGGATGTGAAGTTGTTCTGTAAAAAACGCTTGGAACTGAACATGAAATAATAAGCAAGACTTTCCCAGAGATCCTGAGCCCGTATTTGGTCTTCAAATTTTGAGCGTGGGACGATCTCGTAGGCAATGGAACTCCTCGCCTGGAAATAAAGTTCACTGTTTTTTTGAAATAAAAGGTTAAGTCCCATGACATGCGGTGCCTTGATGTGGGACAGAAGTAAATGATCGTATCCGCGATAAATTGCAGCCGTTCCCTTATGTAAAATAAAGCACATCGGCTCGGCATATTGCTGGAGAGAGATGATTTGCCTTTCTCGACTATTTTGAATGCGGGTGCCATCAGACACGGAGTTTATAAGTTTAGCTATATGTTCTGCGGGTTTCACGGCAAGCACCATTGGTTAGTGGGTTAAACAAGTTGAGATTTCGGAATAAATGTTAGCGTACACAAATGGGCATTTCTAGTTATGAATCCAGATTTGGATTCCATCACCAGGTTGAATTATAGGAGTGCTTTTGGAACTTTTTGAAAAGTCTGCAAGTCATTGTTGTAACGCATGCACAGATGCTTTTATTTAGATCTAAAAATGGAGCACATGTGCATGTTTCGGTGCTCTAGGAAATGTGCACCTAATACAAATAAAGCTAGTGTGTTAATTTTATTAAAGAATGTTATTAAATATATTTTATTTTCAAAGGGTTAAGTAAATGCGAGAAACGAAATGGATCCATGCTAATGTATAAAATATAAATAATATCAACTGTTTGCATTATCCGCTTTTACAGAATTCCCTTGTCCTTATAGAAGAACAAAGTCTTCGAGCGAGTGGGCGTATATACACAATTCAGGTTACATCACTCTGGGGGGAATGTGATGTCTTGTATGGATTCTAAAAATGGATTGTTTGAGTTGAGAGTATTACTTACGAATTTAGTAAACTAATTTGCTATTTCATTCATAGAGGACGCTCGTATGCTCCACTTTTCAGAAGTGCTCAAAGAAACAATCGCTGTATCCGTACTGTCATTCGTTTGCGCTTTCGCAGCCCATGCCACAGAGCAGGCAGAACAGCGTCACGAGGCACGTGATGTCAGGCAGGACACTCGTTCTCAGGCACGTCATGACAAACGTGAATGTAAACAAAATGATGATAAAAGTGACCATGAATGCCGTGAAGATAAGCGTAGTACTAAACAGGATGGGCGGCAAAAAGCGCGAGACATTAAGTATTAATTTATTTGACCAACCGCTTTGAATACTTGTTTATTGGGGATTTTTTATTATTAGGCATCATGATGCTATTAACGAGCTTCGTTATTAGACCATAATGTAAATCATGAATGTCGATAACCCACGTTGTCAGTTACTAATTTTCATGTAAGAACGAGTCGTTAGATTTTTAGGGCTAGTTTATTATAAAGTCATTGGATTTAGCTCAATATCTTTTTTTGGAACGATTTTTTGTTGAATAAAAATTCCTAAGAATTTTTGTTTTATATAAGCAATGGAAGCGATGAGTTCTTTACCTGTTATCATTTTGTATGAACCCCGCATATTGTTGCGAAGAGGGTTAACCGCACGCCTTCAGGATGAGGGGCATCAGGTCGTGTCGTGCACGTCAACTGAGCAACTGACTGAAGAAATCTGTTTGCAAACCGGTCGCCCCAGAGTGCTACTGGTTGGTGTCGGGGGGCTGGGTAACACGCTTTTAAGAATATTGCGTACGCTTCATGCCACCCATAAGTTGTCGCTTAAAACGGTAGTCTATCTCCCTCAACATGACGACGTGCTAGCGCGTATGTTCATGGGAGCGGGGGCAAGCCATTGCCTAACAGAAGATGAGCTTGAAAGCCAATTACTCTCGCTTATTCCTGGCTCTGCGACGGAGTATCGCCGCGGTGTGCTTTTGACACCTTCAGAACTTAATGTGTTGATTGATTATGCTTCTGGTTTGCAAGCGAACGAAATTGCCATCCGCCGTAATTGCAGCTACAAAACGGTTAGCACCATAAAACTTCTGGTACGAAATCGTTTAAATATCGAAACAAAAAGTAGCTGGGTCAATTTGCTAACCCATATTGATCAGCTCACCTCGTTGTACAAATAAGGACTCTTATGTTTACCTGCCAAATTCGCTATGTTGCTCGCAATGATATTTATCTTTCTGGGATTCGAGCGGGTCTTGAAAGTATTGTGAGCGCTAACCCTGGTTGGCATTGCCAGCTTTCTCCCTTGTCGCCATTAGCACAGGAAGAAGAACACCTGATTATTATTGACGCGACAGGGTGTGAAAATATAACTACTCTTTCACCGGAAAGTATGAGCGTACTGAATAGCAAGCATACGCTGGTCATGGTAAGGGCGATTCAACGGTGGTTAATTAAAAAACTTATTCAGCAATATAGCTGTTCCATTTTGTGCGTGGATGAGATTAATTTCCAGATGAGAGATATCATTCAGCAGACAATGGAAAATAAACGCTATCTCAGTCCTTTGATCATTCGTCAGCATCACGCTGCTTCTTTGGCTAATCCTGTCGTTTTTACGCCTGCAGAATCCACGGTTCTGGAATATCTTCGAAAAGGCTGTTCCGGTTCTGAGATATCTAGACTGTTATTTCGCAGTGAGAAAACGATCAGTTCGCATAAGCGGAATATTATGGGGAAATTAGGCGTAAGAGATGATTTTGAGCTAAATAGCAAAATTAATACATCTGTTACGGTGAGTTAAATTGTGCGCTTTACGCCGGGCAAGCCAAAGCGGCTACCCGGCGTTGTGAGATTAATGCGTCGCTTGTCCGATCAAACTTCCTGTCCCGGCACCTACCGCAGCACCTTTCAGAACACTTTTCCCGGTGACTGCCGCCGCTCCAGCGCCAACCACAGCACCTACGGCGCCGCCTTTACGCGCTGCTTTACCCGTTTTGCCGCCTTTCAACATTGCGCCGGTACCGGCTCCAACGACGGCCCCGCCAACGGTGGATTTCACACTTTTACCTGTAGCTGCGCCGATGGCTGCACCGGCAACGGCTCCGGCGGCAGTTTTATCCATCGCCATGCCCGAGGTGGAGAAAATCAGAGCGCTTATAATCAGTGTCGTTTTAATCATATTCATGACAGTTCCTTTGCAGAGATAGGTTGATAATGTGCTTCGCTCACCCATGTGGAGAGCAATTTCCAGGATACTGCCAGTAACACTGGACCAATCATTAGGCCAATCATGCCCCATGTCAGCATGCCGCCTATAACACCGGTCATGATCAGCAGCAGCGAGGTATCTGCGCCGCGTTTAATCAATATCGGTTTGAGAATGTTATCCAGTGAACCGGCAATCACCGTCCAGACAAGTAACACTGCGCCATTCCAGTGTTCACCCTGGTAAAATAGCCAGATAAGTGCTGGTAGCATGATAATCACAGGGCCGAGCTGCATCAGGCAGAGCACAAATATAATACCTGTCAGCAGGGCGCTTGACGGGATATGGCAGACTGCCAGCCCCACTCCCGCAAAGACGGATTGAATCACTGCGGTCAGCACGACGCCCATCGCCACGGCCTGAATTGTTGTTCCGGCGAGCAGCACCGCGTTGTCGCCGCGAGCACCTGCAATGCGGAAAGCGAACTGACGCAGACCACGGGTGATCGTCGTTCCATAAAGGTAAAATGCCAGACAGGCGAGAAGCATCATCAGCCCATTCACAAACAATGCGCCAAATTGCGAAAGGCCTTGCGCCAGTATCACGATAACTTTTGTGATCCACGGTTTCAGCGTGTCAAAAATACTCTCAGCATTTTCATGAATCAGCGCCAGCCATTTGCGATGTAAATGCTCACCAACCAGCGGGATATGCGCCAGGAAGTCCAGCGAAGGCAGGTGAGATTTATCGAGATGCATCAGCCACTGCAGCAGGTCTTCAAACAGTGTTGAAAGCATCCCGGCACTGAAAATTATCGGCAGCAGAAATATCGCCGTCAGAAAAACCATCATGGCTGTTATCGCGAGCTTTCTACGGCCACCGAGTTTGCGTTGAACGGTGGTATAAAGCGGCCAGGTCGCAATAACGATCAGACCAGCCCACACGATGCTCAGCAGAAAAGGGTGCAGGATCCAGATGGCGGAACACAACAATGTGAGGATGATAAGGATGCCAAAAAGCGTTTGCGGTAAATCACGGGGATGTTTAATGGCATTCATTGTTGCATCAACTCCAGCGAAGGCGAACGTTGACGCTGATCGTTTACATGCACATCCATCTGCGTGTACGGCATCTGAATCTGATTGGCATCCAGCGCATTTTTGATGTTTTCCATCAGATCGTAATACACATCCCAGTAATGCTTATTGTCAGTCCATACGCGAACCACAAAATTCAATGAGGAAGGGGCAAATTCATTGAGACGTATGATGTGACCCTTGTCGTGGTGAATGCGTGGATCGAGCAGAATGACCGTTTTAATGACATTTTTAAGATGTTCAATTGAGGTGTTATAGGCCACACCCAGCGTAATATCGACGCGACGTTCCTTTTGACGGGAAAAGTTAGTGATCTCGCTGGCGATAATTTTACCGTTGGGCACCACGACCATTTTATTGTCGGATGTGCGCAGGGTGGTTGAGAAAATATGCACTTCTTCAATCGTGCCAGCCACGGCCCCCACGCTCGCGTATTCACCGGCGCGAATAGGGCGCAGCGTCACCAGTAAAACGCCCGCCGCGAAGTTCGCAAGTGAGCCTTGCAGCGCCAGGCCGATCGCCAGCCCGGCAGCACCAATCACCGCGATAATGGATGATGTCTCAACGCCGATGCGCCCGAGTGCGGCGATTGCCGCAAACGCCACCATGGCGTAGCGCAACAGTGCGCTGCAAAACTGGGTAATGGTTTTATCGACGTGGCGACTTAAGAGTAATTTTTTAAATCCGCTGCTGGTGACGCGGGCGATAAAAAGCCCTACGAATAAAAGAAAAATAGCGCCAAACAGATTGGCGATCCCCTGCACGATAACGGATTCGTTATTAATGACCCAGTGGATTAACTGCTTGATCCCGGGAAAAGCTTCGAACTTCATGACGGTGTTCCGGTTATAAAGAAAACCCGCATTTTAGTGAGTGCCCAGCGCGATCCCGCCGGGTATTTAATCCAAATTTAGAGCGAAATTCGCTACTCCCGAAGAGGGGCACGACGTTTTAGTTGATTCGTTATATAATAATTTGCATAACGAAAAATGAGGACATGATGAAAAAACAATTATGGCGGGGAGCAGTTTTTATTTTACTGATTTATCTATCGTTATCATCGGAGGCCGCGCGGCAGATAACGGATCAGATCGGACGTCAGGTGACAATTCCTGATGAAGTGGATCGTGTAGTGGTTCTCCAGCATCAGACCCTGAATTTGCTGGTGCAAATGAACGCTACCGACAAAATCGTCGGGATTCTGGCGAACTGGAAGCAACAGCTTGGAGAGGGTTACGTGCGCCTTGCGCCGGAGCTAAACCAAAAAGCGACGCTTGGCGATCTCACTCACGTTGATCCTGAAAAACTCATCGCGCTGCATCCGCAGGTGGTGTTTGTGACCAACTACGCACCGCAGGAGATGATCGACAAGATCAGCAGTTTAGGCATTCCCGTGGTGGCCATTTCGCTGCGCCATGATGCTGCGGGCGAGAAAGCCAAAATGAATCCAACGCTGACTGATGAAGAAAAGGCCTACGATCAGGGGCTGCGCGAAGGCATTACGCTGATCGGTGAGATCGTCAATAAACCTCAGGAAGCAAAAGCGTTGATCGACGCGACGGTTAAAGGCCGCAAAAGGGTCAGCGATCGCCTGAAAGATATTCCTGAACAAAAACGTATTCGCGCCTACATGGCGAATCCAGAACTGACGACGTACGGTTCTGGAAAATACACGGGCCTGATGATGGCACATGCCGGCGCAATAAATGTGGCAGCAGCGACGCTTCAAGGATTCAAAACGGTGGAGATGGAGCAAGTCATTGCATGGAACCCGCAGGTCATTTTTGTGCAGGACCGCTATCCCTCGGTAGTCGACGAGATCAAAAACTCTGCCCAGTGGCAGGTCATTGATGCGGTGAAAAACCAGCGTGTCTATCTGATGCCTGATTATGCCAAAGCCTGGGGATACCCAATGCCGGAAGCAATGGGTATCGGTGAATTGTGGATGGCGAAAAAACTCTATCCCGAAAAATTCAAAGATGTGGATATGCACAAAGTAGCGAACGACTGGTACCAGCGTTTCTATCGCACAACGTATAAGGGCATCGACTGATGCGCGTGCTGGCAGCGGGCAGTTTGCGGATAGTGTGGGCGCAACTTATCGCGCACTTTTCGGAACCTGTTGAAACGCATTTTGGCCCAGCCGGAATCTTACAAGAGCGTATTCTCGCGGGGGAAGAATGCGACCTGTTTGCTTCTGCAAATCTGGCGCACCCGCAGGCTTTGCTGACGGCCGGACGCGCGCAGGCTGTCGTACCGTTTGCCAGCAATAAACTGTGCCTGACCGTGCGCAGCGATGTGATGCACAACGGCGACGACTGGCGTTCATTGCTAAACCGTACAGACTTGCGTCTCGCGACCTCAACGGTGGGGTGCGATCCTTCTGGTGACTATACGCAGGAACTGTTTAACCGGATGGGCACGGAAGGAAATACCGCGCGACAACGTGCGTTGGCGCTGGTCGGCGGGCGCAACTCTGCTCCCATTCCACCAGGAAAAATGGCGGCTCAGTGGGTGATTGAATCTCGGCAGGCGGAGATGTTTATTGGGTACGCCAGCTACGCGAAAAAAATGCGGCACATGGAGGGGTTAACCGTTTTCGCTATTCCTGAACCCTTTAACCCCCATGCACAGTATGCACTTGCGATCCTGACGCCCAAAGCACAGCGGCTGGCAGAATTTTTACAATCACAGAAAGCAAAAGTGATACTGCTTGAGGCGGGGTTTGGCGTTTAACCGGGCGGAAAACCGCCCGGACAATCATTACGCCTGACGTTTGTCTTCGGTTTGGGTATCGAAGTCGCTCGCCGCATGGCGTTCATGCAACTGCTCGGATGGCTCGCCAAAGGTACGATTGACGATACGGCCGCGTTTCACCGCCGGGCGCTCTGCGACCGCTTTTGCCCAACGCTGCACGTGGGTGTATTTTTCGGCGTCGAGGAATTCGGCGGCGTTATAAACGTTGCCGAGCACCACGCTGCCAAACCACGGCCAGATGGCAATATCGGCGATGGTGTACTCATCACCTGCGATGTAACGGCTCCGCGCAAGCTGTTTATCAAGCACGTCGAGCAGGCGTTTTGCCTCCATCGTGAAGCGGTCGATCGCGTACTGAATCTTCACCGGCGCATAATTATAGAAGTGACCAAAACCTCCGCCGAGGAACGGCGCGGAGCCTTGCAGCCAGAATAACCAGTTCAGCGTTTCGGTACGTCCCGCCGGATCTTTTGGCAGAAGGTGACCAAATTTTTCTGCCAGATACAGCAGAATATGGCCCGATTCAAATACGCGCGTCGGCGGGTTCGTGGAATGGTCACGAAGTGCCGGAATTTTCGAGTTCGGGTTAACGTCCACAAAGCCGCTCGAGAACTGGTCGCCTTCGCCAATGCGAATCAACCACGCGTCGTACTCCGCCTCGCTGACACCCAGGGCCAGCAGCTCTTCGAGCATGATTGTGACTTTCTGACCGTTCGGCGTACCCAGTGAATACAGCTGCAAAGGATGCTGCCCTACGGGCAGATCTTTCTCGTGCGTGGCGCCAGAAATGGGACGATTGATATTCGCGAACGCGCCGCCGTTACCGTTCTGTTCCCATTCCCACACTTTCGGTGGCTGGTAATTGTTGTCTGACATGTTGATCTGCCTTTTGCGTGATGTGTTGAGGCAGTGTAGCAGGAGATTTGTGAACGCTTTAACGTTGCGAGCGCAATAGATTTTCCGCTTTTCTGATCAGCGTTTTATCCACCCGCCGTCCGGCATTTTGCGCCAATTTGAAATTTAAATGATGCCACTCAGAGGTGTATGATAAATCCACCTCTGTCTGGTTAATCACATTGTGCAGACGACGACAACCCTTCAAAAATTGCCGCCTGCCTGTTTAGGTTGGATACATGCGTAAAGGAAAGTTAAGCAGTGACGCTCCGTTTGGGACGTTGTTAGGTTATGCGCCGGGAGGCGTGGCGATTTACTCCTCGAATTACAGCAGCCTTGACCCGCGCCAGTACCCGGAAGACGCGGAGTTTCGTAGCTATATTGGCAACGAATATATGGGGCATAAATGGCAGTGCGTCGAATTTGCGCGCCGCTTTCTGTTTCTCAATTACGGTTATGTCTTTACCGATGTTGGCATGGCGTGGGAGATTTTCTCGCTGCGCTTTCTGCGCCAGGTCGTTAATGACAACATTCTGCCGTTACAGGCTTTCGCGAACGGTTCAAAGCGAGCACCAGACGCTGGCGCGCTGCTCATCTGGCGCAATGACGGCGAATTCAGTGAAACCGGACACGTTGCTATCATCACCCAGTTGATGGGCGATAAAGTGCGTATTGCAGAACAGAACGTGCTGCATTCGCCGCTGCCGATTGGGCAGCAGTGGACGCGCGAGCTGCGCTTATCATTCGAAAATGGCCGCTATACGCTGCATGACACCTATACCGATACCCACATTCTTGGCTGGATGATCCAGACCGATGACACCGAACACAGCTTGCCACAGCCGCAAATCGAGCCTGAGTTACTTAACCTTACCGGCGCGCGACTGCAAAACAAACGCCAGTTCGACGGTAAATGGCTCAATGAAAATGACTCGCTACAGCAGGCGTATGTCCGGGCGAACGGTCACGTCATTAATAAAGATCCCTGCCAGTATTTCACTATTACCGAAAGCGCCGAGCAGGAGCTGATCAAGGCGACCAACGAACTGCATCTCATGTATTTGCACGCCACCGACAAAGTGTTGAAAGACGATAATCTTCTGGCGCTTTTCGACATCCCGAAAATCCTCTGGCCGCGCTTGCGTCTTTCCTGGCAGTGGCGCCGCCACCATATGATCACGGGCCGTATGGATTTTTGCATGGATGAGCGTGGGCTGAAGGTTTACGAATACAACGCGGATTCAGCGTCCTGCCATACCGAAGGCGGTCTTATCCTCGAAGAGTGGGTGAAAAACGGTTATCGCGGTACGGGGCATAATCCGGCGGAAGGCTTGCTGGAGGAACTGACCGGCGCATGGAAACACAGCAATGCGCGTCCGTTCGTTCACATCATGCAGGACAATGACATCGAAGAGGATTATCACGCGCTATTTATTCAGCGCTCGCTGATGCAGGCAGGCTTTGAGACCAAAATTCTTCACGGGCTGGAGACGTTAAGCTGGGATGTTGCCGGACAGCTGGTGGATGATGACGGCCGCCACGTCAACTGCGTGTGGAAAACCTGGGCGTGGGAAACCGCGATCGAACAGGTCCGTGAGGTCAGCGAAACTGAATACGCCGCCGTACCGATTCGTACCGGTCATCCACAGAATGAAGTACGTTTAATCGATGTGCTGCTGCGCCCGGAAGTGCTGGTCTTTGAACCGCTATGGACGGTCATTCCCGGCAACAAAGCGATTCTGCCGGTGCTGTGGCAACTGTTTCCGAATCATCGCTATCTGCTGGATACTGATTTTGAGGTCAATGAACGGCTGAGCAAAACCGGTTATGCGGTGAAGCCTATCGCCGGGCGATGCGGCAGTAATATCGATCTCATTAGCGCTCAGGAAGAGCTGCTGGATAAATCCAGCGGTAAGTTTGTCGATCGCAAAAATATCTATCAGCAGCTGTGGTGTCTCCCAAAAGTGGACGGCAAATATATTCAGGTCTGCACTTTTACCGTGGGCGGAAATTACGGCGGGACCTGTTTGCGCGGGGATGATTCGCTGGTGATTAAAAAAGAGAGTGATATCGAACCGTTAATTGTGGTGAAAGATAAATAGGTCTTTTTAAAACAGTACGTAACAGGCATCCGCACGCTTGGCTTGCGGATGCCTGTGTACGATCCGCCGTTTATTGGCATCAGCGTATATTCACGCTCAGACTTAATTAATTAAAAAAACCAAATTTTGTCCCATGATTTATCGCCGAGACAGGGAACTCAGCGGGAATATCACGGTCTACAGAGGTGTTGTTTTTTAATGAAGTGTAAATCCGCGTAATAAAATATGATTATTGAGACTTTTCACTCAATTATTCAATTCCTAATTAATGTAAATCGAAGGGTTTAATCTTTGATGTTCAGGTTTTGTTTAGGGATAAACCTAAATGAAACCTAAACAGCTGGAGATAATTCATTGACGATGAATTTAAAATAAGAAAATGCAACGGAATTAATACAAAAAAACATCATGAAAATATAATGAGTCAATATTTAGTCACGTTTGCATGTTGACGTTTTGATTGTTAATTTACGACCAAATCAATTTGCTTAACGAGGCTTTAATATGAAAAAGATTAATTTTGTACTGATGGGTATTCTGGCAGTTTCTTCTGGTTCTGCATTAGCAATGGGCGTTGGCATTGAGCAGGGGAAAAACTTCACTAACCTGAATGCGGAATTAGGCAAAGACTCTTCAGGCATCTATACGGAAGGTCACTGGCTTAAAAATACCCAGGACGGTACTCAGGTGGGTGGCGTGGGTGCCGGATATAATTTCGAAGTCGGCCCGGTCATGCTGAATGCAGGCGCTAAAGCCGTTTATCTGGGACCTAAAAAAGGGGATAACGGCGTGGCCTTCCCGTTCGGTGGCGGCCTTAATGTCGCGCTGACCGACAGCGTGAGCGTGTTTGGCGAAGGTTATGTTGCGCCTGATGGATTGAACAACAGCGTGAAAAACTACGTTGAAGCTAACGGTGGTGTGAGCTGGACGCCAGTTAAACCGCTGACGCTTAAAGTGGGTTATCGCCACGTGAGCGTCGATGGCAAAGATGGCCGTCCGAACCACACTCTGATTGACGGCGCGTATTTCGGTGGTGGCGTCAGCTTCTAACGAATCATCGCGTGACTCTCTTGAACATCCGCAAGTCTCCCTTGCGGATGTTTTTTTATGGCTGGGCGAAACTTTTCAGGAACACCGGGCGAACTATTATTCAGATAGCTCATTTCCCCCTGAGGAGTCCGACCATGAAACGTTTGAATATCATCTCCGCTGCAGTTGCTCTCACTTTTTCCTTATTTGCCGTGAATGCGCAGGCCGCACTTGAGGCTGGCGCGAAAGCGCCTGATTTCAGTTTGCAGGGCGCGCTGGGCGGTAAACCTTTGACCTTCTCCCTGCAGCAAGCGCTGCAAAAAGGGCCGGTTGTGCTCTACTTTTTCCCGGCCGCCTTTACCAAAGGCTGCACGCTCGAAGCGCATGCTTTTGCTGAAGCAACAGATGACTTTAAAAAACTGGGCGCAACCGTGGTGGGCGTAACGGCTGGCAATGTCGATCAGGTTGATGAATTCTCCAAACTGGAGTGCCGCGATAAGTTTGCGGTGGCCGCCGATCCGGGGGCAAAAGTGGCTGCAGAATACGAAACATTGATGCAAATGAACGGCAAAACCGTTTCCGATCGCACCTCTTTCGTCATCGCTCCGGATGGCAAAATTCTGCTGAGCTACACTGACCGTAACCCTGACGCGCATATTCAGAAAACGATGGATGCGGTTAAGCAATACGCGAAGTCACACTCGTAATTCACCCTGATTTCGCATCGAGGTTCGCCATGTTAACCGCTATTCTGGCCGCCTTTTTGGGCGGCGTTATCCTCAATTTTATGCCCTGCGTATTCCCAGTCATTTCCTTAAAAGCGCTGGGAATCATGCGCCATCAGGGTGATACCGCCAGCGCGCGGATGGAAGGCCTGGGCTTTTTAGCGGGGGTGATTTTTACCATGATGGCGCTGGCGGCCGTTTTGCTGGCGCTGCGCGCCGGTGGAACCGCCGTGGGATGGGGATTCCAGCTCCAGTCGCCGCTGGTGATTTCCATTCTGGCGCTGATTATTCTTGGCGCAGCGCTGAATCTTCTCGGCGTATTTGAGGTTGGACTTTCCCTGCAGCGAGCAGGTGAAATCTCGCTTGGGCGCGGTGCATTTGTCCGCTCGGCGCTGACCGGTGCGCTGGCTATCATCGTTGCGACGCCGTGCTCCGCACCGTTTATGGCGGGGGCTATCGGCTATGCGTTGGTCCAACCGCCCGCGGTTTCACTGGCGATTTTCCTCTCGCTAGCGCTCGGTTTCGCGGCTCCGTTTACGCTGGTTTCGCTCTTCCCGGCGATTGCCCGTCGATTACCCCGTCCGGGTGCGTGGATGGATTTTCTCAAGAAAGGGCTGGCGTTTCCGATGTTGGGTGCCTTTGCCTGGCTGGTGTGGGTTCTGGCGCAGCAGGCCGGAACCACAGCGCTGGCGGCGCTGTTGGCCTGTGCGGTGATCGTCAGTTTTGCCGCCTGGCTGTACGGTATCGCTCAGCGCAGACGCTATCAGGGGCAGTCTTACAAGATACTTTTGGCATTCACCGTGGCATTTTTTGCCGTCGCGATTGCGCCATTGCCGAATGTCATGAAAGCGGGTGAAGCGCAAACGGCCACGCAGCGTGCTGAAAATGTCAGTCCGGTGAAATGGTCGCCGCAGAATGTGGCGGAAATGCGCGGCCACGGCAAAGCAATTTTTGTGAACTTCACCGCATCGTGGTGCATCACCTGTCAGGTCAATGACCGTACCTCTTTATCCACTCAGGCCGTGAAACAGGCCATGGCGCGCACGGGAACGGTCTATATGGTGGCTGATTCAACCTCGTTTAACGCCGATATCGATGACGCGATGAATACGTTCGGGCAGGGTGGATTGCCGTTATATGTGGTGTACCCGGCGGACGGAAGCGCGCCAAAAGTATTGCCGCAGGTGCTGACGCCGTCGATTGTGGTCACCGCTCTGGATCGGGCTTCTGGCAAAAAAGCATGAGGTAAATGTCATGGCGAAATATGGATAACGTTTTTGCGCCGCGCGAAGCATGGCCCGCGCTGATGGTAAAAGCCCAGGCGGGGGATCGTGACGCTTATACGCAGCTATTGCGCGCCGTTGTTCCGGCGATCCGGGCGATAGTGCGCAAGCAGGTGTCCGATCCGGTGTTGGTCGAAGATGTCATTCAGGATGTCCTTTTGACGGTCCATCGGGTGCGCCATACTTACGATCCCGCCTGTCCTTTTTTGCCGTGGCTGATGGCGATTTCGCAGGCGCGAGCGATCGATGCGCTTCGCCATCGCGGACGCTCTCAGCGACGGGAAACGACAGTCGATGCACCGTTCTCGGAATATGCTGCGCGGGATGATTCAGAACATCAGGACATTCAGGAAGAGCTGTCGCGCATATTAGACCGGCTGCCTTCTCGTCAGCGCCTGATTGTGCAGCATATCCACATCGAGGAAATGACGCTCGCCGAGGCAGCTAAGCGCCACAATCTGAGCCTGTCAGCCGTGAAATCTTTATTACACAGAGCATTAACGAATCTTCGCCGGATGGGAGCGAATCATGACCAATCATGAATTGTTTATCGAAAAACTAAGCCAGCAAGCGCTACCGGTTAAACGACCCTGGCACGCAGGCTGGCGCGTGCTGGCGTGGACGCTGATGGCGCTGCCGTGCGGGTGGTTAACCAGCCTGCTGGTGCAACGCGTGGCGACCGACTGGAGCCAGTCCGGAGCGCTGGTAGCCACATTGCAACTGTCGCTGACTTTCGTCATCGGGATGATGGCGATCGGCAACGCCTTTTTAACCAGCATTGCCGGGCGACGACCGTTGAGCTGGCGTTGGTTTGTGCCACTGCTGGTGCTGTGGCTGGGATGTGTGATGTTCAGTTTGAGTCAGGCATCACCCGTGAACCCTCATGCAGAGGCGAGCTGTTACACCTTTATGCTGGTGGTCAGCACCCCGATGATCGCGCTGGTGATTGGCTATTTGCGCCGCACCCGTTCATTGCATCCGCTGCGCAGCCTGGCGTCAGCGGGCGCGGGCGTCGCTTTTATGGCGCTGACGCTGCTGTCGTTTTGCCATCCGATTGAGGTGCATCCGCTGGACTTTGCATTACATATTGCGGCGATCATCACCATCGTAGCTTTCACTGTCCTTTTGGGCTGGAGATGGGTAATGATTCGTTAAATACCTCCACGTTCGCTGATAACGCCGTCTTAAGCTCAGATCCTAAATATATAAATAATGCTGCCGATACTATTGTTATTATAAATAATAGGGATTTGAGTATGAATTATTTTTACGCTTACCACGGCCCGGCAAATAGAAATGATTTTGAGTTTGAAAAGGGCTATGGAGTCGGGCGCGAGTCGACATGGCATCGCGTTAAAAAGGGCGATTGTGTTTTTGTGATTCAACATCCTGAAGGACAGGAGGAGTATAAGCTTTGCGGTCTCTACGAGATCGTAGGGCATTATAAGGAACCGGCCAGCATTTATCCTCTCAGATTTGAATTAAACAATATTACCCCCGGTGAAGGCTTTATTCGGCTCGATGAGACGATCCTCAATGCACAGCTACCCGATATTTACGGGGACAAACGCCTCGGTATTTTTAAACAGCATTTCTGCCGTCAGGGGGCGACGTTCCAGGCTCCGCTTGAACACCCTGCGGTTTCGATTCTGAGTGAGTTGCTTGAAGTGACAGAACAGTATGCTGAGCCTGCAGCGTTTCGTGAAGATGGTATGCAAATGGTTAAAGTCCGCCGTGGGCAGGAAGTATTCCGAAAAAAGATCCTGGTGAACTGGGAAAATAAGTGCGCAATTACCGGTTGCACGCTGGCGCTGGAAGCTTGCCACATTATCAGTCATGCCACTAAGGTCAATTATACGCTTGAGAACGGTATTGTTTTAACGGCCGATTTACATAAGCTTTTTGATAACGGTCACCTGAGCATTAAAAATAATACTGTGTTTTTATCGCCAGCGGCGCAACAAGAACCTCGGTATGCGCGATTACATAATCAGCCGCTGCGCAAGCCGCTTCAGCCAGTGCATCTTATTTCTGGCGTTGTTTAAAACGACTTTCGGCTTGAATAACGTAACGTTGCTGACAATAAATACCAACAAGCCGCCGTGAAGCGGCTTGTGCGTCGCGGTGTCAGCCGGGAAGGCGCGCCAGTTGTCGCTGGTGATATCTGCTAAGCACCAGCACGGTGGTCAGCGCGCCGAGCAGGGCGCAGAACATATCTGATTGCGTATCCCACGGGTCACCCTGCGTACCGAGGAAATCATCCGCGCCTTGCCCCATGGCAAGTGCCGCCCACCATTCAATCAGCTCATACGTGGCGCTGATCGCCAGGGCAATACAGCACACCAGAAACCCCGTCATTTTGCGGCCATTAACATAGCCGCCTCGCAGCAGGATCTCGCGAGCCGCCAGCGCAGGCACCAGACCCTGGAAAAAGTGCCCCAGCTTGTCGTACGGATTACGGCTCAGATTAAACATCTCCTGAACCTCAAAACCGATCGGTACTTTGGCGTAGGTGTACATGCCGCCAACCATCAAAATGATCGCGTGAAAGAAAATGAGTGTATAGAGCAGGGGCGTGAGCGGATAGCGTCGATGGGTTGCGAGCAGAAGTGGCACAATGATAATGACCGGCGTGACTTCCATCAGCCATGTGGCTCTGTCGCCGGTGAGCATTCCCGTATAAACCAGAATGACGAGCAAGAGCAGCGCGCCGATTTTTAAATAAGGATTGAGTGCTGAAGCGTTCATATCGTTTTTCGTATGAGAAAAACGATAACTATCGACCCGCTAACTGAAAAACTCAATCTTTTGCAGTACATAAAAAAACGGGGCCCTTTTCAGGCCCCGTTTGTTCATCATATGACTTAGAACATTTTGCGCAGACGCAGGCTGAAGGTATGCGCCTGATAGCGCTCTCCCACTTGCAGATCGTAGCGAGCATCGAGGTTCAGCTCGTTCGCTTCATACAGCGTGCTGCCGATCGCGACGCCAGCCATGTCTTCCACTGGCGATGCACCTTTGGTCGTAAAGCTGGTTTCACCAACCGTATCAGCGGCGTAGGACGCGCGGCTGCTGACCTGGCGATCATCGTACTGATGCAACCACGTCACCTGGGCGAATGGCGTCAGATTGCCAAGACCGGTCGCGAAGGTTTTCTCGATACGCGCACCGATATCGCTCACGACGGACTGCGCATGGCTGCTGCCCACATCCAGCGCCATACCGTTTCCGCCCGTCTCTTTATATCCATCAACGTGCTGATAGCCGTAAGTCAGGCTGGCAAGCGGTGTCAGAACCACGCCAGCTTGCAGCGTTAGCGGATAGCCGAATTCAGTCTGCAGTGTGACCGATTGACCGTTGAATTTACCCTGCGCAGCGCCGGAGAAACCGGTGAAATCCGCGCGACGAACGGAGGTGTAGTTCTGACGGTTCACACCCGCCGACAAGTTCAGATACCACGGATCGCCCGTGAAGCCGGCGTAACCGATGACGCCGTAGTTATCAGCCGTCGACGTATTTCCGTTCAGGTTTCCTTTACCGTGAACAGACGTATTGCTGTAGTTCACCGCCGCACCCAAACGCCAGTCGTCGCCCAGCGAACGATCCGCACCCATGATCAGGCCACCAAACTTCGCGCTGTAACCACTGACTTCGGCCGTGCTGTCCTGACGCGCATAGCCGCCGAATGGTTGACCCCAGACAATCCAGTTGCTGGCGTAGTCATCACCCGTCGCCACGCCGCTGGTACCGGAGTTGGCTGGATTACGGACTGCATCAATGTGCGCACCTACCACGGCCTGAGCGGTCGACGTTGCCACCGCAGCGGCTGAACTGGTGTTGATGTTTTGACCCGGAGACAAACTCTCGCCTACGCGGTTCGCTTCACTTTTGCTGTCAATCGCCAGCGAGGCATTGAAAAGCTCCAGTAATTGCGGAGATGCAATCCCGGTGTAGTTCCCCAGACCGCCGAGTGATGCGGTAGCGCTTGGAATCGTCGCCAAACCGCGATCCGGCTGAGTTGGCTGCGTCGGAGGTGTCACAACCGGTGGTGTTACAACCGGTGGTGTGATGACTGGCGGCGTAACAACAGGTGGCGTCACAACAGGTGGCGTCACAACAGGTGGCGTCACAACAGGAGGTGTTACCACCGGCGGTTTCACAACGGGAGGCGTGACAACGGGTGGGGTTACCACCGGCGGTGTGACGACAGGCGGAGTGACTGTCTGCTCAGCACCAACGGTTAAGACCAGCGCTTTATTCTCGCCATCATCGAAGACAGAACCTTGTACCGCACCACGGTAGCCGATGGCTTTATAGTTCAGTTTATCCGCATTGTAATCCGTCCCGGCACCCGTGGCATTCACCACCACATAGCGCTGACCTTCCGCGAATTTATAGGTATTTCCCGTGCGTACCAGATTGACGCTGGAACCTTGATCAAACGTGGCGTTGCCGCTGACATTCAGGCGACCATAGCCGGTCTCGGCCATAAGGTCGGTTCTGGAAATCGCCAAATCAGAGATACCCGAGATAAGCGTGGCAGCGGCTTTCTGATGGTAATCACCCGTCACAGTAATGCTGTTATTCACCTGCAATGAGGCGGCATTGTTGACAACAGTACTGGCGACAACATTGTCGTTAAGCAGCAGTGAGCCGGTACCAAATTCCACGTTAGAGCGGGTACTGGTAATCGTCCCAATGCCGTTCAGGCCGGTCAATGTGCCCATGGTGGTGGTTCCACCATTAATTTTTAACGGTGAAGTGTTATTGGCATTAATATTACCCGCAACCACACCGCTGTTGGTTAACGTAACATTACCAAGGGAAGATGAGTTGTTGTCGCTGAGATAAAGCGCATCTTCCTTACCGCTCAGTAACCCATTGTTGATAATATTTGTTTCCAGACTTTGGCCATAACTCGAAATTAAAATTCCGTAGTTCGCCCCGCTGATTTCACCATTATTAGCTATCGTGCCAATAGAGGTTGTATTAGAGGTGCTTGCATAAATACCAAAGTTAGTTGCGGTAATCTTACCGTTGTTCTCAAGAGTACCAATCACACCATAGTTTTGAATACCGAATGAACCCCCAATGATTTTATCATCATTGATAAGGGTATCAATCGTACCAAAGTTAAAGATTCCGCCACCATCATGACTATAACGGGAAATGGATTGAATGGTACCGGTATTATGCAATGTGCCAATGCTGCTATTCATATTATTATAAATGGCGGCATTATCTCCCATCATCATTCCATAATTACCCGTGTCGGAGGTAATCACGCCTGCATTTAATAACGTATCTATTCTGCCCTGGTTGTTGATGCCAGTATATCCGGTAATCTTACCATCAGCAGTGTTAGTCAGCGTTTTAATATAACCAATATTCGCGACAGCACCGGTATTGTTCATGCCTGGATTAAAATTATCAGGCGCGTTTTTAATCGTGCCGCTATTCGTGAAATTATCAATTTCACCTGATGCGCCTACTGCGACTATGCTGCCGTAGTGATACTGATTAATGCTCGAGATCGTCCCGGTATTTTCGAATGTCGTTACCGTGCCATTAATCTGAACGATGTTAACGTCATAATTATTACCGTTAGTACCGTCATCACTGATGGTGCCATCATTAAGCAGCGTTGCTAATGTGGCATTCTGTTCCACGGTTAATGCTGTGGTCGGCGCGCCAGTAATCGAGCCCGTGTCGGTGATATGCAGCGAGTCATTTGTGCCGGCAACATTAATGCTGGTGAATGCTGAGTCGATAACTGTACCAGAGACTGCTAAAGCATGGGTGGTCAGCAGCCCCTGTGCTGCTGTCGAAGCCACCAGCAAGGAGATCAGCTGGCTGAGATATTTTTTTTTCATGGTGAGCCGTCACAAGGTTGCGATAGTTGTAAAAATGCAAATGAGATAATCTTCGGATTAATCCGATATTATTCGGGCGGAGAATATACAGTTTGTTGCAAAAAACAATAAGTTTTGCTTAATTATTTCTTGGTGAAATAATTCCACATTTTTTATAATGTTATTGATTTGGCTTAAGGTAATTCAGGGTATGAGAATAAAACATGATATATTCTTCGGCGGCTTATTGATTAGTTTATCTTTTTTATTAGCGGGCTGTGTTTCTGACGATTCGCGCATTGCCGCAAAAGATATTGCTCAGCATTCCGGGCTGAGCAGAAATGACATCCAAACAAAAACATTTTTGATTGCTACCTGGTCCCGCATTACCCCTCCGGTTCATTTACTGCGTGTCTATATCGAGGGCGATGGATTTGCATGGAAGAGTCGCACGCAGCCTTCAGATGACCCCACGCCACGAAATCCGATCGGATTAACGCTGGCTGCTGCGGATAAAAATCAAAACGTGCTGTATATTGCGCGCCCTTGCCAGTTTATCGGTCCGCCGTTACCTGCCCATTGCGAAACGAGCGTGTGGACAAACGACCGTTTTTCACCCTCAGTCATTGATGCCATGAATGACGTACTCAATCACTTTGTGAAGCAATATCCCGGCGTGAAGCTTGAACTGATCGGTTATTCCGGCGGCGGCAATATTGCCGCCATACTGGCTGAACGCCGTACCGATGTTCGTTCGTTACGCACCGTGGCGGGAAATCTGGACGTGGCGTATGTGAATGCGACGCATCATGTGAGCGCGATGCCCGATGCCGTCAGCGCCATCGACCGTGCTTCTGCCCTCCAAAAAATGCCACAACTCCACTTCAGCGGCGATGCCGATAAAACCGTGACGCCTGAGGTCACGCAACGCTTTCAGCGTGCAGTTGGTGGGCATTGTAGTCAGGTTGAAGTGGTCAGGAACATGGCGCATGGTTCGGATTGGGCCGCCATCTGGTCGCAGCTGTTGGCGAAGAAATTGCCGGAGTGCGAAGAGTGATTTGCTGCCCGTTGATAAGCACTCTTAAGGCATGATGGAAACGCTCGCAGATAATCCTGCCACTAACACAATCCCCTCAGGTAACGCATCTAACTGAATACGTACAGGCACTCGCTGCGCCAGGCGTACCCAGTTAAACGTGGGATTAACCTCCGGCAGTCCCAGCCCACCGGTCTCGTCATTGCTGTCACCAATCCCCCGTCCGATACTCTCCACATGCCCCGTGATGATCGGATCAAATCCCATCAGCGAAATCTGCGCGGTGTTCCCAACGTGGATATGTCGCAGCTTGGTCTCCTCAAAATAGCCCACCACCCAGAAACTCTGCGCATCGATAATGGCGACTTTTGTCTCTCCCGCTGTCGCATAGTTACCTGGGCGAAGCGGCTAGCGCTCAGCGAACGTTCATTAGCACGTTTAATGCTGCGTGAGACCGGCCTGACTTTCGGGCGATGGCGTCAGCAGCTGCATTTGATCATTGCGCTTCGTGAGCTGGCAAGTGGGATATCGGTGCAAAACGTGGCGGCTAATCTGGGCTATGAGTCGGTTAACGCGTTTATCACCATGTTCAAAAAAACGATGGGCAGCACGCCAGCGCATTATTTTGCCACGCGAAAAACAACGGATACCTGAGCGACACACAGGCGATCAGACACAGTTATCTTGCCAGTATTCATGAAGGAAACAGTGTTTATGGAGAGTGTGAAGATCTGTAGACACAGGCTTTGTGGCTGGCGGGAAAGGCAGGGTGATGAAGTCAGTGGTCGACAAGACCAGAAATCCCGGAATCCAGAAAGCAAAAAACCAGCCCTAAGGCTGGTTTTTCTAAATAAGTGGTGCCCGGACTCGGAATCGAACCAAGGACACGGGGATTTTCAATCCCCTGCTCTACCGACTGAGCTATCCGGGCAACGGGGCGCATTAAACCCGATTCGCCTCTTTTCGTCAACGAAATTTGTCATTTCCGCTACAGACTGCACACTCTCTCACCAGTTTGTTGACCACTTAAGCGAAAAAGTGGGTCCAGAGGGCGGAAAGCGGCATGGCGAGTACCAGCGCGGGCAGCATATTCACCACCGCAAACATCTTAATCCCGCAGATGCGCAAACCGGTTGCCAGCAGCAGCAAGCCGCCAACTGCAGTAAAGTCCGCCATCATCGCGGGCGTAGTAAACGGCAAAATCAACGTGGCACAGCTGGCGAGAGCGAGCTGAATGGCCAGCATCGGAACACAAATTGCGGCAACCGCAATGCCGAGCGTCGTGGCGAAAATGGTCGCGGTGAAGAAATCAAGAAACGCCTTAGCAATCAAAATACTGGGGTCGCCGGTCATCCCCTCTTGCATGGAGCCAAAAATCCCCGTTCCGCTCGCGCAAAACAGAATAATGATCGCCACGTAATTTTGAATAAACGTCTCGTGGGAGTCGTTTTTGGCTTTGCCCGGGCGGGATATCAGATTTTTGGCTTTGCCCACCGCACCGCTAATCCCTTTTTCCAGATAGCAAAATTCGCCAACCAGTGCGCCCAGTAGCGTTGCCAGGACCATCACCGGTAGGTTAGCGCATTTGATCACCAGCAAAACGCCGATGCCCAGCGAGGCCAGACCAAAAATGGAGGGCATGGATGAGCGAATACGTTCCGGTAATCGCTGGCTTAAAACGGCGCCCAGGACGCCACCCAGCAACACCGCTCCGGCGTTGATAAACGGTCCAATAACCAAAATACACTCCCACTATTTAATCATTGATATTGCATTATTATGACATGGAGATGGCGTTCCATGGCGATCTTTGGGCGCACGCTGTGCATAAGGATTCTTCCTTGCACCCAAAAATAAAAGGTGACATGATTGCGCAAATTTTCCCCTCACGGATACGGAGCTGCCACTGATGATGACGTTTGCCACTGCGCTTAGCTCTGTCCGTACCAGCACTTTCTATCCTACTCTCATCATGCGGTGAGGGTAACGCCTGTTCTTTGCAGGACATCAGTAAAACCAGACGCGTTCTGATTTTACTGATGTCTGGCGATCGGAGCGACGTTCCAGTCAGACACCTTCGTTGGGCAGATTAAACTGTCCGGGGTTTTTCACTCCCCTGAAACGGGTATTTGTGCATATGAAATCATTAAAAATTGCCGTCAGCCATGAGCTGGTTTCCGCGCTTTCCACCCATCGGGACGTGGTGACGCTGGACAACACCGATTTTACGGATGTCGCCGCGGTCATTATGACGGTCGCGCAAAGCCGCAGCGGTATTCTGGCGTTACTGAAACGCACAGGGTTCCAGCTTCCGGTCTTTATCTTCTCGTCTGAGCCTGTTGAGGTTCCGGATGGCGTGGTGGCAGTGATAAGCGGTAACGCCCAGGAGTTATTGGAACTGGAAGCCGCAGCCTGTCGTTATGAAGAGAACGTGTTGCCGCCATTTTTTGACACCCTGAGTCAGTATGTTGCGATGGATAACAGCACGTTTGCCTGTCCAGGCCATCAGCACGGTGCCTTTTTTAAAAAACACCCCGCAGGGCGGCAGTTCTTTGAGTTCTTTGGCGAGAACGTGTTTCGCGCCGATATGTGCAATGCTGATGTGAAACTGGGTGACTTATTGATTCACGAAGGTTCTGCGAAAGATGCGCAAAAATTTGCGGCGAAAGTTTTCAACGCAGACAAAACCTACTTTGTGCTTAACGGAACATCTGCGGCCAATAAAGTTGTCACCAATGCGCTGCTGACGCGCGGTGACCTGGTGTTATTCGATCGTAATAATCACAAATCTAACCATCATGGCGCGTTGATTCAGGCTGGCGCGACGCCGGTCTATCTGGAAGCAGCGCGCAACCCGTTTGGTTTTATTGGCGGTATTGATGAGCACTGTTTTGACGATGCCTACCTGCGCGAACTGATCAACGAAGTCGCTCCTGAAAAGGCACAGGATGCGCGACCGTTCCGCCTGGCCGTGATCCAGCTCGGTACCTACGACGGCACCGTTTATAACGCCCGTCAGGTGATCGACAAGATCGGCCATCTGTGCGACTACATTCTGTTTGATTCGGCGTGGGTGGGGTACGAGCAGTTTATCCCTATGATGGCCGATAGCTCACCGCTGTTGCTGGAACTGAATGAAAACGATCCGGGCATATTTGTGACCCAATCGGTGCACAAGCAGCAGGCAGGTTTCTCGCAAACGTCGCAGATCCACAAGAAAGACAATCACATTCGTGGCCAGGCGCGCTTTTGTCCCCATAAGCGTCTGAATAACGCGTTTATGCTTCACGCCTCGACCAGCCCGTTTTATCCGTTGTTTGCCTCGCTGGATATCAACGCCAAAATCCATGAAGGCGAGAGTGGACGCCGACTATGGGCGGAATGCGTCGAGCTAGGGATCGAGGCGCGTAAGGCGATCGTGGCAAACTGTAAGATGATCAAACCCTTTATTCCGCCTGTGGTAGCAGGGCGTCCGTGGCAGGATCATCCGACGCACGCCATTGCCAGCGAACGCCGCTTCTTTAGCTTTGAGCCAGGCGCAAAGTGGCACGGCTTTGAGGGGTATGCCAGCGAGCAGTATTTTGTTGATCCCTGCAAGCTGCTGCTGACCACGCCGGGTATCGACGCTGAAACCGGCGATTACACCGATTTTGGCATTCCGGCGACGATCCTCGCGCATTATCTGCGTGAAAACGGCATCGTGCCGGAAAAATGCGATCTCAACTCGATCCTTTTCCTGCTCACGCCTGCGGAAAGTGCCGAAAAAATGGCACAGCTGGTGGCGATGCTGGGGCAGTTTGAACAGCACATCGAAGACGACACGCCGCTGGCAGACGTTTTACCGAGCGTCTTCAATAAATATCCGGTGCGTTATCGCGATTACACCCTGCGTGAGCTTTGCCAGGAGATGCACGATCTGTACGTTAGTTTTAACGTCAAAGATCTGCAAAAAGCGATGTTCCGTAAAGCGGATTTCCCGGCGGTGGTGATGAACCCGCAGGATGCCAACCAGGAGTACATTCGCGGCAACGTGGAGCTGGTGCGTATCAGCCAGGCTGAAGGGCGTATTGCCGCAGAAGGCGCGCTGCCGTATCCGCCGGGTGTGTTGTGCGTTGTGCCCGGAGAAGTCTGGGGCGGGGCGGTACAGCGTTATTTCCTGGCGCTGGAAGAGGGCATTAATGTGTTACCTGGCTTTTCGCCAGAACTCCAGGGCGTTTACAGCGAGAAAGATGCCGATGGAATTAAGCGGCTGTATGGGTATGTGCTGAAGTAAGTGCGGGCTGCTGCCCTCACCCTAACCCTCTCCCACAGGGAGAGGGGACGATTTTTTGCTTCCCTCTGTTTTCCCCCTCTCGCTCGGTGATAGGGGACGGCTTGCTCCTTCACGTTAACGCTCTTCCTGGTGTTTTCTCCCTCTCCCTTTGGGAGAGGGAGATGGTTATCTGCTTCTCTCTGTTATCTCCCTCTGTGAGAGGAGATGGTTTGCTCTTTCACGTTAACGCTCTTCCTGGTGTTTTCTCCCTCTCCCTTTGGGAGAGGGCAGGGGTGAGGGGGAAACGACGGCTCCGGGCGGTTCCTTCTTTCTCTTTGGGGAGAAGGTGAGGAGCAGGGGTTCACACCGCACCATCACGCCTCTGCGCGTTTGTACATTCTGCGCGGATGCCCAATCTTTCCGTAGAGCATTTCCACATTCAGAAAACCCGCTTCGACGCAGTGCTCCAGATAGCGCCGCGTCGTGGTTTTGCTCAATCCCGTTTCGCTCACCACGTCATCCACCGAAAAACAGTGCTCGGCCTGGTCGTTAAACAGCGTCTGTACCCGCGCCAGCGTATTCTCTTCAATCCCTTTGCTGCCGTTATCCTGCCGGTAATTTTTGGCCTGAAGCTGGTAAAGAGAATCGACATTTTGCTGGTCAACAATCTTCCAGATGCGCTGTTGTTCGGCAAATTGCACAAAGCGCTCGAGCGACTGGCTGAGCCGTTTCCAGGAAACGGGCTTCAGAATGTAATCGAATGCACCGTTGCGTATCGCCAGACTACAGGTATCCATATCGCTGGCGGCGGTGATGAAAATGATGGAGCAATTCGCGGGCATCAGCAGGGGGTTGCTGATTAACGTAATGCCCTTACCGTCCGGCAAATAGTTATCCAGCAGAACCAACTGCGGCTGCAAGCGGGTGAGCTTGGCCTGCGCATCGGCGAGTGACGAGGCAATGCCCACCAGCCGCAGGCGCGGGTGTTTGCTGATAAGCTCAGCGTGAAGCTGTGCCAGTTCGTTCTCATCTTCAACAATCAATACGTCGATATGTTCATGTTGCATAGTCTGTATCTTCCAGTTCCTGAGCGGGGCGTCGAGCGATTCCCGTGGCGGGAATAAAGAGTGAGAAAATAGCGCCCCGAGGCGAGTTATCGGCAACTTCTATGGCGCCGCCAGCCTGGGTGACATAACTGTCGATCAGGTACAGGCCAATACCGTGATCGCCACGTGTTTTGGTGGTAATGCCGCGTTCAAATATCCGTTCGCGGATGTCCGGTTTAATGCCCACTCCCTGATCCGCTACCTCAATAATCAGCTCACGCTCATTAAGTTTTATCAGCACTTCTACCGGCTCATGCGGGAGCGGCGCGCGCTGTGTGGCTTCGATAGCGTTATCCAGTAAATTACCAATAATGGAGATCAGCTCGGCTTCGTGAAGCGGGGCGAAAGGTTTCTCCATGCGACAGGCGGGATCGAAATTCAGCTCAACGCCTTTCTCGCGCGCCCGCGCGGATTTCCCGAGCAGCAGACCGCACAGCGTGGGTGAACTGAACCGCGAAGAGATAAAATCCAGCAGCTCCTGCGCATGTTCCGATTGCGCCTGAATAAAGCCAATCGCCTCTTCATAACGGCCCATATGCAACATGCCGGAAAGTGTCGTCATGCGATTCAACTGCTCATGACGCATGATGCGCAGGTTGTCGACATAACGTTTTACCTGACTCAGTTGGGCGCTGAGCGAGTCGATCTCATTGCGATCGCGAAAGGTGATCACCCAGCCCTGAAGCGAATCCTCCAGCATGATCCGCACCCGGCTGGCGATCACCGTGAGATCGTTAAAGCGGCAGATCTCATCGTGCGTGTCTTTCGCCAGCATCGTTTGCGGCGTGAAGAACGACACCGGGTTGATAACCTCGCTAATCAATTGCCCACGCAGTTCGCGCGCCGGATGCTGTAAGCCCAGCAATTGTCGCGCGGCCTGGTTGATCACTTCGATCCGCAAATGCGCGTCGATGGCGATCACCCCTTCGTAGATTGACTCCATCATCGCTTTTTGCTGGCGCACCAGCAGGCCAATTTCGCGCGGCTCGAGCGAAAAGATCTGCTTTTTTATACTGCGGGTGAAATACCACGAGAAGATAAACAGGGCGATAAGCAGCAGCACGGCCGCGATCAGGATATTCACCACTTTGCTGACGGTAATGGTATCGAGATAGCTGGTGAGATAGCCCACCGAGACGATGCCCACGACCTGTCCGGCATCGTTGAAAACAGGCGCTTTACTGCGCAGCGAAATCCCTAAACCACCTTTACGGATGGTGGTGATGTTTTTGCCCTGCAACACTTCGGCGTTGTCGCCGCCAACCAGGGTGGTCCCCACGCGATCCTCAAAAGCAGAATGAAACAGGTGCCGACCGTTATTATCCCCAATCACAATAAAACTGGCGTCGCTGTGATCCGCTATTTGATGCATAAAAGCATGGATCGCTTTGATATCTTTTTCTTCAACCTCTTTACGCAAAGTAGGAATAAGCGCAATTTCTTCTGCTTGTATTTTCGCCCGAGTGCTCATTTCTTGATAAAGTTGTCTGCTGACGTCGACATAATAATATCCACCCAGCAATGCAAACAGCACTGAAAAGAAAGCCACCAGCGAAATAAATAACTTAATCTGAAACGAAACCTTCATAACTATCACGCGCGGTATTAACGGGTTAGGTGAATATATCATCTTTTTTTTGACAGGATTAGGCTTTGCCCAAAACTTGTGATCCCTTGCACAGCGCTTATTGCAAAAGCATTTTAAGAATTAGACGAACGTTTAATATAAAACAAATAAATGTTATTCATTTGTTCATTCTGGAAAAGAAACCATTAAAACCACGGCAATAAATAAGTCATTAATCACATTCAATAAAAGAAACCATTAAAACCATAGAGGCCATTAAAACTTCGGTTTTAATATGCCGTTCCTCACATAAAGCCCGCGCTGACAACTTTAAGCTTAATGCACAAATAACCAAGAGGCTTAATGATGAGCACTACTGACGATTCTTTCTCTGTAACGCACGATCCGATAGATATTCAGCGGCCGACGCTCAAAGAGCGCTGGTGGCACATTATGGATACCTGGAAAGTAGGGATCATTCCGCTGCCGCTGTTTGTATTAGCTGGCGTGCTGATTGCTATCGACTGCCTGGGCGGCAAGCTGCCGAGCGACATTGTGGTGATGGTTGCGACGCTCGCTTTCTTCGGCTTCGCCTGCGGCGAGTTCGGTAAGCGCCTGCCGATTGTTGGCAAGCTCGGTGCGGCGGCGATTTGCGCCACCTTCATCCCGTCGGCGATGGTTTACTACGGCCTGCTGCCTGATGTGGTCGTGGAGTCCACCACCAAGTTCTACAAATCCACCAACATTCTCTATCTGTATATCTGCTGCATTATTGTCGGCAGCATCATGAGTATGAACCGCACGGTGCTGATTCAGGGCTTCCTGCGCATTTTCTTCCCGATGCTGTGCGGCGAAATCGTCGGCATGCTTGTCGGAATGGGCGTGGGCATGGCGCTCGGTCTTGAACCGTTCCAGATCTTCTTCTTTATCATTCTGCCGATTATGGCAGGCGGCGTCGGTGAGGGCGCAATACCGCTTTCCATCGGATACGCCACGTTGCTGCATATGGATCAGGGCGTCGCGCTCGGTCGCGTACTGCCGATGGTCATGCTTGGTGGCTTAACCGCCATTATCATCTCCGGCTGCCTGAACCAGCTTGGTAAACGCTACCCGCATCTGACCGGCGAAGGCCAACTGATGCCAAACCGTGCGAATGCTGATGCGACGGCTTCCCAACCGGCGTTCTCCGGTAAAGCGGACGTGACCACGATTGCCTCCGGCGCGTTGCTGGCTGTGCTGCTCTATATGCTGGGTATGCTTGGTCACAAGCTGATTGGCCTGCCAGCCCCGGTCGGCATGCTGTTTATGGCCGTGCTGGTCAAACTGTGCAACGGCGCGTCACCTCGTTTGCTGGAAGGCTCGCAGGTGGTTTACAAATTCTTCCAGACCTCCGTTACCTATCCAATTCTGTTCGCCGTTGGCGTGGCGATTACGCCGTGGCAGGAACTGGTCAACGCGTTCACCGTTAGCAACCTGCTGGTGATTATCAGCACCGTCTCTGCGCTGGTGGCTACCGGGTTCTTTGTCGGTAAAAAGATTGGTATGCACCCGATTGATGTCGCCATCGTCTCTTGCTGTCAGAGCGGACAAGGCGGAACGGGCGATGTGGCGATTCTGACCGCAGGTAACCGCATGAGCCTGATGCCATTCGCTCAGATTGCGACGCGTATTGGCGGGGCGATCAACGTCTCTATCTCGCTGCTGATTCTGGGCAACTTCCTCGTTTAAGTTTTCAGGAAAGAACAATGAAACTCGCAAGCTTTATTTATAAAGGTCAACGCAGCTACGGCATCGTGAAGGCCGACGGTGTGGTGAATTTAGGTCGCCGTTTGGGTGACCGCTACAGCGACCTTAAAGCGTTGTTGCAGGGTAACGGCATGGCAGAAGCCACGCGTTATCTCAACGATGCCGTTGACGTGCCGTTGGACGCAATCACCTTTTTACCGGTGATTGAGCATCCAGAGAAAATCCTCTGCGTGGGCATGAACTACGCCGAGAAACGCCAGGAGTTCGATCAGCATAACCCGGCTCCTACGCTGTTTGTCCGCTTCCCAGATTCTCAGACCGGACACAATTCTCCGGTGCTGAAACCGCGTCACTCCAGTGAGTTCGATTACGAAGGCGAACTGGCGGTGATCATCGGTAAAGGCGGGGAAAACATCAGCCGGGATGACGCTCTGCGCCATGTGGCGGGTTACAGCTGTTACATGGATGGCTCTGCGCGTGACTGGCAGCATACCTGGTTTACGGCAGGCAAAAACTGGCGACAAACTGGCGCGTTTGGTCCGTGGATGGCGACTGCCGATGAAATCCCCGATCCGCACAGGCTTGCGATCCGCACCTGGCTGAACGGCCGCATGGTGCAGGAAGACAACACCAGCAGCATGATCCACAAGGTCGCGGAGCTGATCGAATACATCAGCACCTTTACCCGCTTAAGCCCGGGCGATGTGATCATCACCGGATCGCCAGGCGGCGTGGGTAAAAAACGCAATCCGCCGCTGTTCATGCAAGAGGGCGATCGCATTGAAGTGGAGATCGAAAATATCGGTCATCTGAGCAATGTGATCATGGAAGCGCCAGCGCAGTTGCTGACGGCTGCGCACTAGGTAAGAGGCCATGGACAGACACTCCGCCATCGATTTCCGCCTGACCGACGTGGCGAAACACCCGGAACGCTTAAGCCAGATTCGCTATCTGCTGGCGGACAGCGGCCTGGGGCTGGACAACGACATCACCCTGTTTGTGGAGGCGTGGTCCGGTACGCAACTGGTGGGATGCGCGGGGCTTGCCGCAAACGTCATCAAATGCGTGGCCGTCGATGAGCAGCTGCGTGGCGCGAATTTAAGCGCGCGTCTGCTGGCGGAAGTGGAGAATGCCGCGCTCGTGCGCGGCCATTTCCACCTCTTTCTGTGTACGCGTCCGTGCAACAAAGAGCGTTTTGCCCGCAGCGGTTTCTGGCCGATTGCCCAAAGCGGTAATAACGCGGTCCTGCTGGAAAATACCCCGCAGGGGATTGAGCGTTACTGCCGTTCGCTTGCTGCTCAGCGCAAGTGTGGCGAGAAGATTGGCGCGATTGTGATGAACGCCAATCCGTTCACCCTTGGACATCGTCATCTGGTGGAGCAGGCGGCTCAGCAGTGCGACTGGCTGCATCTGTTTGTGGTGCGCGAAGACGCGTCATTCTTCTCGTTCCGCGATCGTCTGGACATGGTGCGCGCAGGCGTGGCGCATCTGTCGAACGTATCCGTTCATGAAGGCTCGCAATACATCATTTCGCGCGCCACCTTCCCGGCCTATTTCCTCAAAGAGAGCGGCAAAGTGCAGCAGGCGTGGAGCGAAATCGACGTGCTGATTTTCCGTGATTTTATCGCGCCCGCACTGGGGATTACCCATCGGTTTATCGGATCAGAACCGTTTTGCGATATCACCCGCCAGTACAACCAGACGCTGCATCAACTGCTCGCTCCGCAGATTGAGGTGGTGGAAATGCCGCGCATTAAGGCCACCGGAAATGCTATTTCGGCATCGGAAGTGCGCCGTTTACTCAAGACACAGCAGTTTTCCCGCATACGGGAGATTGTCCCGGAGTCCACTTTCGCGCATCTCGAGGCGCACTACAGCGCACGCGCGGAAGTCGCATAACTATCAGGAATTTATCATGAAAATTGTAAGGGAGGCGCTGGCCGGAACGCAGGAGTCCAGCGACCTGATGGTGAAAATCGCCCCCGCCGACGGCGAGCTGGAGATTGTCATCCACAGTGAAGTGATTAAGCAGTTTGGCGATCAGATTCGCCAGGTGGTCAATGAAACGCTGCACGCGCTGGAGGTGCGTCAGGGTTTGATCATCGTTGAAGATAAAGGGGCGCTCGACTGTGTGATTCGCGCCCGCCTGCAAAGCGCGGTTCTGCGCGCTACTGAAGAGCAGCCTATCGACTGGAGCAAAATGTCATGAACAAACTCCGTCGCAGTATGCTGTTCCTGCCTGGTGCGAACGCCGCCATGCTTTCGACCGCATTTATCTATCGCCCCGATTCCATCATGTTTGACCTCGAAGACGCCGTCGCGCTGCGCGAGAAAGATACCGCGCGCCTGCTGGTGTTCCACGCTCTGCAACATCCGATGTATCGGGATATCGAAACCGTGGTACGCATTAATCCGCTGAGCACGCCGTTTGGTCTGCTGGATCTTGAAGCCGCCGTCCAGGGGGGCGCGGACGTTATCCGTCTGCCAAAAACCGATACGCCGGAAGATATCCACGAACTGGAAGGCCATCTGGAGCGCATCGAACGCGAGTGCGGACGCGAAGTGGGCTCCACCCGCGTGATGGCAGCGATTGAGTCGGCGATTGGCGTTATCAACGCCGTGGCGATTGCCCGCAGCACCCCGCGCCTGATCGGCATCGCGCTGGCAGGCTTTGATTATGTGATGGATATGCAAACCGAACGCGGCGACGGCACCGAGCTCTTTTACGCTCGCTGCGCCGTGCTACATGCCGCACGCGCGGCGGGCATCGACGCATTTGACGTGGTGTGGTCAGACGTCAACGACGAAGCCGGATTCCTGCGCGAAGTCGAATTGATCCGCAAGATGGGCTTTAACGGCAAATCACTGATCAACCCGCGCCAGATCGATCTGCTGCATAACGCCTACGCGCCAACCCAGCAGGAAGTGGATCACGCTATGCGAGTGATCGAAGCGGCAGAAGAGGGCGCGCGCAACGGCCTGGGCGTCGTGTCGCTCAACGGCAAAATGGTGGATGCCCCGATTATTGATCATGCCCAGAGAGTGCTGGAACGTGCAGCGGCCTCCGGCGTGCGTCGCTAAGGATGACAAATGAATCAGACTGAACTTCTCCATGTGAATTTCCCCCATCTCAGGGGCTTAAAACCGTTTGATACGGCCCACAGCGCAACACCCTGGTTGGCTGACATCGAAGCAAAGCATCAGCGGAAGCTGTGCGATTCCGTAGAGGACGCGGTAAAACGCTGCGGGTTGCAGGACGGGATGACGATTTCGTTCCATCATGCGTTTCGCGAAGGCGATCGGGTAATCAATAGCGTGGTCGCGCTGCTGGCAAAAATGGGGTTTAAAAATCTCACTTTGGCCTCCAGCTCCTTGATGACTTGCAACGATGCGCTGATCGAACACATCGAAAGCGGCGTGATTACCCGCATTTACACCTCCGGGATGCGCGGAAAACTGGCGGATGCAATTTCTCACGGGCTGATGGACGAGCCGGTGCAAATCCACTCCCACGGCGGACGCGTGAAGCTGCTGCAGGACGGTGAGCTGAACATCGACGTGGCGTTTATTGGCGTGCCGTGCAGCGATGAGTTTGGCAATGCCAATGGGACGCACGGGAAATCCAGCTGCGGATCGCTGGGCTATGCAATGGTTGATGCGCAGTTTGCCCGCAACGTGGTGCTGCTCACCGAAGAGATCGTGCCGTTCCCGAATATGCCCGCCAGCATTGTGCAGGATCGGGTGGACTATATCGTGCAGGTCGACAGCGTCGGCGATCCGGCGAAAATCAGCGTCGGCGCAGCGCGCGTCACCAGCAACCCGCGCGAGCTGATGATCGCCCGCTTTGCGGCGGACGTGATTGAACACTCGGGCTATTTCAAACCTGGCTTCTCGATGCAGACCGGTTCGGGTGCAGCGGCGACCGCCTGCACGCGCTTTATGGGCGAGAAAATGGAGCGCAGCGGTGTGACCGCGCGTTTTGCGCTGGGCGGCATTACCGGCAGCCTGGTCGATCTGCATGAAAAAGGGTTAATTGAAACGCTGCTCGACACGCAGTGCTTTGACGGTCAGGCGGCGGCTTCGCTTGCGCGTAACCCGAATCACGTGGAGATTTCGACAAACGTTTATGCCAATCCGGGCAGCAAAGCGGCAAGCTGCGATCAGCTCGACGTGGTGATTTTAAGCGCGCTGGAGATCGACACGGATTTCAACGTGAACGTCATTACCGGTTCCGACGGGGTAATGCGCGGAGCGTCTGGCGGGCACTGTGATGTGGCCGCTGCCGCAAATCTCACGATTGTCGTGGCGCCGCTTTTGCGCAGCCGCATTCCAACCGTCGTTAAACACGTCACCACGCGTTTAACGCCGGGCGAGAGCATTGACGTGCTGGTGACTGACCACGGTATCGCGGTGAATCCGGCTCGCCCGGAAATCCGCGAACGGCTTGAAGCCGCAGGGTTAAAAATCGTTGATATCGAAGCGCTCTACGCGCGGGCAATCTCGTTGACCGGCGAACCCAAACCCATCGAATTTACCGACAAAATCGTCGGCGTGATCCGCTACCGTGACGGCAGCGTGATCGACACCGTCCGACAGGTGAAGGAGTAACATCATGACGATAGCGACACCCGTGCGTACGGGTGTCAGCCTCGACGCGCTGCTGGCGGCAAAAGAAAACCGCGCGGCGCGACAGGCTGACTGGCTCACGCACTACCAACAACCGGTCATTTCCCTCACGTTAGTTACGCCGGGGGAAGTGAAAGACAGCCTGCGCTATCGCAATAGCATGGGCGTGGCGTTGCAGATGTGCGATCAGCTGCTGTGGGAACACCGCTGGCAGGTGCTTGACCGCCAGGTGCTGTGGCTGCCTACCGGGCCAGAAGCACTGTGGTGCGTGGCCCATCAGGCCCCGGAAATCAAAGCCCACTGCGCGGAGCTGGAGCAGAGTCACCCACTCGGCCGGCTCTGGGATATCGATGTGATTTGCCCGACGGATGGGCATGTCGGACGGCAATCGCTGGGGTCGCATATGCGTCGCTGTCTGATATGCGATGAACCGGCGCACGCCTGTTCACGTTCGCGTCAGCATCCGGTTGAACAGGTGGTGGCTCGCGTGGAGAAGATGATTGATGACTGGTTTGCTCGCGACTAAACCGCGCTGCGTTAGCGTGCCGGAGCTCGCCGAAGAGGCGCTGTGGCTTGAGCTTGAGTTGACGCCCAAGCCGGGGCTGGTGGATAAGCTCAATAACGGCGCACATCGCGATATGGACCACGCGCTGTTTGTCCGCAGCATCAAAGCCATTGCCCCCTGGTTTGTGCGCTTTGCCGAACTGGGGAGTGAACACGCGGATAAAGCCGCCGCGGAGCAGTTGCGCCTGATTCGCCCAATGGGCATCGCGTGCGAACAGGCGATGTATGCCGCAACGGGCGGGGTGAATACACATAAAGGCGGGGTTTTCTCGCTGGGTTTGCTCTGTTTCACTGCCGGACGCGTACGAAATGCGACGGCCGACACGCTATGTTGTGAGATCAGTAACATTTGTCGCGGGCTGGTTGAACGTGAACTCGCGGGCCGCAGCGGTACCTCGACGGCAGGCGAGCGGCAGTATCAGCAGTTTGGTCTGACCGGCGCGCGCGGCGAAGCAGAAAGCGGTTTCGCGACGGTGCGCAACCTATTGATACAGTGGCAGGGCGGCTCGCTTCACGATCTACTTCTGCGCCTGATGGCGGTGAATCAGGATAGCAATCTGGTATCGCGCGGCGGAATGGACGGGCTGCGTTATGTGCAGAATTATGCACGGAATTTACTGACCCACGGTTGGGATCGCGAGGCGCTGATCGAGATGGATCAGGCATTCATTGCGCGGAATTTGAGTCCAGGTGGCAGTGCGGATTTGCTGTCGGTGGGATGGGTTTTAGGAACACTGTCCCTCTCCCGTTAAGGAGAGGGATTTGAGCACGTTTAGTGCGCGATAGGCTGTGCACCAGTCGGAACGCGAACGTGCTTGTACTTGAACAAAGCAATGAAGGCAAAGAACAGTACCAGCGAGTAAGCCGCGAAGATCAACCACACTGGCTGCCAGTCGGTAATGCCGTTAGTGGTGTAGGCTTCAACCACTTTTCCGCTCACCACACCGCCGAGAATACAGCCGAAACCGTTGGTCATCATCAGGAACATACCCTGAGCACTGGCGCGGATTTCAGGCTTCACTTCTTTTTCGACAAACACCGAACCTGAGATGTTGAAGAAGTCGAAGGCGCAACCGTAAACAATCATCGACAGAACCAGCAGCACGGTGCCGAATGCGCTTGGATCGCCATAGGCGAACAGACCGAAGCGCAGCATCCACGCGAAGATACTGATCAGCATGACGTTTTTGATGCCGTAACGGCTCAGGAAGAACGGAATGGTCAGGATGAACAGGGTTTCAGAAATCTGCGAAATCGACATCATCACCGAGGCGTGTTCAACGATAAAACTGCCTGAGAACAGCGGATTGTTATCGAAGCTGTGCAGGAAGGTGTTGCCGAACATGTTGGTGATTTGCAGCTCTGCGCCCAACAGCATGGAGAAGATAAAGAAGACCGCCATGCGTTTGTTTTTGAACAGCGCGAACGCGTCCAGACCGAGCATTGAGCTCCAGCTCTGCTGTTTCTGCTGATTCGAAACCGGGACATGCGGCAGCGTCAGGGTAAACAGCGCCAGCACCACAGACAGCGCAGCACCGATGTAAAGCTGCATATGGCTCAGTTCAAAGCCTGCAAAGCTCACGCCCCACATCGCCATGATAAAGCCGATAGTGCCCCAGATACGGATTGGTGGGAAATCCGTCACGATATCCATGCCCGCAGATTTAATGCGGTGGTAGGAGATGGTGTTGATCAAGCCAAGCGTTGGCATATAGGCCAGCGAGTTGAGCAAGATAACCATAAACATCGCGCCTGGCGTGGTGACGCCGGCCGCCATAAACAGCGTACCTGCACCGACCAGGTGGCAAATCGCATAAAGCCATTTGGCGCTGATCCATTTATCCGCCACGATGCCCAACAGCGTTGGCATGAATACCGCCGCAATACCGAGCGAGCTGTAAACCGCACCAATAGACGCACCATCAAACTTCAGCGTCACAAACATGTAGGAGCCAAGCGTGGTTAGCCAGCTCCCCCACAGACAGAACTGCAGAAACGACAATATTTTAAGCTGCAGCTTAAGGTTCATGTTACTTTCCTCACAATTGAGCGGGAGATATGTTGTTTTGTAAACATTCAGGGGTTTAATTTGATGCAATTCTATCAGCAGGGAACAATATGTTTTGTTACCTCCCGCAAAAAAATGCAATCCACATTAATTTGCAGTTTGGATTGTGATGCAAATAACGTTTTCGTATGGATGGGGTTGGATGAGTGCGGTCTGATGCCCTCACCCTAACCCTCTCCCACAGGGAGAGGGAATCGGACGTCCTCTCTCGCAATGGGCGATGGAATCGGACGCCCTCTCTCAGGGAGTCAGGACACCCACTCGCACAGGGCAAGGGAACCTGGACGCCCTCTCCCAGCGGAAGAGGGCGAGGTCAGGAAACTACCGGCGGCGGTAGTTCTTTTGCGCGGAATTCACTTTGTACAGATAACGGCGGGATTCCCCTGACGGATGACGCGTGGTCAGCGTCTGGTAAACATCGCCTGGTGCCATGCTGTTAATGATGTTCGCGGCTTGCACTTTGTCGCTTGAGAACACGCGCAACACGCTGCCCGCGCCGCCGTTGTAGGCGGTAATCACCGCGTAACGGCGCGACGTTGGGTTATCAATTCCACCCAGATAGACATTGTTCAGCATCGCCAGATAGGCGGTGCCGGTATCAATGTTGCTCTGCGGATCGAACAAATAGCTGCGGCTCGGCGTGCCGGATTTCCCCTGCGAGCGGAACACGTCTTTCCCCGCGCTATGCTGAACAACCTGCATGAGCCCTAACGCGTCGGAACGGCTGACGGCATACGGGTTGAAGGAGGATTCGGTTTGCATAATCGCCAGGATCAAGGATTCATCAACGCCATATTTCCGCGAAGCCTGACGTACCATGCCCACGTATTTATGCGCACGTTTGTCGAGGTGGTTCGGCACCAGATTGATGGTGACGCTGTAGATGATTTTCAGGCCATTGGTGCGGCTTTTGAGGCGCGTTTGCAGCAGATAATCCGCAAATGTGGTTGCGCGACCTTCCCAACGAATGGGCTGGCCAGTCTGATCAACGACCTGACCGTACAGGTACGGTTCTTTGGAGATGGTTACATCGTCGGCGTCTGAATAGAGGTCAATCGAGCCGGGATCGTCACCCATCAGCAGGGTTTTCACGATCGCCTGACGCAAATGCGCTGCCGGTTCAGTCCCCGCGATGGTTTCGATGGTGATCGTACCGTCATCAAAGTTGATGTGGCTACGGGTCTGGTAAGCGTCGGTATATTTAACGTAGTCCTTGGGTCCCGCGATCAAGACTTCGTTAAAACCCCAAATGTTTTCGATGTTATGGGCAAACTGCCCCATCAGAATGTCAAAACCGTTCGTGTCCTTTACCCAGGCTTCGTTATAGCTATCGCCTTTTTTACTGGAACAAGACACAAGCAACGGCGCAACAAGGGCTAGCGCTAATAATTTTTTCATCATTCCGGGACTGCGTGTTGTGTTTGCTTTAACGGCGGGGTTGTCCCCGCACGCTGTTATTTTTCTGGCGGCGTGTAGCCTTCGATGTGGACTTCTTTGCCTTCGAACAGGAAGTTCACCATTTCTGCTTCAAGCAGTTTGCGGTGATCCGGGTTCATCATCGTCAGTTTTTTCTCGTTGATGAGCATGGTCTGTTTCTGCTGCCACTGCGCCCAGGCTTCTTTAGAGATCTCGTTAAAGATGCGTTTTCCCAAATCGCCCGGATAAAGCTGAAAGTCTTGCCCTTCGGCGTCGCGCTGCAGATAGGTACAAAAAATTGTTCTGGCCATACTCATTCCTCTTGATGTTACCAAAGCTAAACCACTGCTCCGGCACGTAATTGTTGTAACAGGCGCTCCACCGGAGCGGCCAGCCCGACTGATGGCGGTTGCGCTAAGTTATACCAGAGACCCGTTCCTTCATCCATGCATGAGGTGAATGAGGACACGGGAAGCCACATTGGCACAATATCTAAATGGAAATGGCTAAACGTGTGCCGAAATGCAGTCAGTTGCGTGAGATTATCGGCGCTGATTCCACGATCTGCCAGCCACTGACGCAGCCCTTCTTCGGATTCGAACTGCGGGAAACAGAATAATCCGCCCCACAAACCGCTCGGCGGACGCTGGGCGAGATACGCTTCATCACCGTGCTGCATTAGCAACATATACCCGGTGCGTTCCGGAATTGTCTGCTTGGGCTTTTTACCCGGATATTGCGCCCATGAATGATTCGCGTAGGCCATGCAGAGGTTGTTGACCGGGCAAAGCTCGCATTTTGGTTTTGAACGCGTGCACACGATCGCGCCCAAATCCATCATCGCCTGGTTAAAACGCTCAACGCCCTTTGCCGGTGTGACGGCTTCGCTGATTTCCCATAAACGTTTTTCGACCTCTTTTTTACCCGGCCAGCCATCCACCGCATAACAGCGGGCCAGCACGCGTTTCACGTTGCCGTCGAGAATCGGAAAATGTTTGCCCAGGGAAAGGGACAGCACCGCGCCTGCGGTGGAACGCCCAACGCCAGGCAGCGCAGCCACTTCTTCAAACGTTTCGGGGAATTTACCCTGATGCGTCGTTGCCACCTGTTGCGCGGCTTTGTGCAGATTGCGCGCGCGGGCGTAATAGCCGAGGCCCGTCCACAGGTGCAGCACTTCGTCTAAGGGCGCATTGGCGAGATCGGTGATGGTCGGGAAGCGCGTCATAAAGCGCTCAAAATAAGGAATAACCGTCGCGACCTGCGTTTGTTGCAACATCACCTCAGAGAGCCATACTTTGTACGGTGTTTTTTCAATTTGCCAGGGCAGGGTTTTACGCCCGTATTTGTCGTACCAGTCCAGCACCTGGGCTGAAAATTGAGAGGCATGCATGGTCATGGATTCACCTTATTTGGGACGCAGATTGCAGCACAGCGCCCTTCGGCTGTAAACCGGATCTTTCCCATGCTTGCATACAAGGCTTAACTTTGGATAATGCCCGTTTCCCGAACACTCTCACAAGCAGACTACTCTTTTATGAAAAATGACGTCATTTCACCGGAATTTGATGAAAACGGTCGCCCGCTGCGCCGTATTCGCAGCTTTGTCCGCCGTCAGGGGCGCCTGACGAAAGGGCAGCAACACGCGCTGGATAACTACTGGCCGGTGATGGGCGTTGAGTTCAGCGAACAGCCTGTCGACTTCGCCGAGCTGTTTGGTCGCAATGGTCCGATCACGCTGGAGATTGGTTTTGGTATGGGCACGTCGCTGGTAACCATGGCGAAAGCGCGTCCGGAGCAAAACTTCCTGGGTATTGAGGTTCACTCCCCGGGCGTGGGCGCGTGCCTGGCAACGGCGCATGAAGAGGGCATCGAGAACCTGCGTGTAATGTGCCACGACGCGGTTGAAGTGCTGCACAAAATGATTCCTGACAATTCTTTGAACATGGTTCAGCTCTTTTTCCCTGACCCATGGCACAAAGCACGTCATAATAAACGCCGCATCGTTCAGGCAGAGTTTGCTGAGCTTGTGAAAAGTAAGCTAAAACTCGGCGGCGTCTTCCACATGGCGACTGACTGGGAGCCGTATGCGGAACATATGCTGGAAGTTATGTCGTCTCTGGATGGGTACAAAAACCTGTCTGAGAATAACGATTATGTACCGCGCCCGGATTCACGTCCGGTGACGAAATTTGAACAGCGTGGCCATCGTCTTGGTCACGGTGTATGGGACTTAATGTTCGAGAGGGTGAAATAATGGTAAACCGTAGCCGTCGTCTGCGTAAAAAGATGCACATCGAAGAATTCCAGGAAGTGGGTTTTTCTGTCGCATGGCGTTTCCCGGAAGGCACCAGTGTAGAAACGATTGATAAGGAAGTTGACGCCTTTATCGATGAAGTCATCGAGCCAAATAAACTGGCGTTTGATGGCAGTGGCTACCTGTCGTGGGAAGGATTGATCTGCAAGCAAGAAATCGGTAAATGCACCGAAGAGCAGCAGGCGCTTGTACGTAAATGGCTGGAAGACCGCAAATTCGAAGAGGTACGCGTCAGCGAACTTTTCGATATTTGGTGGGACTAACTAGCAAAGGGCCGGCAAATGCCGGCCCGTTTTGTCTTGAGGGATTGATATGATGCACAAAACGCTGCTGGCTGTGGCACTGATGACGACCGCGTTGACGGCGCATGCGGAATACAAATGTGAAGTCACACCGCGCGACGATGTGATCCTGAATCCGCAAACCGTCCAGGTGAAAGGCGAAAACGGCAACCTGGTCATCACGCCCGATGGCAATGTGATGTTTAACGGCAAACAATATACCCTGAGCGCGGCACAGCGCGAGCAGGCAAAAGATTATCAGGCCGATCTCCGCGCCGCGCTTCCGTGGATTGACGAAGGTGCGCTAACCCGCGTAGAGAAAGGCCGCGTGGCGCTGGATAAGATCATCGCTAAAGAAGTGGGTGAGAACAGCAATATGCGCTCTCGCCTGACCAAGCTGGACGCGCAGCTGAAAGAACAGATGAACCGCATTCTTGAGCATCGTACCGACGGCCTGACGTTCCACTACAAGGCTATCGATCAGGTGCGTGCCGACGGCCAAAACCTGGTGAATCAGGCGATGGGCGGCATCCTGCAGGACAGCATTAATGAGATGGGTGCGAAAGCCGTTCTGAAGGGCGGTGGCAATCCGCTGCAGGGCGTTTTAGGTAGCCTGGGCGGTCTGCAAACCTCGATTCAAAATGAGTGGAAAAATCAGGAAGCTGATTTCCAGAAGTTTGGCAAAGACGTCTGCAAACGCGTGGTGTCGCTGGAAGATAGCCGCAAAGCGCTGGTGGGATCGCTGAAATAAGATTTCTGCGCGCGGGGTCCCTCACCCCGGCCCTCTCCCCAAGGGAGAGGGAGAAAAGGTTCTGGTTCTGCATGTAAGGTAGGGAGAAAACGTTCTCGTTCTACACGGAAGATAAGGTGAATACGTTCTCTGTTCCAGGCAAAAGCGGTGACGAAAGAGTTCCCTCTCCCTGTGGGAGAGGGTTAGGGTGAGGGCATCAGGCATTGAAGGTGCTCAAGAATAACCCTCAGCACTCCCTCTTCATTCGATCTGAACTCGTTATTCCAGAACCGAATCACTTTCCAGCCATTGTCATTCAAAAATGCCGATCTGCGTTGATCATACTCAACGTCGTCCTGATGCTGACCCCCATCCAGCTCCACTATCAGGTTCGCCTTAACACAGGCGAAATCCACGATATACGCCCCAATCGGCATCTGGCGGCGAAACTTATAGCCAAAGAAGCGGCGATCTCTGAGTAAATACCAGAGCCTTAATTCTTCGGGTGTCATTTCAATTCGGAGTTGTTTTGATTTTTCCATCCCCACACTCTGCCAGCCTTTTGGTCAGCCAGCAGAGCGGGATGCAAAATCCTGAATCTGTCTTCAGGACTCGTCGGCGAGGAACAGCTCAAGAAGGGAGTTTAAGAACAGTTTTCCGTGCTCGGTGATTTGCCAGAACGCATCACACTCAGTGAGATAACCTTGTGCCAGCGCTTCGTTAATTTGCGGGCGAATAACAGACTCAGACAGCCCCGTGTAACGCGCAAACTCTGCTCGCGGCGCGGGTTCCAGCAACCGGAAACGGTTCATAAAGAACTCAAACGGTTTGTCTTCCACTTCCACATCATGCTGGCGCTCAAGGTAACGGCCTTCCATGTATCCGCGCGGATGACGCGTTTTGGCGGTGCGCAAAATGCGTCCGTCCGGGAAGGTGACTTTGCCGTGTGCGCCACAGCCAATCCCCAGATAGTCACCAAAGCGCCAGTAGTTGAGATTGTGCTGGCACTGATAACCCGGCTTTGCGTAGGCTGAAGTTTCGTACTGCTGATATCCCGCCGCTGTCAGAATCTGATGCCCTTGCTCAAAAATATCCCACAGCGCATCGTCATCCGGTAATTTCGGCGGACGTGAGCCAAACAGCGTATTAGGCTCGATGGTCAGCTGATACCAGGAGAGATGCGGCGGATTGAGTTCAATCGCCTGGCGCAAATCGTCAAGCGCCTCTTCCAGCGACTGATCCGGCAGGCCGTGCATCAAATCAAGGTTAAAGCTCCGCAGCCCCAGACCGGTCGCCAGATGCGCTGCCCGCTTGGCCTCTGCCGAACCGTGAATGCGGCCCAGACGTTTAAGTTTTGGCTCGCTAAAACTCTGCACACCAATAGAAATGCGGTTCACCCCGGCACGCTGATAATCGACAAAACGATCGGCCTCAACGGTGCCCGGATTCGCTTCCATGGTAATTTCTGCATCGGCCGCCAGATTCAGACGCGCACGCACGCCGTCCAGCAGCGTCTGCATGGCTGGGCCAGAAAGCAGGCTCGGCGTACCGCCACCAATGAAAATGGTCTTAACTTCACGTCCCTGTGCGTAAGATACGTCGGCATCCAGATCGCTTAACAGATGCTGAACGTAGTCATCATGCGGCACTTCACCTTTCAGCGCGTGCGAATTGAAATCGCAGTACGGGCATTTCTGCACGCACCAGGGAATGTGAATATACAGACTCAGAGGTGGCAAATTAGCCATTACGTAATGCTTCCAGTAACAGTTTTAACGCGCGACCCCGGTGGGAAATCGCACTTTTTTCTTCGCGGGTCAGTTCTGCCGCGGTTTTGCCCTCAGACGGGACAAAGAAAATCGGGTCGTAGCCAAAGCCGCCGCTGCCTGCTGATTCGCGCGCAATCACGCCTGGCCAGCTTCCATGGCAGACAATCGGTGTCGGATCCTCGGCATGACGCATATACACCAGCACACAGTGGAACTGCGCCTGACGCTGCGCATCCGGCACGTCTTTTAGCGTTTCGAGTAGCTTTTGCAGATTCTGCTGGTCAGTTGCATCAACGCCGGAATAACGTGCGGAATAAATGCCCGGCGCGCCGCCCAGCGCATCAACCGCCAGACCGGAGTCATCGGCGATAGCGGGCAGGCCAGTGACCTGCGCGGCATGGCGCGCTTTCAGAATCGCATTTTCGATAAAGGTCAGACCGGTCTCTTCCGCTGAATCCACGCCCAATTCCGTTTGTGCCACGACGTCCAGGCCAAAATCATTTAATAGCGAGGCCAGCTCGCGCACTTTACCGGCGTTACCGGTAGCGAGAACAACTTTCTGCATGGTATTTCCTACTCTGTCAGTGCCGCGACTTCCGTCGGGATGTTTTGCGGGTTAAGGATTTTTACCTGTTTATGACGGCCCAGCTCACCCTTTTCAATAACGACCTGACTTTTAGCGACGCGAAACTGTTTAGCCAGATATTTGGTCAAATGCGCGTTAGCCTGGCCGTCAACGGGTGGGGCGGTAATGGCGACTTTTAACTCGTCGCCATGCATTCCAACAATGCTGTCACGGCTGGCTTTAGGCTGAATATACAGCCGTAAAACCAGCCCATCGGCGCAAGTGCTTACTGCACTCATAATGCCATCCACAGCCCCGGCAGCAGCATGTTGCCTGTTGACTGTAACAGCTCAGCGATACCCATGTTCAGCACATACAGCAGCAGCACCAGGATCATCGGTGAAAAATCGATACCGCCCATGGAAGGCAGTAAATTACGAATCGGACGCAGCAATGGCTCGGTCAACTGAATCATCGCGTACTCAACCGGGCTGCGACCTCGGCTTACCCAGCTCATGACAGCCATCACCAGCAGCACCCAGAAGATCAGCAGGCCAATGGTTTTCAGCAGAATGAGCACCGCGGCAATCCAGATGATTGGCTGGAAGGTGATCACCATAAACAACACAATGGCTTTGATAATGCTGAGAATAAACGCCACCAGCATGGAGGCGCTATCAATCGGCCCCATCGGTGGGATGATACGGCGCAGCGGGCCAATGACAGGTTGCGTAATTTTCACGACAAACTGCGAAAATGGATTGTAAAAATCACAACGGGCCCACTGCATCCAGACGCGTAACAGCAGCGCCATCGTGTACAGTTCAATGACCGTTGAGAGCAGGAAAGTCAACGTCTTCATGGCGTTCCTCAGGTTTCCTTATTATTGGGTGTAATCGCGCGCACCGAAAATTGCTGTGCCGATGCGCACCATCGTGCTGCCTGCCGCGATTGCGGCTTCCATATCGTCCGACATGCCCAGTGAAAGCGTGTCTACGGTAACGTAGCGTGCTTTAAGCGCTTCAAATGCTACAGCCATTTGCTGTGCCACGGCAAACTGCCTTTCATACTCTGTTTCTGGGGCGGGGATCGCCATTAGTCCACGCAGACGAAGACCGGGGAGTTCCGCCACCTGAGCGGCCAGCGCGTCAAGCTCAGCAAGCGCAATGCCTGACTTACTGTTTTCGTCACTAATATTTATTTGAATCAATACGTTCAGTGGCGCTTTGTCCGCAGGGCGTTGCTCGTTCAAACGCGTGGCAATCCGCAGACGATCGACGGTATGGCACCAGTCAAAATGCTCGGCCACCAGACGACTTTTATTCGACTGCAACGGACCAATAAAGTGCCATTGTAGACCCATCATTCCTGTTTCCTGGAAATGACGAATTTTGTCCACACCCTCCTGAACGTAGTTTTCACCAAACTCACGTTGCCCTGCGGCAATAGCTTCTGCGATGGCGCTCGCAGGTTTGGTTTTACTGACTGCAAGCAGCGAAACATCTTCTGAAGCACGGCCGCAACGTGTTGCTGCAGCTGAGATTTTTTCCCTGACCTGTGCCAGGTTATGCGCAATGTCGTTCATTTTCCGGGGAGTGTCGTATGGATATGGAAGAAATGGTGGGCCTTAGTGTAAAGCATAACGTCTCGGATCTACACCTGTGCAGCAATTCACCACCGCGCTGGCGTCGTTTGGGTCATCTTGAATCTGCGCCTTTTCCCGTCCCGGATGTTGAGCAGCTTTTGAAAACCTGGCTCAACGACGAGCAGCAGGGAGCCTGGCGCGCGAATGGGCAGGTAGATTTCGCCGTATCGATGAGCAGTGGGCAACGATTGCGTGCCAGCGCGTTTAACCATATCCACGGCGTTTCGATAACGCTCAGATTGTTGCCCGTTACCTGTCCAAAGCTGTCAGAGCTTACGGCGCCTAAAGCGATCCCCGATCTGCTCTCCAGTGACAACGGGTTGATTCTGGTCACGGGCGCCACGGGCAGCGGAAAATCCACCACGTTGGCGGCCATGGTGGATCATCTCAATTGCCATTCCGACGGGCATATTTTGACCCTCGAAGATCCGGTGGAGTTTATCTATCAAAGCAATCGCTGTCTGATTCAACAGCGAGAGATTGGCCTGCACTGCCCATCTTTCTCGCAGGCGTTACGTGCGGCATTACGTGAAGATCCCGACGTCATTTTGCTCGGGGAGTTGCGGGACAGCGAAACGATCCGCCTGGCGCTCACGGCCGCAGAAACCGGGCATCTGGTGTTGGCGACGCTGCATACCCGAGGTGCATCTCAGGCCATCGAAAGGCTGGTGGATACTTTTCCTGCCGAAGAAAAAGATCCGGTACGAAACCAGCTGGCGGGGAGCCTGCGCGCGGTACTCGCGCAAAAGCTTGAGCGTGATGCTCAGGGCGGGCGAGTGGCGCTTTTCGAAATGCTGGTGAACACGCCTGCATCAGCGAATCTCATCCGCGAGGGGAAAACCTGGCAATTGCCCGGCATCATTCAAACCGGGCAGCAGGCAGGGATGCAAAACTTTGACCAAAGCCTTGCCGAACGCAAGGCGCAGGGACGGCTCTAGCGCACGTTGAGTGCATATACGGCAGGGCGCGCACCCGCTGTGCCAAGGATCTCCAGTGCGATCGTTTTCGTGTGGAAAGGGGTGACAAAGCGATGTTCACAGACGGCGTGATGATTCTGTTCAACGTCGGCAATCAGATTGCCGTCAGCCCACAGCCGATAGTGAGTAATACAGTGCGGGGTGATGGCCTGATGATGGCCCATCTGCACTGTCTCCATGGCATTATCGAAGTCGTTATCCTGGATAAGCGTCAGAGACTGGATAAGTTGTGGTGTTTCCCATGTCCAGACGACCTGTGGGGTAGGGTCATGGTCGGCAGGGATCCACGCGTTGGTTTGCTGCTCAGGGCGCAGACGGCCATTAAGCAGGTTATCAGGCGCGTAGCAGTGAAGCGGCGCATCCAGCTGCATTGCCGGGAAGACTTGGTGCGGATGGCGGCGCGGCAGCCAGAAATCAAACTCCTCCACGCCGTAATCACCATCGGAGACCTGACGCGTATGTTTTGCCACGCGTTTATTCAGGCTGTTAAACACAGTCATCAGGCCGGGCAAACGGGTTGCGGTCAGCGCAATGTCAATTTCGTTGCAGGCATCGAAGACGACAAAAACGTACCGATCGCGATCGCTGGTCCAGTGAAATTTGCAGCGGTATTTCTGTTCGCCATGGACGTCGATTGTCGTTTCGTCGTAATGGCATTCAGGGGTGAAGTTGCCTGCTTTTTCACTACCCAACAGCGAAATCGTGAGCTGCTGTGGCATGCTGCAACGCAGACGAAACGTCATGGCAGGCAGCGTCTCGCCGCGTTTAACGGGCATCAGAATCGCCATCCGCGCCTCAAGCGACAACCATTCGCCGTTCGGTTCAAGCGAGGTCAGCACGTACTCACTACTGGTCGAAACCGCCGCGCCGAGCGCGGGGTTGTCCAGCCACTGGCGCGGGATGTAACAGCCGGTTTGCTGCAAATGCTGCTGAAGGTCACGGATGCGATCGCGGTGAGCCAGCGTCTGGGGCGTCAGGTGATGTGTATGGCACAGCGCAGCGGCGCGCCCAACGACTTCACCGAGCAGCCCGCAGGTACACATCACACGGGCGCTGCCGAAAGCGACGTGCGAAGCCGAAATCAGCCTGCCTGTCAGGAACAGATTGTCCAGCGAGCGGCTGTAGAGCGAGCGGAACGGGATGGTGTAAGTGCCTTTGCTGTGAAACTGTCGGCAGCCCTCGTGGGTACTGTAAACACCGTCCGCCGGATGCAGATCAATCGACCAGCCGCCGTACGCAACCGCGTCGTAGTGATCGCGTTGCTCAATGATATCCTGCTGGCAAAGAATATGATCGCCAATAAAGCGGCGGCTTTCGCGTTTTCCGGGAATGGCACCAACCCACTCAATCGTCAAGTTTGCTGCATCCGGGAATTCGCCGGAGTTTTTAATATAGTCCCAAACGCCCCAGACGATTTTCCACAACTCCCATTTGATCTCCTCACTTTGGTGGACGGTATCAAGACGTCCACCCCATTCCAGCCACCACAGATCGCAGCCGTTAAGCGTCGAGGTCAAACGTTTATAGCGGGGGATTTCTGTGATGTCTTTGAGCGCAAACGAGGGAGCGACAAAGTTAACCTGCTCGGCGGTACGTTTGGTGTAGAAATAGATGGAGTGGCCAAGCTTATGCCCGAAGTGATCGCCGGGAGCCATTTTCTCGTCCAGTTCATCAATCTCTTCTGCCCCTTCGCGATACTCCGCCCCAGCCAGAAAACCGAGTACCCCGTCGCCCGTCGCATCGCAAAACTGCGCGGCACGCACCGTATAAAAGGTTTCGTTGATGGCGTTAAATGCGCTGACGGCAGTGATGCGCGAGCCGGTTTTCTCGACATCATAAACAGCTGTGTTCAGCAGCAGCGTCAGCCCTGGCTGGCTGTTCGCAAGATCAAGCAGAACCAGGTCGAACATAACCGGATTCCCCTCTTTATTGCGCCAGAGATTCTCCTCAAGGATCTCCCCCATGATGCCACCCTCGCGTGCCCAGCGATTGTTATTGCCCATGTGCGACGTCGCGCCGTTAGCCCAGAGGCGGACTTCGCTGGAGGCATTTCCCCCCAATACAGGCCGGTCCTGAATCAGGACGACATTCAGGCCATCGCGCGCCGCCGCCAGGGCTGCACACAATCCGGCAAGTCCACCGCCTGCGACCAGCAGATCGGCTTCAAGCTCCGAGACGGGAAAGGTTCTGGCATCATTTGGGGGATAGATTTTCATGACCTTGTATCCTTTTGAACTGGCGGTAGAATCGAGCCATACACTTCTTAAAAGAATGAGCGTTGCTATGTCATCACAACCGAATCAAAGCTTGATCGACGGCATTCGCTGTTTGCAATATCTGGTTTCCAGCGACCGTGCGATCGGGTGCCGCGAACTCTCACGCCTGATGGGCATTAATACCACGCGCGTAAACCGTTTGCTGATGACCATGGCGTCTATTGGGCTGACGATGCAGGACGATCAGCGCCGTTATCTGCCAGGGCCTGGGATCCACGCTCTGGCTGCACAAGCCATTCGTGGTTCCGAGCTTTTTTCCCGCGCATTGCCAATGCTGGAGCGCCTCGCGCCGCGCGATATCGTCGTCGCGCTGGGCGTTTTGTGGGAAGACCAGGTGATTTACATCTGGCACTCCGTTCCCGGCAGCCCGACGAGCCAGGCACTGGCCGGTTTTCACATGCTCCCTGCGTGGCAGTCCGTTATCGGCATGTCACTGCTGGCCGCTGAAAGCGATGAACAGCTGATGGCACGCTTCACGGCAACACAGTGGATTCATCTCGCGCCGCATATTGCGCAACAGCGCGAGCAGGGACATGTCATCTGGCGGCATGACGACGGTGAAGTGTCTATCGCGCAGCCCGTCGGTGTTCATCAGGCCGCGCTTGCTTTTGCCGGCATGTGGCACCCCGATGACGACACAGTCCAGGCGCGTCTCGGTGAACTCTCCTCACTCAATGCCAGGCTGCTGGAAAAATCATAATCGCATATGTTTCTTTTATAGAAACACTGCTGATAATGCAAAAAGCAGTAGGATGAAATGTGAACGGGATCGAGAGATAAGAAGATTTTGCCCGGCAGCGCGGGCAAATAGGACGGGGTTAAAAACCCTGTTCGAAGAAACTTTCGAGGATGATCACAGCCGAGGCGGAGTCAACGCTGCCTTTGTTAAGTGCACGGAAACCGCCATGTTCAAATAGACTGGCACGGGCTTCAACAGTGCTAAGGCGCTCATCGTGCAGCTTAACGACAGTACCAAAGCGGCCATGGATCTTATTGGCAAACTTACGTGCTCGCGCCGTCAGCGGTTGCTCGGTGCCATCCATATTTAGCGGTAATCCTACGATCACGGCTTCGGGTTGCCACTCTTTGAGCAGGCGCTCGATCAGCGTCCAGTCCGGTGTTCCGTCCTGCGCTTTAATTGCCGTAAGCGGACGCGCGGTTCCGGTGATGCGTTGACCAATCGCCACGCCAATACTTTTCGTTCCAAAATCAAAAGCCAGAAGCGTTCCGCTCATTATGCGTGTCCTGCCACACCAGGCATGGTTTGAATGTCGATCCCAATCAGTTTCGCGGCATCGCGCCAGCGATCGGCAATGGGAGTTTTAAACAGAATGTTCAGATCCGCCGGGGCCGTCAGCCATGCATTATCAAGAATTTCTTGTTCCAGCTGGCCTTTCTCCCATGAGGAATAGCCCAGCGCTACCAGCACTTCGGAAGGCTGATTGTGCGTGCCTAATGTTTCCAGGACATCGCGTGAGGTGGTGATCACCGTGTTATCGGAAACGCGAATGCTGGAAGAAAACCCCGGTGGGGTATGCAGGATAAAGCCACGATCTTCTGCCAGTGGGCCGCCTAACATCACCGGTTTATCCAGACGGATCTCAGGCGCACGCGCTTCAGGCGTGATTTTGAGTTTTTCCAGAATGCCTTCGATTTGCAGGTTTTCGAGCGGTTTATTGATAATAATCCCCATCGCGCCGTCTTCACTGTATTCGCAGATATAAACCACGGAACGACGAAAAATCGGGTCCTGGAGAGCAGGCATGGCAATAAGAAAGTGATGCTGTAAATTCATTGTCAGAGGTTCTGTTTCCTGGTTTAAAAAGCAACAGCGCTCAGTATGGAGACAATTAAAAGCGCTGTCACTAGACACTTCACCCTGTATCGCCTTGGCGCGAAAGGGAGGGTGAAGCGGATAAGGGGAGTGGCGGGTTACTGCTTCAGACGTTTTTCAATCGCGTCCATCAGCATGCCGGTAATGGACACCGGGAACTCAGCTTCGATTTCGCGGATACAGGTTGGGCTGGTGACGTTCACTTCCGTCAGGCGATCGCCAATGATGTCCAGACCGACGAAAATCAGTCCTTTGGCCTTCAGCATTGGGCCGACGCGGCGGGCGATTTCCCAGTCGCTATCGGTCAACGGGCGCGGTTCTCCACGGCCACCTGCCGCCAGATTACCACGGGTTTCGCCGCCCTGCGGAATGCGCGCCAGACAATAAGGAACCGGTTCGCCATCGACCACCAATACACGTTTGTCACCATCAACAATGGCAGGAATATAATTCTGCGCCATGCAGTAGCGTGTTCCATGTTCAGTAAGGGTTTCGGCAATAACACCCAGGTTAGGATCGCCTTCTTTCACGCGGAAAATCGACGCGCCGCCCATGCCATCCAGCGGTTTCAGAATGATATCGCCATGCTTCTGCCAGAAGGCTTTCAACTGCGCTTTGTTACGGGTGACGAGCGTGTCAGGTGTCAGATCGGAGAACCAGGCGGTGTACAGTTTCTCGTTACAATCGCGCAGGCTCTGCGGTTTGTTAACGATCAGCGTGCCTTTTTCTTCTGCGCGTTCAAGGATATAGGTGCAGTAGATAAATTCGGTATCGAACGGAGGATCTTTACGCATCAGGATCACATCAAGTTCGGCGAGCGGCAGATCTTGCTCGGAACCAAACTCGTACCATTTATCGTAATTTTGCTCGACGTTAACGATGCGGGTGCGCGCGCGGGCTTCACCATTGTTCAGATAAAGATCGGCCATTTCCATGTAATGGAGCTGATAGCCGCGACGCTGCGCTTCCAGCAGCATAGCGAAGCTGGAATCTTTCTTGATGTTAATGCTTGCGATGGGGTCCATCACGATGCCGAGCTTGATCATGTTCTTCTCCGTTAAATGCTTTAACCCAGATCGCCAAAACGCACCTGTAGCGCGGTGATGGCAGTGAGTGCAGTCGTCTCAGTACGCAGAACGCGAGGTCCCAACAGAATATCAGTAAATTGATAACGCGCCGTCATCGTAATTTCGTCCGCTGACAGACCGCCTTCCGGGCCAATCAGCAGGCGCACACGCTCAACGGGCAGCGGCAGCGTATTGATGCTGGCGCTGGCGCGCGGATGAAGATTGAGCTTAAGACCGCTCTCTTCTTCGGCGCACCAGGCTTCTAAATCCATGGGCGGGCGAATTTCCGGAATACGGTTGCGACCGCACTGTTCACATGCCGCAATCGCGATTTTCTGCCACTGCTGGATCTTTTTGTTCAGTCGTTCACCATCCAGTTTAACGCCACAGCGTTCAGAAAAAAGTGGCGTAATGAGGCTTACACCCAGTTCGATCGATTTCTGGATAGTGAATTCCATCTTTTCGCCGCGCGACATCACCTGGCCCAGGTGAATATGCAGCGGTGATTCGCGGTCGTCTACTTCACCGCGCAGAATACTCACCTGCACGCTTTTCTTGTCTGCGCGGGTGATTTCAGCGTCAAAGACCTGGTTGCTACCGTCGAAAAGTTGCACCGCCTGACCAGCGCCCATGCGCAGAACGCGACCTACATGATTGGCGGCGTCATCAGACAGGGCAATTTCACTGCCAGCGGTAATCAGTTCAGGGTGGTAAATGCGAGGGATGCGCATACTGTGAATTCCATGAAGGGCGCGGATGACGCCTCATTCCGCCTCGCTTGGATTCGGTGGAATGAGGGATCGGCGCAAAATAGACAATTGCCGCTAGTGTAGGTTAGCTCTTTTGCGCCTGGCAAGCCCGCTGTACGTAGGGGTTATGATTCCCCTGAACTTTTGCAATGCGGTTGTCGCGCTCGCACTCCCAGTCAGTGACCGGATACTGCTTATCCCAGGCGTTAAAAAGTTGAGTTTGCTGGCGGGAGAGGTTCAAGTCGTAACGATCGCGCATATAGAAGTAGGTACGCGCAATGCTGCCACGGGCGCGAATGGGCGGCTCGGCGAGTTTCTCTTTGAAGTCGACTTTCATTGCGCATTGGCCATATTGGCCGTCGCCCCCGTTCCACTGGCTGTACATAAAGTTGGCACGGTCGCCGTTGACTTCGCCCACCGCGGGCTGCAGGTTATGCATATCACTTTCTATCTGGCGATAGACCGGGTCTTTAGCGCAGTTTTTACGTCCGCCGTCCTGCCAGCACTGACGCTGATGGCCAAATTGCCAGGCGGGAACGACATGTTCCCATTCGATACGGCTGGCGCGGTTTTCGTTTTTACGCACTTTGTAACCGCACGATTCGAGATCGACGACCCCTTTTTTGCCCTGCCAGTTAATTTTGCATCCGCAGTAAAAATCACCGGGGACATCGGCGTTAACCTTTACCCCTGCGGCTTTAGCTTGAGAAAAATTATTGATACCGTCGGCCAGCGTTGAGCCAGAAAGCACCGTCGCCAGAAACGCGACAGCGAAAGAAACATTACGGGACATCATGAACTCCGTGTCAAAACGAGCCCGCAACGTAGCGAAAGTTGTTCTTGTATGCAATCAGTCAGATCAGGAAAGTTCCTGAATGTTCAGATGACTATTCTGCGACGAGCGGTTCACCGCATTTCACACAGCGGTAGGTTGCTTCTCCGCGCACGACACGGTTATGGCGGCGAACGGTCAACTGGTGCTGCTGGCACTGGCAGCGATAGGGAAAGGTATTGCGTCGTACAGATTCCAGCTCGAATTGATGCGTGCGCCGGGCAGGAACGCCAAGCACAGCTTCCATCATCCATTTCCACTCTTTGCCGTGCGGGGCCACGCGACCAAAATGCTTCCACACCAGCAGATGCGCTAACTCATGCGGCACCACTTCATCAACAAAAGCCTGCTGGTTTTCCATCATCAGGACCGGATTCAGGCGAATCTCGTATGATTCAAGCCAGGCGGTACCGGCGGAAGTACCACGCTGTTGATAGACCAGTTTGGGTTCAGGATAATTACGTCCCAGCTTCAGGTTGGCCTGGGCGAGTTTTTCCCGCAGGCAGCGCATGACGGCTTGCTGAAGGGCGATGGGAAGACGGGGTGTTTTCATAGGGGCAGAGGATAAAACGTGAGGCGGGGCGGTGCAAGAGGCTTCCTCCCGGATGGGAGGAAGCCGGACTTTTAGTCGTGCGCGCCGATTTCGCGAAGCTTGCGACCTTTCATCAGGTTGCGTTCAATATGTTCCAGAGAAACGTGTTTCGTTTCAGGAACCAGCCAGACCGTCAGGACAATGAAGAACAGATTCAGCGCGCCGTACACCCAGAAGGTGTTGGCGTTGCCCAGCGTGTTCAGCATGGTCAGGAAGGTTGCGCCGACAATCATGTTGGCGATCCAGTTGGTTGCCGTCGAGCAGGTGATACCGAAGTCGCGGCCTTTCAGCGGCTGGATTTCGGAACATAGAACCCAAATCAGCGGGCCTGCGCTCATCGCAAAACCAACGATAAACATCAGCAGCATGCCAACAGCAAAGTACTGTGCGGTTGGAGAATCAATCCCGACATGCATCATCGTGCCCAATACGCCCATACCGACGGCCATCACCAGGAAGCCCAACGTGAGGGTCGGTTTACGGCCCCAGCGGTCAACAAGCCCGATAGCAATAAAGGTCGCCAGCACGTTAGTTAAACCGACGATAACGGTGCCCCACATCTGCTCCGTCGTATTGGTGTAGCCCGCCAGCTCAAAGATTTTTGGCGCGTAATACATGATGACGTTCATCCCGGTGAACTGCTGCATGACCTGCAAGAGCACGCCCAGGAAGACTGCGCGACGGAAGTTGCTGTTGTCTTTAAACAGCGCCCAACCGGACTGTTTTACCTTCAGGCTTTCGCGGATTTCGTCCAGCTCGTTTTTGGCTTCGGCACTGGTATCGCGCAGACGCAACAGGACGCGTTCGGCATCGTTAAACCGCCGTTTTGCCGCATACCAGCGTGGGCTGTCAGGCAGGAAGAAGACACCGATCAGCAGCAGAATCGCAGGAATGATGATTACGCCAAGCATCCAGCGCCACGCGCCGCTGTAGCTAAATGCCGTATCGGAAAGATACGCACCCAGAATACCGATGGTAATCATCAGCTGATACATCGAGATCATGCTGCCGCGAATTTTCTCCGGGGCAATTTCCGACAGGTACAGCGGGGCGGTATAAGAGGCGACACCGACGGCTAAGCCAAGCAGTACGCGGGAGATAATCAGTACTTCGACGTTTGGCGCGGCGGCAGAGCAGAGCGAACCGATGACAAAGAGAATGGCGCCAATCATCAGGCTCTTTTTACGTCCGAGACGATACGAGAGCCAGCCGCTACCGACTGCACCGACCGCAGCACCGAACATCATCGAGCTCACCACCCATTCCTGAGTGTGCGGGCTGATCTGGAATTCATCCGTGATAAAGGGAAGAGCACCGGCAATCACGCCAATATCCAGGCCGAATAGTAGTCCTGCGAGGGCGGCGAGGAAGCAGACAAAAAAAGTCATTGCCTTGTTGGACGTACGCCCCTGTTTTTTATTGTCAGGCATTATGCCCTCCAGTTGGGTTATCAGTTTTATTGATGAAAAGGGTAGGTTAGTGCGCCGTAAAAATATGTGAGACAAATCACATTGGTGTAATCGGTTACACTCCTTCAAACTTGTAAGCTTTATTAAAGCTTTGAAAATATAGAGGTAAAAGAGTTGATGTGCATCCCAATAGGATCAATTTCAGACTTAACTGAATCGGAATGTAACGGCAGATGAAGGAAGAACATGCAAAGAGATTAATCTGAAAATGTATGGCTTGATGACTGGTGTAATCGCTTTCATAGCGTGTGCTTTTGCGGTAGCAATGACAGGGCGGGTCGGTCAAGGGAATGGCAAGAGAACGGCAGAAATGCAAAAGGCCAGCACGTGGCTGGCCTTTTCTTAAAACCTGTCAGTCGGTTATTTCAGACCGGCAGCGTCACGCAGCACAGCGGCTTTGTCGGTTTTTTCCCATGGGAAATGTTCGCGACCAAAGTGACCGTAAGCGGCGGTTTCTTTATAGATTGGGTGCAACAGATCCAGCATCTGGATCAAACCGTATGGACGCAGGTCGAAGAACTCGCGCACCAGCAGGGTCAGTTGCTCCGTTGGCAGTTTTTCAGTACCAAAAGTTTCAACCATGATGGAGGTGGGTTCTGCTACGCCGATAGCGTAGGAAACCTGAATTTCACAGCGGTCAGCAAGACCTGCCGCAACGATGTTTTTCGCCACATAACGTGCAGCGTACGCCGCAGAACGGTCAACTTTAGACGGATCTTTACCAGAGAACGCACCACCGCCGTGACGAGCCATGCCGCCGTAGGTATCAACGATGATCTTACGACCGGTCAGACCGCAGTCGCCCATTGGGCCACCGATAACAAAACGGCCCGTTGGGTTAATGAAGAATTTGGTCGACGCGTTCAGCCATTCGGTCGGCAGAACAGGCTTGATGATCTCTTCCATCACCGCTTCTTGCAGAGATTTCTGGTCGATGTCTTCAGAATGCTGAGTGGACAGAACCACGGCATCGATGCCGACAATTTTGCCGTCGTCGTACTGGAAAGTGACCTGACTTTTCGCATCCGGACGCAGCCATGGCAGCGAACCGTTTTTACGCACTTCAGCCTGACGCTGCACCAGACGGTGTGCGTAAGTGATTGGCGCTGGCATCAGCACGTCAGTTTCGTTGGTTGCGTAGCCAAACATTAAGCCCTGGTCGCCCGCGCCTTGTTCCAGCGGATCGGCACGGTCAACACCCTGGTTGATGTCTGGAGACTGTTTGCCGATTGCGCTCAAAACGGCGCAAGAATTGGCATCAAAGCCCATATCAGAATGCACATAGCCAATCTCACGCACGGTGTTACGGGTGATCTCTTCGATATCAACCCATGCGCTGGTGGTGATTTCACCGCCAACCAGCACCATGCCCGTCTTGACGTAGGTTTCACACGCGACGCGTGCTTTTGGATCCTGTTCGAGGATTGCATCCAGCACCGCATCAGAGATTTGGTCAGCGATTTTGTCAGGATGTCCTTCTGATACAGACTCGGACGTAAACAGGTGTTTTGCCATGTTTTATTTCACCTAAGGAGAATTTTGTTAGCTCAAACTGCTATGCGGAATAGCCAAAGAAGATGATTCTACCAAGGCCTGCAGGTAAATGACACTGGCAGTCTGAGTGTTAATCGGTATAGATGGATTAACATCTGGACGTCTATTTTAGGTCACTTTCTGGCCCGAATTCCAGCTTTTTTTGATATCGCTCGCATAACATTGAAATAGCTGCTGGAAATTTTTCCTGACGGGACGGGCAACGTCTTCATTAATGCTTTGCTTTTTTAGTGTCTTCTCGGTATAAAACGCGGCGCGCGGCTCATATCTGTCATACTTCACGTTTCATGTACGTTGGCTTTCTGAAACGCGAATGATTGAGGATAACTAAAAAGCACTCGATGAAATCATCGTGTCGCCACTTCCAGCCGGGTTGAGCAGTTGAACTATTCGCTTTGACTTGTTGGTTCGCTCCGGTTGGGGCTGCCGTGGAGGTGATACGAGATAATGAACCGTCGTTTTCCGCTAACTCAGTTACGCCATTCTGGCCTGCGTTTGTTCCCCACTACCCGCATTTCTAATCTGCAAACCTGCCGATGTTATACCCATTTCGGCGCTTCTCAGGATTCCAGGGCCGGTTGAGCTTTGTGATAACTGAACAAGGGCGCTCTTGTTAATCCAAGAGTTTTCTCGTGGTTTCGCCGGACCTTGTCATACAGAGTTCGGATACGTGTTTTACAATATATGAATATGAAACCGGTCGCATGGCCTCGCGTTCAGCATGATGTGCTGGATGATCGGGCCGTATATGGGTTGTTATCGCCGTTTGAGACTGCGATAGTAGTCAACTGTTTTACACTTACTACAACAAGTTGAGGTTCGCTATGTCTGACGACATGTCTTCGCTTTCCCCTTCGTCAGCAGGCGAACAGGGTGTACTACGTTCCATGCAGGAGGTTGCGATGAGCTCGCAGGAAGCCAGCAAGATGCTGCGCACATACAATATTGCCTGGTGGGGCAATAACTACTACGACGTTAACGAACTGGGCCACATCAGCGTCTGCCCCGATCCTGACGTTCCGGAAGCGCGTGTCGATCTTGCTAAACTGGTGAAAGCGCGCGAAGCACAGGGGCAACGTCTGCCTGCGCTGTTCTGCTTCCCGCAGATCCTGCAACACCGTTTGCGCTCCATCAACCAGGCGTTCAAGCGTGCGCGTGAATCCTATGGATACAAAGGCGATTACTTCCTGGTTTACCCGATCAAGGTTAACCAGCACCGCCGCGTGATTGAATCGCTGATCCACTCCGGCGAGCCGCTGGGTCTGGAGGCCGGTTCAAAAGCTGAACTGATGGCCGTGCTGGCACATGCCGGAATGACCCGCTCAGTGATCGTGTGCAATGGTTATAAAGACCGTGAATACATTCGTCTGGCGCTGATCGGCGAGAAGATGGGCCACAAAGTCTATCTGGTCATCGAAAAGATGTCCGAAATCGCGATCGTGCTGGAAGAAGCCGAGCGTCTGAACGTGATTCCGCGCCTTGGCGTGCGTGCGCGTCTGGCCTCACAGGGGTCCGGCAAATGGCAGTCTTCCGGTGGTGAAAAATCCAAATTCGGTCTGGCAGCTACTCAGGTTCTGGAGTTGGTTGAAATCCTGCGTGAATGTGGTCGTCTGGATAGCATTCAGTTGCTGCACTTCCACCTCGGTTCGCAGATGGCGAATATTCGCGATATCGCCACAGGCGTGCGCGAATCGGCGCGTTTCTATGTGGAACTGCATAAGCTTGGCGTCAATATTCAGTGCTTCGATGTCGGCGGCGGCCTGGGCGTGGACTACGAAGGGACGCGATCTCAGTCGGATTGTTCCGTTAACTACGGCCTGAACGAGTACGCGAACAACATCATCTGGGCGATCGGTGATGCTTGCGAAGAAAACAACTTGCCGCATCCGACGGTCATTACCGAGTCGGGTCGCGCGGTCACCGCACACCATACCGTGCTGGTGTCTAACATCATCGGCGTTGAGCGTAGCGAAAACACCGAAGCGACACCACCGCAGGAAAATGCGCCGCGCGCACTGCAAAGCATGTGGGAAACCTGGCAAGAAATGCACGAGCCGGGCACGCGTCGCTCGCTGCGCGAGTGGTTGCACGACAGCCAGATGGATCTGCATGACATTCATACCGGTTATTCTTCAGGCACCTACAGCCTGCAAGAACGCGCGTGGGCAGAGCAGCTTTATCTGAACATGTGTCATGAAGTTCAGAAGCAGTTGGACCCGAGTAACCGAGCGCATCGTCCGATTATCGACGAACTGCAAGAGCGTATGGCGGACAAAATTTACGTCAACTTCTCGCTGTTCCAGTCGATGCCGGATGCGTGGGGTATCGATCAGTTGTTCCCAGTGATGCCGCTTGAAGGGCTGAATCATGCGCCGGAACGCCGTGCTGTCTTGCTGGATATCACCTGTGATTCCGATGGCGCAATTGATCACTACGTCGATGGCGACGGTATTGCCACAACGATGCCAATGCCGGAATACGATCCGGAGAACCCGCCAATGCTGGGCTTCTTCATGGTCGGTGCGTATCAGGAAATTTTGGGCAACATGCACAACCTGTTCGGCGATACCGAAGCGGTTGACGTGTTTGTGTTCCCTGACGGCAACGTTGAAGTGGAGCTTTCTGATGAGGGCGACACCGTGGCGGACATGCTGGAATACGTGCAGTTGGATCCGAAAAAACTGCTGACGCAGTTCCGCGATCAGGTGAAAAACACCGATCTGGACGCCGCGTTACAGCAGCAGTTCCTGGAAGAGTTTGAAGCGGGTCTGTACGGTTATACGTACCTGGAAGACGAGTAAATACGTTTTCCGAGAGAGTACGGGTGAGGGGCATCAGTTCGCTCATTACCCTATACTCACTTGAACCTGTATGAATTAACGGCGATAATTCGCCCCATTAAGCATTAAACGAATCAATCCCTTCCTCGTCGGGTTTAACGACGCGGAGGGGATTTTTTTTCATCTCTTTCAAAGTATCGACTCTATAAGAGGTCAGGATATGAGTACTTTAGGCCATCAGTACGACAACTCTCTGGTATCTAACGCGTTTGGTTTTTTACGTCTTCCGATGAATTTCCAGCCGTACGATAGCGACGCTGACTGGGTGATCACCGGCGTTCCGTTTGATATGGCGACGTCAGGTCGTGCCGGTGGTCGTCATGGCCCGGCGGCCATTCGTCAGGTGTCGACTAACCTGGCCTGGGAGCATAATCGCTTCCCATGGAACTTCGACATGCGTGAGCGTCTGAACGTGGTGGACTGTGGCGATCTGGTTTATGCCTTCGGTGATGCGCGTGAAATGAGCGAAAAGCTGCAGGCGCATGCCGAGAAGCTGCTGGCTGCGGGTAAACGCATGCTCTCTTTCGGTGGCGATCACTTTGTGACTCTGCCGCTGCTGCGCGCGCATGCCAAGCATTTCGGTAAAATGGCGCTGGTGCACTTTGATGCGCATACCGACACCTATGCGAACGGCTGCGAATTTGATCATGGCACGATGTTCTATACTGCGCCGAACGAAGGGCTGATCGATCCTAACCATTCAGTGCAGATCGGTATCCGCACTGAGTTTGATAAAGACAATGGCTTTACCGTTCTGGATGCCGGTCAGGTGAATGACCGTGGCGTAGACGATATCATCGCTCAGGTGAAGCAGATCGTGGGTGATATGCCGGTGTATCTGACTTTCGACATCGACTGTCTGGATCCTGCCTTTGCGCCGGGTACCGGCACGCCGGTCATCGGTGGCCTGACGTCCGATCGCGCGATTAAACTGGTTCGCGGTCTTAAGGATCTGAATATCGTGGGGATGGATGTGGTGGAAGTCGCTCCGGCCTACGACCAGTCAGAAATCACTGCGCTGGCTGCCGCGACGCTGGCACTGGAAATGCTGTATATCCAGGCGGCGAAGAAAGGCGAGTAACGCGTTATTGGGCCGGGAAGCGTGATGCAACCCGGCCCAATGCATTACTTAATGCCGTCAGCTTTCATGCGGTCGCGAATGTGCTGGGCACGTTCAACGGAAGCAGGGTGGTCGTCAAACATTGAGCTTTGACGGCCTTCTTCCAGTTTTGCCAGCTTCTCAAAGCTGGTGGCTAAGCCCGACGGATTGATGCCGCGTTTGCGCAACAGATCGTAGGAGTAATCATCCGCTTCGGATTCCTGACGCTGGGAGAACTGAGAGTTGACCAGTTTTTCGCCCACATCACCCAGCTGAGACTGCGATAAGCTGCCGACAATCCCGCCCGCAGATGCCGCTGCTGCACGAATCGCGTTGGTACCTAACGCCACCTGCATGCCTTTCTTCACATGACCCAGAGCGACGTGGCCCATCTCGTGGCCGATCACCGCTTCAACTTCATTGTCCGTCATCATGTCCATCAGGCCGCTGTAAACGCGAATGCAGCCGTTAGCCATGGCAAACGCGTTGACGTCTTTTGCCATGTAAACCTTGTAGTTCACCGGTTGGCCATTGATGTTGTCACCCAGCGCGGAAGCAATCTTGTTCAGACGCTGCGCATATGTGCTGTTGGCGGGCGCAATGGTCGCTTTGGCATCCATCTCTTTACAGGCCTGATCGCTCAACGCTTTTACCTGCGCATCGCTCAGTGAATAGGCCTGGAAAGCCTCTGCACCGGAGCTCATCAGACCGTTTGAATCCATATTTTGGCAGCCGCTCAGCAGGAACGTTGTACCCAAGGCCAGCACTATTGCACGCATTTTCATGATGTTGCTTCCGTACCCGTTGATCTGAATAAAATCCGAAAATTTTTCGACAGCGAAGCGGTCGTGGCGCTAAGTATAAGGAATATCTACAGGGGCGGGCGAGTAGATTGCGCAACATGCGAGCATGATCCAGAGATTTCTTAAACGGCAAAAGAATGCTCCATGTACATGCTTTGTCGCTTGGGTTACATTGTTGGCACTTTTTTCTGGCATAGCCCAAAACGCGCTGTCGTCAAGGGCATAGCCTTTAACAGTCCGATCTGGAGTTAAAATGTCCTCACGTAAAGAGCTTGCTAATGCTATTCGTGCGCTGAGCATGGATGCAGTACAGAAAGCCAAATCCGGTCACCCGGGCGCCCCTATGGGTATGGCTGACATTGCCGAAGTCCTATGGCGTGATTTCCTGAACCACAACCCGCAAAACCCATCATGGGCAGACCGTGACCGCTTTGTGCTGTCTAACGGCCATGGCTCTATGCTGATCTACAGCTTGCTGCACCTCACTGGCTATGCGCTGCCAATTGAAGAGCTGAAAAACTTCCGTCAACTGCACTCTAAAACGCCTGGTCACCCAGAAGTGGGTTACACCGCTGGCGTAGAAACCACCACGGGTCCACTGGGTCAGGGCGTGGCGAATGCGGTAGGTATGGCGATTGCTGAGAAAACACTAGCTGCACAGTTTAACCGTCCGGGCCACGACATCGTTGACCACTTTACCTACACCTTCATGGGCGATGGCTGCATGATGGAAGGTATCTCTCACGAAGTGTGCTCTCTGGCAGGTACCCTTAAGCTGGGTAAACTGGTTGCGTTCTATGATGACAACGGTATTTCTATCGATGGTCACGTTGAAGGCTGGTTTACTGACGATACGGCTAAACGTTTCGAAGCCTACGGCTGGCACGTGGTACGCGGTGTTGATGGTCATAACGCCGACAGCATTAAACGTGCGGTAGAAGAAGCGCGCACAGTGACTGACAAACCGTCCCTGCTGATGTGCAAAACCATCATCGGTTTTGGCTCACCAAACAAAGAAGGTACGCACGATTCGCATGGCGCTCCACTGGGCGACGCTGAAATCGCGCTGACCCGTGAAAAACTGGGCTGGAAACACGCTCCGTTTGAAATTCCGTCAGAAATCTATGCGCAGTGGGATGCTAAAGAAGCAGGCCAGGCGAAAGAGTCTGCATGGAATGAGAAATTCGCTGCTTACGCTAAAGCCTTCCCACAGGAAGCGGCTGAATTCACTCGCCGTATGAAAGGCGACATGCCGGCTGATTTCGATGCCAAAGCAAACGAATTCATCGCGAATCTGCAAGCTAACCCGTCTAAAATCGCCAGCCGTAAAGCGTCTCAGAATGCGATTGAAGCATTCGGCCCGTGGCTGCCAGAATTCCTGGGCGGTTCCGCTGACCTGGCTCCGTCTAACCTGACGATCTGGTCTGGCTCTAAAGCAATCAACGAAGATATCGCCGGTAACTACATCCATTACGGTGTACGCGAATTCGGTATGACCGCGATTGCTAACGGTATCGCCCTGCACGGCGGTTTCCTGCCGTACACGTCTACCTTCTTGATGTTCGTCGAATACGCGCGTAACGCCGTGCGTATGGCTGCGCTGATGAAACAGCGCCAGGTAATGGTTTATACCCATGACTCCATCGGTCTGGGTGAAGACGGCCCGACGCACCAGCCGGTTGAGCAGGTAGCTTCTCTGCGTGTGACGCCGAACATGTCCACATGGCGTCCGTGTGACCAGGTTGAATCTGCGGTGGCGTGGAAATATGGTGTTGAGCGTCAGGACGGCCCGACCGCGCTGATTCTTTCTCGTCAGAACCTGGCACAGCAAGATCGTACCGCAGAGCAGCTGGCGAACATCGCTCGCGGTGGTTACGTGCTGAAAGATTGCGCTGGCCAGCCAGAGTTGATCTTCATCGCGACCGGTTCTGAAGTTGAGCTGGCTGTGGCTGCATGGGAAAAACTGTCTGCCGAAGGCGTTAAAGCGCGCGTGGTTTCCATGCCGTCAACCGATGCGTTCGACAAACAGGATGCCGCTTACCGCGAATCCGTGCTGCCAAAAGCGGTTTCCGCTCGCGTTGCCGTTGAAGCCGGTATCGCTGACTACTGGTTCAAATATGTTGGCCTGAACGGCGCAATCGTCGGGATGACCACCTTCGGTGAATCTGCACCGGCTGAGCTGCTGTTTGAAGAGTTTGGCTTCACCGTTGAAAACGTTGTCGCAAAAGCCAAAGAGCTGCTGTAATCGCAGTCATGCCCGGTCGCGTTTTATTCGCCGGGCATACAAAATCTGAGCCGGACATCCGTCCGGCTTTTTTGTGTCAGCTATTCCACCGCCGTGTGAAAACGTTGTGAATTATTCCATTTAAAATGTGACGCAAGTCATATAGCTGTCTTATTGGCCTGGCCGAACATTCCTTTTATTCTCTGTTTCGCTTATTCTTGCTGAAGCGTTTCAGTTGTTGGGTTGTTCGACAATTGACCAATCAGTCGCAGTTTGTGACAGGCGAGGATTCCCCTCCGAGCGTTGCTGGATTACTCTTTCAGCCACCTCAAACTCAGGGAAAGCCTTGCAGGAGACCTATGACCGTACGCGTAGCGATAAATGGGTTTGGTCGCATCGGACGCAATGTGATTCGTGCCTTATATGAATCCGGGCGCCGTGCGGAAATCACCGTGGTGGCCATCAATGAATTGGCTGACGCCGTGGGCATGGCGCATTTATTGAAATATGACACCAGCCATGGGCGCTTTGCCTGGGATGTTCGCCAGGAAAGAGAGCAGCTCTTTGTCGGCGACGATGCCATTCGCGTGTTGCATGAGCAGAGCATTGACGCGCTGCCTTGGCGTGAGTTGGGCGTGGATGTGGTTCTCGACTGTACCGGCGTATACGGTAACCGTGAACACGGAGAAGCGCATCTTGCAGCAGGTGCTAAAAAAGTCCTGTTTTCCCACCCAGGTGGTCACGATCTTGACGCGACGGTTGTCTACGGCGTGAATCACCATGAACTGCAAGCCGAACACCGTATTGTCTCCAACGCCTCCTGCACGACAAACTGCATCATTCCGGTCATTAAACTGTTAGACGATGCATATGGCATTGAGTCAGGGACCGTAACGACGATCCACTCTGCTATGCACGATCAGCAAGTGATTGACGCGTATCATCCGGATTTGCGCCGCACGCGCGCAGCAAGTCAGTCAATCATTCCGGTGGATACTAAACTGGCGGCAGGGATTACCCGTATTTTCCCGCAGTTTAACGATCGTTTTGAAGCGATCGCGGTGCGTGTACCGACCATTAATGTCACCGCAATTGATCTCAGCGTGACGGTGAAAAAACCGGTAAAAGCCAGCGAAGTCAACCTTTTACTGCAAAAAGCGGCACAGGGTTCATTTCATGGTATAGTTGACTATACGGAATTACCGTTGGTCTCAGTAGATTTTAACCATGACCCCCACAGTGCCATTGTTGATGGTACACAGACGCGGGTCAGCGGTGCCCACCTCATCAAAACGCTGGTGTGGTGTGATAACGAATGGGGCTTTGCTAACAGGATGCTCGACACCACGTTAGCCATGGCCGCGCAAGGTTTCAGGTAGGGCGCAAAGTGCGCTTGCAAAACTTTAAGAATCAACGAGAGGATTCACCATGTCTGTAATTAAGATGACCGATTTGGATCTGGCAGGTAAACGCGTTTTCATCCGTGCCGATCTGAACGTACCCGTTAAAGATGGCAAAGTGACCAGCGACGCGCGTATCCGTGCATCTCTGCCAACCATCGAACTGGCCCTGAAACAAGGCGCTAAAGTGATGGTAACCTCTCACCTGGGTCGTCCGACCGAAGGCGAGTACAACGAAGAATTCTCTCTGTTGCCGGTTGTTAATTACCTGAAAGACAAATTGTCCAACCCGGTACGTCTGGTTAAAGACTACCTGGACGGCGTTGAAGTGGCTGAAGGCGAGCTGGTTGTTCTGGAAAACGTTCGCTTTAACAAAGGCGAGAAGAAAGACGACGAAGCCCTATCCAAAAAATACGCGGCACTGTGCGACGTATTCGTAATGGATGCATTCGGTACTGCTCACCGTGCTCAGGCTTCAACTCACGGTATCGGTAAATTTGCTGACGTCGCTTGTGCAGGTCCACTGCTGGCTGAAGAGCTGGACGCACTGGGTAAAGCACTGAAAGAACCTGCTCGTCCAATGGTTGCGATCGTGGGTGGTTCTAAAGTTTCTACCAAACTGACCGTTTTGGATTCCCTGTCTAAAATTGCTGATCAGCTGATTGTTGGCGGCGGTATCGCAAACACCTTCGTTGCTGCTCAGGGCCATAACGTGGGTAAATCCCTGTACGAAGCGGATCTGGTAGAAGAAGCTAAACGTCTGCTGACCACTTGCGATATCCCAGTCCCAACGGATGTTCGCGTAGCGACTGAATTCTCTGAAACCGCGACCGCGACCCTGAAATCTGTAAACGACATCAAAGATGAAGAGCAGATTCTGGACCTGGGCGATGTTTCTGCACAGAAACTGGCTGATATCCTGAAAAACGCGAAAACCATTCTGTGGAATGGTCCGGTTGGCGTGTTCGAATTCCCTAACTTCCGTAAAGGGACTGAAATCGTGGCTAACGCAATTGCAGATAGCGACGCGTTCTCCATCGCAGGCGGCGGCGATACTCTGGCTGCAATCGACCTTTTCGGTATTTCTGACAAAATCTCCTACATCTCCACTGGTGGCGGCGCATTCCTCGAATTCGTGGAAGGCAAAGTTCTGCCAGCAGTAGCAATGCTCGAAGAGCGCGCTAAGAAGTAAGCCATTCATGGGCAGGGAAACCTGCCCTAATTTCAGCGTGCTTTTAAGAGCTCGCACCTTTTCTAACGGCCGAAGATACAGGACTCGTAACATGTCTAAAATTTTTGATTTCGTAAAACCTGGCGTGATCACTGGTGATGACGTTCAGAAAGTGTTCCAGGTAGCTAAAGAAAACAACTTTGCTCTGCCAGCTGTGAACTGCGTGGGTACCGACTCCATCAATGCCGTGCTGGAAACTGCTGCAAAAGTTAAAGCTCCGGTAATCGTTCAGTTCTCCAACGGTGGCGCTGCGTTCATCGCGGGTAAAGGCGTGAAAACTGACGTTCCTCAGGGCGCGGCAATCCTGGGTGCAATCTCTGGTGCACACCACGTTCACCAGATGGCTGAACACTACGGTGTTCCAGTTATCCTGCACACCGACCACTGCGCGAAGAAACTGCTGCCGTGGATCGACGGTCTGCTGGACGCGGGTGAAAAACACTTCGCAGCCACCGGTAAACCACTGTTCTCTTCTCACATGATCGACCTGTCAGAAGAGTCTCTGGAAGAAAACATCGAAATCTGTTCCAAATACCTGGCGCGCATGTCCAAAATGGATATGACTCTGGAAATCGAACTGGGTTGCACCGGCGGTGAAGAAGACGGCGTGGACAACAGCCACATGGACGCTTCTGCACTGTACACCCAGCCAGAAGACGTTGATTACGCATACACTGAGCTGAGCAAAATCAGCCCACGTTTCACCATCGCAGCCTCTTTCGGTAACGTGCACGGTGTTTACAAACCAGGTAACGTTGTTCTGACGCCAACTATCCTGCGTGATTCCCAGGACTATGTTTCTAAGAAACATAACCTGCCGCACAACAGCCTGAACTTCGTCTTCCACGGCGGTTCCGGTTCTTCTGCTCAGGAAATCAAAGATTCCGTCAGCTATGGCGTTATCAAAATGAACATCGATACCGATACCCAATGGGCAACCTGGGACGGCATCCTGCAGTACTACAAAACCAACGAAGCGTACCTGCAAGGTCAGCTGGGCAATCCGAAAGGCGACGACCAGCCGAACAAGAAATACTACGATCCACGCGTATGGCTGCGTGCTGCCCAGACTTCCATGATTACCCGTCTGGAGCAGGCATTCAAAGAGCTGAACGCGGTTGACGTTCTGTAATTTGAGCTGCTAAAAGCGTCAGAAAGGTCCGCATTTGCGGGCCTTTTTTTATGGTTTTTCAACACCCTGCAACACTGCATTTTGTGATCTCTTTGGCATATTCCTCACTTTTTGTTTACCCTTAATTCACTTACCTGTCTCCTTGTGGGACGGATGTTTTGTGTTTTGATTTAGCAAAAGGACAGAAGAATGGAAGATCTCGGTGTAGTCGATGGCATAAACAATGCGGGAACCTGGCTGGTGCGCAACCAGGCGCTGCTGTTGAGTTACGCGGTCAATATCGTGGCGGCAATTGCGATTATTATCGTGGGTATGATCGTGGCGCGTATTGTCTCCAATGCGCTTAACCGCGTCATGCGCGCTCGTCATATTGATGCAACGGTCGCGGATTTCCTGTCTGCACTGGTGCGATACGGTGTTATCGCTTTCACGCTGATTGCTGCGCTGGGCCGCGTAGGCGTCCAGACCGCATCCGTCATCGCGGTTCTCGGTGCGGCAGGTTTAGCCATTGGTTTGGCGCTGCAAGGATCCCTTTCTAACCTGGCGGCAGGCGTGCTGCTGGTCACTTTCCGTCCTTTCCGCTCAGGGGAATATGTCGACTTAGGCGGCGTTGCGGGGACCGTGTTACAGGTGCAGATTTTCTCTACCACCATGCGCACCGTTGATGGTCGTATCGTGGTTATCCCAAACGGCAAGATTATTGCGGGCAACATCATTAACTTTTCTCGCGAGCCGGTGCGCCGTAACGAACTGATTATTAGCGTCTCTTACGATTCGGATATTGATAAGGTGAAATCACTCATCACCAATATTATCGAATCTGACGAACGTATCCTGAAGGATCGCGAAAGAACCGTTCGACTGAACGAGCTCGGCACTTCTTCCATCAACTTTGTGGTGCGTATCTGGAGCAACAGCGGCGATCTGCAAAACGTATACTGGGACGTGCTGGAGCGTATTAAGCGTGAATTTGACGCGAACGATATTAGCTTCCCGTATCCGCAGATGGACGTGAACTTCAAGCGTATAAAAGAAGCAGAATAATTTTTACTTTTATAGCCCGGTAACGCATATGCGTCCGGGCTTTATATTAGTTATGCTAATTGCCAATTAATATTATCAATTTCCTCTAATGACAATCCGCCAGTATAGTCTGCACCTAAAGACATCTGCTCGAGATTGAACCCATGTTATCTTATTATTTTCAAGGCCTTGTGCTTGGCGCGGCCATGATTCTTCCCCTCGGCCCACAAAACGCGTTCGTGATGAATCAGGGCATTCGCCGTCAGTATCATCTGATGATTGCGATGCTGTGTGCGGTGAGCGATCTACTGCTAATTTGCGCCGGGATTTTTGGTGGCAGCGCATTGCTGATGCAGTCGCCGTGGCTGCTGGCGTTGGTAACCTGGGGTGGCGTCGCATTTTTGCTGTGGTACGGTTTTGGCGCGCTGAAAACGGCGATGGGCAGCAATCTGGAACTCGCCACCGCGGAGGTCATGAAGCAAGGGCGCTGGAAGATCATCGCCACGATGCTGGCCGTGACCTGGCTTAATCCGCATGTTTATCTGGATACGTTTGTGGTGCTCGGTAGTCTGGGCGGACAGCTGGATGTTGAGCCGAGACGCTGGTTTGCGCTTGGTACCGTCAGCGCCTCTTTCCTGTGGTTCTTTGGCCTGGCGCTGCTGGCAGCATGGCTGGCACCGCGTCTACGTACGGCGAAAGCGCAGCGCATTATTAATACCCTGGTCGGCGTCGTGATGTGGTTTATTGCTTTCCAGCTCGCGAAAGAGGGGATTCATCATATTCAGGGACTGCTCAACTAAGCGTTCTCTTATGGACAACTGAAGCAGACCCGCTAAGCTTGCTGGCATGCGCCCTGTTCATGGGCACTCTTCGCAACATGGAGGAATGACAGTGAAGTGTAAAGTGATGGCCCTGGCGGCATTAGTAAGTTTTGGCGCAATGTCGGTACAGGCAAACGAATTGCCTGATGGTCCGCACATTGTCACCTCTGGCACAGCGAGCGTTGATGCCGTTCCGGATGTCGCAACGCTTGCGATTGAAGTGAACGTGGCAGCAAAAGACGCCGCTTCTGCTAAAAAGCAGGCGGACGATCGTGTTGCGCAATATCTCTCCTTCCTTGAGCAAAACGGCGTTGGGAAAAAGGATATTAACTCCGCCAATCTGCGGACTCAGCCGGATTATGACTATCAGAATGGCAAAAGCATTCTGAAAGGCTATCGTGCGGTGCGTACTGTTGAAGTGACGGTACGCCAACTAGACAAGCTGAACTCGCTGCTGGACGGCGCGCTGAAGGCCGGACTGAACGAAATTCGTTCGGTGTCATTAGGCGTTGCGCAACCGGAGAAGTATAAAGACGAAGCCCGTAAAGCGGCGATTGATGACGCTGTGCGTCAGGCGCAACAACTGGCTTCAGGCTTTAAGACTAAGCTGGGGCCGGTGTACAGCGTGCGTTATCACGTCTCAAACTATCAGCCAAGCCCGATGGTTCGCATGATGAAGGCAGATGCAGCGCCTGTTTCAGCGGAAGAAACTTACGAGCAGCCGACGATTCAGTTCGATGATCAGGTCGATGTGGTGTTCCAGCTTGAGCCTGCACAGGCTCAACAGCCAGAACCTGCAACAAAAACGCAGTAATGAGCATGACCCCTCTCCCGCAAGGAGAGGGGTTTCTTTCGTTAATCCTGTCTCAACACTTTATGCCCATAGGCCAGCAGCGCATCCGTGACGTTGCGCATCATGCGGCTTTCTGGCGCAAATCGATGCCAGTACAGCATCCGACGCTGATACAATCCTGGCGTTAAGTCGATAAGCTCGCCGCTCTTCAACTCTTTTTCAATCTGCAAATGCGGAATCATACAGCAGGTCGTTCCCTGGCGAGCCAGCTGCACAAACGCTTCTGATGAATTCACGATATGGCACGGCACGCTGCCCGGCGGGAGATCGAAGTTCTGCTGCAAAAATGCCTGGTGCATGTCGTCGAGATGGTCGAATGCGACGGCGGGGGCCTTCAGCAGCGCGGCGCGCGTCACACCGTTGGGGAAATAGCGATCGGCAAAGGCTTTCGAACCGACAAACAAGTAGTCGAGAGCACCCAACTGATCGACCAGACAGCTCGGCAGCGCCTGTGGTTGAATACTCACTGCACCGACCACTTCGCCGCGACGCAGACGTTCCTGCGTTCGCGTTTCATCTTCCACCTGCAAATTAAGGCGAATCGGTGAGTCCGCGAGAACGGCTGAAAGCGCGGGCAGCAGCCAGGTCGCCAGACTGTCGGCGTTCACCGCCAGCGATAACAGCAGCGGCGTGGAGCCCGTTTGCTCATCACCCAACCACTCTTCTTCCAGCAATTCCACCTGGCGTAGCAGGGCGAGCAGTTTCTGCCCTTGCTCTGTCGGGCGCGGTGGCACGGTACGTACCAGCAGCGGTTGTCCGAACATATTCTCCAGCTGTTTGATTCGCTGTGATACGGCGGATTGAGTGATGCACAGCTTTTGCGCTGCGCGCTCAAAACCTCGTTCACGAATAACGGCATCAAGCGCCTGTAGTGTTCTGTAGTCCGGACGTTTCATTGCGAGGCAGTACTCCTGAGTTTGCTTATTCTGCACTATGACACAAATTCACCTTTGAGACTGACGAATTCTGACCACGTCGGAGCAGTCGGGTCTTTACGCGTTAATGTGACACCGGTCACAGGGACATTCAGGGTGTCCGTGTTCTATAATGCGCCCTGAGTTTTCACACCACAGGCAAACGATCATGACGCAGGATGAACTGAAAAAAGCAGTAGGATGGGCCGCACTCCAGTATGTACAACCGGGCACTATTGTCGGTGTGGGTACTGGCTCGACCGCAGCACACTTTATTGATGCGCTTGGCACGATGAAAGGGCAGATCGAGGGTGCAGTTTCCAGCTCTGATGCCTCCACGGAAAAACTGAAAAGTCTGGGCATTACCGTGTTCGATCTGAACGAAGTGGATCGTCTGGGCATTTACGTGGATGGTGCCGACGAAATCAACGGTCACATGCAGATGATTAAAGGCGGTGGCGCGGCACTGACGCGTGAGAAAATCATTGCTTCCGTTGCTGATAAATTCATTTGTATCGCCGATGCCTCCAAGCAGGTCGATATCCTGGGGACTTTTCCTCTGCCGGTCGAAGTCATTCCGATGGCGCGCAGCGCGGTTGCTCGTCAACTGGTGAAGTTGGGGGGGCGCCCGGAATATCGTCAGGGTGTGGTCACTGATAACGGTAACGTGATTCTGGACGTTTACAATCTGGAAATCCTGGACGCCGTGGCGATGGAAAACGCCATCAATGCGATTCCGGGCGTAGTGACTGTAGGGCTATTCGCCAATCGTGGCGCGGATGTGGCGCTGATTGGCACCGCTGACGGCGTGAAAACCATCGTAAAATGATCTGTCGCGGGGAGTCCTCTCCCCGTTAAATATTTTTCAAAAGCCAAATTCGGTGACTTGTATCACGTTTTTTGACCTCTCCTGACGATCCTTCCGCCTTTCAAAATTACCGCAGCATTTTATGCTGTCATTTTGCCCTGGATGACTGTTCTTCAGAGTGCCGACGCAAACGTTCATATTGCTGCAATAGTTTTTTTTGATATGTTGGCGGGAGCGGATTTAAATCCAGCACAACAACAGTTCAGACAAACAGGGTCGGGTAAATGGCAAAGGTATCACTGGAAAAAGACAAGATTAAGTTTCTGCTCGTCGAAGGAGTGCATCAGAAAGCACTCGATAATCTTCGCGCAGCGGGTTACACCAACATCGAATTCCATAAAGGTGCGCTGGATACAGAGCAGCTGAAAGAATCCATCCGTGATGCCCACTTCATTGGCCTGCGATCCCGTACGCATCTGACTGAAGACGTTATTGCGTGTGCTGAAAAGCTGGTGGCCATCGGTTGCTTCTGTATTGGTACCAATCAGGTTGATTTAAATGCCGCAGCGCGACGCGGTGTGCCGGTCTTTAACGCGCCGTTCTCCAACACCCGTTCGGTCGCGGAATTAGTGATCGGCGAGCTGCTGTTGCTCCTGCGCGGTATTCCGGAAGCGAACGCCAAAGCGCATCGCGGTATCTGGAACAAACTGGCGTCAGGCTCTTATGAAGCGCGTGGCAAAAAGCTCGGGATTATTGGTTACGGTCACATCGGTACGCAGCTCGGTATTCTTGCTGAATCCCTGGGTATGAATGTGTTCTTCTACGATATCGAAAACAAACTGCCGCTGGGCAATGCCACTCAGGTTCAACATCTTTCCGACTTGCTGAATATGAGCGATGTGGTGAGTCTGCATGTGCCGGAAAACGCCTCTACCAAGAACATGATGGGAGCAGAAGAGATCGTGCTGATGAAGCCGGGCTCGCTGCTGATTAATGCCGCACGTGGCACGGTAGTGGATATTCCAGCGCTGTGTGACGCACTTAGACGTAAGCACCTGGCGGGCGCGGCAATCGACGTCTTCCCAACGGAGCCGGCAACCAACAGCGATCCGTTTACCACTCCGCTGTTAGAATTCGACAACGTGATCCTGACGCCACACATCGGTGGCTCGACGCAGGAAGCGCAGGAAAATATCGGCCTGGAAGTGGCGGGTAAGCTGAGCAAATATTCCGATAACGGTTCCACGCTCTCTGCGGTGAACTTCCCGGAAGTATCTCTCCCGCTGCACGGCGGTCGTCGTTTGCTGCACATCCACGAGAATCGCCCAGGCGTGCTGACAGCAATTAACCAGATTTTTGCCGAGCAGGGCGTCAACATTGCCGCGCAGTATCTGCAAACCAACGCGCAGATGGGCTACGTGGTTATCGACATTGAAGCGGACGACGATGTTGCTGAGAAAGCGCTGTTGAGCATGAAGGCTATTCCAGGAACGATTCGCGCGCGCCTGCTGTACTAAGCTGCGGCAACCTGATTTCTCTTCGTCGGAAGAGCGCGAGAACAGTAAAAACGGTAACGGGCGTTACCGTTTTTTTTATTACCACTCCCACACTTTTGATGGCGTGACCACTGCGGGCAGCGGGATATCCCATTTCTCTACCGGCAGCATGTCCACACCCTGACAATCATGCGCATATCCGACCGGCTGCAAACCATGCTGCTGCCAGTTCTGCAGCGTACGATCGTAGAATCCACCACCCATTCCAAGGCGTTGACCATACCTGTCGAATGCCACCAGCGGCGTAATCAGCACATCCAGTTCGTTGAGCGGTAAAACATCGCGCACATCAAGTTTGGGTTCAGTGATTTTCAGGCGATTCACAACCAGTTCGCTGTGCGGATGATAATGCAGGAACAATAAATTACCGGGACTGAAGGGATGTAAGACGGGCAGATAGACTTTCTTTCCGGCACGCCACAGTTGTTCGATCAGCGGTTGGGTATCCAGTTCACCATCAAAGGACAAAAACAGCGCCACCGTATGCGCCATCACAACGGGCGAATAGGCCATCATGCGAGCCGAGGCTTGTTGGGCAAAGTGAGCTTGTTGATCGGGGGTTAATGTACGACGTTGTTTGCGGATGAACTGACGGATTTCTTGTCGGGATGCTGGAACTTCAGGAAGTTGCGTCATGGTAGAAGTTTGGTAGTAAGAAGAGTGGGAATCTCCGAGATGCCGCCGCAGGCTGTAACCCTTGAACCCTTGGTTCAAGGTGAATATGTCGTCATAGTCTTAAGGCTTCTCGGACGAACCGAGCATGCTCACCGACCATGGAGCGCCACATTCTTGTGGTATGAAATATCGGCTCAGGGGACTGGCCCGCTTGCGAACATCTCAGAGAAATTTTTTCTTCACAGTCACTCTACCATAGTCAACTGCGAAGTGTTATTCAAACTTTTGTCCCGGTCTTTCGGGAGTGCGACCTTGATCAAGCAACGCTTGTTCGATGGTCTGCTGGAGCATTTTAATGCGCTGCTCCATGCTCGCCGCGTAATCGCGGGTCTTCGCTTTTTCCTGAGTTAATTCATAGCTGATGTTCAACGCGGCGATGAAAACCAACTGCTCAGTATTTGTGACTCTAGTGCGTTCTTTTAAATCTTGCAACCGCTGATTCAAATCGTCCGCAGCCTGACTCAAAGCATCCCTTTGTTCAGGCGGACAATTCACTCGCAGCGAACGGCCAAAAATTTGGAGATCGACGGGTTGTGCAGACATGCCACCTTCCTGCTTATTGACTGCGCGACCTTCGCTCATGGCCCGGGGGGCTGCGAAGGGGCGACACTATAGCTACCATGATATGAAGATACAAGCCCTTTTCTGGTATCTCCAGGGTCCAAAGTGGTAGCATATCATGAATATTCTCCCAACGATGACGAATGCGCATGTCTATACAGAACGAAATGCCTGGTTACAACGAAGTAAGCCAGTTACTTAACCAGCAGGGCGTGGGTTTGACCCCTGCTGAAATGCACGGTCTGATCAGTGGCATGCTGTGCGGCGGAAACAGCGACAGCTCATGGCAGCCGCTGCTTCACGACCTGACAAACGAAGGTCTGGCGTTTGGTCACGAACTGGCGGAAACGCTGCGTAAAATGCACTCGGCCACCAGCGATTCGCTGGAAGACGACGGCTTCCTTTTTCAGCTTTATCTGCCTGATGGCGATGACGTTAGCGTGTTTGATCGCGCCGATGCGTTGGCGGGTTGGGTAAACCACTATCTGTTAGGTCTGGGCGTGACGCAGCCGAAGCTCGATAAAGTCACCGGCGAAGCGGGTGAAGCCATCGACGACCTGCGTAACATTGCCCAGCTTGGCTACGACGAAGACGAAGACCAGGAAGAGCTGGAAATGTCTGTCGAAGAGATTATCGAGTATGTGCGTGTCGCTGCGCTGCTGTGCCACGATACCTTTACGCGCTCGCAGCCAACCGCACCGGAAGTACACAAACCGACATTACATTAAGAATAAGAACGCACAGGAGGGTGTCATGACTCAGCAGGAGTATCTTCGTCGTCGCCAGGCGCTGTTGGCAAAAATGCAGCCTGGAAGCGCGGCGCTGATTTTTGCCGCACCGGAAGCGACGCGCAGCAACGACAGCGAGTATCCGTATCGCCAAAGCAGCGATTTCTGGTACTTCACCGGTTTTAACGAGCCGGAAGCGGTCCTGGTGCTGATCAAAAGCGATGACACCCATAATCACAGCGTTTTGTTCAATCGTGTTCGCGATCTCACCGCCGAAATCTGGTTTGGCCGTCGCTTGGGTCAGGAAGCCGCCCCCGAAAAACTCGGCGTCGAGCGCGCGCTGGCTTTTAGCGAAATCAACGAACAGCTTTATCAATTGCTCAACGGTCTGGATGTGGTTTACCACGCGCAGGGCGAATATGCGTATGCGGACGACATTGTCTTCACCGCGCTGGATAAGCTGCGTAAGGGCTCACGTCAGAACTTAACGGCACCTGCATCGCTCACCGACTGGCGTCCCATCGTTCATGAAATGCGCCTGTTTAAATCGGCAGAAGAGCTACACGTCATGCGCCGCGCGGGCGAAATCAGCGCACTAGCGCATACGCGAGCGATGGAAAAGTGTCGTCCTGGCATGTTCGAATATCAGCTTGAAGGCGAAATTCTTCACGAGTTTTCCCGCCACGGCGCGCGCTTTGCGTCATACAACACGATTGTCGGCGGCGGTGAAAACGGCTGCATTTTGCATTACACCGAAAATGAAAGCGCGTTGCGCGACGGCGATTTAGTGCTGATCGATGCAGGATGTGAATACAAAGGCTACGCCGGTGACATCACCCGCACATTCCCGGTGAATGGCAAATTTACCCCTGCGCAGCGTGCCGTTTACGACATTGTTCTGGAATCGCTCGAAACCGCACTGACGCTGTTCCGCCCCGGTACGTCCATTCAGGAGGTGACGGGCGCAGTCTTGCGCATAATGGTCACGGGCCTGGTCAATCTTGGCGTTCTCAACGGCGACATTGATGAGCTCATTGCGGATAACGCGCATCGCGCATTCTTTATGCACGGCCTGAGCCACTGGCTGGGGCTGGATGTACATGATGTCGGCGGCTACGGGCCTGACCGCTCGCGCACGCTTGAGCCGGGCATGGTGCTCACCGTCGAACCGGGCCTCTACATCGCCCCGGATGCTGACGTGCCTGCCGAGTATCGCGGCATCGGCATCCGTATTGAAGACGACATCGTCATTACCAAAACCGGTAACGAAAATCTGACTGCGCAAGTGGTGAAAAAGGCAGACGATATTGAAGCGCTGATGGCGGCGGCACGCGCATGAGTGTCATCATCGTGGGTGGAGGCATGACTGGCGCGACGCTGGCATTGGCGATTTCTAAGCTCACCGAGGGGCAATTGCCGGTTCATCTTGTCGAAGCCGTTGCCCCGCAAGTTTCCGATCACCCAGGTTTTGACGCCCGAGCGATTGCGCTGGCGCAGGGCACTTGCCAGCAACTCGCTCGCGTGGGTATCTGGCAAGCCATTGCCGATCGTGCAACCGCAATCAACACCGTGCATGTCAGCGATCGCGGCCATGCCGGTTTCGTGACGCTGGATGCGCAGGATTACCGTATTGACGCGTTGGGGCACGTGGTTGAGCTGCATGACGTTGGCCTGCGTTTGTTCCGCTTATTGCAGGATGCGCCTGGCGTCACGCTGCACTGTCCGGCACGGGTGGCGAGTTTTATCCGTAGTCAGGAGAGCGTCAGCGTCACGCTTGATAATGGCGATACGCTCGACGGGCAACTGCTCGTCGCTGCCGATGGTTCTCGTTCCGCGCTGGCCACCCAGTGTGGCGTTGAATGGCATCAGCAGCCTTACGGTCAGGCGGCGGTGATTGCTAACGTTTCTACCGCTGTCGCCCATCAGGGACGCGCATTCGAACGTTTTACCGAGTTTGGCCCGCTGGCGATGCTGCCGATGTCGGACGGACGCAGTTCGTTGGTCTGGTGTCACGCGCTGGACAACATTGACGAGGTGATGACCTGGTCTGACGCCCGTTTTTGCGACGAGCTGCAAAACGCTTTTGGCTGGCGGCTTGGACGTATCACCCATGCGGGACAGCGTGCCGCTTATCCTCTGGCGCTGACCACGGCGTCGCAATCCATTTCCCATCGCCTCGCGTTAGTCGGCAATGCGGCGCAAACGCTGCATCCGATAGCAGGCCAGGGATTTAACCTGGGTCTGCGCGACGTGATGAGCCTGGCAGAGACGCTGGCACTGGCGTGGCGAGATCAAAATGATTACGGCGCATATGCCATACTCAGCCAATATCAGAAACGTCGTCAGACCGACAAAGAGGCCACCATTGGTGTCACCGATGGCCTGGTGCATTTATTCGCAAACCGTTGGGCACCGCTGGTGGCCGGGCGTAATGCGGGGCTGATGGCGATGGAACTATTCATTCCGGCACGTAACGTGCTGGCGCAGCGGACTCTTGGTTGGGTCGCGCGTTAAGGAGTTAACTCAGTGCAGAATGTTGATGTTGCCATTGTTGGCGGCGGAATGGTCGGGCTGGCTTTAGCCTGCGGTTTGCAGGGAAGCGGCCTGCGCGTTGCGGTTCTTGAAAGCACGCCACCGCAGCCCGTCGCCCCAGATGCACCGCCTGAACTTCGCGTATCGGCCATCAATGCCGCCAGCGAAAAGCTGCTGACGCGTCTTGGCGTCTGGTCAGATATCACGGCGTTTCGCGCAAGCTGTTACCACGGTATGGAAGTGTGGGACAAAGACAGCTTTGGTCACATCACGTTTGATGACGAAAGCATGGGCTACAGCCATCTGGGGCACATCGTCGAAAATGCGGTGGTTCATCACGCGCTGTGGCAAAAAGCGCAGCAAAGCTCAGATGTGACGCTGATAGCGCCCGCACAGGTGCAGCAGGTGGCCTGGGGCGAGAACGAAGCTTTCATTACGTTGCAGAGCGGCGAGATGTTAACGGCGCGTCTGGTTGTTGGCGCTGATGGTGCGAACTCCTGGCTGCGAAATAAAGCGGATATTCCACTGACGTTTTGGGATTACCGTCATCACGCGATGGTCGCGACGATCCGTACCACCGAGCCGCACGGTGGCGTGGCACGTCAGATTTTCCACAATGACGGCATTCTGGCATTTCTGCCGCTGAGCGATCCGCATTTGTGTTCCATTGTCTGGTCATTGATCCCGGAAAAAGCCCAGCAGATGCAGGACGCGACGCCGGAAGAATTTAATCAGGCGCTGTGCATGGCGTTTGATAACTGCCTGGGTCTGTGTGCGCTTGAAAGCGAGCGCCAGTTGTTCCCACTGACAGGCCGTTACGCGCGCCAGTTTGCCGCGCACCGTCTGGCGCTGGTGGGCGATGCCGCGCACACCATCCATCCCTTAGCGGGACAGGGTGTTAACCTGGGCTTTATGGATGCCGCCGAGCTTATCGAAGAACTGCGTCGTTTGCATCGTGAAGGGAAAGACATTGGTCAGCACCTTTATCTGCGCCGTTATGAACGCAGCCGCAAGCACAGTGCCGCGATGATGTTGGCCGGTATGCAGGGATTCCGCGAGTTGTTTGCAGGCGATAACCCGGCTAAAAAACTGCTCCGCGATCTGGGTCTGAAAATGGCCGATACCCTTCCAGGTGTAAAACCCCAGTTGCTTCGTCAGGCGATGGGTTTGAACGATCTGCCAGACTGGCTGCGCTAAGTTAGACCCCCATCACACTTTCGTTTCCCGGCTTCTGTGCCGGGAGATTTCTCTCATTTGAAATATTCTAATTTCACCCTCTAATTCGCATTAGATTATCTAATCCCGCGTTTTTTTCATGATGGAAAATCGGCATCTTTTACCACATTAAATATCACCATGAGCTAAATAAAATGGAATTAACATTGCGTTTACTCGGAGGTGATTGCATTTAGCCAGTGAATTATTCTGTTGGGTTTTTGCTGATTTTTAGTCATAAGCTAATGTGATGACCCGTTTTACCTTATGGTTAATCCCTGGTTTCGGTGGTAAGTTCAGGTAAAAGAGAACGTTTGCGTCGGCGTCCAGGCGTGATGCCAACGCCGGGTTTCGTGATGGATTTTTATACGAAACACAAGATAGCCCTGCTTATTCAACGAGGACAAGATGGCTCAACAAACTCCTTTATACGAACAACACACGTTATGCGGTGCACGCATGGTGGATTTCCATGGCTGGATGATGCCGCTGCATTATGGCTCACAAATCGATGAGCACCATGCCGTGCGCACCGATGCCGGTATGTTTGATGTGTCGCACATGACCATTGTCGATCTGCGCGGGAGCCGCACTCGGGAGTTTTTGCGTTATCTTCTGGCAAACGACGTCGCTAAGCTCAAGACTCCAGGCAAGGCGTTATACTCCGGCATGCTTAATGCCTCCGGCTGCGTCATTGATGACCTGATTGTTTATTACTTCACTGAAGATTTCTTCCGCCTCGTTGTTAACTCCGCCACCCGCGAAAAAGACCTCTCCTGGATTTCCCAACACGCTGAAAAGTACGCCGTCGAGATTACCGTTCGTGACGATCTGTCGCTGATCGCCGTTCAGGGTCCTAACGCGCAGGCGAAAGCCGCCACGTTATTCACCGATGAACAGCGCCACGCGACGGTAGGCATGAAGCCGTTCTTCGGCGTGCAGGCGGGTGATTTGTTTATCGCCACCACAGGTTACACCGGTGAAGCGGGTTACGAAATTGCAATGCCGAACGAGAAAGCCGCCAAATTCTGGCATGCACTGGTGGAAGCCGGTGTCAAACCTGCGGGTCTGGGCGCACGCGATACGCTGCGTCTGGAAGCAGGAATGAATTTGTACAGCCAGGAAATGGACGAGACCGTCTCTCCGCTGGCCGCCAACATGGGCTGGACCATCGCGTGGGAACCCGCCGATCGTGAATTTATTGGCCGCGAAGCGCTTGAGATTCAGCGCGAGAAAGGCACCGAGCAACTGGTCGGTCTGGTGATGACCGAAAAAGGCGTGCTGCGTAACGAGCTGCCTGTGAGATTCACCGATGAACTGGGCAATCAGCGTGAAGGCATGATCACCAGCGGTACTTTCTCGCCGACGTTGGGCTACAGCATTGCGCTGGCGCGCGTTCCGGCCGGCATTGGCGAAACCGCCATTGTGCAGATCCGCAATCGTGAAATGCCCGTTAACGTGACTAAACCGATTTTTGTTCGCGCCGGTAAGCCGGTCGCCTAATCATTTTTTATCAGGAGAATTCCAATGAGCAATGTGCCAGCAGAACTGAAATACAGTAAAGAACACGAATGGCTGCGCAAAGAAGCCGACGGAACCTACACCGTGGGGATCACCGAGCACGCGCAAGAGCTGCTCGGCGACATGGTGTTTGTCGACCTGCCAGACGTCGGCACGACCGTCAGTGCGGGCGACGACTGTGCGGTTGCGGAATCTGTTAAAGCCGCATCTGACATCTACGCACCCGTGAGCGGCGAAATCGTTGCCGTCAACGATGCGCTGAGCGACTCCCCGGAGCTGGTGAACAGCGACTCGTACACCGACGGCTGGATTTTCAAAATCCGAGCGGCTGACGAAGCGGAAGTGGAAGCGCTGCTGGATGCGACGGCTTATGCCGCTCTGCTAGAAAACGAGTAAATACGCGTCATCCTTGACGTTGCAGGTGCGCAGGCGTCCTCACTCACCTCAGTCACTTACTTATGTAAGCTCCTGAGGATTCGCAGCGTCGCCGCCTTCCTGCAACGCGAATGCTTTAGCGTATCAAGGCAAGACAATCACGATTTCTACATCGATTCACCGCACGTTTCAGGAACCATCGCTCATGACACAGACTTTAAGCCAGCTTGAAAACCGTGGCGCCTTCATTGAACGTCACATTGGGCCGGATGCTCAGCAACAGCAGGAGATGCTGAAGACAGTTGGCGCGGATTCGTTAAACGCACTGATTGGCCAGATCGTGCCGAAAGACATTCAACTCGCCACGCCGCCGCAAGTGGGCGAGGCGACAACGGAATTTGCTGCGCTGGCGGAACTGAAGGCCATTGCCGGTCTCAACAAGCGCTTTAAGTCTTACATTGGCATGGGTTACACCCCTGTGCAGTTGCCGCCAGTTATTCTGCGTAACATGCTGGAAAACCCGGGCTGGTACACCGCCTATACGCCGTATCAGCCGGAAGTCTCTCAGGGGCGTCTGGAAGCGCTGCTGAACTTCCAGCAGGTCACGCTGGATCTGACCGGACTGGACATCGCCTCGGCCTCTTTGCTGGATGAAGCGACTGCCGCAGCTGAAGCGATGGCGATGGCAAAACGCGTCAGCAAGCTCAAGAATGCTAATCGCTTCTTCGTTGCGGCTGACGTTCATCCGCAAACGCTGGACGTTGTGCGTACGCGTGCCGAAACCTTCGGTTTTGACGTGATTGTCGATGATGCTGATAAAGTGCTGGATCATCAGGATGTCTTTGGCGTGCTGTTGCAGCAAGTCGGCACCACCGGTGAAGTGCATGACTACAGTGCGCTGATTTCCGAGCTGAAATCGCGAAAAATTGTTGTCAGCGTGGCGGCCGATTTTATGGCGCTGGTGCTGTTAACGGCGCCAGGTAAACAGGGTGCGGATATTGTTTTCGGTTCCGCACAGCGCTTTGGCGTGCCGATGGGCTACGGTGGCCCGCACGCGGCATTCTTCGCCGGAAAAGACGAATTCAAACGCTCGATGCCTGGACGCATTATCGGCGTGTCGAAAGATGCTGCCGGAAATACCGCGCTACGCATGGCGATGCAGACTCGCGAACAACATATTCGTCGCGAAAAAGCCAACTCCAATATCTGTACCTCTCAGGTGCTGCTGGCCAATATCGCCAGCCTGTATGCGGTATTCCACGGTCCAGTGGGCCTGAAGCGCATCGCGACCCGCATTCATCGCTTTGCGGATATTCTGGCTACCGGCCTACAGCAAAAAGGTCTGAAGCTGCGCCATGCCCATTACTTTGACACGCTGTGTGTTGAAGTCGCGGATAAAGCCGGTGTGCTGGCGCGCGCCGAAGCCGCAGAGATCAACCTGCGTAGCGATATTCTCAACGCCGTCGGCATCACGCTGGATGAGACCACGACCCGCGAGGACGTGCAAAATCTGTTTAACGTCCTGTTGGGCGATGCGCACGGACTTGACGTCGATGCCCTGGATAAAGAAGTGGCGCACGACAGCCGCTCTATTCAGGAAAGCATGCTGCGCGATGACGCGATTCTGTCTCACCCGGTGTTCAATCGCTATCACAGCGAAACCGAGATGATGCGCTATATGCACTCTCTGGAGCGCAAAGATCTGGCGCTGAATCAGGCGATGATTCCGCTGGGTTCCTGCACCATGAAGCTGAACGCCGCCGCAGAAATGATCCCGATTACCTGGCCTGAATTCTCTGAGCTGCACCCGTTCTGCCCGGCAGACCAGGCGGAAGGGTACCATCAGATGATCAATCAGCTCTCCGACTGGCTGGTGAAGCTGACCGGCTATGACGCACTGTGCATGCAGCCGAACTCCGGCGCGCAGGGTGAGTACGCAGGCCTGCTGGCGATCCGTCATTACCACGAAAGTCGCAACGAAGGTCATCGTGATATCTGCCTGATCCCAAGCTCTGCGCACGGCACTAACCCTGCATCCGCGCAGATGGCGGGAATGGAAGTGGTTGTCGTCGCGTGCGATAAAAACGGCAATATCGACCTGACCGATCTGCGTGCCAAAGCAGAACACGCGGGCGAAAAACTGTCCTGCATTATGGTTACGTATCCGTCCACCCACGGTGTGTACGAAGAAACCATCCGTGAAGTGTGCGAGATTGTGCATCAGTTCGGCGGCCAGGTGTATCTCGATGGCGCAAACATGAACGCGCAGGTGGGCATTACCTCTCCGGGCTTTATCGGCGCGGACGTTTCGCACCTGAATCTGCATAAAACTTTCTGTATTCCGCACGGCGGCGGCGGCCCAGGTATGGGGCCGATTGGCGTGAAAGCGCACCTGGCACCGTTTGTTCCAGGCCACAGCGTGGTGCAAATCGAAGGCATGTTGACCCGTCAGGGAGCGGTATCCGCGGCGCCGTTTGGCAGCGCATCCATTCTGCCAATCAGCTGGATGTATATCCGCATGATGGGCGCGGAAGGGCTGAAGCAGGCAAGCCAGGTGGCGATTCTGAACGCCAACTATATTGCCACTCGTCTGAAAGATGCCTATCCGGTGCTCTATACCGGTCGTGATGGCCGCGTGGCGCATGAATGCATTCTGGATATTCGTCCGTTGAAAGACGACACCGGGATCAGCGAACTGGATATCGCCAAGCGCCTGATTGACTACGGATTCCACGCACCAACCATGTCATTCCCGGTAGCGGGCACGCTGATGGTTGAGCCGACCGAGTCAGAAAGCAAAGTGGAACTGGATCGCTTTATCGAAGCGATGCTGGCGATTCGCCACGAAATTACCCGCGTGAAGCAGGGCGAATGGACGCTGGAAGATAACCCGTTAGTCAATGCGCCGCATACTCAAAACGAGCTGGTAGCGGAGTGGTATCACGGTTATACCCGCGAAGTGGCTGTCTTCCCTGCGGGCATGGCGAACAAATACTGGCCGACGGTGAAACGTCTTGATGACGTTTATGGCGACCGCAATTTGTTCTGCTCCTGCGTGCCAATGAGCGAATATCAGTAATACTTAACGTGACTGCTTAAGCCGGGCGAGTGATGCCCGGCTTTTTTATTTTGGAGGGGCGTCTATTGGCTATTGCTCTTGTCACCGGCGCAAGCCGCGGAATTGGTAAAGCGACCGCGCTGCAACTGGCGCGCGAAGGCTACACTGTGGCGGTGAATTATCATCACAACATCAAAGCCGCGACGGATGTGGTCAATCAAATCATCGAGTACGGCGGCAAAGCCTTTGCGCTACGTGCTGATATCAGCGACGAAACACAGGTGATGGCGATGTTCGAAAGCCTGGACCGTGAAGGCGAACCGCTGGCTGCACTGGTCAACAACGCTGGCATTTTGTTTGAACAAAGCACGATTGAAAACCTGACCGCCGAGCGTATCAATCGCGTATTCGCCACCAACGTGACGGGCTATTTTCTCTGCTCTCGCGAAGCGGTGAAACGCATGTCTCATCAATACGGCGGCAAAGGCGGGGCGATAGTGAATGTGTCGTCTGCGGCGTCACGTCTTGGGGCTCCGGGCGAATATGTCGATTATGCCGCATCGAAAGGTGCGGTGGATTCGTTGACCACCGGGCTATCGCTGGAGGTAGCGGCGCAGGGCATTCGCGTGAACTGCGTGCGTCCTGGGCTGATTTACACCGACATTCATGCTTCCGGCGGTGAACCAGGGCGCGTGGATCGGGTGAAATCTCTGTTACCGATGCAGCGCGGCGGCCAGCCCGAAGAGGTGGCACAGGCGATTGTCTGGCTACTGAGCGAAAAGGCGTCTTACGTGACGGGAAGTTTTCTGGAATTGGCAGGCGGGAAATAATTTCCCTCTCCCCATCGGGGAGAGGGAATGAAAATCAGAGGGTTTCGCCGTTGCTGGCGATCACCGCTTTGTACCACTCGAAACTTTTTTTACGGGAACGCGACATGTCGCCAGTCCCGTCGTCGTGTTTGTTCACGTAGATAAAGCCGTAACGCTTGCTGTACTGACCTGTGGTGAATGACACGCAGTCGATGCAGCCCCATGGCGTATAGCCCATCAGGTCTACCCCGTCATAGGTAACCGCTTTGATCATCTCTTCGACGTGAGCGCGCAGGTAATCGATGCGGTAGTCATCGTTGATGCTGCCGTCGTCTTCCACTTTATCGTAAGCGCCAAAACCATTTTCCACGATAAACAGCGGTTTCTGATAACGCTCGTAAAGCTCACACAGCGCATAACGTAATCCGACCGGATCAATCTGCCAGCCCCAGTCGGACGCTTTCACGTGCGGGTTCGGCACGCTACCTTCGAAGCCGGAAATCGCATCGCCTGTCCCGCCTTCCGCCTTGACCGCATTGGTCATGTAGTAGCTGAAACCTAAGTAAGCGCAGGTGCCTTCACGCAGGATCTGCTCGTCGCCGGCTTCCATTTTGATTGAGAAACCACGGCGCTCCCATTCGTTCAGCACATAGGACGGGTAGTAGCCGCGCAGCTGGACGTCGGTAAAGACATAGCGTTCACGCATAGATTCCTGAGCAAACATCACGTCTTCGGGTTTGCAGGAGAACGGATAGAGCGCCACCATCGCCAGCATACAGCCGACCTGCATCTCTGGATTAATACGACGCGCGGCTTTAACCGCCAGAGCGCTGGCCACAAACTGATGGTGCAGCACCTGGTACATGGTCTCTTCCGGGTTTTCATGCTCGGTGTACACCACGCCAGAACAGCAATAACCGAACAGCGGCGCACGCCAGTTGCGCTGGTTATTGATTTCGTTAAAGGTCATCCAGTATTTGACCTTAGTTTTGTAGCGCTCGAAGACCACTTCGGCAAAACGCACGAAGAAATCCACCACTTTACGGTTGGTCCAGCCACCGTACTCTTGCACCAGATGCAGCGGCATTTCGAAGTGGGAGAGGGTGATGACCGGTTCAATGTTGTACTTCAACAGTTCGTCGAACATGTCGTCGTAAAACTTCAGCCCTTCTTCATTCGGCTGGGTTTCGTCGCCTTTCGGAAAGATACGCGTCCAGGCGATTGAGGTGCGGAAGCATTTGAAGCCCATCTCTGCAAACAGTTTGATGTCTTCTTTGTAATGGCCGTGGAAGTCGATGGCTTCGTGGTTCGGGTAATATTTTCCCTCGATCACTTCCTGCGTGATTTCGCGCGGAACGCCGTGCGCGCCGCCGGTCAGCACATCGCAAATGCTGGGGCCTTTGCCGCCTTTGTTCCAGCCGCCTTCAACCTGGTGAGCAGCGACCGCGCCGCCCCATAAAAAGTCTTTTGGTAAAGTGAGTTTTTTCATATTAGCGAGTCTCGAATTGTTGCTGTTGTATTCGAGTCTAGCAAAGCGGAATTAAATGTCACGATATAACAAATGGCGGTTTATGTGATTTGTTACATCAAAAAAACAGCCTGTTTTATTCCGCCAGTTTCTTCGCCAGTTTCCGGCCTAATGATTCAAGAATATAAATAACCGGGATTTGAGTGGTTATATCGTAGACGCCGCCAATACGGGTTTGCGGCACATGCCATGAGAGATTAAAGTCGGCAAGTTTTGCCAGACGAGAGTGCTCATGGCTGGTGATGGACAGCACTTTACAGTTGTGCAGGCTGAACTGGCTGGCGAAGCGCAGGATCTCTTCGGTTTCACCAGAAACAGAAAGCACAATCGCCAGCGCATTTTTCGCCATATCGTTGGTAACCGGGAAATAGGGATCGTCGATATGATTGCTGAATTTACCAATATTCGAAAAGAACCGCGCGCCATATTTTGCCAGCGAGCCAGAGGTCCCTGCGCCAACAAATATAATACGTTCTGACGATAATATAATATCGACCGCTTGCGCTAATAAAGAATCAAATTCTTCATTATTGACGCTGCGGAAGAAACTGATAATTTCACTGGCACCGAAATTAGCCTGCTGGGGTTCATTATTCTCTAAATATAATTTAAAGCGCAGACGGAATTCAGAATAGCCTTCACAGTTGAGCTTACGGCAAAAACGCAGCACTGTGGTTGTGGAGACTCCCGCCGCGTCCGCCAGTTCGCGGATGGTCATGTACGTGACCTTGTCGCGGTTTTTGATAGCATAGTTGTAAACCATCATCTCAAGATTGTTGAGACTGGCAATGGCAGAATGGGAGAACATGCTCACGATGGCTAAACTCACTCATCAGACTTTATCTTCAGGGAATAATACCATGCAGCCAAACGACATCACTTTTTTTCAGCGCTTTCAGGAAGACATTCTGGCCGGGCGAAAAACCATCACCATCCGCGACGACTCAGAATCTCACTTTACCGCAGGCGATATTCTGCGCGTTGGGCGCTATGAGGATGAGGGCTACTTTTGCACGATTGAGGTCATCCGCACATCGACGGTGACGCTAGATGCGTTAACTGAAAAACATGCGCAGCAGGAAAACATGTCACTGGAAACGCTTAAAGAGGTTATCGCCGAGATTTACCCTCACCAGTTCCAGTTTTATGTGATTGAATTCAAATGCCTTTAACAAAAAAGAACAACTGTTAGTTGAGTTTTAACGTCAATGTAATGATTTTAATGGATTATTCCGGAAGTGGTGTTTATTTTAGCTAACAGGTGTTCACTGGAATCATTCTCAGTTAGCATAGTTTTGCGATACATTTTTGTCCTCTTGTTTTCCTGGAGTTTCCTATAGTGAGCAAACCAATCGTTGCACAGGGATATTCACTGGCTGAGGAAATAGCCAACAGTATTAGCCATGGTATTGGCCTCGTTTTTGGTATTGTCGGTTTGGTTCTTCTGTTGGTGCAGGCGGTTGATACAAACGCCAATGCGCTGGCGATCACCAGCTACAGCCTGTATGGCGGGAGTATGATTCTGCTCTTTCTCGCCTCAACGCTGTATCACGCCATTCCGCACCAGCGGGCCAAAATCTGGCTTAAGAAATTTGATCACTGCGCTATCTATCTCCTGATTGCCGGAACCTATACGCCATTTTTGCTGGTGGGGTTAAATTCGCCTTTATCACGCGGCCTGATGATCGTCATCTGGGGTCTGGCGCTGCTCGGTATCTTGTTTAAGCTTACGATTGCGCACCGGTTTAAAGTGCTTTCGCTGGTGACGTATCTGACGATGGGTTGGTTGTCGCTGATCGTGGTATATCAACTGGCGACAAAGCTGGACGCGGGTGGTGTGACGTTGCTGGCGTTGGGAGGGATTATCTATTCACTCGGCGTGATTTTTTACGTCTGTAAACGTATTCCGTATAACCACGCTATCTGGCATGGCTTTGTGTTGGGCGGGAGCGTGTGCCATTTCCTGGCGATTTATTTGTACGTTGCGCAGGTGTAGCGTTTTGAACGCCCGGCAATGAATGCACTGCCGGGCAAAGCATTACTCTTCTAATGAATACGGCAGCGGCTGGATGCTTAATGTATTGGCATCGTCACGCACGCGGAACACGCTGTCAGCTTCCATATCATTATTCATGACAACCTGAACTAACACGCGTCCGTCATCAAGCTGAACAGCGGCAAGCACAGTACCTGTGCGACGCCAGTTTTCACCCATTTTCAGCTCGAGATCTTCACCGGCTTCCGGCACACGGCTGGCGTTTCCTGCCAGATACCAAAGCGCGCGTTTGTTCGCCCCGCGGAATTTTGCCCGGGCTACCATCTCCTGACCGGTATAACAGCCTTTTTTAAAGCTGATGCCGCCGAGCGCCTGAATATTGGTTGCCTGCGGAATAAATTGCGCACTGTTTACCGCATCAATGATTGGCAGACCCGCTTCAATATTCAGCGCTAACCACTGCTGGCTGTTGTTGAATTGCGCTTCACCACGCAGCGCCTCGGTCACGCGATCCGCCGTCGCCACATCCGTGACCAGCAGGAAGCGCTCATCCGGGTGTTCAAACCACAGAAGCGAGGTAACGCCATCATTGATCAATGGTTTATCGGCATCCGGCAGCTCGCTGAAGAGATTTTTCAGCGCCGCGCGCGCCTGAAAACCGGCAACGCCTAGCAGCACATTTTCGTCGTCTGCAACGATCGTCACTTTGGAGAAAACCGCGTACTTTTTCAGTTCAGTCAGCTGCGCATCTCGCAGGCTACGGCGTTCGATACAGGCAAAACCGTCCTGACGACGGAACAGACGTAGATTGCTCCACATCTTCCCTTTGGGATCGCAATGCGCCACCAGCAGATGCTGATGCTCGCCTAACTGGGCAACGTCGGCAGTGACCTGACCCTGAAGATACTTTTCACTGTCAGCGCCAGAAATCGTCGCCAGAGCCCAGTCATCAAGAGAAATAAGCGTCAGCGGCAGACGCGCAGAGGCGACAGGCTGGCGAGGAGGAAATGGGTTAAAAGCCATAGTGATATCCTGAATTGCTTAACGCTTTGTTAATGCCTAATGGTAAAAGAGACAGCAGTCATTGCAAGCGCTTTCAGCAGCCCAATTGTGCCTTATTAGCGTTCTGCGTTGCGTCACTCAAAACAGAGTAATCCGCTCTCTTTATAGGGGATTTTTTCTGGAAGCGTGCTTCCAGTCAGTGATTTTCCTGTAATGGAACGGCAAAAAACACGTTACACTAGAAATCGTCCCTCTTAGAGGTAGAAGAAACGTTTAGCAGGAAATCAACATGGACATTAGCAATAAGGCTCGTATTCACTGGGCGTGCCGTCGCGGCATGCGCGAACTTGATATTTCCGTCATGCCATTCTTCGAGTATGAGTACGACAGCTTAAGCGATGACGATAAGCGTCTATTTATTCGCCTTCTTGAAAGTGACGATCCTGATTTATTCAACTGGCTGATGAATCACGGCAAACCCGCCGACACCGAGTTGCAACGGATGGTGCAATTAATTCAAACACGGAATCGGGAACGTGGTCCTGTGGCAATCTGATCTGCGCGTTTCGTGGCGCTCACAGTGGATGTCTTTGTTACTCCACGGAATGGTTGCGGCCTTTGTTTTGCTGATGCCGTGGCCACTTAGCTACACCCCGTTATGGATGCTGTTACTCTCGCTGGTCGTTTTCGATAGCGTGCGCAGCCAGCGACGTATCAATTCCTGTCAGGGCGAAATTAAGCTGCTGATGGACTCGCGTCTACGCTGGCAAGGTAAAGAGTGGGAAATCGTCGGTACGCCCTGGATGCTGAGTTTTGGCATGATGTTTCGCTTGCGTAACGCGCAAGGCGGACGAAGCCAGCATTTATGGCTTTCGGCGGACAGTATGGATGCTGACGAGTGGCGAGATTTGCGTCGGATGGTTTTACAGCAACCGACGCCCGGTCGATAGCCGATTAACTAAATTTTTCCGCCATTTCACCCAGAATTTGTTCACACCAGTTTTGCAGGCGTTCGTCACTGAGATCGTACTGGTTGGTTTCGTCCAGCGCCAGACCCACAAACAGCTGGCCATCAGCAATCACCGGTTTTGGACTGGTGAACTCGTAGCCCTCTGTTGGCCAGTAGCCGATAAAATGGACGCCTTTTGGGGCAAGTTTATCGTGCAGCATACCGAGCGCATCAAGGAACCACTCGCCATATCCTAACTGATCGCCCATGCCGTACAGCGCAACGATTTTGCCTTCCAGATTGAGTGAATCGAGCTGCTCCCAAATGGCTTCCCAGTCTTCCTGTATCTCACCAAAATCCCAGGTCGGAATACCCAAAATCAGCACATCGTACTGTTCCATTTCGGTGGGCGCATCGTCTTTAAGATTGTGGAGAGTCACCAGTTCAGGGCCGATAATGTCGCGAATTTTCTCCGCTGCCATCTCGGTATAGCAGGTGCTGGAACCATAAAACAGACCAATATTCATCGCGTAAACTTCTCAATACTTGCTTTGACTTTGCGCGTAGTGTACCAGAAAGCGGTACCATTACGTCATAATGGCCGAGGGCTGAATCACAGGAGCAGACGTGGAAAAGGATCTCGCACTCATCGAACAATTTCTCGATGCGCTCTGGCTAGAGAAGAATCTGGCGGAGAACACGCTGAGCGCCTATCGTCGCGATTTAACGATGCTGGCGGAATGGCTCGCGCACCGTGGCTTGTCCCTGGAACAGGCGCAACGTGACGATCTCCAGGCGCTACTGGCCGAACGAATGGACGGCGGCTACAAAGCCACCAGTTCAGCGCGCCTGCTGAGCGCAATGCGACGCCTGTTTCAGCATCTGTATCGCGAGAAGATTCGTGCAGACGATCCGAGTGCGCTACTGGCGTCCCCCAAGCTGCCGCAGCGTTTACCTAAAGATCTCAGCGAAGCACAAGTGGACAGATTATTACAGTCGCCGACGGTTGACGTGCCGCTGGAGTTACGCGATAAAGCCATGCTTGAAGTGCTTTACGCCACGGGTTTACGCGTCTCGGAACTGGTGGGTTTGACGATGAGCGATATCAGCCTGCGTCAGGGCGTGGTCCGCGTGATAGGTAAAGGAAACAAAGAACGTCTGGTCCCGCTTGGCGAAGAGGCGGTGTACTGGGTGGAGACTTATCTGGAGCATGGGCGACCATGGCTTCTGAACGGTGTTTCTATTGATGTTCTGTTTCCCAGTCAGCGCGCGCAACAAATGACACGACAAACCTTCTGGCATCGCATAAAACATTACGCCACACTGGCGGGTATCGACAGTGAAAAACTTTCGCCGCACGTTCTGCGCCATGCCTTCGCAACTCACTTGCTCAACCATGGCGCTGATTTGCGCGTCGTACAGATGTTGCTGGGACACAGCGACCTGTCAACCACGCAAATCTATACCCACGTTGCAACAGAACGGTTGCGGCAGCTACACCAACAGCACCACCCGCGAGCGTGAGTGCCGACACATAGTTATAGGACCGAAAATGAAAAAATCTTTAGCGCTGTTCTCTCTGCTGGCTGCATCCTGGGCGGGCTTTGCTCATGCTGACGATGCGGCAATCAAACAGTCACTGGCCAAACTCGGCGTGACCAGCAGTGATATCCAGCCTGCACCCGTAGCCGGAATGAAAACGGTACTGACGAACAGCGGTGTGCTCTACGTTACCGAAGACGGCAAGCATTTCGTTCAAGGTCCAATGTATGACGTCAGCGGTGCGCAGCCAGTCAACATCACCAATCAGTTGCTGATGAAAAACCTGAATGCGCTCGAAAAAGAGATGATTGTCTACAAAGCAGCGCAGGAAAAACACGTCATTACCGTTTTCACTGATATCACCTGTGGCTATTGCCACAAGCTGCATGAAGAGATGAAAGACTACAACGCGCTGGGGATCACCGTGCGTTATCTGGCATTCCCGCGTGCGGGTCTTCAGAGCCAGCCAGAGCAGGACATGAAAGCTATCTGGTGTGCCAAAGATCCGAAACAAGCGTTTGATGATGCGATGAACGGCAAAGGCGTGAAACCGGCGTCCTGCGACATCGACATTGCGAACCATTACGCGCTGGGTGTGCAGTTTGGCGTGACCGGAACGCCTGCCATCGTGCTGAGCAACGGTTACGTCGTGCCGGGTTACCAGGGGCCGAAAGAGATGAAAGAGTTTCTCGACGCGCACCAGAAACAGACTGGCGGTAAATAATTCGCGTGAAAGCAAAGACCCAACTGCGCCGCCGTGAGGTGGATGAGAGCGTTAATTTACCTGCCGAGCTTTCGCCGCTTCTGCGTCGACTTTATGCGGGACGCGGCGTGCGCAATGCCGACGAACTTGAGCGAAGCGTCAAAGGGATGCTGCCGTGGCAGCAACTCAGCGGTGTAGAAACAGCGACCGAGCTGCTTTACAACGCGCTACGTGAAGGGATGCGCATTGTCGTTGTCGGTGACTTTGACGCCGATGGCGCAACCAGCACCGCGTTAACGGTGCTCAGCCTGCGCGCACTCGGCTGCGATAATGTCACCTATCTGGTGCCGAATCGCTTTGAAGATGGCTACGGCCTGAGTCCGGAAGTGGTCGATCAGGCGAAAGCGCGTGGCGCACAGATGATCTTAACCGTCGATAATGGGATCTCGTCACACGCCGGGGTCGATCGGGCGCACCAACTCGGTATCCCGGTTATCGTCACCGATCACCATTTGCCGGGTGACACCTTGCCTGCCGCAGACGCGATCATTAACCCCAATCTGCGCGACTGCGACTTCCCGTCGAAATCGCTCGCGGGTGTAGGGGTGGCGTTCTATCTGATGCTGGCGCTGCGCGCGTTACTGCGTGATAAAGGCTGGTTTGAGGCGCGCGGTATCGCGGTGCCCAATCTTGCGGAATATCTCGATCTGGTGGCGCTAGGAACGGTCGCGGACGTTGTCCCGCTGGACACCAATAACCGCATTCTGACCTGGCAGGGTTTGAGCCGGATTCGCGCGGGGAAATGTCGGCCTGGCATCAAAGCGCTGCTGGAAATTTCCAACCGCGATGCGCAAAAGCTGGCCGCAAGCGACTTAGGTTTTGCGCTGGGTCCACGACTTAACGCGGCAGGGCGGCTGGATGATATGTCTGTTGGCGTGGCGTTGCTGCTGTGCGACAACATCGGCGAAGCGCGCGTGCTGGCGAACGAGCTTGATGCGCTGAATGAGACACGCAAAGAAATTGAGCAGGGGATGCAGGCAGAGGCGCTGACGCTGTGTGAAAAACTTGAGCGTAGTAGCGAAACGCTGCCCGGCGGGCTGGCGATGTACCATCCGGAATGGCATCAGGGCGTCGTGGGCATTTTGGCCTCGCGCATCAAAGAGCGTTTTCACCGTCCGGTGATCGCGTTTGCGCCAGCGGGTGACGGCACGCTGAAAGGCTCGGGTCGTTCTATTCAGGGGCTGCATATGCGCGACGCGCTGGAGCGTCTGGATACGCTGCATCCTGGGCTGATGATTAAATTCGGCGGTCACGCCATGGCTGCGGGTTTATCGCTGGAAGAGACGAAATTTGATGAGTTTCAACGGCTCTTTAGCGAGCTGGTGACTGACTGGCTGGATCCCGCGTTGCTGCAGGGGGAAGTGGTTTCTGATGGTGCGTTGACGCCTGCTGAAATGACCATGGAAATCGCGCAACTGCTGCGTGAATCGGGCCCCTGGGGACAAATGTTCCCGGAACCGCTGTTTGATGGGCGTTTTCGTCTACTGCAACAGCGCCTGGTGGGTGAGCGTCATCTAAAAGTGATGGTTGAACCGATTGGCGGCGGCCCGCTGCTGGATGGGATTGCCTTCAACGTTGATACCTCGGTTTGGCCTGATAACGGCGTGCGCGAAGTCAAACTGGCCTACAAACTGGATATCAATGAGTTTCGCGGAAATCGCAGTTTGCAAATCATCATCGATCATCTCTGGCCGATGTAAGCTGACCAATTTAGCGTCACTATTCTCTATAAAAAAGAGCGTGGATTGGTTACAATCCCGCTCTTATCACCGCATTTTGACTAGTCCAATAAAGAAAACAGACCATGTTTGAAATTAATCCGGTAAAAAACCGCATTCAAGACCTTACGGAGCGCTCCGCCGTTCTTAGGGGGTATCTTTGACTATGATGCGAAGAAAGAACGTCTTGAAGAAGTAAACGCCGAGCTGGAACAGCCGGACGTCTGGAACGAACCTGAACGCGCACAGGCGCTGGGTAAAGAGCGTTCCTCCCTCGAAGCCATCGTTGAAACGCTGGATCAAATGACGCAGGGACTGGAAGACGTTTCTGGTCTGCTGGAATTAGCGGTCGAAGCTGACGACGAAGAAACATTCAACGAAACGATCGCTGAACTCGACGTATTAGAAGAGAAGCTGGCGCAGCTTGAATTCCGCCGCATGTTCTCCGGCGAATACGACAGCGCTGATTGCTATCTCGATATCCAGGCCGGTTCTGGCGGGACAGAAGCGCAAGACTGGGCGAGCATGCTGGCGCGTATGTATTTGCGCTGGGCAGAAGCGCGCGGCTTCAAAACCGAGATTATCGAAGAGTCTGAAGGTGAAGTGGCGGGTCTTAAATCCATCACCATCAAGATCATTGGCGATTATGCTTACGGCTGGCTGCGTACCGAAACGGGCGTTCATCGCCTGGTGCGTAAAAGCCCGTTCGACTCAGGCGGTCGCCGTCATACCTCTTTCAGTTCTGCGTTTGTCTATCCAGAAGTGAAGGACGATATCGATATCGAAATCAACCCAGCTGACTTGCGCATTGACGTTTATCGCGCTTCTGGCGCGGGCGGTCAGCACGTTAACCGAACGGAATCCGCGGTGCGTATTACCCACCTTCCGACCAACACGGTAACGCAATGCCAGAACGACCGTTCGCAGCATAAGAACAAAGACCAGGCCATGAAGCAGATGAAAGCGAAGCTTTATGAGCTGGAGATGCAGAAGAAAAATGCCGAGAAACAGGTGATGGAAGATAACAAATCTGACATCGGCTGGGGCAGCCAGATTCGTTCTTATGTCCTTGATGACTCCCGCATTAAAGACTTGCGTACCGGGGTTGAAACCCGCAACACGCAGGCAGTGCTGGACGGCAGCCTGGATCAATTTATCGAAGCAAGTTTGAAAGCAGGGTTATGAGGAACCAACATGTCTGAACAACAAGCACAGGGCACTGACGCGGTAGTCGATCTTAATAACGAGCTGAAAACACGTCGCGAAAAGCTGGCTGCACTGCGTGAGCAGGGTATTCCATTCCCGAACGATTTTCGTCGCGATCACACTTCCGATCAGCTGCATGCTGACTTCGATGCAAAAGAAAACGAAGAGCTGGAAGCGCTGAACGTAGAAGTGTCCGTTGCAGGCCGCATGATGACCCGCCGTATCATGGGTAAAGCGTCCTTCGTGACGTTGCAGGACGTCGGTGGTCGTATTCAGCTATACGTTTCCCGCGACGATCTGCCAGAAGGCATTTATAACGAGCAGTTCAAAAAGTGGGACCTGGGCGACATTCTTGGCGCGAAGGGCAAGCTGTTCAAGACCAAGACGGGTGAACTCTCTATTCACTGCACCGAACTGCGCCTGCTGACCAAAGCGCTGCGTCCGTTGCCGGATAAATTCCACGGTCTGCAGGATCAGGAAGCGCGCTATCGCCAGCGCTACCTGGATCTCATCTCTAACGATGAATCCCGTAAAACGTTCAAAATCCGTTCCCAGATTATGGCGGGCATCCGTCAGTTCATGGTTGGCCGTGATTTTATGGAAGTCGAAACGCCAATGATGCAGGTGATTCCGGGTGGTGCGTCTGCGCGTCCATTCGTGACCCATCACAATGCGCTGGATCTCGACATGTACCTGCGCATCGCGCCGGAACTGTACCTGAAGCGTCTGGTGGTTGGTGGCTTCGAACGCGTGTTCGAAATCAACCGTAACTTCCGTAACGAAGGTATTTCCGTTCGCCATAACCCAGAGTTCACCATGATGGAACTCTATATGGCGTACGCGGATTACAAAGATCTGATCGAGCTGACCGAGTCTCTGTTCCGCACCCTGGCGCAGAATATTCTGGGCACCACGGAAGTGCCTTACGGCGACGAAGTGTTCGACTTTGGTAAGCCGTTCGTGAAGCTGACCATGCGCGAAGCGATCAAGAAATACCGTCCAGAAACCGAAATGGCCGATCTGGATAACTACGATTCTGCGAAAGCCATCGCGGAAAGCATCGGTATCAAAGTTGAGAAGAGCTGGGGTCAGGGTCGTATCGTGACTGAGATCTTCGAAGAAGTGGCAGAAGCGCATCTGATTCAGCCAACCTTCATCACCGAATACCCTGCTGAAGTGTCTCCGCTGGCGCGTCGTAATGATGAAAACCCGGAAATCACTGACCGCTTTGAGTTCTTCATCGGTGGCCGCGAAATCGGTAACGGCTTTAGCGAGCTGAACGATGCGCAGGATCAGGCGCAGCGCTTCCAGGATCAGGTTGATGCGAAAGCAGCAGGCGACGATGAAGCGATGTTCTTCGACGAAGACTACGTGACTGCCCTGGAACACGGCTTGCCGCCAACGGCGGGTCTGGGTATTGGTATCGACCGTATGGTGATGCTGTTTACCAATAGCCACACCATCCGTGATGTGATCCTGTTCCCGGCGATGCGTCCGGTAAAATAAGGTCGTAACGATGTAAAAAGCCCCGGCGTTTATCGCGTCGGGGCTTTTTTTATGCCTTTACGTTATCGGCGAAGTGTTTGAGCTTTTCAGAAGCGTTAGCCGCTTCCGAAACCATCCACGGGCTGAAGGCCCACGGCGTGGCTTCCAGAGCGCGTAACAGTGACGTCAGTTCAACCCACTGATAATCCATGACTTCATCGGGATTCACCTTGAGTGGGCTGACAATCTGTGCCGCAAACACCGGGCAAATTTCGTTTTCAACGATGCCTGAGGGATCGATTTCGCAGTAACGGAAATCCGCTGCGATCGGCATGAGCTGCGCGATCTCTACGCCGACTTCGAAACGGCAGCGGCGTGCTATCGCCTGTTCAGTGGTTTCGCCGATTTGTGGATGACCGCAGACCGAGTTTGTCCAAACGCCAGGCCAGGCTTTTTTGCTCAGTGCGCGGCGGGTCACAAGGCATTGGCCCCGATCGTTAAACAGCCACGACGAGAAAGCCAGATGCAGTGAGGTATGAGAAGTGTGCGCAGCGTACTTCTCCTGAGTGCCAACAACCTCTCCCTGGTCGTTAACCAAAATGACGTGTTCTTGTATGCTCATTCAGACTCCAGTACCCGAACGACGGGATGGCGAAATTATATCTCACTCTCCCGTAAACGGGTTGTCGCCCCGAGCTTAAATGCGGATTAACGGCAAAAGTTGGCAACAGGATTTAGGCTGTTATCATAGGACGCCATTTACCTTGACCAAGGATCCGTTTTGTTCGCAGGAAGCCTGACGAGAAATCCCCTGAGTGCTATTTTCTGCCTGGCGCTGGCGCTGGCATTGCTGCTGGCGGGCTGTTCCGGCAGTAAATCATCTGACATGGGCAGTTATTCCGGTTCGGTGTACACCGTTAAGCGCGGTGACACGTTGTATCGCATTTCTCGTGCCACGGGCACCAGCGTGAAGGATCTGGCGCGTCTCAATAGCATTTCACCGCCCTACACAATCGAGGTGGGCCAAAAGCTTAAGGTGAACGGCGGCAGTTCGTCGGGTAAGAAATCCTCAACCAAGGGCGGCAAAACTGCTGCGGTGACGCCATCGTATGCCGTTCCAAAATCGTCTTGGCCGCCGGTAGGGCAGCGCTGCTGGGTCTGGCCTGCCAGTGGTAAAGTGATTACCCCGTATTCGACTGCAGAAGGCGGCAATAAAGGGATCGATATCGCGGGCTCACGCGGTGCGCCGGTTTATGCGTCCGGAGCAGGGAAGGTGGTGTATGTGGGGAATCAGCTGCGCGGTTACGGTAATCTGATCATGATTAAGCACGGTGAAGACTACATTACCGCCTATGCGCACAACGACTCATTGCTGGTCAATAACGGGCAAAATGTGAAAGCCGGGCAAAAGATCGCGACGATGGGCAGCACGGGTGCCAGCTCCGTTGCTCTGCATTTCCAGATTCGCTACCGTGCAACCGCAATCGATCCTCAGCGTTATCTCCCGGCGCAGGGCAGTAAACCAAAATGCTAAACGGTTAATTAATCGCCAGTTAGCGTTTGGGTGGCTTGTGCGAAAAAGCGTAAGGTCTATAATGCCTTACGCACCTCAAAGCGGGCGTAGTTCAATGGTAGAACGAGAGCTTCCCAAGCTCTATACGAGGGTTCGATTCCCTTCGCCCGCTCCAAACTCAAGTCTCCTGAAGTCTACCAAACTCAATTTTCCCTTGATAAATCAGCAGTTATAGCATTCTATTAGTCAATTGAACTCAATAGTACTCCCTCAGGGTCAACCCTAATGTGGGGGTATGGATGGGGGTATAATTGTACCCCTGCTGAGAGGTACCCCCAATGAAGTTAACTGCTCGTCAGGTTGAAACTGCAAAACCTAAAGAAAAGCCCTACAAACTGGCCGATGGTGGTGGTCTTTACTTGCTGGTTAATCCCAACGGTAAGAGATACTGGCGTCTCAAATACCGTTCGCTACGCAAAGAGAAGCTGCTTGCGATTGGCGTTTACCCCGATGTTTCTTTAGCTGAAGCCAGAAGTAAGCGTGAGGATGCTAAAAGGACATTAGCGGCTGGCAACGATCCTTCTCTTGAACGCAAAATAGAGAAACTTAGTCGTCAACAGGACGCAGAAAATTCGTTTGAAGCTATCACTCGGGAGTGGTATCAGCGTCGCTATGATCGCTGGTCTGTCTCCTATCGTGAAGAGATGATGAGAACCTTTGAGACGGATGTGTTTCCATATATCGGTCACCGGCCAATCAAAGATATCAAGCCGATGGAGTTGCTTGCCGTTCTGTCTAAGATCGAGGCTCGAGGTGCAACAGAGAAGGTCCGTAAAGTTCGTCAAAGGTGTGGAGAGGTCTGGAAGTATGCCGTTGTGACTGGCAGGGCCGAGTACAATCCAGCGCCTGATTTAGCCAGTGCCGTAACTCCTCATGAGAAAAAGCATTATGCTTTTTTAACCCAGGACGAATTGCCAGAGTTTCTTCGTATCCTGCATACCTATGCTGGTAGCGTGCTTGTTAAGTTATCCATGCAGCTGCTTATTTTGACCGGAGTAAGGCCCGGAGAACTGAGACAAGCAGAGTGGCGGGAATTTGATTTTGAGCGAAAGGTTTGGAACGTACCAGCAGAACGCATGAAAATGCGCCGTCCTCATCTGGTTCCATTATCAAGCCAGGCAATTGACCTGCTTAATCAGCTTAAACCCATGACGGGAGCAGGAGCGTTGCTGTTCCCGGGACGTAATAATCCTAAGAAACCGATGAGTGATATGGCATTGACGGTGTTGGTAAGGCGCATCGGCTATGCAGGGCGCGTTACAGGGCACGGATTCCGCCACACGATGAGTACCATTTTGCATGAGCAGGGATTTAACTCAGCTTGGATCGAGCTACAACTGGCTCACGTCGATAAGAACTCAATTCGTGGAACGTATAACCATGCTCAATATTTGGAAGGTCGGCGGGAGATGATGCAGTGGTATGGTGATTTCATCGGTCAAGCAGGCAAATCCGGCTCACCGCTAGCTTATGCAGCTATTAGCTTGACTGCTGAATTAGAGTGAGAAGGGGCAAGTTGAGCCTCTTCTTACCGAAGAGGCTCAACGTGAATCTATTTTTTTCCCTTTGGAGTTAATACTTTTCGCAAATTTTTTTCTGTACCGTTGGATGTGAAGATCTGCGGGGATTAGGGATGAAAATAATGCTATGTTAGTCTTTGAGGAGTGACTCAAAATGTTATAACTTTTTCAAAGAGGTGTTACATCGTGAAAGTCCTTTTTAATGTTAATGGTAAAAAAGTTCCACTCAAATCTCTGCAATATATAAGTAAAGCAAATCAACTCGAAGTTATGCGGAATTGGTTTTTCGATAATTTTGAAGATCCCGCGAACTCTTGCCCGTATGAATCCCGTGAAGGCGGGTATGCTTACATTTATGGAGGCCCATACGAAGCAAGTGAAGAGTTGCAAGCGATGTTTGAAGGACACGTGAAATTTGATTATATCCAAGAATTAGTCAATGAATTACAAGAACAGTGCTATGAATGGTCTGGTAATTCAAATAATATTAATGATTGGTACGATGAAGACTTGTATGATGCTGTTACATCTTCCGAACATCCTTTTTCTAAGTTCGTTGAAAGCATTGATGGAATAAAATTACTGTCTAAAGGCGAATTTAAAGGCAAACAAAAAGATCATCTGCTTAGTATCCTATATATTAACGTCATTACAGCCCTAGAAACACTTTATGTTGAGTTATTTATTAACTCTATTGATAAAAACGACTCATATCTTGCTGACTTTATAGAAAAAGGTAAGACGGAATTTAAGGTAAACAAAGAAATATTGGCTTTGCTATTCAAAGGAGAAACTATTGAAAACATGAGGGCAGAGTTAACTAAGGTAATCAAAGAGCATTTAATTAGTGTAAGTTGGCATAGTACAAACAAAGTTGTAGGACGTTATAAAGCTACATTTGATATAAATGTACATAACGAGTGGCCAATAGATGCGATCGAAATAGCAACACAAAAGCGTAATCATTTAGTCCATCGTGGCGGAAAAGATAAAGAAGGTAATTCGGTAGTGATTACTGAACAAGATTTAGAAATGTTGCTGGATCACGCACAATCTCTTGGAGAAAAATTGTTTGATAGCCTTGAGGTGGCATTAAAGAAAAAAGATGAGAGTGAATTTTGAGTCTCGGGGTAGGTTGATAGTGCTACAGATAACGAGCAAGCAACTGATACTCGGCAGGCACTGCCTGCCGGAGGATTATTTTTTACTTCCAAATTGAATGCCGAGAAGTTTATTCTCTGCTTTATCGCCACGAAGAGTAAGAACAATTTTTGATTTCAGCTCTAACATTTCGATTTCAGATAAAGTTGTTTCCATAGCATTAAAGTTTTCAGTGTTTAAAGATGCTATATATTGCTTTCCGCTTCGTTTTAATGACTGATTGATAAATGAGAACCATCTTGCGCGAACACCTGGATCTATATCAGCAAAAAGACGGTTATCATGCCATAGCATATCCATGGCATGGTTTTCACCACATGTAAATACTAACCAGTCAAAGCATAATATCCTAGCATCATTGATCCCATCCGAATCATCACCCTCGATTTGGATGCTTAGATCATAACGAATTTTGTTGTCACCAATATTAACATCCAAAACTATTCCTGCTGGTACCCTTGGGTACATTATTTCTGCGAGCTCAGCAAAAATTTTATCGTATTCTGAAAGAGGATTTGTAGAAGCATAGTTTACCGCTAATCTGTCTTGTTCAACTTTTCGTTCTCTTAGATTTTGAGCTTTCTGTTGAAGGTTAATAGAAAAATTTAAATAATCATGTAATCTTTCTTTTTCTTCTTTAAATTCAGCTAGTTGCCTAGCTATGACTGCGTATTCATCAAATGCTTTCTTGCCTTGCAGGGATTCCAAATATGAATCACGTAATGCTGAAATATCCTTAATGTCAATTTTAAGAGATTCAATTTCTAACAAAAATTTTACTTTATCATTTTCAAGTCTTTTCTTTCTGTTAAAAGATAATGATTTGTGAAAATTTTCAACTGACTCAAAATGGGCCAATGTTTCTGGCTTGAAAATCTCTTGTAAGCCATTGTACAGTTCAAGAAGCTCTTCTCTTGAAATATCAGGGTGTGCTAATAAAGTTTTTTCTATATTATTTACTTTAAATTCAGCTATATTTTTGTTTTTTTCAACTTCTCGTAATTTTATAGTTAAACTGTTTGTCTCATTCTCAATAGCTCTGTATTGCTCGTGAACTTGAAATGCATTCAGTTCATCCTGCAGTCTTGGGATCTCTTTTTCTAGCCACTCATAGCGTACTTTAGGTTGAGAGCCTGCTCTAAACATGTCTTTTAGAATATCATCGTTTTGCCAATTTTTTAGGGATTGACTTACTTTATCCAGTTCTTGCTTATTATTTCTTTTGGACAATATTAAATTATGATCTATACCGAGAAGAAATGCGGTGCGAAGCAATGCTTCAAAGTCTTGCTCCTTTTTTGTCCTGGTTGGACTGATGCAGTCATCTCTGGTATATCGCGAAAAACGCTTAAATAAAGATCTGAATGATAAATACGGAATGTTATTCTCAAGATTAAATATCCCTATTTTATCTAGTAAATCTTTAAATGCTTTTAAAGATATTGTTTCGTCATTTAATAATAATTTTTTCCCATTTCCCGTTCTAGATATTAAGTATTCAACACCATTATGAGAAAAAAGTAACGAGAACCACCAATCTGGAACTGCTGAAGTTAATTTTTTATCAGCATTAGCTCCTAAGCAATGTTGAATGAGACCGAGAATAAGTGTCTTACCGACTCCGTTACTACTGCCTTCTTTTTCTTTAGAGCTATCACCAATGATCAACGTTAGCCCTGTATCATTGAAATGCACTGGATGAAAAGTTGGCTGATTGCAAGTTAAGCGAATTAACTTCATTTAACTTTCCTTATTTTGTAATTTGTCATCATTGCAATACATTGGCATTATTCTATTTTCATTATCTAGCGTTATTTGTTTGATGCAAAAAAGAATGTCTACGGCAAGCATAAATTGTGTAAAAGAGGGCGTGATTATCGTTGATTTATTTTTTCGCTCTATTTTTGTCCATAGTTCTTCTATGGATACCGGTCCATCAATTAACGAACGGATGTACCCTGCAATCGCAATTAGGGAGTTACTAAACCTAACATGCTTATGTGGCAGAAGCATTGCTTGGATGTTCATAAGCATCACATGTCTCAAAATATTTAGCTAAAATTAACTCTGCTGCAAATCGATAACTCGCGACCGCACTTGTGGGAACTTGCGGCGGAAGGAGTTTATCTATCATCCAGGTATATCTTAAATCTGCATAATTTTGGTTATCTTCAGTTATCGCCAATTTACTTTTTGCATAAGTTTCTTTAACTTCTTGAGCTATAGTTTGTTCAAGACCGCTATCAACAGAATCTAAAAATTCATTTATCAAATATAGTTGATAGCTAAAAGATTCCAGCCTGCTCTTTATTGGTTTTGTTATACCATTTATTTTTATTTTATCTTCGAAGTCCGGGGCTGTTTCACTTAAAAAATTCATGGGTGAAGAAGATTTTTGTGCTAAAAAAGTCAATACTTCGCCAACAGCTCGACTATCTGTAAAGTCTAAATCAACCTCAGGAATGAAACCTACAATATCTTGCTTTTCACCCTCGGATAATGACATAAACTTTTGAAGGAGTTCCATCCCGCCCATTGCACCTGCGTGATTAAGACTTTTACTGATTGCAAGCGTATTTAATGAAAGTCCAACAGGTGCTGGAATACCCTTAAAATAATCATTCATTACAAAAGTATATTTTGATACTTTCCCCCATTTGGCGACTAATTTATCAAAGTCGCCAATCGATTTATTAACAGCTTCTAGCTCTTTGGTTTGATTTGAAGGTTTAGGTCCATAAACTTGGAAGTAATGAGCCTCATGAGCAATCCACCCATCATTCCCGCCATCTCCCCAGTTTCCCCAAGGGGAAACAGCTTGAAAGCCAGGAGTCGCGTATTGCATAACCTTCGAAAAAAGCGCCTGAAAACTGTCTCCCATACATTCATGTACTTTTAACCGAAAGAACTGTCTGTAGAGGTAATCTTGCTGTGTCGAACTCATTTTCCTCTCATCCATGATGAACACTTTTGATGATAATATCCTCTCATTCATTGTTGTAAACCTATGATTAGCAAAATTGGAGATGCTTTCACTTTAGAGTAGGTATCTAAAGTGAGGCGGCCTTGGTTTACCTGGCCGCGGGCATAGGGAGGGAGCAGCGTAAATGACGATTGCTTAACCGCTAGCTCAAAATGATTCTCGCAGCAGCCGGGGACTATCGACCAAAACTTTCTCACGGTGGCTTTCGCCGTTAATAATGTGCAGCGTACTTAAGCGCCCAATCTCATAGTGCGGAAGCTGGACCGTGGATAGCGGAGGTAAAAACAAATTACCGATCCCTACGAGGTTGTCGTACCCAAGAACCGCAATATCCTGTGGGATGCGGATCCCTCGCGTCAACAGCGTCTGATAGACCATAAACGCAATGCGGTCATTACCACAGATCACCGAATCAAACTGCGGCTGCCCCCGCTCCAGATACGCCAGCAAAATGTCAGGAATATCACGGTAGTGCTCATCGCCATACTGCATATAGCAGTGCTCAAGCGTATCGGGATTGATATTGGCTTCCCGGCAGGCGCGGTCCAGCCCCTTACGGCGGCGAAGCGTCGCCAGATGATTGACAGGTAAATGCAGGCAAAGGGGGCGGCGGTATCCCGCCGCTAACAGCGCCTGCACTGCGGTATACTGCCCTTGTTCATCGTCAGGGATATAGCTGGCAACCGGTTCTCCCGTGTTCTCGCAGTTGGCCAGCACGCAGGGGTGCTCCAGTAATCTGGGCGAGATGTTCACCTCGCGCAGTCCCATGGTGGTGAAAATGATCCCCCCGGGCCGGTGCGCGAGCAGCAGGTCGACAATATCGTCAGGATTATCATCGGTAAACATGTTAACCACGAAGCTATTCCAGCCATACGCGCGGGCCGTTTCCTCGATAGACAGCGTTATCTCAACCGAAAACGGGGTAGTGACGGTATCCAGCGCAAGCACGCCAATCGTTTTATTCCTGGAGCCGACGCGACGAACCTGCCGGGCAGAGAGGTCCGGCACATAGTTTAGCTGTAAGATAGCCTCCTGCACCCTGGACAGGGTTTCAGGCTTCACGCGTTTCGGATCGTTAAGCACCCGCGACACGGTCATTAGCGATACGTTGGCCACTCTGGCCACATCTTTTAAAGACGCCATAGCCTTCCATTAATCAAACTAACTATCCAATCCTGATTTGCACGCAATCCACCGCTTAGCGGGCTGTGAGCACCTGTAAAAATCCTATTCTAGGCGTTGAACCCCGGGGAGTTGCAAGCCACGAAAGAAAATTTGATCTTGATCTCAATGCATGTATGTTAACGTTAACTTTTGTGATTAACATCGACTATCAACGCGAAATCAAGTGTAGAATAAAAATGTTAACGTTACCATCTCGGCATATCATCCCTCTGAGATTACGTTGATGAAAAAAAGGCCTTCCCAAAGCTATCTGCTGCTTAGCGCTCTGCTGTTCTTTTTCTTTGTGACCTGGTCCTCATCAAGCTCACTCCTTTCCATCTGGCTGCATCAGGAAGTGGGGTTGAAAGCGTCGGAAACCGGCATTATCTTTTCCGTGTTATCCGCATCCGCGCTCTTCGCTCAGGTTTGCTACGGCTTTATTCAGGACCGGCTTGGCCTGCGTAAACATTTGCTCTGGTGCATTACGGCGCTGCTCATTCTCTCCGGCCCCGCCTACCTGCTTTTTAGCTATTTGCTGAGCATTAATATTCTGCTGGGCAGCGTATTCGGCGGCTTGTTTATCGGGCTGACCTTTAACGGCGGCATCGGCGTTCTGGAGTCCTATACCGAGCGCGTTGCGCGGCAGAGTACCTTTGAGTTTGGTCGGGCCCGCATGTGGGGGTCGCTGGGCTGGGCTGTCGCCACGTTTTTTGCCGGGCTGCTGTTTAATATCAACCCTGACCTTAACTTTCTGGTGGCCTCTTGCTCTGGGGTCATCTTCTTCTGCCTGCTGGCCCGCTTAAAGATCGCGGCTCCGGCAAGCATGGAAAAGCTTGAGATAGGCGCTAAAAAGGTCTCCCTGGATGATGCCCTGCGTCTGCTCACTCTGCAGCGCTTCTGGGCGCTAATATTCTTCGTGGTCGGCACCTGTATTTACGGCGTCTACGATCAGCAATTCCCGGTCTACTTCTCTTCACAGTTCCCGACGCTGAAAGAAGGCAACGAGATGTTCGGCTACCTGAACTCCTTCCAGGTCTTTCTGGAGGCCGCGGGCATGTTTTGCGCGCCCTGGCTGATTAACCGCGTTGGCGCCAAAAATGGCCTGATATTCGCAGGGATGGTAATGGCGCTGCGCATGATCGCTTCCGGGCTGGTGGAAGGGCCGCTGCTCATTTCGATTACCAAGCTGCTCCACGCCGTCGAACTGCCGATACTGCTGGTCGCCATTTTTAAATACAACAGCCTGAACTTCGACAAGCGCCTGTCCTCCACCATTTATCTGGTGGGATTCGCCTGCACCAGCTCAATTATTGGCACCGTATTATCCCCGCTGGCGGGTTTTAGCTATGAGAAGTTTGGCTTCGCCCAGTCCTATCTGATCATGGGCATTATGGTGTTCTGCACCACGTTTATTTCCATTTTCCTATTGCGCTCAAATAAGTCCTCATCTGAGCCAACCTTTCTGCAGCAAAAAGCTGTGTAATGTACCGAGAGTAAAGACGATGACATCCTTATTAGAACTGGCTGAACGGACGCTTGAAAAAGCACAACCCGCTATTAATTCGCGCTGGTATCCGCGCTATCACCTTGCCGCTCGCGCAGGCTGGATGAACGATCCTAACGGCCTGGTATGGTTTGACGGTTGGTATCACGCGTTTTATCAACATCACCCTTATTCCCCTGAATGGGGGCCGATGCACTGGGGGCATGCCCGCAGCAAGGATCTGGTGCACTGGGAACATCTGCCGGTCGCGCTGGCTCCCGAAGGCCCGGCGGATAAAGACGGCTGCTTCTCCGGCTCCGCCGTGGTGGACGGCGATACCCTGGCGCTGATTTATACCGGACATAAGTTTCACGGTTCGCCAGACACCGACGACAATCTCTACCAGGTGCAGTGTCTGGCAACCAGCCGTGACGGCATCCATTTTGAACGGCATGGCCTGGTGATTGATACCCCGCCAGGGCTGCACCATTTTCGCGATCCGAAGGTGTGGCGCGAAGGTGAGTTCTGGTACATGGTTGTCGGTTCCCGCGTGGAGAATACCGGCCAGGTGCGCCTGTACCGCTCCACCGATCTCCGCGAATGGCACGACGAAGGCGTGTTTGCCGAGGCCGAAGACGGCAAGGGTTTTATGTGGGAATGCCCGGATTTCTTTACCCTGGGAGGAAAGCGCGTCCTGATGTTCTCCCCACAGGGCATGGCGGCGGAAGGGTATCACCATCGCAACCTCTTCCAGAGTGGCTACCTGCTCGGGGAGTGGCAGCCAGGCCAACCGTTTAGCCATAACGGACAGTTTATTGAGTTGGACCACGGCCACGACTTTTATGCTCCGCAAAGTTTCCTGACCCCGGATGGCCGCCGCATCGTCATCGGCTGGCTGGATATGTGGGAATCGCCGATGCCAGAACGGCAGGATGGCTGGGCCGGTATGCTCTCTCTGCCGCGCGAATTAAGCCTTACCGACGATCGTCGTCTGAGGATGAAGCCCGCCGAGGAGGTCACCGCCCTGCGCGGCAGCTATTATCCCACGCCGGTTCGCTGCCTGAATAATCAGCAAGTCCCCGTCGCGGCAGATGCCGAAGCGGTCGAAGTGCAGCTGGTATGGGACCTGAACGCCTCTACGGCCGAACGGTTCGGCATGGTATTGGGCGACGGGCTGAGAATATATGTCGACGATCAGGCGAGGCGTCTGGTGCTGGAGCGTCGCTATCCGGAGTATTCGCTTGAAGGCACGCGCAGCATTCCGCTGCCAGCGGATAACCTACTGTCACTGCGCATCTTTATTGACCGCTCATCAGTGGAGGTTTTTGTTAACGATGGCGAAGCTTGCTTAAGCAGCCGAATTTATCCGCAGCCGGGCCAGCGCGATATTTCACTGTTTGCCAGTCATGGCGCCGCCTCATTACATGACGCCGGATACTGGTCTCTGGAGAGATAATTCCGCCGGGATCGGCTTTGCTTCTTACCCTATGAGATTTTTATTTCTGCCAGTCTCTGGCTGGCATTTTATTATCTGGAATAATGAGAGAGCGAAATGGATAAAATATTAACGCCTCACTATCGCATTAAAGCAATAAATAAAAATATATTCGCTTCTGGAAAACAAACGTTGGCATTGATGCTGTCATTATCCGCATTTTCTGCCGTCGCTGAAGAAACCAACGGCCAGCCAGGAAGCTATACGGGCAGCTATCAAAGCTATTTCCAGGATGAGCCTGGCGTTCAGGAAAAACCTTCATCGCCTGTACAAAAGGGAAATGCGCAATCGTCCCTTAGTGCTTCTTCGTCCCCTGTTGCTGCGGGAGCTGCGGCTGAATCTATGAAGTCGACAACGCTACCCGAGGTAACGCAGAGTAAATCAGCCGGGGTAACAAAAAATCGTAAAGCGGATAATCCTGAGGACGTCAGCCTACTGCGCTTAAGGCAGGAAGATCCGCCCGTTCACTGGAACAGTATCGGCCGTAACATGGAGGCTGGCGGCCTGCACGGCAACATCGGCACGCAAATAGAAATTGACGACGTGCGCTGGAGTAATAATAAGAAAAATAGCGGTAAATTCAAACTCGCTACCATTCAGGCATTTTTAAGACACGATGAGCTGCCCAACTGGTATTTTGGCTTCTGGAACGCGAGGGAAGACAGCTATAAAGGTCAATTCAGCAATCAGGACTACGGCGGCACCAATACGATCAATGAATTTTTTGTTGGCCATATCTTTGAAACCTGGCGGGGTAATATCGGGACGGAAGTTATGGTCGGCTCCGAAACGGCAACTAAACGCTGGAAAAACCGCTTCAAAGTCTGGCAGGACATCCGCCTGACCAACAAATGGAGCCTGGCCGGGTACGCTTACGGCGAATTCCAGCCCCAGGGGAATGAGCCGGGAAATGGCGATCTTGAACAGTACATTTTCGAAATTGAGCCAGCCATTCAATACCGCGTGAATCCGGATCTCGGCCTGTATTTACGACCATATTATTACTATAACCGTCAGGAGCGTCAAAGCTGGGGCGATATTGTTGAAGAAGAATGGAAAATCACCGCTGGGCTCTGGCGCAACTGGTATCCGCTGTTAACCTCCCTGTATTTTGGCGTCGGGCAGGACAAAATAGATAATGCCAGCAATGCCAAAGAAGTTTTTTATGACGGCCGATATAAATTTATTGGCGGCACCCTTAGCTATCCGATTTATGGCGAAGTGCGACTATATGGTGAATTCAAAGCGCAGTTCACTAAAGAAACCGGACTTTGGACATCTACCGGACACTCATGGAATCCCTTTACCGTGGTTGGCGTGAATTATAACTTCTAACATTCAGGTGTATCATGAAAAAATTAACGCTAGCGGCATCGGTCGCTCTGCTGGTGCTTTCGTTTGCAAATATGCCAGCCTGGTCGCAGCCGTCTAAAGAAACATTACAAAATAAAAGCATTAGCCATATTAAAGATTTTTTCCCACGGGTCGAAGGCTCCTTTGTTGGCGACCCGATGCCGGTCTATAACGACGGTGAATTTGATATTTTTTATCTGAACGATATCCGCGGCGGCAGCGACCTCGGGGTACACGCCATACATCTGCTGTCGAGCAGCAACTTATATGATTATCAAAACCATTCGGAAGTGATTCCCTACGTTAACGACGTGGACGATCCTGAACTGCTGCTGGGAACCGGTTCAATGATTAAAGTCGGCGATACTTGGCATGCCTGGTACACCGCTCACAATGAAAACGTGTTCCCGGTTGAATCGATAATGCACGCCACCAGTAAAGATCGCCTTCACTGGGTAAAACATCCGCAGAATACTATTCTGCCGGGCGCTAGCTACCGGGGGAATGACTTCCGGGATCCCCATGTCGTTTGGGTTGAAGAAAAGAAAGAATACTGGATGTTAATTACCACCCGCAGCAACGGACGCGGGGTGATTGCCCGCTACAGCTCAACCGATTTGGAAAACTGGCAGGACCGCGGCGTATTTTTTGATAACGACACCATTACCAGCAATGCCAACCTCGAATGCCCGACGCTAGTCTTCTTCAACGGACGCTGGTATCTCAGCTTTAGCGACCAATGGCCGTTGCGCCTGACCCAGTACCGGGTCGCCGACAATCCGGAAGGACCGTGGCAAAAAATGGATAACTATGTGGTCGATGGATCGGGTTTTTACGCGGGAAAACTGGCGCTTAAAAACGATCGCCTGTTTGTCTTCGGCTGGATCCCGACCAAAGCGGGCACCCGCGACGGCGGCAACGTTGACTGGGCAGGAAATCTGGTTGCCCATGAGCTCACCGCAGATAGCAACGGGCGGCTCAACAGCATCCTTCCCCAGGAGCTTCGCACGGTGATCAATAACAACCCTGGTCCGGTAACCCCCTTAACGAGCAGTAAAACGCTAAACATAGCAACGCAGTTCGGCCCGCTGCAGTCATCTGTCTATCCGCCATTGCCCAAAAAAGGAGAGCTAAGCGCGACGATAGACGTTCCCTCTGCCGGAATGGTGATGAGCTTTGGTCTGACCGACGACAGGGTGGCTGACGCAACGCTCAACGTTGTGTTCAACAGGAGCAAGGGGAAGGTTTATTTTTTCAACGCTCCGCTGACGTCGATTCACCAGGCCAACGCTGAATCCTGGGTGGATGTTCCGCTCGATGAAAAACTTGAGCTACGCGTCCTGATCCAGGACTCGATTGCCGTCTTTTATATCAACGATAAGGCGGCATTCAGCACCCGGATGTATTCCATGCAGAACAAGCCATGGAGCATTAGCCTGCCTCAAAACGATAATTTTCACGCGACGCTGAAAATAAAAGAAATGATTTAACGGGATATTATTATGAAAAACCATCATGCCCTGGCTGTTATTTTTGCTCTTCTGTTTCCGGCGCTGGCGAATGCAAGTATGAGCATCATGAAGGATTTGTCGGGAAAGGTTGTTGCCGTGGATCCGTGGTCATATCTGGATGAGGATGTGATGTGGACCTCAGCCCGCTCCTCTAATCCTACCGGTGGCCGTGTTCACGGACAGCTGAAAATGAAATATGCCATCGAGGATAATAACTGGCGTAACAGCCATTTTCACAGCGGGAAGGATTCACTGACTTTTGTGCAGGGGGTTATGCATCACGATGCGTTACCCGGCTGGTATCTGGCTTTCTCTGAGGGCAGAACCACCAACTATAACGGGACGTGGGAAGATCAGACTTACCTCAGCCAGAATCAGTGGACCCAGCTGATTATCGGCCATGAATATTTCTACAAGCGGCTGCGCTACGGCTGGGATGTTATGGGCGGAAGCTCGTCAATTGAGGACCGCTGGCAGGGGCGCATCAAGCTGTTTACCGATCTGCGCGTCACGGACAGCCTCTCCTTCTTTAACTACCTGTACCAGCAGGTTGACCACCGCCGCAGCGGCGGTTCACAAAATGACCGTGACGTGCGTTCATTTCAGATTGAACCCGGTGTTCAATACATTATCAACAACACCACCGGGGTCTGGTTCCGCCAGCAGTTCGCTTCCGCCATTTTAGACCGGGCGCAGTGGGGCGATATTGACGAAAAAAGCTGGAGCACCTCATTCGGCGTCTGGCACAACTGGGGGAGGCTATCCACAACGCTCAGCGGCGGGTACGGGCATTATAAGAAAGATAATGCCCAGCCCGAGGATGGCGAAGTATTCCAGAATACCCGCAATCGCTACCTGAAGGTGTCAGCGAATTATCCTTTGACCTCCCGCTTCACTGTGTCCGGGGAAGTTACCGGCTCGTTGATAAAGCAGAGCGGAAGCTGGGTCACTAACGGCGATGCCATCGCTACCGATTATAAGGTGATGCTGGATTATAACTTTTAACAGATAGGTTTGAATGACCGGCGGGGCATGAATACGGTTAGGCAATAGCGCAAAACCTGACGTGCCCGCAGGTCGTGTATGCATAAAATTAGTTAATTATTATTGAGGAAAAGTCATGAATATCTGGACGCTTGGCGATGCGGTGGTCGATCTTCTACCCCTTTCAGACATGCAGTATCAGGCCTGCGCAGGAGGAGCCCCGTTCAACGTTGCGGTCGGTACCGCACGCTTACGCAGCCAGAGCGGTTTTATTGGCCGGGTCGGTGACGACGACTTTGGTCATTTTTTAAAAACAACGCTGTCTGATTCAGGAGTCTCAACCGCAGGCCTTCAGCTGGATAGTCAGTACAGAACCAGCACGGTGCTGGTCTCGCTCAACGGTGATGGAGAGCGCGGGTTTACGTTTTTAACCAATCCTTCCGCGGATCAGTTTTTAACGCCCGACGGACTTCCAGAATTTAACGACGATATTCTGCACTTTTGCTCGCTGGCGCTGGTCGCCGAAGTTTGCCGCACTACGTTAGCCACCGCTATCGGCAAAGTTAAGCAGCGTGGGGGATTGCTGAGTTTTGATGTGAATTTACGCGAGCAAATGTGGCTCGATAAGCGTCAAATGCTCGATACAGTGCGCCATTTTTCCTCACAGGCCGACATTCTTAAACTCTCGGAGGAAGAATGGTACTGGATGACGGGCACGCACGATTTTACCCGAGCTCTTGACGCCCTTAAGGCATTCCCCGCGCAGCTAAAGGTAGTGACCTACGGCGCGCAGGGTGCCATGGTGCTCTGGCGCGACGGCGTCATCCATTTTAACGGTTATACCGTCGACAGTGTTGATACCACCGGGGCTGGCGACGCTTTTGTCGCCGGTTTGCTGGCCTGGATTGCACAAAACGGGATGCCGGAGAGCTTTGAACAGCTCCACCAGGCCGTTGCTCAGGCCGGTGCCTGCGGTGCCCTCGCGACAACCCGCAAAGGTGCGCTGACCGCTCTGCCGGATACCGACGCGCTTGATGCTTTTATTGGCCAATTTTCTCTGCCCGACTACGAGGTTAAAAACTTCTAAATACCATAGCTGCACGATCTCCATCCAGAAAACAGGGCCGGGCTAAGCTGGAATATCCGGCCTTTTTTCCACTTTATCCGGGGAGCCGCACTCACAGGAAAATCACAGTCCGGCGTCTGCCGATGCATGGTTGTATTTTTCACCGGAAGAGGAAAGGGGAATGATAGTCAGAACAGGACACGGCTGTGTTCCGCTAAAACATGCGCAAGGTTTTGCAAAACACTTTGAGAACACGGGTGTGGAGCATTCCAGTAGCATACCGGGAAACAGAGGTGCATTCGTGCGCAGTGAAACCCAGGGCGACTGGCAGCATTTCTTTCTGGCAACCTGGTGGCAGGGTCTGCAGTCGATCAAGGAATTTGTCGGAGAAAACTATCACATGGCGGTGACCTACCCGGACGATGAAGAGTTTGAGCTACTTTCCGAGCCTTACGTCTTTCAACATGTTGTGGAGACCGTTTCACCCCTTTAGGCTTATTTCTCGGGTAATCTCCCGGTTACCCGATTTGCTACAGCATCCTTGTTATAGTAAAGGCTACACTTTCGCTCCCTGCGGTGGGTTTAGGGGTATGTTAACGGGTTTGTGCTCGCTGATAATCACAGGGGGGAGGATAGGGACTATGAATGGTATTCATTAATACTGAGAATGTGTAGATTCATGCAACTCTGACTCTCAAGGAATACTCTTGAGAGATGCTAATTTGGGAATAAACAAAATGACTTTTTTTGGCAAGATGATTCTATCCGCAATTTACCAGGCTGGATTATGTTCTGGATTCGTAAATCCGATAATACAACCATTCTTCCAGATCGCTTTTTAACCAGCGGGATGCTCTGCCCAGTTTAATCGGCTTTGGGAATGCCCCATCCTGAATCAACTTATAAAACCATTTATCGCTCAGGCCAGTGAACTGTGTAATGAATTTCATATCGACAAATTGATCTTCAAATAGTGCAGGTTTTGTATACATGATGATGTGTTCCGGTTAAGGATGAATAACCGAAGCTGTCAGTAGACTAATCATTACCGTCAGCTCCTCCACATCAATGGCTTCAGTTGTAAAAAAACTTCGGCTCAATATTTACTTGTCGCTATTCCTTCCTGGGCCTGCCTCTACGGCTGCGGGGAGGTATAGCATTCATACCTGCAATAACCCCTCGTGACTTTTGCTCAGATTTGGCTAAATAACTGATTACGTAACGTAGTTCATCAACTGCTTGCCTATTGCGGTGATCCACTATTGTTCCGGAGCTTGCAACGAAATGCTTTTTCTTGGAACACAGATGAAAGAGACCTTCATCGTCTGTTAAGCTGCGCCATTCTTCCCCTATCGCACGCGAGGTCGGATAACATTTCCGATGCTTCTGCCCATCAAGATAAATCATGGCATGTACATGTAGCCCCTTACGTTGTCTGTATTCAATTACCCAGTAGTACCCAATAACCATCTTTCGGCCAATTACCACGTCCATCAGGTGCTGTATCTCGCCCTCCATCTCATCCATGAGATTACGCTGCGAGCGTTCACTTCCTTGTTTCCAGCCAAAATCCATACGAAAAGCCAGTAAGCGGGAATAACGCTCAAACATTTCATCCAGGTGGTGGTTTATATCTTCGAGAAGTAAACGATGCATAGGGTAATTAGGGTTAGCATTGTAGGGTTCTTTCATGATCTATCCTCAAACTAAACGGGGTTCAATAGATAGATGTGTGTTGTATTTTTTATACAGGGATGAGTATTGATTACAGGAAGGGGATGGTTAACTCTGGGTGATAATACTAATTAACCTTAAATCAGTAAGAACTGATGGTTTCAAGGATTCTATCGCAGGTTCGCATGGTGGCCTTACACAGGAAGAAATGTGTGCGCGAAATCTGAAGTATTGCAGTGCGATCTGGCGCTTTACGGGCCTTCGTGATAGGTTGTTATGCATAATCAATAAAATGCATAATCAATAAAATGCATAACAGTTATGATAAAGAGAATAACATTTAATACCGATGATGATTTAACGATTGATTCAATCGACAGGTATGCCGAATCCAATGGCACATCACGTTCGAAAGTAATATGTGAGTTATTGCGTTCCACTGCACCTATTCTTGATTTTGTGACATATCAAAATAGAATTACTCAGGAGGTTGAAAACAGACTTTTTAGCATGTTTTATCATGAGGTTCGTCACTTCGAAACACAGCAGCATAAAGATAATTCCACACTTAAATATCTTCACTCTCTCTCCGGAAAACTTGTTTTCTGCGTCCGCCATGAACCTATAACTAATTTTTCACTTCCTGTGTTAGATGAATGGAATTCTTACAGAGAGGGGTTTATTGAAAAGATAGAGGGAATTATAAAAATTCACAGGAGAGAAGGGGATGAAAAATCTAATTATGTTTATTTATGCATAAAAAGTAAGGTTGTCGAGAGGTTTGAATTTGATTTAATTGAGGTGGAAATTCCATTATTTGTTATTGATAAACATTTGTTTGATATTCAATCGATTTGTTATGTACGCGCTATTGATTTTTGTAATTTTGGGATTGATGACTACATGCGCAGAAATAAAAAACATTTAAACGCTGCTTACATTTCATGGGTTCCTGTAACTGCCTTTCGGGATGGTTTTATTTTTATAGCTGCTATGCCCATTGATAAAGCTTTGTCCCATCAACTTTACCCACCCAATGTCACTATCAACTTTCCTTATGAATACTGGAAGTATTTGGATTGATTATTGGTGAGCGTTACGTAATTTAAACAAATCTCAGACATATATCATCTTCATGAACATACCAGCATAACGGCAGAACTTCACGGTTCTGCCGTTTTAGTTTTATTAATTGCAGGAGTTTCCATGAATACCTCTCGAGGTTTACAGTCATTAAACCATTCGCTTTCCGGCCTGCCGCAATGGGTGTCTGAACGTATATTGCAGCAGATTAATCAGTTAACCCATTATGAACCAGCGATCGGCATTATGGGAAAAACCGGAGCGGGGAAATCGTCACTCTGTAATGCTTTGTTTGCCGGTGAAGTATCGCCGGTCAGCGATGTGGTGGCCTGTACCCGTGAACCCCTGCGCTTTCGCCTGCAGGTTGGCGAACGGTTTATGACACTGGTGGATCTGCCCGGTGTAGGCGAAAGTGGTGCACGTGATAACGAGTATGCTGCGCTGTATCGAGACCAACTTCCCCGGCTTGACCTGGTGCTGTGGCTGATTAAGGCCGATGACCGGGCACTGGTAACGGATGAGCATTTTTACCAGCAGGTGATTGGTGAAGCATACCGGCACAAGGTGCTGTTCGTAATCAGTCAGTCGGACAAAGCCGAGCCTGGCAGCGGTGGAGATAAATTGTCCACAGAGCAGAAACAAAATATCAGCCGTAAAATCTGCCTGCTGCACGAACTGTTCCAGCCCGTGCATCCGGTGTGTGCCATATCGGTCCGTCTGCAGTGGGGAGTACGGGTGATGGCAGAGCAGATGATTAAGTGTCTGCCACGCGAGGCCAGCAGCCCGGTAGTAGTGCATCTGCAGCGCCCCTTTCGCACAACGGTAGTCCAGGAGCAGGCCCGGAACGATTTTGGTGAAACCATAGGTACAGTGCTTGATTCAGTCAGCGCCTTTCCCCTGATACCCGTCCCGGTGCGGGCCATCATTCAGGCTGTGCGCACCACCGTGGTGTCCGTGGCCCGCGCCGTCTGGGATTTCTTCTTCTGAGTATTTAACCCTTTCCTGTGATCCCCCAAGCCCTGCCGCTTATGCGACGGGGTTTTCCTGTATCTATTTTTCCAGTAATGAGGAGTTTAACTATGACCCGTCTGGCTTCGCGCTTTGGCGCAGCAAATCTTATTCGTCGTGACCGTCCGTTAACCCGTGAAGAGTTATTTCGGGTGGTGCCCAGCGTATTCAGCGAGGACAAACACGAATCCCGCAGTGAGCGATACACATACATACCGACCATCTCTCTGCTGGACAGTCTGCAGCGGGAAGGCTTTCAGCCGTTCTTTGCCTGTCAGACCCGGGTGCGTGACCCGGGTCGTCGGGAGCATACGAAGCATATGCTGCGCCTGCGTCGGGAGGGACAGATTACCGGTAAACAGGTACCGGAAATTATCCTGCTCAACTCTCACGATGGCACCAGTTCGTATCAGATGCTACCGGGGTTATTTCGTGCCGTGTGTCAGAACGGCCTTGTCTGCGGCGAGTCGTTTGGTGAGGTGCGGGTACCACATAAAGGCGATGTGGTGAGTCAGGTGATTGAAGGGGCATATGAGGTGCTGGGGATTTTTGACCGGGTGGAAGAAAAGCGGGATGCCATGCAGTCGCTGATGCTGCCACCTCCGGCCCGTCAGGCACTGGCAAAGGCTGCGCTCACCTACCGCTTTGGTGAGGACCACCAGCCCGTGACCGAATCGCAGATACTCTCCCCGCGCCGCTGGCAGGATGAGAGCAATGACCTGTGGACCACTTATCAGCGCGTGCAGGAAAACCTGATTAAGGGCGGACTCAGTGGTCGTAATGTTAAAGGCGGGCGGACGCACACCCGTGCCGTACGTGGCATTGACGGGGATGTGAAGCTTAACCGGGCACTGTGGGTGATGGCGGAAACATTGCTTACACAACTGCAGTAGTCATTACCTTTGTTGCCATGTTGTTAATATCGGACACCACCTGTCCGCATTGCAACGTACTGACAGATCTCACTCCCTCGAAGATGACCTGTAACCCCCACCACATCTGACTTTTGCAGAAATGAAAAATAGTTTCTGCAGTGTCCATACCCTGTCCGCACCCCTCTTTAAAGTATTCACATCATTTTCAGTCAGTTAACTTTCACGGAGAACCATTCATGACACAGGCAGAACGCCGCCATGACCGGCTGGCTGTCAGGCTGTCACTGATAATCAGCCGTCTGGTGGCGGGGGAAACGCTGAGCGTACGCAAACTGGCCGCTGAGTTTGGCGTGTCGGTGCGCACACTGCGGCGGGATTTTCGTGAGCGGCTGATGTATCTGGACCTGGAATATCAGTCCGGCTACTGCCGCTTACGTACTGCTGGCAGTGAGATGCAGATGGTGCCAGATGTGCTTATCTTTGCCCACCGGAGCGGGCTGGCCGGGCTTTTTCCTGGCCTTGACCGCCGCCTGGTGAACGCACTGCTGATGTGTGACGAGTCTCCCTGCGTGATATCGCCCGCCAGTCCGCTCCCTTCACCGTCTGGCTCATTGTCTTTCTGGCGGTTGATTCAGGCTATTACCGGGCGCAGGCGGGTGATGCTGATTGCGGATGGACAGCGCTGTGAGCGACTGGCCCCCTGTCGGTTGCTCATCCACCAGCAGGCCTGGTACCTGGTGGGTGAGCACGGCGGACATATCGCCGTATTCACCCTGGATGAAATCCATCTGGTTCAGCCCCTGCAGGAGACGTTCCGCCGTAATGACAGTCTGTGCCGCCTGGCTGAAGACCCGGTGTTCATTCAGGCCTTGCCCCATTTTCGCTTTATCCAGCAGTCACTGCTTGCGTTTGTTCCGGCTGACAACCCACCGGAATAGCACAGGCTTTGTTATCAACCCGGCAACAGGGAGGAGCCCTATGCCCGTTATTGCCATTATCGCCATTGTTGTCATCGTCATCATTCTGAACAAAACCGGGGTGTCTGACAGCCTCACGGCCCTGACACTTGGCACCGTTGCTGCACTGCTGACGGGCGGTGGCGCAGCCGGTGCCGCAAGTGTTGCGCTGACGCCGTTCGTCGGTGTTCCGGTAGGCATTTTCGTGGGGATTTATGTCTTTGCCAAAGTCGTTCGTCTGATTTCAGGAAAAAAATCATGAAACGTAAAACACTCCCTCTGCTGGCACTGGTTGCCACCACCCTGTTGCTGAGCGCCTGCGATGACAGGAGTGATGACCTGAAAGCCATCAGCAAATTCAAGGACCTCACACCTCCGCACTTCAGTGACGTGGTCAGCCGCCAGGATGATGTCAGTGAGGAATGGACACAGATTGGCTTCTCCACCGGCCTCACCCTGCAGGTCTTACGTACCCACCAGTCGCCGGAAGGTTGCGAGGGCGGCAGTTACTATTATCTGGTGGATATGGAGCAAAAAACCGTGCAGCCGCTGATGAATGCGCTGTGTATTGCCGACAACATCAAACTGGAATACCACGAGGTCACGGACCCGTATACGAAGGAAAAATACTTCGAATACTCCCATGACGGCAAACTGATGGGGCGGCTGCTGATACCGTCAAATCCTGATAGTCAGGAATAAAAACAAAGATAAAGGAGACAGGAATGAACACACATTCACTCAGCCGGTTTGCGCTGGCAGGCGTACTGCTCGCGAGCTTTAATGCTTCTGCGGTTCCCGGACTCTGGCAGCAGGGTTACGGCCAGGGCAATGCGGAATACAGCGTGACGGACGCCAGTGGGAAGATGTTTACCATCAACTGTACGGAAAATCCGGACCAGAACGGTATCTACCAGCACTCGGTTTTTCTTACCCTCGCGGGAGACAAAACGGTCAGTTCGCATGATGACGGTACCGACATCACGGTGGTGATGAACCATCAGCAATACCCCATTCCGTCCAGCCTGGGCTGGCGTAACGGGGATAACGCCTGGTATGGCTTCATCATGGATATCCGTAAGGCCTCGCAGTTCGAGGTCTACGTCAATGACCGGAAAATTGGAACGTTTAAACCTGATGTGCAGAATGCACAAAAGGTCCTGCCAACGTTAGCGAACTGCACTAACGACTGATACATTCATTTTCGACATGCAATCCAACCCCGACGGCCACCAGGCTGCCGGGGTTTTCTTTTATCAGGAGCCTGAAATGTTCCAGTCAGTTTTACTGCCACCGGGTCCTTTCACCCGGGCACAGGCGGAAGCTGTCACGGCAACGTACCGCAATATCACCATTGAAGATGACCAGCACAGCCATTTTCGCCTGGTCGTTCGTGACCGTGAAGGCCGGATGGCCTGGCGGGCATGGAATTTTGAACCAGACGCCGGAGCCGGGCTTAACCCGTATATCCGACAGTACGGCCTTCTGAAGGAGACATCAGCACATTAATTTCTCACGCAAAACCCGTGAGCACGCAGCACGCACATTAATTATTTCCCATCACGCCAGCCAGACACGCTGGCGTTTTTATTCCCGGAGAACACTATGAATATGCATATCTTTACCCCCGCTAACGAGCCACAGCTAATTCTCACCGCCACGCCGGTACCCGATGAGCAGCGCATCGGTTTCTGGCCACAACACTTTGGCACGATCCCACAGTGGATAACCTTAGAGCCTCGTATCTTCGCCTGGATGGAACGTTTCTGCGAAGACTACAGCGGCGGCATCTGGCATTTCCACACACTCAGCAACGGTGGTGCCTTTATGGCACCCGAAACTGAGAATGATGAGAAATGGGCGCTGTTTAACAACATGAATGGCAATAGTCAGGAAATGAGCGTTGAGGCGGCGGGTATTGCGGTGTGTCTGATTGAGTACAGCCATCACGCTTGTCGTACTGAGTGCGATGCCATGACAGAGCATTATTACCGACTGCGAGATTACGCTCTGCAGCACCCTGAATCCCATGCCATTCTTGCCATCATTGATTAAGGAGTTTTGTCATGGAGAAACAACTGACTCTCTTTACACCGGAACTGCCATTGACCTCACTGCGCACCATCAAACGAGCCCTGAGTCTGCTTGACCAGCACCTGCGCGAACCGGGTGTAGCGTTTACTTCCACGCAGGCTGCTCGCGACTGGCTCAGGCTGAAGATGGGAACCCTTGAGCGGGAAGAGTTTGTCGTGCTGTATCTCAATAACCAGAACCAACTGCTTGCCCACGAAACGCTTTTTACCGGCACCATCAGTCACACTGAAGTTCATCCCCGCGAGGTGGTGAAACGCGCCCTGTACTTTAACGCGGCAGCAGTGATATTTGCCCATAACCACCCCTCAGGGGAGGTTGCTCCGAGCCAGGCAGACAAGGCCATTACCCAGCGACTGGTACAGGCGTTGATGCTGGTGGAGATCCGGGTCCCCGACCACCTGATTGTCGGCGGCAGGCAAATATTCTCATTCGCCGAACATGGTCTTCTTTAACAGGAATAAAATTATGCATAAAGACGCTACACCAACCTGGGGGCTTACACGAGATATCACTCCGTGTTTCGGAGCCCGACTGGTACAGGAAGGTCATCGTCTGTATTTTCTGGCAGACCGTGCTGGTTTCACCGGCTCATTCAGCGAGATGCAGGCCCGACATCTGGATGAAGCCTTCCCACATTTTGTCGCACATCTGGAGCTGATGCTGCTCTCCTGTGAGCTGAATTTCCGGTACGCGCACTGTGTCACACTGTACCGTAACGGGTTGACCTGTGAAGCCGATACGTTGGGTAGTCATGGGTATGTATATATCGCAATTTATCCCTCAAAACAGGTTAAAGACTGATTTTTAGCTTTATCCCTGCATCGTAATTCTTCAAACCTTTTCCTCCTTTATTAAGAGACTCAACTCATGCAAACCTCAACTGTACCGGCCACGTTGCCGGTTTCGTCACGCCTGTCGCCCGTGCAGATCTGGCAGCAACTTTTAACGTATCTGCTGGAGCACCATTACGGCCTGACGCTCAACGACACACCATTCAACGATGATGTGGCCATCCAGGAGCATATCAAAGCGGGAATAACATTGGCCGACGCGGTGAATTTCCTGGTGGAACGCTATGAACTGATACGTACAGATCGTAAGGGTTTTACGTGGCAGGAACAAACACCATACCTTACAACTATCGATATCATGAGAGCCCGTCGCGCGCTTAGTATCCTTAATCGTAACTAGTCTAGTGCAACTGCATCGCTACTTTTGCGTATGCCTGCATTTTGTTATTATCTTGCTACCTGCTGATTTATCCATATTAGATAAAGGTTGAATTTAAAGCATCCATGCTTTGGGGGTATGATTAGGGGTATAAAACAACTTATAACTTAAAAATTCTTTTATTTTCATGTTGTTGAATTATTTGTTCTATGCCCTTCACCCGCTCCAGATCTCTCCCCTTATGTAAAAATCATAAAAATCTTGCGCTTTATGGCTTCTGTTGGCGAAATTAGGAAGAAGAGGAAAGACTGGATCCCTCCAGCCTTTGGCGGTCATCTCACATTCTTAAAGATGAGCAGGATCAGCATGGTAGAAATAACGTAACCGAATAGAGAAACTTCAAACAGTCTGTCGTAATACAGATCAAATTCAGCAACCACAGCATTACAGGCTTCAATGGTGATCGTCTTTTCGCTGAGTATGTCAGTGTATTTTCTCGTTATCCCATAATCTAATACACTGACCAAAATGGATGCTATGTAAACGAAAGAGATCGTGATTATGCTTCCCCAGCGGACGAAACATTTTGATCTACTTGTTAAGGTCATATGAGCCTCCTAAGAATCCCCCGACCGTACCGCCAGAATAACCTGAAGCTGAACCTAATGTTGAGGCTCCCGCCGCAAGGTTTTTCTCCATAGCGTTTTCTTCACCAGCAGTGTAATTGTCAATGTTTGGATACTGCACTTTGAATTCACTCGTAACTTCAGTTACTTGCATTGCATTTAGGCTACTGCTTTTGCGCATAAGGAAATTTTGCAGAGATAAAGGCACAGCAAAATCTTCCTTGCCTTCTATCGGTAATTGCGTTGCAGTGGATGTAAAGCTTGTTTCGAAAATATTTGAGCCCGATTTACGAATTACCTGAACAGTATGAGTTGTACAGTTGCTACCCGTCAGGTCATAGACGTCAATCACTCTCCCCCTGCGTTTGGTTCTTTCACCCATGTTTTCAGTAGGGATCGGCTTTGCTCCTGAGCTCCAAAGGTTTTCGAACAATGAGCGAGTCTCCACTATGGATGCATCATCAATCATGAATACCCGAGCATTAACTTTATAAAGTTCTTCACGATAGTAGCTACGAGCATCCTCTCCGATAAATAAGTTAAGTATTCCATCTCCAGTTAAGTTAGCTGGTCCTCTTCGACCAAAGCGCCCGTAGGTGTAAACGTAGATCGAGTTATTCTCATGCACAGAAACGAAAGCATGTCCTGCATCAGTGATTTCAGTCCAGATGTAAACGCCGTTCAATAACGGGTTATCTTCTGGCTTGCAGGTGTCAGCAAAGCTGTTTTGCTTTTTCGTTGCCTGGGCGTGCTGATCTGGTTCTGACTCAATCGGGCCAGGCAAAACAGGAAAATCTACCTTTTGATAATAGTCTGTGGCTGTTGTTGACTGGCTCTCAAGTTCATAATCATCAACGAAGTTTGAAGGAACGAATTTCGATTTGCATGGGCAGGAACTATAGCTGTGCAGCGTACCGGCAACCCTTTTTCCATGTATGTCGTCGTTATTAAGACCGCCACAAATACGGTAATACCCTGGATGTTTACCACAGGTCACTTTATGGCCTTCACAGGCCATGTCTTTATCAAAAAACTGGTGATCGGTACATCCTTCAAGGATTCTGCCACCGCAAACAGTCTTATCACCCCGGAACAGATAATTACCCTTGGCTCCCATCAGTGCATACTCCCTGGCATGATCAGAAATCCTTCCGGGAGAGTGTCACTTTCACGGAATACCAGTCGGTTGCTAAATTGTGGCGTTGAGATTATTTCATCGTCGTTATAAAGCATACTTCCAACCAGTGCAGCGGATTTGCCCTGCATTATATGTGCTTCGCCAGCACCTGAAATAATTGTGGTCTCACTGCCATCAGAATACATGACCTTATCACCAACCCGCTCCACCTGAAGCCCTACGGCGGAACTCTTTTCCGATGATTTTTGAAGTATGCCGCCGTTACGGGTACGGCTTCCGACTGTTGCTACCTTGAACATATATTTAGCAGGGCGGGTGACTACTTTGGTGATCATTTCTAATACTTCATGCTGCACGCTATCGTTAAAAGTGGCGATGTCTTCTGGGGTAAAGGGTGGTTGAGCACATGTTTTTATAATTTCAGTAGTTAGATCATTGGTATAATTTTTCATAAATCCATTTATTTATTGTGTGTATAGTCGGTGAGGTCATTTTACAAGCAATCACCACATGCGCAATAAGTGACGGGCTTAAGTGAAACTTCTTTTCGTAACAGGTGGTTATCCTGGAAATTATTGACTCTTACTCTTCTCAAAACCTCAGGCAGGGGATGCTATGCAAGATATGTTGGCAAGCACGGTTACGATCCGTTTTAGTATTAAGACTTTGACCGCTTGTGTTTCTGCGGATCGACGTATGGTCGTTGAGACTAAAGACAAATAAAACTTTGAGTGAATACAAAGGTCGGCATTTCGGTGATCGTTTTATATCTATTCTCATCCGGTATCAATCGGTTGAAATATCATATCTATTTTCTGTAAGCCGGCCTCATTTCTATCTTTAGAATACTGCTGGTGGACCATCGCCAGATGTCCAAATTCGGCGGAGATGCATAGAGACGTTATTAACGCCGCTTATTTTGCTTACTCGCAAATTTCAGCGCTATGCTTATTGGCGTAATGATAAAAAGAACCGAGGCAATGTCATGGATCAAGCGTTACTGGATGCCGGTTATCGAGCCTATACCGGTGAGAATATTGATGTCTACTTCAACACTGCGATCTGCAAACATTCAGGAAATTGCGTGCGCGGCAGCGCTCAGCTCTTTGATCTGAAACGTAAGCCGTGGATTATTCCCGATAAAGTGGATGTCGAAACGGTGATAAAAGTGATCGATACCTGCCCGAGCGGTGCCCTGAAATATCGCCAAAAATAAGCGAGGAACCATGGATATTCTGGAAGGCCATAACAAATTTTACGTTAACGATGCGCAGGGCAATCAGGTGGCTGAGATAGTCTATGTCCCCACGGGCGACAATCTCAGTATTATCGAGCACACGGATGTCGATCCGAGTCTGAAAGGACAGGGCGTTGGCAAACAGCTGGTGGCGAAAGTCGTTGAGAAAATGCGCGGTGAGAACCGCAAAATCATCCCGCTTTGCCCGTTTGCTAAACATGAGTTTGATACCACGCGCGAATACGATGATATCCGGGCTTAAGCCTGATAACAGGGACGTTATGATTGAAACACCACGATTGATTCTTCGGCAATGGATGCCAGCTGATTTGGCTCCTTTTGCGGCGCTCAACGCCGATCCAGACGTCATGCGATTCTTTCCGGCTCCGCTTACCCGAAAGGAAAGCGACAATCTCGCCGCCCGATTTAGCGACGGAATAACCGAAAGGGGCTGGGGATTTTGGGCTGTTGAGGCGAAAGAAAATCATGCTTTTATCGGATGCGTGGGGTTGCACCCGCAGCCTGACCGATTTGCCTTTTCTCCCTGTACCGAGATCGGCTGGCGTCTGGGCAAGGCATTCTGGCATCAGGGGATAGCGAAAGAGGCGGCCACGGCGGCGCTGAACTATGCGTTTGAGGTTCTGGCCCTGGATGAAATCGTCTCGTTCACCGCAGTTTTGAACACGCCATCAGAGAATCTGATGAAGCGACTAGGAATGAAACGGGCCGGGGAGTTTGCCCATCCGGCACTAGCGCCTGACGATCGGCTTTCACAACACGTTCTGTATCAAATTCGACGCCCAGCGTGAGACCGGGCGTCCTCGGTTTACCCCACAAACATCACCGATACGCACAACACGCCAACAATCAGCGTGATCAGGCTGCCGATGGAGCGATACGGTTTGAGTGCCGGAATTAAATACGTGGAGAGCGTTGGCATGATAAACAGAATCATGGCAATCAGCGGACCACTGATCGCATAAATCATCGAAATAGCGTTCGGGTTAATGCAACACACCACGAAGGTAATGAACGAGACGGCCATTATCGACAGCGCGCGGTTAAAGGCGCGGCTTTTCTTGATTCCCACCTGATTCAGCGATGACTTCACGATCTCCGTCGCTCCCTCAATCACCCCAAAATAGGTGCCGAGAAACGATTTCGACATCGCCACAATGGCTACGATGATGCCAGAAATACCCAGCCAGGCTGGAGAAGATGGCATCATTGAAAGCGCAGACAAAATGGTCACACCTTCTTCTTTTGCCGCCACAATATACGACGGCGGAATCGACAGCAGACAGCTGAAGACAAAGAACAGCACGCTCAGACAAATAATCAGGTACGCGACTTTCATGATTTTTTTGCATTTACCCATGGCCGCATCGCCATACTTTTCTCGTCGGTCGACGGCAAAAGTTGAGATGATCGGAGTATGGCTAAAAGCGAAAACCATCACTGGAATAGAAATCCATACCTGGTGCAGCGTGTGTTGATTCACCGCCATCTGGCTGGTGAGCAATGACGGCTGCCAGCTGGCGGTAAGATATAGCGAAACAAACAAAAAGTAGGCGATCAGCGGAAAGACCAGGAAACCCATCACCTTGATGGTGATATGGCGACCCGTCAAAAAGATCAGGTTTAATACCATCACCACGCCCAGACTCACCATGATCCGCACGGTGGTGTCGACCGTCAGACGCTTGGCGAGCTGTTCGGTTATCGAGTTAGTGATCGCTACAGCATAGATCAGTACCACCACGAAAAAGGCGACAAAGTAGAGCGTGGTAATCAGGTTGCCGATTTTTTTCCCGTAATAGTGAGTGACCGCGCTGGTGATCCCTTCGCTACCTTTGGCATTCGACGAAAGGATAAATTGTGCGAGCGCTCTGTGCGGCCAGTAGGTTAACGGATACGCCACAAGGGCGGTTACGAGCAGGACGATAGCGCCTGCGGAACCGAGCTGAATAGGCAAGAACAGCGTTCCTGCGCCCACGGCAGTGCCGTAAAGGGCGAAACTCCAGAGAGTCTCTTCTTTTGACCAAATTTTCGACATTAGAGCAACGTATCAACTATAAAACGAACAAAAAGAAGTGCAATTTACCATAGTTATGGTTTTAGGGCGCAGTTGACGTGATCGTTAAGGGCCGGAAGGGCTTCCGGCCCATGCAGGTATTAGTTGGCCAGGGCGCGTCGTTGCTGGCGACGTTTGATATTTTTCTCGCGCAATTTATCGTACGCCCAGTTATAGAACATGGTGTACGGCAGGAAGAACAGGAAGAAACCTATTTCTAATGTAAATGCCTCAAGCAGCGTGACGCCGAGGACCGCGGCGACAATGGACACGCCGATTACGATAAAGCCACACTCAAAGCCCAGCGCATGCAGCGCGCGGACTTTTGCGGTACGGGTGACGCGTTGAACCGGCCAGAAACGGTCAAATCCAAAGTTATAAATAATGTTCCAGAGCATCGCCGTAGTCGCCAGAATAATGGTTAATCCGCCCATTTCAACCACCGAGCGCTGCATCAGCCAGGCGGCCGTTGGCGCCAGAATGGCGGTGGCAATCCCTTCGAAGCAAACCGCGTGAAAAATGCGCTCCGGCAATTTGCGGTGATGTACATCGTGTTGCATAACCTGAACCTCATTAATTCGCCGTGATAGGCGTTGATGGGCTCTATTTTCATCGTTAAAGATGATATATAAAAGATAGTAACCATCGATAAAGTAGATAGATCATGCGCTATTCTCCCGAAGCCCTTAATGCGTTTGTCGAAACCGTCGCCACGGGGTCTTTTTCCGCCGCGGCGCGCCGTCTGCGCAAAAGCCAGTCCACTATCAGCACTGCGATTGCCCATTTTGAGGCGGATTTAGGTTTTGCGCTTTTCGATCGTTCAGCGAGGCAGCCAGTGCTGACCTCGCAGGGAAAACAGGTTTTGGGCTACGTGCAGTCGATTCTGGCTGCAAGCGCGCGACTGGATGAACTTGCCGTGTCGCTGACCGCGCAGACCGAAGCGCGGCTGGCGTTTGTGCTGTCGGATACGCTGCACCCGGACGTGCTGGAAGATCTGATGATCCAATTCGACAAACGTTTTCCCCATACCGAATTTGAGTGTCTGATTGGTGAAGACGAAGATGTCGTCGATCTGGTGCAAAAAGAGCGGGCGCAAATCGGGCTGATCGAAGCCCGCGAAAGCTATCCCACGGATATCGGCGTAGTACGCCTGCCGCTGCAAACGCGCATGGCAATTTATGTCGCGCAGGCGCACCCGCTGGTATCACAAAATGTGGTCGAACGGGACGAACTGCAGGGCTGGCGCGAATTACGGCTCAATACTTACCTTGAACGCGAGCCGACGCTGACGGCAGGCCCAGTGTGGTCTGCGCCGAACTATTTGCTGTTGCTCAGTATGGCGGTTCAAGGTTTCGGCTGGTGCGAGCTGCCCGTCGCGCTGGTGGAAGAGTTTTCCGCAGCGAAAACACTCACCCAACTGAATGTTCCCGGCTGGCCACGCTCGATTGCCATTGACCTGTTATGGAACAAACGGACGCCGCCGGGTGTGGCCGGAAGTTGGCTACGTGAGTTTTTGCAGGAGAAGCACTGATCCTTTGTGATTAAACTCACTTATTTTAAACAATTACGTTAATAGTTGATAACAATGCCTCTACTATCAGCGCTGATAATTTGCGCTGAGGTAGTGATGAAAGATGTCGTGATAGTGGGTGCGTTACGTACGGCTATCGGCTGTTTTCAGGGGGCGCTGGCACGGCATTCTGCGGTGGATCTGGGCAGTGTGGTGCTTAAAGCTCTGGTAGAGCGCAGTGGAATTGCCGCACATGAAATCGACGAAGTGATTTTGGGCCAAGTGCTGACGGCAGGCGCCGGGCAAAACCCTGCGCGTCAGGCCGCACTCAAAGGCGGGTTACCCAATACGGTGTCGGCCATTACGATTAACGATGTTTGCGGATCGGGTCTAAAAGCGCTGCATCTGGCGACACAGGCGATCCAGTGCGGTGAAGCAGATGTCATCATTGCAGGCGGCCAGGAAAACATGAGCCGTGCCCCGCACGTTCTCACCGACAGCCGTACCGGCGCGCAGCTCGGCAACAGTCAGCTTCTGGACAGCCTGGTGCACGATGGTTTATGGGACGCTTTCAATGATTATCACATGGGCGTAACGGCCGAAAACCTGGCCCGCGAATACGGCATCAGCCGCGAATTACAGGATGATTACGCGCTCAATTCGCAGCACAAAGCGCGCGCCGCAATCGACTCCGGTCGCTTTCGTGATGAAATTGTCCCGGTAAAAACCGCGCGTCAAAATGGCGAACCGCTGATTGTAGACACCGACGAACAACCGCGCACGGATGCCAGCGCAGAAGGGCTGGCGAAACTGAATCCTGCGTTTGAGACGCTGGGCTCGGTGACGGCGGGAAACGCCTCTTCTATTAACGACGGCGCAGCTGCCGTGATGATGATGAGCGAAAGCAAAGCGGAAGAACTGAATCTGCCGGTGCTGGCACGTATCAAAGCCTTTGCCAGCGTCGGGGTCGATCCGGCTCTGATGGGCATCGCGCCGGTTTACGCCACGCGTCGTTGTCTGGAACGTGCGGGCTGGCAGCTTGGCGATGTCGATCTGATTGAAGTCAACGAGGCGTTTGCCGCTCAGGCTTTATCCGTGGGGAAAATGCTGGAGTGGGATCCTCGCCGTGTGAACGTCAACGGCGGGGCGATTGCCCTCGGCCACCCAATTGGTGCCTCCGGCTGCCGTATTTTAGTTTCACTGGTTCATGAAATGATCAAGCGCGATGCACGGAAAGGTCTGGCGACGCTGTGTATTGGCGGCGGTCAGGGTGTGGCATTAGCCATCGAAAGATAAGTTCCATTCAATCTATTTCCTGAAAAAAGGCTTCCCTTGAGGAGCCTTTTTTTGTGTGAGCGAAATCATATTTTTATTCCCTTAAGTTAATTCTAAAGCGACAAATTTAGCGCGCCCAAAATACATCCCTTCGCAATATAATTTTTATGTGATCTCAATCCTGAAATTTACCCTTAATCTTCTGTGTTTGTTGATGCCTGTCACGTCGATTCTTGCCAAAAAAAATGAAACAAATAATTACGATCCCGATCACTAAAATATTGTTACATTAAAAATAAAATGCAGTTCCATAAAAACGAAATGACATTTTAATTGAGGGTTTTTTCATGTTAAAGAAATCTCTGGTCCTTGCGTCTCTTGTTGGTGCGTCGTTCGCAGCTCAGGCTGTTACTGTTGATTTACGTCACGAATACATCGATAGCGGTTCCAACGCCGATCGCGTTGCTGTCTCGCATCGCTTTGCAAATGGTTTTGGATTCTCCGTTGAAGCTAAATGGAAATCAGGCGGCGACAAAGCTGACCGCCCATTCTCAGATATGGTAGGTAATGGTCACGAAGATCAAATTAGCTGGCGCTGGAAAGCAACAGATAATATCTCGCTGACACCAGGTTTTACTCTTGAGAGTAATGACAGCCGCACCATTTATAAACCTTTCTTGCATGCGCAATATAGCTTTGATAATGGCTTCTATGTAGCCGCGCGTTATCGTTATGATTATACCCGCTACCCTTCAAGCGCTGAGAAAGATGACGATAAAGTCAACCGTGGTGATGCATGGTTAGGTTGGGTAATGGGCGATTTCCGTACCGAGCTGAATTATGTCTATGCGAAAAGTTCAGAAGGAACCATTCGTAGTAATAACAAAGATTACTCCGAAGAATATAACGCGAAGCTGGCGTACAAAATTGATAAAAACTGGTCTCCGTATGTTGAAGTAGGTAATGTGAACGGCAGTAAAACAACCGACGAGCGTCAAACGCGTTTCCGTTTAGGTGTAGCATATTCATTCTAATATCAGTATCTCCGGGTAAAAACAGCCGGCTCATTCGAGCCGGTTTTTTTATATCTGTATTATTTGGCAGAATTCCACGCAAAAAAAGCCCTCCACAGGGGAGGGCAAGGCCAGTTACAGAAACACTAACTCAAATCATGCTTGCAACATTTCAGGTTGCTCGGGGAGTTTCGCGATATAGAGGGCAGGTTTGCCGTCTTTATCGGAACTGAACAGAACCGCTTTATCATCCGGGGTAAAGGATGGATGCGGGTGGGTTACCTGACGGCTGTTCGCCACGGTTGCCCAGGAGGTGTCGTGACGGGCGATGCGGAAGTGCGCCTTTTTCGCCACATCAAATGCGTACAGGTAAGGATCGTTATCGATCGTATACCCGCTGATATCTTTCACGTCTACCGGGGTGCCGGAGCCATCACCCACAAACAGCGAACCGTCAAAGTTGCTCATCAAATGCGAACAGGCTGGCATCTGCATCACTGCTTCGTTCACGCCGGTATCCGGATTGAAGCTGTAAATGGTACGGCCCTGCTGACCTTTCAAATAAGAGACGTAAACCAGAGCGGAGCCGTTTGGCACCCAGAACTCATGCGTGCAGCTTTCGCCTTCGGCGTGTTCTTTCACTTTACGCACATTGCTGCCGTCTTCATTCACCATCCACATGCGCGCATCAACCAGGTCGTGCGGGCCTTCATGGCAGAACGCGACGGTGTTGTCGTCGAAGGGGCGGTAGATCGGATGACCCAGCCAGTTCTTCTCTTCATGAATCGTTGCGCTTTCGCCCGTTTTCAAATCGACGCGCAGCAGGCGGCAGTGCGGCCCTTTATGGAAGAAGTCGTGGAAAATTTTCCAGTCGTTGAGCGGCGTCCAGTCACTTTTCGCGATTTCGATACCGACCAGTTTGGTGCAATCACTGTTGGCAACCCAAGTTCCGTAACCGACCCAGTCATCCGCAACACGGTAGACTTCGCGCTCGGCCAGCGTTTCCAGATTTACTTCCAGCAGCGTGCGATCGTTCTTCACGTAATAAAGAGACTTATCGTCCGGCGACAGGAAGCCGCCAAAGGTGTTGTCGCCTGCGCCTTCTGTCAACTGCACGGCTTCTGCTTTGTTCAGGTCCAGCAGGTAATAATTCCAGTGACCGTCGAACTCCCCTGCGAACAGCAAATGGCTGCCGTCATTAAAGAAGCACTTCTGATAGAAGTAGTTTCGGTGACACGTTACTTCCGGTGGAGTCAGGCGGGTGATTTCCACGCCTGTATCCGGATCGCGGCTGACCTCATAGTTCAGCTTGACCCGCATACCTTTAGCCATGATGCGCTCCTTTGTATCGACGGCTGGACACAGTTCCGGCAGTCAGATCTCAATGTGAAATAAGTTAAAAGCCAAGTGTTAAATTATCAAAACGACGTTTCAATGTGTGTGACTGATGGCGCACTTTGTGAGATTCATTACGCAGAATGATGATTATCTTTGATTTTTAACGCTGAATGAAATTTATACGGTCAAATCTTCAAGGTTTTATAATCGATTGTTTACTATGATAAATCTGATTTCCATATTTTGACGCGTTAGCCACTCCTTTGCCGTCAACTCTCAACAATCGTGATCCGAACTGCATTTCTGTCATTAAGATGCAGGAAAACTGAAACAACGTTTTAAATGTAATTGAAAACCCATTTCGCAGCGGATACTATGTGCCCATAAAGAAATCGGAACATTGTTTCGTTAATTTTCCAGGCCTTCGGGCACGATCATTTGGAGGTAAATGTGGACGTCAGACAAAGCATCCACAGCGCGCACGCTAAAACGCTGGATACTCAGCAGCTGCGCAATGAATTTTTGGTTGAGAAAGTGTTTGTTGCCGATGAGTACACCATGGTGTACAGCCACATTGATCGCATCATTGTCGGCGGCATCATGCCGGTTGCAAAAACGGTGTCAGTGGGTGGCGAAGTGGGCAAACAGCTCGGCGTCAGCTATTTCCTGGAACGCCGCGAACTGGGTGTGATCAATATTGGCGGCCCAGGCACCATTACGGTTGACGGTCAGTGCTTTGAGATTGGCCATCGCGATGCGCTGTACGTCGGCAAAGGCGCGCAGGAAGTGGTGTTTGCCAGCGTAGAGAGCAGCAAGCCTGCGAAGTTCTACTACAACTGCGCACCTGCCCACATGAACTATCCGACCAAAAAAGTCACCCCTGCAGACGTTTCGCCGGTCACGCTGGGCGACAACCTCACCAGCAACCGTCGCACCATCAACAAATACTTCGTTCCGGATGTGCTGGAAACCTGCCAGCTCAGTATGGGTCTGACCGAGCTGGATCCGGGCAACCTGTGGAACACCATGCCGTGCCATACCCATGAACGCCGCATGGAAGTGTACTTCTATTTCAACATGGACGAAGACGCCTGCGTTTTCCACATGATGGGACAACCCCAGGAAACTCGCCATCTTGTGATGCACAACGAGCAAGCTGTGATTTCACCAAGCTGGTCGATTCACTCAGGCGTTGGAACCAAAGCCTATACCTTCATTTGGGGTATGGTCGGTGAAAACCAGGTCTTCGATGACATGGACCACGTCGCTGTTAAAGATCTGCGCTAGTCGCGGGCAGTTAAGCATAACCCTGCCTGTTCGTGACAGGCGCTGAAAGATTAAGGAATAAAAATGATTCTGGATGCATTTTCTCTGCAAGGTAAAGTTGCGGTTGTGACCGGCTGTGACACTGGTCTTGGCCAGGGTATGGCGTTAGGTCTGGCTGAAGCGGGCTGCGACATCGTCGGTATTAACATCGTTGAGCCGACTGAAACTATCGAGCGCGTTACCGCGCTGGGCCGTCGCTTCCTGAGCCTGACTGCCGATCTGCGTAAAATCGACGCAATCCCTGAGCTGCTGGATCGTGCGGTGGCAGAGTTTGGTCATATCGATGTGCTGGTTAACAACGCGGGTCTGATTCGTCGTGAAGACGCAATCAACTTCAGCGAGCGTGACTGGGACGACGTTATGAACCTGAACATTAAGAGCGTGTTCTTTATGTCCCAGGCGGCGGCGAAGCACTTTATCGCGCAGGGTAATGGCGGCAAGATCATCAACATCGCTTCTATGCTCTCCTTCCAGGGTGGCATCCGCGTGCCGTCATACACCGCTTCCAAAAGCGCAGTCATGGGCGTGACCCGTCTGCTGGCGAACGAGTGGGCGCAGCACAATATCAACGTCAACGCGATTGCACCGGGTTACATGGCAACAAACAACACCCAGCAACTGCGTGCCGATGAAGAGCGTAGCGCGGCCATTCTGGAGCGTATCCCAGCGGGCCGTTGGGGTCTGCCAAGCGATCTGATGGGACCGATTGTGTTCCTGGCGTCTCCAGCGTCCGACTATATCAACGGTTATACCGTTGCTGTCGATGGTGGCTGGCTGGCGCGTTAATCGTCGCGTTCATCGAAAAACCTCTGCCTGGTGCGGAGGTTTTTTTTGTCTCAATTTCGGCATTGTCCATATTGCGAAAATAAGAAAATCCATAGCAATATCCCGTATGATGATAGCGATCACATTTATATTGCTTGTAAATTAACTATTTAATATTAAATGATGATTATTCATTAAAAGTTTAAATTGGAATATCCATCACAGAACGATGTCTTACAACCCAATAATCCATATCTTCGCGTTATAAGACCTGACACTTTCTCTCGCTTTCTCGTAATTTCAGTAAACGTCTTACGCTGTTATGGCTGGAAATAATGACATCATTTAATGACTCACTCTTAATGCCCCGCGCGCTGCGCGATACCCGCAGAATGAACCAGTTCGTCTCGATTTCTGCAGCGGTAGCGGGTTTGCTGTTTGGCCTGGATATCGGCGTGATTGCCGGTGCGTTACCGTTTATTACCGATCACTTTACGCTCAGTAACCGCCTGCAGGAGTGGGTGGTGAGCAGTATGATGCTGGGCGCGGCGCTGGGTGCGCTGTTCAACGGCTGGCTCTCGTTCAAACTGGGCCGAAAATACAGCCTGATGGTAGGGGCGATTCTGTTTGTCGCCGGATCGTTAGGCTCGGCGTTTGCGACAGGCATTGAAGCCCTGTTGCTGTCGCGCGTGTTGCTTGGCGTGGCCGTTGGGATTGCGTCGTACACGGCACCGCTTTATCTCTCTGAGATGGCGAGCGAAAATGTGCGCGGCAAAATGATCAGCATGTACCAACTGATGGTCACGCTCGGGATTGTGCTGGCGTTCCTGTCGGACACGTATTTCAGCTATAGCGGCAACTGGCGCGCGATGCTTGGCGTACTGGCGCTTCCCGCTGTATTGCTGATGGTGCTGGTGATTTTTTTACCGAACAGTCCGCGCTGGCTGGCGCAAAAAGGGCGTCACGTTGAGGCGGAAGAAGTGCTGCGGATGCTGCGCGACACCTCCGAGAAAGCGCGTGAAGAGCTGAATGAAATTCGCGAAAGCCTGAAGCTAAAGCAGGGTGGTTTTGCACTGTTTAAGGCGAATCGTAATGTGCGCCGCGCCGTGTTCCTCGGCATGTTGTTGCAGGCAATGCAGCAGTTTACCGGTATGAATATCATCATGTATTACGCGCCGCGCATCTTCAAAATGGCCGGGTTCACCACCACTGAGCAGCAGATGATCGCCACGCTGGTAGTGGGGCTGACCTTTATGTTCGCGACCTTTATCGCGGTCTTTACCGTGGATAAAGCCGGGCGTAAACCGGCGCTGAAAATTGGCTTTAGCGTCATGGCGATCGGTACATTAATTCTCGGCTACTGCCTGATGCAGTTTGATAATGGCACGGCGTCGAGCAGTCTTTCCTGGCTCTCCGTTGGGATGACGATGATGTGTATTGCGGGTTATGCGATGAGCGCCGCGCCGGTGGTATGGATCTTGTGTTCTGAAATTCAGCCGCTCAAGTGCCGCGACTTTGGCATCACCTGTTCGACGACCACCAACTGGGTGTCGAATATGATTATCGGCGCCACTTTCCTGACCTTGCTCGATGTTATTGGCGCAGCGGGAACGTTTTGGCTCTATACCGCACTCAACGTGGTGTTTATTGGGATCACGTTCTGGTTAATTCCTGAAACCAAAAACGTCACGCTGGAACATATCGAGCGCAGGCTGATGTCTGGGGAAAAACTACGCAATATCGGCGTGTAATTTTCCGTTCATTCGCACAAGGTAAACGCAAAAACGGCAACGTCGGTTGCCGTTTTTGTGTTTTCTCCCTCTCCCGTGGGAGAGGGGTGGGGTGAAAGCATCAGACCGCACCAACCAAAAGAAAATGGCAACGTCGGTTGCCGTTTTGTGTTTCTCCCTCTCCTGTGGGAGAGGGCCGGGGTGAGGGCATCAGACCGCACCAACTAAAAGAAAACGGCAACGTCGGTGGCCGTTTTTGTGTTTTGTCCCTCTCCCGTGGGAGAGGGTTGGGGTGAGGGCATCAGACCGCACCAACCAAAAGAAAATGACAACGTCGGTTGCCGTTTTTGTGTTTTGTCCCTCTCCCCGTGGGAGGGGTTGGGGTGAGGGCATCAGACCGCACTAACCAAAAGAAAATGGCAACGTCGGTTGCCGTTTTGTGTTTTCTCCCTCTCACGTGGGAGAGGGCCGGGGTGAGGGCATCAAACCGCACCAACCAAAAGAAAATGGCAACGTCGGTTGCCGTTTTGTGTTTTCCCCCTCTCCTGTGGGAGAGGGTTGGGGTGAGGGCATCAGACCGCGCAGAGATAAAGCGCCGGCATCCCTTCTTCATCCGACGTATACAGAACCCACTTATTGTCCGGTGAAAACGACGGGTGTGGATGCGTTACTTGGCGATCGCCATCCAACACTTTCCAGCTCGTGTTGTGCTGACAAATAGCTGTTTGCGTTCCGGCCGCAATATCAAACACCCAGATAAACGGGTCATTCAGATTGATATCGCCGGTGTTGTGCAGTGCGCCATCGCCGACAATCAGCGACCCGTCGAAATTACTCATCAGATGTGAGCACGGCGGGATCGCCATCAGCTGGCGATTGTCGAGAGAGTGAGGGTCGGCGCTAAACAGATAGCGCTGCGGATCGTTTTCTTTATGCGCCACGTAATACAGCGCGGAACCGTCCGGCACCCAGAATTCATGAGTAAAGCTTTCACCCGGCGCATGCTGGCGCACCTTACGCAGATTGCTACCATCTTCGTTGATCAACCACATACGGGCGTCAATCGCATCGCGCGGTCCTTCATGACAAAACGCGACGGTATTGTCATCGAACGGGCGATAAATCGGATGCCCCAGCCAGCGCTTTTCTTGCAAAATCACGCGCGGTTCGCCCGTGCATAAATCGATGTTGATGAGGCGGCATTCCGGTTGGGTGAAGTAAAACGCGCGGAACTTGCTCCAGTCGGTCAGCGGCTGCCAGTCGCTCTTTTTAATCTCGATCCCGACCAGTTTTGTGCAATCAGAATTCGCGACCCAGGTGCCGTACGCCACCCACTCGTCATCCACTTCATACACCACATGCTCTTCGAAACTCTCGAGATCAACCCGGCGCAACTCACGGCTGTTTTTCACATACCACAGCGATTTATCATCATCAGATAAAAACCCGCCAAAGGTATTATCGCCAGCCCCTTCAGTCAGTTGGGTAGCGTGTTGTTTTTCAATATCTAACAGGTAGTAATTCCAGTGGCCTTCGAATGCGCCACCAAAAATGATCTTGCTGCCGTCCTGCGTAAAACACTTTTGATAGAAGTAGTTGCGGTGACAAATGATGTGCGGGGGCGTCATCCGTATCACCTCGTGTCCCGTTTCAGTATCCAGGCGCGAGCGAAAATTCAGTGGGATGATTTTGCCTTTCATAGGGTTCTCCAGATAAAAAAATACCCTGCCACCGAAGTGACAGGGTAGGGATCGGACGGAAAAATTAGCGCATTGCGCGTTTCAGGATACGTTCAGCCTGACGCTGGAAGTCTGTCGCGGTCTCTTCCACGGTTTTCTGACCGTAGTCGATGTACTGCAGGGAGGTACCAAACTGCGCCACGATCTGTGGATCGTCAAAGTATGGTGACACGGAGAGTTTGGCTGGCAGAGACTGCGCCATGCGCAGACCCGCAACAGACGGATCGCTCTCTTTGATGGTGCCATCTTCGGTCAGGTACTGAACCGCGACTTTGCTCAATGGTACGCCGCGCTCCAGGCCCAGAGTCTGCACGCCTTCTTTGCTGTTCAGCAGGAAGTTAATCACTTTTGCAGCCGCTTCTGGGTTTTTGGTGGTTTTACCGATAGAGAGCATCTGTGCTGGTTTGAAGAACAGACCCGCATCGGTGGCACCTGGCAGCATTGGGTAGTTACCCAGCTCCAGTTTCGCTGGTGGCTTCAGGTTATCGGAATATTTTTTGATGGTGGAGTTCCACATGTAGGTACCGCCCCATTCACCCTCGATCCACGGTTTCATTTCGTACATGTTGCTCTTACCAAACGACGCGTAGTACTTGGTGTCCGGCATCACGTGGCTATCAACCAGTGATTTGTAGGTCTGGAAGACCTCAACCCACTGCTCTTTGCTCCAGGCGAGTTTTTTCGCTTTCTCGTCAACCGCAGGGACGTTGTACTTCTGAATCATGTAGGAGTTCAGCAGCGCCAGCGTATCCTGGTGTTCCAGCACCACCGGATAGTACTGTTTGCCCAACTTGCTTTCGAAGGCCTTACCGGCAGCTTTCAGCTCATCCCAGGTTTTCGGGTACTCGACGCCCGCTTTTTTCCACACTTCATCGTTGAAGTAGAACACACGCGCCGTTACGGAGATTGGGATCCCGTTCAGCTTGCCGTTAACCGTGGTGGACTGCAGCTCTTTCGGATCAAACTGAGATAAGTCGATCACGTCTTTCATTTTATTCAGATCGTAGAAGCCGTCGCCATTTTTCGAGAAAATTGGCAGCCAGTTCCAGTTGGTCTGCATCACGTCCGGCTCCGTGCCGCCCGCGATTTGCGTGGTCAGACGGGACAAGTGACCGTCCCAACCGGTGTATTCTGCTTTGACGTTGATGTCAGGGTTCTGTTTATGGAACTCTTCTAACGCTTTCAGCGTCACCTGATGGCGGCCATTGCCGCCCCACCAGGACATACGTAAATCAACATCTTGCGCCATGGATGGCAGCGCGGTAAGGCCCAGGGTAGCGGAGATTGCTGCGCTTAAAAGCACTTTTTTCATTTTTATAACTCCAGTTAGAGAGAGATGTTCTGTTCAGTTTTCGCGTCAAAGATATGACACTTATGCATGTCGAACTTAAAATACACCTTACGGTGAAGGCCCTTGTTAATCAGAGGTTTAGCTTCATCGGAAGGAATTCGGGCAGTCAGTTCGTACTCGCCAACTTTCAGGTAAACGAAGAATTCGTGTCCCATGTTTTCAGCGCGAACCATCTCGCCGCTGCAGCCTCCCTCCGCGAATGGCTCATCGGAGATCGACACAAAGTCCGGGCGAATGCCGTAGAACATGTCTTTATCGGCGTAGCTGGCGACTTTCTCTTTCAGCTCTGCGCTTAACGGCATGGTCTGGTTGCCAATGGTCAGAGACAGCTGACCGTCCTGTTGCACCAGTTTGCTGGCGCGGATGTTCATTTCTGGCGAGCCAATAAAGCCGGCAACGAACATATTTTTTGGTCTGTGGTACAGGTTATCCGGGGTATCCACCTGCATGATATGGCCGAGCTTCATCACGCAGATGCGGTCGCCCATGGTCATGGCTTCGGTCTGGTCGTGTGTGACGTACACCGTGGTGGCTGGCTTGCCGGAAGCCTTCAGCTGCTTGTGCAGGTCAGAGATACGGATACGCATTGAGGCGCGCAGCTTGGCATCCAGGTTCGACAGCGGTTCATCGAACAGGAACACGTCTGGCTTTTTCACAATCGCACGGCCTACGGCCACACGCTGCGCCTGACCGCCGGAGAGCTGGCGCGGCAGACGATCCAGCAGCTCATCCAGCTCAAGGATTTTTGCCGCTTCGTTAACCTGCGCTTCGATCTGCGCTTTTGGCAGCTTGCTCAGCTTCAAGCCAAAGGCCAGGTTTTCACGCACGGTCATGTGCGGATACAGCGCGTAGTTCTGGAACACCATCGCAATCCCGCGTTCTTTTGGCGCGAGGTTGTTCACGATTTTCTCACCGATGCGAACTTCGCCACCGCTGATGGTCTCAAGCCCAGCCAGCATGCGCAGGGTCGTCGATTTGGCGCAGCCGGATGGACCGACAATCACCATGAATTCCCCTTCAGCGATTTTCAGGTCGATAGCATGTACCGCTTTGAAGCCGTTGGAGTAAACCTTTTCCAGTTTGTTGAAAATAACTTCAGCCATGATATTTCCCTCTTAACCTTTAATTCCGCTGCTGGTTACGCCCTGTACGAAGTAGCGCTGTGCCAGGAAGAAGACAATGATAGATGGCAGAATGGAGATGCTCGCCATTGCCAGAATTTCGTTCCACGGCGCACCTTCGGTGACGTCGATGGACATTTTCAGAGCCAGTGCAATCGGGTATTTATCCACGCTGTAGACATAAATCAGCGGCCCGATAAAGTCGTTCATTGACCACATGAACTGGAACAATGCGACGGAGATAATGGCCGGTTTCAGAATCGGCACGACCACATACCACAGCACTTGTATGGAGTTACAGCCATCGATCTGTGCGGCTTCTTCCATGTCACGCGGTACGCCGCGCAGGAACTGAATCAGCATGAACACGAAGAACCCTTGGGTGGCAAACGCCAGCGGCAGGTACAGCGGCATATAGCTGTTCAGCATGCCCATTTCGCGGAACATCAGGTACTGAGGAATCAGCAGTACGGTGCTCGGCAGCAGCATGGTCGTGATGAGCGTGGCGAACCAGAATTTCTTCCAGGGGATCTCGAAGCGGGCAAAGCCGTATGCCACGATAGTGGAAGAGATAATGGTCAGAATAACTTTCGGGATCACATACTTGAACGTGTTCAGCATGTAATGGCCGAAGTTGTATTCCGTCCCGGTTTTCCAGCCGTTCACAAAGCCGTCCCAGGTTGCGTTTGTAGGCCACAGGCTCAGCGTGGTGAAGATCTCGTGGTTCGGCTTAAACGACGCCGAGAACATCCACACCAGCGGGTAGAGCATCAACAGGCCAACGAACAGCAGGATTACGTAGCGAATGCTGGCGTTGATTTTCTCTTTGCGCATGGTGCGCGCGACTTCACGTTCCGCGATGCTTCTCGCCGTGGAAAGTTCTTGAATATCAGCCATTTTTGCCTCCCTTATCGGCGGAGTAGAACACCCAGTATTTCGAAGACTTAAAGGCGATAGCGGCAAAGACAGCGACTACCAGGAACAGGATCCAGGCCAGCGCAGCGCCGTAACCCATGTCAAAGTACTTGAATGCGGTGTCGTAGATGTACAGCGAGAACAGATACGTGGAGTAAGTTGGTCCGCCGCCCGTGATGACGTAAGGTCCCGTAAATTCCTGGAACGCCTGGGTGGTTTGCATGATGAAGTTGAAGAAAATAACCGGCGTAATCAGCGGCACGGTGACTTTCGTGAACATCTGCCATTTCGACGCACCGTCGATCATTGCCGCTTCATACTGAGATTGCGGAACGTTCTGCAGGGCGGCCAGGAAGATAACCATCGCTGAGCCAAACTGCCAGACGCGAAGCAGCGTGACGGACATCAGTGCCAGAGAAGGCTCGCCGAGCCAGTTCACCGCGTCAAAACCAAATACGCCAATGAAGCTATTCAGCAGGCCATCAATCGCAAACAGCGCACGCCACAAAACGGCAATCGCGACAGAGCTGCCGAGGATGGACGGAATATAGTAAGCAGTTCGGAAGAATCCTATGCCACGTAATTTAAAGTTCAGGACAAACGCAATTCCCAGTGCAAATGCAAGTTTCAATGGGATGGTCAAAAATACATACGCAAAGGTCACGCCCATGGATTTCCAGAAGAGCGCATCTTCGGTAAACATGTAGCGATAGTTTTCGATGCCGTTAAATACCGGCGGACTCATCAAATCGTAATCAGTAAAACTGAGAAAGAAAGATGAAACAAAGGGGAATGCGGTAAAGAGTATCAACCCGATGATATAGGGTGATATCCACGCAAGCCCCAGCATTTTGTTTTCATTCATACATACCTACCTGGCAATCAATGGTTTAAATCGGAATCTGCTGGTGATGCAGCTGCCCGCGCATTTTTTACGAGACGGGGAAGCGAGTGTTCTGTGTGCGACTCAAAGTGGTGGTTCCTTTTACCTCTGATTAATAAGAACTTTCATGCGTTTTTCTCGACGCGCCCTGTCTGAGTTTTAAAACACGTGAACTGCTGTTCTTGATTTGTAAAACGGCGTTTTAATTTATTCTATTGCTATTTATTTCTGCGTCATTCGGTAAATGATGGAAATGTGATCGCCGTCGAAACGCTGTTTCAATAAAGTGAAGTCACTGGCAATTTTGACTTAAATGAGAAGGCCTTATTAAGAAATATGAGAGGGGTAAGAAGTTGATGGTTCCACCATGCAACTTTAAGTAACGCTTTAGTCACAACTACCAAATATCATAGTGTTGCCTTGATTTAAGTTAATTTTGAGTTCAGATAATTCCTAGGTTCAAGTATTATCACCTTCCCCCGGTACGCCTCAGCAGGATTTAACTGCGGTCTAAATAGAAGAATTGGTATGTCAGCGATGGATTTCAAAAAGAACACGGATCTGGATTTTGCCAGCTATTCACACCCCACGCGTCAGCAAAATGAGATCGATCTCATCGGCTTAATAGAGGTCCTGTTCGCTGCGAGGAAGCGCATCATCGCGATCATTATTGCCTTTGCGATTATGGGTGCGGTGGTTTCATTTCTGATGCCGCAAAAATGGGTCAGTAAAGCCGTCGTTACCCCTGCAGAGCAGACGCAGTGGAACGATGTAGAGCAAATGCTGGTGGCCTTACAGGTGCTTGATGTCGACTTCAATATCAAGCGTGTAGAGACCTTTGAGCTCTTCATAAAGAAATTCCAGTCGCAATCGTTGTTTCAGGAATATATGAAATCATCGCCCTATGTGATGGATCAGCTAAAAGGCACGAATATCGATCCGCTGGAACTGCATCGCGCGATAGTGGGAATCTCGGAAAGAATGACGGCTCAGGATAATGCGGCGGTAAAAAATGCGCCGACCATGCCTTACACCGCCTGGACACTGAGTTTTAGTGCGCCAAAAGCGCAGGATGCACAGCTCGTACTTGAGGGATACATTAAGTACGTTTCTGCCATCGTTGAGAAAGAGACCATGCAAAATGTGCGCAACGCGCTCGCGCTGAAAACCCGCATGATGAAGGAACGTCTGGAACTGGATCGTGTGCGACTAACCAATTTGCACAATATTAATATTCATCGTCTGAATTATTCACTGGAAGTGGCAAATGCCGCAGGGATTAAAAAACCTGTCTTCAGCAATGGTCAGGCGGTCAAAGACGATCCTGATTACTCAGTGGCGCTGGGGGCTGACGGTATCGCGCAAAAGCTGGCGATAGAAAAATCGTTAAAAGATGTGGCCGAGCTGAATGCGGATTTTCAGAATCGCGAACATCATCTTGCTCAGCTTGAGAAACTGTCTATTGCGAATGTGAGTTTCGAACCGTTCAAATATCAGCTTCAGCCGTCATTACCGATGAAAAAAGAGGGTCCCGGCAAAGCGTTGATTATTATCCTTGCTGCGCTGATAGGCGGTATTGTGGCCTGCGCAAGTGTGCTGCTTCGCGAGGCCATGTACTCTCGCTCAGTGTTGTCCGAGCCAGTTACAGCCTAAGCAAAACGACATTAAAAAAGGGCGAATGAAAATTCGCCCTTTTTTTACGTTAGGAGATTACTTGAGGAAATCTTCACGCACTGGCGTAAAGGTATCCAGCAGCGTACCAGGCTTCAGGCAAACGCAGCCGTGCATCACGTGCGGCTCTTTATAGAGGGTATCGCCCGCCGTCACCACATGCTTTTCTTCGCCGATGGTAAATTCGAACTCCCCGGACAGCACATAAGTCAGCTGTTCGTGCGGGTGATTGTGCATCGGGCCGACAGCGCCTTCTTCAAAATTGACCTCAACCGCCATCATTTTTCCGTTATGCGCCAGAATGCGGCGCGTGACGCCATTGCCCAGATCGTCAAGCGTTGTCTCTTTATGGAATCTAAACATTTTTATGTCCTGCTAAGTAGTGAAACATTGTTTTAATTAATTTATCGCACTGCGGGTTAAAAGGAAACGGCAAGCCAAATAACTGGAAACACGATCACAAGTTTGCTTCACTGGAAGAAACATAAAGGAGCGAATATGAAAACGATCGGCCTGATAGGGGGAATGAGCTGGGAATCGACCATTCCTTATTACCGCCTGATTAACGAAGGCATCAAACAGCGTCTTGGCGGTCTGCATTCTGCAAGCCTGCTGCTGCACAGCGTGGATTTTCATGAAATCGAAGCCTGTCAGGCCAGCGGTGAATGGGATAAAGCGGGTGACATCCTGGCGCAGGCGGCGTTAGGACTGGAACGTGCCGGCGCGCAAGGCATTCTGCTGTGTACCAATACCATGCACAAAGTCGCATCGCATATTGAAACGCGCTGTTCACTGCCGTTCCTGCATATTGCGGATGCGACCGGAAGGGCGATTGCGGCGACCGGCATGCAACGCGTGGCGCTGTTAGGTACGCGTTACACCATGGAGCAGGATTTTTACCGTGGGCGTCTGGAGACGCAATTCGGAATTGAAAGCATCGTACCGGATGAAGCGGACCGCGCACGCATCAACCAAATTATCTTTGAAGAGCTGTGCCTGGGCACGTTTAGCGACGCTTCACGCCACTATTATCTGGGCGTGATTGATAAGCTGGCGAAGCAGGGCGCGGAAGGGGTGATCTTTGGCTGCACCGAAATCGGCCTGTTAGTTCCGGGGGAAGAAAGCCCGATCCCGGTGTTTGATACCACAGCCATTCATGCCGCGGACGCGGTGGAGTTTATGCTCTCGTAACGTGTTCTACACCTTTAGTAGATCGGGTAAGCGGTGCGCTATCTGAAGCGAATGCCCGGTTAAATGTGTCGAAAAAGCCTCGACCAGCGCTGAGGCAGGACGATGCAGCGGCCTGATCAGACTGACGGTGAACGGCACTGAAATGCTGAAACGACGAATTACAATCCCGCTATCGGCGTAATCCAGCGCCGTTAACGGGTTAACCACCGCGATACCGACGCCTGCCCGAACCATGGCGCAAATGGAGGCTGCGCTGTGCGTTTCCACAACCATTCGGCGTTTAACCTGATGGTCCGCGAATAAAGAATCAAGTAAATGTCGATAACTGTCTGCTTGCGACAGGCTGATGTAATTCTCGCCGTGAAAATCGGCAGGCGTCAGTACACTTTTACTGGCCAGCGGATGCCCTTTGGGCAACACACACACTTCGTCCAGCGAGAGCAATTCTGTGCGTTCAGTGCCCGCGGGCGTGGCGAGCGTTTCGGTCAGGCCCAAATCGTGGCGCTGCGCGGAGAGCCACTCTTCAAGCAACGGCGACTCTTGCGGCACAATGGTGAGATTGACGTCAGGGTAGCGCGCCAGGAACGGCTGAATAAGCTGCGGCAGGAAGGATTGAGAAAAAACAGGCAGACAGACAATCGATAACTCGCCCTGGCGGAACTCCCGCAGGCTCTCCGCCGCGCTGACGATGCGGTCCAGACCGTACCAGGATCGCTGAACTTCCTCGAACAACCGCAACCCTTGCACCGTCGCGTGAAGCCTGCCACGGGAACGTTCAAACAGCGTTAATCCCAACACTTTTTCAAAGCGTGCTAATTCACGGCTGACCGTGGGCTGCGAGGTGTGCAGCATCTGCGCGGCTTCGGTCAGATTTCCGGTGGTCATCACCGCATGAAAAATTTCAATGTGACGCAAGTTAACGGCGGGCATAAGACACCTTTTATTAGCGGTTATCCATATCATTTTTGCATAGACTCGCGATAAAACGATATTTTTTATTGTCTGTAAGCTGTGGCGTAATGTTAAAAAATGCCGTTATCTGGAGAACACCATGCCACGCCCACTCAACAATACAGAAACTGATCTGAACGCTGAGAATTTGCTGCGACTGCCTGCCGAATTCGGCTGCCCGGTCTGGGTTTACGATGCGCAGATCGTTCGCGAAAAGATCGCCGCCCTGCATCAGTTTGACGTGGTGCGTTTCGCCCAGAAGGCGTGCTCAAATATTCATATTCTGCGTCTGATGCGTGAGCAGGGCGTTAAAGTTGATTCTGTTTCGTTGGGCGAAATTGAACGTGCGTTGGCAGCCGGATACGATCCACAGGCCGACAGCGATGCGATTGTCTTTACCGCAGACCTGATTGATAGCGCCACGCTGTCGCGCGTGCATGAACTGCAGATTCCGGTAAATGCCGGTTCTGTGGATATGCTGGAACAGCTTGGGCAGGTTTCGCCGGGTCATCGCGTGTGGTTGCGCGTCAATCCAGGTTTTGGTCATGGTCACAGTCAAAAAACCAATACCGGTGGGGAAAACAGCAAACACGGCATCTGGTATGCCGATCTGCCTGCCGCGCTGGCGGTATTGCAGCGCTACAATCTGACACTTGTCGGCATTCACATGCATATCGGTTCTGGCGTTGATTACACGCATCTGGAGCAAGTGTGCGGTGCTATGGTGAATCAGGTGATCGAATTCGGTCAGGATCTGGAGGCGATCTCGGCGGGCGGCGGCTTGTCGATCCCGTATCGCGAAGGCGAAGAGGCGATCGATACCGATCACTATTACGGTCTGTGGAGTGCCGCGCGCGACAAAATTGCTGCTCATCTTGGGCATGCGGTCAAACTGGAAATTGAACCGGGTCGTTTCCTGGTGGCGGAATCGGGCGTGCTGGTGGCGCAGGTCCGCAGCGTCAAAGCGATGGGCAGCCGTCATTTTGTGTTGATCGACGCAGGTTTTAACGATCTGATGCGACCGTCAATGTATGGCAGCTATCACCACATTTCGGCGCTGGCAGCGGACGGGCGCGATTTAACGCAGTCCCCGCTGGTGGATACCGTTGTGGCGGGGCCGCTGTGCGAATCGGGTGATGTGTTCACCCAGCAGGAAGGCGGCAAAGTCGAAACCCGCGCGCTGCCTGTTGTTCAGCCTGGTGACTATCTGGTGCTGCACGATACCGGCGCGTACGGCGCGTCGATGTCGTCTAATTACAACAGTCGTCCGCTGCTGCCAGAAGTGCTGTTTGATCACGGCGTGGCGCGACTGATTCGTCGTCGCCAGACCATTCAGGAGCTGCTCGCGCTCGAGCTATTTTGAGACGAAATACGGCCCTGTCGTCACCGAATCACGCAAAACCAGCGTACCGGTAAACGGTGGGATCGTTTCGACCGGCTGGTTATTTGCCAGCCGGATCGCCTGATCGATGGCCGTGACAATCATGCTGTCGATCGGCAAATAAACCGATGAGAGCGCAGGCTCCAGCCATTTTGCGCAGGGCGCATCATCGAAGCCAAACAGCGAAATATCCTGTGGAATACGCAGCCCCGCCTGATGCAACGCCTTTGATGCCCCAAGCGCCATGTCGTCGTTACAGGCAAACAGTGCGCTAAACGGCGCGTTCTCACTGAGCAATTCCCGACACAGTTCATATCCCTGCGTCATGCCCGCATCGCCGTACTTCACACGACGATCGTCCCAAACAATTCCATGCTTTTCCAGCGCCTTACGATACCCCATCAGGCGTGCTTTACCCGTTGGTGTATGAATTGGCACGGTCATACAGGCGATCTCGCGATGACCCTGACTGATTAAATAATCAACCGCTTTAAAGGCCGCGTCTTGTTGTTCAAAGAACACGCAGCGATCCGCCGCCTGAGCGACTTCGCGGTTAATCACCACCAGCGGGGTTTGCACGGTGTGGATCAGCTTCATGATCGCTTTTTCGCTCATGTAGCGGGTGTAAAGCACGATAGCGTCGCACCGGCGATCCGCCAGCATTTGCACCGCTTGTTCTTCTTGCTCAGGTGCATCATGGCCGTCGGTGACAATCAGCTGTTTGCCGTGGGTTTCCGTCTGTCGCGACGCCTGTTGCAGCAGGCGACCAAAATAGAACCCGTCAAATGTCGACACCACCAGACCAATGCTGTTGCTGGTCTGGTTCGCCAGTGATTGCGCGAGAAAGTTCGGACGATAGCCTAGCTCCTCCATCGCTTTAAACACTTGCTGACGCGTACTCTCTTTTACCTGACCTGTGCCGTTCAGCACGCGCGAAACGGTCGCTTTCGAGACACCCGCGCGTAATGAGACATCCAGCATTGTTGCCATTAGAAATTCCTGCTCTCACGTAATCGTCATGAGTTTATCACACAGAGTGAAAGGGATAAGCGGGACGGGGGAGCGAAAAGCCCTATCAGGATCACGCTTTCTGGCAACGGTTCGCCACTTCAGCATAAAACCGGGTAAGTGGTATGCCAAAGTGGTGAAAAATCATGATTTGGAATACCTCTTAGCGCAGTGAGAGCTCAATCACAGAACGATCCGGCGTGGGCGACTATTTTTGGTATGCCAATAGTATCCGGCTGTACACCTTATTCTATAAAAGCCCTTTTACTGAGGTATTACCCTATGGCTTTACAGGAAAAACTGATCAACTCTCTGGGCAGTTTCGCCACCACCTTCAATAGCTTTCGCTACATCATGGCGATCAAATCCGCCTTCATTACCCTCATGCCCGTCATCATCGTTGGGGCATTTTCGGTACTGATTTCCAACATGGTTCTGGATCCAAAAAACGGGTTAGCCAGCTTTGAATCGCTCTCTTTTCTGGCCGCATTAAAGCCGATAACCAGCGCCCTGAACTACGCCACGCTGAACTTCCTGAATATCGGCGCGGTGTTTCTTATTGGTATTGAGCTGGGGCGTATTAACGGAATTAAATCGTTATTCCCAGGCCTTTTGGCAGTGATCTGCTTTATTTGCGTCACGCCAACCACCGTCGAAATGCTGGTGGATGGTGAAATGCACGTGGTGAAAGACGTGCTGCTGCGCCAGTTCTCTGACACCCGCAGCCTGTTTCTCGGCATGTTCATCGCCATTCTTTCCGTTGAGGTTTACTGCTGGTTGGAGAATCGCAACGGCCTGAAAATCAAAATGCCGGACACCGTGCCGCCTAACGTGGCGGCGTCGTTTTCCGCGCTGATTCCGGCCATTATCACCACCGCCGCGATTGCCACATTTGGCTTTGTTTTCCACCAAATCACCGGCATGTACCTTTACGACGCGGTTTATCAGGTGGTTCAGCAGCCGCTGGAACGTGTGGTGCAAAGCTTGCCGGGCATCCTGCTGCTGATGTTTGTGGCGCAGCTTTTCTGGGTGATCGGGATCCACGGCAATCAGATGATCAAGCCGATCCGCGAGCCGCTGCTGCTGGGAGCGATCACCGTCAACATGACGGCATTTGAGCAGGGCAAAGAGATCCCGAACATTATCACCATGCCGTTCTGGGATGTGTATATGAGCATCGGCGGATCGGGGCTAACCATCGGCCTGCTGATCGCGGTGATGATCGGCACCAAGCGCAAAGAGATGCGTGAGATTGCCAAGCTCTCGATCGGCCCTGGGATCTTCAACATCAACGAGCCCGTGATCTTCGGGATGCCGATCATGCTGAACCCGATTCTGGCCATTCCCTTCATCATCACGCCGCTGGTGACCGGTTCGATTGGCTATTTCGCTACGGTGACCGGTTTCGCGGGTAAAGCCGTGGTGATGGTGCCCTGGACGACACCGCCGCTGATTAACGCCTGGCTGTCAACGGCAGGCTCGATGGGCGCTGTGGTCACGCAATTTATCTGCATCATCACCGCTGTGCTGATCTATTTGCCGTTTGTGAGAATCGCCTCGCGCCGCGCGGAACAAGCGGCCCTGCTGGCGCAAAGCCAGCAAGCGACCAACAACGCATGAGGATGTCATGAGCATAAAAAGTATTGCGATACCGCCGGATTTTATTCTGGGTGCAGCAGCGTCCGCCTGGCAGACGGAAGGCTGGAGCGGAAAAAAAGAGGGTCAGGATTCGTGGATCGATCTCTGGTACAAAAACGATCGTCACGTCTGGCATAACGGTTTTGGACCGGCGGTCGCGACCGATTTCATCAATCGCTTTCGTGAGGACGTGGCGCTGATGAAGCAGGCCGGACTCACGCACTACCGCACGTCAATCAACTGGTCACGTTTTCTGACGGACTATGAAAACGCGACCGTTGATGAAGAGTACGCCGCGTATTACGACGCGCTGTTCGACGAAATGCACCGGCAGGGCATCGAACCGATGATCTGCCTCGAGCATTACGAACTGCCTGGCGTTTTGCTGGAAACCTACGGGGGCTGGGCGTCGAAACATGTCGTCGAGCTGTTTGTACGTTATGCGGAAAAGGTGTTTGAACGCTACCACGCAAAAGTCACGCGCTGGTTTACCTTCAACGAGCCAATCGTTGTGCAAACGCGGGTCTATCTGGATGCGCTGCGTTGGCCCTACGAACAGAACACTCACACCTGGATGCAGTGGAATCACCACAAAGTGCTGGCGACGGCGAAAGTGGTGAAGCTTTTTCACGAGAAGGGCTATCACGGAACGGTGGGCTGTATTCTCAATCCAGAAGTCACCTATCCGCGCTCTCAGGAAGCGCATGATGTACGCGCCGCTGAACGCTACGATCTCTTTTACAACCGCGTTTTCCTCGATCCGTTTGTGCACGGGCGCTATCCGCAGGAGCTGTTCACGCTGCTGGAGCAGCATCAGGTGCAGTGGGAATACACGGCGGAAGAGCTGGCGATCATCGCGGAAAACACCGTCGATGAGCTGGGGATCAATCTTTATTATCCCCATCGCGTTAAGGCGCCGTCGCGGGCGTGGCATCCCGAGACGCCTTTCCATCCGGCATATTATTACGAGCCCTTCGAACTGCCGGGACGCAGGATGAATAAATCCCGTGGCTGGGAGATTTATCCGCGCATTATTTACGACATGGCGATGCGCATTAAAAACGAGTATCGCAACATTCCGTGGTTTGTAGCGGAGAGCGGCATGGGCGTGGAAAACGAAGCGCAGTTCCGCAACCGTGACGGCGTGATTGAAGACGATTACCGCATTGATTTTATCAGCGAGCATCTCTATTACACGCTGTTGGCACGGGAAGAGGGGGCAAACTGTCACGGCTATATGCTGTGGGCCTTTACCGATAATGTTTCACCAATGAACGCCTTTAAAAATCGCTACGGGCTGATTGAAATCGACCTGGAAAATAATCGCGCGCGCCGGGCGAAAAAATCCGCATCGTGGTTCCGGCAGCTTCGCGATGAGCGCAGGCTGACGCTCACTGTCGAAGATGAATGGAAATAGGCTCTCTCGGCGAGGGTTCTGGTAAAATAGCGTCCAGAGTGGCCGGGGAAGGATGCCCGGCCTGAGTATTCATTCCTAAGTAAGTGCAGGTGATATTGTGGAGAAGGCCGTTGTTCCGCCGGAAAAAAAGCAGTACCAGGAAATTGGCGAAGATTTACGCACGCAAATCATTCAGGGGCACTATCCTGTTGGCTCGCGTCTGCCACCTGAGCGCAATATTGCCGAGACTTACGGCGTAAGCCGCACGATTGTGCGTGAAGCACTTCTGATGCTGGAACTACAAGGAACGGTGGATATTCGCCAGGGTTCCGGCGTCTACGTAATGCGTATTCCCGAAGAACACGAAAACGAAGAAGAGCGTTTTTTAAGTAGCGATGTCGGCCCGTTCGAGATTTTACAGGCACGTCAGTTGCTTGAAAGTAATATTGCCGCCTTTGCGGCGAAGATGGCGACGCGCGCGGATATCGACAATTTGCGCCGCATTATTGAACAAGAGCAGCGCGCGATTGCCGCCAACGATAATAGCCAGGACAACAATAAAATGTTCCACCTGGTGTTGGCGGGCGCTACGCAAAACCAGATGCTGCTCGCAACCGTGGAAAGCGTCTGGCATCACATGGACAGCAGCCCGCTGTGGCAGCAGTTTAACGTCCACATCGCCAGCCGCGCGTATCGGCTGAAATGGCTGGGTGACCGGCAAACTATTCTGGCGGCGCTGCGTCGTCGCGACGTGATGGGGGCGTGGCAGGCCATGTTCCAGCATCTCGAAAACGTTAAAAAGAGCCTGCTTGAACTGTCCGATGAAGACGCACCGGATTTTGACGGCTATCTCTTCGAATCTGTCCCCCTGTTCCAGGGAAAAATGGTATGACGATTCTGCCGCTGTATGCCGTTGCACATCACGCAGAGCAAGTGACCGACTGGATCTGGCAGGCTTTCGGCGACGGTTTACCCCGCGAATTTTTTGCCAGTATCGTCACCCATAGCCAACAGCCAGATGCACTTCCCATCACGTTTGTGGCTGTTGAGGGCGAACAGCTGTTAGGCACGGTGGGGCTTTGGCGCTGTGATTTAATCACGCGCCAGGATCTTTATCCGTGGCTGGCCGCGCTGTATGTCGATGAATCGGCGCGGGGAAGAGGGCTGGCGGGGAAATTACAGGAATATGTGATGGCTTATGCCGCTCGCGCCGGCTATTCCGAGCTGCATCTTTGGTCAGCCTGCCGTAACTTTTATGAGCGTTACGGCTGGCATGACATCGGTGATGCGCTGGAATATCCGAATAAAACGGTCCATCTCTATCGTTATTCGCTGACGGGATCCGCTGGGCTTACAACGGAGTGACGGCGCACCAGCGTCGGGCTGAACAAGTGCGTAATATCCGGCAGAGGGCGTTGATCGGCGAGCGCGAGCGCCAGTTCAGCCGCCTGGGTTGCCATGGTCACTATCGGATAGCGCACAGTGGTTAAACGCGGACGAACGTAGCGCGCAACCAACACATCATCGAAACCAATCAACGAAATTTCGGCTGGCACATCAATGCCATTATCGTTGAGTACGCCCATGGCACCCGCGGCCATCGAGTCGTTATAGGAGGCCACGGCGGTAAAGTTGCGCCCGCGCCCTAAAAGCTCGGTCATCGCATGTTCACCGCCGCTCTCATCCGGTTCACCATAGGCGACCAGCCGATCGTTACAGGGCAGGCCGCTTTCGCGCAACGCATCGTAGTAACCGCGCAGACGGTCTTCTGCATCTGAAATCTGGTGATTGGAACAGAGATAGCCGATGCGGGTATGGCCTTGCTGAATGAGATGACGCGTGGCGAGCCAGGCACCGTAACGGTCGTCAAGCGCAACGCAGCGTTGCTCATAGCCAGGAATAATGCGGTTGATGAGCACCATGCCAGGGATTTGCTTCATAAGATGCAGCAGTTCAGCATCGGGCAGGACTTTGGCGTGGACTACCAGCGCCGCACAGCGATGGCGAATCAGCTGTTCAATGGCCTTGCGTTCTTTTTCTTCGTTGTGATAGCCATTACCGATCAGTAAAAAATTGCCCGTCTGGTAAGCCACCTGCTCGACGGCTTTGACCATCGCGCCGAAAAACGGGTCAGATACGTCACCCACCACCAGGCCAACCGTCTCAGTCGATTGCTGCGCAAGCGCGCGGGCATTGGCGTTGGGATGATAATTCAGCGTTTCCATTGCGCTCTGCACTGCCTGGCGGGAAGCGTCGCTGGCTTTCGGTGAGTCGTTAATGACGCGCGAGACAGTCGCGACGGAAACACCGGACAGACGGGCCACATCCTTTATTGTCGCCATTTAATACCTTCTTTTGGGGGGTAAGCGTTTACACACTCATCAGTGTTGCGGAAAAGCGAGGTGCATTCAAGGGCTGTGCGTGAAAGGCCGTCGCAAACGTGATGCAGAACATGAGAAATCGGTGTAATCGTTACATGGCCAGACGTATCAGAATAATATTAAACGGAACCTTTAGTTACACTTTGCGGCACGCTGTTGCGATTGTCCGCTGGCGGTGATTATCAGCGTATTGCTACAGTCGAGATCCCAGAGGTATTGATAGGTGAAATCAGCTCCGGTTGATTAACACGATTTGCACCAACCTGCGTCCATACGCAGGTTTTTTTTGCCTGTAACTTCAATATGTAACAGCAATCGATAATTTTCACACCTGGTTGCACTTAGGCTCATTCACTTGCGTTTTCCCACTGGCAAAGCGCGGGGCTAACAACCACAATCAAGATCCCAGAGGTATTGATTGGTGAGAATTCTAAGTACGGAATCGTACTCATCTCTTGCACCAGCCTGCGCAGATGCGCAGGTTTTTTTTCGCCCCGAATAAGCTGTCGCCCCTCCTGCACTTCTCGTGTAATCTGCCACAATTTAGCGTAACGCCAATTATTGACAGGCAAAGGGAGTTGAAATGCTATTTGGGTTCTTCCGTACCTTATTTCGTATCCTCTTTCGCATCCGCCTGACGGGTGATACCCAGTCACTGCAAGGCGATCGCGTCCTTATCACCCCAAACCATGTTTCCTTTATCGACGGGATCCTGCTGGCCCTTTTCCTGCCTGGACGTCCGGTGTTTGCGGTGTACAGCTCTATCAGCCAGAAGTGGTTTATGCGCTGGCTTGCGCCGCTGGTTGACCTTGTCCCGCTCGACCCCACAAAACCGATGATGATTAAGCATCTGGTTCGCCTGATTGAACAGGGGCGGCCGGTGGTGATATTCCCGGAAGGCCGTATCTCAGTGACGGGTTCACTGATGAAAATCTACGACGGTGCCGGTTTTGTTGCGGCCAAGTCGAAAGCGACAGTTGTTCCGTTGCGTATTGAAGGCGCTGAACTGACCTATTTCAGCCGCCTGAAAGGGCTAGTGAAGCAACGGCTGTTCCCGCAAATTACGCTCCACATTCTGCCGCCAACAACGCTGCCCATGCCTGACGCCCCGCGCGCTCGCGACCGCCGTAAAATAGCAGGGGAAATGCTTCATCAAATTATGATGGAAGCCCGCATGGCGGTGCGTCCGCGTGAAACGTTATATGAAGCGTTACTCTCCGCTCAGGACCGCTATGGCACGCGAAAAAACTGCGTCGAAGATATCAATTTCACACCGGATACGTATCGCAAACTGCTCACCAAGACCCTGTTTGTCGGACGAATTCTTGAGAAATACAGCCAAAAGGGCGAGAAAATTGGGCTGATGCTGCCCAACGCCGGTATCAGCGCGGCGGTGATTTTTGGTGCCGTTTCACGCGGGCGAATTCCGGCAATGATGAACTACACAGCGGGCGTCAAAGGGTTGACCAGCGCCATTACGGCGGCAGAGATCAAAACGGTCTTCACGTCACGCCAGTTCCTCGATAAGGGCAAACTCTGGCATTTGCCGGAGCAGCTCAAGCAGGTGCGCTGGGTTTTCCTCGAAGATCTCAAAGCCGACGTCACAACGGCGGATAAGCTGTGGATTTTCGCCCATCTGCTGGTCCCGCATCTGGCGCAAGTTAAACAGCAGCCGGAAGATGCGGCGATGATTCTTTTTACCTCGGGGTCGGAAGGTCATCCAAAGGGCGTGGTTCACAGCCATAAAAGCATTCTGGCGAACGTTGAGCAGATCAAAACGATCGCTGACTTTACCGCCAAAGATCGGTTTATGTCGGCGCTGCCGCTTTTCCACTCGTTCGGCCTGACGGTCGGGCTTTTTACGCCGTTATTCACGGGTGCGGAAGTCTTTCTGTATCCCAGCCCGCTGCACTATCGGGTGGTGCCGGAACTGGTTTATGACCGCAATTGTACGGTGCTTTTCGGTACGTCGACCTTCCTGGGGCATTACGCGCGCTTTGCCAATCCGTATGATTTCTTCCGCGTACGCTACGTGGTGGCCGGGGCCGAAAAACTGCAGGACAGCACCCGCGAAATTTGGCAGGACAAGTTTGGTCTGCGCATCCTCGAAGGCTATGGCGTAACGGAATGCGCGCCCGTCGTGTCGATCAACGTGCCGATGGCCGCCAGACCGGGCACGGTGGGCCGAATCCTACCCGGAATGGACGCGCGCCTGCTGGCGGTGCCTGGTATTGAAGAGGGCGGTCGTCTGCAGCTCAAAGGGCCAAACGTGATGAACGGCTACCTGCGCGTTGAAAATCCGGGCGTGCTTGAAGCGCCGACGGCGGAAAATGCGGCTGGCGAAGTGGAAACCGGCTGGTATGACACCGGCGATATCGTGCGTTTTGATGAGCACGGGTTCGTGCAAATTCAGGGCCGTGCGAAGCGCTTTGCCAAGATCGCTGGGGAAATGGTGTCGCTGGAAATGGTGGAACAGCTCGCCAATGCTCTTTCTCCCGAGAAGATGCACGCAACGGCGATTAAAAGTGACGCCAGTAAAGGCGAGGCCCTGGTGCTCTTCACCACGGATAGCGAGCTCAAGCGTGAACAACTGCTGCATTACGCCCGTGAACATGGTGTGCCAGAACTGGCCGTGCCGCGCGACATTCGTTACCTGAAGCAGCTACCTGTTTTGGGCAGCGGTAAACCCGATTTTGTGGCGCTGAAAGGCATGGTTGAAGAGGAAGAACATCACGATGCGTGAGTCAGCACACACTAACACTTCGCTCTGGTCGAAGGGCATGATGGCGGTAACGTCCGCCCAGTTCCTGTCGGCCTTTGGCGATAATGCCTTGCTCTTTGCCACCCTCGCACTACTGAAAGCAGAATTCTACCCTGACTGGAGTCAGCCTATTCTGCAAATGGTGTTTGTGGGCGCTTACATTCTTTTTGCCCCGTTCGTCGGGCAGGTTGCGGACAGCTTCCCGAAAGGACGGGTGATGATGTTTGCCAACAGCCTTAAGTTGTTGGGTGCGGCAAGTATCTGTTTCGGCTTCAATCCTTTTATAGGCTACACGCTGGTGGGTATTGGGGCAGCGGCTTATTCGCCTGCCAAATACGGCATTCTGGGTGAGCTAACCACGGGCGATAAGTTGGTCAAAGCCAATGGTCTGATGGAATCTTCGACGATTGCCGCGATTTTCCTCGGTTCTGTTGCCGGTGGTGTGCTGGCAGACTGGCACGTTCTGGCGGCGTTGGGCATTTGCGCCGTGGTATACGCAGGCGCCGTAGTCGCAAACCTGTTTATCCCGACGCTCCCCGTGGCGCGTCCGGGGCAATCCTGGCGATTCACCCCCATGACCTCCAGTTTCTTCAACGCCTGTCGGGTGCTGTGGCGCGATGGCGAAACGCGTTTTTCGTTGATTGGAACCAGCATGTTCTGGGGCGCTGGCGTGACGCTGCGCTTCCTGCTGGTGTTGTGGGTCCCGACAGCGTTGGGGATTACTGACAACGCGACGCCAACGTATCTGAATGCCATGGTCGCTGTCGGGATCGTGGTGGGGGCGGGAGCGGCGGCGAAACTGGTGACGCTGGAAACGGTGAGGCGCTGTATGCCTGCCGGGATTTTGATTGGCGTGGGCGTGCTGTTCTTCTCCCTGCAGCATGCGCTCTTACCCGCTTATGGATTGCTGATCCTGATTGGTATTTTGGGCGGTTTCTTTATCGTGCCGCTCAATGCGTTATTGCAGGAGCGCGGCAAGCATACCGTCGGGGCGGGCAACGCCATTGCCGTGCAGAATCTGGGTGAGAACACCGCGATGCTGCTGATGCTGGGGCTTTACTCGCTGGCTGTCAAAGCGGGGTTGCCGGTGGTGGGCATTGGCGTGGGGTTTGGCGCGCTCTTTGCGCTGGCGATTACCGGGCTGTGGATCTGGCAGCGTCGTCGCTAGCGTGGCGGCCTGATATCGTCATCGTGACCAGAGAGGGAAGAAACTCAAAACGGCAACAGGGTTGCCGTTTTGCTTTTATTACGGTGCAGGGTAAGTGTAAACCTGATGCACTGCTTCAATCTCTGCCAAAACGTCTTCACTCAGCTCAAGATGGAAGCTTTCAATGTTAGTTTTCAGCTGATCCATAGTCGTTGCGCCCAGTAAGGTGCTGGCGACAAACGGCTGGCGGCGTACAAAAGCTAACGCCATTTGTGCCGGGTCAAGCCCATGACGCCTCGCGATGTCGACGTAAGCCGCAACCGCCTTCTGCGTTTGCTCACCGCTGTAACGTGTAAATCGGCTAAACAACGTATTGCGTGCGCCAGCCGGTTTAGCACCATTCAGATATTTACCAGTTAACGTCCCAAAACCCAGGCAGGAATAGGCCAGCAGTTCAACGCCTTCGTACTGGGTCACTTCCGCCAGACCGACTTCATAGCTGCGATTCACCAGACTGTAGGGATTCTGAATCGTCGCAATGCGCGGCAGATCGTGTTTATCTGCCAGATGCAGATAACGCATCACCCCAAATGCCGTTTCGTTCGAGACGCCAATGTAGCGAATCTTACCGGCGCGCTGGCATTCGGTCAGTGCTTCCAGCGTTTCGAGCAGCGTCACGACAGGTGCGCCGTCGCTCCAGCTGTAACCCAGTTTACCAAAGCAGTTGGTTGGACGCTGCGGCCAGTGCACCTGATATAAATCGAGGTAGTCCGTTTGCAGGCGCTTTAAGCTGTCATCCAGCGCGGCGCGAATATTCTTGCGATCCAGAACCTGATTCTGGCGAATACCCGCATCGTTGTTGCGTGAAGGGCCACTCACTTTAGACGCAATGACCAGTTTTTCGCGATTACCGCTCTTCGCCAGCCAGTTGCCAACGTAAGTTTCGGTTAATCCTTGTGTTTCCGGGCGCGGCGGCACGGGGTACATTTCTGCAACATCAATCAGGTTAATGCCCTGGCTGACGGCGTAATCGAGTTGCGCATGGGCATCGGCTTCGCTGTTTTGTTCACCGAATGTCATCGTGCCCAACCCCAGTTGGCTGATCTCCAGAGTGCTGTGGGGGATACGGTGATAATGCATAGCCGGCTTCCTTAGTGTGACATGTAGGCTGCGTCAGGATCGGGAATGGACTCCAGACGGAGGAATATAAACATGGCAGAGGGGAGGCAAAAGGGGAAGAAAAAAATCAAAAAGGCCAGCAAGCGGCTGACCTTTATCTGTTTATCGCTCGATGATTTGCGACACATCGTCGCGATTAATCTGCATTTTATTACCCTGCTGGTCGTTATAACTCACCAGACCGGTATCGTCGTCGACTTCGGGTTTGCCGTCTGTCAGTATCATTCGGCCATCTTTAGTGGCCATGACGTAATCGCTGCTACAACCTGAAACAGCAAACGCTAAACCGACCGCCGAGATTATCACTGCCCATTTTTTCATCGTTATCATCCTCATCTGGCTCGTATCAAATCATAGTGTAGTAATAACCTGAATATGCGCTATGGGGAAGCAGTGAAATCTTAAAAAGCCGGTGATTGAGTTTGATTCACTTCAAACTTCACGTAAAAACTATGTTTTCAACAGGAAGTGGCGAGCCAGCAGGGCGCCCGTGAAGTTCTTTTTTAAATAAAAACCGCGCGGCAGCGTGAGTATCGGTTCGCCACGGGCACCGATGGCTTCGGTAAGCGCTTTGCTGTTAGCCGCTTTCGGACGTAATTGCATAACTTCGCCATGACGCGCCGTTATCCGCTCAACGTGCCCCAGAACGATCATGTCCATTAATTCTTCCCAATCCTGGCAAAGTTGTCGATCTTCCTCTTCGTCAGGGCTCCACAGCAGCGGTGCGCCAACCCGGCGCTCAGCCAACGGGATGGCTCTGTCGCCCTCAATCGGTACCCACAGTACCCGCTTCAGTTTGTGACGGACATGGCTTGTTTCCCAGGTGACGCCAGTATTTCCGGTTAAGGGAGCGACGCAAACAAACGTCGTTTCGAGCGGTTTACCCTGGCTATCGACAGGAATAGTTTTCAGCTCGACGCCCATCGCGGCGAAATCTTGTTCAGGCTTGCTGCCCGCGCTGGCGCCAAGCCACAGTTCTAGTAGTACGCCGATCCAACCCTTATCGCGTTTCAGATCCTGGGGAATTGGCAGTCCTGCCAGAGCGGCTAATTCCCCAAGGGTATGACCGGCCACGCGCTGTGCCTGGTGCAATAATTGCTCTTCGGTTGCAGGAGGAGAGCGGAGTGGACCGAGCGGAAGCATCAATATCAGCCTTTGGTTAAAAAACGAACGACAAAATGAGACCTTGTGGATAGAGTTTACCGATTTCTGAACAGATATGGCAGGGTTATGATTTGTATGTCTTTTTTATTTCAAAAAAGAGCTAAAATAAATTCGAAAACACGGTTGTTCAAAACTGGTCACTGACAATGAACAGGATCTTACACCCACTTATCCACAGAAAAGTGGGATAACTGGGTATAACCCTTACTACTGTTTCGATTTACAGCCTTGACGTGCGACGAAAATCGAATTTTCACACAAAATGTGACTAACTTATTGGCACAATCTGTGGATAAAACCGACGCTGTTCGATCTTTCATCAGCCTTACGATCCTCTCTGTGATAGCGCTCACGCTTTGGTAAGTGACGATCGTTTTTCTGTTTTTAACTTATTAATAAATAATCTTTTTATTTGTGAGTAACGGTTTTGCATTTCCACGCCACAAAATGTTGTCCATCGGTAATTCCATACTTCTTCACAAGTATATCCACAGAAAAAGTGAATAAAATCGTCCTCAATCCTGCCTGTCTGTTTATAACTTGGGTGAAAATTGTGAGTTATTCAAATGTTATTCGGTTGCAGCCCTGTAAGAGAGTGGTTTACCGCCTCACAGTAGTATGAAACAATCATTCATATATAAGGTTTAGTTTGAGGTAGTCCGGTGATTGATGACGATGGCTACCGCCCGAACGTAGGTATCGTAATTTGTAATCGTCAGGGCCAGGTCATGTGGGCAAGGCGATATGGTCAGCACTCCTGGCAATTCCCGCAAGGCGGGATAAATCCTGGAGAGTCCCCAGAACAAGCGATGTATCGGGAGCTGTTCGAAGAAGTCGGCTTAAGCCGAAAAGATGTTCGCATCCTGGCTTCGACCCGCAACTGGTTGCGTTACAAGTTACCGAAACGTTTGGTGCGTTGGGACACAAAGCCGGTTTGTATCGGCCAGAAACAGAAATGGTTTCTCCTGCAATTGGTAAGCAACGACTCTGAAATCAATATGCAAACCAGCAGTACGCCTGAATTTGATGGCTGGCGCTGGGTAAGCTACTGGTATCCTGTTCGTCAGGTCGTCTCGTTTAAGCGCGATGTTTACCGTAGGGTAATGAAAGAGTTTGCAAGTGTTGTGATAGCGTTTCAGGAGGCTCCTCCTAAACCACAAAGCGCACCTGCCTGGCGACGTAAAAGAGGTTAAGCAACGCATATCATGCTCACCCGCTTGCGAGAAATAGTCGAAAAGGTTGCCAGTGCACCGCGTCTCAATGAGGCGCTGGACATCCTGGTGACTGACATCTGTCTTGCGATGGAAACCGAAGTTTGTTCGGTGTATCTGGCCGACCATGATCGACGTTGTTACTACCTGATGGCGACCCGCGGCCTTAAAAAACCGCGTGGTCGCACCGTTGCTCTTGCGTTTGATGAGGGTATCGTCGGCCTCGTAGGTCGACTGGCGGAACCTATCAACCTGGCGGATGCGCAAAAACACCCCAGCTTCAAATATATCCCTTCCGTCAAAGAAGAACGTTTTCGCGCCTTTCTTGGGGTGCCGATTATTCAGCGCCGCCAGTTGCTTGGCATTTTGGTTGTCCAGCAGCGCGAGTTGCGTCAGTTCGATGAAAGCGAAGAGTCATTTCTCGTCACGTTAGCCACCCAAATGGCGGCGATTCTTTCCCAGTCACAATTGGCAGCACTGTTTGGTCAATATCGCCAGACGCGAATTCGCGCGCTGCCTGCATCCCCTGGCGTGGCCATTGCTGAAGGCTGGATGGATGCCACGCTACCGCTGATGGAACAGGTGTATGAGGCTTCAACGCTTGATGCTGTGCTTGAGCGAGAGCGTCTGACGGGGGCACTGGAAGAGGCTTCAAACGAATTCCGACGTTACAGCAAGCGTTTTGCTGCAGGTGCGCAAAAAGAGACGGCGGCCATTTTTGACCTCTATTCTCACCTGCTTTCCGATGCGCGTTTGCGACGTGAACTCTTTGCCGAAGTTGACAAAGGCTCAGTGGCCGAATGGGCGGTGAAGAAGGTTATCGAAAAATTTGCCGAACAGTTTGCGGCATTGACTGATGGCTATCTTAAAGAGCGCGCTGGCGATCTCCGCAGTCTCGGGCAGCGTCTGTTATTCCATCTCGATGACACCAATCAGGGTGAAAACGCCTGGCCGAAACGCTTTGTGCTGGTGGCGGACGAGCTTTCCGCGACGACGCTTGCCGAATTACCGCAGGACAGACTGGCGGGCATCGTTGTGCGCGATGGTGCTGCCAACTCTCATGCCGCCATTATGGTGCGGGCGCTGGGGATCCCTACGGTCATGGGCGCGGACATTCAGCCTGCCGTACTGCAAAGGCGCACGCTTGTTGTTGATGGTTATCGCGGTGAATTACTGGTCGATCCTGAGCCCGTTTTACTGCAGGAATACCAGCGGCTGATCAGCGAAGAAAACGAGTTAAGTAAACTTGCGGAAGATGATGTCAACCTGCCTGCGCAACTGAAAAGCGGCGAGCGGGTCAAAGTGATGCTCAATGCAGGCCTGAGTCCCGCGCATGAAGAAAAGCTCGGGAGTCGCATCGACGGTATTGGTCTGTACCGCACAGAAATCCCCTTCATGTTGCAAAGCGGATTTCCGTCCGAAGAAGAGCAGGTGGCGCAGTATCAGGGCATGTTGCAGATGTTTAACGACAAGCCGGTGACGCTGCGAACGCTGGATGTTGGCGCCGATAAACAGCTGCCGTATATGCCCATCAGCGAAGAAAATCCTTGCCTCGGGTGGCGCGGGATTCGTATTACGCTCGATCAGCCCGAAATCTTCCTGGTTCAGGTTCGCGCCATGCTGCGTGCGAATGCGGCCACGGGCAATCTCAGTATTCTTTTGCCGATGGTCACCAGCCTGGATGAGATTGACGAAGCGCGTCGTTTAATCGAACGTGCAGGCCGCGAAGTGGAGGAGATGATTGGCTACGCGATCCCGAAACCACGTATCGGGGTGATGCTCGAAGTTCCTTCGATGGTCTTCATGATGCCGCAGCTGGCAAACCGCGTCGATTTTATCTCTGTGGGTACCAACGATCTCACCCAGTACATGCTCGCGGTGGATCGTAACAATACGCGCGTTGCGAGCATTTACGATAGCCTGCATCCGGCTATGCTCCGTGCGCTGGCGATGATCGCGCGAGAAGCCGAACAGTACGATATCGATCTGCGGTTATGCGGTGAAATGGCGGGTGATTCGATGTGTGTCGCCATTCTGATTGGTCTTGGCTTCCGTCATTTATCCATGAACGGCCGCTCGGTGGCTCGCGTTAAATACCTGTTACGTCATATCGATTTTGACGAGGCGCAGGAGCTTGCCAGGCGAAGCCTTGAGGCGCAGCTCGCTATAGAAGTTCGTCACCAGGTCGCTGCTTTTATGGAGCGTCGTGGCATGGGTGGCTTGATTCGCGGCGGTCGATAACGACTTTCTTCGTTACCCCGTTCGGCGATCGCTTCGGGGTAAACAAATAAATACTCACCATACTCTATACACATCTTTTACATCTCAACCGCATCCTCCCTGCCAGCCTTATGCTATGATTCGCCACTTTGGAGCGTCGGTTAACGCCGTGCGCGATTCTCTGCCGCTGTTGATTTTCAGCGGAATAACAAGAACTTGTGGTGACAGATGAACAGTGGTTATCTGCATTTTCCGGAATTTGATCCGGTCATATTCTCTATCGGGCCCGTTGCGCTGCACTGGTATGGTCTGATGTATCTGGTTGGTTTCATCTTTGCCATGTGGCTTGCCGGGCGTCGTGCCGGTCGCCCTGGCAGTGGATGGACGAAAAATGAAGTTGAAAATCTGCTGTATGCTGGTTTTCTGGGTGTGTTCCTGGGCGGCCGTATCGGCTACGTGCTGTTCTACAACTTCCCGACATTCCTGAGCGATCCTCTGTACCTGTTCCGCGTCTGGGACGGCGGCATGTCCTTCCACGGTGGCCTGATCGGTGTCATCCTGGTGATGGTGATTTTTGCCAAACGGACCAAGCGTAACTTCTTCCAGGTCGCGGATTTCATGGCACCGCTCATTCCATTTGGTTTGGGGGCGGGTCGTCTGGGTAACTTTATCAATGGCGAGCTGTGGGGCCGCGTCGATCCGAGTGTACCGTATACCATGCTCTTCCCGGCCTCTCGTGCTGAAGACATCGCGCTCTTACCTTCGCACCCGGAATGGCAATCCATTTTCGATACCTACGGCGTGCTGCCGCGTCACATGTCTCAGCTCTATGAGCTGGCGCTTGAGGGCGTCGTGCTGTTTATCATTCTGAATCTCTTTATCCGCAAGCCGCGCCCAATGGGCTCTGTCTCCGGCCTGTTCCTGATTGGTTATGGTGCGTTCCGTATTATCGTGGAATTCTTCCGCCAGCCAGATGCTCAATTCACCGGCGAGTGGGTTCAGTACATCAGCATGGGGCAGATTCTCTCCATCCCGATGATTGTCGCGGGTATCATCATGATGATTTGGGCGTACCGTCGTCCACAGCAACAGCTCTCCTGAGGAACCATGAAACAGTATCTTGAATTGATGAAAAAAGTGCTTGATGAGGGCACGCCGAAAAACGACCGCACCGGAACGGGTACGCTCTCTATTTTTGGCCACCAGATGCGTTTCAATCTGCAAGAAGGCTTCCCACTGGTGACAACGAAGCGCTGCCATTTGCGCTCGATCATTCATGAGCTGCTCTGGTTCCTGCAAGGCGATACTAACGTTGCTTATCTGCGTGAAAACAACGTGTCTATCTGGGACGAATGGGCGGATGAAAACGGCAACCTGGGGCCGGTTTATGGTCACCAGTGGCGCGCATGGCCTACGCCTGATGGCCGTCATATTGATCAGATCACCACCGTGCTCAATCAGCTAAAAAACGATCCAGACTCGCGACGCATTATTGTGTCCGCCTGGAACGTCAGTGAGCTGGACAAAATGGCGCTAGCGCCTTGTCATGCTTTCTTCCAGTTCTACGTTGCCGATGGCAAGCTCTCTTGTCAGCTTTACCAACGCTCTTGCGATGTCTTCCTTGGTTTGCCATTCAACATTGCCAGCTATGCGTTGCTGGTGCATATGATGGCGCAGCAATGCGACCTGGAAGTGGGTGATTTTGTCTGGACAGGTGGCGATACCCATCTCTACAGCAATCACATGGAACAGACGCACCTTCAGTTGACTCGTGAACCGCGGGCTTTGCCGAAGCTGGTCATCAAGCGTAAGCCGGAGTCTATCTTCGACTATCGCTTCGAAGATTTTGAAATTGAAGGCTACGATCCGCACCCTGGCATTAAAGCGCCCGTGGCTATCTAACAAGCGACATCCTTACACAACCGGCGCTAATCAGTGCCGGTTTTTTTTTGCCTGATTTTTGGTTTTACGAGCTGCTTTCAACCCTTTTTGCAACGTCATGCAACACACAAAATAGCGTGGAAAACGCCTCGTAACTTTCAATTTCCCTCCTCGTTTTTTCTTGTCGTTCTCATCAAACTGCCGCCATGAAAACAGAACGTGGATTTACGCTCATCGAGACGATGGTGGCTGTCTCTATTGTGGTCATTCTTAGCGCGACGGGATTATTTGGCTGGCAAAGCTGGCAGCAACAGCAGCGCCTGTGGCAAACCGCACATCAGGTGCGGGACTTTCTGGTGCAATTACGCGATGACGCAAATGGACACAACCGTGACCACACCATTTTGCTTAAAAAAGACGGTCAAAGTGGGTGTCTTTTAACAACGAAAATAACGGATTGCGATACGCGCAGCGTTTTTGTTCTAAAGCCGCTATGGCCTGAAGTCACAATTGCTGAGGTGACACCCTCCCTGGCATTTTATGGGTTAAGGGATACCGCCTGGCCGGGGCATATTCGCGTCAGAAGCGATGTGGGCGAGTGGTTACTCATCGTCTCAAACGGGGGGCGTATCAGAATGTGCAACAGTACGAGCAAGGGAATATGTCAATAAATCAGCGAGGTTTCTCGTTAACGGAAGTGCTGTTAGCCATGGCGATTGGCAGTATTTTATTACTGAGCACTGCGCGTTTTCTGCCGGGTTTGCAGCGCGCCAGCCTGATGCAAGAAAGGCAGCAGGAACTGGAGGAAGAGGTATGGTTAAGAATCTCTGCAATTGGCAAGCAGCTGCAGAGGGCCGGATATTGTGCGGGTCTTTGTCAGGGGCAAGCGTTGTCAATTGGCAGGGCAGGAAGCTGCGTTATTGTTCAGTGGGATGCTAACAGCAATGGACGTTGGGAAAACGCACCACAATCAGAAACTGAGCAAACGGGCTTTCGTCTCGAAGGGGGATCGCTTGAAATACAGCGTGGAGCCACTGCCTGCGACGGAAAAGGATGGGACAAATTGACCGATCCTGCCAGTATTTTGATCAAACGATTCTCAGTGAGTAAAACGCAGACATCTGGGTTTTCACCTGAATTTACGATTGAGCTTGCGGCTTCTCGCGTCGGCCTGCAAACCGAACCTTATCAGGCAACTTATCGCGTCACCGGATTCAATCTGTGAACCGCCAGCGTGGAATGTCATCGCTCGCCCTTGTCCTGCTTCTCCTCATTATTGGGAGCTTAATTCTCACGGGGCTCAACCAACAGCTTGACGCTTTTACGCGTATTGTCAGCAGTGAGCGCCAATTGATACAGCAACAGGTTAACGCACAGTCAGCGCTGGAGTGGGGAAAGAACCAGCTATGGCCGGTGAGTCCAAATATCCAGTGCAGAAATGCCCCGCAAGGGCGAGCTTGCGTGCGTTTGCTGGGAAATGAACGTGTTTTACTGAGCGCTGGCAGTAGTGACGTCATGTTATGGCGTGGTGGGGAAATACAGAATGGGCGAATTGTCTTTTCTCCCCATGGCTGGAGCGATTTTTGTCCACTCAAGGAGGATGCGCTATGTCGGCTACCCTAAACAGACAAAAAGGATTTAGCATGGTGGAAGTCTTATTGGCAATGATGTTACTGGTGATAATTGTCGCTGCGCTGTCTGGCTATCATCGCGCATTGGCGAGCCGTTTTACGATGTTCAATCAATATCGTCAGCTCTGGCATTATGCCTGGAATCAGGCGCAATTATACTCAGATACCTTGCCGGATGGTTGGCGTACGAGCCGGGTGCAGACAACGCAGGCCGGATGTGTCAGCATCACGGTCACTATTTTTTCTCCTCTGGGGCGGCAGGGTCAAATGACACGCCTGCACTGCCCGGTTAGCAAGTAGTCGGGAGCGCGTATGTTAAGGGTCTACCATTCAAATCGTCTGGATGTGCTGGAAGCGTTGATGGAGTTTATCGTCGAGCGCGAGCATCCTCTCGATCCTTTCGAGCCTGAAATGGTGCTGGTACAAAGCACGGGCATGGCTCAATGGTTACAAATGTCCTTTGCGCAAAAATTCGGTATTGCGGCAAATATCGAATTCCCGCTTCCCGCGAGTTTTATCTGGGACATGTTTGTCCGTGTCCTGCCTGACATTCCTAAACAAAGCGCATTCAGTAAACAAAGCATGAGCTGGAAGTTGATGTCGATTCTGCCGGATATGCTTCCACGCGATGAATTCGTCATGCTCCGGCACTATCTCAGCGACGATACCGATAAACGTAAGTTGTTCCAGCTCGCCTCGCGCACAGCCGATCTGTATGACCAATATCTGGTCTATCGTTCGCAATGGTTGAACCGTTGGGAGGCTGGTGAGCTTGTTGACGGTTTACCCGATGCTCAAGTCTGGCAGGCTCCACTCTGGAAAGCGCTGGTAGAACATACTGAAAAGTTAGGGCAACCGCAGTGGCATCGTGCCAATCTCTACGATCGTTTTATTGCGACGCTTGAAGCTGCTTCACAGCGACCGGAAGGGTTACCCTCGCGCGTGTTTATCTGCGGAATCTCAGCGTTACCGCCCGTATATCTCAATGCACTTAAAGCGTTGGGCAAGCATGTCGATATCCACATTTTGTTTACTAACCCTTGTCGAGAATATTGGGGTGATATCCAGGATCCACGAACGATCGCTCGCTTTGTTACCAGGCAAAGGCGTCGGCTATTCGAAGACCGTTCTATCCCGCTTTTTAAAGACAGTGCTGGTGCCGCTCAACGTTTCAATGAAGAAGGTATTCAGGATTTGCCGAATCCACTGCTCGCATCGTGGGGGAAACTGGGGCGAGATTATGTGCATATGCTTTCCGATATCACCTCTTCGGGTGAAGGTGACGTCGACGCGTTTGCGGACATCAATCCTGATAGCCTCTTACACAATATCCAGTCGGATATTCTTGATCTGGAAAATTGCGCAATAGCGGGAATCACGGCTGAAGAATTTGCCCGTAGCGACAAGAAACGCAAACTGGATCCTGACGATCGCAGCCTGACCATTCACATGTGTCATAGCCCGCAGCGCGAAGTAGAAGTACTTCACGATAAACTCCTGGCGCTGCTGCAGGACGATCCTGAACTCACCCCGCGCGACATCGTTGTGATGGTCGCGGATATAGACAGCTACAGCCCCTTTATCCAGGCGGTATTTGGCAGCGCAACAGGCGAGCGTTATCTCCCCTATGCTGTTTCTGACCGACGGGCACGCCAGTCTCATCCTGCTTTGCAGGCTTTTATTAGCTTGCTCTCTTTGCCGGATAGTCGCTTTATTTCTGAAGATGTGCTGGCGTTGTTGGACGTTCCCGTTCTTGCCGCCCGTTTTGATATTGATGAAGAAGGGCTGCGCTATTTGCGCCAATGGGTTAACGAGTCGGGCGTTCGTTGGGGGATTGACGATGACAACGTCCAGGAGTTTTCCCTTCCGCCGACAGGTCAACACACATGGGCGTTTGGCCTGACACGTATGCTACTGGGCTATGCCATGGAAAGCAGTCAGGGGGAGTGGAATGACGTCTTACCCTATGACGAGTCGACAGGACTGATTGCGGAACTGGTTGGGCACCTGGCGTCACTTCTGATGCAGCTCAATCGCTGGAAGCGTGAGTTGATGCAGCCCCGTCCGCTAGACGCGTGGCTGCCAATATGTCGTGAAATGTTGAAAGATTTCTTCCTGCCGGACAGCGACACCGAAGCGGCAATGGCGCTGATCGAGCAGCAGTGGCAGGCGATAATAGATGAAGGAATTTCATCGCATTACGATCAGCCTGTCCCGCTGTCCCTCCTGCGAGATGAGCTCACACAACGCCTCGATCAGGAACGTATTAGTCAGCGTTTTCTCGCCGGGCCTGTCAACATTTGTACCTTGATGCCTATGCGTTCGATTCCGTTTAAAGTTGTCTGCTTGCTGGGGATGAATGACGGCGTTTATCCACGCGCGCTCGCCCCGTTGGGCTTTGATCTGATGAGCCAGCAGCCGCAGCGTGGCGATCGCAGCCGACGCGATGATGACCGATATCTCTTCCTTGAGGCGTTAATCTCTGCCCAGCAAATGCTCTATATCAGCTACATCGGGCATTCTATTCAGGATAACAGCGAACGTTTCCCGTCGGTTCTGGTGCAGGAACTCGTTGATTACATCGGTCAGAGCCACTATTTACCTGGCGATGAAGTACTGAATTGCGACAAGAGTGAGCAGAAGGTAAAAGCGCACATCACACATTGTCACAGCCGCATGCCGTTTGATCCGACAAATTACGTGGAAAACGAGCAGCAAAGCTATGCGCGGGAATGGCTTCCCGCCGCGAAGAATTCAGGCATAGCGCATTCTGATTTTATTCAGGAACTTGAGCCGCGACCCATTGAAACACTGACCTTTGAGCAATTGCAGCGCTTTTGGGCACACCCGGTACGTGCCTTTTTCCAGCAGCGTTTGCAGGTGAACTTCCGCTCTGAAGACAGCGAAATCCCTGATTCAGAACCGTTTACGCTCGACGGATTAAGCCGCTATCAACTGAACCAGCAATTACTCAATGCTCTGGTCGAACAAGAAAATGCACAAATGCTCTTCCGGCGTTATCGCGCTGCGGGGCAGCTTCCTTTTGGCGCCTTTGGAGAAATTGTCTGGGACGCACAGTGTCAGGAAATGCAGGCCTTGGCCGATCGCGTTATTGAGAACCGTCAGCCGGGAAAAAGCCTTGAAATTGACCTGAACTGTAATGGTATCCAACTGACAGGGTGGCTTCAGCATGTGCAGCCTGATGGACTGCTACGCTGGCGTCCTGCGATGCTCAGTGTTTCGCAGGGCTTGCAACTCTGGCTCGAACATCTTGTCTACAGTGCGGGCGGGAATGACGGCGAAAGCCGGTTGTTTGTGCGTAAAGATGGCGAATGGCGTTTCCCGCCAATATCCTCAGAACAGGCGTTAGCGTATCTGACGCTGTTTGTTGAGGGTTATCGAGAGGGTATGAACAAACCTTTGCTGTTGCTCCCAGAAAGTGGGGGCGCATGGATAAAAACCTGTTACGACGCACAGAATGATGCCATGTTAATGGATGAGGCGACTTTGCAAAAAGCGCGCAGCAAGTTTATGCAGGCGTGCGAAGGAAACATGATGGTTCGGGGCGAAGGGGATGATGTTTGGTATCAACGGTTATGGCGAACGCTGGAACCAGAGTACTTCGATGCGATTACGGTTGAAGCTCAACGCTACCTGTTACCGATGTTTAGATTTAATCAGTCCTGACGACTGTATAAAAATTGCACAGGATAGGGCGTTCAATTATCATGCCCGAGTTGTCACGGACTGATGTAAACAGAAAGAGATGCTGGCGTGTCCAGCACGCAGTTGATTAATGATGTAGCCGTGATGAAGAGGTAGTGAATGCCAGGCAGCACCTTATTTAAAGCGTTTGTATTGTTTGTCGCCCTTTGGGCACCCGTCACTCAGGCAGACTCCGGTTGGCAACCCGTAAAGGAAACAATCCGTAAAAGCGATAAAGACGCCCGACAGTATCAGGCGATTACGCTTGATAACGGGATGACTGTGCTGCTGGTATCTGACCCGCAGGCGGTGAAGTCACTTTCTGCCCTTGTGGTGCCGGTGGGATCGCTTGAAGATCCTGACTCTCATCAGGGCCTTGCGCACTATCTTGAACATATGACGCTGATGGGCTCTAAAAAATACCCGCAGGCGGACAGCCTTTCTGAATTTCTCAAAATGCACGGTGGCAGCCACAACGCCAGCACCGCGCCGTACCGTACCGCTTATTATCTTGAAGTCGAAAATGATGCGCTGGAGCCTGCGGTAGACCGTTTGGCGGATGCCATCGCATCACCTTTGCTGGATAAAAAATATGCAGACCGTGAGCGTAATGCCGTCAATGCTGAACTGACGATGGCGCGCACGCGAGACGGTATGCGAATGGCGCAAGTCAGCGCTGAAACCATCAACCCCGCGCACCCTGGTTCGCGTTTTTCCGGCGGCAATCTCGATACGCTGAGCGATAAAGCGGGGAGTCCGGTGCTGGATGCACTGCACGCGTTCCGTGATACGTATTATTCCGCTAACCTGATGAAAGCCGTGGTGTACAGCAACAAACCACTGCCTGAACTGGCACGTATCGCTGCGCAAACCTATGGTCGGGTTCCGAACAAAAATATCGAACGTCCTGAAATCACGGTTCCCGTTGTTACCGATGAACAAAAAGGGATCGTTATCCACTACGTCCCTGCGCTGCCGCGTAAGGTGCTGCGTGTCGAATTCCGTATTGATAACAATACCGCCCAATTCCGCAGTAAAACGGATGAACTGGTCACCTATCTTATTGGGAACCGGAGTCCGGGTACGCTCTCCGACTGGTTGCAAAACCAAGGCCTGGTAGAAGGTATTCGCGCCGACTCCGACCCGGTTGTGAATGGTAACAGCGGTGTTCTCGCCATTTCGGCGACATTAACCGATAAAGGTCTCGCACACCGCGACGAAGTCGTTGCCGCCATTTTTAGCTATCTGTCGCTGCTGCGCGAAAAGGGCGTGGATAAACGCTACTTTGACGAACTGGCGCACGTGCTGGATCTCGATTTCCGTTATCCCTCCATCACACGTGACATGGACTACGTTGAATGGCTGGCCGATACCATGCTCCGCGTTCCGGTAGAACATACTCTGGATGCCGTGAATATTGCCGATCGCTATGATGCTGAAGCCATAAAAGCGCGTCTGGCGATGATGACCCCGCAAAATGCCCGTATCTGGTATATCAGTCCGCATGAGCCCCATAACAAAATGGCGTATTTTGTTGATGCGCCTTATCAGGTCAACAAAATCAGCGAGCAAACATTCGCTGACTGGCAGAAAAAGTCGAATGACATTGACCTCAAATTGCCTGAACTGAACCCGTACATTCCGGATGATTTCACGCTGATTAAGCCTTCGAAAAAATACCCGCACCCGGAGCTGATTGTTGACGAGCCGACGCTGCGCGTGGTGTACACCCCAAGCCGTTATTTTGCCAGCGAGCCCAAAGCAGACGTGAGCGTCATCCTGCGCAATCCGCAGGCTATGGATAGCGCGAAAAATCAGGTGATGTTCGCCCTGAATGACTATCTCGCGGGAATTGCGCTGGATCAGCTCAGTAATCAGGCCGCAGTAGGGGGCATCAGTTTCTCGACGAATGCTAACAATGGTTTGATGGTGAACGCCAACGGCTACACTCAGCGTCTGCCACAGCTTTTCCAGGCTCTACTGGACGGTTATTTCAGCTACACCCCGACTGAGGAGCAACTGGAGCAGGCCAAATCCTGGTACGCGCAAATGATGGATTCGGCAGAGAAAGGCAAGGCCTTCGAACAGGCAATAATGCCCGTGCAGATGCTGTCCCAGATCCCGTATTTCCAGCGCGAAACGCGTCGGGCATTACTGCCGTCTATCACGCTTAAAGAGGTGATGGATTATCGCACTGCGTTGAAGACCCATTCACGCCCAGAGTTTCTGATTGTCGGGAACATGAGCGAAGAACAATCGAAAACGCTCGCGCAAAATGTTCGCAAACAATTGGGTGCTAACGGTAACGAGTGGTGCCGTAATCAGGATGTGCTGGTTGAGAAACAGCAAAATGTGATCTTTGAAAAAGCAGGCAGCAGCACGGACTCTGCGCTGGCCGCTGTCTTTGTCCCAACGGGTTACGATGAGTTTGCCGGTTCTGCGTACAGCGCGGTGCTGGGGCAAATTATTCAGCCGTGGTTCTACAGTCAGTTGCGTACCGAAGAGCAGCTTGGCTATGCGGTATTTGCTTTCTCCATGAGCGTGGGCCGTCAGTGGGGCCTGGGCTTCTTGCTGCAAAGCAACGATAAACAGCCCGCGTATCTTTGGCAGCGTTACCAGGCTTTCTTCCCGCAGGCAGAAGAGAAACTGCGCAAGATGAAGCCCGAAGAGTTCGCTCAAATCCAGCAGGCGGTTATCGCCCAGATGCAGCAAGCCCCACAAACGTTAGGCGAAGAAGCCTCACAGCTGAGCAAAGATTTTGACAGGGGCAATCTGACGTTTGATTCGCGTGATAAAATAGTGGCCGAGATAAAATTGCTGACGCCTGAAAAGGTAGCTGATTTCTTCCACCAGGCGGTGGTGAAGCCGCAAGGTATGGCATGCTTATCCCAGGTTTCAGGCAGCCAGAATGGAAAGGCGGATTATGTTAATCCGCAGGGCTGGAAAGTTTGGGAAAGCGTCAGCGCATTACAGAAATCTATGCCCTGGAGCAAAAAAGAATGACCGAAACCGCTGAGTCCCTTGATCCCTTACGTTTACCGCTACAAGGTGAACGATTGATTGAAGCCTCAGCGGGAACGGGAAAAACGTACACCATTGCCGCTCTCTATCTGCGTTTGCTTTTAGGGCTGGGTGGCAATGCGGCATTTTCACGTCCCCTTAGCGTGGAACAGCTGTTGGTCGTGACGTTTACCGAGGCTGCGACTGCTGAGTTGCGCGGGCGCATACGTTCAAATATTCATGAACTGCGTATCGCCTGTCTGCGCCAGACTACTGACAACCCTCTCTATCTTCGCCTGCTTGAAGAGATCGACGACAAGCAGCAAGCGGCACAGTGGCTGTTGCTGGCCGAGCGGCAAATGGACGAAGCTGCCGTCTTTACCATTCACGGTTTTTGTCAGCGCATGCTGAGTTTGAATGCGTTTGAATCCGGCATGCTCTTTGAGCAACAGCTCATCGAAGATGAATCGGAACTTCGTTACCAGGCCTGCGCTGATTACTGGCGGCGTCATTGCTATCCGTTGCCGCGCGATATTGCCGAAGCGGTGCATGCGTTATGGAAAGGGCCAGAGGATCTTCTGCGCGCTATCGATCGCTATCTTCAAGGTGAAGCGCCCGTCATCAAATCCCCGCCTCGGGCAGATGAAACGCTTGCTGAGCGGCACGAGGCTATAGTGTCGTTGATTGCCACCCTGAAGCAAAAATGGTGCGATTCGGTGGGGGAAATCGACAGCATTATTGAAAACTCGGGCATCGATCGACGTAAGTTTAACCGTGGCAATCAGGCGAAATGGATCGAAAAAATCAGCGCTTGGGCGCAGGAAGAAACGCGCGGCTACCAGTTACCCGATGCGCTTGAAAAATTTGCACAGAATTTTCTGGCGGAGCGCACCAAAGCAGACGGCATTGTGCCGGAACACCCCCTGTTTGTTGCCATCGAAACCCTGTTATCACAGCAGCTCACCCTGAATGACCTGATGATCACGCGCGCCATGGCAGAGATCCGTGAAGCGGTCGCGCGTGAGAAAAATCGTCGGGGAGAACTCGGTTTCGACGATATGCTGAGCCGACTGGATGCAGCATTGAGCAGCGAAAACGGTGAGGCGCTGGCTGCTGCGATTCGCGCCCGATTCCCGGTGGCGATGATTGATGAATTCCAGGATACCGACCCACAGCAATATCGTATTTTCCGGCGTATCTGGCGTAAGCAGCCGGATACCGCGCTGCTCCTGATTGGTGACCCCAAACAGGCGATTTATGCGTTTCGCGGCGCGGATATTTTCACCTACATGAAGGCGCGTAGCGAGGTCGAAGCGCACTACACCCTCGACACCAACTGGCGTTCAGCGCCCGGTATGGTCGCCAGCGTAAATACGCTTTTTGAGCGTATGGACGCGGCCTTTATGTTCAAGGAAATACCGTTCTCTCCCGTTAAGTCCGCACCGCAAAATCACGCCCTTCGCTTTGAATATCAGGGAAAAACCCAACCGGCCATGAATTTCTGGCTGATGAATGGCGAAGGCTGTGGCGTCAGCGACTACCAGAACGCGATGGCTCAGCAATGCGCAGCGCAGATTCGCGATTGGCTAAGCGCGGGCGTGCGTGGCGAGGCGTTACTGTGGAAAGGCGAAAAGGCAAAATCGGTCAGCGCATCAGACATTACCGTGCTGGTCCGCAGTCGGCAGGAGGCGTCGCTGATTCGTGACGCTCTCACTTCGCTTGATATTCCCTCGGTGTATTTATCCAATCGCGACAGCGTTTTTGAGACCCTTGAGGCACAGGAGATGCTGTGGCTGCTGCAGGCTGTGTTAACGCCTGAGCGCGAGAGTACGCTGCGTAGCGCGCTGGCCAGCTCCATGTTGGGCCTCAACGCGCGGGACATTGATGCGCTGAATAATGATGAAACGAAATGGGATGCGGTTGTCGAAGAATTTGTCCATTACCGCGAGCGCTGGTTAAAGCGCGGCGTGATGGCCATGCTGCGTGAACTGATGTCTCAGCGCCACGTCGCTGAAAATATGCTGGCGACATCCGGTGGTGAGCGGCGTCTGACTGACATTTTGCACATCAGCGAACTGTTGCAGGAGGTCGGTTCGCAACTGGAAAGTGAACACGCGCTGGTGCGCTGGTTGTCGCAGCATATTGCCGATCCAAACAGTAATGCAGCAAGTCAGCAGATGCGACTCGAAAGCGATAAGCATCTGGTGAAAATTGTCACTATTCACAAGTCGAAAGGGCTGGAATATCCGCTGGTTTGCCTGCCGTTTATCGCGAATTATCGCGCACAGGATCAGGCTTTTTATCACGATCGTGACTCGTTTGAAGCGATTCTTGATCTCAGCCGAGCGGACGTGAGTATTGAACTCGCGGAGGCTGAACGTCTGGCAGAAGATTTGCGCCTGCTCTACGTGGCGTTAACGCGATCTGTATGGCATTGCAGTCTGGGCGTTGCGCCGCTTTTACGTCGTCGTGGTGAGAAAACCGGTGAAAGCGATTTTCATCAAAGCGCACTTGGACGCCTGATACAGCAAGGTGAGCCAAAAGATGCCGCAGGGCTGAAGCAGTGCCTTGAGGCGCTGTGCGATGAGAATATCGCGCTTCAAATCTCGGGGCCGATTGATTCGACACGCTGGAAGATGCCGGAGATCTCCGCGCCTGATTTAAGCGCACGGCAAATTACGCGTGGGCTGGTGGATGACTGGCGCGTGACGAGCTATTCCGGGTTGCAGCAACATGGACAGAATTTTGCGCAAGAATTAATGCCTAAACTTGACGTGGATGCGTCGGGAGTCGGCGAGATGATTGAGCAACCTGAGCTTACGCCGCATCAATTTCCGCGTGGCGCATCGCCGGGAACATTCCTGCACAGCCTGTTTGAAGAGCTGGATTTTACGCAACCTGTTTCGCCAGAATGGGTGTCTGAGATGCTGCAAAAAGGCGGCTACGATGCACACTGGCAGCCAGTCCTGACGGAGTGGGTCACCTCGATTTTGCAGGCGCCGCTCACGGAATCGGGTATATCCCTGAGCCACCTCACCGCCAAAGAAAAACAGGTTGAGATGGAATTTTATATTCCTATCGCCGGCCCGTTGACGGCCAGTGCGCTGGATGGGCTTATCCGCGAATATGATCCGCTGTCGAAAGCGTGTCCGGCGCTGAATTTCCGCCAGGTGAGCGGCATGCTAAAGGGCTTTATCGATCTTGTTTTCCGCCATGACGGGCGCTATTACCTGCTGGATTACAAATCCAACTGGCTGGGAGATAACAGCGAGGCGTATACCCAAGAGGCGATGGCCGCGGCGATGCAGTCCCACCGCTATGATTTGCAGTATCAGCTTTATACGTTGGCGCTCCATCGATATCTGCGTCATCGCATCGCGGATTACGCCTATGAGCAGCATTTTGGTGGCGTGATTTATCTGTTTTTACGGGGTGTTGACGCGAACGATCCGCACTCTGGAATTTTTACAACGCGCCCTGACATTGCGCTGGTGAATAAAATGGACATGCTGTTTGCGGCGAGCACGGAAGAGGTGGCTGAATGACGATGCAAGCGTTACTGCTCGAGGCCGTCGAACAACGTGTTCTGCGCCGACTTGATGCACAGTTTGCCATGATGGTAGCGGGCAACGACCAGCCAGCCGTTATGCTGGCCGCCGCCATTCTCAGTAGGGATGCGGGTGAAGGGCATGTATGTTTACCGCTCTCGCGTCTGGTGGTCGACGATAAAACCCCGGCCCCCTTACAAGCGTGTTTTGCGCTAGTGGGCGAAGCGATTAACTGGCAGGATGTCCTGTTGCAATCCCATGGTGTTAGTACCGGCGATCTGCCGACGCCACTCATCCTGTGCGCTGAACGGCTCTATCTCAATCGCATGTGGCGAAATGAGCTGGCGATTGCCCGCTTCTTCAATGAGTCAAATCAACCGCTGCCTTATGATCCTCCCCAGTTACATCAAACGCTGAATGCTTTATTTGATGACAGTGGGTCGGTGAACTGGCAAAAAGTGGCGGCCGCGGTTGCGCTAACGCGCCGTATCTCCGTGATTTCGGGCGGACCAGGAACGGGTAAAACCACCACGGTGGCAAAATTGTTGGCCGCTCTGATTCAAATGGCGGGTGAACAAAAATGCCGGATTCGTCTGGCTGCGCCGACAGGAAAAGCCGCTGCGCGACTGACCGAATCGCTGGGCGGGGCGTTGCAAAAACTCCCGCTCAATGATGCGCAACGCACCTTGTTCCCGAATGAAGCCAGCACGTTGCACCGTTTACTGGGTGCCCAGCCGGGCAGTCAGCGTCTGCGTTATCACGCGGGCAACCCGCTGCATCTGGATGTGCTGGTGGTGGATGAAGCCTCCATGATCGATCTGACGATGATGTCGCGTTTGATTGATGCCTTGCCGCCCCATGCCAGAGTGATTTTCCTCGGCGATCGCGATCAGCTCGCCTCGGTTGAAGCGGGCGCGGTGCTGGGTGATATCTGTCATTACGCCAGTGCGGGCTATACGTTACCGCGCGCGCAGGAGTTGTCGGAACTCACTGGGTGTTCGATTGAAGGCACATCCGACCCGGTAGCGGGGGCGTTACGCGACAGTCTCTGTTTACTGCAAAAAAGCTATCGATTCGGCAGTGATTCCGGGATCGGGCAGCTTGCCGCGGCGGTGAATCGCGGCGACCGAAATGCCATCCGCGCGGTGTTTAACGGTGATTTTCAAGACATAGAAAAAAAGCCGCTGCAAACGGGCGAAGAGTATCTGGCGATGCTTGAAGATGCGGTGCAGGGTTATCAGCGTTTTCTGCACTGCGTGCACCAGCAGGAATCGCCGGAAGCGGTTATCGCTGCTTTTGGCGAATATCAACTCCTGTGCGCGCTTCGTGAGGGGCCGTTCGGCGTGACAGGGCTTAATGAACGACTGGAGCAGACGCTTTCTCAGAAACGTAAAATCATCCGCCAGCCGCATTCGCGCTGGTATGAAGGGCGGCCTGTGATGATTTCACGCAACGACAGCGCTCTCGGCCTGTTCAACGGTGATATTGGTATTGCCCTCGATCGCGGGCAGGGGCTTCGCGTGTGGTTCCAGATGCCGGATGGTAGCGTGAAATCGGTCCAGCCAAGCCGTTTGCCGGAACACGAAACGGCATGGGCGATGACGGTGCATAAATCGCAAGGCTCTGAGTTTGATCACGCGGTGTTGATTCTGCCTGCGCAGATGTCGCCAGTCATTACGCGTGAACTGGTTTATACCGCTATCACCCGCGCCCGTAAGCGCTTGTCGCTCTACGTCGATGACCGCGTGCTGGCGCAGGCGGTCACGACGCGCATTGAGCGTCGCAGTGGGTTAAGTGCCATTTTTGAGTCAGTCTGAAACTCGCCCTCTCCCAATGGGAAAGGGCGTTTAGTTCACAGGTTTACCCCAGATCTGCCATCAGCACTTTTGAACGCCGCTGATAGTTGTACATCTCTTTTTTACTCTCAGGCAGTGAATCAATATCCACCGGCGTAAAGCCGCGTTCCTGGAACCAGTGAATGCTGCGCGTCGTGAGCACAAACAGCTTACTCAATCCAATTTGCCTCGCCTGGGCTGCAACACGTTCGAGCAGAACTTCACCTCGCGACGAGCTGCGGTAATCGGGATGCACGGCCACGCAGGCCATCTCGCCGATTTTTTCTTCCGGGAAAGGATAAAGTGCCGCACAGGCGATGGTCAGATTATCGCGCTGGATGATGGTGAACTTGTCGATTTCCATCTCCAGTTGCTCTCGGGAGCGGCGCACCAAAATGCCCTGTTGCTCCAGCGGGCGAATCAGCTCCAGAATGCCGCCAATATCGTTGATGGTGGCGCGGCGAATTTGCTCCGCACTCTCCATCACGATCTGCGTGCCGATACCGTCGCGTGAGAACAACTCTTGCAACAATGCACCGTCTTCCTGATAGCTGATGAGATGGCTGCGACGTACGCCGCTGCGACAAGCTTTAACCGCGCCGCGCAGGAAACGCACTGTTCCGGAGTGATAATCGCCTTCGGCTTCGAGCGTTTCGACGCGCGCCTGGGCTTCGTTAGGAAAGAGTTCAGAAACGATGTTCCCTTGTTCATCAAACACGCCCTGCGATGAACAGAATCCAATCATCTTTTCTGCTTTCAGTTTAATCGCCAGCTGTGTGGCGACCTCTTCAGAGGTGAGGTTGAAGCTCTCGCCCGTCACGGAAACGGCCACTGGCCCCATCAAGACAATCGCGCCACTGTCCAGTTGACGATGAATCGCTTCTTCATCAATACGACGAATACGCCCGCTGTGACAGTAATCCACACCGTCATCCACGCCCAGCGGCTGGGAGATGATGAAATTGCCGCTGACCACGTTAATATGCGCGCCCTGCAACGGCGTATTGTTGAGGCTCATCGACAGGCGTGCGGTAATATCGAGCTGCAAAAGGCCGGCTGCTTGTTTCACCAGTTCCAGCGTTTTGGCGTCCGTCACCCGTGTATGTTTATGGTAAATCGGTTCGTGGTGGTGAGCCGCCAGGTTGGCGTCGATCTGTGGACGAGCGCCGTAGACGACGACCAGACGAATGCCCAGGCTGTGCAACAGGCCGATATCATTGACGATACTGGAAAAGTTTTCATGTTCAATGGCTTCGCCACCCAACATGATGACAAACGTTTTTCCCCGGTGGGTATTGATGTAGGGAACGGAATGGCGAAATCCCTGGACCAACTCGGTTCTACGTTCCTTTACCACGGCACAACCCTCAGTGAATGTTTATTCGTATTTTGTGTATTTTTATTCGATTATTGCCGCGCGTGCAAGCCTAAATTCTTAGTGAACCACAGAATTTATTGAGTGATGCGTGCGTTAACGTATGATTGTTTACCCTTTTATTGATGACAGGTTATGCGTCATTCGTTAAAGTTTTCGGTCAATTTGGACGTTTTACTTATTAATTTGATGTATTGCTCGGGAGAGGCATGTCGGGATCCAAAACAGCAATAAGCCGCCGCCGTTTGTTACAAGGGGCCGGGGCGATGTGGTTGCTAAGCGTCAGTCAGGTTGCACTTGCCGCCGCAAGCCATGTTGTGGCGGTGCGCGTCTGGCCGTCTTCGACGTATACCCGCGTGACGGTAGAGTCCAATCAGGTGCTGAAATATAAGCAATTTGCTCTCAGCAACCCGGAACGCGTCGTGGTGGATATCGAAGGGGTGAATCTGAACTCTGTGCTGAAAGGTATGAGCGCGCAGATCCGCGGTGACGATCCTTATATTAAATCCGCCCGTGTTGGCCAGTTTGATCCGCAAACCGTGCGAATGGTATTCGAGCTGAAACAGAACGTGAAGCCGCAACTGTTTGCGCTGGCACCGGTTGCCGGTTTTAAAGAGCGTCTGGTGATGGATCTCTATCCGGCAAATGCGACAGATATTCAGGATCCGCTGCTGGCTCTGCTCGAAGATTACAACAAAGGCGATCTCGACAGCCATGTCCCGCCTGCGCAAAGTGGCCCTCAGCCGGGTAAAGCAGGGCGCGATCGCCCGATCGTGATCATGCTGGATCCTGGACATGGCGGAGAAGATTCTGGCGCGGTGGGCAAATATCGCACGCGCGAAAAAGATGTGGTGCTACAAATTGGCCGGCGTCTGAAAGCGCTTATTGATAAAGAAGGCAATATGCGCGCGTATATGACACGAAATGAAGATGTCTTCATTCCGCTGAAAGTGCGGGTGGCCAAGGCGCAGAAACAGCGTGCTGACCTGTTTGTCTCCATTCACGCCGATGCCTTTACCAGCCGACAGCCCAGCGGTTCGTCCGTGTTTGCTCTCTCAACCAAAGGGGCGACCAGTACGGCGGCGAGATTATTGGCGGATTCCCAGAATGCCTCGGACCTTATCGGTGGGGTGAGTAAAAGCGGTGACCGTTATGTCGATCATACTCTGTTCGATATGGTGCAATCGCTCACCATTACCGACAGCCTGAAATTTGGTAAAGCGGTGCTGGGTAAACTTGGGAATGTGAACAAGCTGCACAAGAATAGCGTGGAACAGGCAGGTTTTGCGGTATTGAAAGCCCCGGATATTCCCTCGATCCTCGTCGAAACGGCGTTTATCAGCAACGTCGAAGAGGAGCGAAAGCTCAAGACGGCGAAATTCCAGCAGGAAGTGGCTGAGTCGATTCTGGCAGGGATAAAGGCGTATTTCTCAGATGGCGCAACGTTGGCCAGAAGAGGGTAGATTCTAAAGCCGGGTTCACGCCCGGCGAATCAGCAAATCACAAACTGCAGATACAAAAAAACACCCGAAAGGGTGTCAATTGTTTAGAAGAATTGGTTGCGGGGGCCAGATTTGAACTGACGACCTTCGGGTTATGAGCCCGACGAGCTACCAGGCTGCTCCACCCCGCGTCCGTCTTTTACTCTTCCATCGAGTAAATCTTCTTACTACTTATTCTACAGCTTAGTTGGTTGCGGGGGCCAGATTTGAACTGACGACCTTCGGGTTATGAGCCCGACGAGCTACCAGGCTGCTCCACCCCGCGTCCGGTTTTACTCTTCCATCGAGTAAACTAACTAACTGCTTTACTTCTTACGACTTAATTGGTTGCGGGGGCCAGATTTGAACTGACGACCTTCGGGTTATGAGCCCGACGAGCTACCAGGCTGCTCCACCCCGCGTCCGTGGATGCGCACTATACTCGGATGACTTTTTGATGCAACCCTTTTTCAAAGAAAAAGTTAAATTAGTATGTAATTTGAACGACATCGGGCATTCGGGTTATTTAGTGCGCAAAATCTGCCTTAGGGTGCGGTATCACATTTCCTTCGCTCTGGCGGTTTGTTATCTTCATTAAGAAGACATAGGGCAACTTTAAGACGAGATATAATGAAAGGACGTTGGGCGAAGTATCTGATGACGGGCGCAATGGTAGCGATTCTTGCGGCTTGCTCTTCCAAACCGACCGATCGCGGTCAGCAATATAAAGATGGGAAATTCTCTCAGCCTTTCTCATTAGTTAACCAGCCAGATGCCGTCGGCGCACCGATCAATGCCGGTGACTTTGCCGAGCAGGTAAACCAGATCCGCAGCGCATCGCCACGTTTATATGGTTCGCAGAATAGCGTCTATAACGCTGTTCAGGACTGGTTACGTGCCGGGGGCGATACGCGCACCATGCGTCAGTACGGAATTGATGCCTGGCAGATGGAAGGTGCCGATAACTATGGCAACGTTCAGTTTACTGGTTATTACACGCCTGTCATCCAGGCGCGACACACCCGTCAGGGCGAATTCCAGTATCCTCTTTATCGTATGCCGCCAAAACGTGGGCGTCTGCCATCCCGCGCCGAAATCTATTCGGGTGCGCTGAACGAGACCTATGTGCTGGCCTACAGCAACTCCCTGATGGACAACTTCATTATGGACGTTCAGGGCAGCGGATATATTGATTTTGGTGATGGTTCGCCGCTTAACTTCTTCAGCTACTCCGGTAAAAATGGTCACGCGTATCGCAGCATTGGCAAAGTGCTGATCGACCGGGGCGAAGTAAAGAAAGAAGATATGTCGATGCAGGCGATCCGCGAGTGGGGCGAAAAACACAGCGAAGCCGAAGTGCGTGAGCTGCTGGAGCAGAATCCGTCCTTCGTATTCTTTAAGCCGCAAAACTATGCCCCTGTGAAAGGTGCAAGCGCCGTACCGTTAGTTGGCCGCGCGTCGGTGGCCTCGGATCGATCCATTATTCCGGCAGGAACCACGCTGTTGGCCGAAGTCCCACAGCTGGACAATAACGGTAAGTTCAGTGGTCAGTATGAGTTACGCCTGATGGTGGCGCTGGACGTAGGCGGCGCAATTAAAGGCCAGCACTTCGATATTTATCAAGGCGTGGGTCCTGATGCGGGCCATCGCGCGGGTTGGTATAACCACTATGGTCGCGTGTGGGTGTTGAAGCCTGCTCCTGGCGCAGGCAGCGTTTTCAGCGGCTGATTGTGGTAATATCGAGCACATAGTTTTCCTCCTTCCCCTTATGGGAGAAGGGCGGGGTGAGGGTAATTCCTCACCCTTTTTACATCTGAGGTCATATGTCTGTGGTAATCAGTGATGCCTGGCGTCAACGCTTTGGCGGTACGGCACGTTTATACGGTGAAAAAGCCCTGCAACTGTTTGCGGAGTCGCACGTCTGCGTCGTGGGCATTGGCGGGGTAGGGTCATGGGCGGCCGAAGCACTGGCGCGCACAGGTATTGGTGCCATCACATTGATTGATATGGATGATGTCTGCGTCACCAATACCAATCGTCAGATCCATGCGCTGCGCGATAGCGTCGGTCTGGCGAAATCAGAAGTCATGGCCGATCGCATTCGACTGATTAACCCCGAGTGCCGTGTGACGGTCATTGATGATTTCGTGACGGCAGAGAATGTCGCGGAATATATGAGCGCAGGTTTTAGCTATGTGATTGATGCGATTGACAGTGTCCGTCCCAAAGCGGCCCTGATTGCCTATTGCCGTCGCTATAAGGTTCCTCTGGTGACAACCGGCGGCGCGGGTGGACAGATTGATCCTACGCAGATCCAGGTCACCGATCTGGCGAAAACCATTCAGGATCCTCTGGCCGCAAAACTGCGTGAGAGGCTGAAGAGCGATTTCAACGTGGTGAAAAACAGCAAAGGAAAACTGGGCGTAGACTGCGTGTTCTCAACGGAAGCGTTGGTCTATCCACAGGCTGATGGCTCAGTTTGCGCGATGAAAAGCACTGCGGAAGGGCCAAAACGGATGGATTGTGCCTCCGGATTTGGCGCAGCCACGATGGTGACTGCGACTTTTGGCTTTGTGGCGGTGTCGCATGCGCTGAAGAAAATGATCGCCAAAGCAAACCGTCAGGCCTGAGCCTGTCGCGCCGCGTTTTGCACGGCTTCGCACAGCGCAGCAAGTCCCTGGCTGCGCGAGGCACTCAGCTGACCGCGCAGCCCCAGTTCATCAAACAGAGCCAGCGGATCGTTGTTAAGAAGATGATCCGCACTTTTGCCTTCCACCGCCGTTAACAACACGGCCAACAGACCGCGCACAATACGTCCCTCGCTGTCACCAAAGAAATGCAGCTCATTCCCTGATGCCCTAGCACCCAGCCAGACGCGGTTTTCGCAGCCTGCAATTTCTGTTGCCTGTGCTTTTAGCGCGTCGGAAAGCGGCGGAAGCTGTTTACCGAGCATAATCAGCTGACGGTATTTATCTTCCCACTGCGTGAGCGGAATAAAGGTTTGCCGTAGCGTCTCTTCAGTAATCACGCTGCCGAAGGGGTGTCCGGCTAAGGCTGAACTTGTCATTAATCCACCAAAAGTTGAAGAGCGCGGTCGACGGCGGCAACGAGGGCGTCGACGTCGTTTTGCGTATTGTAAGGCGCAAAAGAAGCGCGAAGCGTTCCGTCTACGCCGAGCGCGGCGAGAAGCGGCTGGGCGCAATGTTGTCCAGCGCGTAAAGCGATGCCGTAACCCGCGAGCAAAGTCACCAAATCGCTATGATGTACCCCGGCAAAATCAAACGCCAGCAGGCTGGAATCCTGTACGCGGAAAGAGCGAAAACCAGGGCGTTTTTTCAGTTCTTCCTCAGCGAGTGTTGCCAGCCCGCGACTCCAGTTCTCTGCTTGCACGACGTCGGTTTGCGACAGCCATTCCAGTGCGGCGCTCAAGCCAATCACGCCCGCCACGTTTGGCGTCCCGGCTTCCAGACGATAGGGTATTTCTTGCGTTTTAAACCCGTCGAAAGTCACCTCGGTGATCATCTTGCCGCCGCCCAACCATGGGCTCATTTGCGCCAACAGTTCAGCTTTGCCATACAACGCGCCGATGCCCGTTGGGCCATAGAGTTTGTGCGCGGAGAAGGCGTAGAAGTCGATATCCAGTTTTTGCACGTCAGCCGGAAAATGCACCACGCCCTGTGCGCCGTCGACCATCACGACAACATTGTTCGCATGTGCAATCTCAATGGCTCGTGCGAGATCAGGGCAGCCCCCCGTAACGTTAGACATCTGTCCCAGCGCCAGAATCCGACTGCGCGAGGTGATGAGGTCAGGCAAGCAGGCAATATCTGGCAATAAATCTGCCCCCAGCGGGAGCTTAACTACACGCGCGCCGGTTTGTTCTGCAACCATGAGCCACGGCACCAGGTTAGCGTGATGCTCTGCTTCGCTGACAATAATTTCATCACCAGGCTGCAGGCGTGGGCGCGCGTAGCATTGCGCGACCATATTGATGGCTTCGGTGGTGCCGCGCGTCCAGACGATATTTTTACCGCTTTCGGCATTTAACAACTCAGCCACCTGATCGCGCGCGGCCTCGTAACGTGCGGTCAATCGCTGGGCTTCTGCAAACTGGCTACGATGGACGTTTCCGGCGCTCAGGCTATAAAAATCCTGTGTTGCCTCGATAACGGCCAGCGGCTTTAAAGCCGTGGCAGCACTATCAAGATAAACACCGGCATCGGCCAGCGCGGGAAACTGCGCGCGAAAGTGCGCAGGGCTGAAAGCGTTCATAGAATTCCTCATTTCAATCACGGGATCGTCGCGCAAATTTCGCAAGAGGGCAAGGCAGTTGATCTGTATCGGAATTGTCTGCTTATCCTGGCACTCCCTGAGAAGCAGGTTATGCTGAATAGTGTTAGGCGAAAGCATAAGCCTGTTACTCATTAAGATTTTAATAGCATGAATTGCTAAAGGAGATAAATCATGAATAAGACTGCCGCAATCATCTCTGCCTGTGTAATGACCTTTGCGCTGAGCGCATGTTCCGGTAATAACTACGTTATGCACACCAATGATGGCCGCACCATCGTGTCAGATGGCAAACCTAAAACCGATAACGAAACCGGAATGATCTCGTATAAAGACGCGAACGGTAACAAGCAGCAGATTAACCGCTCTGATGTGAAAGAGATGGTAGAGCTGGATAAATAAGTCGCTGAATTTTAGCCAAAAAAAAGCACCGCAAATAGGCGGTGCTACATTAATCACTATGGACAGACAGGGTAAATGTACAGGAAGTGAAAAAAGGGTAGCTTTGCTACCATGATCTGAATAGCAGACCAATTGCAAACACAACAACACAACATCACAACCGCAAGCCAAAAGCCCTTCAGAACACGCATTCCAAAAAAAGCTTTTCGTTCCGGCTCAGGAAGTGCCGCCACTATAGGTATTTGCTGGTAGTTCCTCAACGGACAAATTATAATGGCTCAGATAAAAAAAACTAATAGGTTAAACGTTGTTTCCTATCTGTTAAATGCCTTTAACATCTAAGCCTGAAAACCATGTCAAAGCGATTACCACCCTTAAATGCATTACGTGTTTTTGATGCCGCAGCGCGCCATCTTAGCTTCACGCGTGCGGCCGATGAGCTTTTTGTGACACAGGCCGCAGTAAGTCACCAAATCAAGTCACTTGAGGACTTTTTGGGGCTTAAGCTGTTTCGTCGTCGCAATCGTTCATTGCTTCTGACGGAAGAAGGCCAGAGCTATTTTCAGGATATTAAAGATATTTTTTCCCAGCTAACGGAAGCCACACGTAAACTTCAGGCGCGTAGTGCCAAAGGTGCGCTGACGGTCAGTTTATTGCCCAGTTTTGCTATTCATTGGCTGGTGCCAAGACTCTCAAGCTTTAACTCAGCTTATCCGGAAATTGATGTCAGAATCCAGGCCGTAGACCGTCAGGAAGATAAACTCGCGGACGACGTCGACGTGGCGATTTTTTATGGCCGCGGCAATTGGCCGGGCCTGCGCGTCGAAAAATTATACGCAGAATATCTGTTGCCGGTCTGTTCACCTTTGCTGCTCACAGGCGACAAAGCGTTGAAAACACCTGCTGATTTAGCGCAACATACGCTTTTGCATGATGCTTCTCGCCGCGACTGGCAAACTTATACCCGCCAGTTGGGTCTAAACCATATAAATGTGCAGCATGGCCCCATCTTTAGTCACAGCGCGATGGTGTTACAGGCTGCCATACACGGGCAGGGCGTTGCGTTAGCGAACAACGTGATGGCTCAGTCCGAAATTGAGGCAGGCCGCCTGGTCTGTCCGTTTAATGATGTTCTGGTCAGCAAGAATGCTTTTTATCTGGTTTGTCATGACAGTCAGGCAGAACTGGGTAAAATAGCCGCCTTCCGGCAGTGGATACTGTTGAAGGCGGCACACGAACAAGAAAAATTCCGCTTTCGGTATGAGTAATCACTTCTTTTGTGTGCCGGGCACGCATAACTTTAGGACAGAGACATGACCAGCCGTTTCATGCTGATTTTTGCCGCAGTCAGTGGCTTTATTTTTGTCGCACTGGGCGCTTTTGGTGCGCATGTATTGAGCAAATCCTTAGGGGTTGTGGAGATGGGCTGGATTCAAACCGGCCTTGAATATCAAGCGTTTCACACGCTGGCCATCTTTGGGCTTGCAGTGGCAATGCAGCGCCGTATCAGCATTTGGTTTTACTGGAGCAGTGTCTTTATGGCGCTCGGAACCGTGCTGTTTAGCGGCAGTTTGTACTGCCTCGCACTTTCGCATTTACGCCTGTGGGCGTTTGTTACACCGGTCGGAGGCTTTAGCTTCCTGGCGGGTTGGGTATTAATGTTTATCGGAGCTATCCGTCTGAAACGCAAGGGCGTTGGTCATGAATAAGGTTGTTTTATATTGTCGCCCGGGGTTTGAGAAAGAGTGCGCCGCGGAAATCACTGATAAAGCGGCGCGCCGCGAGGTGTTCGGCTTTGCACGCGTGAAAGAGAACGCGGGCTATGTGGTCTTCGAGTGCTATCAGCCGGATGACGCCGACAAGCTGGTACGTGAGTTACCGTTCAGCTCATTAATTTTTGCCCGTCAGATGTTTGTTGCGGGTGAACTGTTGCGCGATCTGCCACCAGAGGATCGTATTTCGCCTATCTCCGGAATGCTGCAAGGCGTTGTGGAAAAGGGTGGCGATCTGCGCGTTGAAGTGGCTGATACCAACGAAAGCAAAGAGCTGATGAAGTTCTGCCGCAAATTGACCGTTCCGCTACGCGCGGCATTGCGCGAAGTGGGCGTGCTCACTAATTACGAGACGCCTAAGCGCCCTGTCGTTCATGTGTTCTTTATTGCGCCAGGCTGTTGTTATACGGGCTATTCCTACACGACAAACAATTCACCGTTTTATATGGGTATCCCGCGTCTGAGATTCCCTTCAGATGCGCCGAGTCGTTCCACGTTGAAACTGGAAGAGGCATTCCACGTCTTCATTCCTGCCGACGAGTGGGATGAACGCCTGGCGAACGGGATGCACGCGGTCGATCTGGGTGCTTGCCCTGGCGGCTGGACCTATCAGCTGGTGAAACGCAACATGTGGGTGGCTTCGGTTGATAACGGTCCGATGGCGCAAAGCCTGATGGATACCGGGCAGGTCACCTGGCTGCGTGAAGACGGCTTCCGCTATCGTCCGACCCGCAACAACATCACCTGGATGGTGTGCGATATGGTTGAAAAGCCTGCAAAAGTGGCGGCGCTGATGGCGACCTGGCTGGTGAACGGCTGGTGCCGTGAGACGATTTTTAACCTCAAATTGCCAATGAAAAAGCGCTACGAAGAGGTGTCTCAAAACCTGGCATACATTCAGGAACAGCTGAATGCTCAGGGGATTAACGCTGAGATTCAGGCGCGGCAGCTCTATCATGACCGCGAAGAAGTGACGGTGCATGTCCGTCGCTGGTGGGCGGCTGTGGGTGGTCGTCGCGACGAGCGATAATACCTTTGCCCTTCATTCTTCACGGATGAAGGGCAATTATTTAACTAACCTGAGTTGCTGCAAGTTCCCGTCTAGCTGTAAATCAATCTGTAATCTCGCCACATCCCGGCAGATAAACGCCATCTCTTTATGTGCCTCCAGCCTCTTGCGCCACTTTTCGGGTACGTCATCTATATGTGCGTAAATCCCCTCGAGATCCTGAAAATCGGTCAGCAGCTGTGCGGCACTTTTGGGACCAATGCCCGCGACGCCCGGGACTTTTGAACTGCTGATCCCAGCTAGTCCCCAGTAGTCAGGGAGTTGCTGAGGCGACACGCCAAACTCGCTGGCGATAAAAGGTGCATCAAGCCAGCGTTTCTGGAAATAATCACGAATGCGGATGGTGGGGGAAAGCAGCTGGCAATAGCCTTTGTCGGTCGAAACAATCGTTGCCTGATGGCCCGCACCCGCCACTTTTATCGCCAGCGTAGCTGCCAGATCGTCAGCTTCATTTCCTTGTGCGCCCCAGCAGGGAACGCCGCGGTGCTCGAACGCTGCGCGGATAGTGGGCATCTCGGCATGCAGGTCATCGGGCATGGGCGCACGTCCGGCTTTATAGTCCGGTAACAGCTGATGGCGCCAGCCAGTGTTACGGGCTTCGTCATCGAAGACGGCAACCACATGGGTCGGCTGACTGTGGCGGATAAGATGCTCCAGCGCGTTCAGGCAAGTGTCCTTGCAGGGCGTGCCTTGTACCGCATGAATACGGCGGATTAGATTTAACGCATCAACAATCAGCAAATGAACGGCCACAGACATTCTCCCTTTTATCCAGTCGATTAAGGGTAACACTGCGAAGAGAAGGAAACTATGAAAGGCGGAGATAGCGGGAAGGTGCCTCGCAGAACGAGGCACCTTTTGACTTAATCGCAGGTCACGATTTTCATCGCCAAACCGCCACGAGAGGTTTCGCGGTATTTAGCATTCATGTCTTTGCCCGTTTCATACATCGTTTCGATAACTTTATCGAGACAGACGCGCGGCTCGCTGGTGCGGCGCAGCGCCATACGCGAAGCGTTGACCGCTTTAACGGAGGCAATTGCGTTACGCTCAATGCAAGGCACCTGAACCTGTCCGGCGACGGGATCGCAGGTCAGCCCAAGGTTGTGCTCCATACCGATTTCTGCTGCGATGCAAACCTGCGTCGGGCTACCGCCCAACAGCTCAGTAAGGCCTGCTGCTGCCATTGAGCAGGCAACGCCGACTTCGCCCTGACAGCCAACTTCAGCGCCAGAAATGGACGCGTTCATCTTGTAAAGTGAGCCAATCGCGCTGGTCACCAGCAGATAGCGCGCCAGTGAGTTGGCGTTAACTTCACGGATAAACTTATCGTAATAAGCCAGAACCGCCGGAACGATACCGCACGCGCCATTAGTCGGTGCAGTTACCACGCGACCACCCGCAGCGTTTTCTTCATTTACCGCCAGCGCGAACATGTTGATCCAGTCAACAACGGCCATCGGGTCGGTCGTGGTTTTGTCGGTGCTGACCAGCATACGGCGCAGCGCAGCGGCACGACGCGGAACGCGCAGTTTGCCCGGCAAAACGCCTTCGGTGGTGATGCCGCGTTCAATACCGCCACGCATCACATCCCAGACGTTATTGAAGTGCTGCTCGAGCTCTTCTTTGCTGTGCAGCGCCAGTTCGTTTTTCATCATCAGGCCGGAGAGCGACAGGCCCGTTTCCTGGCAGTGACGCTGTAAATCCGCCGCGTTTTTGTACGGATAAGGCACGGCAACGGATGAATCACTCGACTGACCAAAGTGCTCTTCGTCGACGATAAAACCACCGCCGATGGAATAGTAAGTCTGGCTGTGAATAGCCTTTTCGCCTGCCAGCGCGGTAATACGCATACCGTTCTCGTGCAGGGAGAGGTTGTCGGCATGAAAATTCATGCACTTATCAACCGGGAATTCCACTTCATGCTCGCCGTTTGCCAGAAGCAGGCGGCCATGAGTGTTAACGTCCTGGATAAAACCAGGGATGGCATCGATGTCGACACTGTCCGGCAGGTTACCCGCCAGGCCCATAATGATGGCGATATCGGTGTGGTGGCCTTTACCCGTCAGGGAAAGGGAACCGTATACATCAACAACCACGCGCGTTACGTCGTGCAGAATGCCGCGTGCAATCAAGTCATCCGTGAATTGTTTACCGGCTTTCATCGGCCCGACAGTGTGAGAGCTGGAAGGACCAATACCGATTTTAAAGATATCGAATACGCTAATCATGATGCGTCCATTGCTTTCAGTCAGAGGAAGAGTGCGCCGTCCAAAGACGGCGCGGGAGGTATTAGCTGAACAGCGAGAAGAAGATAGCGGAGATAGCAATCAGACCCATAATCACAACGAATACGTTGCTGACGTGGCCGCTGTACTTACGCATCGCCGGAACTTTCTGAATCGCATACATCGGCATCAGGAACAGAATCATCGCAATGATTGGGCCGCCCAGGGTTTCGATCATGCCGAGAATGCTCGGGTTCATGGTCGCTACCGCCCAGGTGGTCAACAGCATGAACAATGCAGTGATTTTGTTCAGTTTGTTGATTTCAATGCTTTTGCCTTTACCACGCAGAGATTTAATCACCATACCGTTGAAGCCTTCACGTGCGCCGAGGTAGTGGCCCAGGAAGGATTTGGTAATAGCGATAATCGCGATGATTGGCGCCATCCACGCAATCAACGGTGCGTTAAAGTGGTTAGCCAGGTAAGACAGAATTGAAATGTTCTGTGCTTTTGCTGCTGCCAGATCCGCTGGGGACAGGCTCAATACACAGCTGAAGACGAAGAACATAACGGTAATGACCATCATGACGTGAGCGCGTGCCAGGATGCTGGAGCATTTCTTCTCTGCGCCCTGACCGTATTCTTCACGTTTCGCGACTGCGAAAGAAGAGATGATCGGGGAGTGGTTGAAGGAGAAAACCATGACCGGGATAGCCAGCCATAGGGTCATCCATAAACCGTTACCGGTGGCAGACGCACTGCTGAAGGAGAGGGTTTCCAGCGCTGAGCTGTTCCACTGTGGGATCAGGTAGCATGCCAGCACCATCAGGGCAATCACGAACGGGAACACCAGAATACTCATCGCTTTCACGATCATCTGCTCGCCGAAACGAACGATAGTCATCATGCCCACGATCAGAATCAGAGACAGAATGGCACGCGGTGGTGGCGTCATGTGCAGCTGGTGCGTCATGAAGCTTTCCACGGTGTTGGTGATCGCCACGCTGTAAACCAGCAGAATCGGGTAGATAGCGAAGAAGTAAAGCAGGGTAATCAGTTTACCTGCGCCAATACCAAAGTGTTCTTCAACAACTTCAGTGATGTCTTCGCCTGGGTTTTTGCCGGACAGAACAAAACGGGTGAGGCCGCGGTGTGCAAAGTAAGTCATCGGGAAGGCAATGATTGCCATGATGATCAGCGGAATCAGACCGCCAACGCCTGCGTTAATTGGCAGGAAAAGAACGCCAGCACCGATTGCTGTACCGTACAGGCCCAGCATCCACATGGTGTCCGTTTTGCGCCATCCACTTCTGGATTCTGTTGAAGCAATGGTGCTGGTTTGAGTGGTTTCCATCTATTTCTCCTGGAGGAAGCAATTTGTCAGGTTTCTGGTCAAATCCATTAAAAAAACGCCTGACGGTAATATGAAATTCGTTTAGTGACGGTTTTTTTATAATTTTTCCCCGTAACTATTTGCGGGCGGAAAGATACATTTAAGTAATGAATGTATCAGTGATCCTGATCCCAAATGCAATAATCCACTTATAATGTGGGCATTATTAGACCAAAAAACTGTAATTAAAACGTCAAAGCGGATTTACGGGCGCGAAGGCTACCATTAACGACATATGGCAGGATAGCTTAGTGCTCCATATACGCGTGATTGGCTGTAAACATTGGCTTTTTTAGTTTTATCTGGTGGGTAATTTAGATTAAGGCTGATAATTGACGGTTTGGAAATGTAGGTAATCGTTTGCGTGCAAGTCGAAAATGTAAATCAGATAAGTAATACCTATGATTAATCAGATGAAATTAAAAAGCCGGGTGAAAACCCGGCTTGGAATAGTGCAGTAGATTATGCGGCTACGCGCAAATTTCGTAGCAAGGGATATAGGCAGAGCCGGGCAGCTTCATTCGATGCTGTGCGACAAAGCCCTGTAGCAGGTCGTCCATGCGACGCATCATCTCGCTATCGCCGTGGATTTTGTACGGACCAAACTCTTCAATGGCACGAATGCCCACCTCTTTGACATTGCCCGCCACGATGCCGGAGAACGCACGACGCAGGTCTGCCGCCAGTACTTCAACTGGCTGATCCGGATACAGTTTAAGATTGGCCATATTTTCATGGGATGGCTCAAACGGCATTTGCAGATCCGGTGGAATACGAATTGACCAGTTAAAGCTGTAGGCATCACCCGTGTCGCGGCGGTTTTCTTTCACCAGCGGCATCGCTTTTTTCATCTGACGCGCCACTTCTGCCGCATCGTCAACAATAATGCGGTAATGGCTTCGTGCGGCTTCGCCGAGCGTATGGACAATAAATTCATCCAGAACGCGGAAATAGTCCGCGCTCTCTTTAGGGCCGGTCAGGATCAACGGAAGAATCTGGTTTTTATTGGCCGGATTCATCAGGATACCCAGCAGGTAAAGCAGTTCTTCAGCGGTACCCACACCACCCGGGAAGATGATTATCCCGTGCGCGATACGCACGAACGCCTCAAGACGTTTTTCGATATCCGGCATGATAATCAGTTCATTAACCAGCGGATTCGGCGGTTCAGCGGCAATAATAGACGGTTCGGTCATACCAATAAATCGGCCTTCTTTATAACGCTGCTGCGCGTGGCCAACCGCCGCGCCTTTCATTGGGGCTTCCATCGCGCCTGGGCCGCAGCCGGTACAAATATTCAGTTCGCGCAGTCCAAGCTGTGTGCCAACCCGGCGGGCGTAAAGATATTCCGTTTCATTGATGGAGTGGCCGCCCCAGCAGACGACCATGTTCGGCGCTTCGCCCACGTGCAGAGCACGGGCGTTACGCAGAATGGAGAACACCAGGTTAGTCATGTGGACCGAGCTTTCCAGATTTAGATGCTGGAAGCGACCGGCGTTGTGAATTTGTCCGTTAACAAACAGGATATCGCGCAGGACGGCGAACAGGTTGGCCTGCAATGAGCGAATAATTCGCCCGTCGACAAAGGCATCTTCCGGTGGGTTAATCACTTCAAGCTTTACGCCACGTTCGCGGCGTAACACGTTGATATCAAAACTTTCAAAACGAGACAGCAGCTCTTTGCTGTTATCTGTCAGACTTCCGGAGTTCAGAACGGCAAGTGAACAGTTGCGAAACAGTTGATACAGGTCACTGCTGGCCGTGCGTTTAAGCATGTCCACTTCCAGCTGAGACAACATATCCATTGAGCCAAGCGGGCTAATATGTGTAATCAAGTGAGCTCCTTATGGGACGAAGATCTTCTTTCCCTGTTGATTACAATAGCCCTGGCTTATGACGTTTCACAACCTCAAGCGCGGAATGAACCGCGCAAATCGTGAAAAAAATTACTGACGGACCAGACGCCCAATCGCGGGAGCAAATTCGGTATTGGTGCGCCACGGGTTAATATCCAGGCCGCCGCGACGGGTGTAACGCGCATAGACGCTCAGTTTTTCCGGTTGGCAGAAGCGCTGAATATCATTAAAGATACGCTCTACGCACTGCTCGTGGAATTCGTTGTGATGACGGAACGACACCAGATAGCGGAGCAGTTTTTCCCGGTCAATTTTCGGGCCACGATACTGAATCTGCACCGAGCCCCAGTCTGGCTGATGGGTGATCAGACAGTTCGATTTCAGTAAATGGCTAACCAGCGTCTCTTCCACCACTTTGCTGTCGGTGGCGTTTTCGAGATAGTCAGTGCTGAATTCGTAGTTGTCGATTTCAATATCCTGATCGTCAATGCAGGCGCCATGGAAGTGGGCGATGGGCTGTCCTTCCAGCTCGTGCAGACAATACAAGGCCACAGTCACGTTGCCCTGCGCACAGGCGCTGAGATCGCGCTCAAGCGTACGTTGCACGTCATTCCAGGAATCAAATCGTGTCTGATTAAAGCTGTTCAGGTAAAGCTTGAAGCTTTTAGATTCCACCAGGTTCACGCTGGCGTAATCCAGCTCAACGTGACCTACGGCCACCTGTGGCAAGCCGCGCGCATTCAGCCAGGAGAGTTCATAGAGCGTCCAGATATCGCCGCCGACAAAAGGTAGCGCGTCGGCGCGCAGCCCGAGTGGATCGCGATTAAGACTGCGCGGAACGCCTTGCAGCAGGCTAGCGTCGTAGGTGTCGCGGTAATCGGTTGTTTTGCCCAGCGTTAAACCCGTTAACGCCTGATGATTTTCGTAAGACATGTTTCATTGCCACTTTGCAGGTACACTATAAACCCAAGTTTATCCTGTCTGACGTGAAGAGAGAAATCGGTGGATATTGAGACTGCAAATGCCCTGACGGCATTCACTGCACGCTATTGCGACGCATGGCATGAAATGAATGGAACGTGGCCGCAAAGTGAAGAGTTATACGGTGTGCCGTCGCCATGCATTATCACCACGATGGACGACAAAATTCTCTGGCAGCCCCAGCCGTTCTCACTTGAGCAGACTGTAAATGCAGTTGAGCGCGCGATGGACATCGTGGTACAACCAGCGGTTCATGCGTTTTACACCACACAGTTTGCCGGGGATATGCAGGCTCGTTTCGCTAATGAAACGATGACGCTGCTCCAGACCTGGAGCGAAAATGATTTCCAGCGGGTTCAGGAGAATCTGATTGGGCATCTGGTGACGCAAAAACGCCTGAAACTTGCCCCGACGCTCTTTATCGCCACGCTGGACAGCGAACTGGATGTGATTGCTGTCTGTAATCTGAATGGTGAAGTCATTAAAGAAACGCTCGGCACCCGCAAACGCGACGTTCTCGCGCCCTCACTTGCGAATTTCCTCAATCAACTTGAGCCGGTTTTGTAATCCAACGCCGTACGTCTTTTGTGAGAGATCTCTTACACGGGTTGTGAGAGATCACCGTTACACGCCGCTTTGATTTCGTAAGTCTCCTCATTAAATTCGTTTACTTTCAATTGATTGATATGAATTTTAAGCGCTTTTATTGTGAGTGGGCTTGCTGTGAGCCTCTTCGGATGGGTTGTAAGACGAAGCGGAATGGGTAATCCTATACAGGTCGACAGGATGCCGACACGAGAAGCGAACATCAGGATGATGACGTTTTTCACCGAGGATACGTCAGGATGGCGCTGCAGGAAGGCTTCAGGATGAAGTAAAAAGGATCACGCAGGACGCGTAAGGGACACCTCCAGGAAGGAGAAAGAGAACCGGTCAGGATGCCCGGTGGGTCAGGAAGATCAGGACGTTTCGGGATGAAACATTCACATCAGGATGATGTGAGCAGGATGCGCGGTTTACGGACGACCAGGCCCTCGGGCCACAGGAAAAGTTGTCACGGACGAGCAGGGAGCACAAATTGTAGCTGGAATGCTGCGAAACGAACCGGGAGCACTGTTTATACAGTGCTCCCTTTTTTTGTTTCTGCGTCACGCAATGCTATGCTGCGCGCCGTTCAGTTTTTCAGTTGAGGTATTTATGACGCATCACGACAGCGTTCGTGCTCAGTTGCACGCTATCGAATCCCTTTTGCGCCACCACCAGCTGTGGCAAGAAATGGCGCCGCAGGCAGAGGCTTTCGAAAGCACGCAGCCATTTTGCCTGGATACGCTCGAGCCTTTCGAGTGGTTACAATGGGTGCTGATTCCGCGCCTGCACGCTTTGCTGGACGGCGGTCACCCCCTTCCGCATGATTTTGCCGTTAGCCCCTATTATGAAATGGCGCTCGATACGTCCCACCCGCAACGGGAAGGGGTATTGATTGAGCTGCAGCGTCTGGACAAACTCTTTGCCGGAAATAACGTATGACCATTGAGATCCTGTATCAGGATGAATGGATCGTTGCCGTTAACAAGCCGTCAGGCTGGTTGGTTCACCGTAGCTGGCTGGATCGCGATGAAAAAGTCGTGGTAATGCAAACCGTGCGCGACCAGATTGGTCAGCACGTTTTTACCGTACACCGCCTCGACAGACCCACGTCCGGCGTTTTGCTGATGGGCCTTTCCAGCGAAGCCGGACGTTTGCTCTCCCAGCAGTTCGAGCAGCATCAAATTCAAAAACGCTACCACGCTATCGTGCGTGGCTGGCTGATGGATGAAGCGACGCTCGATTATCCGTTGGTTGAAGAGCTGGATAAAATCGCAGACAAATTTGCCCGCGAAAACAAAGATCCTCAGCCTGCAGTGACGGATTACCGTGGTCTCGCCACCGTTGAAATGCCCGTTGCGACAGGGAAGTTCCCAACGACACGTTATGGTTTGGTAGAACTGGAACCCAAAACTGGACGTAAACACCAGTTGCGTCGCCATCTTTCTCACCTGCGTCATCCGATTATTGGTGACAGCAAACACGGCGATTTGCGCCAGAACCGCAGTGCGGCCGAGCACTTTGGTTGTGACCGATTGATGCTACACGCCAGCCAGCTCAGCCTGACGCACCCTTTTACCGGCGAACCGCTGGTGATTCGTGCGGGTCTGGACGATGTATGGATGCATGCGCTATCACAGTTTGGCTGGCTGGGACAACTCCCCGAAAATGAAAGGGTTGAGTTTGTCGCCAGCAACGTTCAGGATGAACAGCAAGAGCAATAATCGAGGGCGTTAAGCATGGCTGAAGTCGGAATTTTTGTCGGCACGATGTACGGCAACTCGCTACTGGTGGCCGAAGAAGCCGAAGCGATCCTGGCCGGGATGGGCCATAAAGCGACCGTCTTTGAAGATCCGGATCTGGCCGACTGGGAAAAGTACAAAAATCAGTATGTGCTGGTGGTGACCTCTACAACCGGACAGGGCGATCTGCCCGACAGCATCGTTCCGCTTTTCCAGGGCATCAAACATAAGCTGGGTTATCAGCCTGATGTTCACTACGGCATTATCGCTCTGGGTGACAGCAGTTATAGCCATTTCTGCGGCGGCGGTAAGCAGTTTGACGCGCTACTGCAGGAGCAAAGCGCTCAACGCGTCGGCGATATGCTGATGATTGATGCAAGCGAGCATCCTGAGCCTGAAAGTGAATCAAACCCCTGGGTCGAAAACTGGGGCTCGTTACTCAAATAATCTTTCGCCCTCCCGTCTGCGGAGGGCGTTATCCTCGCGTCAAGCGACCTGATTCACACTCTTCTGTTTACTTCTCTCTCTTTATTCCCGTATCTGCGTTTTCGTGAAGTCCCTTCCATTGCGTTGTGCTTATGCCTCAAACAACCTCAAACACGCCCGTCAATGTTGTGTCGTTGCACGGTGAGAGGGGCGAGAGTCCTTACATATACTTTCCTCGTCAGTTACCAAAAAGGCAGTTAGACACAATAAAACGGCACAAAGCCGTACCAAAACTGCAAACACTAACCTCTCATTCTGATTACCCTACAGGTTGTGCCGTACAGAATGAACCTGGCGAAAGCTACGATTCAGGAGTGCAACAATGAGTACATTAAGCCACGCGGCGAGCAGCGCAGAGAAGCGCACCAATGCTCGCTACTGGATAGTGGTGATGCTGTTTATCGTCACGTCCTTCAACTATGGCGACCGCGCCACACTGTCGATTGCCGGTTCTGAAATGGCAAAAGACATTGGTCTCGATGCGGTCGGTATGGGATATGTCTTCTCTGCATTTTCTTGGGCCTACGTGATTGGCCAAATCCCCGGCGGCTGGTTGCTTGACCGCTTCGGCTCAAAACGTGTCTATTTCTGGTCCATCTTTATATGGTCCCTGTTTACGCTGTTGCAGGGCTTTGTCGATGTCTTCAACGGTTTCGGCATTATCATTGCACTCTTCACCTTACGTTTCCTGGTGGGGCTGGCCGAAGCGCCATCATTCCCGGGCAATAGCCGTATCGTCGCCGCCTGGTTTCCCGCTCAAGAAAGGGGCACGGCAGTCGCGATTTTTAACTCCGCACAGTATTTCGCCACGGTGATCTTCGCGCCGATCATGGGCTGGTTAACGCATGAAGTGGGTTGGTCACATGTGTTCTTCTTTATGGGCGGCCTTGGGATCATCATCAGCTTTGTCTGGCTAAAAGTGATCCACGAACCCAATCAACATCCGGGCGTAAACAAGAAAGAGCTGGAATACATTGCTGAAGGCGGTGCGCTGATCAACATGGATCAGAAAAGTACCAAAGAAAAAGTACCGTTCAGCCAAAAATGGGGCCAGATCAAACAGCTTATCGGCTCACGCATGATGATCGGTATCTACCTCGGTCAATACTGCATCAACGCTTTGACTTACTTCTTTATTACCTGGTTCCCGGTGTATCTGGTGCAGGCACGCGGCATGTCGATTCTGAAAGCGGGCTTTATCGCCTCTGTCCCTGCGGTGTGCGGCTTTATCGGCGGCGTGCTGGGCGGGGTGATTTCAGACTGGCTGATGCGGCGTACCGGATCGCTCAACATTGCACGTAAAACGCCGATCGTGGTGGGAATGCTGCTTTCAATGTCGATGGTGTTCTGTAACTACGTCGACGTAGAGTGGATGATTGTCGGCTTTATGGCGCTGGCGTTCTTCGGCAAAGGCATTGGCGCATTGGGTTGGGCGGTCATGGCGGATACGGCGCCGAAAGAGATCAGCGGTCTCAGCGGCGGTCTGTTCAACATGTTCGGCAATATCTCCGGGATCGTCACACCGATTGCGATTGGCTATATCGTCGGCACCACCGGATCGTTTAATGGGGCGCTCATCTATGTTGGCGTTCACGCTCTGGTCGCAGTCTTGAGCTATCTGGTGCTGGTGGGCGATATCAAACGTGTGGAATTGAAACCTATTGTGGGGCGCACATAATGAATACGCAATCCAGCCCAGTGATTACCGATATGCAGGTCATTCCGGTGGCCGGCTACGACAGTATGCTGCTCAATATTGGCGGCGCGCATAATGCGTATTTCACGCGCAATATCGTGGTTCTCACCGACAGCGCCGGGAACACCGGCGTAGGGGAAGCGCCAGGCGGCGAAGTGATTCTCCAGACGCTGCTTGATGCCATTCCGATGGTCATCGGTCGGGAAATTGCCCGACTGAACAACGTGGTGCAGCAAGTGCACAAGGGCAATCAGGCGGCTGATTTCGATACGTTCGGCAAAGGTGCCTGGACGTTTGAACTGCGCGTGAACGCTGTCGCCGCGCTAGAAGCGGCGCTGCTTGACCTTCTCGGAAAAACGCTGAACGTCCCGGTGTGTGAACTGCTCGGCCCGGGCAAACAGCGCGATGCGGTGACGGTGCTGGGATATCTCTTCTACGTGGGCGATCGCACTAAAACCGATCTGCCGTATCTGGAAAACACTGCGGGCAATCATGACTGGTACCACTTGCGTCACCAGGAGGCACTGACCCGCGACGCGGTGGTTCGTCTGGCAGAAGCCGCAGAGGATCGCTATGGGTTTAAAGATTTCAAACTGAAGGGCGGCGTACTGCCGGGTGAGCAGGAAATCGAGGCCGCTCGCGCACTCAAAAAACGTTTCCCGGATGCGCGTATTACCGTCGATCCCAACGGGGCGTGGCTCCTGGATGAAGCCATTTCCCTGTGCAAAGGGCTGAACGACGTGCTGACCTATGCGGAAGATCCTTGTGGCGCGGAACAGGGTTTTTCAGGACGCGAAGTGATGGCTGAATTCCGTCGCGCAACAGGATTGCCGGTGGCGACCAATATGATCGCCACCAACTGGCGAGAAATGGGTCACGCGGTCATGCTGAATTCAGTCGATATTCCGTTGGCCGATCCGCATTTCTGGACGCTTTCAGGCGCAGTGCGTGTCGCGCAACTCTGCGACGACTGGGGCCTGACCTGGGGTTGCCACTCCAATAATCATTTTGATATCTCACTGGCGATGTTCACGCACGTTGGTGCCGCTGCGCCGGGTACGCCAACGGCCATCGACACCCATTGGATTTGGCAGGAGGGCGACGCGCGCCTGACCAAAAATCCCCTTGAGATTAAAAACGGCAAAATCGCCGTACCGGATGCACCGGGATTAGGCGTCGAACTGGACTGGGATCAAATCCATAAGGCGCATGAGCTTTACAAGAAGCTGCCAGGCGGCGCGCGTAATGATGCGGGTCCGATGCAATATCTTGTTCCCGGCTGGACATTTGACCGCAAACGCCCGGCGTTCGGTCGCCACTGATTAAAAGGATGGAATGATGAGCACTTTCTCTACCCCTGTTGTGACGTCAATGCAGATTGTCCCGGTGGCGGGCCACGACAGCATGCTGATGAACCTGAGCGGCGCGCATGCCCCGTTCTTTACCCGCAATATCGTCATCATTAAAGACAACTCAGGCCATACCGGCGTGGGTGAAATTCCGGGCGGCGAGAAGATCCGCAAAACCCTGGAGGACGCGATCCCATTAGTGGTGGGTAAAACGCTTGGCGAATACAAAAACGTCTTAAACGTGGTGCGTAACACCTTTGCCGATCGCGATGCGGGCGGTCGAGGGCTACAAACATTTGACCTGCGCACCACCATTCATGTGGTGACGGGGATCGAAGCGGCGATGCTGGATCTGCTGGGGCAGCATCTCGGCGTTAACGTCGCCTCATTGCTGGGCGAAGGCCAGCAACGGAGCGAAGTCGAAATGCTCGGCTATCTGTTCTTCGTGGGCGATCGCACACTGACGCCGCTGGAATACCAAAGCCAGCCGGACGAAAAATGCGACTGGTATCGTCTGCGTCACGACGAAGCCATGACGCCGGATGCGGTGGTACGACTGGCTGAAGCCGCCTACGAAAAATATGGCTTTAACGATTTCAAACTGAAAGGCGGCGTTCTGGCGGGGGAGGAAGAGGCTGAGTCGATTGAAGCCCTGGCGAAGCGCTTCCCGCAGGCGCGCGTCACGCTCGATCCCAACGGTGCCTGGTCGCTCAATGAAGCCATCAGCATTGGTAAGCGGCTGAAAGGCGTGCTGGCCTATGCCGAAGATCCGTGTGGCGCTGAGCAAGGGTTTTCCGGTCGTGAAGTGATGGCCGAATTCCGTCGGGCGACGGGTCTGCCAACGGCGACAAATATGATTGCCACCGACTGGCGTCAGATGGGGCACACCCTTTCGCTGCAATCGGTTGATATTCCGCTGGCCGATCCGCATTTCTGGACCATGCAAGGCTCGGTGCGTGTGGCGCAAATGTGCCACGAATTCGGGCTGACCTGGGGTTCGCACTCCAACAACCACTTTGATATTTCGTTAGCAATGTTTACCCATGTAGCTGCCGCAGCGCCAGGGAAAATCACCGCTATCGACACCCACTGGATCTGGCAGGAGGGCAACCAGCGCCTGACCAAACAGCCGTTCGAGATCAAAGGCGGAATGGTAAACGTACCCACCACCCCAGGCTTAGGCGTCGAACTCGATATGGATCAGCTAATGAAAGCGCACGAGCTGTATCAGAAGCATGGCCTGGGCGCACGTGATGATGCGATGGCGATGCAGTATTTAATCCCGGACTGGACCTTTAATAATAAGCGTCCTTGCATGGTGCGTTAGGTGTGAATGCCGGTTCCTGCGGGAGTCGGCATTTTTGCACTCTGCACGGGTGTATGCTCAACGAAGTTAACAGGCGTAAGGATGGCTTATGAAAATTGTAATCGCACCGGACTCGTATAAGGAAAGTTTGAGTGCTCTTGAGGTGGCGACGGCGATCGAGCAGGGATTTAGCAAGATCTTTCCTTCGGCGCAGTATGTCAAATTACCGGTAGCCGACGGCGGCGAAGGCACGGTCGAAGCGATGGTGGCGGCCACACAGGGCAAAATCATTAACGTCCAGGTCACCGGGCCGTTGGGCGAAAACGTTGAAGGGTTCTACGGATTATCCGGGGACGAACAAAGCGCGTTTATCGAAATGGCGGCAGCGAGCGGCCTTGAACTTGTCGCCTCATCCTTACGTAATCCACTCAAAACCACCTCCTGGGGCACAGGCGAACTCATTCGTCATGCCCTGGATGCGGGGGTAAAACACATCATTATTGGTCTTGGTGGAAGTGCCACTAACGACGGCGGAGCCGGAATGGTGCAGGCGCTGGGGGCGAAACTGCTGAGCGCCCAAGGCCATCAAATTGGGCACGGCGGCGGCGAGCTGGGCACGCTGGCACGTATTGATACCAACACGCTGGATTCCCGTCTGGCGGAGTGCTGCATCGAAGTGGCATGCGATGTCACCAACCCGTTAACCGGCGATGAAGGCGCATCAGCGGTGTTTGGCCCGCAAAAAGGGGCGACCCCGGAAATGGTCAGTAAGCTGGATCAGTCCCTGGCGCACTTTGCGCGAATCATCTCCCGCGATCTGGATAAAGACGTGCTCAATCTTGCGGGCGGCGGCGCAGCGGGTGGCATGGGCGCAGCGCTGTACGCGTTTTGCGGCGCGGAGTTACGCCAGGGCATTGAGATTGTCACCGACGCTTTGCATCTGGATAAGCATGTTGCTGATGCCGACTTAGTGATCACCGGCGAAGGGCGCATCGACAGCCAGACGATACATGGCAAAGTGCCGGTCGGCGTGGCGAAAGTCGCCAAACGTTACAACAAGCCCGTGATCGGTATTGCGGGGAGCTTGACGGCGGATGTTGGCGTGGTGCATGAGCACGGCATCGATGCGGTGTTCAGCGTGATTTATAGCGTTTGCTCTCTGGAAGATGCGTTAGAAAATGCCGCAGAAAACGTGCGCATGACCGCGAGAAATATCGCGGCGACGTTGCTGGCGGGAAAGGGGATGTAATATCCCCTGATTTTCTTATCCCAGCATTTTTCTCGCTTCGCGCGTAACGTTATCCATTTCATCCAGCAATTCGAGAAACTCTGGCTCCAGCTCTGACTCAGGCGTACCGGAACGCAACTGCTGCTCAAGCAATTGGCAGAGACTTTTCAGGCGCGGCACGCCGCTGTAGCTGCAACTGCCGTGCAATTTATGAATGGCCTCAAGCAGATCTTCCGGGTTTTCACCCACCAGCTGTTCTTCTACTTTATTCCGGATTTCCGGCAGGAAGGCGATCAGCATTTGCAGCATCTCTCGCGCTAAATCCGGTTTACCCGCCGCCTGATGCAGCGCCAGTTGCCAGTCGAGTGTGGCATTAGGATTAAAGGTCATTTCCACGGGTTCTGACGGGGCAATGTAGGCGCCCCCCGCGAGGCCGGGTTTATAGCGTAACAGCAAGCTGTGCAGCTTCTCTTCGTCGATCGGTTTCGCCAGATAATCATTCATTCCGGCACTCAACAGCTTCTCTTTTTGCCCCGCCATGGCATGAGCCGTCACTGCAATCACCGGTGTTTGCTGCTGATGTGGGAGCTGGCGAATCAACTCACAGGCGCGAATGCCATCCATGTCCGGCATCTGAATATCCATCAGTATCAGATCAAATTGCATCTGCTTCGCATGTTCCACCGCCTGTGCGCCGCTGCTGCATAGCTCAACGTGCTGCACCTGATCTTCCAGTAACACACCGATGAGTTTGAGGTTGGCCGGATTGTCATCGACAGCCATGACGCTCATTGGCAGCTTGTGGTCATCATGAGCGACGGGGAGTGCATGATGATTGATGCGGCAATATTCGGTCAGCGCTGGCAGCAGACGTGTTGCGGTCAGCGGTTTTAACAGACAGGCAGCCGCACCGTCATTTTTTAGCTCCTCCGCGTTCAGCTGCGCGTGACACGGCAGCGCCAGAAGCAGGTAATCGGTCATGGAAGCGGCTTTCGTCAGCCGCTCCTGCTGCATCGTCAGTTCGCCCGTAAAGGTGACCGGAATACCCATCAGCAAAATGTCGTAATGATCGACGGCGAGGGCAGAGAACGTGGGGCTGTATATGACCTCCAGCGGCGTAGTGCTGAGCACATCCAGCGTACTTTGGGCCGCTGCGGCGTTCGGTTCGACATAGGCCAGACGCATGCCGCGCAGGCAGTGTGTCATTGGGCCGTCGGTCACCACGTTGGGATTCAGGTCGAGACTGATATGGAACCAGAACGTCGATCCGCGATTGGGCTGGCTGTGGAAGGAGATATCCCCGCCCATCTCTTTGAGCAGTTTTTGGGTGATCACCAGCCCTAATCCTGTCCCGCCGTGGCGACGAGAAATACTGGCATCCGCCTGGCGGAAAGCCTGGAACAGCCGCGACTGATCCCGCTCAGGGATCCCAATGCCGGTATCGCGGATCTGCACCTCAATCTGGAGTTTGTTATTGCTGATCGCACGCTTTTCGACCAGAACGTCAATGTTTCCGTTTTCGGTAAATTTAATCGCGTTCCCCACCAGATTAGTGATCACCTGCTGGAGACGCAGCGGATCGCCGATGACATTATCCGGCACGTCATTTTTGATGTTCAGCGTCAGCTCAAGACCTTTGTCGTGCGAGGAGTGCGCAAGTAGCGTCACGATTTCATCCAGGGTGCTGCGCAGCGGGAAAGGAATGCTTTCGAGGATCAGCTTGCCCGCTTCCAGCTTAGAGAAATCAAGCACGTCGTTAATGATCGCCAGCAGATTATTGGCTGAACGCTCAATGGTATGCAGATGATCGCGCTGGGTGGGATTGAGCTCCGATTTTAACGTCAGGCGCGTAAAGCCAATTACCCCGTTCAGCGGCGTGCGCAGCTCGTGGGACATATTGGCGAGGAATTCTGATTTAATACGCGCGGCTTCCTGAGCGCGTTTTTTCGCTAAATCCAGCTCGACGTTCTGGATCTCCATCTGCTCAAGGGTTTCGCGCAGATCCGAGGTGGCCTGATCGACGTTATGCTGCATCTCTTCGTGATAGGCCGCCAGCGACATCGCCATCGAGTTAATGCCGTTTTTCAGCATATCCAGTTCGCCGAGCATAAACCCTTCGACACGACTGTCGAGCTGCCCGCGGCGGATACGGTCAACGGTATTCACCATATTACGAATGGGACTGGTGACGTCGCGCATTAAACGCCAGCCGAAAATGAGCGCAATCCCGATACAAAACAGCATCATCACGCTGGAGATAAATATTTCTTTGTACTGCTGGAGCCGCACTGACTTGAGATCCAACTCCAGCGCCACATATCCCAACATATTCTTGCTGGCCTTGGCGTCTGATACGGCGGATTCATCCGGCGAATAGCTCTCCGATAAAATCGGCGTACGCAGAATCATAATATCGCCACGCCTTACCACCGTCAGATGACGCGGGAAGGGCACGCCGTCGGCGATTTTCAGCTCACTGGGATCGAGATGAAAATTCGAGGTGACGAACAGGCGATTATTTTCGTCATACACGGAAATAGCGCGCACGATCTCTGAATGGCGGCGATGCAACACGCTGATGAGCTGCCCGAGAGAATCACGATTTTGCAGATTCATGCCGTATTCACTCGACACGGCCAGCGGTTCGATGATGCTGGCGCCCGCATCTTCCAGTTGACGCTGCAAGTCATTGTAACGGTGCACAACAAAGAAGATGCTCAACAGCAAACCGATCAGAACGGTCGGGGCGAGAATCAAAATCATCATGCGTGCGCGCAGGCTGTAGTTGGTCATGGCGTTCCGTTATGGGACAATTAGGGTCATTATGTTTTTTTGAGAAAATTCTCGGCGATGGCGCAATTCTACTCTGCAAAGCGACGCGTGACGACGCGTCAGATCATAACTGTTGAAGCCACAGACCTGGACCCGTTTGGTCAGGGCGTTGCGCGTCATAATGGCAAAGCCTTGTTTATTCCCGGATTATTACCGAATGAACGGGCCGAAGTCACCCTGACGGAAGACAAAAGCAAGTATTCACGTGGTCAGGTAAAACGTCGCCTTAATGATAGTCCTGAACGCGTTGCGCCACGCTGTCCGCATTTTGGCGTGTGCGGTGGCTGCCAGCAGCAGCATGCGAGCGTTGCGCTACAACAGAGCAGCAAAAGCACTGCGCTGGCGCGTCTGATGAAACATGAGGTGAATGAGATCATCTCCGGGGAGCCCTGGGGATATCGCCGCCGGGCGCGTCTGAGCCTGAGCTATGAACCCAAAACGCAAAAACTGGCGATGGGTTTTCGCAAAGCCGCCTCCAGTGACATCGTGGATGTGAAGCAGTGCCCCGTTTTGGTGCCCCATCTTGAGGCATTGCTCCCGCATTTGCGCAACTGTCTTTCTGATTTGCAGGGCGCGCGTGCGCTGGGACATGTTGAGCTAGTCCTTGCTGATAATGGGCCGCTGATGGTACTGCGCCACACTGCGCCACTTTCCGCTCCGGATCGCGAAAAACTGGAACGCTTTTCGCATTCTCATGAACTGACGCTTTTTCTCGCGCCACAAAGCGAGATACTTGAGCGCGTGTCGGGTGACGATCCCTGGTATCTCTCTGACGGACTACGCTTAACGTTCAGTCCGCGCGATTTCATCCAGGTGAACGACGGTGTGAACCAGCAGATGGTCGCGAAAGCGATTGAGTGGCTTGATATTCAGCCCGGTGACCGAGTGCTCGACCTGTTTTGCGGCATGGGGAATTTTACCTTGCCTCTGGCGCAACGAGCAGCCAGCGTCGTCGGCGTCGAAGGCGTCAATGCGCTGGTCGAAAAAGGGCAGCAAAATGCGCGTCATAACACGTTGGATAATGTGACATTCTTCCATGAAAACCTTGAAGAGGATGTCACTCAACAGCCCTGGGCGCAGCACGGTTTTGATAAAATTTTACTCGATCCCGCACGCGCGGGTGCGCCAGGCGTAATGCAGCATATAATTAAACTCGCGCCAAAACGCGTGGTCTATGTTTCCTGTAACCCAGCGACATTAGCGCGGGACAGCGAGGCATTATTAAGTGCGGGTTACCAAATTCAGCGTCTGGCAATGCTGGATATGTTCCCGCACACTGGGCACCTGGAATCAATGGTGTTGTTTCAGCTCTAGTGATTAGTTTCGGCTTGTCGAATTCGACAGGCCCTTGTCCCTAAAGGAGAGGACGATGGTTGCGGTAAGAAGTGCACATCTCAATAAAGCTGGTGAGTTTGACCCACAAAAATGGATCGCAAGTCTGGGGATTTCCAGCCAGCAGTCGTGTGAACGCTTAACCGAAACCTGGGCCTATTGTCTGCGCATGACGCAGGGCCATGCTGACGCCGATTTGGTGTTATGGCGCGGCATCGAGATGGTCGAAATCCTCTCCATGCTCAACATGGATATCGAAACGCTGCAGGCCGCGCTGCTGTTCCCACTGGCGGATGCCGACGTGGTCAGCGAAGATGTGCTGCGTGAGAGCGTAGGAAAACCCGTAGTTGAACTGATTCACGGCGTGCGCGATATGGCTGCCATTCGTCAGCTTAAAGCGGCTCACACGGACTCGGTCTCCTCCGAACAGGTTGATAACGTTCGCCGCATGCTACTGGCGATGGTGGATGATTTCCGCTGCGTCGTCATCAAGCTGGCCGAACGCGTTGCCCACCTGCGCGAAGTGAAAGATGCACCTGAAGATGAGCGCGTGCTGGCAGCAAAAGAGTGCACCAATATCTATGCGCCTCTTGCTAACCGTTTAGGCATCGGACAGCTGAAATGGGAGCTTGAGGATTACTGCTTCCGCTATCTGCACCCTGCGGAATACAAACGCATTGCCAAACTGCTGCACGAGCGCCGTATCGATCGCGAGCACTATATCGACGAGTTTGTCGGTGGATTGCGTCAGGCGATGAAAGAAGAAAACGTGCGGGCCGAAGTGTATGGCCGACCGAAACACATCTACAGCATCTGGCGCAAAATGCAGAAAAAGCATCTTGCCTTTGATGAGCTGTTTGACGTGCGCGCTGTGCGCATCGTCGCCGATCGTTTGCAGGACTGCTACGCCGCGCTGGGGATAGTGCATACTCACTTCCGTCATTTACCGGATGAGTTTGACGATTACGTCGCCAACCCCAAACCGAACGGCTATCAGTCTATTCACACCGTTGTGCTGGGTCCTGGCGGCAAAACGGTTGAAATTCAGATTCGTACCAAACAGATGCATGAAGACGCCGAGCTTGGCGTCGCGGCACACTGGAAATACAAAGAAGGCCCGTCTACCGGAACGCGTACCGGCCACGAAGATCGTATTGCCTGGCTGCGTAAGCTTATCGCCTGGCAAGAAGAGATGGCCGATTCGGGCGAATTGCTCGACGAAGTGCGCAGCCAGGTCTTTGACGACCGGGTGTATGTCTTTACGCCAAAAGGGGATGTAGTTGACCTGCCGACAGGTTCAACGCCGCTCGATTTTGCTTACCACATTCACAGCGATGTGGGGCATCGCTGCATCGGGGCGAAGATTGGCGGCCGCATCGTGCCGTTTACCTATCAGCTACAGATGGGCGATCAGATTGAAATCATCACCCAGAAACAGCCGAACCCAAGCCGCGACTGGCTAAACCCGAACCTCGGTTATGTCACTACCAGCCGTGGCCGCTCCAAAATCCATGCCTGGTTCCGTAAGCAAGATCGCGACAAAAATATCATCGCGGGTCGCCAGATTTTGGATGATGAGCTGGAACATTTAGGCATCAACCTGAAAGAAGCAGAAAAACACCTGTTGCCGCGCTACAACTTCAACGAAATGGATGAGCTGTTGGCGGCTATTGGCGGGGGCGATATTCGCCTCAACCAGATGGTGAATTTCCTGCAGTCGAAGTTCAATAAGCCGAGCGCGGCTGAACAAGATGCAGCTGCGCTGAAACAGCTTCAGCAGAAAACCTACACGCCACCGCATCGCAGCAAAGACAATGGCCGCGTAGTGGTTGAAGGTGTCGGCAATTTGATGCACCACATTGCCCGCTGCTGCCAGCCGATCCCTGGCGATGACATTGTCGGCTTTATTACTCAGGGGCGGGGAATTTCAATTCACCGTTCGGACTGCGACCAGTTGGCCGAGCTGCAATCTCATGCGCCGGAACGCATCGTGGATGCGGTGTGGGGCGAAAGCTATTCCGCCGGTTACTCGCTGGTGGTGCGCGTCACGGCCAATGACCGTAGCGGTTTGCTGCGTGACATCACCACGATTCTTGCCAATGAGAAGGTCAACGTGCTGGGCGTGGCGAGTCGTAGCGACACGCGCGAGCAGCTCGCCACCATCGATATGACGATCGAAATCTACAACCTGCAGGTGCTGGGCCGCGTGCTTGGCAAACTGAACCAGGTGCCGGATGTGATTGACGCCCGTCGTCTGCACGGCGGTTAATCCTCTTTTATCAGCCGGGTAAGGCGTCATTGCCGCCCGGCGTTTCTCATTTTTACCAGGAACTCCTCATGACCCAAATCGACCGCCTGCTCGGCATAATGAAACGCCTGCGTGACCCGGAAAACGGCTGTCCGTGGGACAAAGAGCAGACTTTCGCCACCATCGCGCCTTACACCCTCGAAGAAACGTACGAAGTGCTGGACGCTATTTCGCGCGAAGATTTTGACGATCTGCGCGGCGAACTGGGCGACCTGCTGTTCCAGGTGGTGTTTTACGCGCAAATGGCTCAGGAAGAAGCGCGTTTCGATTTCGACGATATTTGCGCTGCCATCAGTGACAAACTTGAGCGTCGTCACCCGCACATCTTTGGTGAGGCGACAGCAAACAACAGTACCGAAGTGCTGGCCCGTTGGGAGCAAATCAAAAGTGCTGAACGGGCTGAAAAATCGCAGCATTCCGCGCTGGATGATATCCCGCTGAACCTGCCAGCGCTCATGCGCGCCCATAAAATTCAGAAACGTTGCTCAACCGTAGGGTTTGACTGGACCTCATTAGGACCGGTGCTGGATAAAGTGCATGAAGAAATTGATGAAGTGATGCACGAAGCAAAGCAGGCCGTGGTTGATGAAGCCAAACTGGAAGAGGAGATGGGCGATTTACTTTTTGCGACGGTTAATTTATCCCGTCATTTAGGGGTAAAAGCGGAAACCGCGCTGCAAAAAGCCAACCTTAAATTTGAGCGTCGTTTCCGCGAAGTTGAGCGCATTGTCGCCGCCCGAGGCCTGGAAATGACCGGTGTTGACCTCGATTTGATGGAAGAGGTGTGGCAGGAAGTAAAACGCCAGGAACATGATCTCTAACGAAATTTCGCGATCAAGCGCATTATGTGTGATTTTTTAAATGACAAGCGCTTGATTTGCGTCAAAAACAATTACCCAAAAGCGGCTATTTTCTCACTCCCTATGTTTGTCAAAGCCTGAGTCAGGAGACGGAGAATGAAAGTTTGTGGCACTCGCCGTGTTCGGGTATACTACTTTCCCGTCCTGGTTATTCCATCATTCCAACCTAACTTCTCAGGTTCAGCATGACAACGAACTATATTTTTGTGACCGGCGGGGTTGTATCCTCTCTGGGTAAAGGCATTGCCGCAGCCTCTCTCGCGGCCATTCTTGAAGCCCGTGGCCTCAATGTGACCATGATGAAATTGGATCCGTACATCAACGTCGATCCAGGCACCATGAGCCCAATCCAGCACGGTGAAGTGTTCGTTACCGAAGACGGCGCTGAAACCGATCTGGACTTAGGTCACTACGAGCGCTTCATTCGTACCAAAATGAGTCGCCGCAACAACTTCACTACGGGTCGTATCTACTCTGACGTTCTGCGTAAAGAGCGCCGTGGCGACTACTTAGGCGCAACCGTTCAGGTTATCCCGCATATCACCAATGCAATCAAAGAGCGCATCGTTGCCGGTGGCGAAGGCCACGACGTTGTGCTGGTTGAAATTGGCGGTACGGTCGGTGATATCGAATCTCTGCCATTCCTGGAAGCGATTCGTCAGCTGGCGGTAGATATTGGCCGCGAACACGCGCTGTTTATGCACCTGACGCTGGTGCCTTACATGGCCGCTGCCGGTGAAGTGAAAACTAAACCGACTCAGCACTCCGTGAAAGAACTGCTCTCTATCGGTATCCAGCCGGATATCCTGATTTGCCGTTCCGATCGTGCCGTTCCAGCTAACGAACGTGCGAAAATTGCATTGTTCTGTAACGTTGCTGAAAAGGCTGTAATTTCTCTAAAAGACGTCGATTCCATTTATAAAATCCCGGGCCTGTTGAAATCACAGGGTCTGGACGATTATATTTGTAAACGATTCAGCTTGAACGTTCCTGAAGCTAACTTGTCCGAATGGGAACAGGTTATTTACGAAGAAGCGAATCCGGCAGGCGAAGTGACTATCGGTATGGTTGGCAAGTACATTGAACTGCCAGATGCCTATAAGTCAGTCATCGAAGCGCTGAAACACGGTGGTCTGAAGAATCGCGTCACTGTTAACATCAAGCTGATTGATTCGCAGGATGTTGAAACGCGCGGCGTCGAAATTCTGAAAGATCTGGATGCTATTCTGATCCCTGGCGGCTTCGGCTACCGCGGTGTAGAAGGCAAGATCGCTACCGCACGCTTTGCGCGTGAAAATAATATTCCTTACCTTGGCATTTGCCTGGGTATGCAGGTTGCATTGATTGAGTTTGCTCGTAACGTAGTGGGTATGGAAAACGCGAACTCTACGGAATTTGTGCCAGACTGTAAGTACCCTGTTGTGGCGCTTATCACCGAATGGCGTGATGAAGACGGTAACGTCGAAGTCCGTACCGAGAAGAGCGATCTGGGTGGCACGATGCGTCTTGGCGCACAGGCTTGTCAGGTTTCTGAAGACAGTCTGGTTCGCAAGATGTATGGCTCGACAACCATTACCGAGCGCCATCGTCACCGCTACGAAGTCAACAACATGCTGTTGAAACAAATTGAAGCCGCGGGTCTGCGTATTGCGGGCCGTTCCGGGGATGATCAGTTAGTCGAGATCATTGAAGTGCCAAACCATCCTTGGTTTGTTGCTTGTCAATTCCACCCGGAATTTACTTCAACGCCGCGTGATGGGCATCCGCTGTTTGCAGGCTTTGTGAAAGCCGCCAGCGAGTATCAGAAGCGCCAGGCGAAGTAAAAAAAGTTAGAACGGCAACGCGTACCTTGGGTACGCGTTGTTTGTCTGGAGTTTTAGTTTAACTTGTACTGAGGAAAATCTAATGTCCAAAATTGTTAAAGTCATCGGTCGTGAAATCATCGACTCCCGTGGTAACCCTACCGTAGAAGCTGAAGTTCACCTTGAAGGTGGTTTCGTTGGTATGGCTGCTGCGCCGTCAGGTGCTTCTACTGGTTCCCGCGAAGCGCTGGAACTGCGCGATGGCGACAAATCCCGTTTCATGGGCAAAGGCGTACTGAAAGCTGTTGGCGCGGTAAACGGCCCAATCGCTCAGGCTGTTCTTGGCAAAGATGCCAAAGACCAGGCTGGTATCGACAAGATCATGATCGATCTGGACGGTACTGAAAACAAATCTAACTTCGGTGCGAACGCAATCCTGGCTGTGTCTCTGGCAACGGCTAAAGCGGCTGCTGCTTCTAAAGGTCAGGCGCTGTTCGAACACATCGCTGAACTGAACGGCACCCCAGGCAAATACTCTATGCCGGTTCCGATGATGAACATCATCAACGGTGGTGAGCACGCGGATAACAACGTTGATATTCAGGAATTCATGATTCAGCCAGTTGGCGCGAAATCCCTGAAAGAAGCGGTTCGTATGGGTTCTGAAGTGTTCCATAACCTGGCTAAAGTTCTGAAAGCTAAAGGTATGAGCACTGCTGTTGGTGACGAAGGTGGCTATGCGCCAAACCTGGGTTCCAACGCAGAAGCACTGGCTGTTATCGCTGAAGCTGTTAAAGCTGCAGGTTATGAGCTGGGCACCGACATCACTCTGGCGATGGACTGTGCAGCATCTGAATTCTACAAAGACGGTAAATACGTTCTGGCTGGCGAAGGCAACAAAGCGTTCACCTCTGAAGAATTCACTCACTTCCTGGAAGATCTGACCAAACAGTACCCAATCGTTTCTATCGAAGACGGTCTGGACGAATCTGATTGGGACGGTTTTGCATACCAGACTAAAGTTCTGGGCGACAAAATCCAGCTGGTTGGTGACGATCTGTTCGTAACCAACACCAAGATCCTGAAAGAAGGTATCGACAAAGGCATCGTTAACTCCATCCTGATCAAATTCAACCAGATCGGTTCTCTGACCGAAACTCTGGCTGCGATCAAAATGGCGAAAGACGCTGGCTACACTGCCGTTATCTCTCACCGTTCAGGCGAAACTGAAGACGCTACCATCGCTGACCTGGCTGTTGGTACCGCTGCTGGCCAGATCAAAACGGGTTCTATGAGCCGTTCTGACCGCGTTGCTAAATACAACCAGCTGATTCGTATCGAAGAAGCACTGGGCGAAAAAGCGCCGTACAACGGTCGTAAAGAGATCAAAGGTCAGTAATACTGAGCTTTTGATTTTAAGAAAAACCCGCTTCGGCGGGTTTTTTTATGCCTGAATTACAGCAACAGGGGAAGCGTCGCACTGGCCGTTTGCTGACTGGCGTCACCATACCGATCGTCCAGCGAAATCATGGTCGTTGCCAGAAGCTCCACAAGCAGCATCACGCCGACTTTGGCATTCAGCGCACCCGCGCTGAGCGGGCCTTCAGGCTTCGCTGCTACCAGCAACATATCGCTTAAAGATGTCAGCGGGCTTCGCGGCGTATTACTCAGCGCCAGTACGTGTGCGCCACGTTTTCGCGCGAGTTTCACGACGTGTAAAAGATCCCGTGTCGAGCCAGAACTCGAAATGGCCACCACCAGATCATCAGACGTTAAGGTCGTCGCATTCATCGACGCACGATGCATATCGCTAAATAACTGCGCCGGCTTGCCGAGGCGAAGCAATTTGTAGTGCAGGTAATCCCCGATAATCGCGCTTGCCGCCACGCCATAAATATAAACGGAACGCGAATGGTGTAATGCCTGAGCGGCTTTTAACAGAATCTCCCGGTCGAGCAGACGAGAAGTATCCTGTAGCGCCAAAATCGACTCTTCGACGATTTCGTCAATCTCATCGCCTTTCTTTAGCGGCACGTGTTCACGCTGAACATCCAGCGCCAGCGCCATCTTAAATTCGGTATATCCCTTGCACCCTAGCGTGCGGCATAGCCGCGTCACGCTCGCTTCGCTGGTGTCGCTTTCGCGCGCCAGCTCGGTAATCGTCAGGTAGAGCACTCTGGAAGGATCGTTCAGGACAAACGATCCCAACTTTTGCTGTGTCGGGCTGTATCCAGAGACGCCCTGGCGCAGCCTGAGCAGCAGATTTTCATTTTCTGACATGCCTGATCCTTGATGCGTTTTTCTACCGGCTAGTGTGGCGGAAAGCGGGGGAAAGATGCCAGTCATTTTAAAAAAGTATGATCCACATCCGCCTTTCTGGTGATAATTTTCATTTTATTATTTTTACGTGGTAAAAATTTTCATCAGTTAATGGGGGAGTGAAAATAATGATGCAAATGTTCATCGGTGCCTCATCAGGCGCGTGGTTTGAAAAGGCCCAGCGGTTTGGTAAGTCGTTTATGTTACCGATTGCCGTGTTGCCTGCGGCGGGTTTGCTGTTAGGAATTGGCGGCGCGTTATCAAATCCGAACACGCTTACGGCCTATCCATTTCTCGATATCGGCTGGCTGCAGGCCATTTTCACCATTATGAGCAGCGCGGGTTCGATTGTTTTTGCAAACCTGTCGGTGCTGTTTGCGGTTGGCGTTGCGGTTGGTCTGGCAAAAACGGACAAAGGCACGGCTGGGCTTGCAGCATTGCTCGCGTTCCTGGTGATGAATGCCACCATCAATGCATTGCTGATTCTGACGGGCAAGCTCGCGCTGGAAAATCCAGGTGCCGTGGGGCAGGGGATGACCCTTGGCATTCAGACGCTGGAGACCGGCGTCTTTGGTGGCGTGGTGATGGGTCTGGTCACCTGCACTCTGCATCATCGGTTCAATAAAATCGCGCTGCCGCCGTTCCTCGGCTTCTTCGGCGGCTCACGCTTTGTGCCGATTATCAGCTCTCTGGCAGCCATCGTCGTCGGCGCGGCGATGACGGTTGTGTGGCCGCACTTTCAGAAACTGATCTTTGGCCTCGGTGGCCTGGTGGATGCGACGGGTTATCTCGGCACGCTACTGTACGGTTTTATCCTGCGGATGCTCGGCCCGTTTGGTTTGCACCATATTTTCTATCTGCCTTTCTGGACGACGGCGCTGGGCGGCAGTGAGATCGTTAACGGTCATCTGGTCGAAGGCACGCAGCGGATCTTCTTTGCACAGCTTGCCGATCCGAATACCCAACAATTTTACCTCGGCACTTCACGTTTTATGTCCGGGCGCTTTATCACCATGATGTTCGGCCTGCTCGGGGCGTGTCTGGCGATGTATCACACTGCCAAACCCGAGAATAAAAAGCGCGTCGCGGGGCTGCTGATTTCTGCGGCGTTGACCTCTTTCCTGACGGGCATTACCGAGCCGATTGAGTTCTCGTTCCTGTTCGTGGCACCGGTGCTTTATGTCATCCACGCGTTCTTCGATGGACTGGCATTTATGCTCGCCCACATTCTGCATATCACCATTGGACAGACATTTTCCGGCGGCTTTATCGATTTCATCCTGTTTGGCGTCCTGCAAGGCGAGGCCAAAACGAACTGGATGTATGTTCCGCTGGTCGGCGTGCCGTGGTTCTTCCTCTATTACTTCACCTTCCGCTTCATGATCACCCGATTTGGCTACGCCACGCCGGGACGCGAAAAAGAGGCGGTGGTCGAAAGCACGCTCCTACAAAGTGAACGCGCGGCGGCGGTGATCGCCGGGCTTGGCGGCAGAGAGAATCTTGAAGAGGTGGACTGCTGTGCAACGCGGTTGCGCGTGACGGTCAAGGATGGCGGAAAGGTCAATGAGGCCGCGCTAAAAGCCACTGGCGCACGCGGTGTGATCGTCCGCGGTAACGGCGTTCAGGTCATTTACGGCCCGCATGTCACCATTATCAAAAACGAAGTTGAAGAGATTTTATCGTGATGAAGACTGTACTGGATGTATTGAAAGGCAAATTAATCGTCTCATGTCAGGCGCTGGAAAACGAACCGCTGCACAGCCCGTTCATTATGTCGCGCATGGCACTGGCCGCGGCGCAGGGCGGTGCGGCAGCGATTCGGGCCAACAGCGTGGTGGATATCGCCGCCATTAAACAGCAGGTTTCCCTGCCGGTGATTGGCATCATTAAGCGCGATTATCCGGGCAGCGAGGTGTTTATTACCGCGACGCTCAAGGAGATCGATGAACTGATGACGGTGAAACCAGAGATTATCGCGCTGGACGCCACCGCCCGACCGCGTCCGGATGGACAAACGCTGGAATCGTTTGTCGGGCAAATCCGCGCGCGCTATCCTTCGGTGCTGTTGATGGCGGATATCGCTACGCTGGCGGAAGCGAAAGAGGCGCAAGCGTTAGGCTTTGATTGCGTAGGCACCACACTTTACGGCTATACGGCGGAAACGCAGGGCCATTCGCTTCCCGAAAATGACTGTGAGTTTTTACGCGATGTGGTGGCTGCCGTGAATATTCCTGTCGTGGCTGAAGGCAATGTCGACACGCCTGAGCGTGCTGCGCGGTGCCTTGCGCTAGGCGCTCACACGGTTGTGGTGGGGGGCGCTATTACGCGTCCTCAGCAAATCACGACACGTTTCGTCGCGGCGATTGAGGCACACAGCATCGATCGGGCATGAAACATGGGCGGGGATCTGCGATAATTAACGATTATCCCCAAAGTGAGATGACTATGCAGTACCCGATTAACGAGATGTTCCAAACCCTGCAAGGCGAGGGTTACTTCACTGGCGTTCCTGCTATTTTTATTCGTTTACAGGGATGCCCGGTTGGCTGTGCCTGGTGTGATACCAAACATACGTGGGACAAACTGGCAGATCGGGAAGTATCGCTGTTTAGCATTCTTGCCAAAACCAAAGAAAGCGATAAATGGGGAGCCGGGAGCGCAGAAGATCTGCTGGCGATAATTGGTCGTCAGGGATGGACGGCGCGCCACGTGGTGATAACCGGCGGTGAACCATGCATTCACGATCTCATGTCGCTGACCGATTTGCTGGAAAAGAACGGCTACAGCTGCCAGATTGAAACCAGCGGCACGCATGAAGTGCGCTGCTCTCACACCACCTGGGTGACTGTATCGCCAAAAGTGAACATGCGCGGTGGCTACGACGTACTTTCGCAGGCGCTTGAGCGTGCCGATGAGATTAAGCATCCGGTTGGCCGCATGCGTGATATCGAAGCGCTGGATGAACTGCTAGCGACGTTGACCGATGAAAAGCAGCGAATCATCGCCCTTCAGCCGATCAGTCAGAAAGATGACGCGACGCGTCTGTGCATTGAAACCTGCATCGCCCGCAACTGGCGATTGTCGATGCAGACGCACAAGTATCTGAATATTGCCTGAAAAAAAGCCCGGTCATTTCGCCGGGCTTTTTCTTACTCTCCGCGATACACGCAGCCTGCGGTACACGTCTCTTTGATCATCACCGAGCTTAACAGCGGCAGCAGCGGTTTCATCTGATCCCAGATCCATTTTGCCAGCACTTCGCTGGTTGGGTTTTCCAGCCCGGGAATATCATTCAGATAGTAATGATCGAGGCGATCGTACGTCGGCTTAAACGCCGCTTTCAGTTCGGAGAAGTCCATAATCCAGCCAGTATGTGGATCGACTTCACCAGTAATCTCAAGACGCACCATAAAAGAGTGTCCGTGCAGACGGCCACATTTATGCCCTTGCGGGACATGCGGGAGGTGATGGGCGGCTTCGAAGATGAAATCTTTAAACAGTGTGGTGGACATCATGTGCTCTCAGTAGTGCGGAAAAAACCGCCGCATAGTACCGGAAAGCACATTTTTAATCATTAACTAAAACGGCCATCATTCGTAGTGCAGTTGCTCGGGGCAGATTTGGTAAATTTTATGGTTATATTTCAGTAGGTTGATTAACCAGTTTTGTTGTTAACAACCATGACTAAAACAGGTTAGTTCTTTTGGTTATTTGTTATTTCCATCCCTTCTTTAATTGTTATTATCCCCGCCGTTAACCTTATCTTCAGTTTGGATTTTATGCCCGTCATACTTCAGTTGTCGCTGCGTTGGCTGCAACTCGAACTATTCAGGACATATTACTTGAAGTCCGCTTTGCTACTGGAACATAACGACGCATGACAACACAGGCCCCACCTTCGAATTTGCTTCCTCTTAACCCGGAGCAACTGGCGCGCCTTCAGGCGGCCACCACTGATTTTTCACCTACTCAGCTTGCCTGGGTTTCCGGCTATTTCTGGGGAATGCTCAATCAGCAGCCTGGAGCGGTCGTGAATGCGCCAGCCACAGCGGTTGAAATTCCGGCTATTACGCTGATCTCTGCTTCGCAAACGGGTAATGCCCGTCGCGTGGCGGAAGCGCTACGTGACGATCTGCTCGCCGCCAAACTGAACGTGAACCTGGTGAACGCCGGGGATTATAAATTTAAACAAATCGCGTCAGAAAAACTGGTTGTCGTTGTGGCGTCTACGCAGGGCGAAGGCGAACCGGCCGAAGAAGCGGTCGCACTGCATAAATTCCTGTTCTCGAAAAAAGCGCCAAAACTCGACGGCACCGCGTTTGCCGTGTTTGGTCTGGGCGATACGTCCTATGAGTTCTTCTGCCAGTCTGGCAAAGATTTCGACAGCAAGCTGGCGGAACTGGGCGCAGAGCGTCTGCTGGATCGCGTGGATGCCGACGTTGAGTATCAAGCCGCGGCCGCCGAATGGCGCGCACGGATTGTGGATGTGCTGAAAGCGCGCGTACCGAAGGATACGCCAGCACAGGCGGCGATCAGTGCTTCGGGTGCGGTCAATGAAGTCTCTACCAGCCCGTATACCAAAGAAGAGCCGCTGGTTGCGAGCCTGTCCGTAAATCAAAAAATTACCGGTCGCGATTCGGAAAAAGACGTTCGTCATATCGAAATTGATCTGGGTGATTCCGGCTTGCGCTACCAGCCGGGCGATGCGCTCGGCGTCTGGTATCAAAACGATCCTGCATTAGTGAAAGAGTTGGTGGAACTGCTGTGGCTGAAAGGCACCGAGCAGGTCAGCGTCGATGGTAAAACGCTGCCGCTTTCCGAAGCGCTACAGTGGCATTTTGAGCTGACGGTTAACACCGCCAATATTGTCGAGAATTACGCCACGCTGACCCGCAGCGAAACGCTGCTGCCGCTGGTGGGCGACAAAGCCAAACTGCAGCATTACGCCGCAACCACCCCAATTGTCGATATGGTGCGATTCTCTCCGGCACAGCTGGACGCCGAGGCCTTAATCGGTCTGCTGCGCCCGTTAACGCCGCGCCTCTATTCCATTGCCTCGTCTCAGGCAGAAGTGGAAAGCGAAGTGCATATCACCGTAGGGGCCGTACGCTTTGATATCGAAGGGCGTGCGCGAGCGGGCGGGGCATCCAGTTTCCTGGCCGATCGCGTTGAGGAAGAGGGCGAAGTCCGCGTCTTTATTGAGCATAACGATAACTTCCGCCTGCCAGCGAACCCTGAAACACCGGTTATCATGATTGGTCCAGGCACCGGTATCGCACCGTTCCGCGCGTTTATGCAGCAGCGTGCCGCCGAGGAAGCGCCAGGCAAAAACTGGCTGTTCTTTGGCAACCCGCACTTTACGGAAGATTTCCTTTATCAGGTTGAGTGGCAGCGCTACGTCAAAGAAGGCGTGCTCTCGCGCATCGATCTGGCGTGGTCTCGTGACCAAAAACAAAAAATATACGTACAAGACAAACTGCGCGAACAGGGCGCAGAGCTGTGGGCGTGGATCAATAACGGTGCCCACCTTTATGTCTGCGGCGACGCCAATCGTATGGCGAAAGACGTTGAGCAGGCTTTGCTGGAAGTGATTGCCGAATTCGGTGGTATGGATATCGAAACGGCGGATGAATTTTTAAGTGAGCTGCGCGTAGAGCGCCGTTATCAGCGAGATGTCTACTAATGAGTGAAAAACACCCTGGCCCACTGGTGGTCGAAGGCAAACTGACTGACGCCGAGCGCATGAAGGTTGATAGTAACTATCTGCGCGGCACCATTGCCGAAGATTTAAACGACGGTCTGACCGGCGGTTTCAAAGGCGACAACTTCCTGCTGATCCGCTTCCACGGTATGTATCAGCAGGATGACCGCGATATTCGTGCAGAACGTGCGGAACAAAAGCTGGAGCCGCGTCATGCGATGCTGCTGCGCTGCCGTCTGCCGGGTGGGGTCATCACCACGAAACAGTGGCAGGCGATTGATAAATTCGCCCACGACAACACGATTTACGGCAGTATTCGTCTGACCAACCGTCAGACCTTCCAGTTTCACGGCATTCTGAAAAAGAACGTGAAGCCGGTACACCAGATGCTGCATTCCGTCGGGCTGGACGCGCTGGCGACTGCGAACGACATGAACCGTAACGTGTTGTGTACCTCCAACCCGTATGAGTCAGAGCTGCACGCCGAGGCGTATGAATGGGCGAAGAAGATCTCTGAACATCTGCTGCCGCGCACCCGCGCGTATGCGGAGATCTGGCTCGATCAGGAAAAAGTCGCGACCACAGATGTCGAGCCGATTCTGGGTCAGACCTATCTGCCGCGTAAATTTAAAACCACGGTGGTCATTCCGCCGCAGAATGATATCGATCTGCACGCCAACGACATGAACTTCGTGGCGATTGCGGAAAACGGCAAGCTGGTTGGCTTTAACCTGCTGGTGGGCGGCGGTTTGTCCATCGAACACGGCAACAAGAAAACTTACGCACGCACCGCGAGCGAATTTGGTTATATCCCGCTGGAGAACACGCTGGCCGTGGCTGAAGCGGTAGTGACCACCCAGCGCGACTGGGGTAACCGTACCGATCGTAAAAATGCGAAAACCAAATATACGCTGGAGCGCGTCGGCGTAGAGACGTTCAAAGCAGAAGTCGAACGTCGCGCGGGGATCACCTTTGAGCCTATCCGTGCGTATGAATTTACCGGTCGTGGCGATCGCATCGGCTGGGTCAAAGGCATCGACAATAAATGGCACCTGACGCTGTTTATCGAAAACGGCCGTATTCTGGATTATCCGGGCCGTCCGCTGAAAACCGGTCTGCTGGAAATTGCTAAGATTCATAAAGGCGAGTTCCGCATCACTGCGAATCAGAACCTGATTATTGCCGGCGTGCCGGAGAGTCAGAAAGCGAAGATCGAGAAGCTGGCGCGCGAACATACGCTGATGGATGGCGTTAAGCCTCAGCGTGAGAACTCCATGGCCTGCGTTTCATTCCCAACCTGTCCGCTGGCGATGGCGGAAGCCGAGCGTTTCCTGCCGTCCTTCACCGATAAAGTGGAAGCGGTGCTGGCGAAACACGGTATTCCGGATGAGCATATCGTGATGCGCGTGACGGGTTGCCCGAACGGCTGCGGCCGTGCGCTGCTGGCCGAGCTTGGGCTGGTGGGTAAAGCGCCGGGTCGCTACAACGTGCATCTGGGCGGCAACCGCAGCGGAACGCGCATTCCGCGTATGTATCGCGAAAACATTACTGAACCCGAAATTCTCGATTCACTTGACGAGCTTGTCGGGCGCTGGGCGAAAGAGCGTGAAGCGGGTGAAGGCTTCGGCGACTTTACGGTGCGTGCGGGCATCATTCGCCCTGTGCTCGATCCCGCCAGAGATTTTTGGGAATAAAAGAGAGGTAGCTATGTCCTTACTCGATCTGAATGCCCTTAACGATTTACCGAAAGTGGAACGCATTCTGGCATTGGCGGAAACCAACGCCAAACTGGAAAAACTGGATGCCGAAGGACGCGTGGCGTGGGCGCTGGAAAACCTTCCAGGCGAGTATGCGCTCTCATCAAGTTTTGGTATTCAGGCGGCGGTGAGTTTGCACCTGGTGAACACGATCCGCCCGGATATTCCGGTGATCCTCACGGATACGGGCTATCTGTTTCCGGAAACCTATCAGTTCATTGATGAGCTGGCAGATAAGCTCAAGCTGAACCTCAAAGTTTATCGCGCGGAACAGAGTGCGGCGTGGCAGGAAGCGCGCTACGGCAAGCTGTGGGAGCAGGGCGTTGAGGGCATTGAGAAATACAATGACATCAACAAAGTCGAGCCGATGAACCGGGCGCTTGAAGAGCTGAATGTGAAAACGTGGTTTGCGGGTCTGCGTCGCGAGCAGTCCGGCAGTCGCGCCAGCTTGCCGGTGTTGGGCATTCAGCGCGGCGTGTTCAAAGTGCTGCCGATTATCGACTGGGATAATCGTACTGTTTATCAGTATCTGCAGAAGCACGGGCTGAAATACCATCCGCTGTGGGATCAGGGCTATCTTTCAGTGGGTGACACTCACACCACACGGAAATGGGAGCCGGGAATGGCGGAAGAAGAGACGCGATTCTTTGGGCTTAAGCGCGAATGCGGATTGCACGAGGGGTAATTTTTCCCTCACCCTCTCCCAAAGGGAGAGGGAACTGTTCCGAGCGCTAATTTGTTCCCTCTCTGCCATTGGTAGAGGGGGGTGCACAGAGCTTTTTTCGACTCTCCAACAAGGAGAGGGAATCACCCGGAGATGTCTTTTCGCCTCACGCGCAGGTTGAGAGAGTCGTCTGATACTGTCCTTTCTCCTTACCCGCAGGTTGAGAGAATCACTCGGTACTGTTTTTCTCCCTCTCCCTGTGGGAGAGGGGCGGGGTGAGGGCATCAGACCGCACTACGCTTTATTCGCTTTTGCCAGCTCTTTGACCAGCGGTAGCATCACTTTCACCACGTCGCGAGTGCGCCGCTCAATGCGTTGCGGGAGCGCCGTGTCAATGTACTGCTGGTTGTCGAGTCGCACGTCATGCCAGCTCGTTCCGTCCGGGAATGCTTTCGATTTAGTCCGCTGCTGATACCCGTCTTTTTTGCCTAAAGACCAGTTGGTCGCTTCGACGTACAGCACCGGAATACCCGCTTTATCAAATATTTCACCGTCGGTACAACATCCCGTGCCTTTTGGGTAATTCGGGTTGCGTCCTGGATTGATCGCCGCCTGAATGCCCTGACCCCGGGCAATCGCCAGCGCGCGGTCGCGCGTAAGCTTGCGTACTGAGTTTGGCGTCGTTTTGCCGCTGTTGAAATAGAGTTTGTCGCCCACGATCAGGTTATCGAGATTAATCACCAGCAGGGTATTTTTCTTCTCAGCCGTGCTCATGCGATTAAGCAGATTCTCCGCGCCGAGTTTACCCTCTTCTTCACCGCTGGTGGCGACAAAGCGAATGCCGTATTTCGTCGGGGTATTTTTCAGACGTTCGGCCAGCTCAAGCATGACACCCAAACCCGCTGCGTTATCGTCCATTCCCTGTAGCGTCAGGCCGCCGAGATTATGATCGGTATCCTCATCGCTCATCGGCGCGAAGGTATCCAGGTGCGCCATGATGATAATTTGCTGCGCTGTCTTACCTTCATGCGCAGCAATGACCGTACTGCCGGTCACGTTGTGCCAGTTTTTACTGTTGTTGCGCGAAGTATAAATGTATCGGCTGTGAAAGGCGCGAATATCGCTCTGGTAGCCCATGTCGGCAAACTGTTGGCGCAGATAATCAGCGGAGAGCATTTCTGCTGGCGTGCCGGTCATCCTTCCTGGAAAAACGGTGGCAATGTGGCGCGCCTGCGTTGAGGCGATTTCACCGAAAGCGTTAGCTGTTGCGTGAGCCGGAAGAATAAAGCAAACGCCGAACGCCAGGGCAGCGATACGGTGGCGCATTGCGGAAAACATAGTGAGTCCTTAAAAAACAGCGCTAATTTTAACTCGCCTAGTATGAAACTGTGATCGCGCTTACACAATTTCATTTGCTCTTAAACGCCCGAAATTCCGCGTGTTAAGCACTTTTTGATATTAGCTTTTCCAGGTCGTTATTCCATTGAGTAACTACTCATTCCAATTCGTAATTTCATTCACCCTGAGTCGCCCCCTATAGTCCCACTATTCCTGTTTGTGAGTGAGTTGTCACATCGCACCCTGTCTGTCCGCATCAAAGCCTATCCGGAGCTTGCGACCGACACCGTCAATATCGTGAACATCTTGCCAAAAATGCCCCCATGCCCGCCCTGAATGTGGCGGGAGAATAAGGAACGGTTATGGACCAAAAACGACTTACCCACCTGCGGCAACTCGAAGCAGAAAGCATTCATATCATCCGCGAGGTGGCTGCCGAATTCTCCAATCCCGTGATGATGTATTCCATCGGGAAAGACTCCAGCGTGATGCTGCATTTGGCGCGTAAAGCGTTTTATCCGGGGACGCTACCGTTCCCGCTGCTGCATGTGGATACCGGCTGGAAATTCCGTGAGATGTACGAATTCCGCGACCGTACCGCGAAAGCTTATGGCTGCGAACTGCTGGTGCATAAAAACCCGGAAGGCGTGGCGATGGGCATCAACCCGTTTGTACACGGCAGCGGTAAGCATACCGACATCATGAAAACCGAAGGGCTAAAGCAGGCGCTGAACAAATACGGTTTTGATGCTGCGTTTGGCGGCGCGCGCCGTGACGAAGAGAAATCCCGCGCTAAAGAGCGTATTTACTCTTTCCGCGATCGCTTCCATCGCTGGGACCCGAAAAATCAGCGCCCTGAGCTGTGGCATAACTACAACGGTCAGATTAACAAAGGCGAAAGCATCCGCGTGTTCCCGCTGTCTAACTGGACCGAACTGGATATCTGGCAGTACATCTATCTGGAAAATATCGACATCGTTCCGCTGTATCTGGCGGCAGAGCGTCCGGTGCTGGAGCGCGACGGCATGCTGATGATGATCGATGACGATCGGATTGATTTGCAGCCTGGCGAAGAGATCAAAAATCAGATGGTGCGTTTCCGTACTCTCGGCTGTTGGCCGCTGACCGGCGCCGTGGAATCAAACGCGCAAACGCTGCCGGAGATCATCGAAGAGATGTTGGTCTCCACCACCAGCGAGCGGCAGGGGCGCGTCATTGACCGCGATCAGGCCGGCTCAATGGAGCTGAAGAAACGCCAGGGTTATTTCTAAGGAGCCGCCATGAACACCACGATTGCACAACAAATTGCTGATGAGGGCGGCGTCGAAGCGTATCTGCACGCTCAGCAGCACAAAAGCCTGCTGCGTTTTCTGACTTGCGGCAGCGTCGATGACGGCAAAAGCACGCTGATTGGTCGTCTGCTGCATGACACCCGTCAGATTTACGAAGACCAACTCTCCTCGCTACATAACGACAGCAAGCGTCACGGTACGCAGGGCGAAAAGCTCGACCTGGCCTTGCTGGTGGACGGCCTTCAGGCTGAGCGCGAGCAGGGCATTACCATTGACGTGGCTTATCGTTATTTCTCCACCGAAAAACGCAAATTTATCATTGCCGATACCCCAGGCCACGAACAGTACACCCGTAACATGGCGACCGGGGCCTCGACCTGTGAACTGGCGATTCTGCTGATGGATGCGCGCAAAGGCGTGCTGGATCAAACGCGTCGCCACAGCTTTATCTCCACGCTGTTGGGGATCAAGCATCTGGTCGTTGCGGTCAATAAAATGGATTTGGTGAACTTCAGCGAAGAGGCTTTCGAAGCAATCCGCGAGAGCTACCTGACGTTTGCCGAGCAGTTGCCAGGTCATCTGGATATTCGCTTTGTGCCGCTTTCGGCGCTGGAAGGGGATAACGTCGCTTCTCAGAGCGTCAATATGCCGTGGTACAGCGGCCCAACGCTGCTGGAAGTGCTTGAAACCGTCGAAATTCAGCGCGTAGTGGAAAACCAGCCGATGCGTTTCCCGGTGCAATACGTGAACCGTCCGAACCTCGATTTCCGGGGTTTCTCCGGCACGATCGCGTCGGGCACTGTGAAGGTCGGCCAGCGCGTTAAAGTCCTGCCGTCGGGCGTGGAATCGGCGATTACCCGTATTGTCACCTTTGACGGTGACTTGCAGGAAGCGGGCGCGGGTGAAGCGGTGACGCTGGTGCTGAAAGATGAGATTGATATCAGCCGTGGCGATCTGCTGCTGGATGCCGAGGAAAGTGTCCCTGCGGTGCAAAGCGCGTCGCTGGACGTGGTGTGGATGGCGGAGCAACCGCTGACCGCGGGCCAGAGCTACGACGTTAAAATCGCGGGTAAGAAAACACGAGCACGCGTAGACGGTATTCAATATCAGGTGGACATCAACAGTCTGGCGCAGCATAAAGCGGATGAGTTACCGCTGAACGGCATTGGCCTGGTGGATTTCACGTTTGACGAACCGCTGGTGCTCGATAAATACCAGCACAACCCGGTCACCGGTGGTTTGATCTTTATCGACAGGCTGACCAACGTCACTGTGGGCGCAGGGCTGGTAAACGAACCGCATCTGCAGGCCAACGCGACGCCGTCAGAATTCAGCGCGTTTGAGCTGGAGCTGAATGCCCTGGTGCGCAAGCACTTCCCGCACTGGGGCGCGCGCGATCTGCTGGGAGGCAAGTGATGGCTCAGCATGATGAGAACGTCGTCTGGCATCCTCATCCGGTGACTGTCGCTCAGCGCGAACAACTCCACGGTCACCGTGGGGTTGTGCTGTGGTTTACCGGGCTGTCTGGCTCCGGTAAATCGACGGTTGCGGGCGCGCTGGAAGAGGCCCTGCATCAGCAGGGCGTTAGCACCTATCTGCTGGACGGTGACAACGTGCGTCATGGCCTGTGCAGCGATTTGGGTTTTAGCGATGACGATCGCAAAGAGAATATTCGCCGCGTCGGTGAAGTGGCGAGCCTGATGGCCGATGCGGGGCTGGTGGTGCTCACGGCGTTTATCTCGCCGCATCGCGCGGAACGTCAAATGGTGCGCGAGCGAGTCGGACACGATCGTTTTATCGAAGTTTTCGTTGATACGCCGCTGGCGATTTGCGAAACGCGCGATCCGAAAGGGTTGTATAAAAAGGCGCGTGCCGGAGAACTGAAGAATTTCACGGGGATTGATGCGGTTTACGAAGCGCCTGAATCGCCTCAAATTCACCTGGATGGTCAACAATTGGTAACAAATTTAGTCAGCCAATTATTAGACCTGCTCCGCCAGGACGATATTATCAGATCCTGAGACGGTATCGGATAGTGAGCTATCCGATTGTCATCGGCCACAGGATTCGTTATGCGCAACAGTCAGAATTACATTATCAGCGGGTCGGAAACGCTATCGACCAATGACGAGACGACCTGGTCACTGCCTGGGGCCGTGGTCGGCTTCGTCTCGTGGTTGCTGGCGCTCGGCATTCCGTTCCTGATCTATGGCCGCAACACGCTGTTTTTCTTCCTCTACACTTGGCCGTTCTTTTTGGCGTTGATGCCCGTTGCGGTTGTGGTCGGCATTGCGCTGCACTCTCTGCTCAATGGCAAACTGCTTTACACCACTCTGATTACGATTGTGGCGGTTGTCGCCATCTTCGGTCTGCTGTTTTTATGGCTGATGGGTTAAGTTCAGCCATAATTCAAATCGTAACGAATAATGTGCCTTTGTTGTGCTTACGTATCCGTGGCAAAAATGTGGTACATTTGCCCGCGATGTTGCGGCATCTCCGTCGCCCCAGAGTAGAGTCAGGGGCAAAGTTGTGGGATGATGATGCCGTTTTTCAGGGGGCAGGATGGGTAAACTAACGCTGCTGTTGCTGGCCTTGCTGGTCTGGCTGCAGTATTCGCTGTGGTTCGGTAAGAATGGTCTTCATGACTACGGTCGCGTTAACGATGACGTGACGGCGCAGCAGGCAACGAACGCAAAACTTAAAGCGCGAAACGATCAACTTTTTGCCGAAATTGATGACCTCAATGGCGGGCAAGAGGCGATTGAGGAACGCGCACGTAACGAACTCAGTATGACTAAACCGGACGAAACCTTTTATCGTCTGGTGCCGGATGCGTCTAAACGCAACCAGGGCTCAGCACAAAATAATCGATAATCAGGCCCAGGATTACGACATGGCAGTGACTTTTTCGGATGTATGCGCCGTGGTACCGGCCGCTGGCTTTGGTCGGCGCATGCAGACAGAGTGCCCTAAGCAATACCTTTCAATCGGTGATAAAACGATCCTTGAGCATACCGTGGCGGCACTGCTGGCGAATCCACGGGTGACGCGCGTCGTTATCGCTATCAGTCCGGGCGATGCCCGTTTTGCCGCGTTACCGCTGGCGAATCATCCGCAAATTACCGTTGTTGACGGTGGCACAGAACGTGCCGACTCGGTGCTGGCAGGCATTCGGGCGGCGGGGAATGCCGCGTGGGTGTTGGTTCACGATGCCGCGCGTCCGTGTTTACATCCGGACGATCTCGCACGTTTGCTGGCGATCAGCCAGACAAGTACTGTGGGCGGTATTCTGGCCGCGCCGGTGCGCGACACCATGAAGCGTGCGGCACCAGGGCTGAATCATATTGCTCACACCGTTGAGCGCGTTGATCTTTGGCACGCGCTGACGCCCCAATATTTCCCTCGCGAACTGCTCCACGACTGCTTAACCCGTGCGCTCAATGAAGGCGCAACCATCACCGATGAAGCCTCGGCGCTGGAATATTGTGGTTTCCATCCAGAGCTTGTAGAAGGACGCGCTGATAATATCAAAGTGACGCGCCCCGAAGATTTACAGCTCGCGGAATTTTATCTTACCCGTATGACCTATCAGGAGAACGCATAATGCGAATTGGACACGGTTTTGACGTACACGCCTTTGGCGGCGTTGGCCCGATTATCATTGGCGGCGTGCGCATCCCTTATGAAAAAGGGTTGCTTGCACACTCCGACGGCGATGTGGCGCTGCACGCCCTGACCGACGCCCTGCTGGGTGCTGCGGCGCTGGGCGATATCGGCAAGCTGTTCCCGGATACCGATCCGGCCTTTAAAGGGGCGGATAGCCGCGAACTGTTGCGCGAAGCCTGGCGACGTATTCAGGCGAAGGGCTACACGCTCGGCAACGTGGACGTGACCATTATTGCGCAGGCGCCAAAAATGCTGACGCATATCCCGCAGATGCGCGTGTTTATTGCTGAAGATCTGGGTTGTCATATGGACGACGTGAATGTTAAAGCGACCACCACCGAAAAACTTGGCTTTACCGGGCGCGGTGAAGGCATCGCCTGCGAAGCGGTTGCGCTGCTGGTGAAGGCGGCCAAATGACAGCGTTTGAGAATCTAACCTGGCTGCACGGAAAACCGCAGGGCGCTGGCCTGCTAAAAGCCAATCCTGAAGATTTCGTGGTGGTAGAAGATTTGGGTTTTGAGCCTGACGGTGAGGGTGAACACATCCTCGTGCGTATTTTGAAAAATGGCTGTAACACCCGTTTTGTCGCCGACGCGCTCGCGAAATTCCTTAAAATCCACGCCCGCGAAGTGAGTTTTGCTGGTCAGAAAGACAAACACGCCGTAACGGAACAGTGGCTTTGCGCCCGCGTTCCCGGCAACGCGATGCCTGATTTGAGTCAATTTGAGCTTGAAGGCTGTAAAGTGCTGGAATATGCCCGGCATAAACGCAAGCTGCGTTTAGGCGCGCTCCAGGGCAATGCTTTCACTTTGATTCTACGCGACGTGACAGATCGTGACGACGTCGAAAAACGCCTGGCCGCAATCGCGGAGCAGGGCGTGCCGAACTACTTCGGCGCACAGCGTTTCGGTATTGGCGGCAGTAATTTGCTGGGTGCGCTGCGCTGGGCGCAAAGCGATGCGCCGGTGCGTGATAGGAATAAGCGCAGTTTTTGGTTGTCTGCGGCCCGCAGTGCGTTGTTTAATCAGATTGTGAGTGAACGGCTGAAAAAACCGGACGCGAATCAAGTTGTTGTCGGCGATGCGCTACAATTAGCGGGACGCGGCAGTTGGTTTGTGGCTACGGCGGAAGAAATGACCGATGTACAGACGCGCGTCGATAATAAAACGCTGATGATTACCGCCGCGATGCCCGGCTCGGGAGAGTGGGGCACGCAGGGCGATGCGCTCGCGGCTGAACAGGCGGCGATTGCGGATGCGCCAGAATTACAATCATTGCTGATGCGGGAGAAAGTCGAGGCGGCGCGCCGTGCGATGCTACTCTATCCGCAGATGCTTAGCTGGAACTGGTGGGACGACGTGACCGTCGAGTTACGCTTCTGGCTACCGGCAGGTAGCTTCGCCACCAGCGTTGTCAGGGAACTTATCAACACCTCGGGTGATTATGCGAATATTGCTGAGTAACGATGATGGGATACATGCGCCGGGCATTCAGACGCTGGCGAAATACCTGCGCGAGTTTGCCGACGTGCAGGTTGTTGCTCCTGACCGTAACCGCAGCGGGGCGTCTAATTCATTGACGCTGGAATCGTCACTTCGTACGTTTGCGTTTGAGAATGGCGATATCGCCGTGCAAATGGGCACGCCGACCGACTGCGTGTTTTTGGGCGTCAATACGCTGATGCGTCCTGGGCCGGATGTGGTCGTGTCGGGGATTAACGCGGGGCCAAATCTGGGTGACGACGTGATTTACTCAGGGACCGTCGCCGCAGCGATGGAAGGCCGCCATTTGGGATTCCCTGCGCTGGCGGTTTCCCTGAATGGCCACCAGCACTACGATACGGCCGCAGCGGTAACCTGTTCGATTCTGCGTGCGCTCAGCCGTGAACCGCTGCGCACCGGGCGTATTTTGAATATCAACGTTCCCGATCTGCCTCTTGACGAAATCAAAGGCATTCGCGTAACGCGCTGTGGCAGTCGACATCCGGCTGACCAGGTGATTCCGCAGCAGGATCCGCGCGGCAATACGCTTTACTGGATCGGTCCTCCTGGCGATAAATGCGACGCTGGCCCGGATACCGATTTTGCGGCTGTCGATGAAGGGTATGTGTCCGTCACGCCGTTGCACGTAGATTTAACGGCGTACAACGCGCAAGATGTGGTGTCAGGCTGGCTTGAACGTGCCGGGGTGAACACGCAATGGTAAGTCAACGTGTACAAGCACTTCTGAATCAATTGCGCACCCAGGGCATCGCCGACGAGCGTGTGCTGGAGGCTATCGCGCAGGTACCGCGCGAGAAATTTGTGGATGAGGCGTTTGAACACAAAGCGTGGGAAAACGTGGCCTTACCCATAGGACAGGGGCAGACAATTTCTCAGCCCTATATGGTCGCGCGCATGACGGAATTACTGGAGCTGACACCGGAGTCTCGCGTTCTCGAAATTGGAACGGGATCGGGCTATCAGACGGCGATTCTGGCGCATCTCGTTCATCATGTCTGCTCTGTTGAACGAATCAAAGGCTTGCAATGGCATGCGCGCCGTCGTCTTAAACAGCTTGATTTACATAATGTTTCAACACGTCACGGTGACGGATGGCTGGGGTGGCAGGCTCGCGCTCCGTTTGACGCTATTATCGTGACGGCAGCACCGCTTGAAATCCCCGCTGCGCTCTTGTCGCAGCTGGATAATGGCGGCATTCTCGTGTTACCCGTGGGCGATGAACATCAGCTGTTAAAGCGTGTTCGTCGGCGGGATGGCGAGTTTATCATCGATACTGTAGAAGCCGTGCGTTTTGTGCCTCTCGTGAAGGGAGAGCTGGCCTGAGACTCGGAATTTTCCAGGGTTTTTCAGGAAAATTCAGCGTATGGTGAGGCGCAAACCGTTTGTGCGATTACGGTTAATTTTAAGTCACTGGTAGTTAACACATTCCTGGGGGATAAATGAGCGCGGGAAGCCCAAAATTCACCATCAGCCGTGTTGCGGCATTGTCACTGGTTTCGCTTTGGCTGGCGGGTTGTACGAATTCAAATAACGCCCCTGCTCCGGTGAGCTCTGTCGGTGGTAACAGCGGTTCCGGAAGTTCGTCCGGCGGAATGCTAATTACCCCTCCACCCAAAATGGGCACAGCAACAACACAACAAAATCCGCCAATTCAGCCGATGCAGCCTCCTGCTGCGCAGCCAACGCAGATTCAACCAGTGCAACAGTCTGTGCAGACCGAGAATGGCCGCATAGTCTATAACCGTAAGTATGGGAACATTCCTAAAGGAAGCTATACCGGCGGCAGCACTTATACCGTTAAACGTGGCGATACGCTTTTCTATATCGCGTGGATCACCGGGAACGATTTCCGTGACCTCGCGCAGCGAAATAGCGTGCAAGCCCCGTATGGTCTGGAAGTTGGGCAAACGCTTCAGGTCGGTAATGCGACCGGTACGCCATTGACGCCAGGCAACTCTGTATCTGCAGCGGATGTTACCGCTCAAAATAACAGCGTTAAACCTGCGCAAAATACAAGCGCAGTGGTTGCTTCGCAACCCACAATTACGTATTCTGAGGACTCAGGTGAACAGAGTGCTAACAAAATGTTGCCGAATAATAAGGCGTCTGCGACTGTCGTCACAGCACCGACTACGGCACCTGTGGTTAGCTCTACCGTACCGACTGCCAGCAGTATGACCTCCAGTGCGCCTATCTCTACCTGGCGCTGGCCAACTGACGGCAAAGTATTCGAGAACTTCTCTTCCTCCGAGGGGGGAAATAAAGGGATCGATATCGCAGGAAGTAAGGGACAGGCTATCACCGCGACCGCAGATGGACGCGTTGTATATGCCGGTAACGCTCTGCGCGGTTACGGTAATCTTATTATCATAAAACATAACGATGATTACCTGAGTGCCTACGCCCATAACGATACAATGCTGGTCCGGGAGCAACAAGAAATCAAGGCGGGGCAAAAAATCGCTACCATGGGTAGCACCGGAACCAGTTCTACACGCTTGCATTTTGAAATTCGTTACAAGGGGAAATCCGTAAACCCGCTGCAGTATTTGCCGCAGCGATAATTTGACGGGGCATACCACTTCAGGATGTCTCGTTCAGGGATCACGGGTAGGAGCCACCTTATGAGTCAGAATACGCTGAAAGTTCATGATTTAAATGAAGACGCGGAATTTGATGAGAACGGAACCGAGTCTTTTGATGAGAAAGTCTTAGTTGAAGAGGAACCCAGTGATAACGATTTAGCTGAAGAAGAGCTGTTATCGCAGGGCGCCACACAGCGTGTGCTTGACGCGACTCAGCTTTACCTTGGGGAGATTGGTTATTCCCCACTGCTAACAGCCGAAGAAGAAGTGTATTTCGCGCGTCGCGCACTGCGTGGAGATGTTGCCTCACGCCGTCGCATGATTGAAAGTAACTTGCGCCTGGTTGTGAAAATTGCCCGTCGTTATAGCAATCGTGGTCTGGCACTGCTGGATCTGATTGAAGAGGGTAACCTGGGCTTGATCCGCGCCGTTGAGAAGTTTGACCCTGAACGTGGGTTCCGATTCTCAACTTACGCAACCTGGTGGATTCGTCAGACCATCGAACGGGCAATCATGAACCAAACCCGTACGATCCGTTTGCCGATTCACATCGTCAAAGAGTTGAACGTCTACCTGCGTACTGCGCGCGAGTTGTCCCATAAACTGGACCACGAGCCAAGTGCAGAAGAGATTGCCGAGCAACTCGATAAACCGGTTGATGACGTAAGCCGTATGCTGCGTCTCAATGAGCGCATTACCTCAGTCGACACCCCGCTGGGTGGCGATTCCGAAAAAGCGCTGCTGGACATCCTGGCCGATGAAAAAGACAACGGCCCGGAAGACACCACGCAAGATGATGATATGAAGCAAAGTATCGTCAAATGGCTGTTCGAACTGAACGCCAAACAGCGTGAAGTGCTGGCACGTCGTTTCGGTCTGTTAGGGTATGAAGCTGCGACACTGGAAGATGTTGGCCGTGAGATTGGCCTGACGCGTGAACGTGTTCGTCAGATTCAGGTTGAAGGTTTGCGTCGCCTGCGTGAAATTCTGCAGGGGCAAGGACTGAATATCGAAGCGCTGTTCCGTGAGTAAGACACTTTTCATCAAAAAAAGGCCGGTCGAAAGACTGGCCTTTTTCTTTTATGGCGCTACGGCAACGCTGCTTCGTGCGGGTTGCGCTACCTGATTTTACGCCATCCCGATTAAGCACCGTCGCTGACCGGCGCGCCTTACTGGCATTTTCCAGCAGAGTCTGTAATTCGCGATAGTGAATCGCCGAACCGTGACTTTCGCTTTCAAGTGCCTTTAATTCTTTGGGGCAGGAAAGCTAGCCTTGCATCATTTTTTTAATCAATTCAGCAAACTGTGTACGCTCATCCGCGCTAAGTTTGCCTAAAAAGGCTTCATCAACCTTGTTCCCCGTTGGTTTACAGCGCTCCAGTAAACTCTCACCCTCAGGCGTTAGAAAGACAAATCTTCTGCGTTTGTCCGCCGGATCGGCCTCTCGCTTAACCAGACCACGACCCTCCATACGGCTTAGCATCTCTGCCAGTGTAGCTTTGGTGCTGACAGCGACTTCAGTCAGCGCGACCTGCTCAATCCCTGGATGTTCGTCAATAGAACGCAGCACCGCATATTGTGGCTTTGTTAATTCCGGCAGAGCATTCTGCCAGTGCGCAGTATGTTGTTGAAAAAGTTGACGCAGCAGGTGGAACGCTTCTTGTCTCAGTTCCATGAACTCTCCAGGATAAAAATTCTGCCCCTATGATAGCCGCTATTGCGAATAAATTTAACGCGACTTTCCCATACAAATAATGTGATCGTATACGAACGATCTTGTCAGACGCATTTTTGAAGCGTATTTTAATTATAAAGTTCGTATGCGAACAAATATATTGAGGCGATGAATGAGACTGATTGTTGGGATGACCGGGGCAACCGGTGCGCCGTTAGGTGTCGCTTTACTTCAGGCGCTGCGGGAAATACCTGACGTCGAAACGCATCTGGTGATGTCGAAATGGGCCAAAACCACGATTGAACTGGAGACGCCTTATACCGCTCAGGAGGTCGCTTCTTTGGCTGATTTTACGCATAGCCCAGCCGACCAGGCCGCCACTATCTCATCCGGTTCGTTTCGTACCGAAGGCATGATTGTTATCCCATGCAGTATGAAAACACTGGCTGGCATTCGCGTGGGTATGCCGAAGGGTTGATAGGGCGCGCCGCAGACGTGGTGTTAAAAGAGGGGCGAAAGCTGGTTCTTGTTCCACGGGAAACGCCCCTCAGTACTATTCATCTGGAAAATATGTTGGCCCTTTCCCGCATGGGGGTGGCGATGGTGCCGCCAATGCCAGCGTATTACAACCATCCGCAGAGTGCCGATGACATCACTCAGCACATTGTGACTCGGGTACTCGATCAGTTTGGACTGGAACATAAAAGCGCGTGTCGCTGGAACGGTCTGCAAGCGGCAAAGCATTTTTCACAGGAGAATAAAGATGGCATTTGATGATTTGAGAAGCTTTTTGCAGGCGCTCAATGAGCAAGGGCAACTGCTGAAAATAGAGGAAGAGGTCAATGCAGAACCCGATCTCGCCGCGGCGGCCAATGCGACCGGACGCATTGGCGAAGGTGCACCCGCGCTATGGTTTGACAACATTCGTGGGTTTACCGATGCTCGTGTAACGATGAACACCATTGGTTCATGGCAAAACCACGCCATCTCTTTGGGGCTGCCGCCTAACACGCCAGTCAAAAATCAGATTGATGAGTTTATCCGTCGATGGGATAAATTCCCGGTGACACCAGAGCGCCGGGCGAATCCGGCCTGGGCTGAGAATACTGTCGATGGGGATGAGATTAACCTTTTTGATATTTTGCCACTGTTCCGTCTGAACGACGGCGATGGTGGTTTTTATCTCGATAAAGCCTGTATGGTCTCACGCGATCCGCTCGATCCGGATCATTTCGGCAAGCAAAACGTGGGTATTTACCGCATGGAGGTGAAAGGTAAACGCAAGCTTGGCCTACAGCCTGTGCCAATGCACGATATCGCGCTGCATCTGCATAAAGCGGAAGAGCGCGGCGAAGATTTGCCGATTGCGATCACGCTCGGAAACGATCCTATTATCACCCTGATGGGGGCCACGCCCCTCAAATACGATCAGTCTGAATACGAAATGGCGGGCGCACTTCGCGAAAGCCCGTACCCCATTGCGACCGCACCGCTTACTGGTTTCGACGTCCCGTGGGGCTCAGAGGTCATTCTTGAAGGGGTTATTGAGAGTCGTAAGCGTGAAATCGAAGGGCCGTTTGGTGAATTCACCGGGCACTACTCCGGCGGGCGTAACATGACCGTCGTGCGTATTGATAAGGTCTCTTACCGCTCGAAACCTATTTTTGAATCGCTCTATCTCGGGATGCCGTGGACGGAGATCGACTACCTGATGGGCCCGGCGACCTGCGTGCCTCTGTATCAACAGTTGAAAGCAGAATTCCCGGAAGTACAGGCTGTGAATGCGATGTATACCCACGGGCTGCTGGCCATCATCTCTACCAAAAAACGCTACGGTGGTTTTGCTCGCGCGGTGGGGTTGCGTGCCATGACCACGCCGCACGGTTTGGGCTATGTGAAGATGGTGATCATGGTTGATGAAGATGTCGACCCGTTCAATCTTCCGCAGGTGATGTGGGCGCTTTCGTCAAAGGTCAATCCGGCAGGTGATCTGGTACAGCTACCGAATATGTCCGTGCTGGAACTCGATCCTGGCTCCAGCCCGGCGGGAATCACTGACAAAATGATTATCGATGCCACGACTCCGGTTGCGCCGGATAACCGTGGTCACTACAGCCAGCCGGTTCAGGATTTACCTGAAACCAAAGCCTGGGCTGAAAAACTGACTGCGATGCTGGCCGCACGCCAATAAGGAGGAAGAAATGATTTGTCCACGTTGTGCCGATGAACATATTGAAGTGATGGCGACGTCGCCGGTAAAAGATGTCTGGACGGTTTACCAGTGTCAGCACTGTCTGTATACCTGGCGCGATACTGAACCGCTGCGCCGCATCAGCCGCGAACACTATCCTGAAGCGTTTCGTATGACGCAGAAAGATATTGATGACGCTCCGCAGGTGCCAGCTATACCGCCGCTACTGTCCGATTATCATCGCTAATACAGCCCCTCTTCCCTTATCAGGAAGAGGGTTTTTTGGTTTATACCAGACTTTTCAAACGATAAATCCATTCCAGCGCCTGACGCGGTGTCAGGGAATCCGGATCGAGATTTTCGAGCGCTTCCACCGCAGGAGATGTCTCTTCCGCTGTCATCAGCAACGACATTTGCGAGCCATCTACCTGAGTGGCAGCCGCATTTGGCGATAAGCTTTCCAGTTCCCGCAGTTTCTGACGCGCACGTTTAATCACTTCTTTTGGCACACCGGCCAGTGCAGCAACGGCAAGGCCGTAACTCTTGCTCGCAGCGCCATCCTGAACCGTATGCATGAACGCGATGGTGTCCCCGTGCTCCAACGCATCCAAATGCACGTTCGCCACGCCTTCCATTTTCTCGGGTAGCTGTGTTAGCTCGAAATAATGCGTCGCAAAAAGGGTCAGCGCTTTGATCTTATTCGCCAGACTTTCGGCGCAAGCCCACGCCAGAGAAAGTCCATCATAGGTTGATGTCCCGCGACCAATCTCATCCATCAGCACCAGACTGTTTTCTGTCGCGTTATGCAGAATATTCGCCGTCTCGGTCATTTCGACCATAAAGGTTGAGCGGCCGCTTGCCAGATCGTCCGCAGCACCCACGCGGGTGAAGATACGATCGATAGGACCGATTTCCACTTTCTGCGCGGGAACGTAGCTACCAATGTATGCCAGCAGGGCAATCAAGGCAGTCTGTCGCATATACGTACTTTTACCGCCCATGTTCGGACCGGTAATAATCAGCATACGGCGTTGCGGAGAAAGATTGAGCGGGTTGGCAATAAAGGGTTCGCGTAATACCTGCTCGACAACGGGATGACGCCCCTCAGTAATACGAATGCCGGGTTTATCAATAAACGTTGGGCAGGCGTAATTTAGCGTGTCGGCGCGTTCTGCCAGGTTTATCAGCACATCCAGCTCAGCCAACGCACTTGCGCTCGCCTGTAAATCAGCAAGGTGCGGCATCAGCATATCGAACAGCTCTTCATAAAGCTGTTTTTCAAGCGCCAGCGCTTTCCCTTTGGAGGTGAGAACTTTGTCCTCATACTCTTTCAGTTCAGGAATGATGTAACGCTCGGCGTTCTTGAGGGTCTGCCGACGGACATAGTGAATGGGTGCATGGTGGCTCTGACCCCGGCTGATTTGAATGTAATAGCCGTGGATGGCGTTGTAGCCCACTTTCAACGTATCAAGCCCCAAACGCTCACGCTCGCGGATTTCCAGCTTATCGAGATAATCCGTTGCACCATCAGCCAGAGCACGCCATTCATCGAGTTCCTCGTGATAGCCAGGAGCAATGACCCCGCCATCGCGAACCAGAACCGGGGGAGCTTCCACGACCGCGCGTTCCAGTAATTCGCACAGCTCGGTGAATTCACCCATCGTTTCGCGCAGTTTTTGCACGGGAGCGCTGTTCACTTCAGCCAGCTGTGCACGTAACGTGGGAAGCTGCTGGAAGGCATGACGCATGCGGGCCAGATCGCGTGGGCGCGCGGTGCGCAACGCGAGACGGGCAAGAATACGTTCTAAATCGCCTACCTGGCGCAGCACGGGTTGGAGCTCTGTAAAGCGATCCTGTAACGCACCGATGGTTTGCTGACGACTGACCAGCACGTTTGTGTCACGCACGGGCATATGCAGCCAGCGCTTGAGCATCCGGCTACCCATTGGTGTGACGGTACTGTCGAGCACGGCGGCGAGGGTGTTTTCCACGCCACCGGCGAGATTCTGCGTGATTTCGAGATTACGACGTGTGGCCGCATCCATGATGATGCTGTCCTGCTGGCGTTCCATCGTAATCGATCGGATATGGGGCAGGGTGGTGCGCTGCGTATCTTTTACGTATTGCAACAGACAGCCTGCGGCGCACAGACCACGCGGCGCATTCTCAACGCCAAAGCCAATCAGATCCCGCGTACCAAACTGCAGGTTTAACTGCTGACGTGCGGTATCAATTTCAAATTCCCATAACGGACGGCGACGCAGGCCTCGACGGCCATCAATCAATGCCATCTCCGCAAAATCTTCGGCGTACAGCAGTTCGGCTGGATTAGTCCGTTGTAATTCCGCCGCCATGGTTTCGCGATCGGCGGGTTCACTCAAGCGAAAACGACCGGAGCTAATATCCAGCGTGGCATAACCATAACCTTTACTGTCCTGCCAGATCGCGGCCAGCAGGTTATCCTGACGCTCCTGCAACAGCGCTTCGTCACTAATAGTACCAGGTGTGACGATGCGAACCACTTTGCGTTCCACCGGACCTTTTGACGTGGCCGGATCGCCAATCTGTTCGCAAATTGCGACGGACTCGCCTTGGTTAACGAGCTTCGCCAGGTAGTTTTCTACAGCATGATGCGGAATGCCCGCCATCGGAATCGGTTCACCCGCCGATGCGCCACGCTTGGTCAGCGAGATGTCGAGCAGCTGTGACGCGCGTTTTGCATCGTCATAGAAAAGCTCGTAAAAATCCCCCATACGATAAAAAAGCAGGATTTCAGGATGCTGAGCTTTGAGTTTCAGATACTGCTGCATCATTGGCGTATGCGCGGTCAAATTTTCGATTGTGCTCATGGAGTTCAGATATCCATTTCATTGAAATTATTGCGTTTTGTGCGACCTGCTGGCCGTTAGTTACCTCTATTGTCGCATGAACAAATGACAGGGGGCAGCAAAATGTCGAGACTTTATGCTGTGTCTTCTTCCATCAACTCAATGAGCAATTTTCCGTGCTCGACTCTCACTCTGACCTGTGAATTTGTTTTAAACCCTGCTTTTTCGAGCCAGTCGCCTTTTAGGCTCAGTGCCGCGTGAACGCTGTAGCGCTTTGGAATTTTGGTATTACGATCTTCATGGCGCTTTCTGAAGTAGCCCACTTTGAGATGGCGTTGAGACGGGGTGATCGTGATATCAGACATACAGGCTCCATTAACAGCAGGCGAAAAGGGAATGAAAATGCCTGTATAAAATGCCAGTAATTTTGTGAGGGCACAAATCTATAACTGGAAGCTGCCTTCAGAAAATGAAATGCAACAAATGAAATCAGGCTGAAAAGCCGAGTTTAAAGATGTATTATTTATGCACATTATTAACGGATAATCTGTCATGTCAGGAAAACGTATCTCTCGTGAAAAAGAGACGATCAGCAAAATGATCGCGCTCTACGAAACACAGTGCCCTCAGGCATCTCGCGACCCTGGGCATTATCAGGCTTTGAACACGTATGCAGATAAACGGCTGGATAAATGCGTATTTGGAGAAGAGAAGCCAGCCTGTAAGCAGTGTCCTGTCCACTGCTACCAACCTGCAAAACGTGAAGAGATGAAACAGGTAATGCGCTGGGCCGGACCGCGCATGTTATGGCGTCACCCGCTCCTCACTGTCCGTCATTTGATTGATGACCGCCGCCCGGTGCCGGAACTGCCCGAGAAATGCAGACCCAAAAATAAGGCTTAAGCTTTGCGAGCGTGCGCGCCTTGCATCGGGCGACAAATGATCACCATCGCTATCGCACTACACAGCGGGAAAAAGGCTAACTGCAACCAGGGAAAAATCGCTTCTTTCGATGGCACTAAAGCGTGATCGAGTTGACCACCGAAAAGGAAATTCCCCGCCAGCACAGCGCAACCCCCGGCCGTGGCGAGTGCGCCATAATGTGCGCCAAGCGTTGTCTCATCAGCAAACCAGGGGATTAGATCTTTGGCGGCGGGCACCAGCAGCATCTGCCCCAGCGTTAACAGCGTGACAAAACAGGCGGACGGCGCAAGTCGGAGCCACCCCGCAGGCGGGACGGTTGCCGCGAAAAGGGCAACGCTGACAAAGGAGGCTGAGACGAAGATGAACCCAAATGGAAGGATCCTGGTGGGACCCATACGACGAGCAAAACGTGCCAGCGGCAGTTGAAAAGCAATAATCAATATCGAGGCCAGCATAAACAGCGGTCCCAGATCTTTTTCGCTACCGCCTGCACGTTGAATTTCCACGGGCAGCGCCAGATAAAGTTGGTTATAACTCAGTAACCATGAGCTGTAGGCGATAATGAAAGCGACAAATCGCGGCCGACGAAAGGTGGTCCACCAGGGTGTCATTTCAAGCTTCTGTTTTTTTGCTGGAGCTGAAGGCAACGCGAAAAATAGGACGATCAACGCCACAACAAAAACACCCGCGCCAGCCAGTGCGACCTGGCGGAAACCAAGACCTGTCATGAGTGCCCCGGCAACCGGCCCAAGCACGGCCCCCAGTTCACCACACACGGCAAACAGGGCAAACCACTCCGCGCGACTGCGTTTGCCCCGCGCCTCGCTTTGTGTTCCGGCTTTCGCCAGCAATGCTTCAATGGAGGGGGAAAACAGCGCCCCGCCAATTCCGGTCAGACAGGCTCCCAATATAATCGGCCAAAGCGATTGCCCAAACGCCAGCAGCAAATAACCCGACACGCGAATAAGGCAGCCGGCCAGGATCACGATACGCGCGCCAAATCGGTCTGAAAGCGCACCGCCGACGATAAACATTCCTTGTTGGGAAAAGGTCCGCAGCCCAAGGATCAGCCCAATCAGCCCGCCAGAGAGCATCATGTCTTCGCGCAAAAAGATCGCAAGAAAGGGAACGACGGCATAAAAACCGATGTTGAAAACAAACTGGCTGCCCAGTAAAACAGTCGGCCAGACTTGCGTAGCTGGCCGAAAGAGAGGCAAAGACATGCGGATTACCCGGCGTTAAGCGATGTAGTGGATGTGTTTTTTGCCATGAAACGGTGAAATTTCGATTTTCGTTTCGACCCGAAAGACATCCCACAACAGCGTTTCAGTCAGGATCTCATCGGGTGTTCCCGAGGCAACAATTTCCCCATTTTGCATCACGATGAGTGCATCGCAGAACATCGACGCATGGTTGAGATCGTGGATGGCCACAATGCTGGTGACGGGTAATTCGCTGATGAGTTTCATCAGCTGTATTTGATGATGAATATCCAGATGGTTCGTGGGTTCATCGAGCAAGATCTCGGTTGGCGTCTGCGCAAGCGCGCGAGCAATGTGCACGCGCTGGCGTTCACCGCCGGACAAACTTTGCCAGCCTTGCTCGCTCTTTTTGAGCATATCCACACGTTCCAGCGCAGCGGTGACGGTTTCATCGTCCTGCGCACCCCAGTTCGAAAAAGGCGAATGATGGGGGATTCGGCCGAGTTTTACCACGTCACGAACGCGCATATTCGCTTCTGTCATGCCGTGCTGTTCAACAAAGGCCACCCGGCGTGCCAGCTGTTTTTTAGCGATCTGGCTGATGTTTTTATCGTCCAGTGTGACGCAGCCCGAATGGGGCCGGCGCAAGCCTGCCAGAACGCGCAGCAAAGAGGATTTACCTGAACCATTTGGGCCAAGTAGCCCAACCGTTTGCCCACGAGAAACCTTCAGTGAGACATTGTTGACGATAACTTTTTTACCCACCTTCCAGGTAATATTTTCGGCAGTGATGCTCATCACTTATTCCTTGAACGATAGATAATAAGGGCAAAGAACGGCACGCCAACCAGGGCGGTGACCACGCCGACCGGCAGGCTTTGCGGTGCAATCAGCAGACGAGACGCAATATCGGCAAGCACCATCAGAATGGCACCCGCCAGGGCGCTGGCGATGAGTAACGTGCGATGCAGCGGGCCAAAGAAATAGCGCATCACATGCGGAACGACCAGGCCGACAAATCCAATAGAGCCCGCCATGCTGACAATGGTTGCGGTAATCAGCGCAGTGACGGTGAACAGAATCAAACGCACCCAAGGGACGGCGATCCCAAGGGACGCTGCGGCATCATCGCCAAACGTAAAGGCATCCAGCGCACGGGAATAGTAAAGACAGATAGCCAGGCCGGTCAGCACCACAATCAGCACCAGTTGGAGCTCAGGCCATCTGACGCCGCTAAAACTGCCCAGCAGCCAGAACATCACATCACGGGCCTGCTGAGCGCTGGCGGAGGTACTGATGGTGTAGGCGGTGATGGCATTAAACAGCTGCGAGGCGGCAACACCCGCCAGGATAGTACGCTCGTTACCGCCACGCGCGCCATTCGTCAGAAACGCGACAAACACAAAAGCAGCAAAGGCACCGGCGAACGCGCCCGCGGAGAGCGAAACGGCGCCCGTTCCGATACCTAATACCACAACAGACACTGCGCCCGTGGAGGCCCCCGCGGAGACCCCAAGAACATAGGGTTCTGCGAGCGCATTTTTCAACAGGCTCTGGAGTACCGCTCCACAAATGGCCAGTCCCGCACCGCAGCAGGCCGCAACCAGCGCACGGCTCAGGCGGAAGTCCCAAATCACACTTTCAAAAATGCGACTCAGCGGCACATCGGTGAATCCCATTTTATTGCCGATCGCGTAGAACACGGTTTGCAGCGGGATCGACAGCTCACCCACGCTGACGCCAATGGCGATCACCAGAATAAGCAAGGCAATAGAAAGGATGCAGGATGTGCCAAGAAACACCCCCTGCCGTGCCTGTTGAGCGGCTGAACTCATTAGTTCAGCCCCATCTTTCTAAGCTGTTCGCCAACCTGTTCTGCGCCGTAAATGGTACGGATAGTGGGGTTCATGGCCTGACCGTCCATCACCACGATATGACCTTTTTTGACGGCATCAAGCTGACTAACCGCCGGATCGCTTTTCAGGAATTTGATTTTTTCTTCCGCGTTATCCAGAACCCAACGGTTACGATCGAGGCTTGAGACGACGATGACGTCAGGGTTTGCTGCGATGATGCTTTCCCAGCCCACGGTTGGCCATTCGGTTTCAGAGGTAATGGCGTTGTGTCCGCCCAGCACATTCGCGATAAAGCCGGATGCGCCATTTTTGCCGCCCACGTAGGCGTCTGCAGAAGGGGACGCGCTGGAGAACCAGAACACAAATGAAAGGTCTTTTTTGTTTTTACCAAATTCGGCACGCAGATCGGCTTCGCGTTTTTTGAAATCGGCAATCACCGCCTGACCGCGCGCTTCAACGTTGAAAATTTTAGCGAAATCTTCAATTTCCTGGTACAGGAACGTCATGTCCCAGAGTTTTTGACGGCTACCGTACATGTCGCCAACGCCCTTTTTGGTGGCGCACATGCCGGGTGAAACATAGCTGTTAACGCCAACGGTCGCGAGATCTTCTCGTTTCGCCACTTTGCTTTCAGGGCCCAGCAATAACGGCAACTGTGCCGGAACAAAATCAGGATTCTGGGCGAGAACAGACTCAAGTGTCGGGATTTCGACCGTCAGCAGTTTGATTTTGGCATTTTTCTCAGCCAGTTCCGGCAGCACTTTGGTTGGCCAAAAAGCGCTGGCAGCGATCTTATCCTGCAGTCCCAACAGCAGTAAAATTTCGACGGTATTCTGACCTAGCGCGACAACGCGCTCAGGGGCTTTGGTGAAGGTTTGCGTGTACCCGCAATTCTCAATAGTCAGAGGATAAGTGGTTGCATATGCACAGCTAACCGAAGCGAATGCCAAGCCTAAGGCGCTGAGGACCTTTTTCATAAAACGCTATCCTTCATCAATTGATTGTTTATTAGCAGGGCAGGGGATTTTAATGATAATGAAACTCATTTTAACGGGTGGGATTTATACAATTTAAAATATATCGTGTCAATCACTGATAATAACGTGTTGTTATTAATTAGGAATTATGATGGCTGGAGAAATGAATGCCGTGCATAACACGGCATTGAGAAGGGAATCAGAGCAACATATCTTTTTCGATGCCCAAACGTTTCATTCGCGAGAGCAATGTTGTGCGCTTCAAACCGAGACGTTGTGCGGCGCCTTTTGGCCCGGCGACGACGCCGTTGGTCTCTCTTAAAATACGGACAATCAGCTGATACTCGTCCTCACCGTCCTGCGCCATTTCCCGTGTGGGCAACGGCGGCTCTGAGATCATGACTTCCGGGATCGATAGCTGTAGCACGTTGCCACGCGTCAACAGAACGGCACGTTCAATCACATTTTCCAGTTCACGAACGTTGCCCGGCCACTCCATCGCGGAAAGGGTGCGCAGCGTTTCCGCCGGAATACTGTCGATATTGCGTCCCATCCGACGAGCAATTTTAGCGGTAAAGGCTTTCACCAGCAGCGGGATATCGTCCGGGCGTTCGCGTAGCGGTGGTAAGCAAATTGGGAACACGTTCAGACGGTAATAAAGGTCGTTACGAAATTCGCGGTCGGCGACCATTTTTTTCAGATCGCGATTGGTCGCGGCAATCAGCCGGACATTGGTTTGAATGAGTTTGTTACTTCCCAGACGTTCAAACTCTTGCTCTTGTAACACTCGCAGCAGTTTTGGCTGCAATTCCAGCGGCATATCACCCACTTCATCCAGGAATAGCGAGCTTTTATCCGCCAGTTCAAAGCGGCCAATGCGCTGGGTGCTGGCGCCGGTAAACGCACCGCGTTCATGACCGAACAAATCGCTTTCGAGTAAGCCCGCGGGCATCGCCGCGCAGTTCATCTTCACCATCCGGCGGCTGTTGCGGTTGCTAAGATTATGAATCGCGCGGGCGATCAGCTCTTTACCGGTGCCCGTTTCCCCGAGGATTAACACCGTGCTGTCGCTTTGCGCCACCATCTCAACTTGCTTCAGAACGCTGTACATGGCATCACTGCGGCCAATGATTTCACCGAATTCACTGTCGACATTATTAAGCTGCTCGGTCAGCGCCAGGTTTTCGTCCACCAGCCGCTCTTTCAGGCGATGAATTTCCTGGTACGCCAGCGCGTTGTCGAGTGCAATGGCAATGCGCTCCGCGATTTGGCGCAGCAGCTTAAGGTTGGTCGTGGTAAAGGCTTGTTCTTCGCACTGCGCCAGTTTTAACACGCCGAGCATGGTATTGCCGGACATCAGCGGCAGCAGGCACAGCGTCTGAATCTGGTTCCCCCAACACTGGAAAAGCATCCGCTCGTAAGGTGCCAGCTCGTCCCGTTCACTCAGATTCAGCAGCAGCATCTCTTTGCTTTTAAATACCCGCTCGGAAAGCGTTCCCGCCTCATCCACTTCGCTTTGTTCGTGCGCAGGATGGGTTTCATCGAGATAGTGAGTTGAGTGGATGGTCAGCTTGCCCTTGCGATGGCCGCGCAACACGATACTTATCGCGTCGATTTTAAAATAGTGGTGGATCTCTTTGGCGACTTCACTCACCAGCTCGTCCATGTCCAGTCTGGACAATACCGCATTGGTGATGGCGACGAGAATGCGGAAGTTATCGCGCTCGCGGCTTAACAGATCGTAATCGACGTTATCGGTGACGCGGCTGTGGATCTGCTCGGCCACTACGCTGACAATCTGCGTGAACGTATGCAGGCGCTCATATTCCGCCTCGCTCCACGGTTGATCGGTGTTGCGGATAAATTCGCAGCCACCAAAAATCCGCCCTTCTACGGTGAGCGGCAGCAGGCAATAATGGCCAAAAGGCGAATACAAATTGCTCTTTGCAAGCAGCGGCCAGGCCTGCTGGAATTCGTCGAAGTTGCAGTGCAGGGCGTCCGGGCGTGACAAAATACGGCGCACCGGACCATTCGCCAGCATGGTTTCGTCTTCATATTCGACGGACTTACCGTTGTCGCGCGTCGCAAAGTAGCTGGCACGACGGCTTGCGCTGTGCCACAGCACGATAGCGGCACTGTCTGCCAGCGCAGACTGCCGCACCAGACGCGTCAGGGCTTCGCTGAGCGAACCCAGATCGGGCTGCTGTAACAGTGTGCGCGTAATATCGAACAGCCCTTGCTGTCCAAGATCGCTCATCGGTGTATACGACATATTGCTTCCAAAGAAACGGGCAAAAAAATAAGAGTGCTGACCACGTTTAGCGCGGTTCTAGCAAATTCGGGGTAACGGTTCCGCGTGCGGTAAATCCAGCGTGCGTTTAATGCCGTAAAGCCCGGTCAGGCGCACCCCTTTGCGCTCAACCACTTCACCAATCACGGCAGCATCTTGACCAAGTGGATGCGCGCGCAGCTGCGTCAGTACGGCTTCTGCTGCAGAACGCTCGACGCCGATTAACAGTTTGCCTTCGTTGGCAAAGTTTAGCGGATCAAGGCCAAGAAGTTCGCACAGGCCACGCACGGCAGTTTTGACCGGCAGATGTTGCTCTATCAGCTCAATGCCGCAGCCGCTGCTGGCAGCAAATTCGTGGGCAACCGCATTCACTCCCCCGCGCGTCGCGTCGCGCAGGGCTTTGATACCCGGAATGTGACGGAGCGTCTGGATAAGTGGCGTCAACACGGCGCAGTCGCTGCGCAATTCACCGTCCAGACCCAGACCTTCTCGCAGGTTTAAAATCGTTGCGCCATGACAGCCCAACGTGCCGCTCACGATCAGCACATCGCCGACCGCCAACCGTTGTGCGCCCCAGTGAACGTCCGCGGGGATGGCGCCCAGTCCGGCAGTATTAATAAACAGTTTATCCGCCGCGCCGCGCTGCACGACTTTGGTGTCACCGGTGACGATAGCGATACCCGCTTCGCGTGCGGTGCTTGCCATGCTTTGGACGACGGTTTTTAGCGTGTCCATCGCCAGCCCTTCTTCGAGGATAAAGCCGCACGAAAGATAGCGGGGGATTGCGCCGCTGACGGCCACGTCATTCGCCGTACCGCATACCGCGAGCTTGCCGATATCGCCGCCCGGAAAGAACAGCGGATCAATCACGTAGCTGTCGGTCGAGAACGCCAGCCTGTCGCCCTGCGTGGTCAGTGTCGACAGGGCAATGCGCGCCTGATCTTCCTGCTCCGCCAGCCACGGATTGGCAAACGCTTCCAGAAACAGTTGGCTGATGAGCTGCTGCATCGCCTGGCCACCGCTGCCGTGCGCCATTTCAACCGTGTTCATGCTTCACACTCCTGATTGCGATACTGATACCATGCGGCGCAGGCGCCTTCGGAAGAGACCATCAGCGCGCCAAATGCGGTTTGCGGATTGCAGGTGTTGCCAAATAACGGGCACTGATGCGGTTTGCATTTACCGGTCAGGACCGCTCCGCAGCGGGCTCGCGGGTCATCACAAACCTGCTGTGGCTGCGGGCGAAAATGCGCTTCGGCGTCGAACGCGCGATACGCGGGGGTTAAATGCACGCCAGATTCAGCAATCAGTCCCAGACCGCGCCATTCGCTGTCACCTTCTACGGCAAAAACCTCGGCGATGGCGTTTTGCGCCAGCGGATTTCCCGCATCTGGCACGACGCGGCGATACTGATTTTCGACCACGCTCAGGGCTGCTATTTTCTGCTCAACCAGCATGTTGACGCCTTGCAGTAGATCAAGTGGTTCGAAACCAGCGACCACTAATGGCCGATGATAGTCCGCTGCAATAAAACCGTAAGCCTCTGTACCAATCACCATACTGACGTGACCGGGTGCTAAAAAAGCATCAATTCCGTTATCGGGTTCTTCCAGCAGGCTACGCAGCGTGGGGATCAGCGTGATGTGCTGGCAAAAAAAGAAGAAGTTATCGAGACCTTTTGCTTTTGCCTGTTGCAGGGTAATGGCTGTGGCGGGCATGGTGGTTTCAAACCCCAGGCCGAAAAACACCACTTTGCGCGTTGGATTTTCAGCCGCGAGCTTCAGAGCATCCACGGGTGAATAGACGATTCGCACATCCGCACCGCGCGCTCTGGCCTGTAACAGTGAGCCTTTTTTGCCCGGCACGCGCATCGCATCGCCAAAGGTGCAAAAAATCACCTCAGGCTGGCTGGCGATTTCGATGCAATTATCGATACGGCCCATCGGCAGCACGCACACCGGACAGCCCGGACCGTGGATAAACTCGATGTTTTCCGGCAGCAGCTGGTCAAGGCCAAATTTGAAGATGGCATGCGTGTGCCCGCCGCACACTTCCATAATCCGCAGCGGACGCTGTGCGGTGTAATCGAGTAATGTTGCCCGGGTTTTAAGGTGGGCGATAAGCCGCATCACCTGTTCCGGCGCGCGATATTCATCAACGTAGCGCATCGCTATCGCTCCTCGCCGTACAGCAGCGCGCCGACGTCCGGCTCGACTTCAAACATATTTTGCAGCGCCGCCAGGGTATCGCGGGCTTCGTCCTCGTCGATCAGGCTCATCGCAAAGCCCACGTGAACCAGCACCCACTGACCAAGACGCGATGCGCCGGTTTCGTCCACGCACCCGACCAGGGTGAGATCGACGTCGCGCAGCACGCCGCAGACTTCTACTTTTGCCTGGTTTCCATCGATGGAATGAATTTGTCCCGGAACGCCTATGCACATCGTTCGTTCTCCAGCCACGCGAGCCAGCTTTCCATGCCGTCTCCGCTTGTAGCGGACACTAGCAGGATCTGAATATCCGGGTTCACTTCGCGCGCGTACGCCAGGCATTTATCGACATCGAAATTCAGATACGGCAGCAGGTCGATTTTATTGAGCAGCATCAGCGAGGCAGCGGCAAACATATGCGGATATTTCAGCGGCTTGTCTTCCCCTTCGGTGACGGACAGCACTGCAACTTTGTGACGCTCGCCCAGATCAAAGCTCGCCGGACACACCAGATTGCCGACGTTTTCAATAAACAGAATGCCGTTATCGGCCAGCGGCAGACGCGGCGCAGCGTCGGCAATCATTTGCGCATCCAGATGACAGCCCTTACCGGTATTGACCTGAATAGCCGGGGTGCCGGTTTCGCGGATGCGTGCGGCGTCATTCACGGTTTGCTGATCGCCTTCGATAACCGCGCACGAGACGCTGCCGTTCAGGTGCTTGAGCGTTTCGGTTAGCAGAGTGGTTTTGCCTGAGCCGGGGCTAGAAACCAGGTTCAGCACCAGCTGTTGACGAGCGGCAAAGCGCGCGCGATTACGTGCAGCCAGCTGATTGTTTTTGTCCAGCACGTTGATTTCGACTTCCAACATTTTGCGCTGGCTCATGCCTGGCGAATGCGTCCCCGCTTCGCCGTGGCCGTAATGCAGATCGCCCGCATCCGACTGCTTCGGTGTGAACCGAATGCCGGTTAACGCCGCCGTGACGCGCGGTGCAGGGGAGAAAGGGGCGGAGCGAAACGCGGAGTGCGGGCGATGCTCATCGCCCTCGATATACAGGTTGCCTTCGGCGCAACCGCAGGTACTACACATGATTTACTCCTGGTCTATTTCGAGGCGCTGGATCTGCAAACCGTCGTCCGCCACGATGCGCAGCCCGACGTTCTGGCACTGCGGACAGAGGCGCACTTTAGAGGAGAGCAGCGTGACGTATTGCTGGCAGTGTTCACACCAGCATTCGGCCTGCTGTTCTTCTATATACAGCTGACAGCCTTCTGCCAGCGTGTCGCGGCACACCAGCTCAAAGCAAAAGGTGAGGGCGCTGGTTTCGACGCAGGAAAACGCCCCCACTTTCAGCCACACACCTGTCACGCGTTTCGCGTTGTGCGCTTTTGCCTGCTGTTCGATTAACTCCAGCGCTCGCTGGCAGAGGGTGATTTCGTGCATGACGCCTCCTCAATGATTTGCCCCATTAATGCAATAACGATGCCAGCTTAATTTTGATTAGGGTGTGACGATGACGCTGCTGACGAAATGACACGTCGACAGGCTGTCATTGACAGTTTGGATTGGATTAAATTCTATAAATTTCAACATGATAAAAATTGGCACAAAATCTGCTTAACAGCCGTATCTCCATTAACCGGATACCTGAGATGACTATTTGGGAAATTAGCGAAAAGGCGGATTACATCGCGCAACGCCATCAATCACTGCAGGAACAATGGCAGCATTACTGTAATTCGCTGGTTCAGGGGATCACCCTGTCAAAAGCGCGTCTGCATCACGCCATGAGCTGTGCGGCACAAGAGGATTTGTGCTTTGTCCTGTTCGGCCACTTCATGATTTACGTCACCCTGGCGGACACGTTTAACAGCCACACCATTCAGTACTTCGTCGAGACTAAAGAGGGCGAAAGAGAGCTGATTGCGCAGGCGCAGTTGATGGCCGACGGCATGGTTGACGGTCACGTTAGCAACCGCGATCGCCAGCAGGTGCTTGAACACTATCTGGAAAAAATCGCACCTGTTTACAACAACCTCTATTCCGCGGTTGAGCACGATTTACCGGTGGATTTAAAAGCGCTGGTGAGCGAGCCGCGCACCGTCTGATGTTTACGTGTCGAGACGTGTCGATATGACACTTTTTCGTCAAAAATGACTATGTCCTGAGGACTCCCCGGTGAACCGTTTTGTAATAGCTGACTCGACGGTCTGCATTGGCTGTCATACCTGTGAAGCGGCGTGTTCAGAAACGCACCGCCTGCACGGGTTGCAGTCGATGCCACGTTTGAAAGTCATGCGCAATGAGAAAGAGTCTGCGCCGCAGCTCTGCCATCATTGTGAGGACGCCCCCTGCGCGGGTGTCTGTCCTGTCAACGCCATCACCCGCGTTGAGGGTGCTGTGCAGCTCAATGAAAGCCTGTGCGTGAGCTGCAAACTGTGCGGCATCGCCTGTCCATTTGGTGCCATTGAATTTTCCGGCAGCCGTCCGCTGCACATTCCTGCCAATGCTAATTCGCCAAAAGCGCCCCCTGCGCCACCGGCTCCGGCGCGCGTCAGTACGCTGCTGGATTGGGTGCCTGGCGTGCGTGCCGTGGCGGTGAAATGCGATTTGTGCAGCTTTGACGAGCAAGGCCCAGCCTGTGTTCGCACCTGTCCGACAAAGGCGCTGATTCTGGTGAATATTCGTGATATTGCGCGCAGCAGCAAACGCAAACGTGAGCTGACCGTGAATACCGATTTCGGCGATCTGTCGCTGTTTCAGACGCAAAATGAGGGGGCGAAATGAACGCTGTCGATTTAGTTATCAGCGCTGTAGCGTGCCTGACGGTGACGGCGGTTCTGTCACTTCTCCTCTCGTTTTATAAACCGCTGAGCGGCTGGGTTGCCGGGCTTGGCGGCGCAGTGGGCAGCGTGATGACGTTCGCTGCGGGTGTTGTCGTGTTGACGCGCGGGCTGAGTGCCGCGGCGGTGATTCCTGTTATCCATCACAGCATTGCCCTTACGCCGCTCAACGCCATCTGGCTGGTGACCTTTGGTTTGTGCGGGCTGTTTATCAGCCTGTTTAACATCGACTGGCATCGTCATTCGCAGACCAAACCGAACGGGCTGTTGGTCAATTTGCTGCTGGCGACCGCCATTTGTGCCGTAGTCGCCAGCAATCTCGCGGCGCTGGTGGTGATGTCCGAAATCATGGCGTTATGCGGGGTGTTTCTCACCGGATGCACGCAGTCTGGCAAGCTGTGGTTTGCGCTGGGACGCCTGGGAACGCTGCTGCTGGCGCTGGCGTGCTGGTTAACGTGGCAACGCTACGCCACGCTGGATCTGGTGTTGATCAATGAACGCACGCAGTTGTTGCCATTAGGTGCCGACATCTGGCTGCTGGGGATGGCTGGCTTCGGTTTACTGGCGGGGATTATTCCGCTGCACGGCTGGGCTCCCCAGGCACATGCGAACGCTTCTGCTCCTGCCGCGACGCTGTTTTCAACCGTGGTGATGAAAGTCGGTCTGTTCGGCATGTTGACGCTGACGCTGGTGGGTGGACAACCGCCACTGTGGTGGGGCGTGGTGCTGTTGCTGGTCGGGATGCTCACCGCTTTCGTGGGCGGACTGTATGCCCTGATGGAGCACAATATCCAGCGTTTGCTGGCGTACCACACGCTCGAAAACATCGGCATCATTTTGCTGGGCTTTGGCGCAGGCGTGACCGGGCTTGCATTGAACCAACCGACCTTGATTGCGGCCGGATTTATCGGCGGGCTCTACCACCTCATCAACCACAGCCTGTTTAAAAGCACTCTGTTTCTGGGCGCGGGCAGCGTCTGGTTCCGCACCGGGCATCGCGACATCGAAAAGCTCGGCGGGATCGGCAAAAAAATGCCGCTTATCTCGCTTGCCATGCTGGTCGGGCTGATGGCGATGGCCGCACTGCCGCCGCTGAACGGCTTTGCGGGCGAATGGGTTATCTACCAGTCGTTCTTTGCGCTCGGCCAGAGCGACGTGTTTATTGCACGCCTTCTTGGCCCGCTATTGGCGGTGGGTTTAGCCATTACCGGGGCGCTGGCGGTGATGTGTATGGCGAAAGTGTATGGGGTGACGTTCCTGGGCGCGCCACGTACCCGTGAAGCCAGACAGGCCTTTAGCGCACCTTTCCTGATGACGACGAGCGTGGTTCTGCTGGCGATGTGCTGTATCGCTGGCGGCGTTGCAGCGCCGTGGCTGCTGCCGCTGTTGGGAACGGCTGTTCCGCTGCCGCTGACGACAGCGCACACCACCGTTTCTCAACCGATGATTGCGCTGCTGCTGATTGCCGCGCCACTGCTGCCGTTCGTGCTGATGCTGTTCTTCAAACGCGATCGCCTGCCTGCCCGTTCGCGCGGCGCGGCATGGGCCTGCGGGTATGAACACGAAGAATCCATGGTGATCACCGCCCACGGCTTTGCGATGCCGGTAAAAGAAAACTTTTCTGCCGTGCTGAAACTGCGCGAAAAGCTCAATCCGGTGGGCTGGGTTCCTGGCTGGCAGAGCACTGCCGCACCCGGCTTATTCCGTCGCCTCGCCGTGATCGAACTGGCGGTGCTGGTGGTGATTGTGATTTCACGAGGAGCCTGACATGAGTTTGTTACTGGCATTACTTCAGGCGCTGGTGTTGTTCGCCGTCGCGCCACTGCTCTCTGGCGTGACCCGCGTGGCGCGTGCGCGGATGCATAACCGTCGTGGTCCAGGCGTGCTGCAGGAATATCGTGACCTCTTCAAGCTGATGGGGCGTCAAAGCATTGCGCCCGATGCGGCGGGCTGGGTGTTTCGTCTGACGCCGTTCGTGATGGTCGGCGTGATGCTGACCATTGCCACCGCGCTGCCGGTGGTGACCGTGTGGTCACCGTTGCCTGTTTTGGGCGATCTGATCACCCTGATTTACCTCTTTGCTATCGCGCGCTTTTTCTTTGCCATTGCGGGCCTGGATACCGGCAGTCCGTTTACCGGCATCGGGGCCAGCCGCGAGGCAATGCTGGGCGTATTAGTGGAGCCGATCCTGCTACTGGGATTGTGGGTCGCCGCGCAGGTCGCGGGATCTACCCATATCAGCTTTATCACCGATACCGTCTATCACTGGCCCGTTGCGCGGAGCATCCCGCTGATTCTGGCGCTGTGCGCCTGCGCGTTTGCCACTTTTATCGAGATGGGCAAACTGCCGTTCGACCTCGCGGAAGCGGAGCAAGAGCTGCAGGAAGGCCCGCTCACCGAATACAGCGGCTACGGCTTTGCGGTACTGAAGTGGGGCATCAGCCTCAAACAGCTGGTGGTATTGCAGATGTTTGTCGGGGTCTTTTTCCCGTGGGGCCAAATGATCCACTTTTCCGTTGGCGGTCTGCTGCTGGCCGTGGTGATTGCCGCGCTCAAGCTGATGGCTGGCGTCCTCATTATCGCCCTGTTTGAAAACAGCATGGCGCGACTGCGGTTTGTTGCCACCTCACGCATTACCTGGGCTGGTTTTGGTTTTGCATTTTTAGCATTCGTCTCCTTGCTGGTGGCGTGATTACAGAGAGTCAGAGCATGTCAGAAGAAAAAACAGGTCAAAACTATCTCGCCGCGCTGCATCAGGCTTTCCCCGGCGTAGTGCTGGAAGAGTCCTGGCAGACCAAAGATCAGATAACCGTCACCATCAAGGTGAACTATCTGCCCGAAGTGGTGGAGTTTCTTTATTACCAGCAGGGCGGCTGGCTGTCGGTGCTGTTTGGTAACGATGAGCGTCAGCTGTGCGGCAATTACGCGGTCTACTACGTGATGTCGATGGAGCAGGGTGTGAAGTGCTGGCTCACCGTACGCGTCGAAGTGGATCCGAATAAACCGGAATATCCGTCCGTCACGCCGCGCGTGCCCGCGGCCGTCTGGGGCGAGCGCGAAGTGCGCGACATGTACGGTCTTGTGCCGGTGGGTCTGCCGGATGAGCGCCGTCTGGTATTGCCGGACGACTGGCCGGACGAACTCTATCCGCTGCGTAAAGACAGCATGGATTATCGCCAGCGCCCAGCGCCGACAACCGACAGTGAAACCTACGAATTCATTAACGAGCTGGGCAGCAAAAAGAACAACGTGGTGCCGATTGGCCCGCTACACGTCACCTCCGATGAACCGGGCCATTTCCGTTTGTTCGTCGACGGTGAAAACATTATCGACGCCGATTACCGCCTGTTCTATGTCCATCGCGGTATGGAAAAACTGGCGGAAACCCGCATGGGTTACAACGAAGTCACCTTCCTGTCTGACCGCGTGTGCGGCATCTGCGGCTTTGCCCACAGCACCGCCTATACCACCTCGGTCGAAAACGGCATGGGAATTGTGGTGCCGGAACGTGCGCAGATGATCCGCGCCATTTTGCTGGAAGTGGAACGTCTGCATTCGCACCTGCTCAACCTGGGGCTGGCCTGCCACTTTGTCGGTTTTGATTCCGGATTTATGCAGTTCTTCCGCGTGCGTGAAGCCTCCATGAAAATGGCCGAGATCCTGACCGGCGCGCGTAAAACCTACGGCCTGAATCTGATCGGCGGGATTCGTCGCGATCTGCTGAAAGACGACATGATCCAGACCCGCCTGCTGGCTCAGCAGATGCGCCGCGACGTGCAGGAGCTGGTCGATATGTTGCTCAGCACGCCAAACATCGAACAGCGTACCGTGGGCATTGGTCGTCTTGATCCGCAAATCGCCCGCGATTTTAGCAACGTCGGCCCGATGGTTCGCGCTAGCGGTCACGCTCGCGATACCCGCACCGATCACCCGTTCGTGGGTTATGGCCTGCTGCCTATGACGATTCACACCGAACAGGGTTGCGACGTGATTTCGCGTCTGAAAGTTCGCATCAACGAAGTGTTTACCGCGCTGAATATGATCGATTTTGGTCTGGATAACCTGCCGGGCGGCCCGCTGATGGTCGAAGGTTTTACCTATATCCCTAACCGCTTTGCTCTGGGTTTTGCCGAAGCGCCGCGCGGAGATGACATTCACTGGAGCATGACCGGCGACAACCAGAAGCTGTACCGCTGGCGCTGTCGTGCGGCGACTTACGCCAACTGGCCGACGCTGCGCTATATGCTGCGCGGCAACACCGTCTCTGATGCGCCGCTGATCATCGGTAGCCTGGATCCGTGCTACTCCTGCACCGATCGCATGACGGTGGTCGATGTGCGTAAAAAGAAAAGCAAAGTGGTGGCGTACAAAGAGCTTGAACGCTACAGCATCGAGCGCAAGAACTCGCCGCTGAAATAAGGACGCGTGATGTTTACCTTTATCAAAAAAGTGGTCAAAACCGGCACGGTTACCAGCAGTTATCCGCTGGAGCCGATTCCGGTCGATAAAAACTTTCGCGGCAAACCTGAACACAATCCGCAGCAGTGCATTGGTTGCGCTGCCTGTGTGAATGCCTGCCCGTCGAATGCGTTGACGGTTGAAACGGATCTGGCCACCAAAGAGCTGGCCTGGCAGTTCAACCTTGGGCGCTGCATTTTTTGCGGTCGCTGCGAAGAGGTTTGTCCGACGGTCGCGATTAAGCTGTCGCAGGAGTACGAACTGGCGGTGTGGAAAAAAGAAGATTTTCTCCAGCAGTCGCGCTTTGCCCTGTGTCATTGCCGGGTGTGCAGTCGTCCTTTCGCCGTGCAAAAAGAGATCGACTACGCCATTGCGCTGCTGAAACACAACGGTGACGTCCGCGCAGAACATCACCGCGAAAGCTTTGAAACCTGCCCGGACTGCAAACGCCAAAAATGCCTGTTGCCGTCCGACCGCATTGATTTAACTCGCCATATGAAAGAGGCCAGCTGATGAGCCATTTACTCGGCCCGCGCGACGATAACGGTATTCCGGTGCCGATGACGGTGGATGAATCCATCGCCAACATGAAGGCGTCGCTGCTGAAAAAAATCAAACGCTCTGCCTACGTTTATCGCGTCGACTGCGGCGGGTGCAACGGCTGCGAGATTGAAATCTTCGCCACGCTGTCACCGCTTTTTGATGCCGAACGGTTTGGCATCAAAGTCGTCCCGTCGCCGCGTCATGCTGATATTTTGCTGTTTACCGGCGCGATGACCCGCGCGATGCGCTCACCTGCGCTGCGCGCCTGGCAGTCTGCGCCCGATCCAAAAATTTGTATTTCTTACGGTGCCTGCGGTAACAGCGGCGGGATTTTCCACGACCTTTACTGCGTGTGGGGCGGCACCGACAAAATCGTGCCGGTCGATGTCTATATTCCTGGCTGTCCGCCGACGCCCGCGGCCACGCTGTACGGTTTCGCCATGGCGCTGGGTCTGCTGGAGCAGAAAATCCACGCTCGCGAGCCGGGTGAAATCGACAATCAGCCCGCGACGATCCTGCATCCGGACATGGTGCAGCCGCTGCGCGTTAAAGTCGATCGCACTGCGCGCAGGCTGGCGGGATATCGCTATGGTCGCCAGATTGCCGACGATTATCTGCGTCTGCTGAGCCAGGGCGAACATCAGGTGACACGCTGGCTGGAGGCAGAAAACGATCCGCGTCTGAATGAGATCGTTGCCAATTTAAATCAGGTGGTTGATGAGGCGCGTATCTGATGAGTGAAAGGGTGGTGTTCAGTCAACTGAGCCGTAAGTTTATCGACGAAAACGATGCCACGCCGGATGCGGCGCAGCAGGTGGTTTATTACAGCCTGGCGATTGGTCACCACCTCGGGGTGATCGACTGCCTCGAAGCGGCGTTAAGTTGCCCGTGGCAAGAATACCTGGCGTGGATCGGCACACTGGAGGCGGGGAGCACCGCGCGGCGCAAGATGGAAGGCGTGCCGAAATATGGCGAAATCGTTATCGACAGTAACCATATCGCGATGCTGGCAAACGCGTTTGATGCGGCACTCGCTGTGCAATCCCCCGAGCAGCAGGCGTGGAGCAAAACCCTGCTCAGCATGCTGCACGATATTCATCAGGAGAGCGCCATCTACCTGATGGTGAGGAGGATACGTGACTGACGTTTTACTGTGTGTCGGCAATAGTCTGATGGGCGATGACGGCGCAGGTCCGCTGCTGGCGGAAATGTGCGCCGCACATCCGCAAGGAAACTGGATTGTGATTGATGGCGGCAGTGCGCCGGAAAACGATGTCGTCGCCATTCGTGAAATGCGCCCGGACCGGGTGTTGATTGTGGATGCCACTGATATGGGACTGAATCCCGGCGAAATCCGCCTGGTTGATCCGGACGATATCGCCGAGATGTTTATGATGACGACCCACAATATGCCGCTCAATTATCTGGTCGATCAGATTAAAGAAGATGTGGGTGAGGTGCTGTTTTTAGGCATTCAGCCGGATATTGTCGGTTTTTATTATCCGATGACGCCACAGATCAAAGCGGCGGTAGAGGTGGTTTATTCGCGTCTTGCGCAGTGGAAAGGGGATGGGGGATTCGATCAGCTGTAAGTTGTTGCCCTCACCCTAACCCTCTCCCACGGGGAGAGGGAATTTTTCTCTCACTCTGTTGAGTCGCTGCCTTTCTCCCTCTCCCTGTGGGAGAGGGCGGGGTGAGGGCATCAGGCTAATCCAGATCCGCGCCGTTACTCGCAATCACCTTTTTGTACCACCAGAACGATTTCTTACGAATGCGATCCAATGAACCGTTGCCCGCATCGTCACGATCCACATAAACAAACCCGTAGCGCTTGCTCATTTCGCCCGTCGATGCCGCCACCAAATCGATACAGCCCCAGGACGTGTAACCGATAAGCGGCACGCCGTCTTCGATCGCATCGCCCATTGCGCGGATGTGTTCGCGCAGGTAGCTGATGCGGTAGTCGTCGTTGATCTCGCCGTTAGCGTCAAATTCGTCTTTGGCGCCCAGGCCGTTTTCGACCAGGAATAACGGCTTCTGATAGCGGTCGTACATCATGTTCATGGTGATGCGCAGGCCCAGCGGGTCGATGCCCCAGCCCCATGCGCTCACTTCGATGTGCGGATTACGCAGCGATTTGACGATGTTTGCCGCGCTGGTGTTATTGGCGTTCATATCCGCCGAGGCGCAGCGAGAGGCGTAATAGCTGAACGACACAAAATCGACGGTGTTTTTCAGCAGCTCGTCATCGCCTGGGTCTTTAACAATCGTCACCCCTTTTTCGCGAAATACGCGGGCGGAGTAGGCCGGATAGCTGCCGCGTGCCTGCACGTCGATAAAGAACAGGTTTTCGCGGTCTTTCTCCAGCGCCATCCACACGTCTTCCGGTTTGCAGGAGTAAGGATAGAAATTACCGCCCGCCAGCATGCAGCCAACCTGGTTTTCTGCGTTCACTTCATGGGCGATTTTGGTCGCCAGCGCGCTTGCGACCAGCTCGTGGTGCGCGGCCTGATATTTCACCTGATCTTCGTTTTCACCTTCTTCAAACACCAGCCCGGCACCGGAGAACGGGCTATGGAGCATGATGTTGATTTCATTGAAGGTCAGCCAGTACTTCACCAGACCGTTAAACTCTTCAAAACAGGTGCGGGCATAACGGGCGAAGAAATCGACCATTTTGCGGTTACGCCATGAACCGTATTCCGTGACCAGATGCATTGGCACGTCAAAGTGGCACAGGGTCACCAGCGGTTCGATGTTGTGCTTTCTGCACTCTTCAAACACTGCGCGATAAAAGGCGATGCCTTCCTGATTGGGCAGCGGCTCGTCGCCGTTCGGATAGAGACGGCTCCAGGCAATCGAGGTGCGGAAAACCGTAAAACCCATCTCCGCCATCAGGGCGATGTCTTCTTTGTAGCGATGGTAAAAATCAATCGCCTCGTGGCTTGGGTAAAATTCATCCTCGCGCAGCGCAAAACGTTTTTCCTTACCGACCTTCACCGCCAGGCGATTGGCGCCGTGGGGGATCATATCGACCGTGGTCAGCCCTTTTCCGCCTTCGCGGTACGCGCCTTCACTCTGGTTGGCGGCCAGTGCGCCGCCCCATAGAAATCCTTGTGGAAAAACAGACATTTTTACCTCGCTATTCATTTTATGCTCGTGCTTCCTGTGCCTGAACCGGCGCGGTTTGCAGGGCGCGTGCTTTTTCTGCATCGTCTTCGACCGGGATATCCTCAAAGCCGAGGATCAGGGTCAGAACAAACGATAACACCACCGCCAGCGCCATCACGCCAAACACCCATACGATAGTCATCGGGTTGGCCGGATCAAAGAACTGTACGCTGGTAAACAGCCCTGGAGCCGCCATCGAATGGCTGGCAAGACCGGCAATTCCAGCGACTGCGCCGCAGATGAAACCGCTGATTAAACTCGCAATCAGCGGGCGTTTCAGACGGATTGCCACGCCGTACAGCGCGGGTTCAGAAATACCCGCCATGATGGCAGACGCTGCCGCCGCTAACGCCGTCTGGCGCAGCTCCGGGTTTTTGGTCTTCCAGGCGACCGCCAGAGAAGAACCACCGAGCGACAGGTTTGCGCCAATCTCAGATGGCATTACCATCCCTTCTTTGCCCGTTTCGGCAATGGTCTGGATAATCGTCGGGGTAAACACGCGGTGCATCCCGGTCATCACTAGCAGCGGCCACAATGCGCCCATAATCGCGACCGACAGCCAGCCCAGATAGCCGTGAACAGTGTAAACCAGCGCGGAGATGGCGCTACCGATCCAGATCCCAAGCGGGCCAATTAAGACGATGGCGAGCGGAGCCGCAATCAGCACGATCAGCATCGGTTTGAGGAAGTTTTTGGTCACCGCAGGGGTAATTTTGTCTACCCACACTTCGATGTACGACAGACACCAGGTCATGACCAGCGCCGGGATCACGGTATAAGTGTATTTCACCGCCGTTACCGGAATAAACGCGAACTCAACGTGCTCGCCCTGCGCGGCTTTCGCCATCAGCTCAATAAAGCTCGGATGCACCAGCACGCCTGCGATGGCAATCGCCAGCGACACGTTGGTTTTGAATTTAATCGCAGCGGACGCGGCCACCATCAGCGGCAGGAAGAAGAACGCGCCGTCGCCGATAACCGTCAGAATAGTCAGGGTCGGCGCGCCTTTTGGCAGCACTCCGGTCATTTCCAGAATCATGGCCAGCAGCTTCACCATGGAGCCGCCAATGATCGCCGGGATCAGCGGAGACATCGTGCCGATCAACGCGTCCAATATTCCGGCCCCGATGCGGCGCAGCGTGAGTTTTTGCGGCCCCTGCGGTTGTGCGGGCTGCATTCCTGCCGGGAGCAGGCTCACCACTTCGCGATACGCTTGTGAAACGGTGTTGCCGATAATCACCTGGCACTGATTGTCATTGCGCACTACGCCGAGCACGCCGCTAATGCTTTTCAGCGTTGCGCTGTCCACTTTACTTTCGTCGTGCAGAACGAAACGCAGGCGCGTCATACAGTGGGTGACGGCAGCGACGTTGTCTTTTCCGCCGAGCGCGCTGACGACATCGTTCGCCAGTGCAGCATAATTTTTGGCCATCGGGTGAGATCCTGTTGTCGTTTTGAGAATGGATAGGAAACCGGTTTCACAAAATCATGAATAGTTTTCTCGTATGAAACAAGATGGAAATATGTACATTTTTTACATTCGTGATAACGATCACTTTGGCGTATCGAAAGCGTGATATTCGCGCTGCGACATTGTTTACGCAGTGCAGTACACTGCGGCACATCAGGTTTTGAGGAAAAATACAATGACCACGATGCTGGAAGTGGCGAAGCGGGCAGGGGTGTCGAAAGCGACGGTTTCGCGGGTGCTGTCGGGCAATGGCTATGTGAGCCAGGAGACCAAAGATCGCGTTTTTCAGGCGATTGAAGAGAGCGGCTACCGGCCCAATTTGCTGGCGCGAAATCTGGCAACAAAACGGACGCAAACCCTCGGGCTGGTGGTGACCAACACCTTGTATCACGGCGTTTATTTTAGCGAGCTGTTGTTTCACGCCGCGCGAATGACCGAAGAGAAAGGTCGGCAGCTGATTCTGGCCGATGGCAAGCACAGCGCCGATGAGGAGCGCGAAGCGATTCAGTATCTGCTGGATATGCGCTGCGATGCGATCATCATCTATCCGCGCTTTTTGAGCGTGGAGGAGATGGATGACATCATCCAGAAACACGAGCAGCCGATAATGGTGCTAAACCGCCGCCTGCGTAAAAACAGCAGCCATTGCGTCTGGTCAGATCATAAAGCCTCGTGTCAGGCGGCGGTGTCGCAGCTGATCGACATGGGGCACCGGGACATCGCGTTTATCACCGGATCGCTGGATTCCCCCACCGGTATTGAGCGCCTTTCCGGGTACAAAGACGCGCTGGCTCAGCATCACATTCCCCTGAACGACGCTTTGATCGTGGAAGGGAAATGGAACCCTGAAAGCGGAGCGGCGGGCGTTTCGACCCTGCTGTCGCGCGGTGAGACCTTTACCGCGCTGGTGGCCAGCAATGACGACATGGCGATTGGCGCAGTGAAACAGTTGCACGACAGCGGCATCGCCACGCCGGGCCAGGTTTCTGTTATTGGTTTCGATGATGTGGCTATAGCGCCGTATATCATTCCATCGCTTTCCAGCGTGCGGATTCCGGTGACGGAGATGATCAAAGAGACCATTAGCCGCCTGATTTTTATGCTCGACGGCGGCGACTTTACCTTGCAACAAACCTTCTCGGGTGAACTGATCCTGCGTGACTCGGTGATAGCCGGTCCACATGTCTAGCATCGACAGATGTCATCGTCACTTGTGTCGATGACAGACCTCTGCTCTTGATAAATCCCGTAAAATCAGGCCACTAAAACATGGCACGGTTTATGTATGTTTTGCCGCATGAATGTCATGCTGGAGAAGCAAATGAACCGTTTTATTATGGCTGATGCAAGTAAATGTATTGGCTGCCGTACCTGCGAAGTGGCGTGTGTGGTGTCACATCAGGCGCAGCAGGATTGTGCGTCCCTTACCCCCGAATCTTTTCTGCCGCGTATTCATGTCATTAAGGGCGTGAATATCTCGACGGCGGCGATCTGTCGTCAGTGCGAAGATGCACCGTGCGCCAACGTCTGCCCTAACGGTGCCATTAATCGTGAAAATGGTTTTGTACAGGTGATGCAGGAACGCTGTATTGGCTGCAAAACCTGCGTGGTGGCGTGTCCGTATGGCGCGATGGAAGTGGTTGTGCGCCCGGTAGTACGCAACAGTGGTGCGGGTCTGAACGTGCGTGCGGACAAAGCCGAAGCCAACAAATGCGATTTGTGCCATCACCGTGAAACCGGCCCGGCGTGTATGGAAGCCTGTCCGACACATGCGCTGGTGTGTGTGGATCGCAATAAACTCGAACAGATGAGCGCCGAAAAACGCCGTCGTGCGGCGTTTGATACCTCGGCAGCCATGCTGTTCTGACGATGAGTGGCGGCGGGGTACAGTTGCGGGTGCGCGGCAAAGTCCAGGGCGTCGGTTTTCGCCCGTTCGTCTGGCAACTGGCGAATCAGCTGCATTTGTGCGGTGATGTCTGCAACGATGGCGAAGGCGTGCTGGTGCGTTTGTCGGGCGATGCGGTAGCGTTTACCGAGCAGCTCTTGCAACAGTGTCCGCCGCTGGCACGTATTGACGAAGTGGAGACACAGCCCTTCCGCTGGCCGCGTCCGCCTGCGGATTTCACTATCCGGCACAGTGCGGGTGGGGCGATGGCAACCCAAATCGTGCCGGATGCCGCCACGTGCCCGGCGTGCCTTGCGGAAATGCGCGACCCGCGTGAGCGCCGCTATCGCTATCCGTTTATCAACTGTACCCACTGCGGGCCGCGCTTTACCATTATTCGCGCTATGCCCTACGACCGTCCGGCAACGTCGATGGCGCATTTCCCGCTTTGCGCCCCGTGCGAAGAGGAGTACCGGAATCCCGCCGATCGCCGTTTCCATGCCCAGCCTGTCGCTTGCCCGGACTGCGGACCGGAACTCGAATGGCGCTCGGGTGACGAACGTTTTTCACATGAAAACGCGCTGCAGGCGGCGGTAAAATTGCTCAAAGCCGGTGGAATTGTCGCCATCAAAAGTCTCGGCGGTTTTCACCTGGTATGCGATGCACGCAATATTCAGGCGATCTCACGGTTGCGGGAGCGCAAACATCGCCCGGCTAAACCGCTGGCGGTTATGGTGGCGGATGTCGCGCGTTTACCCGCCCCCATTCAGAAATTATTACGATCACCTGCCGCGCCCATTGTCCTGACATCAAAAACATTTCTCCCTGAGCTGCCGCATGAGATTGCGCCTGGTCTGGACACAATTGGCGTGATGCTCCCTTCGAATCCGCTACAGCATTTGCTGATGGATGACATGGCCTGTCCGCTGGTAATGACGTCCGGAAACCTCAGCGGTAAACCCCCTGCGATGACCAATCAGCAAGCGCTGGATGACTTGGGCACTTTCGCTGACGGATTTTTGCTGCACAACCGCGACATTTTGCAGCGAATGGATGATTCCGTTGTGGACGACGAAGGCGCGATGCTGCGTCGTGCGCGGGGCTACGTGCCGGATGCGATAGCGTTGCCTGATGGGTTTACGGATATTCCGCCAATGCTGGCGCTGGGCGCAGACATGAAAAATACGTTTTGTCTGTTGCGCGGCGGGCAGGCGGTGCTGAGCCAGCATTTTGGCGATCTGGGCGACGAGGGCGTTGAGAGCCAATGGCGCGGCGCGCTTGCGGTAATTCAGCAGATGTATGATTTCCGCCCTGAGCACATCGTGTGTGACGCGCACCCGGGCTATCGCAGCGCACAATGGGCGACCAAAATGGCGCTGCCAAAACAGACGGTGTTGCATCATCATGCCCATGCGGCGGCGTGTCTGGCCGAAAATGGCTGGCCGCTGGAGGGCGGCGATGTTATCGCGCTGACGCTCGACGGTATCGGAATGGGTGAAAACGGTGCGCTGTGGGGCGGCGAGTGCCTGCGGGTGAATTATCTGACCTGCGAACACGTGGGCGGATTGCCTGCCGTAGCGCTGCCAGGCGGCGATCTGGCGGCGCGGCAGCCGTGGCGAAATCTGCTCGCACACTGCCTGGCATTTGTTCCTGACTGGCTATCGCGGCCTGAAACGCGCCCAGTGCAACAGCAAAACTGGCCGCTGCTGGCTACCGCAATTGCCAGGGGCATCAACGCGCCGCTGGCGTCTTCCTGCGGACGGTTATTTGATGCCGTGGCCTGTGCGCTTGCGATTGCGCCAGAGGTGCAAAGCTATGAAGGCGAAGCGGCCTGCAAACTGGAAGCGCTGGCGACGCGGTGCGCCGGCGTTCAACATCCCGTTACGATGCCGCTTAAAAATACTGTGCCTGACTTAGCCACATTCTGGCAGCAGTGGCTCAACTGGCAGGCGGAACCCGATGAACGCGCATGGATATTTCATGACGCGCTGGCGAAAGGGCTGGCAGATTGGGTTCGCTATCACGCCGAACGGCTGTCTCTTTCCACGATTTGCTTTAGCGGTGGCGTGCTGCATAACCGATTGCTGCGGGCACGCCTGCAATTTTACCTCGCGGACTTCCAACTGCTTTTCCCCTCGAAATTGCCTGCGGGCGATGGGGCGATCTCTTTCGGGCAAGCGGTAGTCGCCGCCGCCCGCATCTGCTCACAAAGGAACTCACATGTTACGACTCATCCGTAGCGAACCCCGCGCGGCGCTTTTGCTCTCAATTCTGGCAATGGCGAATCTGCTTGCCTGGGGCTGGGCGTGGCGAACGTTTAGCGGCAGTACGGCGCTGATGGCAGCCAGCCTGCTGGCGTGGTGTTACGGGCTGCGGCACGCGGTTGATGCCGATCATATTGCCGCCATTGATACCGTGACGCGTAAAATGATGCAGCAAGGCCAACGACCTTCGGGCATCGGGGCGTGGTTCTCTTTGGGTCACTCCACGATTGTGGTGCTGGCGACGATAGCCATTGCCGCCACGGCGACGGCATTTCAAAAGAACATGACCTGGTTTCACGAAACGGGCAGCGTGATTGGTACCGCTGTCTCCGCGACGTTCCTGCTGGCGATGGCGCTGGTCAATATGGTGATTTTACGTGGCGTCTGGCGCAGTTTTCAGGCGCTGAAAAAAGGGCGCGTGACGCGTGTTGACGCAGAGCTCCCGGTGACGGGCGGCGTGATGAGCAGGTTATTTGGCGCGACGTTCCGGTTGGTGAGCAAAAGCTGGCAGATGTATCTGGTCGGTTTCCTGTTTGGACTGGGGTTTGACACTGCCACCGAAATTGGCGTGCTGGGGATCTCGGCCGCCAGCGCATCACACGGAATGTCAGTCTGGTCGATTATGATTTTCCCAGCGCTGTTTGCCAGCGGGATGGCGCTGATTGATACGATTGATAATTTACTGATGGTCGGGGCTTACGGTTGGGCGTTCAATAAACCGCAGCGCAAGCTCTATTACAATATGACCATCACCGGCACCTCGGTCGTGGTGGCGCTATTTATCGGCGGGCTGGAAGCATTGGGCCTGCTGATGGATAAGTTCCGGCTTAGCGGCGGCATCTGGAATGGCGTGGCGATGGTCAACGATAACCTGGGTAACGCGGGATTTTTCGTGGTCGGTTTGTTTATTGCCTGCTGGTTAATCTCGATGCTGAATTACCGTTGGCGTGGTTACGATGCGCTTGAATACCAAAAGTGTGAATAAAAAAAGCCCCGGGACACCGGGGCTGCGGATCATAAAATCCTAACGTTAAGCAAGAGGGGCAAGAGACTGAGGGTTAAACGGGTAACGATTTCAGCAGAGCGAAAGCCTCCTTCATGCGATCTTCGCTGACCACAAAGGCACGGAGCTGACCGTCATTATCCATTCCACGCGCCACCATCCCTTGTGTTTCAAGCGTAATTTGCCAGTTCAGATCCTGACGCTGCGTTTCGCCTGCGAGATGCAGCGGCAATTCAGGCGTTTTCACTTTCACCAGCATGGCGGGTAATTTCAGCGGTGTGCTCGCGCCAAGCAGATTTTTCGCTAAATACATCGCGCTGATCTGAATGGGTTGCAGGAATGGCAGCACCTGGCCGTTTATTTCTGCACAATCTCCCAGCGCATAAATATCGGGCTGTGTGGTTTGCAGATAGCTGTCGACCTTCACACCGAGATGGGTTTCTGCGCCGGCCCGGCGGGCGAGCGCGGTTTCTGGACGCAAACCGGTTGCGGCAACTACGACGTCGATTTCCACGCTGCGGTTCCGGTCGAGCTTCGCGCGAATCCCGGTGTCGGTTTTTGTCAGGCTCTGTAACTGTGATTTCAGCAGCTGATGCACGCCCATATCCGTCAGGCGATGCTGTAAGCGACTGCTGACTTCTGCCGGCATCAGGGCTGATAAAATACGGGCAGCATGATCAACCAGCGTCACGGATTTACCAGCGCGGCAAAAATCCATTGCCAGTTCGGTGCCTATCAGGCCCCCGCCAACAATCATCACCCGCTGGGCGTCGCGAAGCGTGGTTTCGCAAGCCTTGTACTCCTGCTGACTGTTTAGCGTCAGCATGAGCTCATGTCCTTCAATTAGCGGCACAAAAGCCGACGCACCCGTTGCCAGCACCAGTTTATCGTAATGCCACTGTTTATCTTTGGCCTTCACACAGTGCGCGGCGGCGTCGATATCGGTTACCCAGGTGTAAGGGAAAAGACGCAGGTTGAACTGTTCGGCAAACTCCCCCGCCGTCTGGCGGGTGAGGTCGTCTGCACGCTGGCTCTGGCTGATGACGTGGCTGAGATCCGGCTTGTTGTACTCGTCCATACTGTCAGCGGCGATGAGCGTCAGCGGCACATTCGCGTCTTGTTTGCGGATATTTTTCACCAGCTGACGGGCGGCAAAACCCGAGCCGATGATCACGATTCCGTGGCTCATTTTGCCTCCGTTGCCAGGACGTCAAAAACGTCTTTACCGAGTGAACATTCCGGGCACAGGAAATTATCCGGTACGTCGCTCCACGGCGTGCCTGGCGCAACGTCCTGAAGCGGCTCGCCCAATGCAGGATCGTAAACCCACTGGCAAACGCTGCACTGCATGCAGGGGCCAAGATCTGCTGTCGCAGCGGCGGCGCAGGCGCAATTTTCCTGCTGTTGTGCCGGTTTGACTGAAGCTTCCGGCAATGGAGCGAGCGCCCACTGACGTGCAATTTCACGGCCATGCTGGCGGCAAATTTCCAGCGCATCGACGTCCGGGCGCCATTTCGCTTTCAGGCTCATCGACATTTCGAAACCGGCATCTTGCAAGCGCGTGGACAGGCGATCAACCGCGCCGCCGCTCCAGCCGTGGGAGCCAAAAGCACTGGCCCGTTTGTTACGAAAACGCAGGCCCGTCATCTCTTCGACCAGACCGGCAATCTTCGGCATCATCACGTTGTTCATGGTCGACGTTCCCACCAGCACGCCTTTGGAGCGGAAAACGTTGGTCAGGATTTCGTTTTTATCGCTGCGCGCCACGTTGAAGATTTTCACCGCCACGTTCGGGTCAACTTCATTAATACCCTGAGCAATGGCGTCTGCCATCATGCGGGTGTTGTTGGACATGGTGTCGTAAAACAGGGTGATGCGGTCTTCCTGATAATCCGCCGCCCATTTCAGATACAGTTCCACAATTTGCGTTGGGTTTTCGCGCCACACCACGCCGTGGGAGGTGGCAATCATATCCACTGGCAAATTGAAGCCGAGAATCTCAGTGATTTTTGGCGTCACCAGACGGCTGAAAGGCGTCAGGATGTTGGCGTAATAGCGCTGGCACTGTTCAAACAGTTCGGTCTGATCCACTTCGTCGTTGAACAGGCGCTCGTCGCAGTAGTGCTGACCAAAAGCGTCATTGCTGAACAACACCGCGTCACCCGTCATGTAAGTCATCATGCTGTCGGGCCAGTGCAGCATCGGGGTTTCAACGAAGATCAGCTGTTTGCCGTTGCCAATATCCAGCGAGTCACCGGTTTTGACCGTGTGGAAGTTCCACTCCGGATGGTGGTGATGGCCGTTGATAGAGTCGATGGCGTTGGTGGTGCAGTAAATCGGGATGTTTGGGATGTAGGACATCAGCTCGGTCAGCGCACCGGCGTGGTCTTCTTCCGCATGATTAATGATGATGTAGTCGATGGCGTCCAGATCGATTTCGCTACGCAGGTTCTGCACGAACTCGCGGCTGAATTTGTGATCGACGGTATCGATCAGGACGTTTTTACCTTCACGAATCAGATAGCTGTTGTAGCTGCTGCCGCGCAGAGTTTTGTATTCGGTACCATGAAAATCACGCACTTCCCAGTCACGTTGGCCGACCCAATGAATGTTATTTTTAACCAGAATAGACATAGCAACCTCAAATTAACACGGTGTTTTTAACTAAGATGATTTGCTTATATCAAGTTGCGTGCCAACTATTTAAGTTATTGATTTTAGTTCTTTTTAAAAATAATAACTCATGATGGGTAGTCAAAGTGACTATCTTGTTTGCTGTCAATATGACAACATATATTGTCAAAATGACAGCGAGGCGAAAATGAGTTTTTCTGTAGAGGTGCTGGCGAGAATCGCCATTGAACTGCAAACCGGTATTGGCCATCAGGATCGCTTTCAGCGGCTGATCTCCACGCTGCGCCACGTGCTGGATTGTGATGCGTCAGCGCTGCTGCGCTACGAAGGACGGCAGTTTATTCCGCTGGCGATCGACGGGCTGGCGCACGACGTGCTGGGGCGTCGTTTTACGCTGGAAGGGCACCCGCGTCTGGAGACGATTGCCCGTGCGGGTGACGTGGTGCGATTCCCGGCGGACAGCGATTTACCCGATCCTTACGATGGATTAATCCCTGGGCAAGAGAGCCTGAAGGTCCACGCCTGTATCGGCTTGCCGCTGTTTGCCGGACAGAATCTGATTGGTGCGTTAACGCTCGATGGCCTTGAGCCGGATCAGTTCGATACGTTTAGCGATGAAGAGCTGCGCCTGATTGCTGCGCTGGCCTCTGGCGCGCTCAATAATGCGCTGCTGATCGAACAACTGGAAAGTCAGAATATTATGCCGGGCAGTCCGGTCGCGTTCGAGCACGTCGCGCATACGGAAATGATCGGCCTGTCGCCAGGGATGATGCAGCTGAAAAAGGAGATCGAAATTGTTGCGGCGTCCGATCTCAACGTGCTGATCGGCGGTGAAACAGGCACCGGAAAAGAGCTGGTGGCGAAATCGATTCATGAAGCTTCGCCGCGAGCGGTCAATCCGCTGGTGTATCTGAACTGCGCCGCGCTGCCCGAAAGCGTGGCGGAAAGTGAGCTATTCGGGCATGTCAAAGGGGCGTTTACCGGCGCAATCAGCAACCGCAGCGGCAAGTTTGAAATGGCCGATAACGGCACTCTGTTCCTTGATGAAATCGGTGAGCTGTCGCTGGCGCTCCAGGCCAAGCTGCTGCGCGTGTTGCAGTACGGTGATATTCAGCGCGTCGGCGACGATCGCAGTTTGCGCGTCGACGTGCGCGTGCTGGCGGCGACCAACCGCGATCTGCGCGAAGAGGTGCTGGCCGGGAATTTTCGTGCCGATCTGTTCCATCGTTTAAGCGTATTTCCGCTGTCAGTCCCGCCGCTGCGCGAGCGTGGCGAAGACGTAGTGCTTCTGGCAGGCTTTTTCTGCGAGCAGTGCCGGTTAAAAATGGGATTATCACGCGTGGTGTTAAGCCCCGGCGCGCGTAGCCATTTGTTAAGTTACGGCTGGCCGGGAAACGTGCGTGAGCTGGAACATGCCATTCATCGTGCAGTGGTCCTGGCACGTGCCGCGCGTTTGGGCGACGACGTGGTGATCCACGCGCGACATTTTGCTTTGCATGATGAGGCAGCGCCTGCCGTGGCGCAGGAACTCCCGGCGATAGCCCATGAAAATCTGCGTGAGGCGACGGAAGCGTTTCAACGCCAGATGATTACCCGTGCGCTTGATCAAAATGGACGTAGCTGGGCGGCTTGCGCGCGAGCGCTTGAGATGGACGTCGCCAACCTGCATCGGCTGGCGAAACGCCTGGGGCTAAAGGGCTAAATAATCCCGGCTTGATAGAAATCTTGCAGGTTGATGGCACCGCAAAGCTTGCCGCTGTCGTCAACGACAGGTGCCGCGGTGATTTTACGTTTCATTAAGATCTCTTTGGCTTCGATGGCGCGGCTTTCGGCGTTTAACGTCAGTCCGCCAGCGGTCATTGCCTCACTGACGATAGCCTCCAGACCGCCGCCACCGACCAGCCAGCGGCGAAGGTCGCCATCGGTGAAGACACCTTTAACCAGACCCGTTTCGTCACAGACCGCGACCAGTCCCAGCCCGGTGCGGCTCAACTCCAGCATTGCGTCCATGACGCTGGTGCTGAGTTTGACCTGAGGAACGGCCTCTTCGGTACGCATCAAATGGTGAACTTTATTGAGCAGACGCGCGCCCAGCGCCCCCGCTGGGTGAGAGCGTGCAAAATCTTCTTCATTAAAACCGCGCGCCTGCATGACGGCCATCGCCAGCGCATCGCCCATCATCAGGGTATTAACGGTGCTGGATGTTGGCGCGAGGTGCATCGGGCAGGCTTCGCGTTCAACGGAAATATCCAGCGTCGCTTTTGCGGCCAGCGCCAGCGGTGAGCGGGACTTTCCGGTCATCGCCAGCAGCGCAACGGATTTTTCCTGCAAACGCGGAATGATCAAATCCAGCTCTTTTGCCGAGCCGGAATAGGAGATAAACAGCATCACGTCACGGCTTTCGATCATCCCCAGATCGCCATGCAGGGCTTCTGCCGGATGGACAAAAAAGGCAGGTGTACCGGTGCTGGCGAGTGTCGCGGCAATTTTCTTACCGATATGCCCGGATTTACCAATGCCTGCGACAATCACTTTGCCTTCACATTGAATAATGGTGTTGGCTGCACGGACAAAATCATCGCCCAGCCTTTCTGGCAGGCGGCTGGCTTCCTGCAGTTCCAGCATTAATGTCTGACGGCCTGTGTTTAGCAGAAAATCACTCATTTTTATCTCCGGTTATAATCCCTTGCGCTTCGTGCCCTGGCAGAACGACAGAAACGTGGCTGCGCCCATGATAGTGCATTCTCCTGGTGGGGATCCTGCCCAATACCGAAAGATTTTGCTTCGCGCCACAGAACTCCTTCCTTGAGGTGTCGCGGATGCTTTACCATACTTGCCACTTATCGAATTCTTTCAATGGATGTCTCATGGTCAAGCGTCGTTACGCAGCGCTCATTCCCGCGCTGATTATGCTTGCTGCCTGTAGCAGCAAACCGAAAACAGAGGAAGTTCAACAGACGGCTGGCGCGCCCTCCGGCGGTTTTCTGCTGGAGCCGCAGCACAATGTCATGCAGATGGGCGGTGATTTCGCCAACAACCCTGCGGCCGAACAGTTCATCGATAAGATGGTGAGCAAGCACGGTTTTAATAGACAGCAACTGCACGAAATTTTGTCCCAGGCCAAACGTCTGGATTACGTGCTGCGCCTGATGGACAGACAAGCGCCAACCGCGCAGGCGCCCACAGGGCCGAACGGTGCGTGGCTGCGCTATCGTAAACAGTTCATCACCCCGGACAACGTGCAAAACGGCGTGGCATTCTGGAATCAATATGAAGATGCGCTGAACCGCGCATGGCAGGTTTACGGCGTTCCGCCTGAAATCATCATCGGCATTATTGGCGTGGAAACCCGCTGGGGCCGCGTGATGGGCAAAACGCGCATTCTTGATGCGCTGGCGACGCTCTCCTTTAACTATCCGCGCCGCGCAGAATATTTCTCATCAGAGCTGGAAACCTTCTTGCTGATGGCGCGCAACGAGCAGGACGATCCGCTGGATCTGAAAGGCTCATTCGCGGGCGCAATGGGTTACGGCCAGTTTATGCCGTCGTCCTATAAAGAATACGCCGTGGACTTTAACGGTGACGGGCATATCAATCTGTGGGATCCGGTGGATGCCATCGGTAGCGTGGCGAATTACTTCAAAGCACACGGCTGGGTGAAAGGCGAGCCGGTCGCCGTGCAGGCCAACGGTCAGGCGCCTGGGCTGGAAAATGGTTTCAAAACCAAATACAGCGTGGCGCAACTGGCGTCAGCCGGGTTAACGCCGATGCAGCCGCTGAATAATAATCAGCAGGTGAGTTTGCTGCGTCTGGATATTGGTACGGGTTATCAATATTGGTACGGGCTGCCGAATTTCTACGTGATTACCCGCTACAACCACAGCACGCACTACGCGATGGCGGTGTGGCAATTGGGTCAGGCGGTTGCGCTGGCGCGTGTGCCTGCGGCGTCTCCGTTTAGTCAGTAAGTTTCCCACCGCTGAATGATTTGCCGGAGCAGGGTTTCATCTCCGGCAAATCATCAGGTCGTTGTTTGATACTTAGCGCCTCATCTTTACTGCTACCGCTAAGAAGTGCAGCGGTAACATTTCGCCACACTCCATCATCATCTTCTGCATTTACATCTGCGCCGCGATTTATTAATGTTATGTTATAACATAAATATCGGTGTCAATATGTCTATTTCACTTCTCTCTCTTTCCGCGCTGGCGCGACTCCTGATGGCGTTCGGGTTGATAGCGATTATCGCTTTGGCGGTGCGCTGGGCGGTGATCCTCCCATGATTGAGCTACAAAATCTGGTGGCCGGATATGACGGCCAGCCGGTCACTCAGGCGCTGAATGGCGTCATTGAGCGCGGCAGTATGACGGCGATTGTCGGCGCGAATGGCTGCGGGAAATCGACGCTGCTGAAAACGCTCGCGGGGTTTATTCCTCCGGTGAGCGGCGCATTTCGCTGGCCGGAAAAACATCCGGTTATCGGCTGGCTGGCGCAGCGCCACTCGCTGGAAGCGCAATTTCCCCTGACCGTTCAGGATGTGGTGAGTATGGGCTGCTGGCCTGGTATCTCTTTATTGTCGGGGTTGCAGCGTAAAACGCGTTTGCGTATCGCCAGCGCGCTCGAGCGGGTGGGGCTGCAGGCGCAGGCTGCATCGACGATTGATGAACTCTCCGGTGGTCAGTTCCAGCGCATGCTCTTTGCCCGAGTGCTGGTGCAGAACGCGCCGCTGGTGATGCTTGATGAGCCTTTCACTGGCGTGGATGAAACCACCTGTAACGTGCTAATGGAATTGATGCTGGATATGTATTTGCAAGGGCAAACCGTCCTGGCGGTGTTGCATGACAGCGAGCGCGTGGCGCGCCATTTCCCCCAGACGCTGCGACTTGATACCAGCACGGCTTGTTGGGCAACCGTGCGCGCGAGGGTGGCATGATCTGGCATCTTTTTTTTCAGCCATTTATTGAATACGGATTTATGCGTCGTGCGTTGGTGGTGTGCCTGGCACTTTCTGTGAGTACCACGATGCTGGGCGTTTTTTTACTTCTCCGCCGTATGAGTCTGATGGGCGACGCCTTGTCGCACGCCATTTTACCCGGTGTCGCAGTGGGGTATTTGCTCAGCGGGATGTCATTGCTGGCGATGAGTGTGGGTGGGTTTATTGCCGGAATTATCGTTGCGCTGATTGCCGGTTTGGTCAGTCGTCGCACGCCGCTAAAAGAGGATGCCAGCTTTGCGGGGCTATACCTTTGCTCGCTGGCGCTGGGCGTCACGCTGGTTTCGCTTCGCGGTTCTAATGTCGATCTCTTGCACCTGCTTTTTGGCTCCATTCTGGCAGTCGATAACGACGCGGCGCTCTTTGTGGCGGGCGTCTGCATATTCACCTTATTGATGCTGGCGATTTTCTATCGCGGGCTGGTCACCGAAGCATTCGATACCGCCTGGTTGCAGGTTAATTCTCGCGTGTTGCCCGGACTGTTACATGGGCTGTTTCTTGCCTTGCTGGTGCTTAACCTCGTCGCCGGATTTCAGGTACTTGGCACGCTGATGGCGGTAGGGCTAATGATGCTGCCCGCCGTTGCTGCACGCTGCTGGATGCGAACATTGCCGGGGCTGTTACTCATGGCGGGCATCAGCGGGATTTTTTGTGCCTGGCTTGGGCTGAGCCTGTCGTGGGCGGTCAGTTTGCCTGCCGGGCCGTCTATCGTATTGACCGCCAGCGCATTGTTTATTTTTTCCGTTTTATTTGGCTCGCGCAGCAATCTGCGTGCGCTTTTTCAACGCAAGGGGAAGTGAAGATGAAACGTACAGGGGTAATGATTGCGCTGTTGCTGGGGTTCATGACGCAGAGCGCGCTGGCTAAGACACTGAATGTGGTGACGAGTTTTTCGATTCTCGGCGACATTACGCAGGAAGTGGGCGGCAAGCATGTGAGTGTGACGACGCTGGTTGGCCCGGATGGCGATCCACATACCTTTGAGCCCTCACCAAAAGACAGTGCGGCGCTGAGTAAGGCAGATGTGGTGGTGGTGAACGGTTTGGGGCTGGAAGGTTGGCTCGACCGGCTGGTCAAAGCGTCAGGGTTTAAAGGGACACTGGTGGTGGCTTCTTCTGGAGTCAAAACCCACACCTTAGAAGAGGAGGGCAAAAGTGTCACCGACCCTCACGCCTGGAATAGTGCGGCTAACGGTGCGTTGTATGCGCAAAATATTCTCGCAGGTCTGATGCAAGCCGATCCGCAAGATAAAGCGGCGCTGGAGGCTTCTGGTCAGGCGTATATCGCTCAGCTAACGCAGCTAGATAGCTGGGCAAAAACGCAGTTTAGTCAGATTCCCCAGCAAAAACGCAAAGTGCTAACCAGCCATGATGCGTTCGGCTATTTTAGCCGTGCTTACGGGGTGAACTTTATTGCTCCGCAGGGGCTTTCTTCCGAGAGCGAGGCGAACGCTGCGCAGGTGGCCGCAATCATCGATCAAATTAAGGCAGACGGCGTGAAGACTTGGTTTATGGAAAACCAGCTCGATCCGCGTCTGGTAAAACAAATTGCCACTGCAACGGGCGCACAGCCAGGCGGAGAGCTTTACCCTGAGGCGCTGTCGGCCAAAGGTGGCGTGGCGGATACCTACGTCAAAGCCTTTCGCCATAACGTCAAAACGATTGCGGATAGCATGAAGTAATTTTTTTTTAAGCCGATGCCATCGCATCGGCTTTTTCTGAAGCCTCCTCGTAAAACCTGAACCTCATCTCCCTATCTCACGAGAAAGTGCTACATTGTGCTGCATGTTTTTCAGGAGCCGAAAGCGATGATGACTGACCATGAATTGATGCAGCTGAGCGAAGTGGTAGGGCTGGCGTTGAAGCAGCGTGGCGCTACGCTGACAACGGCGGAATCCTGTACTGGTGGATGGGTAGCAAAAGTGATTACGGATATCTCGGGCAGCTCCGCGTGGTTCGAACGCGGCTTTGTGACCTACAGCAACGAAGCCAAAGCCCAGATGATTGGGGTGCGTGAACCGACCCTTGAACAACACGGCGCGGTGAGCGAGCCGGTGGTGGTTGAAATGGCAATCGGGGCGCTTAAAGCCGCGCAGGCGGATTTTGCGATTTCTGTCAGCGGTATTGCCGGACCCGATGGCGGTAGCGATGTGAAACCCGTTGGCACCGTCTGGTTTGGTTTCGCTACGGCACAAGGTCAGGGAGTCACCCGCAGGGAGTGCTTCAGCGGCGATCGCGAAAGCGTGCGGCGCCAGGCAACGGAATACGCGTTAAAAACGCTCTGGCAACAATTTCTACAAAACACTTGATACTGTATGACCATACAGTATAATTGCTTCAACAGAACAGTTTTCACCTCCCGGGAATACGTAAGCGGATTTCCGGCATGACAGGAGTAATAATGGCTATCGACGAAAACAAACAGAAAGCGTTGGCGGCAGCGCTGGGCCAGATCGAAAAGCAATTCGGTAAAGGCTCCATCATGCGCCTGGGTGAAGACCGTTCCATGGATGTGGAAACGATCTCCACGGGTTCGCTTTCTCTGGACATCGCACTGGGTGCGGGTGGCCTGCCAATGGGTCGTGTCGTAGAAATCTACGGACCGGAATCGTCGGGTAAAACCACGCTGACCTTACAGGTTATTGCTTCAGCACAACGCGAAGGCAAAACCTGTGCGTTTATCGATGCAGAACACGCGCTGGATCCCGTGTATGCCCGTAAACTCGGCGTAGATATCGACAATCTGCTGTGTTCTCAGCCGGATACCGGTGAGCAGGCGCTGGAAATTTGTGACGCGCTGGCACGCTCTGGTGCGGTTGACGTTATCGTTGTTGACTCCGTTGCGGCACTGACGCCGAAAGCGGAAATCGAAGGCGAAATCGGTGACTCTCACATGGGCCTTGCGGCACGTATGATGAGCCAGGCAATGCGTAAACTGGCCGGTAACCTTAAGCAGTCTAATACGCTGCTGATCTTCATCAACCAGATCCGTATGAAAATTGGTGTGATGTTTGGTAACCCAGAAACCACTACCGGTGGTAACGCACTGAAATTCTATGCCTCCGTTCGTCTGGATATCCGTCGTATCGGCGCAGTGAAAGATGGCGATAACGTGATCGGCAGCGAAACCCGCGTGAAGGTTGTGAAGAATAAAATCGCCGCACCATTCAAGCAGGCTGAATTCCAGATCCTTTATGGTGAAGGTATCAACTTCTTTGGCGAGCTGGTTGACCTCGGCGTGAAAGAGAAGCTGATTGAAAAAGCAGGCGCCTGGTACAGCTACAACGGTGAAAAGATTGGTCAGGGTAAAGCGAATGCTATTTCCTGGTTGAAAGAGAACCCAGCAGCAGCGAAAGAAATTGAGAAGAAAGTGCGCGAACTTCTCCTCAATAACGAAGATTCTAAACCGGACTTCGTTGTTGATGCCGCAGATGCTGAAGAAACCAACCCAGATTTCTAATCATCTGGTGTAAAAACAAGGGCTGCGATTGCGGCCCTTTTTGCATTTGTCATACAGCAGGTTTTATATGAGTGAATCGAAACCGCGTCGTCCTGCACACGCCCGTTTATTAGACCGTGCCTTACGGATTCTGGGCGTACGCGATCACAGTGAACAAGAACTGCGACGCAAACTAGCCGCCCCCGTCATAGGTAAAAATGGCCCGGAAGCGATTGATGCAATCGAGGAAGACTATGATCGCGTGATCGCCTGGTGCTATGAGCACAGCTACCTTGATGACACCCGTTTTGTGACGCGCTTTATCGCCAGCCGGAGCCGTAAAGGTTACGGTCCCGCACGCATCCGTCAGGAACTTAATCAGAAAGGGATCGCTCGCGACGCAACAGAACAGGCGATGCGTGAATGCGATATAGACTGGGGTGAACTGGCGAGGGATCAGGCCGTTCGTAAGTACGGTGAACCTTTGCCGAGTGAATTTTCAGAAAAAGTAAAAATCCAGCGTTTCTTACTCTATCGTGGCTACCTGATGGAAGATATTCAGGCGATATGGCGTAATTTTACCGATTGAACGCATGCTGCATTTTACTTCCCTCCAAAGAAAACTTATCTTATTCCCACTTTTTCCAGTAGCTGGCCCATCCAATCTTCAACAGGAACAGGCTGGCTGCGACATTTCGTTAGCTTGATTTCAGGATAATTATGAGCAAGAGCACCGCTGAGATCCGTCAGGCGTTTCTCGATTTTTTCCATAGTAAGGGACACCAGGTAGTTGCCAGCAGCTCCCTGGTACCGAACAATGACCCGACTCTGCTGTTTACCAACGCCGGGATGAACCAGTTCAAGGATGTATTCCTTGGTCTCGATAAGCGTAATTATTCCCGTGCGACAACCTCACAGCGTTGCGTACGTGCGGGCGGTAAACATAACGATCTGGAAAACGTCGGCTACACCGCACGTCACCACACTTTCTTCGAGATGCTGGGTAACTTCAGCTTCGGCGACTATTTCAAACACGACGCTATCCAATACGCATGGGAATTGCTGACTGGTGAAAACTGGTTCAACCTGCCGAAAGAGCGTCTGTGGGTTACCGTTTATGAAACCGACGACGAAGCTTACGAAATCTGGGAGAAAGAAGTCGGCATCCCGCGTGAGCGTATTATTCGTATCGGTGATAACAAAGGCGCGCCCTATGCGTCAGACAACTTCTGGCAGATGGGTGATACCGGTCCTTGCGGTCCGTGCACCGAGATCTTCTACGATCACGGCGACCACATCTGGGGCGGGCCCCCGGGAACAGCAGAAGAAGACGGCGATCGCTATATTGAGATCTGGAATATCGTCTTCATGCAGTTCAACCGTCAGATTGACGGCACGATGGAGCCACTGCCAAAACCGTCCGTTGATACGGGCATGGGTCTGGAACGTATTGCCGCTGTTCTGCAACACGTTAACTCCAACTACGATATCGATCTGTTCAGCACGCTGATTAAGTCTGTTGCTGAAGTGACCGGCGCTAGCGATCTGAGCAATAAATCTCTGCGCGTTATCGCAGACCACATTCGTTCTTGTGCGTTCTTGATTGCTGATGGCGTGATTCCGTCGAATGAAAACCGTGGTTATGTGCTGCGTCGTATCATTCGTCGTGCTGTTCGTCATGGCAACATGCTGGGCGCGAAAGACACTTTCTTCTATAAACTCGTGGGTCCACTGGTTGGCGTCATGGGCGATGCAGGCGAAGAGCTGAAACGTCAGCAATCGCAGGTTGAGCAGGTCCTGAAAACAGAAGAAGAACAGTTCGCTCGCACCCTGGAGCGCGGTCTGGCGCTGCTGGACGAAGAACTTTCTCAGTTGACTGGCGATACGCTGGATGGCGAAACCGCCTTCCGTCTGTACGACACCTATGGCTTCCCGGTTGACCTGACGGCTGACGTTTGCCGCGAGCGCAACATCAAGGTGGACGAAGCGGGCTTTGAAGCCGCGATGGAAGAACAGCGCCGTCGTGCGCGTGAATCCAGCGGTTTTGGTGCGGATTACAATGCCATGATCCGTGTGGACAGCGCATCTGAATTCCAGGGTTACGATCGCCTGGAATTGAACGCGAAAGTCACCGCCCTGTTTGTCGACGGCAAAGCCGTAGACAGCATTAGCGCAGGCCAGGATGCCGTTGTCGTTCTCGACAAAACCCCATTCTATGCGGAATCCGGTGGTCAGGTCGGCGATAAAGGCGAACTGAAAGGGAACGGCTTTAGCTTCTCTGTCAGCGATACCCAGAAATATGGTCAGGCAATTGGTCATATCGGCAAACTTGATTCCGGTTCTCTGAAAGTCGGTGAGGGCGTTCAGGCCGAAGTCGACGAAGCACGTCGCGAACGTATTCGTCTGAATCACTCTGCAACGCACCTGATGCACGCTGCACTGCGTGACGTTCTGGGAACGCATGTTGCGCAGAAAGGTTCTCTGGTTAACGACAAAATCCTGCGTTTCGACTTCTCTCATTTTGAAGCGATGAAACCGTCTGAAATTCGCGCGGTTGAAGATATGGTCAACGCGCAGATCCGTCGTAACCTGCCTATCGAAACCAACATCATGGATCTCGAGGCGGCCAGAGCCAAAGGTGCGATGGCGCTTTTTGGCGAGAAATATGATGAGCGCGTTCGCGTGCTGAGCATGGGTGATTTCTCAACCGAACTCTGCGGCGGAACTCACGCTTCCCGTACCGGTGATATCGGCCTGTTCCGTATCCTATCCGAATCGGGTACAGCGGCGGGTGTGCGTCGTATCGAAGCGGTAACAGGTGAAGGCGCGATCGCCAGCCTGCACGCTGAAAGCGATCAGTTGCACGATATTGCTCAACTGTTGAAAGGTGACAGCCACAACCTGGGTGAGAAAGTGCGTAGCGCGTTGGAACGCAGTCGCCAGCTCGAAAAAGAGCTGCAGCAGCTCAAAGAGCAAGCAGCTGTTCAGGAAAGTGCGAATCTGTCCAGCAAAGCGGTTGATATTAAAGGTGTTAAACTGCTGGTCAGTGAACTGGCAGGCGTTGAACCTAAGATGCTTCGTACTATGGTTGATGATCTGAAGAACCAGCTTGGTTCGACAATTATCGTTCTGGCGACAGCGGTCGACGGTAAGGTTTCTCTGATTGCGGGCGTCTCTAAGGATGTGACCGACCGTGTGAAAGCAGGGGAATTGATTGGTATGGTCGCTCAGCAGGTCGGCGGCAAAGGTGGCGGTCGTCCGGACATGGCGCAAGCCGGTGGTACGGATGCAGCGGCACTTCCAGCGGCATTGGCCAGCGTTGAAAGCTGGGTAAGCGCTAAACTGTAATAATTACAAAGCGTAAACAGACGCCATGACCTCGCGGTTATGGCGTATTGGTTACTACGCTATCGACAATGATAAAGTCAGGTTGAGTTTGTGTATATCGGCTAAACTTACGTTTAACAGAATGTGATGCCGTGACTGCTTACACTTTACGTGTTTGTCATCGCTTACTTTTTGGCGTTATATGATGGATAATGCCGGGATACAAGAGACCCGACTCTTTTAATCTTTCAAGGAGCAAAGAATGCTGATTCTGACTCGTCGAGTTGGTGAGACCCTCATGATTGGGGATGAGGTCACCGTGACAGTTCTAGGGGTAAAGGGTAACCAGGTTCGTATTGGTGTGAATGCCCCTAAAGAAGTCTCTGTCCATCGTGAAGAGATCTACCAGCGTATCCAGGCTGAAAAATCCCAGCAGTCCAGTTACTGATATTATCGCGTCTCGCTTTCCGGCGAGACGCAACCCTCTCACTATTGTTCCTGCATAAAGTTACCGTTCTATTTCATTCGCTCAACTTTTCACGCTCTCCCGAAACTTATCTCATCCAAAATCTGTCTCTTCCCCTGCAGAAGGCTGCTTTAACGTGTGCAAAATCCGCTTATAAAACACCCTCTTTGTGGTTTTTACATGCGAATTGCCTGTGATTTGTGCAAACGATAAATGTCTGTGGAAAATTGTTTGACTTATAAGTCCCAGAAAGTAATATATGCGCCACGCAGCGACGAAGAGCTCTTAACAAGTTCTGCGAAGCACTCGCAAGAGGCGTTGTGTGGTGAGGTGGCCGAGAGGCTGAAGGCGCTCCCCTGCTAAGGGAGTATGCGGTCAAAAGCTGCATCCGGGGTTCGAATCCCCGCCTCACCGCCATTTTGCATCCGTAGCTCAGCTGGATAGAGTACTCGGCTACGAACCGAGCGGTCGGAGGTTCGAATCCTCCCGGATGCACCATCTTCTTAGAGATAACAGTGGCACTGTTATTTCATGGTCCGCGAAATTATCGCGAGTACCAAGGAAGATAACGTTGCTTTAGCAACGGCCAGAAGGGTGAGGCGCAGCCGAGTAATCCTCCCGGATGCACCATCTATTACTTCATATTGCTTTCGAAGTGATATGACGTATCAAGCAGTACCATAGTAAATCCCGATGCATCCGTAGCTCAGCTGGATAGAGTACTCGGCTACGAACCGAGCGGTCGGAGGTTCGAATCCTCCCGGATGCACCATTTACTATTTCTGAACGCAGTACCCTGATGCATCCGTAGCTCAGCTGGATAGAGTACTCGGCTACGAACCGAGCGGTCGGAGGTTCGAATCCTCCCGGATGCACCATTTATTATTTCTGAACGCAGTACCCTGATGCATCCGTAGCTCAGCTGGATAGAGTACTCGGCTACGAACCGAGCGGTCGGAGGTTCGAATCCTCCCGGATGCACCATCTTCTCCAAATTCACAGCAAGTCTCTTCGTTCATGGTCTGCGAGTCTATCGCGAGTGCCAGGAAGGATAGCGTTGCGTCAGCAACGGCCCGAAGGGCGAGGCAATCCCAAGTCATCCTCCCGGATGCATCCTCTAATGTTCACCCCCCTAAATTATTTCATCAGCTATCACTCTCACTGTCAGCGACAAAAATCCTTGTTTACGTTAAAGTAACGCTTTGTTAATCGTTGGGCGAGAGCACGATGTACGCACAGTATGACGGTCTGATCTTCGATATGGATGGCACTATCCTGGACACCGAACCCACTCATCGTAAAGCGTGGGATGATGTTCTGAGTCGTTACGGAATGCGTTTCGATTTACAGGCAATGGTGTCGCTTAATGGCTCGCCAACCTGGCGTATCGCTCAGGCAGTGATTGAACTTAATCATGCCGATCTGGATCCATACCTGCTCGCTCGCGAAAAAACCGACGCCGTCAAAGTGATGCTTTTGGACACAGTTCGTCCGCTTCCGCTGATTGACGTTGTCAAAGAGTGGCATGGCCGTCGCCCAATGTCAGTGGGGACGGGCAGTGAAAGCGCGGTTGCCGAAGCCTTGCTCAATCATCTAGGACTGCGTCACTTTTTTTCGGCAGTGGTCGCAGCCGATCATGTCGAAAATCACAAACCCGCGCCGGACACTTTTCTACTGTGTGCAGAGTTAATGGGTGTTGCCGCGTCTCGGTGTGTGGTTTTTGAAGATGCAGACTTTGGTATTCAGGCCGCGCGTGCCGCCGGAATGGATGCTGTGGATGTTCGCTTACTGTGAGTGACTTACTGTCACTTGCTTCGTTATTTGCCAGCAGTTTTTTAAGTGCCACACTCTTACCGGGTAACTCCGAGGTTGTGCTGGTCGCGATGCTGTTGTCAGGCGTAAGTCAGCCCGGGTTGTTGGTCTTAATAGCAACAATGGGTAATAGCCTTGGAGGGCTGACTAACGTTATTCTTGGTCGTTTCTTTCCGCTACGTGAAAAATCACGCTGGCAGGAAAAGGCAGCAGGCTGGCTTAAACGCTATGGTGCTGCCACGCTTTTATTAAGCTGGTTGCCTGTTATAGGGGATTTGCTGTGTCTGCTGGCAGGGTGGATGCGCATCTCATGGGGGCCAGTGCTCTTTTTTTTATGCCTTGGTAAGGCGTTGCGCTATGTCCTTGTGGCACTGGCAACACTCCAGGGCATGACGTGGTGGCACTAATTGGTGGAATGAATAAACGACCTTCAATCGTCAACCATTACAATTATGCTGGATAACTATTATTGACAGGCGGGAGGTCAATTTGATCCCGGACGTATCACAGGCGCTAGCCTGGCTGGAAAAGCACCCTCAGGCCCTGAAGGGTATACAGCGCGGGCTTGAGCGCGAGACACTGCGCGTAAACGCGGATGGCAGTTTAGCAACAACCGGTCACCCCGAGTCGTTAGGCTCTGCGTTGACACATAAATGGATCACGACCGATTTTGCCGAAGCGCTGCTGGAATTTATCACTCCGGTTGATGGTGATCTCGATCATATGCTGACGCTAATGCGTGATGTCCACCGCTACACCGCCCGTCAACTGGGTGATGAGCGCATGTGGCCACTCAGCATGCCTTGCTACATTGAGCAGGGTCAGGATATTGAGCTGGCGCAATACGGCACGTCGAATATCGGTCGACTGAAAACGCTGTACCGTGAAGGCTTAAAAAACCGCTATGGCGCGTTGATGCAAACCATCTCCGGCGTGCATTACAACTTCTCGTTGCCGATGGCGTTCTGGCAGGCAAAATGCGGCGAAACGGATAAAGAAGCGATCTCAGCGGGTTATTTCCGCTTGATTCGTAACTACTACCGTTTCGGCTGGGTGATCCCGTACCTGTTCGGTGCTTCGCCAGCGATTTGCTCCTCCTTCCTGCAGGGCAAACCGACCACGCTGCCGTTCGAAAAGACCGACTGCGGCATGTACTATCTGCCGTACGCCACCTCATTACGCCTCAGCGATCTGGGTTATACCAATAAGTCGCAAAGCAATCTCGGTATTACGTTTAACGATTTGCATGAGTATGTGGCAGGATTGAAGCGGGCGATCAAAACCCCGTCGGAAGAGTACGAAACTATCGGGCTCGAAAAAGACGGTAAACGCCTGCAAATTAACAGCAACGTTTTGCAGATTGAAAACGAGCTGTATGCGCCGATTCGCCCGAAACGCGTCACGCGCAGCGGCGAAGCACCGTCAGATGCGCTGGAGCGCGGCGGCATCGAGTATATCGAAGTCCGTTCCCTGGACATCAACCCGTTCTCGCCAATTGGCGTTGACGAGCAGCAGATCCGTTTCCTCGATCTGTTTATGGTCTGGTGTGTCCTGGCGGATGCGCCGGAAATGAGTTCTGACGAGTTATTGTGTACGCGTACCAACTGGAATCGCGTGATCCTGGAAGGACGCAAACCTGGCCTGACATTAGGCATTGGTTGTGAAACGGCGCAGTTCCCGCTGGCAAAAGTGGGCAAAGATCTATTCCGCGATCTCAAACGTGTCGCGCAGACGATGGACAGCCTTTACGGTGGTGAGGAATATCAAAAAGTGTGCGACCAACTGGTCGAGAGCTTTGATAACCCTGAGCTGACGTTCTCGGCACGCATTCTGCGTTCTATGATTGATCAAGGCATTGGTGGCACAGGCCGAACGCTCGCTGCGCAGTACCGTGACATGTTGCAGCAAGAGCCGCTGGAAGTATTGAGCGAAGAAGATTTCGTTGCAGAACGCGAAGCATCTATTGCGCGCCAGCGTGAGGTTGAAGCGGCGGACGCTGAATCGTTCGAAGCGTTTTTGGCGAAACACGCATGACAGAAAAGAAAATGGCCACATCGCTGTGGCCAAAATAACATCTCTGAAATCAGGGATGATGATAACAAATGCGCGTCTTTCATATACTCAGACGTGCAGTTGAACAAAGAGTTCATTTTATTTTAAAAATAATCACTATCGGAGGTGACGTATGCCGTTATTAGATAGCTTCACAGTCGACCATACCCGTATGGAAGCCCCTGCTGTACGTGTGGCAAAAACCATGCATACCCCGAGCGGCGACGCGATCACCGTGTTTGACCTGCGTTTTTGCGTGCCAAATAAAGAAGTGATGCCAGAAAAAGGCATTCACACGCTGGAGCATCTGTTCGCAGGCTTTATGCGCGATCACCTGAACGGTAACGGTGTAGAAATCATCGACATCTCTCCGATGGGCTGCCGTACCGGTTTCTACATGAGCCTGATTGGCACCCCTGAAGAAACGCGCGTGGCGGATGCCTGGAAAGCGGCGATGGCCGACGTGCTGAAAGTTAAAGAGCAGAACCAGATCCCAGAGCTGAACGTCTACCAGTGCGGTACGTATCACATGCACTCTCTGGACGAAGCGCAGGAGATCGCTCGTCATATTCTCGATCGTGATGTTCGCGTGAACAGTAACGAAGAGCTGGCGCTGCCAAAAGAAACGCTGAAAGAGTTGCACATTTAGTGCGCCATTCCCCTCTCCTCAGGGAGAGGGAAGCCTAACCCATGACCACCACCACAACCTTCTCGTTTACCCAACGCCCTTTGGTTCCTTACGCTCATGATTATCGTCATGGTGATAGCGAGCCGAACCATCAGCACGATTGCGCCCAGCTACTGCATAGCCTGAGCGGGGTCGTTCGCGTTGATACGGTTGCAGGATGTTGGGTTGTTCCGCCTGGCCGTGGCGTCTGGTTGCCCGCAGGCACGCAGCATGCGATTCGCATCACCGGCAACGTGGCGGTGCGCACGCTATTTATCGATCCGCTTGCCCGCGCCGATCTGCCGGCGTCTTGCCAGATCGTGCAGATCTCGCCGTTACTGCGCGAGCTAATTGTCGCCTCGCTCGATCTCCCTGAATCTTATTCTCCCGGTAGCCGCGATGAGCGGGTCTACGAACTGATTCTGGATGAAATCCGCACCATGCCTGTCCTGCCGTTTCATCTTCCTGAACCGCAAAGCGAACCACTGCGCCAGCTCTGTCAGCAGATCCGACAGGACCCCGGCTTAGCCTGGAGCAGCGCGCAGGCCGCGAGCCTGACGAGCATGAGTGAACGCACCCTTAACCGCCATTTTCAGCAACAAACCGGGTTAAGCTATGGGGAGTGGACGAGAAGGGCGCGTCTGGTTGAAGCTCTGCTGCGCCTGGCGCAAGGCCAGCCGGTATTACGCGTTGCGCTGGACTTAGGTTACGGCAGCCACAGCGCTTTCACGGCGATGTTTCGCCGGGTGATGGGCATTTCTCCCAGCGATTATTTCAAAGACGTCTAACCGACGGCGTTAAACAGCGCCTGAATTGACGCGCGCGCCACGTCGCTATCAATCCCCACGCCCCATCGACTGGTACCATCCTGGAACAGACAGCGAATGTACGCCACTGAGCGGCTGTCGCTGCGCTCCCCCAGTGAATGCTCGTGATAATCTTTTATCACAAACGGCTTATCCAGCCAGCGGCTGATGCCATTGGCAGCGGCCGACAGTAAACCGTTTCCGTGGCCCTCAAGCTGGCGTGTCCCACCCCCGGTGACCACCGTAGCGGCCAGGCGCAACTGTCCGTCCTGCTGACTCTCACTGCGATACGTTTGCAGGATAAAGTGCCCAGAAGGCACCAGCCCGTAACGGCTGCGGAAAAGCTGCCAGAGCGCGTTTTGCGTCATCTCTTTTCCCTGACTGTCGGCCTCCTGCTGCACATGCTGGCTAAAATCTTGCTGCAGCGCACGCGGCAATTTCAGGCCGTGATTCTGCTCAATCAGCCACGCGCTGCCGCTTTTTCCTGACTGGCTGTTCACGCGGATCACCGCTTCGTAGGAACAGCCAATATCCTGTGGATCGACCGGCAGATAGGGCATCTCCCAGCGATCGTCCGGCTGACGCGCGTCGAAGCCTTTTTTAATCGCATCCTGATGTGAACCTGAAAATGCGGTATATGCCAAACGCCCCGCCCACGGATGACGTGGATGCACCGGGAGCTGATTACAGCTTTCCACCACCTCCACGACCTGATTCATATCGCTGAAATCCAGATCCGGGCTGACGCCCTGGGAGTACAAATTCATCGCCAGCGTCACCAGACAGACGTTGCCCGTACGCTCGCCGTTGCCAAACAGACAGCCCTCCACGCGATCCGCACCGGCCATCATCGCCAGTTCGGCACAGGCCACGCCCGTACCGCGATCGTTATGCGGATGAACGCTAATACACACCTCGCTGCGACGGCTAAAGTGACGACAGAAATATTCAATCTGATCGGCATACACATTCGGCGTGTTCACTTCAACGGTCGCGGGCAGGTTGATAATCATCGGGCGCTCGGCGCACGGCTGCCAGATGTCGGCCACGGCCTCACAAATTTCCAGCGCAAACTCTGGCTCGGTAAAGCAGAACGTTTCCGGGGAATACTCATATTGCCAGCGCGTTTGTGGATTCTCTTCGCAGAGCTGTCGGATCAGGCGCGTGGAACGGGTTGCCAGCGCAATAATCTGGTCTTTATCCATGCCAAAAACCAGGCGACGGAACAGCGGGGCGGTGGCGTTATACAGGTGAACGGTGGCCTTTTTCGCACCGCGCAGCGATTCAAAGGTGCGAAGAATCAAATCCTCCCGCGCCTGGGTCAAGACCTGAATCGTGACGTCATCGGGAATGCGATTCTCATCGATCAGCTGGCGAACAAACTGAAAGTCAGTTTGCGATGCGGATGGGAACGCGACTTCAATTTCTTTAAAACCGCAGCCGAGGAGTAAATCCCAGAATTGCAGTTTACGTGCGCTGTCCATCGGTTCGGCGAGGGCCTGATTGCCATCGCGCAAATCGGTGGAAAGCCAGCGCGGGGCATGGGTGATGCGTTGCTCAGGCCAGCGACGGTCGGGCAGGGAGATGGCGGGGAAAGGCTGATATTTTTGTGCGGGTTGTTTCAGCATGATGCGCTCCTGTTGTCTTTTCACTATCGTGAAGCGATTTCAGGAGCGCTGCTTTATCAGAACTGACAGATGCTATAGAGAAACGGACAACTTTCTCGTCGGTGGAACCGGTTAGTGCGCACCGCTTCCACCGCCACCCGCGCCGAATGGCGGTTTGGCAAACCATATCAGGCTCAGGAGCAGGATAAATATCCCCGCCGAAATCCAGAAAATCTCGTTCGCGGAGATAATCAGACCCTGATTGGTTATCTGCTGGGCGATCCAGCCGGACGCCTGCTGCTGCGTCATGCCCATTCCTTCGAGCTGGCTGTACATCTGCTGCGCGTTCGGATTGTAGACGTTAACCGATTCCGTCAGCTGGGCGTGGTGCAACGATTCCCGGCTGGTCCACAAGGTGGTGGTAATCGACGTTCCGATTGAGCCTGCCAGCGTTCGAGTAAAGTTCGACAAACTCGAGGCCGCCGCCATACGCTCAGGCGGCAAGCCGGACAGCGTGATGGTGGTCAGTGGCATAAAGAAGCACGCCACGGCAAAGCCCTGAATAAACTGCGGCCACGCGGACGCGCCAAAGTCCATTCCCGGTTCGAACGTGTAGGCACGCCAGTAGAAACAGACGGCATACATAATAAAGCTGAACGTCACCAGCCTGCGCATGTCGAGTTTATGCGCGAAACGACCGATAATCGGCGACAGCAGGACCGGAATCAACCCCACCGGCGCAGACGCCAGACCCGCCCAGGTTGCCGTATAGCCGTATACCTCCTGCAATAGCTGCGGAAGCAGCACAATCGCGCCGAAGTAGAGCATATAGGCGAGACTGATACACAGGCAGCCGATGGTAAAGTTTCGCGACTTAAACAACGACAAATCGACTATCGGGTTATCGTCCGTCAGCTCCCAGACAATCAGGAAGCTTATCGCGACCACCGCCACGACGGTCAACACGATAATCTCTTGCGAGGCAAACCAGTCCAGCTCTTTACCGCGGTCGAGCATGATCTGCAGGCTACCGATCCCCAGCACCAGCAGTGCCAGCCCCACGCCGTCAATGCGTCGCTGCTCGGTCTTGGTCTCGCGACCGCGCAGCGTTTGCAGCGTGAGCAGCACGACGACCGCGCCAATCGGCACGTTGATAAAGAAGATCCAGCCCCAGTGATAGTTATCACTGATAAATCCACCGAGAATCGGTCCGCAAATCGGCGCGACGATAACCGTCATCGACCACAGCGCCAGCGCGATAGAGCGTTTGGCGGGGGGATAGTTGTTCAGCAGCAAACTTTGCGACAGCGGAATCAACGGCCCCGCCACAATCCCTTGAATGACGCGGAAGAAGATCAGCATCGTCAGGCTGTTGGACATCCCACAAGCCCATGAGGCGAGGACGAACAATACCGTCGACCACATGAACAATTTCACTTCGCCGACGCGTTTTGCCAGCCAGCCCGTGATCGGAATCGAGATCGCATTCGCGACCCCGAACGAGGTGATCACCCAGGTCCCCTGGCTCAGTGACGAGCCAAGGTTACCGGCGATGGTTGGGATCGCCACGTTTGCGATGGTGGAGTCCAGCACCTGCATGAACGTCGCCAGTGACAGCGCGATGGTCATGATGACCAGTGGCGCGCCTTCCAACGGTTTTTGCGGTTTTTGCTGTTGCATAACGCTCACCTTCGGATTAACCGGCGTTCGCTTTCACGATGTCATCGATCAGCTTATTGACGGGATCAAGGCTGATTTCACGGGCATTACTTTCGTAAGCCGGATTAGTACGCACCTGGTTCGCCAGCATTTGGCCGTCACGATTGGTGGTATCTACGGTCACCAGCGTGGACAACCCGATACGCAGCGGATGATCCGTCAGCTGTTTTTGATCCAGTTCGATACGCACCGGTAAACGCTGGACCACTTTGATCCAGTTGCCGGTCGCGTTTTGCGCAGGCAGCAGAGAGAACGCGCTCCCGGTACCCATATCCAGACCGACCACTTTCCCGGTATATTCCACGTCATCGCCGTAAATATCACTGACGATAGTCGCCGTCTGGCCGATACGCATATGCGCGAGCTGCGTCTCTTTAAAGTTTGCATCTACCCACAGATTATTAGCCGGAACCACCGCCATCAGCGGCGTAGTCGGGCTAATCTGCGCGCCAGGCTGCACGGAACGGCGTGATACGTAGCCGGTCATCGGGCTGACAATTTTGGTTCGTTGCAAGGCAAGCCAGGCGTTGCGCACTTCTGTCGCAGCCTGTTTCACCGCAGGCTGATCTTCCAGGTTGGTGCCCAGAATCATCGCCTGATTCGCGTTGTACTGTTGGATTGCCACGTCAAGCTGTGCCTGTGCACTGGCCACGGCATCACGCGCGTGCTGCAGCTCTTCGCGACCAATCAGGTTCGCCGTGCCAAGCGGTACGCGACGGTTCAAATCGCTTTGCGCCTGTGCCAGCGCGGTTTTCTGCACGTCGATGCTGGCCTGCAATTGCTTGCTGTTAATCATCGACTGACGTGTTTGACGCACGCTGGAGGCCAGCTCGGTCTGCGCCTTTTCAAACGCCTGTTGAGCATCGGTCGGATCGAGCGTAACCAGCACATCGCCTTTTTGCACAAAGTCGGTATTGTCAGCCCAGACTTTCGTCACGCTGCCCGACACCTGGGCCATAATCTGAACCTGGTTCCCTGCCACGTATGCATCATCCGTTTCCTGAATATGACGCAGAACTAAAAACCAATAGATACCATATGCCACAGCAATAATAATAAAGAGCAAGGTCAGCAGCAGAAGGGCACTCTTACGTTTGCCTTTCTTGTTAGCTGGTTGCTGCGGGGGAATATTCTCCGCATTTGCGCTCATTGTTGTTCTCCACGATCTTCTTATTTTCACATCGGCTGAGCCGACCTGTTGTCAGAAAGGCCAGCAGTTTGATGTGCTGGCCTGTCAGTTATTGTTAAACCTGGATGTTTGAGCGTGTCGTCGTGTTAGCTCAGCGCCTCAAGAATGACGCCATCTTCATCCATCTGATCCAGACGGGTGAGGAGCTTACGGGTGATTTGCTCTAGCTGATCGCGCTCGGTAGTGCTCAGCGCCGACCAGAGTTGGTGCAGGCAGTTGTGCTGAGGTGGCAGCACACCGCGCAGGAATTCGTGACCTTTGTCGGTCAATTGTAGATGCAAACAACGGCGGTCGTTGTCGCTTTCACGGCGCTCAATCCAGCCGCGTTTTTCCAGCTCATCGGCGATGCGAGTGGCATTGGTACGCGATGAACCCAGCGCACAGCTCAGTTCGGACGGCTGAATGCTGTGATCTTCCTGAGACTCCAGGGTAATCAACGCCATAAATAACGTCTCGTTAATCCCTTGAGCTTTCAGCATTTTATTGCGGTTTTCCAGCAGTTTGCCTTGCATGTGCATGCACAGGCGAGTCAGCAGAATTTCCTGATACGGGAAGTCCTCGTGACGACTGGCGCGAAATTTAAGCATTTGTTCAATGGGGGTAAACGAACTATCCATTTGGGCATGACCTCATTAATTACAGTCGATATAGTAACGACAGTGACAAATAATGTAAATGAATTATTTGTGCGGTTATATCCGCCAAACTTATATCACTGTCAGCAAGTGCCGGGTGAATCCGTGACCCGGTGAGCACAGAAACGGAAGGGCAAACGCCCACGAAAGACGGGGTCGGGCGATGAGAAACAGCATGAGGTTTCAAACGGATAGGATGTAATATCAACTTGGAGGAGCTGGGAGCAGCCTGTAGGTCTGAACTGTTCATGCGGTAATCTAATATGTCACCCATATTAAAATTTCTGGGATAAATGATTACGTTAACCTTAACAGACTGCAGGGCTCCTTAACACCCTAAGAAGCCCAAACCGATGTAAAGCTTAGTTAATTGCTTCCTGGAGGTGATATCCGCGCCACCAGATGAGTAAGTTGATGACGGCAACGAGTGTTCCTGCCAGACACACACCCGTCCACCCAGCGTGTTGCCACGCCGATGCGGAAATCAGAGACCCCGCTGCGCCACCGATGAAGTAGCTGGTCATGTAACCGGCCGTCAGGCGGTTACGCGCCTCGGGTTGCAGGCGATAGATAACCGTCTGGTTAGTGATATGCACACCCTGAACCGTCAGGTCGAGCACCAGAATCCCAACAATCAGTGCCATCACTGAAAAATGGCCGTACCAGATAGCCGCCCATGAAAGCAGCAGCAGAATCAGCCCTGCGGTGGTGGTCAGGTGCGATTTGCCTTTATCCGCCAGCCCACCGGCAGGACGTGCGCCTAACGCGCCCGCCGCGCCCGCCAGACCAAACAGGCCAATCATGCCTTCGGAATAGTTAAACGGCGGCGAGGCCAGCAGGAACGCCATCGACGTCCACAAAATGCTGAAGTTGGCGAAGGTGAAACAACCAAGCAACGCGCGGGTACGCAGCAGTTTATCTTGTGTGAACAAGCTGAACACGGACCCAAGCAGCTGCGGATAATTCAGGTGATTTTCCTGCTTCACTTTTGGCAATCCGCGCCACAGCGCCAGGGCCATGATCACCATAAGCACCGACGCCACCCAGTAAACGGTGCGCCAGCCGCCGAGGCTTGCCAGCAATCCCGCCACCGTTCGCGCCAGCAAGATCCCGAGCAATAAACCACTCATGATGGTCCCGACCACTTTGCCGCGTTTATCAGGCGCTGCCAGCGTTGCCGCCAGAGGCACCAGAATTTGTGCGACAACCGAGAATAACCCCGTGAGCGCGGTGCCGATAATCATCATCGTGAGTGACTGGCTGGATGCGGTGATCAGCATGCCGCCAGCGGCCAGCAGCGTCATGGAGACAATCAGCCTGCGGCGTTCAAACATATCGCCCAGCGGCACCAGGAACAGCAAACCGGCGGCGTAGCCCAGCTGTGCAGCGGTCACAATAAATCCCGCGGAGCTGGCTGAGAGGGAAAAGGCGCGCGCGATGGTGTCCAGCAGCGGTTGTGCGTAGTAGTTACTGGCGACCGCCAGGCCTGTTGCCACAGACATTAAAAGGATCAGTGCTGGGCTAAGCCCTTGAGTTGTTTTTGTCATTAGATTCAGGAATCGTGAGTTAAGTGATTATTTTTCCAGAAACCAATCATAACGGATGATGATGAATGTTGGGGAATTGTTGCGTGGTGGATTGTGCGGTTTTGGTTGAGTGGGGTGTGTTCCCCTCACCCTGTGAGGGCCAAGGGAACCTCAGAGAGTGAAGGTTTGCACAACGTACTCCCTCTCCATTCAGGGAGAGAGCTGGGATGAGTCGGAACAGGTGACTTTGTGTTTCTCCCTCTCCATTTAGGGAGAGGGTTGGGGTGAGGGGGAGCAGGTGATTCGGAGGTGTGTTCCGTTCACCATACGAACTCAGTTCCATTGTCATACCTGAACCAGTGAACGTGTTAAGGGGGCTATCGTGTATGAACCGGTCACATGGGTAACAGGTTATAACGGTACGGTAAACAGCTGACGGAGGTTTGCCGTGCCCTGGACTGAGACTGTTACCATGCAACGTTTGCAGTTTGTCGCGACCTGCCTTGAAGGCAACCTTCCCGTT
>NZ_JBWLAQ010000003.1:0-589910 GCF_056490165.1 Lelliottia sp. GFLA7 | reverse complement strand
TTTAGGTAAGGAGGTGATCCAACCGCAGGTTCCCCTACGGTTACCTTGTTACGACTTCACCCCAGTCATGAATCACAAAGTGGTAAGCGCCCTCCCGAAGGTTAAGCTACCTACTTCTTTTGCAACCCACTCCCATGGTGTGACGGGCGGTGTGTACAAGGCCCGGGAACGTATTCACCGTAGCATTCTGATCTACGATTACTAGCGATTCCGACTTCACGGAGTCGAGTTGCAGACTCCGATCCGGACTACGACATACTTTGTGAGGTCCGCTTGCTCTCGCGAGGTCGCTTCTCTTTGTATATGCCATTGTAGCACGTGTGTAGCCCTACTCGTAAGGGCCATGATGACTTGACGTCATCCCCACCTTCCTCCAGTTTATCACTGGCAGTCTCCTTTGAGTTCCCGGCCGAACCGCTGGCAACAAAGGATAAGGGTTGCGCTCGTTGCGGGACTTAACCCAACATTTCACAACACGAGCTGACGACAGCCATGCAGCACCTGTCTCAGAGTTCCCGAAGGCACTAAAGCATCTCTGCTAAATTCTCTGGATGTCAAGAGTAGGTAAGGTTCTTCGCGTTGCATCGAATTAAACCACATGCTCCACCGCTTGTGCGGGCCCCCGTCAATTCATTTGAGTTTTAACCTTGCGGCCGTACTCCCCAGGCGGTCGACTTAACGCGTTAGCTCCGGAAGCCACTCCTCAAGGGAACAACCTCCAAGTCGACATCGTTTACGGCGTGGACTACCAGGGTATCTAATCCTGTTTGCTCCCCACGCTTTCGCACCTGAGCGTCAGTCTTTGTCCAGGGGGCCGCCTTCGCCACCGGTATTCCTCCAGATCTCTACGCATTTCACCGCTACACCTGGAATTCTACCCCCCTCTACAAGACTCTAGCCTGCCAGTTTCGAATGCAGTTCCCAGGTTGAGCCCGGGGATTTCACATCCGACTTGACAGACCGCCTGCGTGCGCTTTACGCCCAGTAATTCCGATTAACGCTTGCACCCTCCGTATTACCGCGGCTGCTGGCACGGAGTTAGCCGGTGCTTCTTCTGCGAGTAACGTCAATCACTGCGGTTATTAACCACAATGCCTTCCTCCTCGCTGAAAGTACTTTACAACCCGAAGGCCTTCTTCATACACGCGGCATGGCTGCATCAGGCTTGCGCCCATTGTGCAATATTCCCCACTGCTGCCTCCCGTAGGAGTCTGGACCGTGTCTCAGTTCCAGTGTGGCTGGTCATCCTCTCAGACCAGCTAGGGATCGTCGCCTAGGTGAGCCATTACCCCACCTACTAGCTAATCCCATCTGGGCACATCTGATGGCAAGAGGCCCGAAGGTCCCCCTCTTTGGTCTTGCGACGTTATGCGGTATTAGCTACCGTTTCCAGTAGTTATCCCCCTCCATCAGGCAGTTTCCCAGACATTACTCACCCGTCCGCCGCTCGTCACCCAGGAGCAAGCTCCCTGTGCTACCGCTCGACTTGCATGTGTTAGGCCTGCCGCCAGCGTTCAATCTGAGCCATGATCAAACTCTTCAATTTAAGTTTGATGCTCGTGAATTAAACTTCGTAATGAATTACGTATGTTCACTCAGAGACTTTGGTATTCATTTAGCGTCTTGCGACGTTTAGAATCCATGTCACTTTGAGTGCCCACACAGATTGTCTGATAAATTGTTAAAGAGCAGTGCAACGCGGCTTTCGCTCACCGTTGCGAGGTCCCGTATAATACGTTTTCCTCTTTCAGAGTCAATCCTTTATTTCAGCATTTTTCTCTTCAACCGAACCGGCTGTTTGTGTGAAGTGATTCACATCTGCCGTGTCGATGGAGGCGCATTATAGGGGGCTTCTGAGGAATGACAAGCGGAAAAATACAATTTTATTTCAACCGCTCACTTTTTCATCATTACGCTTATTTTTACGACTTTTTTAGCGCTTTTGGCAGGTCAGCAAGGCTATTAATAACCAGATCGGCTGCACCTTCGGCTTCTGGTGTCACTGGCTTGCCTGTACGAACTAACACTTTTGTGCCTACGCCAGCCGCTGCCGCTGCCTGCATGTCTTCCAGTTTATCGCCCACCATATAAGAAGCAGCCATATCAATGTGCAGGAACTCTTGTGCAGACAGAAACATTCCGGGATGCGGTTTGCGGCAATCACACGTCTGACGATATTCTTCTACTGTGCCTTGCGGATGATGAGGACAATAGTAGATACCATCCAGTTCGACATCCCGATCCGCCAGCGACCAGTCCATCCATTCAGTCAGTGTTTCGAATTGCGCTTCGGTGAATTTACCTCGGGCGATACCAGACTGATTAGTCACCACCACCAGCGCATACCCCATTCCTTTAAGTTCACGCATGGCATCAATGGCGCCGTCAATAAACTCGAACTCATCAATCTCGTGCACATAACCGTGATCGACATTAATAGTGCCATCACGATCGAGAAATATTGCGGGTACTAATTTTGACACTGGCTTGCTCCTGAAAAATGCATGTTCGGCTAGTATCTCATGTTTCGTAGCGCAAGAAAGTGCTCATCTCGCACAGTCAGATTGATTTAGACGTCTGGATGCCTTAACATCCGTTTTGTTTACGGTAGACACCCGTATCTGGCAGAAGAAAATGCCACGGCTAACTTAAATACGATAAAAATAATCCAATGATTAAACTTTCCAATATCACCAAAGTGTTCCAGCAAGGAACCCGAACCATCCAGGCGCTAAACAACGTCAGCCTGCATGTTCCGGCTGGACAGATTTATGGCGTGATTGGCGCATCAGGTGCAGGTAAAAGCACGCTTATCCGCTGCGTTAATCTGCTCGAACGTCCAACCGAAGGTAGCGTCCAGGTTGGCGGCCAGGAGTTAACCCAACTTTCCGAAACGGAATTAACCAAATCACGCCGCCAGATTGGCATGATCTTCCAGCACTTTAACCTGCTGGCTTCCCGCACCGTATTTGGTAACGTCGCGTTGCCGCTGGAGCTGGACAATACCCCTAAAGAAGAAATCAAACGTCGAGTGACGGAACTGTTGGATCTGGTGGGTCTGAGCGACAAGTGTGACAGCTATGCAGCAAACCTGTCTGGTGGTCAAAAGCAGCGTGTGGCGATCGCCCGTGCGCTGGCAAGCAACCCCAAAGTTCTGCTGTGTGACGAAGCCACCAGCGCACTTGATCCTGCAACCACCCGTTCAATACTCGAATTACTGAAAGACATTAACCGCCGTCTGGGGCTGACTATTCTTCTTATTACGCATGAGATGGATGTGGTTAAGCGCATTTGCGACTGCGTAGCGGTGATCAGCAATGGTGAATTGATCGAACAAGATACCGTGAGTGAAGTGTTCTCACATCCGAAAACGCCGCTGGCCCAGCAGTTTATTCAGTCAACATTGCATCTGGATATCCCTGAAGATTACCTGGCACGTTTAAAAGCAGAACCTACTCAAGCCAGCGTCCCGATGTTGCGTATGGAATTTACTGGCCAATCGGTTGATGCTCCGCTGCTTTCCGAAACTGCGCGCCGCTTTAATGTGAACAACAACATTATCAGTGCGCAGATGGATTATGCCGGGGGTGTGAAGTTCGGCATCATGCTGACGGAAATGCACGGTACACAACAAGAAACGCAAGCCGCCATTGCCTGGCTGCAAGAACACCATGTAAAAGTAGAGGTACTGGGTTATGTCTGAGCCGATGATGTGGCTACTGGTTCGCGGCGTATGGGAAACGCTGGCAATGACCTTCGTCTCTGGTTTTTTTGGCTTTGTGATTGGTCTGCCGGTCGGCGTCCTGCTCTACGTCACTCGCCCAGGGCAAATTATCGAGAATGCCAAACTCTATCGCACGCTGTCTGCGCTGGTGAATATCTTCCGCTCGATTCCATTTATTATCCTACTGGTATGGATGATTCCCTTCACCCGCATCATTGTGGGCACATCGATTGGTCTGCAAGCAGCAATCGTTCCGCTCACCGTCGGAGCAGCTCCCTTTATTGCTCGTATGGTTGAAAACGCCCTGCTGGAAATTCCTACAGGGCTGATCGAAGCGTCGCGCGCAATGGGCGCAACCCCGATGCAGATCGTGCGTAAAGTGCTGTTACCCGAAGCGCTGCCAGGTCTGGTCAATGCCGCCACTATTACGCTCATTACATTAGTGGGATATTCCGCGATGGGCGGTGCCGTCGGCGCTGGCGGTCTTGGCCAGATCGGCTATCAATATGGTTATATTGGATATAACGCTACCGTGATGAATACGGTTCTGGTATTGCTGGTTGTGCTGGTTTATCTCATTCAATTCTCAGGCGATCGTATCGTCCGGGCAGTGACTCACAAATAACGTTACACAACGCAAAATCGACGAATTAAGGAAATGACATGACGTTTAAATTAAAGACCTTTGCCGCAGTCGGCGCGCTGATAGGATCTCTGGCTCTGGTAGGTTGTGGTCAGGACGAGAAAGACCCAAACCACATTAAAGTGGGCGTCATCGTTGGCGCAGAACAGCAAGTTGCTGAAGTGGCGCAAAAAGTAGCAAAAGAAAAATACGGCCTGGACGTTGAGCTGGTGACCTTTAATGATTACGTTCTGCCAAACGAAGCGCTGAGCAAAGGCGATATCGATGTCAACGCCTTCCAGCACAAACCGTATCTTGATCAGCAGATTAAAGATCGCGGTTACAAACTGGTTTCCGTAGGCAATACGTTTGTATACCCGATTGCTGGCTACTCCAAAAAAATCAAATCGCTGGAAGAGCTGCAGCCAGGTTCGCAGGTGGCAGTACCGAATGACCCAACCAACCTTGGCCGTTCCCTGCTGCTGCTGCAGAAAGTGGGCTTAATCAAACTGAAAGACGGCGTTGGTTTACTGCCAACTGTGCTGGATGTTGCTGAGAATCCAAAAAATCTGAAAATTGTTGAACTGGAAGCGCCACAACTTCCACGCTCTCTGGACGATGCACAAATTGCGCTGGCGGTAATCAACACCACTTACGCTAGCCAGATCGGCCTGACGCCAGCGAAAGACGGCATCTTCGTTGAAGAAAAAGACTCTCCTTACGTCAACATGATCGTTAGCCGTGAAGATAACAAAGACGCGGAAAACGTGAAAAAATTCGTTCAGGCTTACCAGTCTGAAGAAGTTTACCAGGAAGCCAATAAAGTGTTTAACGGCGGCGCTGTTAAAGGCTGGTAATCTTACCTTTATGTAATATCATCAGGACGGGCGAAAGCCCGTCTTGTCATTTATACAGGCAACTGATTCAATAACTGACGATTTGATTATTCATTGAGGAAATATTATGCGGGCTTTACCGATCTGTCTTTTAGCACTCATGCTGAGCGGCTGTTCAATGCTAAGCAGATCTCCTGTTGAACCTGTTAAAAGCACTGCAACTCCGCCAAAAGTGGAACCAGCCAAACCGAAGGCACCGCGTCCAGCGCCGGTAAAAATTTACACCAATGCCGAAGATCTTATCGGTAAGCCTTTCCGTGATTTGGGCGAAGTCACTGGCGAATCATGCCAGGCAAGCAATCAGGATTCACCGCCAAATATCCCAACAGCGCGCAAGCGTCTGCAGATCAACGCAGCCAAAATGAAGGCTAACGCCGTACTACTGCATAGCTGTGAAGTCACCAGCGGCACGCCGGGATGCTATCGCCAGGCCGTGTGCATGGGCAACGCTCTTAACGTCTCGGCTAAATGAGTGCATTTGAGTTCGAGCAGATAGGTATTATCCGCTCGCCTTATAAAGAGAAGTTTGCCGTTCCGCGTCAACCAGGTCTGGTCAAAAGTTGTGGCGGTGAACTTCACTTAATTGCGCCCTATAATCAGGCCGATGCCGTTCGTGGGCTGGAAGCATTCAGTCATCTGTGGGTTCTGTTCATCTTTCATCAAACGATGGAAGGAGGCTGGCGCCCTACAGTTCGCCCTCCACGCTTGGGCGGCAATGCAAGAATGGGTGTTTTCGCGACGCGTTCGACATACCGACCCAACCCGATTGGCATGTCGCTCGTTGAATTAAAAGGTATCCGCTGCCAAAAAGATCAGGTGATTCTCGAACTCGGGAGTCTGGACCTGGTAGACGGAACGCCGGTTGTAGATATCAAACCGTATCTGCCCTTCGCCGAAGCTCTGCCCGATGCCGTGGCGAGCTATGCCCAGCAGGCGCCGGTGGCAGATATGCCGGTTGGCTTCACTGCCGATGTCTTCTTACAGCTTCAGCAGCTTGAAAAGCGGTATCCGCGACTGCAAGATTTTATCGTCGACGTTCTGGCTCAGGATCCGCGTCCGGCGTATCGAAAGGAAGAAGAAGTAGGGAAAAACTACGCCGTCTGGTTGCTGGATTTTAACGTTCGCTGGCGTGTAACCGAAGCGGGTTTTGAAGTGTTTGCACTGGAAGTGCGCTAATTTTATTGTCCTCTCTTTTGGCATCTTTGCCACACTGGTAAACTAAACCACTTTTTTGTGTCAGGTTGACGAATCAGCCTGGTCCAATCGTCGAAATGGAACCGTAACAACATGCGTACTAGCCAATATCTGCTCTCCACACTGAAGGAGACACCAGCCGACGCCGAAGTCATCAGCCACCAGTTGATGCTCCGCGCCGGGATGATCCGCAAGCTGGCCTCTGGGTTGTACACCTGGTTGCCGACCGGTCTGCGCGTCCTGAAAAAAGTCGAAAACATCGTGCGTGAAGAGATGAACAACGCCGGTGCAATCGAGGTGTCTATGCCTGTGGTTCAGCCTGCTGACCTGTGGGTAGAAAGTGGTCGCTGGGAGCAGTACGGCCCGGAGCTGCTGCGTTTTGTTGATCGCGGCGAACGTTCGTTTGTGCTCGGCCCAACGCATGAAGAAGTCATCACGGATCTGATCCGCAACGAGCTGAATTCCTACAAACAGCTGCCGCTGAACTTCTTCCAGATCCAGACCAAGTTCCGTGACGAAGTCCGTCCACGTTTCGGCGTCATGCGTTCTCGCGAATTCCTGATGAAAGATTCTTACTCTTTCCATACCTCTCAGGAATCTCTGCAAGAGACGTATGACAATATGTATGAAGCGTACAGCAAAATCTTCTCCCGCATGGGTCTGGATTTCCGCGCTGTGCAGGCAGACACCGGTTCTATCGGTGGCAGCGCTTCTCATGAATTCCAGGTACTGGCACAGAGCGGCGAAGACGATGTGATCTTCTCTGATACCTCGGACTACGCAGCTAACATCGAATTTGCAGAAGCGCTGGCACCCTCAGCGCCCCGTGCTGCTGCATCAGAAGAGATGAAGCTGGTCGATACGCCAAACGCAAAAACCATCGCCGAGCTGGTTGAGCAGTTCAATCTGCCAATCGAAAAAACGGTGAAAACCCTGCTGGTTAAAGCCGTTGAAGGTAGCGCTTATCCACTGGTTGCGCTGCTGGTGCGTGGCGATCACGAACTGAATGAAGTCAAAGCGGAGAAACTGGCGCAGGTTGCCAGCCCACTGACTTTTGCGACCGAAGCTGAAATCCGCGCGGTGGTTAACGCAGGTCCAGGCTCTCTAGGTCCAGTGAACATGCCTATTCCAGTGGTTATCGACCGCACCGTAGCTGCGATGAGTGATTTCTCCGCTGGCGCGAACATCGATGGTCAGCATTACTTTGGAATCAACTGGGATCGTGACGTTGCGACGCCAGAAGTGGCCGATATCCGTAACGTGGTGGCAGGCGATCCAAGCCCAGACGGCCAGGGTACGTTGATGATCAAACGCGGCATCGAAGTCGGTCACATCTTCCAGCTCGGCACCAAATATTCCGAGGCGCTTAACGCTTCCGTTCAGGGTGAAGATGGCCGTAACCAGATCCTGACGATGGGTTGTTATGGTATCGGGGTCACGCGCGTTGTGGCTGCTGCAATTGAGCAGAACCACGACGAGCGTGGCATCGTATGGCCAGATAATCTGGCACCGTTCCAGGTCGCTATCCTGCCGATGAACATGCACAAATCTTACCGTGTGCAGGAGTTGGCGGAGAAGCTGTACAGCGAACTGCGCGCTCAGGGTATTGAAGTGCTGATGGACGATCGTAAAGAACGTCCAGGCGTGATGTTTGCTGATATGGAACTGATCGGCATTCCGCACACCGTGGTTATCGGCGATCGTAACCTCGACAGCGACGACATTGAGTACAAATACCGTCGTAGCGGTGAGAAACAGATGATCAAGACCGGCGACATCCTTGATTACCTTGTGAAAGCCATCAAAGGCTAAGTCACTAAGCAACAAAAAGCCCCGCAAATGCGGGGCTTTTTGTTATCAGTGTTTACATCCGTTTATTGAGTTTCGCAGTCTTTACCCGCCACAAACTTAGCGCCTTTATCCGCCACCAGCGTTTTGACCCTCTCGCCGCTATCTGGATTAGGTTCCAGAGTGAAATGGCCATCCACGGTCAAAAGAACCGGTTTACTGTCATTTCCACGCGCCACAGCATAATCACGTTCCAGCTGCGCATTGTTGGCGACACTGACTTTCTTGCCCGTCGCACAATCAGTAAACACCGCAGCATCCGCCATATAGAAATACATGCCGCGCATCGGCATCGGAGTCGATGGCAGGGCCACGTTTACCGGTGCCAGCGTATAATTGAGCTGAGATTCAATCGGAAGACCTTCCCGATCAAGCATCTCCATTCCTTCGCCCTTCGGGCGGAAATAGGTTTTCTCACCTTCAGCATCCGTCAGGATCAGCTTTTCAGCGGTGCGCACCCACTTACCGTAAGTTGCAAAAGACGAAGGTTCTTTCGCGCCTTGATAGCGCTGATTCATTACCCATGAACCGTCCTTTTCCAGGAACAGCGTAGTTTCAATTCCCTCACAGTCGGCGCAGGGTAAAACACCGCGCCAGCTCTGCTGCATCGGCTGCAGCGCTTCCGACTCCGTCGGTTGCAACGCTTGAGTTTCCGTACGGTTATTACAGCCAATAAGTGCAAAAAGCGTAGAGGCTGCGAGCACTGACAATATCGCTGTTTTCACGATGAATTCCTTATAAATTGGGTGTCCCGGTTCGTTAATCAGAAGACCGTCGAATTTTACCGCGTAGTGACTTCACTGTGGACTTTTGCGCTTTCGATGACAACCGACGCTCTTTTGACGCGCGAGTCGGCCGGGTTGCCCGGCGGTTTTTCTGCACGACGGTTAACTCTTTAATCAGCGCCACCAACCGAGCAAGGGCGGCTTCGCGATTGAGCTCCTGGCTGCGATACTCTTGCGCCTTAATAATGATCACGCCATCACTGGTGATAAGGTGATGACTGGCTGCAAGCAAAGCGTCTTTGTATGACTCTGGCAGGCTTGAGGCCCGAATGTCAAAGCGCAGATGGATAGCGGTTGAGGCTTTATTGACATGTTGCCCACCCGCGCCCTGCGCGCGAATCGCCGTAATCTCAAACTCGCTGTCAGGAATGCTAACGGTGCGGGACAACTCGATCATGACGAGGACTGCCACGCAGTGAGATGAATTTCCAGATTATTCTGGGAATCAGACAACCAGATCGCCCCGTCCTGGATTGTGGCCTGCAAAGCCATTGTTCTTCCGGCAAAATCACTCAGCTGAGCCAGTTGTTCATCATCCAGATACCAGACAGAAAGATGCGAATACTGCGCGCATTTGCGCTGATTTTGCTGCCACCAAATCTCAGCTGCACGCTGATTATACGCAAATATCGCCACCTCAGCGGACTGCGTGCAGGCCTTCTTGATACGACGTTCATCGGGCAGACCGAGTTCGATCCACAAGTCGATGCCCAGATGATCGTTCTTCAGCCAGGCCTCTGGCTCTTCTTCGGCACTTAATCCTCGCGTGAACTGTAACCGCTCGTTGGCATATTTAATCCACGCCAGCAGGCGCAGCATCATGCGTTCCTGGGTTTCGGAAGGGTGACGCGCCAGCGTGAGCGACGCATCGAGAAACTGGTTGCGGTCAAGATCGGCTACATTGACTACCGCTTTATAAATTGTCGCTTTCAGCGCCATGACTAAACTCCATTCTTATAAGGCGGCCATTGTAGCGAAATTATGGCCAAAAGACTGTTCCGGGTGGGTGAAAGTCCACAATATCAAGGCGCTGATATTGCTAGGATGAGTATGTTATAGTCACCTTGATAAACCGTGTTTATCTTCGTAGGCTTAAGTATCTCACAGTAACGTCAGTGCGCTGGCAGGAGGGGATGTGGAAATTTATTGTGAGTTAATTCGCAAAAGGTATGCGGAAATCGCCAGCGGAGATCTGGGTTATATCCCGGATGCGTTGGGCTGTGTGTTGAAAGTGCTGAATGAAGTGGCGACGGATAACAGCCTTTCAGAATCGATCAGGGAAAAAGCGGCGTATGCTGCTGCGAATTTACTGGTGAGCGATTATGTCAATGAATGATACCTATCAACCCATCAACTGTGATGACTATGACAACCTGGAACTTGCCTGCCAGAACCATTTGATCCTGTCGCTGGCGTTAAAAGATGGCGAAGAGCTGAAGGCAAAAGCCAGCGATCTGGTTATGCGTAAGAACGTTGAATACCTTGTCGTCGAAGACGCAGGCTCAACGCGTGAGTTTCGTCTCGATAAGATTGCCAGCTTCAGTCATCCGGACATCGGCACCGTTGTGGTGAGCGAATCCTGAATGTCCCTAACGGGCAGTCACCTGCCCGTTACGCTTTCCACTCCAACTGCACGCCCTTTTCTATCCAACCTTCCTTCGTGACAAAAACACCCGCAGCCGCGATCAGCGTTTCGCCATAGAACAGCAGCGGAGTCGTATCGCGTAACCAGGGAGGAATGTTGTACTCCTGCCAGATTTTCTTCAGTTTTCGTCCGCCGTGACGCCCAACAATATGCAGTATTCCGCTGGCTTTGAAACGGATTGTGACCTGTTCATCAGGGTTCGGCAGGCGAATATGGCCGCCATCCGCAAAACAAACGCTCCCCTGAGGCAACATCAGAGTCACCGACGGATCGCGCCACTCGATAATCTGGTCAGTCATCGAAGGCTGGTATTTCACCCAGCAAAGCTCTCCTTTGTAGCGCCGGACCTCGAAGCCACCGAGATGCAAACGCGGCGTAGCATCTTCACGCGCCAGAGCAACCTCTTCCCAGATGCGGTTTAACATTGTGCGCGAAGGCATTTGGGCATGATGAGCCGCCAGCCAGCGGCGTATTAGCGCAGCACAACGCACGGGGCTCATCGCTTCAAGCGGTTCAATTCTGAGCCTGCCTTCCGTCGAAATCACACTGGCCAATTCTTCAGTCAGCAGCTCATCCAGCAGGCTCTCTTGCTCGGCGCACAACGCCGCGCTTCTCGCCGTCGCATCTGCAAAATGCGGCCAACGTTCGGAGAGCAACGGCAAAACGCGCAATCGCAGGAAATTACGATCGTAGCGGTCATCCTGATTGCTTTCGTCGTCTATCCAGCACAGGTTATAGTCCTGCGCCCACTTTTCGAGCGAGGTACGCGTTTCACCCAGAAGTGGACGAATCAACTGCGTGCCAGCAAATTCAGTGCGCACAGGCATGGCGGATAATCCCGCCGGGCCGCTTCCCCGTTTAAGAGCCAGTAAAAACGTTTCACACTGATCGTCGAGATGCTGCGCCGTGACGAGCGCCTCACCCGCTTGAAGCGTTTTTTCGAACGCTAAATAGCGCGCTTTTCGCGCCTGCGCTTCTGTCCCCAAACCTTCATCACGAAGCTTCACACGTTCAACGATCAGCGGAATATGCCACAATTTACAGAGCGATTCGCAGTGCGCAACCCAGTGGTCAGCATTCGAACTCAAACCATGGTGCACATGAATAGCTCGTATCTGAACATCTGGTTCCTGCTCGCGCCAAAGCATTAATCGATGAAGTAAAACGGTCGAATCCAGCCCACCGCTAAATCCCACCAGCAGTTGGCGGTACGGAGAAAAAGACTGGGCGATAACGGATGAGGTCATAAGACGTCTTATAGAGAGCCAATGCCCGGAAAATTACCGAGCATTGGCGATGATGGCAAGCATTACTGCTGGTAGAGCTCCAGCGGTAAGCCATCCGGATCGTTAAAAAACGTAAAACGTTTGTCGGTAAACGGGTCGACGCGAATTGATTCACACTTCACGCCGTGCGCTTCAAGATGTTCAACAGCCCGATCGATATCGTCGACGCTGAACGCGAGATGACGAAGCCCACATGCTTCGGGACGAGAAGGACGTGCAGGCGGAAACGGAAACGAGAACAGTTCGATCACATAATGGCCGTTAAGCGCCAGGTCACCTTTCCAGGAGTCACGCTCCGAGCGATAGGCTTCGCTCAACAGCGTAAACCCGAGAACGTCGCAATAGAAAGCCTTACTTTTGGCGTAGTCCGAAGCGATAATCGCAATATGGTGAACCTGTTTTAAACCCAGCATAGCGTCTCCTTTTTATCATGCCTGCACGTTACAACTGAAAACCCTACACACGCAAGGGATCAACACGCTTTTAAGACTCGTACCCGGTAGACGCCATTCTCATCGCGTTTTGCACCGTGAATGTCCGTCTCAAAGCCAGGATAATGGCGGCCAATAGAACAGAGCATCAGCAGAAAATCGAGCACCGACCGGCTTTGTTCGGTGATCATTTCTCCTGGCATCAAAAGCGGGACGCCCGGTGGATAAGGGAGAACCATATTTGCGGATACGCGCCCAATGAGATTTTCCAGCTCAATAGTTTCCACTTCACCTTTGACCTGCTGCTGCCAGGCCTTGTGCGGCGTGAGTTTCATTTCAGGCAGTACGTCAAACGCCTGGAGCATCAGCCGAGGAAGATCGTGCTGGCGGATCAGCTTATGGATCCCTTGCGCCAGATCCTGAATCCGCATATTCCGGTAATAGTCAGGATCTTCGGCATACAGATCCGGGAGCATATTTTTGACCCGCAGATTGAGATCGTAAGCGCGCTTAAATTCCATGAGTCCGCGTAACAGGCCCATCGCTCGGGTCTTATCGATACCTATGCTGAACAGGAAAAGCAGATTGTAAGGGCCGGTTTTTTCCACCACGACGCCGCGTTCGTCGAGGAACTTTGCCACCAACGCGGCCGGAATCCCTTCATCACTCATCGTTCCCTGTTCATCCATCCCCGGCGTCAGAATGGTGACTTTGACCGGATCAAGAAACATATGGTCCGCGTCAGCCTCTCTGAAACCATGCCAGCTCTCGCCTGGCGCGACAGACCAGCATTCCGCCTCATCAATCTCTTCCGGTTGCCAGATATCGAAGAACCAGCCGTCGGCTTCATCTTTCAGGCGCTGAACTTCCTTACGGAAATGGAGTGCCCGTTCCACCGAACGGTTTATCAGCCGTTTTCCCGGATTGCCGCGCAGCATCGCCGCTGCCGTTTCGATTGATGCGACTAATGGATAACTCGGTGATGTGGTGGTGTGCATCATATAAGCTTCGTTGAACGTCTCTTCGTCGTATTCACCCTTAATATGGATTAACGACGCCTGAGATAAGGCGGCCAGCATTTTGTGCGTCGATTGCGTCTCGAAGAACACTTTGCCCGGTACGCGCTCACCACTCATACCGCTTTTACCGGCGTAAATAGGGTGGAAATTGGTATAGGGTACCCATGCAGAATCGAAATGAATCGAAGGAACATCAAGAGTCTGCTTGATCCAGTTGGTGTTATACAGCAGGCCATCATACGTCGAGTTAGTAATCACCGCGTGAATCGGCCAGCTTGCGTCAGGAATCGCTGCGACTTTATGTTCAATGGCGGCGCGGGAGAATTCACGACGAGGGATCCCGCCCAGAATCCCCAGCGCATTTCGTGTTGGCGAGAGCCAGAGCGGCACAACATCACTCATCATCAGTAAATGCGCCAGTGATTTGTGGCAGTTACGGTCAATCAGCAGCGTACTTCCAGCGGGGGCGGCATACATCCCAACAATCTTGTTAGAAGTCGAGGTACCGTTAGTCACCATATAACTCTGCTCTGCACCAAAAGTACGCGCAATGTACTCTTCGGCCTCCAGGTGTGGGCCGGTGTGATCAAGCAGCGAGCCCAGTTCCGTCACCGAAATCGACACGTCAGCTTTTAGCGTATTCCCACCAAAAAAATCGTAAAATAGGCAACCCACAGGGCTTTTCTGATAGGCGGTTCCCGCCATATGACCCGGCGTGCAAAACGTGTATTTACCTTCCTGAACGTAGGTGAAAAGCGCGCGGGTAAACGGCGGGGTAATATTGTCGAGATATTCACGCGTATATTGCTGAATGCGGGTCGCAATATCTTCTGCAGCACCCAATGCGTATTCAAAAAACCACAGCGCCATACGCATATCGTGGGCACTGACATCCATCGTCGAATGGGTGTTGATGAAAGCGTACAGTGGCAGGTATTCATTCAGCTGATTGATATCGCTGCACAGTTCAAGATCGTACTCATCCCAGTCAAAAATCACGCCGCAGATACGCGGATTGTGTTCGATAAACTTCAGCAGATCGGCATTATTATGCGGCCAGATAAGTTGATACCCGCGCGCCTGCAATGCCTGTTCCAGCTCCTTGATGGGCTCATCTTTATAAAAGACGCCGTGCGGCCCCATAATTGCAATAATATTCACGGTATACCTCCTTAAAAAACATGCGTTAAGGATAGTTGAGGTAAATGGCTGACATAAAAAAAGCCGCAACAATGTGCGGCTTTTAAGACAAATGTGAAGCTTATGCGTAACCGTAGTTCATCAGACGTTGATAACGACGGTTGAGCAGGTCTTCTTTGCTCAGCACATCGAGATCGGCCAGATCGGCCAGCAGTTGCGCTTTAAGGGAAGCGGCGATCACTTCCGGCTTACGGTGCGCACCACCCAACGGTTCAGGGATCACGGTGTCGATCAGTTTCAATTCTTTCAGACGCGGCGCAGTGATACCCATCGCTTCAGCGGCCAACGGCGCTTTATCGGCGCTTTTCCACAGAATAGACGCACAGCCTTCAGGGGAGATAACGGAATAGGTGCTGTACTGCAGCATATTCACTTTATCGCCCACGCCGATCGCCAGTGCACCACCGGAACCGCCTTCACCAATCACAGTACAGATAACAGGTACCGTCAGGCGAGACATTTCACGCAGGTTGCGAGCGATGGCTTCAGACTGGCCGCGTTCTTCTGCACCGACACCTGGGTATGCACCCGGCGTGTCGATAAAGGTCACGATCGGCATGTTGAAGCGCTCAGCCATTTCCATCAGGCGCAGTGCCTTACGGTAACCTTCTGGCGCTGGCATACCAAAGTTGCGACGGATTTTCTCTTTGGTCTCACGGCCTTTCTGATGACCAATGATCATCACCGGGCGACCATCAAGACGCGCTATGCCGCCGACAATGGCTTTGTCGTCAGCATAAGCACGATCGCCAGCCAGTTCGTCAAATTCATCAAACGCCAGGCGGACATAATCCAGGGTGTACGGACGCTGTGGATGACGTGCCAACTGGGCAATCTGCCATGCGCCGAGATCGGCAAAGATTTTGCGCGTCAGTTCTACGCTTTTTTCACGCAGACGATGCACTTCTTCGTCGATGTTAATATCCAGTTTTTCATCCTGACGGCTCACCGCGGTCAGAGAATCGATTTTCGCTTCCAGCTCCGCAATCGGCTGTTCGAAATCAAGGAAATTCAGACTCATAGTATTCCTGTATTAGTCAAACTCCAGTTCCACCTGCTCCGAACCAATAAGGCCACGGAGATCGTTGAGTAAACGATCGCTCGGAGAGACACGCCACGTTGCACCAAAGCGCAACCGCGCGCGTGCATCCGCCCTCTGATAATAGAGATGTACTGGAATGGTCCCCGAACGATGGGGTTCCAGAGACTGACGGAGTCGGTTTAAAAGCTGGTCATCAATTTGCCTGTCCGTCAGCGAGATAGCAAGCCCGCGAGCATATTTTTCACGGGCTTCGTCAATATCCATCACTTCACGGGCCATCATTTTAAGCCCGCCGCTGAAGTCATCAAAGCTGACCTGTCCGCTGACGATAAGTATGCGGTCGTTTTCCAGCAAATGCTGGTATTTTTCCAGCGCTTCGGTGAATAACATCACCTCCAGCCGCCCGGAACGGTCATCCAACGTACAGATGCCGATGCGATTACCGCGCTTGGTGACCATAACCCGCGCTGCAATGACGAGCCCCGCTGCCGTAGTCATTTTACCACGTTCAGTTGGATGCATGTCTTTTAGCCTATTGCCGCCGACATAGCGCTCAATTTCTTTCAGATACTGGTTGATCGGGTGTCCCGTCAGATACAAGCCTAACGTTTCACGCTCCCCTTCCAGCACCGTATGTTCTGGCCACGGCTGGCAGTTGGCATAGGATTGTTCGATTTGTTCAGGCTCATCGGCGAGCACACCAAACATATCGGCCTGACCAATCGCTTCTGCTTTAGCGTGCTGATCGGCTGCTTTCAACGCCTCGCCGAGCGAATTCATCAGCGCTGCGCGATGCGGCCCGAGGCGGTCAAATGCCCCGGACATAATCAGTTTTTCCAGCACACGGCGGTTCAGCTTTTTGGTGTCAGTACGCGCACAAAGATCGAAAAGCTCACGGAAGTAGCCGCCATTATTACGCGCTTCCAGAATCGCTTCGATAGGACCTTCGCCCACACCTTTAATCGCCCCAATGCCGTAAACAATTTCACCGTCATCGTTAACGTGGAAATGGTACATCCCGGCATTAATATCCGGCGGCAGAATTTTCAGCCCCATTCGCCAGCATTCATCCACCAGACCGACAACCTTCTCGGTATTATCCATGTCGGCAGTCATTACGGCTGCCATAAATTCTGCCGGGTAGTGCGCTTTCAGCCACAGCGTTTGATAGGACACCAGGGCATAAGCCGCTGAGTGCGATTTGTTAAATCCGTAACCCGCGAATTTCTCCACCAGGTCAAAGATTTTTATCGCCAGTTCACCATCAATGCCGTTTTTCTTCGCGCCATCTTCAAAGGTGCCACGCTGCTTGGCCATCTCTTCCGGTTTTTTCTTACCCATCGCACGACGCAACATATCGGCGCCGCCAAGGGTATAGCCCGAAAGTTCCTGCGCAATCTGCATAACCTGTTCCTGATACAGGATAATGCCGTAGGTAGGCTCAAGCACCGGTTTCAGGCAATCATGCTGCCACTGCACATCAGGGTAGGAAATCGCTTCACGCCCGTGCTTACGGTCAATAAAGTTATCAACCATGCCCGACTGCAATGGGCCGGGGCGGAACAGCGCCACCAACGCGATCATGTCTTCGAAACAGTCGGGCTGAAGGCGCTTAATCAAGTCTTTCATACCGCGCGATTCAAGCTGGAATACCGCCGTGGTTTCCGAGCGCTGCAGCATGTCGAAACTTTTCTTGTCATCAAGCGGAATAGCAGCGATGTCAATCGGCTCCAGGCCCTGTTTGGCCCGACGCGGGTTGATCATCTTCAACGCCCAGTCAATGATAGTGAGTGTTCGCAAACCAAGGAAGTCAAACTTCACCAGGCCGGCGTACTCCACGTCATTCTTGTCGAACTGTGTGACCGGATGCTGTCCTGATTCATCACAATATAACGGCGCAAAATCGGTAATTTTGGTCGGTGCAATAACCACGCCGCCTGCGTGTTTACCGGCGTTACGCGTGACGCCTTCAAGCTTGCGCGCCATGTCGATAAGCGCTTTAACTTCTTCGTCAGCTTCGTAGATTTCCGGCAATTGCGGCTCGGCTTCAAACGCTTTTGCCAGCGTCATGCCCGGATCCGGTGGCACCAGTTTTGAGATGCGATCCACAAAGCCATACGGGTGACCCAGCACGCGGCCCACGTCGCGGATAACCGCTTTCGCCGCCATCGTACCGAAAGTAATGATCTGCGATACCGCATCACGCCCGTACATTTCTGCCACGTGATCAATAACCTGGTCTCGTTTCTCCATGCAGAAGTCAACGTCGAAGTCAGGCATCGAGACACGTTCCGGGTTAAGGAAACGTTCGAACAGCAGGTCGAATTCCAGCGGGTCAAGGTCGGTAATTTTCAGCGCGTAAGCCACGAGCGAACCCGCGCCTGAACCACGGCCCGGCCCCACCGGCACACCGTTGTCCTTCGACCATTGGATAAATTCCATCACGATCAGGAAGTAGCCCGGGAACCCCATCTGGTTGATAACCTGAAGTTCAATATCCAGGCGCTCATCATAAGGCGGGCGTTTCTCGTTGCGCTCAGCTTCATCCGGGAATAAAAACTCCAGACGATCTTCCAGACCCTCTTTCGATTTGAGGACCAGGAAATCTTCCGTACTCATCTCGCCGGTTGGGAACTGAGGCAAGAAATATTCACCCAGACGGACGGTAACGTTGCAGCGTCTGGCAATCTCGACACTGTTTTCCAGTGCTTCCGGAATATCAGCAAACAGCTCGCACATCTCATCTTCGGAGCGCATATATTGCTGCGCGGAGTAATTGCGCGGGCGTTTTGGATCGTCGAGCGTAAAACCGTCATGAATGGCAACACGGATTTCGTGCGCATCAAAGTCTTCAGCGTTAATAAACCGTACGTCATTGGTCGCGACAACCGGCAGGCCACGCTGCTCTGCAAGCGCCACCGCCGCATGAAGATAGTTTTCTTCATCGGGACGACCTGTACGAATCAGTTCCAGGTAGAAACGATCCGGGAAATGTTCTTCATAAAATGCAACGCACTGCTCAACCAAAACATTGTTGCCGCGTATCAGACTTTTGCCCACGTCACCCATGCGACCGCCAGAAATCAGCAGCAAACCTTCATTGAGTTCTGCAAGCCAGTCCCTGTCGATCCATGGCCCTGCAGCGCCATAGCCCCGCTGATAGGCGCGGGAAATCAGCAGCGTCAGATTCTGATAGCCGGTGTTGTTCATCGCCAGTACGGAAATTTGCGCCATTTCATCGCCGAGCAGCTCGCTCTGGACGTGAAAATCCGCACCGATAATCGGCTTAAGACCCGCGCCATGCGCCGCGCCATAGAACTTAACCAGACCACACAGGTTGGTGAAATCGGTGATCGCCAGCGCAGGCATGCCAAGAGCCGCTGCCTTTTTTACCAGCGGCCCGGTCTTCGCCAGCCCATCAATCATGGAGTAGTCGCTATGCACCCGCAGGTGTACGAAACGTGGTTCAGCCATCTTCAGATTCCGCGTGACTTAGTTGCTTGCGTATTGATTCAGCACATCAGTCCCAGTGCGCGTTTCACCGGACCAAAACTGCGTCGATGATGTTCAGTTGGGCCATGCTCAGACAGTCTTTCCAGATGGAAAGCGGTTGGATATCCCTTGTGCTGGGCGAAACCATACTGAGGATATGAAAGGTCCAGCGCCGCCATTTCGGCATCGCGTGTCACTTTGGCAATGATAGACGCTGCGCTGATCTCAGCCACACGGCTATCACCTTTTACGACCGCCAATGAACGCATCGGCAGTGCAGGACAGCGGTTACCGTCAATCAGCACATATTCTGGTACGATTTTTAGCCCAGCGACGGCACGCTGCATCGCCAACATGGTGGCGTGTAGAATGTTCAGCTCGTCAATCTCTTCGGGCTCTGCGCGGCCTAAACTCCAGGCCAGCGCTTTTTCTTTGATTTCATCAAAGAGCGCCAGACGGCGTTTTTCAGACAGTTTCTTCGAATCATTCAGCCCTACAATCGGGCGAGCGGGATCAAGGATGACGGCCGCCGTGACGACAGCGCCGACCAACGGCCCGCGTCCGACTTCGTCCACACCCGCCACAAGATGCGTGTGTGGGTAAACAAACTCAATCATTGCGCTAACTCCATCACGGCATCCGCTGCTTGCTCATCGGCGTTACAGCGGATCTGCTGATGCAGTTCCCGGAAGGTGTCGTGCATTTGATGACGGGTTTTACCGTCTGCCAGTAAAGGCAACAGCGCATCGGCTAATGCCTGCGGCTGACACTCATCCTGCAACAGCTCTTTGACTAGCTCACGGCCTGCCAGCAGATTGGGCAATGAAACATAATCCGTTTTGACCAGACGCTTCGCCAGCCAGAAGGTAAATGGCTTCATGCGATAGCCTACAACCATTGGGCATTTTGCCAGCATGCATTCCAGCGCAGCCGTGCCGGACGCCAGCAATGCGGCATCACTCGCCACCATCGCTTCACGCCCCTTGCCATCCAGAAGATGAATGTGCAGGTCAGGCGCGACTGCCGCTTTGATACGTTCAAACTGCTCACGGCGTTTGGCATTCACCAGCGGCACAACCACTTCCAGATCGGGATACGTCTGGCGAAGAATTTGCGCGGTTCTCAGAAAATCTGCGCTAAGCATTTCGACTTCTGCGCCACGGCTACCCGGCAAAAGAGCCAGACAGTGAGCGTCATGCGGAATACCAAGACTATCTCGCGCAGCATTTTTATCCGGATCAAGCGGCATGGCATCGGCCATGGTATGCCCGATAAAACGGCAGGGAACATTGAATCTGTCATAAAACGCTTTTTCGAAAGGCAGAAAAGCCAGCACCATATCGGTGGATCTGCCTATTTTGAAAACACGTTTCTGTCGCCATGCCCAGACGGACGGGCTGACGTAGTGAATCGTTTTAATACCCTGTTTTTTTAGGTTGCCTTCAAGGGTGATATTGAAATCTGGCGCATCAATGCCCACAAAGACATCGGGCTTAAGATCGGTAAAACGACGCGTGAGATCGGCGCGAATATGCAGTAAACGGCGTAAACGCCCCAGCACTTCAACGATGCCCATCACCGCGAGCTCTTCCATTTCGTACCAGACTTCACAGCCTTCGGCCTGCATTAGCGGGCCAGCAACACCCACAAAGCGAGCATTCGGTACGCGGGCCTTGAGTGCCCGGATGAGACCTGCACCAAGAATATCGCCGGAGGTTTCTCCGGCGACCAGGGCAATCGTTAGTGGACGGTTGTCGACCATTAACGAATCAGACCTCGAGTAGAGCGCTCAAAGAACTCAGTGAACGCTTTTACTTCCGGGTGCTGCTCTGCCAACGCTGCCACTTCTGGCTTGGCCTCTTCCAGCGTTTTGCCGCTACGGTACATCAGTTTGTACGCGTTGCGGATCGCTGTAATGGCTTCGCGGCTAAAGCCACGACGTTTGAGGCCTTCAATGTTAACGCCAAAAGGTGTTGCGTGGTTACCCTGCGCAATCACATACGGTGGCACGTCTTGCGCGACACCGGAGCAACCGCCGACCATGACGTGCGCACCAATAATGCAGAACTGATGGACTGCCGTCATGCCGCCAATGATCGCGAAATCATCAACCGATACGTGCCCCGCCAACGTTGCGTTGTTAGCGAGGATACAACGGCTCCCCACTGTACAGTCGTGCGCAATGTGCGCATTAACCATAAAGAGGTTGTCGCTGCCCACCTTCGTCAATCCACCACCCTGTACTGTGCCACGATGAATGGTGACGCTTTCGCGAATGCGGTTACGATCGCCGATTTCCAGACGGGTCGGCTCACCAGCATACTTAAGATCCTGGTTGACTTCGCCGATGGAGGCGAACTGATAGATCTCATTATCGCGGCCTATGGTCGTATGACCATTCACGACGACATGAGATTTCAGTACGGTACCCTCACCAATTACGACATGGGGTCCAACAATACAGAATGGGCCAATGTGAGCGTTGGCACCAATTACGGCACCCTCTTCCACAATGGCAGTTGGATGAATAAAGGCAGTTTTATCAATCACGTATCAGGCCTCCCGGCTACGCGCACACATCATGGTAGCTTCACAAACAACTTTGCCGTCAACTGAAGCAACGCCTTTGAAGCGCGTCAGTCCACGGCGCGTTTTTTCAAAAGTCACTTCCATGATCATCTGATCACCAGGTACGACTGGGCGCTTAAAGCGCGCTTCATCAATACCCGCGAAGTAATACAACTCACCTGGCTCAAGTTTGCCCACGCTTTTAAACGCGAGAATACCCGTAGCCTGTGCCATCGCTTCCAGGATCAACACACCCGGGAAGATAGGCTTACCAGGGAAATGTCCCTGGAAGAATGGCTCATTTACTGAAACATTTTTCACTGCGCGCAGAAAACGACCTTCTTCAAAATCCAGCACACGATCTACCAGCAAAAACGGGTAGCGGTGCGGCAGAAGTTCTAAAATCTCTTCAATATGCAGAGTATGAGTGTCGGTAGTCAAAATACTCTTCCTGTCAAAATGTACTGAATAGCAATAATAACACGGCCTGCCGGATTATAAGAAAGCCGACAGGCCGGGAAATTTAGCGTTAAAGGATGAACGCTTAGTCTTGTTGATTGATTTTGCGCTCAATAGACTTGAGGCGCTTACTCATATCATCAATATTCATCACCAGAGCTGCGGTTTTACGCCACATCTTATTCGGTTGCAACGGAATGCCGGAGGAGTAAACACCAGGTTCAGTGATAGGACGCATCACCATACCCATGCCCGTCACCGTGACTTTGTCGCATATTTCCATATGCCCATTGATCACGCTGGCTCCGCCGATCATGCAGTAGCGGCCAATTTTCAGGCTGCCTGCCATGATGACGCCGCCCGCAACTGCGGTATTGTCGCCAATCACGACGTTATGCGCAATCTGACATTGGTTATCGATGATAACACCATTACCAATAAGAGTGTCGTCGAGCGCGCCGCGGTCGATCGTCGTGCATGCACCGATCTCAACACGATCGCCGATAATCACGCGACCCAGCTGAGGGATCTTGATCCAATTACCACGATCGTTGGCATAGCCAAAACCATCCGAACCGATCACGGTACTGGACTGGATCAGGCAGTGTTCACCGATCTCAATTTCATGATAAACGGTGACATTGGCCCATAAGCGAGTGCCTGCACCAATTTTAGTGTGTTTGCCAACGAAGCAACCCGCACCGATCACCACGTTATCATCCAAAACAACATCGGACTCGATAACGGCGTTCGCACCAATTGATACGTTGCTACCCAGCTTCGCCGTTGAATCGATCACTGCACTTGGTGCAATGTTCTGTGCCGGCTGCGGCGTGGTATCTAAAATCTGAGCCATGCGCGCGTAAGTCAGGTAGGGATTTTTCACTACCAGCGCTGCACCTGTGGCAAAAGGAAGGTCGTCCTGTGTTAAAACCACAGCAGACGCCTGGCATTGTGCCAGGTGTTCACGGTACTTAGGACTTACGATGAACGTAATGTTGCCTGTTTTAGCAGATTGCATGGACGCAACAGCGGTGATGACGATATCGCCATCACCGTGTAATTCTGCATCCAACTGCTGAGCTAGATCAGCCAGTCGAATAGAAGGCATTACTTATTTAACCTGTTTCAGTACATCTGCAGTGATGTCTTTAACATCTTTGCTATTGAAAGCAACGGCATTCGCGTCAACAACCAGATCGATACTCTGATCGGCTGCCACGGATTTCACCGCAGACTGGATACGAGTGACCAGTTTGCCACGTTCTTCGTTAGAGCGACGCTGACGATCCTGCTCGAAAGCCTGCGCTTTCTGGGAGAAGGTCTGGCGCTGTGCCATCACGTCTTTTTCCAGCTTGCTGCGATCGCTTGCTTTCATGGTAGAACCATCACGCTGCAGACGCTGCATTTTGGACTGAAGATCGCTTTCCATACCTTGCAGTTCGCTAGCACGGCCTTTGAATTCATTTTCCAGCGTTGCAGAAACACCGGTTTTCTGTGCAACTTGCTGGAACAGGTTGCCCATGTTGACGATTGCAATTTTGTCCGCTGCCTGAGCAGAAGTCACCATCGCCAAACCAAGACCTGCCGCTAATAACCACTTTTTCACAATAAACTCCTTACCATCCCATTAGCACCCGAAGGTACCGTTCTTTGCGTGGCAAGGCGATCGTCTATGCGATCGCCGGTTGTCAGCGCTACACTGCAAACGCATTCCATCGCAACGGATTATTACCAAGTTTTACCAATGTTAAACTGGAATTGCTCCGCTTTGTCTCCATCGTATTTCTTAAACGGTTGGGCGTAAGAGAAGACCAACGGCCCCAACGGTGACATCCATTGTAATGCGATACCTGCAGACATGCGAATGTTGCTCGGATCGCTATAGTCCGGCACACCAGCCGCTTTCATCTGCGCAGTGTTTTCCCAGTTGGTATCCCATACCGTACCCGCATCCCAGAAGAACGAAGTACGCACTGAGTTCGCATACTTGTCGCTGATAAACGGCGTAGGTGTGATGATTTCCAGGCTGGCGACACCCATGGCGTTACCGCCTACTGCGTCATCAGAACTACATACTTCGCTGGAAGATGTCTTATTACAGTTATCTTTGTCGTTACCGCCGTAATACACCGCTTTCGGACCAATGTTATTGGACTGGAAGCCGCGCACCGTGCTGGAACCACCGGCATAGAAGTTTTCGTAGAATGGCAACTCTTTACCACCTAACCCGTCACCATAACCCCAACGCGTACGACCCAGAACCACCCATTTATGATCGTCATCGATCGGGAAATAGGATGCGGTATCAAGCGTCAATTTATAGAACTCGTTATCGGAGCCTGGGACGGTTACTTTACCGTTTAAATTGACACGAGAACCTTCGGTCGGGAAGAAACCACGGTCGAGACGGTTATACGTCCAGCCGTAGTTAAAGGTGAAGTCATCTGCAGCAAAACCATTGTTATCGCTGGATTTGCTGGCTGCTTGACCGATTGAGTCCAGATAACGCCACATCGCCACCTGCGGTTGCATATTGGACAGGTCGTTATGCACGTAACCTAAGCCAGCACGCAGGGTGTTGTATTCATTAATCGGGAAGCCAAGCGTTCCGTCTAAACCATAGCTTTTGTTGGTATAGGAAGACAGGTCCGCATCGTCAGCTTTAAAGTCGTTATAGAAAATACGACCGCCGAGACTCACACCATCAACAGTAAAGTATGGGTTAGTGACCGAGAATTCGGAATACGTCTGGTAATCGTTTTTGGTGCCGTTGATACCAACGGAATAGCCAGTACCTAACCAGTTATCCTGCTGAACGCCAACCTGGAAGCTAACACCACTCTCAGTACCGTAACCGACACCGAAGTTGAAGCTACCGGTGTTACGTTCTTTGACTTTGTAGACAACGTCTACCTGATCAGGACTGCCCGCAACACGCTGGGTATCCGTATCAACCGTTTCGAAATATCCCAAACGGTTCAGACGTTCTTTACCCTGATCGACCAGGTCGCTACCCAACCACGCGCCTTCCATCTGGCGCATTTCGCGGCGCAGTACGGAATCTTTGGAGGTATCGTTACCTTCAAAGCGGATTTTACGCACGTAGAAACGGTTACCGGCATCGACGTTGACGCGGAGTTTAACAGTCTTGTCGGTATCGTTGATTTCAGGCTGAGTCTGTACGCGCGGATAAGCATATCCATAACGGCCGAGCAGCTTTTTAATGCCGTCTTCCATTTTGGTTACTTTTGCACCGCTATACAGCTCACCCGGCTGAAGTTTAGTCAGACTCTCGATTTCAGCAGAATGACCCGCCAGGTTTCCACTCACTTCAACACCTGAAAGCTTGTATTGATCGCCTTCAGTGATGTTTACCGTAATGTAGATACCTTTCTTGTCCGGAGTCAGACTGACCTGAGTGGAATCGATATTGAAACGGGCGTAACCGCGATCCAGATAGTAGCTACGCAGGGTTTCAAGGTCGCCTGCAAGCTTTTGTTTCTGATATTTACGATCGCCAACCACGTTCCACCACGGCACTTCGTCGCGGAGCTGGAATGTAGAGATCAATTCGTCCGTAGTGAACGCGTGGTTACCCACGATATTGATCTGCTGAATTTTTGCGGAAACGCCTTCCTGGAAGACGAGCTTCAGATCGACACGGTTACGCGGCAGCGGTGTGACAACGGCTTTTACGCTCGCGCTGTATTTACCGACGCTATAGTAGAAATCTTCCAGTCCTTTTTCGATATCAGACAGGGTTGTGCGGTCAAGAGATTCACCGACACGAACACCCGATGCTTCAAGGTTTTGCTTGAGCATATCGTCTTTAACCGACTTATTACCGGAGAAAGTGATACTGGCAATCGTTGGGCGTTCCTTCACCTGTACCAGCAGCGTATCACCATCGCGAAGGACGCGGACATCCTCAAAGTTGCCAGTGGCAAACAATGCGCGAATGGTATTACTGATATCTTCATCATTAACCGTGTCGCCCTGGCGAACTGGCATGCTGAGGAGGGCCGCACCAACGGCGACACGCTGAAGACCTTCGAAATGAATATCCTTCACTACGAAACCTTCAGCACCGTATACGGTCGCGCTGCTAAACAGCAGCGACGCTATGAGCAACTTTTTCATCGCCATCGTTATTATGCGTTCTTCCTAACACTCTCTCTTACAACCGAGAGAAATCATTGAAAAGTGCAAGCCCCATTAACAACACTAGCAATATCGAGCCAATGCGATAACTAAAGTCTTGAACTCGCTCGGATACTGGTCCGCCTTTTAGCTTTTCAATCGCTAAAAACAGCAGATGCCCCCCATCTAAAACAGGAAGCGGGAACAGGTTGATTATCCCGAGATTCACGCTTATGAGCGCGAGAAACATGAGATAGTAGATCACCCCGAATTCCGCTGACATCCCAGCCCCTTGGGCGATAGAAATCGGCCCACTGAGGTTGTTCAGTTTTACGTCACCAGTTATCAATTTCCCCAACATAGTGACCGTAAGCTTCATCAATTGCCATGTTTTATCCGTGGCTTCAACGATTGCGCTAAACGGCCCATACTGGCGTATTGTCTTGTACTCATCTGGCAGTGGGATCACTTTTGGCACGACGCCAGCAAACCCCTCAGCCTTGCCACCGCCCGGTTTGGTATCAGGAATCAGCGTCAAAGAGAGCGGACTCCCCTGCCTTTCAACTTCCAGCGCTAACGGTGTGCCGGGATTATCGCGCACCAGATTAACAAAGGTTATCCATTGCGTTAAAGGCTGACCATCGACTTTAACGATCCTGTCGCCCGCTTGCAAACCTGCTTTTCGTGCCGCTGAATCATTTTGCACTTCAGCTAACACTGGCTCAATCTGCGCACCACGTGGGCGAATCCCCAACGCGGCAACGGGATCTTCTTTGTCTGGCTCAAAAGCCCACTGACGCAAATCTAGAATTTTTTCCTGACGCTGACTCTCACCCACCGGCGAAACGCTAACTGATGCTTTTTCATCGCCAATCTTAGAGACCAATTGCAGCCTTACGGCATCCCAATCAGGGGTTTCGATGCCATCGATCGCTTTAAGTTCCATGCCTGGCGTAATTTGCGCTGTTGCTGCGATGGAGTTGGCGGTAATTTCACCAACAACCGGACGAACACCAGGGACACCGATGATAAACACCAGCCAATAAGCGAAGACAGCAAAGATGAAGTTGGCTACCGGGCCGGCAGCGATGATAGCGGCGCGTTGGCTCACAGTTTTGTTGTTGAACGCGTAGTGTCGCATTTCGGGCGCGACAGATTCTACGCGTTCATCCAGCATTTTGACGTAGCCGCCAAGAGGGATCAGCGCGATGACAAACTCAGTGCCATGGCGATCGGTACGACGCCACAGCGATTTGCCAAAGCCAATAGAAAAACGCTCGACCCGCACTCCGCAGCGCCGGGCAACCCAGAAGTGGCCAAATTCATGCACGGTAATAAGTACACCCAGTGCAACTATGAACGCCGCCAGATTCCAGAGTATGCTCAGCATAAAACCTTCCGTTAAATCGTCCCGAATACCAGAAACAACAGGCATGCAAACACAGGAACCGCAGCCGTCAGGCTATCAATACGGTCCAATATTCCACCATGTCCTGGAATGAGGTGACCACTGTCTTTAATCCCTGCTTCACGCTTGAACATACTTTCGGTCAAATCACCTAATACGGATGCCAACGCAGCAAAGATAGAGCAAATCAGCAGTGTTGTCGGCGCGACGTCCAGATTCGCCCAGACGCCATATCCCCAGGAGATAATCGCTGCTGTGAACAGACCACCGATGAACCCCTGCCAGGTCTTACCAGGCGAAACTTTTGGCGCCAGTTTATGTTTGCCAAACAGTTTACCAAACATATAGGCACCTGAGTCAGCACCCCAGACGAGAATCATCACATAAAGTAGCCACAACGCGCCGCTGTAGTGGTTTTCGTCATAATGCCAGGCGCGCAACACGAGCATACCCCAGAAAAATGGAATAATAGTGAGCAGGCCAAAAATCAGACGCAGCGTTTTAGAGTTGCGCCAGATAGCCGCAGACTCAGGATAGAAAAGTACCAGCAGCAACGCGGCAATCCACCAACCCAGTGAGGCCCATAGCCAACCTGCCACCAACGGCTGATGAATATCGTGATGATACTCGGGCAACATAAACAGCATCAGGGCCAATAACAGACCACAGAGCACCGCCAGCCATACTCGCTGAGTGCGCGAGGTAAAGCCGCTAAGCTGTCCCCATTCCCACGCGGCAAGCATACACACCACCAGCGTGACAATAGCAAATCCCATCGGGGGCAGTAAAAACAGCGCCGCAATGACGATGGGTATTAATACAAAAGCGGAAATCAGGCGATACTTCAGCAAAAGCTACCCCCATCAGACTTTTTCGGTGCCTGGCTCAGTACCGCCGAAGCGACGCTCACGATTGGCAAAGGCATACAGCGCACCTTCAAAGTCTTGTTCATCAAAATCGGGCCAGAGCACATCCGTAAAGTAAAGTTCGGCGTAGGCAATTTGCCAAAGCAAAAAGTTACTGATGCGGTGTTCTCCCCCTGTCCTAATTACCAAATCCACGGGTGCGAGTTCATTCATGCAGATTTGCTGACCCAGCGCCTCTTCATCAATCTGGTCGGGTCTTAACAGCCCTTCCTGAACTTGCTCGGCCAGATGCCGAACCCCCTGGATAATATCCCAGCGTCCGCCGTAGTTCGCAGCGATATTGAGCGTCAGACCTGTATTATTTTCGGTCACCGCTTCCGCTTTGCGAATACGTTCCTGCAAACGTGAGTTAAAACGACTGGTATCGCCAATAATGCGCAAGCGAACGTTGTGGCGGTGCAGGCTTTTTACTTCGCTGTCGAGCGCCCACACAAACAGCTCCATCAACGCAGTCACTTCCTGCGGAGGTCGATTCCAGTTTTCACTGCTAAAAGCATAGAGCGTTAACGCATCAATGCCGTTATTGGCGGCAAATGAAACGGCGCGACGTACAGATTTCGCCCCAGCTTTATGCCCAAAGGCTCGTATCTTCCCTTGTCTTTTCGCCCAGCGGCCATTGCCATCCATAATGATTGCTACATGGCGACAGCCATGAGCTGGCAAGTTTTCGCTTATTGGTTGATTCGCAGACAACATAACGCGTTTTTAGTCCCTGATAGGATTTAACGGTACTCAGGAATACTGAAGCCATTACATAAAAAAGCCGTGTCAAACCACGGCTTACCTGACCACTTAAAGCCAAATACCTGCGATCAGGTGGCGCAGACTATATCACTGAAGCCTAACGCTAACAAACAACACAAGCACGAGTCGGTGGATTATCACCGGCTTGCGAGATACGTCACCGCTTTACGCGCCGCCATGCGAGCTTGTGAATCGACAGCTAGCACTTCTTCAACGCTCTGCGGTTCCCGTAAATCCATCTCTTCGAGAACCGACAGATTGAGCGCCGCAATATCCGTAAAGCGGATCTGCTGTTTCAGAAATGCCTCAACCGTTATTTCGTTAGCTGCATTCAGTGCTGTCGTTGCCGCTTGTCCCTGATCAAAAGCGTTCATCGCCAGCTTCAGACAAGGGTAACGATCGTAGTCAGGTTCGCTGAAAGTGAGTGCATTCAGCGCGCAAAAATCGAGTGGTTTAGCTCCCGACATTACCCGGTTAGGCCACGCCATCGAATGCGCGATTGGCGTACGCATATCCGGTTCACCCAACTGCGCAATTACGCTGCCATCTTGATAGCGCACCATGGAGTGAATCACCGACTGCGGGTGAATCAACACTTCCATCTGTTTTGCAGACGCGTTAAATAACCAGCGGGCTTCAATGTATTCCAGACCTTTATTCATCATGGTGGCTGAGTCGACAGAGATTTTTCGCCCCATCGACCAGTTCGGATGACGGCATGCCTGATCGGGCGTCATTGAGACCAGTTCAGACAATGGCGTTTCACGGAACGGGCCACCAGACCCGGTGAGCAAAACGGACACAACGCCATTTTGCTCAAGATCAGCGTACCCTAGGTTTTCCTGAAAAGGTTGCGGTAAACTCTGAAAAATCGCGTTATGTTCGCTATCTACCGGTAAGAGTCTCGCGCCTCGCTGTTTTACTGCGTCCATAAAAAGGCGTCCGCATGTCACGAGTGCCTCTTTATTTGCCAGTAAAACGGTTTTCCCGGCGTCAATTGCCGCGAGCGTGGGCAAAAGCCCTGCTGCGCCCACAATGGCCGCCATCACCTGATCGACGTCATCCAGCGCAGCCATATCACACGCGGCTTGTCGCCCACTCATGACTTCTGTACAACTTCCCCGATCCGCCAGCAACGCTTTAACCTGGCGAGCACTTTCCTCGTCATCCATCACCGCATAACGGGGAGAGAACTCAAGACATTGTTCAACCATGCGCTGCACGTTTTTCCCGGCCACAAGGGCGGTCACCGTGTAGTCTTCAGGATTGTGGCGAACAACGTCGAGAGTGCTGCAACCAATAGAGCCGGTCGAGCCGAGGAGAGTTAAATGCTTCATGAGATGCCCGGGAGATAGTTAAACCATATAAAAGCAAAACGCCGCCAGCAAAGTCACAAGGACTTTCTGAACGGCGTTTATCAGATTACGTCAGAAATCAGAACTGCATCAGTTCCGCTTCTTTATCTGCCAGCGCCGCATCAAGTTTTTTGATGGCTGCGTCTGTCAGTTTCTGCACGTCGTCCTGAGAACGGCGATCGTCATCTTCGCTGATTTCTTTATCTTTCAGCAGTGCTTTCACTTTGTCGTTCGCATCACGACGGACGTTACGTACCGCAACACGCGCGCCTTCTGCTTCACCACGAACTACTTTGATCAGCTCTTTACGACGTTCTTCTGTCAGCGCTGGAAGCGGAACGCGAATGTCGGTACCTGCTGAACTTGGGTTCAGACCCAAATCAGAAGCCATAATCGCTTTTTCAACAGCCGGGCCCAAAGAACGGTCAAAGACGTTGATTTTCAGCGTACGGGTATCTTCTACCGTGACGCTCGCCAGCTGACGCAGAGGTGTTGGCGTACCGTAATATTCTACGATAATGCCATCCAGCAGGCTTGGAGAAGCACGGCCAGTGCGCACTTTGCTAATTTGGTTTTTGAAGGCTTCTACGCATTTTTCCATGCGCACTTCAGCATCTTTTCTGATATCGCTAATCACGTTACGAATCCTTGAAAACTTGTTTCAGGCAGACTATCCGCCAACACAGCCACTTTAGGTGTGCTAAGTATAGTCGCGTTTAAATCATGACAACGCCTGAGGCGCGTCGAGGTAAGAAATCACTACAAAGTAAAGCGGAATCTTACCTGTATTTATCGTCAACGGAAATTATTCCGTGATCAAAGTGCCTTCTTTTTCGCCCATCACTACGCGACGCAGTGCTCCGGGCTTATTCATGTTGAAAACACGAATCGGTAATTTGTGGTCGCGAGCCAGCGTAAAGGCAGCAAGATCCATGACTTTCAGCTCTTGATCCAGTACTTCGTTGTAGCTCAGCTGTTCGTACATCGTTGCGGAAGGATCTTTTGCTGGATCGGCGGTAAACACGCCATCCACTTTGGTCGCTTTCAACACCACGTCGGCTTCGATTTCAATACCACGCAGACACGCTGCAGAATCGGTCGTAAAGAAAGGATTACCGGTACCCGCGGAAAGAATCACCACGCGGTTATTACGCAGCAGACTGATAGCTTCTGCCCAGCTGTAGTTATCGCACACGCCATTCAGCGGAATAGCGGACATCAGGCGAGCGTTCACATAGGCGCGATGAAGTGCATCACGCATTGCTAGACCATTCATCACGGTAGCCAGCATACCCATGTGGTCACCCACAACACGGTTCATACCCGCTTTCGCCAGACCAGCGCCACGGAAAAGGTTACCACCGCCAATTACCACGCCAACCTGGATACCCAGTTCAACCAGTTCTTTGATTTCCTGTGCCATGCGGTCAAGAATGCTTGCGTCGATACCGAAGCCTTCTGTTCCCTGCAGCGCTTCGCCACTAAGCTTAAGCAGAATGCGTTTGTACACGGGTTTTGCATTGGTAGCCATGTTTCTTTCCTGAGACTGTCAACGATTGAGATGGGGTTAATTCTGGCGACATAGTACGTCGCTTATCAGTGCAGAAACTACGGGTTTCTGTCTGATTTTTACATGACGGGCAAAAAGAAGCCGCCCTCAGGCGGCTCCTTCGCAATCCTTAAGACTGCTTGGACATTGCAGCAACTTCTGCTGCGAAGTCAGTTTCAACTTTCTCGATGCCTTCGCCCACTTCGAAGCGGATGAAACCAGTCACGTCAGCATTGTGCTCTTTCAGCAGCTGAGCAACAGACTTGGTTGGATCCATAACGAATGGCTGACCCGTCAGAGAAACTTCGCCGGTGAATTTCTTCATGCGGCCTTCAACCATTTTCTCTGCGATTTCTTTCGGCTTGCCAGACTGCATAGCGATGTCGAGCTGAACCTGGTACTCTTTTTCTACAACTTCAGCAGACACGTCTTCTGGCTTAACGAATTCTGGTTTGCTTGCAGCGATGTGCATAGCCAGCTGTTTAACCAGTTCTTCGTCAGCGCCTTTAGCAGCAACCAGAACACCGATACGTGCACCGTGCTGGTAAGAACCCAGTACGTCGCCTTCGATGGAAGCAACACGACGGATGTTGATGTTCTCACCGATTTTAGCAACCAGCGCAACACGTTCTTCTTCGAACTGTGCTTTCAGAACGTCAACGTCAGTGATTTTGCCAGCGATAGCAGCGTCAAGAACTTTGTTAGCAAATGCCTGGAAACCACCGTCTTTTGCTACGAAGTCAGTCTGGCAGTTAACTTCCAGAATGATGCCGTAGGTGCCGTCGATTTTGGTCAGGATTACGCCGTCAGCAGCAACGTTGCCTGCTTTTTTCGCCGCTTTGATCGCGCCGGATTTACGCATGTTTTCGATTGCCAGCTCGATGTCGCCGTTAGCTTCAACCAGTGCTTTTTTGCAATCCATCATGCCTGCGCCAGTACGTTCGCGCAGCTCTTTTACCAGGGATGCGGTAATTTCAGCCATTCTTAAATCCTCGGGAGAGATGACCTGCTCGGCTCATTGAACCAAACAGGTTTAAAAGTGAAAAAGGGGCCATTAAGAGGCCCCTATCCATACACGGTACTAATAAGGGGTAGAACCTTATTATTCAGCTTCTACGAAGCTTTCTTCCGCTTGAGAAGCCAGATCCTGAGAACGGCCTTCACGTACGGTAGCCGCTACAGCACCCAGGTACAGAGTAACAGCACGGATTGCATCGTCGTTACCCGGGATAACGAAGTCAACACCGTCCGGATCGGAGTTGGTATCAACGATAGCAAATACCGGGATACCCAGGTTGTTAGCTTCTTTGATTGCGATGTGCTCGTGGTCTGCATCGATAACGAACAGAGCGTCTGGCAGACCACCCATGTCTTTGATACCGCCCAGGCTGTTTTCCAGCTTGGCCAGTTCACGAGTGCGCATCAGGGCTTCTTTTTTGGTCAGCTTATCGAAAGTACCGTCCTGAGACTGGATTTCCAGATCTTTCAGGCGCTTGATGGACTGACGAACAGTTTTCCAGTTAGTCAGCATACCGCCCAACCAGCGATGGTTCACGAAGAACTGGTCGCAGTTGTTAGCAGCATCTTTCACAGCTTCGCTTGCAGCGCGTTTAGTACCAACAAACAGAATCTTACCTTTACGGGAAGAGATCTTGCTCAGCTCAGCCAGGGCTTCGTTGAACATTGGTACAGTTTTCTCAAGGTTGATGATGTGAACTTTGTTACGCGCGCCGAAGATGAAAGGCTTCATTTTCGGGTTCCAGTAACGGGTCTGGTGACCAAAGTGAACACCAGCCTTGAGCATGTCGCGCATGGAAACAGTTGCCATGGTAAAAACCTCTATATTAAATGTTGGGGTTATGCCTCCACGTATCCCATATTACCGACCCCTAGGGGCACCCCGGAATATGTGCCGATACGTGTGTGTAATTACACAAAGTGAGATTTGTCGCTTCTGGTCCATCTTGTGTATACGAAATGGATCGGAAGTCCGGCGCGCTTTATACCACAAAACACCAGCAGAAACCAATTATTGTTGGCCTGATGTGCTGTTACTGATTCTCAATTTGGCAGCGAGTGCGAGGGACTGATACCATTGACAACACTTAGACTAGTATCGTCGAAATAATCGACACTGATGGACAGATTACATGGCTATCTCTATTAAGACCCCTGAAGAAATTGAAAAGATGCGCGTCGCCGGTCGTCTGGCCGCCGAAGTGCTGGAAATGATCGAGTCGTTCATTAAACCGGGCGTGAGCACCGGCGAGCTGGATCGCATCTGTAATGACTATATCGTCAATGAGCAACACGCAATCTCCGCCTGTCTGGGCTATCACGGCTTCCCGAAATCCGTCTGTATCTCTATTAATGAAGTCGTCTGCCACGGCATCCCCGATGATGAGAAACTGCTGAAAGACGGTGATATCGTCAACATCGACGTGACCGTCATTAAAGACGAATATCACGGCGACACCTCAAAAATGTTTATCGTTGGTAAACCAACCATTCTGGGCGAGCGCCTGTGTCGCGTGACGCAAGAAAGCCTCTATCTGGCGTTGAAGATGGTGAAACCAGGCATTCGTCTGCGTACCCTGGGTGCCGCTATTCAGAAATTTGTCGAAGCGGAAGGTTTTTCCGTGGTTCGCGAATACTGCGGTCACGGCATTGGTCGCGTCTTCCACGAAGAACCGCAAGTCTTGCATTACGATGCAGATGACGGCGGCGTGGTTCTGCAAAAAGGCATGGCCTTCACTATCGAACCGATGGTGAACTCCGGCGACTACCGCATCCGCACCATGAAAGATGGCTGGACGGTAAAAACCAAAGACAGAAGCTTGTCTGCGCAGTACGAGCATACTATTGTGGTCACAGACAACGGCTGCGAAATTATGACGTTGCGAAAGGATGACACCATCCCGGCGATACTCTCGCACAACGAATAATAAGAAGCCGGCGAATGCCGGCTTTTTTAATGGCGATAGCTTTTACTTATGGGTGACGTAGATGAATAACCTTTTACCCGAACAGTATGCCAACACGGCACTCCCCACTCTGCCCGATCAGCCGGACAATCCGGGAGTGTGGCCGCAGCGTGAGCTGACGTGTGCGGATATCAAAGCGCACATTGAGGTCTTTCAGCGTTGGCTGGGTAAAGCCTTTGACGAAGGCATTTCTGCGGAAGCGTTGATCGAAGCGCGCACCGAGTTTATCGACCAAATGCTGCAACGGTTGTGGATTGATTATGGCTTTGGGCAAATCAGCGACGTCGCGCTGGTCGCCGTCGGGGGATATGGACGCGGCGAGTTACACCCGTTGTCCGATATCGACCTGCTCGTCCTGAGCCGTAAAAAGCTGTCGGACGAACAGGCGCAGAAAGTGGGCGAACTGCTGACGCTGCTGTGGGACGTCAAGCTGGAAGTGGGCCACAGCGTTCGCACGCTGGAAGAGTGCCTGCTCGAGGGGCTATCCGATCTTACCGTCGCCACCAATCTGATTGAAACACGTTTGCTGATTGGCGACGTCGCGCTGTTTCTTGAACTGCAGAAGCACATTTTCAGCGAAGGCTTTTGGCCTTCCGAAAAATTCTTTGCCGCCAAGGTCGAAGAACAAAATGTGCGCCACCAGCGCTATCACGGCACCAGCTATAACCTTGAGCCGGATATCAAAAGCAGTCCGGGTGGTTTGCGTGACATCCACACGCTTCAGTGGGTTGCCCGTCGCCATTTTGGCGCGACATCCCTTGATGAGATGGTCGGCTTTGGCTTTTTAACCGAAGCCGAACGCAACGAACTCAACGAATGTCTGCATTTGCTGTGGCGAATCCGTTTTGCGCTGCATCTTGAAGTCACCCGCTATGACAACCGTCTACTGTTCGACAGGCAGTTGAGCGTCGCCCAACGCCTGAACTACAGCGGCGAAGGCAACGAACCGGTTGAACATATGATGAAGGATTTCTTCCGCGTCACCCGTCGCGTGAGTGAACTCAATCAGATGCTTTTGCAACTTTTCGATGAAGCGATCCTGGCGCTGACGCCGGATGAAAAGCCGCGCCCGATTGATGACGAATTCCAGCTGCGTGGCACCTTGATCGACCTGCGCGACGAAACGCTCTTTATGCGCGAGCCGGAAGCGATCCTACGTATGTTTTACACCATGGTTCGCAACAGCACGATCACCGGGATCTACTCCACGACGCTGCGCCATTTGCGCCACGCACGTCGCCATCTGAAGCAGCCACTGTGCTACATACCGGAAGCCCGCTCGCTCTTTCTGAGCATGCTGCGCCATCCGGGCGCGGTCAAACGTGGCCTGTTGCCGATGCACCGACACAGCGTGTTATGGGCCTATATGCCTCAGTGGTCGCACATTGTCGGCCAAATGCAGTTTGACCTTTTTCACGCCTACACGGTCGATGAACATACCATCCGCGTGATGCTAAAACTGGAAAGTTTCGCGAACGAAGAGACGCGTTCCATGCATCCATTATGCGTGGATCTGTGGCCGCGCCTCAGCCATCCGGAGCTGATCCTGATCGCTGCGCTGTTCCACGATATCGCCAAAGGGCGTGGCGGCGATCACTCCGTGCTCGGCGCGCAGGATGTGCTGAAATTTGCCGAGCTGCACGGGCTCAATTCGCGGGAAACCCAGCTGGTCGCCTGGCTGGTGCGTCATCATTTGTTGATGTCCGTGACCGCGCAGCGGCGGGATATTCAGGATCCAGAAGTCATCAAGCAGTTTGCCGAAATCGTCCAGACGGAAAACCGGCTACGTTTTCTGGTGTGTCTCACAGTGGCGGATATCTGCGCCACCAACGAAACGCTGTGGAATAGCTGGAAGCAAAGCCTGTTGCGCGAACTCTATTTTGCCACTGAAAAGCAGTTGCGCCGTGGGATGCAAAACACGCCCGATATGCGCGAGCGCGTGCGCCACCACCAGCTTCAGGCGTTGGCGCTGCTGCGCATGGACAACATTGATGAAGAGGCCCTGCATCAGATCTGGTCGCGCTGTCGGGCGAACTATTTTGTGCGTCACAGCCCACATCAACTTGCCTGGCATGCGCGCCATCTTCTCGACCACGATCTGTCGGAACCGATGATCCTGTTGAGTCCGCAGGCCACACGCGGCGGGACCGAAATTTTCATCTGGAGTCCTGACAGAGCCTATCTGTTTGCCGCCGTGTGTGCCGAACTGGACAGGCGAAATCTCAGCGTCCACGACGCGCAGATTTTCACCACTCGCGACGGTCTGGCGATGGACACCTTTATTGTGCTGGAGCCAGACGGAAGCCCACTTTCTGCCGATCGTCACGAAGCCATCCGCTTCGGTCTGGAACAGGCTATCACTCAGCACAGCTGGCAGCCGCCGCAACCGCGTCGCCAACCCTCAAAACTGCGCCATTTTACCGTCGATACCGAGGTCAATTTCCTGCCGACCCATACCGATCGTAAATCGTTCCTCGAACTGATCGCCCTCGACCAGCCGGGACTGCTCGCACGCGTTGGCCAGGTGTTTGCGGACCTGGGAATTTCCCTGCATGGCGCCAGAATTACAACCATTGGCGAGCGAGTAGAAGATTTATTTATAATCGCTACTGCCGACAGGCGTGCGCTTAATAATGAGCTGCAACTTGAGGTGCAACAACGGTTGACAGCGGCCCTCAATCCAAACGATAAAGGGTGACGTGTTTTTTAGTGAAATGGAAAGTGTAAACAATGCAGCAGTTACAGAACGTTATTGAGTCCGCCTTTGAGCGTCGCGCCGATATTACTCCGGCAAATGTGGATACCGTAACCCGCGAAGCGGTTAATCAGGTGATTTCTCTGCTTGATTCCGGCGCGCTGCGTGTAGCAGAAAAAATTGACGGCCAGTGGGTCACGCATCAGTGGCTGAAAAAAGCCGTGCTGCTCTCTTTCCGTATTAACGATAACCAGGTTATCGACGGTGCGGAAAGCCGCTACTTCGATAAAGTGCCGATGAAATTCGCGGATTATGACGAAGCGCGTTTCGTGAAAGAAGGTTTCCGCGTCGTGCCGCCTGCGGCCGTTCGTCAGGGTGCATTTATCGCACGCAATACCGTGCTGATGCCTTCTTATGTGAACATCGGTGCTTACGTTGACGAAGGCTCAATGGTGGATACCTGGGCGACCGTCGGTTCTTGCGCGCAGATTGGTAAAAACGTTCACCTGTCCGGCGGTGTCGGCATCGGTGGCGTTCTGGAGCCATTGCAGGCAAACCCAACCATCATTGAAGACAACTGCTTCATCGGCGCACGTTCCGAAGTGGTTGAGGGCGTGATCGTTGAAGAAGGCTCCGTGATTTCCATGGGCGTTTACATCGGTCAGAGCACCCGTATTTACGATCGTGAAACGGGCGAAGTGCATTATGGCCGCGTCCCCGCAGGCTCCGTTGTCGTTTCCGGTAACTTGCCGTCGAAAGATGGCAAATACAGCCTGTATTGCGCGGTTATCGTGAAAAAAGTCGATGCCAAAACCCGCAGTAAAGTCGGTATCAACGAGTTGCTGCGCACCATCGATTAATCAGGTACAACAAAAAGCGGGGCTACCCCGCTTTTTTTACATCTGAAGGTGGCGAAAATAGATTTTTTCGTTAATTATTCATGGGTTATGTTGAGATCAAGGGTACCGCTATGTACGATAATCTGAAAAGTCTGGGCATTACCAATCCTGATGAAATTGATCGTTATAGCCTCCGCCAGGAAGCAAACAACGATATTTTGAAAATCTATTTTCACAAGGACAAAGGAGAGTTTTTCGCGAAAAGCGTGAAGTTCAAATACCCACGTCAACGTAAAACCGTCGTCGCTGATGGTGTCGGCCAGGGGTATAAAGAAGTTCAGGAAATCAGCCCTAACCTGCGCTACGTGATCGATGAACTCGATCAGATCTGCCAGCGCGACCGCACCGAAGTCGATCTTAAACGTAAGATCCTCGATGACCTTCGTCACCTTGAAAGCGTTGTGACTCACAAGATCAGCGAAATCGAAGCCGATCTTGAGAAATTGACCCGCAATAAGTAAAAACAAAAACGGCAACCTTGAGTTGCCGTTTTTAGTTTTTCTCACTCTCCCAGTGGGAGAGTGCATCAGGCCGCACGCCACATCATCTCTGCTCATCCAGTTGCAACGCGACGTACAACAATAACCTGTCGTCGAAATTACCCAAATCCAGCCCTGTTAATTCCGAAATACGGTTGAGACGGTATTCCAGGGTATTCCGGTGAATAAACAACGCTTTCGACGTCGCCAGCGGCTGAACGTTATGACGAAACCACGCCTGCAACGTCCGCCGCAGTAATCCATTATTATCCATTGCCTTCAGGCGCACTAATGGCCGCGCCAGCTCGTTGGCCTGCCAGCCACCGCGCAAGCTGTCGAGCAGCACCGGCAGCATCAAATCCTGATAAAAATATCCCCTGCTTTCCGGCATGCGCTGCTTGCCGACCATCATGGTAGTGCGCGCCGTTCGCCATGAACGGGCGATGCTGCCTGGGCCGGTAAAATAGTTGCCCAGCGCAACGCGAAAACGCAGCTGCCCGTTCTCTTTCATTCGCGCAATCAACTGCTCAACCCGACGGCGGTGATCTTCAGCATCCCAGCGGCCAAACTGATTCAGCGCGGGCTTCAGCACCACCATTTCAGTCAACGAAACAATCGCGACCAGGTTGTTACGCTCCGGGGTCGCCAGCGCGTTTTGCAGCTGTTGTAATTCCGCCATCGCGCTGTCCACGCCAAGCTGGCCGCTATCGACTTCGATAACCGCCACGACACGCGGCTGATTGAGGTCAATCCCCAGACGCTGCGCCCACTCTGTCAGCGCAGGGGTATGCTCTTCGGCCTGTATCAGGTTCATCACCAGCTCTTCGCGCAGGCGGCTGTCCTGCGCAAGAAGATGCATCAGACGCGATTGTTCCAGCATCATCTCGGCGGTCATGCACACCAGCTCACCGTATTTGCGCAGAGATTCTGGTTCGCCCGTCAGGCCAATGACGCCAACGATTTCCCCTTCCAGACGCAGCGGCAGGTTGATGCCCTGACGCACACCATGCAGATGCCGCGCGACGGCGTCATCAATATCCACGACGCGTCCCTGGGAAAGCACCAGCAGCGCGCCTTCGTGCAATTCACCAATACGCTCACGATCGCCGCTGCCAATGATTCGCCCACGGGCATCCATTACGTTGATATTGGTATCGATGATGCGCATGGTGCGCGCCACGATTTCCTGCGCCATTTTGGTATCAAGATGCCAGCCAGCCATGTAATCCTCCCGTGAGCAGAGCTCAAGCATAGGGAAGTTCAAAGACTGCTGCATTGTGCGAATGCACAAAGTCGGGGGAATAAGTATGGACTTGTGGGAAGGGTCACAGAAAAGGAGAAGCTCCAGCCTGATGTCAGGCTGGAGCGCAGGAGATTACTGCATCAACAGGTACAGAGTGGTATCACCACGCTGGATATTCAGCGCCAGCACGTTAGGTTTGCTGTCGAGAATTTTACGCAGTTCAGCAATGTTTTTCACTGGCTGCTGGTTAGCGCCAATAATCACATCACCTTTTTTCAGGCCGATACGGGCCGCTGGGCTGTTGGCTTTAACTTCACTCACCACCACCCCTTTATCAGCCCCTTTGTTGCTCATATCCGCACCTTCAATACCGCTGAAGATAGAGCTGGAATCGACCTGAGTCTGACTGCTCTGCTGCAGTTCAAGGTTAACGCTAACAGGTTTACCGTCGCGCAGCAGACCCAACGTCACTTTGCTGCCCACCGGCATTGAGCCGACTTCAGCGCGCAGCGCCGCAAAGCTGCTGATTGGCTTACCGTTCAGGGTGGTGATCACATCACCCGCCTTGATACCGGCTTTCGCGGCAGAGGAATTTGGCATCACCTGGCTGACAAATGCCCCGCGCTGCGCGTCAACTTTCATCGCCTTCGCCAGCTCGGAGTTCAGTTCCGTGCCCAGAATACCCAGCTCACCGCGTTTCACCTGGCCGAATTCAACCATCTGGCTGGTCAGGTTTTTCACCATGTTACTTGGAATCGCAAAACCGATACCGATGTTGCCGCCGTCCGGTGCCAGAATCGCGGTGTTGATACCGATCAGCTCACCGTTCAGGTTAACCAGCGCACCGCCGGAGTTACCGCGGTTAATGGCCGCATCCGTCTGGATAAAGTTTTCATAGTTTTCTGCATTCAGGCCGCTACGACCCAGCGCAGAAACGATACCGGATGTCACCGTTTCACCCAGGCCGAACGGGTTACCGATGGCTACGGTATAATCGCCGACGCGCAGGGCATCGGAATCAGCCAGCTTAATGGCCGTCAGGTTTTTTGGATCCTGAATCTGAATCAGAGCGATGTCAGAGCGCGGGTCTTTACCCACCACTTTGGCATCAAATTTACGCCCATCGCTCAACTGTACTTTGATGGTGCTGGCGTTATCTACAACGTGGTTATTGGTGACGACATAGCCTTTCGCCGCGTCAATAATCACGCCCGATCCCAGCGCCATGAATTTTTGCTGCTGACCGCCACCGTTACCGCCAGGGCTGTCATCGCCCGCACCACCGCCCTGACAGAACGGTGAGCTCTGGAATGGCGAACCGTCCTGGCAGAATGGAGAATTATCGCCAAAGAACTGCTGGAAGTTGCGCGGCATGCGCGGCGTATTAACGGTTGTGCTTCCCTCAACGTTAATACTCACCACCGATGGCATCACTTTCTCAAGCATCGGAGCCAGGCTTGGCATCTGCTGCACGGTTGTGGCCGAAGACGCGGTCTCGGCTGCGCTTGCAGACAGAGGTGACAACGCTAAACCTAAACTCAATGCGAGTGCACTCATTGCTAATGTTGTTTTTTTCATGTTCTCAATCTCGATTAATAGATTACGCAAAATTGCTGTGTACATCAGATTCGTTTTCAGCGCCTAAGTTCCGGGATTAAGTTTCTGGAAAAAGTAAAAATTTATTGGCCGTCTTTACAAAACTCATCAGTTATTCCACAGCCATCAGACGACGGTATTCATCCCATGCATACAAATCTGTCATTCCGCTGATATAGTCCTGAATAAGCCGACAGCGATAATAATATTCCATCACTGGCCACTGTGCAGTGGTGCGATCAATTTTACTCACGGCCTCGACATAGGCAAGACGATGGCGGGTAGAGAGTTTATGTAATAGCCGCGTTTCAATCGGCAGGCGTTTCACGCGATCTGTTTCGACCAGTTCAGTAAATTCCTCTACAGATAATTTCAGCAGCGGCTGATAAATATCCAGCAGACCGCTGATCACCCGGTAGCCTTGTAATTCCAGCTGTTCCACATCCGGGTGGCTAAACACATGGCGGATAGCGACATTCTTATACAACTCAAGCAGTTGACTGAAACTGCTGTCGTCCTCAAGCAACGCATGATTAAAGTCGCCAGAGAAAATATCGGGCAGATTGTCGATAAAACGCGCAGCGGAATACGGCACCAGTTTATTTAACGTGTTAACGCGCAAATACATAAAGAACTGATCTTCGGTGCTACGACTGAGGGTATTTGAACGCGATTTATCCCAGGCGTTTTCCACCACCTGAGAAAACAATGAACCTTTTTCGTGGGTGCCCCAGGCATCATAAAGATGCTGATAAAGTTCCTCGACGCTGAATATTCTTTTCTCTACGGCGTCTTCCAGATCGGCCACGCAATAGGAAATGTCATCGGCAGCTTCCATAATCCAGGTCAATGGAAAACGGCCGTGAGGCGTCAGTGAAAGTTCCTTACGCAGTCGTTCAATATAGGCCTCTTCAGACAAATAATAGCCGGGCTTTTTCATTAAATAACTGTGAGACGCGGGCGGTTCCCCCATCCACCATGCCGGACGGGTGTATTTCAGGATGCAACCCACCTGCGCCCAGGTCAGGTTCATCCGCATCAGGGAGTGCACCAGCCTGATCCCCTGCGCATTGCCTTCAAACTGACACAGATCCTGACGCACTTTGCGCCGCAGATCGTTTAGTGGCTCTTCGCCCTCGCGCAACCGTAAATCCCGGACGATGCAGCGATCGTCGCTTAACGGCTGGCTGGCAGCGTCCAACGGGAACAAACGCTGTTTAAACCAGTCGTTGATCGCCGCCTCGCCAAAGTGACCAAACGGCGGGTTGCCGATATCGTGCATCAGACACGCCATCTCAACGATGCTCTCGAACGGGCCGGTCAACTCATCCAGACCGTACGTTTCCAGCAGGCGCTGTTCTTTAAGGCGGCTTAAAATTTCTTTGGCGATATACCGCCCCACCTGCTGAACTTCCATGGAATGGGTCAGACGCGTGCGGACGGCAGCATTACGCTCGAGCGGGAACACCTGGGTTTTTTGCTGTAAGCGGCGGATGGCAGGAGAGTTAATGATGCGCCCACGATCGCTTTCGAAGATCCGCAGGATCTCATGCTCGCTCTTGCTCCCCTGTGGGGATCGGAATCGACGATGCCAGTTAATTTTGTTGCGAAAATCGATTGGTGCCATGTGCTCCCCCGCGTGAGAATGCGTTTCCCCTTAAGCGCATGATAGACTATGCATCTTAACAAGGCACATCGCGAGTAAATCTATGAAAATCGGCATTATTGGTGCAATGGAAGAAGAAGTTACGCTGCTGCGTGACAAAATTGAGAACTGTCAGACTCTGTCTCTGGGCGGCTGTGAAATCTATACCGGCCAACTGAACGGGACTGACGTGGCTCTGCTGAAATCAGGCATCGGTAAAGTCGCTGCCGCGCTGGGGGCGACGCTGCTGCTTGAGCGCTGCAAACCTGACGTGATCATCAACACCGGTTCTGCAGGCGGTCTGGCTCCGTCCCTGAAAGTGGGTGACATCGTGGTTTCTGATGAAGCACGTTATCACGACGCCGATGTGACCGCGTTTGGCTACGAATACGGCCAGCTTCCGGGCTGCCCGGCCGGTTTTAAAGCCGACGACAAACTAATTGCCGCCGCTGAAAGCTGCATTGCGGAACTGAACCTGAACGCCGTACGCGGCCTGATTGTCAGCGGCGACGCTTTCATCAACGGCTCCGTGGGCCTGGCGAAAATACGTCACAACTTCCCAAATGCCATTGCAGTGGAAATGGAAGCGACGGCCATTGCGCACGTCTGCCATAACTTCAGCGTACCGTTCGTCGTCGTTCGCGCCATCTCTGACGTGGCCGATCAACAGTCTCATCTGAGCTTTGACGAGTTCCTGGCCGTTGCTGCTAAGCAGTCCACGATTATGGTCGAAACCCTGGTGCAGAAACTGGCGCGTGGCTAAGTTTTTAGGGGCGCTGGTCGCCCTGTGTCTGCTCTCACCGGCGTGGCTTCTGGCCGCGCCGCGTGTGATTACCCTCTCCCCTGCCAATACTGAACTGGCTTTTGCCGCGGGGATAACACCCGTTGCGGTCAGCAGTTTTTCTGACTATCCCCCCGAAGCGAAAAAACTCGAGCAGATCTCCACCTGGCAAGGCATGAATCTTGAACGCATCGTCGCGCTGAAGCCGGATCTGGTCCTCGCATGGCGCGGCGGAAACGCAGAGCGGCAGGTCAATCAACTCACTTCACTTGGCATAAAGGTGATGTGGATTGATGCCATCAGCATTGAGCAGGTCGCTCAGGCGCTACAGGATCTTGCGCCTTACAGCCCGACACCTCAAAAAGCCAAACAGGCCGCGCAACAGTTGCTCAAAGAGTATGCGGCTCTGAAAGCCCGCTATGACACGCCCGTCAAAAAACGCGTGTTCCTCCAGTTTGGCAATCAGCCGCTGTTCACCACCGGAAAAGGCTCGATTCAAAATCAGGTACTGGAAGTGTGTGGCGGTGAAAATATCTTTGCAGCGAGCCGCGTTCCCTGGCCGCAGGTGAGCCGTGAACAGGTGCTGGCGCGTCATCCGCAGGCCATCGTCGTGGCAGGCAATGCGAGCGAGATCCCTAAAATTGCACAATTCTGGCAAAGTCAGCTAAAAATCCCGGTTATCGCCCTTCACAGTGACTGGTTTGAACGCGCAAGCCCGCGTATTATCCTCGCCGCAAAACAACTCTGCTCTGCGTTGTCGCAGAGCCATTAATTTAGCCCCTGGTCATTTTAGGACTCGACGATGCTCGTTTATTGGCTGGATATCCTTGGCACCGCCGTCTTTGCTATCTCTGGCGTGTTGCTTGCAGGCAAACTGCGCATGGACCCGTTTGGCGTGCTGGTGCTCGGTGTGGTAACGGCGGTAGGCGGTGGAACGATCCGTGATATGGCGCTCGATCACGGCCCGGTGTTTTGGGTGAGAGATCCCACCGACCTGGTGGTGGCGATGGTCACCTGTCTGCTAACCATCGTGCTGGTGCGTCAGCCTCGCCGTTTACCCAAATGGATCCTCCCGGTACTGGATGCCGTCGGATTGGCGGTGTTTGTCGGTATTGGTGTTAATAAGGCATTTATGGCGGGTACGGGTCCAATGGTCGCAATTTGTATGGGCGTATTGACGGGCGTCGGTGGAGGGATTATCCGCGATATCCTGGCGCGTGAAGTGCCGATGATTCTGCGCACCGAAATCTACGCCACGGCCTGTATTATCGGCGGGATCGTCCACGCCACGGCGTTTTATACCTTTGGCGTTGAGCTCGAAACCGCGGCGATGATCGGCATGGTGGTAACGTTGGCGATTCGTCTGGCGGCGATACGCTGGCACTTAAAATTGCCGACGTTTGCGCTCGATGAGAATGGAAGGTAAAAGCAAAACGGCAACCCACGGTTGCCATTTTTAATATTTTCTCTCTCTCTCCCGTGGGAGAGAGTTAGAGTATCAGACCGCTTTTCGTGTTTCTCCCTCTCCCGTGGGAGAGAGTTAGAGTTTCAGACCGCTTTTCGTGTTTCTCCCTCGCCCTGTGGGAGAGAGTTAGAGTTTCAGACCGCTTTTCGTGTTTCTCCCTCGCCCTGTGGGAGAGAGTTAGAGTTTCAGACCGCTTTTCGTGTTTCTCCCTCTCCCGTTGGAGAGGGTCGGGGTGAGGGCATCAGACCGCACCCCGAAGCAAAACCATTAGATGCTGAAGGAAGAACCGCAGCCGCAGGTACTTTTCGCGTTCGGGTTCGTCACCACAAAGCGTGAACCTTCCAGCCCTTCGGTGTAATCCACCGCGCCGCCCACCAGATATTGCAGGCTCATTGGGTCAACAACCAGCGCAACGCCCTGCTTCTCGATGGTCATATCCCCATCGTTGATCTGATCGTCAAAGGTAAAACCGTACTGGAAGCCACTGCAACCGCCGCCAGTAATATAAACTCGCAGTTTCAGCTCCGGATTATTTTCATCGGCAATCAGGACTTTCACTTTTTTGGCTGCTGCTTCAGTAAATTGCAACGGCAGCGCTACGTCATCACTCATTTTTTGCTCCCATGAATACTGCTATTGAGTAAAAATCACCCAATTCATATTTTCATTATCTAATACCCTGGTAATTCATTCAAGTATTCTGCTTCACGGCAAGCTCTGCCTCCTGCTTCGCCAGGGTGCGGGCAAGAATCGTGGAGTATAGCGGCTTTCCGCCCAGGAATTGGGCTAATAGTGTCGCGCCGAGGCAGGTAATGATCATTGGCAAAATGAGCTGATAATTGTCCGTCATTTCCAGAACCAGCAAAATTCCGGTCAACGGTGCCCGCAATGACGCGGCCAGCAGCGCCCCCATTCCGGCAATGGCAAACGTACCCGCTTCAAGATGATACGCCGGGAAACCCACTGCCGCCGCCATGCCAAACGCCGTACCGAGCAGCGTCCCTAATGCCAGCATAGGCGCGAAAATCCCGCCCGGTGCACCAGACGAAAAGCACAGTAGCGTGGTGATCACGCGAGTGAAAAACAGAAATAGCAGCATCCCGATGCTGAAATTCCCCGCCGCCGCGATGGGGATCAAACTGAATCCGCCGCCAGACGTCTCGGGTTCGATAACGCCCAACACGCCGCACATCCCGCCGAGCAGTCCGCCCACCAGCACCCACTTTGTCATATTGCCGCCGTGAATACGCTGGAACAGATCCTGAGTGCGCAGAATCAGCGTGTTAAATAGCGGTCCGACAACGCCAAAAATCATGCCCAGGATCAGATACAGCCAAAGCGTGTTGACTGGCGCATTGGTGAATTTCCCCACCTCAATCACTGCGCCTTCGCCGTTGAAAATGCGAAACACGATGCTCGACATGATCACGCCCGTGAAGACCGCTTTGATCGAGATAAGGTTGTAGCGAAACTGCGGGCGCATCTCTTCGATAATAAACAAGATCCCGGCCAGCGGCGCGTTAAACGCGGCGGAAAGACCCGCGGCGGCCCCCGTCGCAAGCAGCGTGTGCTGCGCTTCGCCGCTGCGCATACGGAAAATATCCGCCACCATGCGCCCGATATTGCCGCCCAGTTGCACCGTTGGGCCTTCGCGACCCAGCACCATTCCCGCGCCGAGGGTGCCCATCCCGCCAAGGAATTTGACCGGGATAACCCGCCACCAGCGAACCGGGCGCAGCTCTTCCAGCGCGCCCTCGATTTCCGGGATTCCGGAGCCGCCCGCTTCCGGCGCAAATTTCCGCACCAGAAAATAGCCCACCATCGCCAGCAGCGCCGACAATCCAAAAGCCAGCGGCCACACCAGCCACGGGTGATCCGCTGTCGCCGCCAACGTGCCGATACGCCAGTTAAGTATGACGTTAACGGCTTTCTCGAACGCAATACCCACCAGCCCCGCGAGCGTGCCGACGACCGCCGCCATAATCAGGATCATCAGCGGCGTTTTGTCACGATTGAGCAGGCGTCGGACGCTTATCCGGCGGCGCACGCGAGCCAATTGCTGTTCTTCAAATGAGGAATTGTTTGCTGTCATCACCAATTCTTATATTGATCATACAAATATTTGAGGGGATTTTAATGCGCCTGACACCGCACGTCGCCTGAAAAATCCTTAACGTTTGTTCTGTATCATTTGGGCAAAAATTTTATAACCATCCGCGAATCACTTAGAATAGCTGGCTTACCCTTTTTCTACGAACCAGGAACACGCTATGAGCAAGTCTGAAAACCTGTACAGCGCAGCACGTGAGCTTATCCCGGGCGGCGTAAACTCTCCCGTTCGCGCCTTTACCGGCGTCGGGGGAACGCCGCTGTTTATTGAACGTGCAGACGGCGCGTTTCTGTACGATGTCGATGGCAAAGCCTATATCGATTATGTCGGTTCCTGGGGTCCGATGGTGCTCGGCCACAACCACCCCACCATCCGCAACGCAGTGATTGAAGCCGCGCAGCGCGGGTTAAGTTTTGGGGCGCCTACCGAAATGGAAGTCAAAATGGCGGAACTGGTGACGGAACTGGTCCCGACCATGGATATGGTGCGCATGGTGAACTCCGGTACGGAGGCGACCATGAGCGCCATCCGTCTGGCGCGTGGTTTTACCGGACGCGATAAAATTATCAAGTTTGAAGGCTGCTATCACGGCCACGCTGACTGTCTGCTGGTCAAAGCCGGTTCTGGTGCTCTGACGCTCGGCCAGCCGAACTCGCCGGGCGTCCCGGCGGATTTTGCGAAGCACACGCTCACCTGCACCTATAACGATCTCGACACCGTGCGCGCGGCGTTTGAGCAATATCCGCAAGAAGTAGCCTGCATCATCGTTGAGCCCGTCGCGGGCAACATGAACTGTATTCCGCCACAACCCGATTTCCTCCCGGGCCTGCGTGCGCTGTGTGACGAATTCGGCGCGCTGCTGATTATCGACGAAGTGATGACCGGTTTCCGCGTCGCGCTGGCGGGTGCACAGTCTTATTACGATGTGGTGCCTGACCTGACTTGCCTTGGCAAAATCATCGGCGGCGGTATGCCGGTGGGCGCATTTGGTGGACGTAAAGATGTGATGGAAGCGCTGGCACCGACCGGTCCGGTTTATCAGGCAGGTACGCTGTCTGGTAACCCCATCGCCATGGCCGCCGGTTTTGCCTGTCTGACCGAAGTGGCGCAGCCTGGCATTCACGAAACCCTGACCGATCTGACCACCCAACTGGCCAACGGCCTGCTGGAAGCTGCGGAAGAAACGGGTGTTCCGCTGGTGGTGAACCACGTTGGCGGCATGTTCGGGATCTTCTTCACCGATGCCAAAACCGTGACCTGCTATCAGGACGTGGTGAAGTGCGACGTTGAGCGCTTCAAGCGCTTCTTCCATCTGATGCTGGAAGAAGGTGTGTATCTGGCGCCGTCCGCGTTCGAAGCGGGCTTTATGTCCGTGGCGCACAGCGTGGAAGACATCAACAAAACCATCGACGCAGCGCGTAAGGTGTTTGCGAAGCTTTAAGTCGTGTGCGGCCTGATGCCCTCACCCCAACCCTCTCCCACGGGAGAGGGCGCAAAGACCAAAACGGCAACCCAGAGGTTGCCGTTTGCTTTTACCCTGTGCGGCTTGATGCCCTCACCCCAACCCTCTCCCACGGGAGAGGGCGCCAACACTAAAAACGGTCACGGTTGTGACCGTTTTGCTTTTACCGTGTGCGGCCTGATGCCCTCGCCCCGAACCGAACACCCACCGGGAGAGGGCGCAAACACTAAAAACGGTCACGGTTGTGACCGTTTTGCTTTTACCGTGTGCGGCCTGATGCCCTCACCCTGACCCTCTCCCACTGTACGGTCCGGAGACATGGCAGACAGGGAGAGGGCGCAAAGACTAAAACGGCAACCCTGAGGTTGCCGTTTGCTTTTATTACCGACTCTGCTTTCTCAACAGATAAATAAAGTACGGCGCGCCGATAAAGGTCGATAGCAGCCCTGCGGGAATCTGATACGGGAACAGCACCATTCTGCCCAGCCAGTCCGCTATCACCAGCATCATCCCCCCCGTTAGCGCCGACATCACGATAAACGGCATCGTACGACGGAAGCCCATCATGCGCGCAATATGCGGTGCCATCAGGCCAATAAAGCTCAACGGACCGATTGTCATGGTTGCGACTGCCGTCAGACAGGCCGCCAGCAACAGTAGCTCCACGCGTGATGGCGTCAGCGCGACGCCCACGGCACGCGCGGTTTCACCGCCCAGCGGCAAAATGGTCATCCAGCGACGGCAGAGCGGCGTCACCGCCAGCAGCAACAGCATCGCCACGCCGGAATGAACCACCTGAGCGCCCGTGGCGTTATACGTCGAACCTGAAATCCACGTCAGGATCTGTGCCATGCGCGGATCGCCGCTGGCCTGCAGCATCATCAGCAGCATGGTAAACGCGGTACTCAGCGCCATCCCCGCCAGCAGCATGCGATGCGGCGAAAAACCGCCGCGCCCCGCCGCGATCATGATAATGAAAAGCGTCGCCGCCGCACCGAGACTGCCCGCTGGCATCAGCCAGCCAAAGGCATCGCCCGGCACAAAGAACAGCATCAACACCACGCCAAACGCCGCGCCGGAGCTGATCCCCAGCACTTCCGGGCTCGCCATCGGGTTGCCGGTTAAACGCTGAATAATACAGCCTGCAACGGCCAGCATGACGCCCGCAATCAGCGCGGAGGAGATGCGCGGCCAGCGCCACTGCGCCAGTTCGTTGAGCAGTGAACCGCTTGCCCAATGCCAGCCGCTGGCATCGCGTCCCAGAGACAGTGCCAACCAGCAGACGAGAATCAGCACGCCGACACCCGCCAGAGAAAACCACAGGATGTGCTGGCGCTCGGCATGAACTTTGTCCCCGGCATCCATCGCCGGTGCGCTCATGCTGCGAAGACGCGGCAGCAGCCAGAGCAGAAGCGGCGCACCAATCAGCGCCGTGACGGACCCGGTCGAAACTTCCATCCAGACACGTGCCAGCCAAAGAATAATTTGGTCAGAAAGCCAGAGGATCAGCGCCCCAATCATCGGAGCCAGTATCAGTCGCGCCAGCAATCGGCGCGCGCCGAGCATTTTCGCCAGCAGCGGCGCAAACAGCCCGATAAAGCCGATAATCCCGACGGCGTTGACCAGCAGCGCACTGATCACAATCGCCAGCGTCAGGGCCCCCAGACGAGCCAGCGACAGCGCCAGGCCGAGATTGCGCGCCACGCCGTCATCCAGCCCCATCAGCGTCAGCGGACGCAGCAGCAGCAAGGTCAGCAGCACGCCGCCGAGCAGCTGTGGCCACAGGCGTTGCACGATGCTCCAGTCGGTTTGCGTCAGCGTTCCGGTGCTCCAGAGGAACATGCTTTGCAGCTCGTCATGATGGAACAGCACCAGCAGCTGATTGATCGCCCCGCAGTACAGACTTACCACCAGGCCTGCCAGAATCAGCGTAACCGGAGAGAGACGTTTACCCCAGGCGACCCCAAATACCAGCGCACCCACAATGCACGCGCCCGCCAGCGCGGCAAACTGACTGGTTAACGCGCCAGGCAGCGCCCACAGCGTGGTGATCGTGATCCCAAGCTGTGCGCCGGTGGCGACGCCAAGCGTGGTCGGCTCGGCCAGCGGATTGCGTAATACCTGCTGGAAAAGCACGCCGACAAGACCCAGACCTGCGCCGACCAGCAACGAAATCGCCAGCCGCGGCAGCAGGCTGTAGTGGAAAATCATCTGCTGGATATTGTCGATATCCGGAACGGAAATCGCCTGCCCCCACTGCCCGCGCGGCAGCGCAATCGACATATTTGACCAGGTCAGAAGCAGCGCGACGATGAAGACGACGCTCAGCAGGATCGCAGGGAAAAGAGCGAAACGCGATTTCATGCTTTGCCTCCGAGCGCGGCGTCAAGTACGCGGGCGAAGTGCATCGCAGAGAGCGTCGCACCGTAGAACCACACCGCTGGCGCACGCTCGAAACGCTGCTCGCGCACAAACGGCATGGCCTGCCACAGCGGCGTCGCCATCAGGGTTTGCATTTCACGCTCATTACCATGATCAAAACAGAGCACGTCTACATCGCGGAACTGCGCCAGGCGATCGATGCCGATCGCGGTACTGCCCCAGAAGGTCATCTCGCCTTCCCACGCATTCGGGATCCCGTAACGATCGAGCACTTCCTGGAACAGGCAGTTTTTGCCAAACACCAGCATATGCCGCGCATCCAGCAGCGTGACCATCAGTAGCGGCCGATCGCCACGACTGGCAAAGCGCGGTTTTAAGGCGTCGATAGTGCTGTCGAAATGATCGAGATGCGCTTTCGCCGCCGCCTCTAAATCCAGAAGCTGAGCCATTTCAGACAGGGAGTGACGCGCCATGGTCAGCGGTTTTTTACCGTCGCTGAACGCGAAACCGCGGCCCGGCGCGATGCGTGCCAGCGTATCAGGAGACGGACCGTAGCCCGCGGACCAGACCAAATAAGAGGGTTTCATCTGGGTCAGCAGTTCAAGATTAGGTTCGGTTCGCAAGCCGATATCGATCACCGAGTCCGGAATTTTCGGCTCGTTGACCCACAGATTGTAATTGGGGATGTCCGCTACGCCGTACGGCGTGATGCCCAGGGCCAGCAGCAGTTCAACCGGTAGCCACTCCAGCGCCACGATTCGGTGCGGGTTGATGGCGGCGGCGTGAGCGGTGCCCATTTTCAGCAGCAGTGGCGAAAGCGCCATGGCCGTCAGTAAGCGACGGCGACTTATCATAGGATCCCGCATCAGTACACAAAGCTCACCGGTGCAGCGCCTGCCGGATGCGGCAGAATACCCATCGGAATGCCGTAAATCAGCTCCAGGGTTTCGCTGCGCATCAGTTCAGATGGCGTGCCCTGGGCGATCATTTCCCCGCCGCGCAGCGCCACCAGATAGTCGCAGTAGCGCGCGGCCATATTGATATCATGCAGAACCGCAATCACCGTCAGGCCTTTTTGCTGGCTGAGGCGATGGATTAACGCCAGGACATCCACCTGATGGGCAATATCCAGCGCAGAAGTCGGTTCATCGAGCAGCAGACAGTTGCTGTCCTGCGCCACCAGCATTGCGAGCCACGCGCGCTGACGCTCGCCGCCGGACAAACTATCAACCAGACGATGCGCCAGCGGTTTTAAGCCCACGAGCGTGATCGCCTCTTCCACTTTTTCTCTGTCAGCCACGCCGAAACGCCCGAGCGCACCGTGCCATGGATAACGCCCAATCGCCACCAGCTCGCGCACGGTCATCCCTTCGGCCTGCGGCAGTTGCTGCGGCAGATAGGCCACTTTGCGGGCAAACGCCTTGCTGTTCCAGCTGTCGAGCGGCTGTCCATCAAGCAGGATATCCCCCTCTGACGGCGGCTGATGTCGACCCAGCATTTTAAGCAATGTGGATTTACCCGAACCGTTGTGGCCAATAAGACCAGTCACTTTGCCAACAGGGAACGTCAGGGAGAGCGGATGCAGCAAGGTGCGTCCGGGTACGCGGAAGGAGGTGTTATCGAGCGTAAAGGTGGTATCGGATTGCGAGTTTTTATCCTGCATTGTGGCCAACGTCAACGTGTTAAAGGGCACGGCGAACCGTGCCCGAAGAGAGATTAGAAGCGGAAGGTCGCGGTAGCAACAACCTGACGTTCAGCACCCCAGAAACAGCCGTAGGTGTTAAAGCAGCTGGCGACGTATTCACGATCGAGCAGGTTGTTCACGTGAAGCGCCACGTTAGAGCCTGCCATACCCACGCGCGCCAGATCGTATCGGATCAACGCATCCACCACGGTATAGCTACCCACTTTGAAGGAGTTCGCCGGATCGCCATAGCTTGAGCCAGTTAAGCGTCCGCCAGTACCCAACGTCAGGCCAGACAATGCGCCATCATAGAAGGTGTAATCACCCCACAGGGACGCCATGTGTTTCGGCACCTGCGCTGGCGTGTTGCCTTTGTAATTAGTGTCAGTGGTGTATTCCGCATCGGTGTAGGTATAAGAACCGACGATATTGACGCTGGCAGACAGTGCCGCTTTCGCTTCGAATTCAAAGCCACGCGCACGAATTTCACCGCCTTCAACCGAGAAGAACGAGCCCGCAGGATCGGCCATCAGGTTGTTGGTTTTGGTAAGCTGATACACCGCACCGGTCAGCACAATCGGACGATCTTCAGGTACGTACTTCACGCCAGCTTCGTACTGTTTACCCTTAGAAGGTGAGAACAGTTTACCTTGAGCATCGGTCTGAGAAGCGGGTTCGAACGATTCGCTGTAGCTGAAGTAAGGGGTTACGCCGTTATCAAACAGGTAGTTAACGCCGCCACGCCAGGTGAACTGAGTGTCATCACGTTTTGAGGTTGTATTCGCAACGCGGTTGTAGGATTCCTGATCGGCCCAGTCATAGCGACCACCCAGCGTCACCAGCACTTTGTCCCACTGCGCTTGATCCTGAACATACAGGCCCGTTTGTTTTTGACGGTTAAGGATCTGATAAGCGCCAGAGTTTGCCGGATCTTTTGAACCGAAATCAAAATCGCTATACACCGGATTGTAGAGATCCAGCAACGGCACGGAGTCGTCGTAGCCGAACCACGAGTTGATATCATTGCGCATACGCATAAAGTCAACGCCGGTCAGCAAGACGTGATCCACCGCACCGGTAGCAAACTTACTCTGCAACTGCGTATCAACGGTGAGGTTTTGCAGCTTTTCATTGTCGACAACATACTTACGCGCCAGATAATGGCCTTTATCCGCAGGTGCTAGAGCCGCACATTGCTTGCTGTAGACGTTCGCCGGATCGGAACATACGCCATAACCGTAGACACTGTTCTGCGACGTTTTATTCTCGGCAAAACGCAGGTTCTGACGTACGGTAAAGGTATCGTTGAATTCGTGGTCGAAGCTATATCCCACCATTTTCTGGTTACGGGAATAGGTGTTGTTCTTCGCACCTTCATTGAAATCAGTTGGCAGACGATCGCCATTTGGCAGCGGATCGACCGTTCCCTCTTTCGGCAACCAGCCGTAGTAGCCTGTTTCAGGCTCATTCTGGAAGTAAGAGAGGAAGGTGAACGTCGTCTTATCACTCGGACGCCATGAGAAAGACGGTGCGATTGTGTAACGCTGCTCTTCTGCACGTTCCTGCTGCGCATTGTTAGAACGCGCCACGCCCGTTAAGCGATAAGAGTAAACACCGTCATCGTCAATCGCATCGCTGAAGTCAAAACCGGTCTGGAACAGACTATCCGTGCCGACTTTGAATTGGATCTCTTTCAGCGGTTCCGTAGTCGGACGCTTACTGACCATGTTCAACAAACCGCCGGGGCTGCTTTTTCCGTACAGAACGGAAACCGGGCCGCGCATGATTTCGGCGCGTTCAATCATATAAGGGTCGATCACCGCGTCGTTATAGAAGTTGCCCTGCATCTTCATACCGTCGAGGTAGTTATTCTGGCTCTGACCATCAGCCGCAAATCCGCGAATAATTAGATAGTCATAGGTATTGGACGCACCGCGGGTGCCAACGGCTACCCCTGGCGTATAGCTCAGCGCTTCTTTAACTGATCTAGGCTGATGCAGCGCCATCTCTTCGGCGGTCACGACTGAAATAGACTGCGGCACCTTTTGAATAGGCGTGTCCGTTTTGGTCCCAGTCGCCGATTGTCTTGCCGCGATCGTCGCCGCAGGACCCCAGGCGCTTTCCTGCGCAGCCGGTGCCGCCGTGACGGTGATAGTTTCTTCTTTAGGGGTATCTGCTGCATGTGCAAAAACAGACATGCCACTTACCGCTGTGGCTACAACGACTGCGATTTTACGCAGCGAAGCATTCATTGGCTGAGCAGTTTTAAGCGCCATTGGTATATCTCTGATGAAAGAGTGAATGATAACGTAAACGAGAATTATTATTATGACCGCAGAATAATATGCGAAACGCTGGCGGCATAGCAAGCAATATGCGGCCCTACAAGAATTGAGGGTTTAAGAATTAAACAAGTAGAAACGTGGGGTTACGCTGAGATGAAATTTAGGTTAGAGGAATGTATGGCGGAAGTGAAAAAATCCCCCTCACTGCGGAGGGGGATGAGCATGATTAATTGCTGCCGAACATATCTTTGATCCAGCCCGCGACGCCGTCGCTGTCTTTCTTCTCATTCTGCTGCTGCGGCTGTTGTTGCTGCGGCTGCTGAGGTTGCGAAGGCTGCTCAAACGGATTGCCCGTCGGTTGCTGCGTTGGGTTTTGCTGGCACAGCGAATCCGGGTCAGTCGTCCAGACAGGCAAGGTACGCACCCCGCCGCCGCACACGAAGTTACCGGCATCATCCACGCCCATATCGACGATATCTTCTGGCGCAGTCAGGTTCAGCGGAACCGGAGACTGATTAGCCAGATAGCGCTGATAAATCGACATCGCCCCGCTCGCACCGTACAGCTTGGTCGGCTGGTTGTTATCGCGGCCAACCCAGGTGATCACCACTTCGCGCCCGTCAATCCCGGCAAACCAGGTATCGACGTTATTGTTGGTGGTCCCGGTTTTACCCGCCAGATGCAGACCCGGATATTTCGCGCCAAGCTGGCGACCCGTACCGCGCTGCACAACCTGCTGCATGGTCCACAGCGTCATATATGCGGCCTGCGCAGGCACCGCACGCTCTGCCTGCGGGAAGCTCTGATACAACACCGATCCGTCTTCTGCAATCACTGAACGCAGCGAAGAGAGCTGAGCACGGTTACCGCCGCTGGCGATGGTCTGGAACGCCTGCGCCACTTCGATTGGCGTTAGGTTCAACGCGCCCAGAATCATCGCCGGAACCGGATGCAGTTGATCTTTTGCTACGCCCAGCTTCTGCCAGGTGTCCGTAATCGCAGGCAGACCCAGCGCCATACCGAGGTTAACGGTTGGCACGTTCATGGAACGGGTCAGCGCATCCACCAGCATCACCTGACCGCTGAACTGTTTATCATCGTTCTGCGGCGACCACACCTGGCCGTTAGGCTGGCGCAGGGCAATCGGTGCATCGGCAATCCAGGTGTTCAGTCGATACTGATTCGGCTGGCTCAGTGCGGTCAGATAGGTCGCCGGTTTTGCCAGAGAACCGATCGAACGACGCGCCTGCATTGCGCGGTTGTAGCCCGCGTATTGCGGCTCCGCGCCGCCGACCATCGCACGCACTTCACCGGTGTTACGATCGACCACCACCATCGCGGTTTCCAGATCGCTCAGCTTACGCTGCTTTTTCAGGACCGGAATGCCATCAACGGCGGCTTTCTCAGCGGCATCCTGCGCCACCGAGTCGAACGTGGTAAAGATCTTCACGCCGGAGAGATCTTTCACTTTATCGCCAAGCTTGGTTTGCAGCTCCTGACGCACCATCTGCATAAACGCAGGCTGCGGAGAGATCACCCCACCGCGAGGCTGAACGCCCAGCGGACGCGCACTCAGCATCTCGTAAAGTTCCTGATCGATAACCTGCTGCTGTTGCAGCAAACGCAGGACCAGATTACGACGCTCCAGCGCCAGTTTCGGGTTACGCCACGGATTATAGATTGACGCGCCTTTCACCATACCTACCAGCAACGCCTGCTGATCAAGACTCAGCTCTTCCACCGGGCGACCAAAGTAATACAGGCTCGCCAGCGGGAAACCGCGAATCTCGTTATCGCCGCTCTGACCGAGATACACCTCGTTCATATACAGCTCAAGAATACGATCTTTGCTGTAGCGAGCGTCCATCAGCACGGCCATGTACGCTTCGTTGGCCTTACGCCAGTAAGAGCGCTCGCTGGAGAGGAACAGGTTTTTAACCAGCTGCTGCGTCAGGGTACTCGCCCCCTGCACCGTACGTCCGGCCGTCAGGTTCGCCAGCACCGCACGGCCAATAGAGTACAAACTCACGCCGTCGTGCTCGTAGAAGTGACGGTCTTCCGTCGCCAGTAGCGTATCCACCAGCAGATCCGGGAAGCCGTTACGCGCCACAAACAGACGCTGCTCACCGTTTGGCGATGAAAGCATGGTGATCAGACGCGGATCGAGGCGGAAGAAACCGAACTGGCGGTTGCTTTCGAGGTTCTCGATTGTTTCCAGATGATCGCCGTCAAAGGTCAGACGCGCGCGCACCTGCCCTTCTTTACTGTCCGGGAAATCAAACGGACGACGGATCATCTCGATGCTTTTCGCCTGCACGGTAAACTCGCCGGGACGCGTCATCTTCGTCACCTGACGATACTGTGTCGCTTCCAGCAGTTTGACCATTTCGTTCTTGCTGATGGACATGTCCGGCTCAAGGTTCACCATGCGACCATACACCGCCGCAGGCAGCTGCCAGACTTTACCGTCGATACGGCTGCGGATTTTTTGATCCAGGTAGACGCCGTAAATCGCCATCAGGGCAACAAATACAATAAACAGCTTCAGCAGCAGCCAGAACCAGCCACGTCGTCCACGAGACTTCCGCCCTTTGCCTTTACCTTTACGCGGCATGGGTTCTTGATCCTCATCATCGTCTTCATAGTCATCGTCATAATCCTCATCTCTGAGGCGACGACGGCTCACTTTTTCCTTCGCCGGACGCGCAGGTTTCCCCTTACGTCCAATTGGCTCGCGGTCATTCCCCGCCATGCTTTTTCTCCGCAACTGTCAGGCGCAAGGGCCCGATTCTCTTTTCTTCCACCAGGCGGTGAAAGAAGAAATCTCTCAAAATAAACAGCAAGGCTTTCTTATCAAGAAAGCTTTTAGTGTTTTCGCCCTCTCCCCGTGGGAGAGGGCCGGGGTGAGGGCATCAGGCCGCACCACTCCGCACAAACTACGAATACTTCTTCGTACGCCTTGTCGGCGCGGTATTTGCCGGATCGTCAGGCCAAACGTGCTTTGGATAGCGCCCTTTCATCTCTTTTTGCACTTCACGGTAGCTTCCAGCCCAGAACGCACTTAAATCGCGCGTAATTTGCAGCGGGCGATGCGCAGGTGATAATAGCTCAAGTACCAGCGGAACACGCCCTTCCGCGATAGATGGCGTGGCAGATTCTCCAAACATCTCCTGCATCCGCACGGCCAGCGCCGGTGGATTATCTTGATGATAACGAATGGCAATCCGACTTCCGGTCGGCACAGTGTAATGCCCAGGAAGCTCTCTATCCAGACGTTGGCGCAATGACCAGTCGAGTAAATTCTGTAACGCTGTCTTAACATCCAGAGATTTAAGCGCTTTGAGCGAATGCACACCGCTCATTTCCGGCAGCAACCACTTCTCCAGCGAGGCCAGCAGCGTTTCATCATCAACAGCAGGCCAGTCATATTCCGGCAACCAGTGCGCCGCGCAGTGTAAACGCAGCCGATACTGTTCAGCCTCCGGCGTCCAGCTCAGGACGTTCAGGCCTTTATCACGAATACCGTTCAACATTGCCTGGTGCAATTCGTCCTCTGACGGTTTCGCCAGCGGTTTAACGCTTACCGTGAGTCGACCGATCTGGCTGCGGCGAAACGCCTTCAACGTGCCCTGCGCATCATCCCACTCGACGGTATCAGACTGCTGCAAAAGCTGCGGGCAGCGGCGCGTTAGCGCGTCAATATCCACCGCCACCGCCTGCAAAATGCGCGCATCGGGAGACTGACTGCCCTGCAACAGCAGCGGTGCAATAAGCCACTCATGGCGCGTTAAGGCGTCTTCGCTGTCCAGCATCGCGCCCATTCCGTTTGCAAGCTGATAGCGCCCGTCCAGGCCGCGCCGACGGGCAATACGATCCGGGAAAGCCTGCGCCAGCAGTTCGGTGATTTTATCGCTGTCCAGCGCCCCGCCACGGCTGTTAAGCCGCTGACAAATCCGCTGCGCGCGCTGCTGCCAGTTCGGCTGATTGCGGGAGAAAGCCGAAGCCAGATCGCTGCTCGCCCCGCGCGGCGGCTCCTCCAGAATCGCGGCGAGTTTTGCTGCCGTGGCAATCTCATCATCCCCTTTCGCGGCAATCAGCATCGCCGCCAGGCGCGGATCATTTCCCAGCGCAGCCATCTTCTGGCCGGCTGACGTTAACCGCTCGCCGTCCAGTGCGCCTAACTGCGTTAACAATCGACGTGCCGCCGTCAGATTCACCGCAGGTGGTCGATCGAGCCAGCAGAGCTGCGCCGGATCGGGGCATCCCCACTGCAACAGTTCCATCAGCAATCCGGAAAGATCGCTTTGCAGAATCTCTGGCGTACTTTGCGCGGCGGCGCGATCGGCCTGTTCCGCGCTTGTGAGATGCAAACAGATCCCCGGCTCCAGACGCCCGGCACGACCCGCGCGCTGCGTCATGGACGCCTGGCTGATACGCTGCGTCAGCAGTTTGGTCAGCCCGGTACGCGAATCAAAACTCGCCACCCGCTCCTGTGTCGTGTCGACCACCAGACGGATGCCTTCAATCGTTAAGCTGGTCTCGGCGATATTGGTCGCCAGCACCACTTTGCGCTGCCCGGCGGGCGGCGGAAGAATCGCCTTGCGTTGTTCATTCAGGGAAAGCGCGCCATACAGCGGACACAGCACAACATCGCTGCCCACGCGCGCAGCCAGCTTCTCCTGAACGCGCTGGATTTCGCCTACGCCGGGTAAAAACAGCAGCAATGATCCAGATTCGTGGCGCAGTAATTCAGCGGTCGCGATAGCAACTGCCTCGTCGAAGCGCTGATGTGAGGGCAACGTCTGATAGCGACGGTCAACCGGAAACGCGCGGCCTTCGGAGGAAATGACCGGCGCATCGGGCAGGATCTGTCGCAACCGTTCGTTGTCGAGCGTGGCGGACATGATCAGCAGCTTGAGATCTTCACGCAGCCCTTGTTGCACGTCGAGCAGTAGCGCCAGTGCCAGATCGGCTTGCAGGCTGCGCTCATGAAATTCATCGAGGATCACCAGCCCCACGCCGTTAAGCTCGGGATCGTTTTGCAGCATCCGGGTCAGGATCCCTTCCGTTACCACTTCCAGGCGCGTCGTCGCACCAACGCACGTTTCAGCGCGCATGCGATAACCGATCGTTTCGCCGGGCTTTTCCCCGAGCAGTTCGGCCAGGCGTTGCGCCACGTTACGCGCCGCCAGCCTGCGCGGTTCCAGCAGAATAATTTTCCCGGAAATATCGCCCTCTTTGAGGATCTGTAGCGGCAACCACGTCGATTTACCCGCCCCGGTTGGCGCGTTCAGCAGGACGTGAGGGGCATGGCGTAAGGCGGCAAGAAGCTCGGGAAGTACGGCGGCGACCGGCAATGAGGACACTAACTGCTCCAGAGGGTTAACATTCGTCGGCGTACATTGTAGCATCGGCGCATATCATTACCGAGTCCCCCTGAATGTCTGAGTCGAAACGCCTGTTTTTCGCTATTGAACCGCCCGCCAAAATACAGCGGCAAATCGTCCGCTGGCGCGCCGAACATTTCCAGCCGGAAGCCGGACGTCCGGTTGCAGCGGCGAATTTACATCTGACGCTGGCCTTTTTGGGTGACGTCAGCGCGGATAAACAACAGGCGCTGGCGAAGCTTGCCGGGCGTATCGTTCAGCCAGGTTTCACCCTGAATCTCGATGACGCCGGACAGTGGCTGCGCTCCCGTGTCGTTTGGCTGGGGACGCGTCAGCCGCCGCGCGGATTATTGCAATTGGCCAATCTTCTGCGAGCGCAGGCGGCGCGCAGCGGGTGCTATCAAAGTCCGCAACCGTTTCATCCTCATATCACCCTGCTGCGAAACACCAGCCATGCTGTCGCCATCCCACCGCCAGGCTTTCACTGGACGTTTTCGGTCACAGAATTCGTGCTTTACGAATCGGTTTTCTCAAACGGACGCACACGATACACGCCGCTTCAACGCTTTGCGTTGAGCGAACAACCAAGGATTTCCGATGAAGTTTAGCCCCGCCCTGCAATCCGCCACGCTTATCCTGCGCTATAAACGCTTCCTGGCGGATGTCGTGACGCCTGCTGGTGAACATTTAACGTTGCACTGCCCGAATACCGGCGCGATGACCGGGTGTGCGACCCCTGGCGATACGGTGTGGTACTCCACATCAGAAAATCTGAAACGCAAATATGCGCACACCTGGGAAATCACCGAGACCCAACAAGGGGCGTTTATTTGTGTGAATACCCAACGCGCAAATCAGCTGGTGAAAGAAGCCATCGCCACCCATACAATCCCGGAGTTAACCGGCTATGGTTCCATTAAAGGCGAAGTGAAATATGGCGAGGAAGGCAGCAGAATTGATTTTATGTTGCAGGCGGACGATCGCCCTGAGTGCTATATTGAAGTCAAATCAGTGACGTTAGCAGACAGGGATAATGGCTACTTTCCGGATGCGGTGACGCTACGCGGCCAAAAGCATCTGCGAGAGTTAATGAGTGTTGCGGCGACGGGGAAGCGCGCCGTATTGTTATTTGCGGTTTTGCATTCAGCCATTGAACGATTCTCCCCGGCCCGTCATATTGACCCGAAGTACGCACAATTGTTGAATGAGGCACAAAAGCAGGGGGTAGAAATTTTAGCTTATAAAGCTGAACTTTCTGCCGATAATATGACTCTGAAGTCGACTCTCCCCGTTGTGTTATAAGGGGTTAGAAGATGGCGATTTGGTGTTCTGGCCGCGTGCGCAAATACGCTTTTCCTCACAGGCTTGTCAAGTGTTACGTTTAGATAATTGCCTTACGGAAAAGCATCTGCTATTTATAGCGACCTGATTTTTCCCCCACACGGGGATCGATAGTGCGTGTTAAGGAGAAGCAACATGCAAGAAGGGCAAAACCGTAAAACATCGTCCCTGAGTATTCTCGCCATCGCTGGGGTGGAGCCATATCAAGAGAAGCCGGGCGAAGAGTATATGAATGAAGCCCAGCTGTCTCACTTCAAGCGTATTCTTGAAGCATGGCGTAATCAACTTAGGGATGAAGTCGATCGCACCGTTACCCACATGCAGGACGAAGCAGCAAACTTCCCGGACCCGGTTGACCGTGCCGCTCAGGAAGAAGAGTTCAGCCTCGAACTGCGTAACCGTGACCGCGAACGCAAGCTGATCAAGAAGATTGAGAAGACGCTGAAGAAGGTTGAAGACGAAGATTTCGGCTTCTGCGAATCCTGCGGTGTGGAAATTGGCATTCGTCGCCTTGAAGCGCGTCCGACTGCCGATCTGTGCATCGACTGCAAAACGCTGGCTGAAATCCGCGAAAAGCAGATGGCCGGTTAATTCCAGCCCTGTTATCACGATCATAAAGGCGGGAGTCTCTCCCGCCTTGTTACTTTTTGTCTGCCATGAATATGCCTCAATCAGACTATATCGGGCGCTTTGCGCCATCCCCCTCCGGTGAGCTTCACTTCGGATCGCTTATTGCCGCACTGGGCAGCTACCTGCAAGCGCGGGCAAATAACGGCATCTGGCGCGTTCGTATCGAAGATATTGATCCCCCGCGTGAAGTTCCCGGTGCTGCAGAAACCATTCTGCATCAACTGGAACATTACGGCCTGAACTGGGACGGAGATGTTCTCTGGCAATCCCAGCGCCATGACGCTTATCGCGAACACCTGGCGTGGCTGCACGCACAAGGTTTGTCATATTACTGCACCTGTACGCGCGCACGCATTCAGAGCGCAGGCGGCGTGTACGATGGCCATTGCCGGCACCTGAATCACGGTCCGGAAAATGCCGCCGTCCGTTTACTACAGCATTCACCCGTGACGCATTTTAACGATCTGCTGCTCGGTGAAATTCACGCCGATAAACGCCTGGCGAATGAAGATTTTATTATTCACCGCCGCGATGGTTTATTTGCGTATAACCTGGCCGTAGTGGTGGATGACCATTTCCAGGGTGTGACGGAAATTGTGCGCGGCGCCGATCTGATTGAGCCGACGGTGCGTCAAATTTCACTGTATAACGTCTTCGGCTGGGACGTGCCGGATTATATCCATCTGCCGCTGGCATTGAATGCGCAAGGGAATAAACTCTCGAAACAGAATCACGCGCCTGCACTGCCAAATGGCGATCCGCGGCCAGTTTTGATCGACGCATTGCGATTTCTAAATCAGAATGTCACAAGCGAATGGCAGGATTTAGGTCTTGATGAATTACTGAAAACAGCCATTGATAATTGGGTGCTTTCGGCGGTGCCTAAAATCCAGCATTCTCAAACGCATCTTGCTGAGCTATGATTAGCCGCTTTTTTCATAACAAAACACACTACGAGGTGTACTATTTTTACTCGAGTTGCTAATTTTTGCCGTAAGGTGCTAAGCCGCGATGAAAGCGTAGCGAATGACGCTATTGCTCAATCCCATATGTCGGTTATTCCGCGCGAGCAGCACACTATTTCCCGCAAAGATATCAGTGAAAATGCCCTCAAGGTGCTCTATCGTCTGAATAAAGCAGGCTATGAGGCCTATCTCGTGGGCGGTGGGGTTCGCGATTTACTGCTCGGCCAAAAACCAAAAGATTTTGACGTGACGACCAGCGCCACGCCTGAACAGGTGCGCAAGTTATTCCGTAACTGCCGTCTGGTGGGCCGCCGTTTCCGTCTTGCTCACGTCATGTTTGGCCCCGAAATCATCGAAGTGGCGACCTTCCGTGGTCATCACGAAGCGGGCGCGCCAGCGGATCGCACCACCTCGCAGCGCGGCCAGAACGGCATGCTGCTGCGCGACAATATCTTTGGTTCTATCGAAGAAGATGCCCAGCGTCGCGATTTCACCATCAACAGCCTTTACTACAGCGTGGCCGATTTTTCGGTGCGTGATTTCGTGGGCGGCGTACAGGATCTGAAAGAGGGCGTGATTCGTCTGATTGGTAATCCTGAAACGCGCTACCGCGAAGATCCGGTGCGCATGCTGCGCGCCGTGCGTTTCGCCGCCAAGCTGAATATGCAAATCAGCGCCGAAACGGCAGAACCGATCCCACGTCTGGCGACGCTCATCAACGATGTGCCTCCTGCGCGTCTCTTTGAAGAAGTGCTGAAGTTACTGCAGGCGGGTTATGGTTACGAAACCTATAAACTGCTGCGTGAAAATAGCCTGTTCCAGCCGCTGTTCCCGTCCATCGTTCGCTACTTTACCGAAAGCGGTGATAGCCCGATGGAGCGCATGATTGCACAGGTGCTGAAAAATACTGACACCCGCCTTCACAATGATATGCGCGTTAACCCGGCGTTCCTGTTTGCGGCCATGTTCTGGTATCCGCTGCTGGAAACCGCGCAGAAAATTGCCCAGGAAAGCGGACTGGCTTATTACGATGCCTTTGCGCTTGCCGCGAATGATGTGCTCGACGAAGCCTGTCGTACTCTGGCGATCCCGAAACGCATCACCACGCTGGTGCGTGATATCTGGCAGTTGCAGTTGCGTATGTCTCGCCGTCAGGGCAAGCGCGCATGGAAGCTGATGGAGCACCCTAAATTCCGCGCCGCGTACGATCTGCTGGCGCTGCGTGCTGAGATCGAAAATAACAAAGAGCTGCAAAGTCTGGTGCAGTGGTGGGGTGAGTTCCAGGTCTCCGCGCCGCCGGAACAAAAAGGGATGCTCACCAATCTCGACGAAGAGCCGGAACCGCGCCGTCGTCATCGCCGCCCACGCAAGCGCGCACCGCGCCAGGGCAGTGCATGACCCTCGCTTACATCGCCATCGGCAGCAATCTGACCTCTCCGCTGGAGCAGGTCAACGCTGCCGTTCAGGCGCTGGCTGATATCCCACAGAGCCGCGTGATGGCGGTTTCTGCGTATTACCGCACACCGCCGCTGGGCCCACAGGATCAACCCGATTACCTGAATGCGGCCGTGGTGCTGGACACCGCCCTTGACGCCGAAACGCTGCTGGATAACACCCAGCGCATTGAGCTACAGCAAGGGCGTGTCCGTAAAGATGAACGTTGGGGACCGCGCACGCTGGATCTCGACATCATGCTTTTTGGCGATGAGATCATTCAGACCGAACGCCTGACCGTCCCGCATTACAACATGAAAAATCGTGGATTTATGCTCTGGCCGCTGTTTGAAGTCGCCCCCGCACTCACCTTCCCCGACGGCACCTCATTACAGGCCGTATTGCAGCAGCTCAACGCCAAAAAACCCGCGCTCTGGTAATCCTCTTTTTCTGCCGATTCGCCATCCTGAGTTTGTGATTAATCGGTTGCCTAAAATCATTGTTCCCCCGAATGTTACTGTTAGAATGCGCAAAGAATCGCTTAGGGCCATCAGGAAACATTATGAAACCAACCACCATCTCCTTACTGCAGAAATGCAAACAGGAAAAAAAACGCTTCGCCACGATCACGGCCTACGACTTCAGCTTTGCAAAACTGTTTGCTGAAGAAGGGATAAACGTCATGCTGGTCGGCGATTCGTTAGGGATGACGGTACAGGGACATGATTCCACTCTGCCAGTGACGGTAGACGATATTGCTTATCACACTCGCGCCGTGCGTCGCGGTGCGCCTCACTGCCTGCTGCTGTCTGATTTGCCGTTTATGGCCTACGCCACGCCAGAGCAGGCATTCGAGAACGCTGCCGCCGTGATGCGCGCCGGGGCTAATATGGTCAAAATTGAAGGCGGTGCGTGGCTGGTTGATACCGTCAAAATGCTGACCGAACGTGCCGTACCCGTTTGCGGACATCTGGGGCTCACGCCGCAGTCGGTGAACGTATTTGGTGGCTATAAAGTTCAGGGCCGTGGCGATGCGGGACAGATCCTGCTTGATGATGCGCTGGCGCTGGAAGCCGCAGGCATTCAGCTGTTAGTGCTGGAATGCGTGCCGGTTGAGCTGGCAAAACGCGTGACCGACGCGCTCACGATTCCGGTCATCGGGATTGGCGCAGGTAACGTTACCGACGGGCAGATTCTGGTGATGCATGACGCCTTTGGCATTACCGGCGGTCACATTCCCAAATTCGCGAAGAATTTCCTCAGTGAGGCGGGCGACATGCGCGCCGCAGTCAGGCAGTATATTGCCGACGTCGAATCCGGTGTTTACCCGGGTGAAGAACACAGTTTCCATTAAGGAGTCTCGTTGTGCTAATCATTGAAACCCTGCCGCTGTTGCGCCAGCACATTCGTCGCCTGCGTCAGGAAGGTAAACGCATCGCCCTGGTCCCTACCATGGGCAATCTCCACGACGGCCATATGAAACTGGTCGACGAAGCACGAGCCCGCGCGGATGTGGTCGTGGTGAGTATTTTCGTTAACCCGATGCAGTTTGACCGTGCCGACGATCTGGCGCGCTATCCGCGCACGTTACAGGAAGATTGCGAGAAGCTGAAAAAACGCCACGTTGATTTCGTCTTCTCCCCTGCGCCTTCAGATATCTATCCACAAGGGACAGAAGGCGCAACCTATGTCGACGTCCCGGGGATCTCGACCATGCTTGAGGGTGCCAGCCGCCCGGGGCATTTCCGTGGCGTTTCAACGATTGTCAGCAAGCTGTTCAATCTGGTCCAGCCGGACATCGCCTGCTTTGGCGAAAAAGATTTTCAGCAGTTGGCGCTGATCCGCAAAATGGTAGCCGATATGGGTTATGACATTGAGATCGTGGGCGTGCCAATTGTTCGCGCCAAAGACGGTCTGGCGCTCAGCTCACGCAACGGCTATCTGACTGCAGACCAGCGTAAAATCGCGCCGGGTCTTTGCAAAGTGATGCACGCGATGGCGGAACAACTGAAGGCGAAAGAGCTAACAACAGAAGAGATTGTCGCGCTGGCCGAGCAAGAGTTGAACGACAAAGGTTTGCGCGCTGACGATATTCAAATCCGCGACGCCGATACGCTGCTGGAGCTTTCAGCCACCAGCAAACGCGCGGTGATTCTGGTCGCAGCGTGGCTCGGCCAGGCACGACTCATAGACAATAAAGTGGTTGAGCTGGCGGAGTAGACACCGACTAAAAATCGGGCAATACTGCGCCGATATTTGCCTGGGAAATATCCCTTCACCCTGCCCTCTCGGCCTTGAGAGGGTAAAGCATGATGATTAAAGGTAGACGTAATGATTCGCAAAATGCTGCAAGGTAAGCTTCACCGCGTAAAAGTCACTCAGGCCGATCTGCACTATGAAGGCTCCTGTGCGATTGACCAGGATTTTCTCGACGCAGCCGGAATTCTTGAGAACGAAGCGATTGATATCTGGAACGTCACCAACGGCAACCGCTTCTCAACCTATGCGATTGCAGGCGAGCGCGGCTCCAAAATCATCTCTGTCAACGGTGCGGCAGCACACTGCGCGTCCGTGGGTGACATTGTGATCATCGCCAGCTTTGTCATGATGTCTGACGAAGAAGCGCGTCGCTGGCAGCCAAAAGTGGCCTATTTCGAAGGCGACAATGAAATGAAACGTACGGCAAAAGCCATTCCCGTTCAGGTTGCCTGATTTACCCTTGCGGCTGGTTACTGATCAGCCGCGACATCGTCTCTAGCGAATCCGTTCTCAGAATATATAAACGTTTCAGTAGGAACGGATTATCGCCCGGCTTCACCTTCCCTTTCACCGTCGTCACTGCCATATGGAAACCCGCATCATTCGCCGCTTTCACCGCTTTGTCATCATAGCCGCCGAACGGATATGAGACGTAGAGGACGCGGGGGTTGAACTGTGCCAGCGCGCGTCGTGAGCGTTCAAAATCGAACAAAATGACGTGATAGCTACGGCTCAATAAAATCGGGTGTTTATTGGCATCCACACGATGCAAGAAATGGGTGTGGGATTGAATATCAAAGACATCCTGAATCTCTTTCAGTTCCGATACGCTCATAAACTGAAGCGATTTCGGATCCCATTTCTGGGGATGGCCTTTAATCCGCGATGAAATAATAAACGCCGTTGCCTTAAAGCCGTACTCCTTCAGGATCGGCCAGGCATAACGACTGACTGACTTTAAACCGTCGTCGAAGGTAATTACCACCGCACGTGCCGGGAGGTTCATTTTGTTACGCACATACCCTTCGAGCTGGTACATCGTCAACGTGGTATAGCCCTGATCGCGCAGCCAGGTCATTTGGTTGCTGAACGCACGCACGCTGGTGGTGGTAGAGGTGTGGCGGAAGCGGGTATTTTCTTCATCATGCAGAATATGGTGATACGTGATAACCGGAATGCCGCTGTCTTCCTGCGCATCCAGACTACTCACCCACGCCAGCCGATTGCCGATGCGGATTTGAAACCAGGTTTGGTTCAGCCGATCTTTGAGTTTATTCAGAATGGGATAGCGCAGATTGTCGCTGAGCGTCCCGAAAGGCGCACTGCCGTTGTTCGGGGCGTTGTACACCGGCGTGTCTTTCCAGGTGATTAAATTCTGATTACTCAGGGGCTTATTCAGATCGCCGAGGCTATCTTCAACACGCTGTTTGCCCTGCACTTTTTCGAGATGGCCTTTATCGATAAAACCCGTCCCAAAGCCAAAACGAAATTCGTAGTAATCGGCATTGGTCGGCACCACGGCGATAATCTGTCCTGCGCGAACGTTGCCGACGTTAACGACATTATTCCCCACCTGCGCCCAGATCGCCGCATCTTCGGTAGTTTGCATGTACTGAGCGGGTAAGCCTTGCTGGCTTAATAAACTGGCAGAAACACCGCCGGAGACCAGCAGAAAAAGCAGGAAAATAATACGCGTGAGCATGAGGTTTGTGTCGAAGCGGAAAACTGGCGTTATTGTAACAAAAGCGGCATCAATACCAATGTTTAATTCTTATACAGGTCGTGCAGCAGGACAAAAGGCGGGTTTTTCTGTTGCTGATGCCACAGACTACTCACCCCGGGGATCTCCTGCCCGACAATCATATCGCGAAATTCAGCGCTGCTGAGCGTTTCTCGCAGCGGATACATCATTTCGAGTAGCGCATAATTGATGCCGGAAATGACTTCGCAATTCTCATGCTTATGGCTCAACAATGCCGCCGCACGATAGGGGGCCGCACCGGATTTGTCGGTGAGGAAAATCACGCCTTCCCCCGTATCCGTTTGATGCTGCGCATCACACATCATACGACTGAGCATATTGGTGCTTAGCCCACGCCAGTAGTTCACCGCCAGACATTGCGGCAGCGGACCAAAATTCTTCTCCAGGCGTTCGAGAATAGCCTGAGCGTTGTCATCGTGACAGGTAATCACCCAACCCAGCATAGCGTCTCCTTAGCAGGCAAGTAGTTTAGCGGAGTGATGATGAGTTTACGGTGATAACAGTCAAGAAAATGTCCCGGCAGACGCAGTGCTGCCGGGATATCGAGCTTAGGTACGCAGTCCGCGTCCACGCTGGATGAGATACCAGCACAGCATGTAAAAGGCGATAATAAAGACGCCCAGCACCATCACGGTGGTAAAGAGCGGTACGTCGGATATGCCCAGGAAACCAAAGCGGAAGCCGCTGATCATGTAGACAATCGGGTTCAGGTGCGACAGCGCCTGCCAGAACGGCGGTAGCAGCGTCAGCGAATAGAACACCCCGCCGAGATAGGTCAGCGGTGTTAACACGAAGGTGGGGATCAGGCTGATATCATCAAACGTCGTGGCGAACACGGCGTTCAACAGACCCGCTAACGAGAACAGAATCGCCGTTAGCAGCAGCGTTAACGCGACGAACAGCCACGAATGCACCTGGAACGGCACAAAGAACAGCGAAATGGCCGTCACCAGAATCCCGACGCACAGGCCACGTGCCACGCCACCGCCGACATATCCGGCGATAATCACGTGCGTAGGAACCGGCGCGACCAGCAGCTCTTCAATGTTGCGCTGGAATTTGGCGCTAAAGAAAGACGATGCCACGTTCGCATATGCGTTGGTGATCACCGCCATCATGATCAAACCCGGGACAATAAATTGCATATAGGTAAAGCCATGCATTTCACCAATGCGGGAACCAATCAGATTACCGAAAATGATGAAATACAGCGTCATGGTGATGACGGGCGGAACCAGCGTCTGGATCCAGATACGCATAAAGCGGTTAATTTCTTTCGCCCAGATACTTTTCAGCGCCACCCAGTAAAGATGCGTCATGCCTGCTCTCCTCTTTTATCATGGACCAGCGAGACGAACAGTTCTTCCAGTCGGTTGGCTTTGTTACGCATACTCAATACCTGCACGCCCTGCGCGCTCAGCTGTGAAAACACGCTGTTAATGCCCTGCTCACGCAGGACTTCCACTTCCAGCGTCGACGTATCCACCAGACGATACTGGTAGCCCTCCAGCTTGGGCAGCGGGCTTTTCGATGCCAAATCGAGAATAAAGGTTTCCGACTTCAGCTTGGACAGCAGATTCTTCATCGACGTGTTTTCCACCAGTTCACCGTGCTGGATGATACCGATGTTACGACACAGCATTTCGGCTTCTTCAAGGTAGTGCGTCGTTAGAATGATCGTGGTGCCTTTGTCGTTTAAATCCTTCAAAAAGCCCCACATTGAGCGGCGAAGTTCGATATCCACGCCTGCGGTCGGCTCATCCAGGATCAGCAGTTTTGGCTCGTGCATCAGCGCACGCGCGATCATTAAACGGCGCTTCATCCCGCCGGATAACATCCGCGCACGTTCGTCGCGTTTTTCCCACAGATCGAGCTGTTTCAGATACTTTTCGCTACGTGCGACGGCATCCTGGCGTTCGACGCCGTAGTAACCCGCCTGATTGACCACAATCTGCTGCACGGTTTCAAAGGGATTGAAGTTAAACTCCTGCGGCACCAGCCCCAGTTGGCGCTTGGCGTTGACCACGTCTTTTTCGAGATCATAGCCAAACACCGCGACCTTGCCGGAGGATTTATTCACCAGCGAACTGATTATTCCGATAGTGGTGGATTTCCCCGCGCCGTTCGGCCCCAGCAGGGCATAAAAATCCCCGGCCTCTACTTTCAGATCGATACCCCGTAGCGCCTGAACGCCACCCGGATAGACTTTTTTAAGCTGCTCAAGCTCCAGTGCAATTGTCATGAAATACGCTTACCTATAGTTCTGACACACGTTGTGTAGTTTCAATAAAAGTCGAGTTACCCTATATTAGCGCAACGCTATTACTCGGTTACAGGTCGTTAACCTCTATGAATGACATAGATACACTCATCAGCAACAATGCACTATGGTCAAAAATGCTGGTAGAAGAGGATCCGGGATTTTTCGAAAAACTGGCGCAAGCGCAGAACCCGCGCTTTCTATGGATTGGATGTTCCGACAGCCGCGTCCCGGCAGAACGCCTGACAGGTCTTGAACCCGGCGAACTGTTCGTTCACCGTAACGTTGCAAACCTGGTGATTCACACCGATCTCAACTGCCTGTCCGTTGTTCAGTACGCGGTGGACGTTCTGGAAGTTGAACACATTATTATTTGCGGCCATTACGGCTGCGGTGGCGTACAGGCCGCAATCGAAAATCCGGAACTGGGTTTAATCGATAACTGGCTGCTGCACATTCGCGATATCTGGTTCAAACATAGTTCACTGCTGGGCGAAATGCCGCAGGAACGGCGTCTGGATACGCTGTGTGAACTTAACGTGATGGAACAAGTGTACAACCTGGGGCACTCGACCATCATGCGTTCAGCGTGGAAACGCGGGCAGAAGGTGTCAGTTCATGGCTGGGCATACGGTATTCATGACGGGTTGCTGCGCAATCTGGAAGTGACCGCGACTAACCGCGAAACGCTTGAACAGCGCTATCGTCAGGGCGTGTCTAACCTGACAAAAAAACACGTCAATCATAAGTAAGCGTGCAAAAACCGGGCTTGACCCGGCTTTTACCTTTCTTCGTCTACTCGTCCAGTAACACAACTTTGCCGACATACGGCAGATGGCGATAACGCTGCGCATAATCGATGCCGTAACCTACCACGAACTCATCCGGAATCGAAAAGCCGATAAATTCAACCAGAACGTCAACTTCACGACGCGAGGGTTTATCCAGCAGGGTGCAAATCGCCAGCGATTTTGGCCCACGCAGGCTCAGGATTTCGCGCACTTTAGACAGGGTGTTACCGGAGTCGATAATGTCCTCAACGATTAACACATCTTTGCCACGAATATCTTCATCCAGGTCTTTCAGGATTTTCACATCACGCGTGGTCGACATGCCGCTGCCGTAGCTGGAGGCGGTCATAAAATCGACTTCGTGGGATACCTGCACTTCGCGGCACAGGTCTGCCATGAACATGAAGGAGCCGCGCAGCAGACCCACCAGCACCATTTCGCTGCCGCTGTCCTGATAACGCTCGGTGATTTGACGACCCAATTCAGCGATACGCGCTTTGATCTCCGCTTCCGGGATCATCACTTCAACAGTATGTTTCATTTTACTAACCGTATGATTTTAAAACCAATCGATCAATGAGGATGCTCTGGCGTCCGGCATTGATTCACAAGCCCCGAAGTATACCAGCAAATGGATTGGCCTGGCGCATGAGTTGTTAAAAGCTCAATTTGTGATTCCGATCACACTTGTTAATACCTATAATTAATTGCTATCAAAATTTTAACAAAACTGAAGAGTACTTTTCTATGGCTGAAACAAAAACTCAACAGTCGCGTCTACTGGTAACTTTAACAGCAGCGTTCGCAGCGTTTTGCGCACTCTATCTGTTGATCGGTGGCGTCTGGCTGGTCGCATTAGGCGGCTCCTGGTATTACCCGATTGCGGGTCTGGTTATGGTTGGCGTAACCGTTCTGCTCTTAAAAGGTAAACGATCCGCACTGTGGCTCTACGCTGCACTGCTTCTTGTCACAATGTTTTGGGGTGTCTGGGAAGTTGGCTTCGACTTCTGGGCGCTGACACCGCGCAGCGACATCCTGGTCTTCTTTGGGATCTGGCTGATCCTGCCGTTCGTCTGGCGTCGCCTGAGGGTTCCTTCCAGCGGTGCAGTTGCGGCGCTGGTGGTTTCCCTGCTGATTACCGGCGGCATGCTAACCTGGGCTGGATTTAACGATCCGCAGGAAGTGAAAGGCACGCTGAGCGCAGATTCCACACCCGCTGCGGCGATCTCTGACGTTGCAGACGGTGACTGGCCGGCTTATGGTCGCAACCAGGAAGGCCAACGTTATTCTCCACTGAAGCAAATCAACGCCGATAACGTTAAAAACCTGAAGGAAGCCTGGGTGTTCCGCACCGGCGACCTGAAGCAGCCAAACGATCCGGGCGAGCTGACCAACGAAGTGACGCCAATCAAAGTGGGCAACATGCTTTATCTGTGTACCGCGCACCAGCGTCTGTTTGCGCTTGATGCGGCGACCGGTAAAGAGAAATGGCACTTCGACCCGCAGTTGAATTCTAATCCGTCGTTCCAGCACATTACCTGCCGTGGCGTGTCCTATCACGAAGCCCGTGCGGATAATGCCAGCCCGGAAGTGGTGGCTGATTGCCCGCGTCGCATCATGCTGCCGGTCAACGATGGTCGACTGTTCGCCATTAACGCCGAAACCGGCAAACTGTGCGAAACCTTTGGCAACAAAGGCATTCTGAATCTGCAGACCAATATGCCGGATACCACGCCGGGTCTGTACGAACCGACTTCCCCGCCGATTATCACCGATAAAACAATTGTGATTGCCGGTTCGGTCACGGATAACTTCTCGACTCGCGAAACGTCCGGCGTTATCCGTGGTTTCGACGTAAACACGGGTAAACTGCTGTGGGCCTTCGATCCGGGCGCGAAAGACCCTAACGCGATTCCATCGGATGAACACACCTTCACCTTCAACTCGCCAAACTCATGGGCGCCTGCGGCGTATGACGCGAAGCTAGACCTGGTGTATCTGCCGATGGGTGTGACCACGCCAGATATCTGGGGCGGTAACCGCACGCCAGAGCAAGAGCGTTACGCCAGCGCTATCGTGGCGCTGAATGCGACGACCGGGAAACTGGCCTGGAGCTATCAGACCGTACACCACGACCTGTGGGATATGGATATGCCATCCCAGCCGACGCTGGCGGATATCACCGTTAACGGCAAAACCGTTCCAGTGATTTATGCCCCGGCGAAAACCGGCAACATCTTTGTACTCGACCGTACCAACGGCAAACTGGTGGTTCCGGCACCGGAAAAACCGGTTCCGCAAGGTGCAGCCAAAGGCGACTACGTCTCTAAAACGCAGCCTTTCTCGGACCTGAGCTTCCGTCCGAAGAAAGACCTGACCGGTGCCGATATGTGGGGCGCCACCATGTTCGACCAACTGGTGTGCCGAGTGATGTTCCATCAGCTGCGCTATGAAGGCATCTTCACACCGCCGTCTGAGCAGGGCACGCTGGTCTTCCCGGGTAACCTGGGGATGTTTGAATGGGGCGGTATCTCGGTTGATCCTAACCGTCAGGTGGCGATTGCCAACCCGATGGCATTGCCGTTCGTCTCTAAGCTTATCCCTCGCGGTCCGGGTAACCCGATGGAGCAGCCGAAAGATGCGAAAGGTAGCGGTACAGAAGCGGGCATTCAACCGCAGTACGGCGTACCGTTTGGCGTGACGCTGAACCCGTTCCTGTCGCCGTTTGGCCTGCCGTGTAAACAGCCTGCATGGGGTTATATTTCTGCGCTGGATCTGAAAACCAATCAGGTTGTGTGGAAAAAACGTATTGGTACGCCACAGGACAGCATGCCGTTCCCGATGCCGATTCCCGTGCCGTTCAATATGGGTATGCCAATGCTGGGTGGTCCGATTTCCACCGCAGGTAACGTCCTGTTCATCGCGGCGACCGCAGATAACTACCTGCGCGCGTACAACATGAGCAATGGTGAAAAGCTGTGGCAAGGCCGTCTGCCGGCGGGTGGACAAGCGACGCCGATGACCTACGAAGTGGATGGCAAGCAGTATGTTGTTATCTCTGCGGGCGGTCACGGTTCGTTTGGTACGAAGATGGGCGACTATATTGTCGCGTATGCTCTGCCTGACGATGTGAAATAAAAGCAAAAAGGCAACTTCGGTTGCCTTTTTAATACCTGTTCCTTCCCCCGTGGGAGAGGGTCAGGGTTAGGGCATCAGTCCGCACAAGCTAAAAGCAAAAAGGCAACTTCGGTTGCCCTTTTTAATGTCTGTTCCCTCTCTCCGTGGGAGAGGGTCAGGCTGAGGACATCAGTCCGCACAAGGTAAAAGCAAAAGGCAACTTCGGTTGCCTTTTTAATACCTGTTCCCTCTCCCCGTGGGAGAGGGTCAGGCTGAGGGCATCAGTCCGCACAAGGTAAAAGCAAAAAGGCAACGTCGGTTGCCTTTTTAAATGCCTGTTCCCTCTCCCCGTGGGAGAGGGTCAGGGTTAGGGCATCAGGCGACGCTGGTCTACACCGTAAACCCGAGCATCATTCCCGTATCTTCGTGCTCCAGCAGATGACAGTGCGCCATATAGGCGAACTCTTTCGGCGCGTCGTGATCAAATTTCACAAGCACCTCACTCACCCCACCCTCCACGCGAACCGTGTCTTTCCAGCCCGTACGATGAGCCGTGGGCGCTTTACCGTTCTCGGATAAAATGCGGAACTGCGTGCCGTGAATATGGAACGGATGCAGCATCATGTCGCCTTCACCAGAAATCACCCAGCGCTCATACTGCCCTTTCGCGGCGGCAAACATCGGTGTGTCCATATCAAAGGCTTTGCCGTTGATATGGTTAGCGTTGTGGAAATCAAATTGATGATCGCCGTGATTCATTCCAGCCATCTTCCCATGGTCCATCTTGCCGTGGTCCATCTTGCCGTGGTCCATATTCATATGGCCCATCATTTGCCCGTGCTGCATCCCGGCCATCGCCTGGTCGCCATATTTGTTCATTAGCGCCTGCATGCCCATCATGTCGAGCATCGGATCCATAGAGAGCTGGAGTTTACGCTGCGTTAATCCCTCCAGGGACGGCAGCGCAGGCATGACGGCGAGCGTGTCTGGCATTTCGCCAGATGCCGTGACCAGCAGAGGCTGAATACGCAAAACGGGATGTGGCTTGTCGAACGGAGCCACGGCCATGCCCATCTGGCTCACGGGCAGCGTGATAAGGTCAAACGGCTTGCCGTCGCTGATATCCACCAGCACTTCAAAACGCTCGCCCATCAGCATCGGCAGCTCGCTAACCTTCACCGGCTCGGCCAACAGCCCACCATCGCTGGCTATGACATACAGCGGCCGCTTATCGCTGGTGGCAAAATTGAGCGAACGCGCGTTACACCCGTTGAGCAGGCGCAGGCGCAGCCAGCCTTTCGGCGCGGCGTGTTGCGGATAGATCGCGCCGTTAGTCAGCAGCGTGTCGCCAAACCACCCGACCGCCGCCGTCATCACATCCAGTTGATAATCGATTTGCCCGTCGGCAGTGAATTTTTTGTCCTGCACGATGACCGGTACATCGTCGATGCCCCACTGTTTTGGCAGGCGCAACATGCGGCTTTCGTTATCCTCAATCAGTACCAGCCCAGCAAGCCCCATCGCCACCTGATGGCCCGTTTTACCGTGCTGATGGGGATGGAACCAACAGGTCGCGGCGCGTTGTTCAGGCGTAAAAGTCACCGTTCGCTGACCGCCCGCTTTAATGACGCCCTGCGGCCCACCGTCCACGTCGCCCGCAACCTCCAGGCCATGCCAGTGCAGCGTCGTCTCTTCGGCAAGCGTGTTATGAATATTAACCGTGACCTCTTTGCCCCTGCGCAATTGAAGGGCAGGCCCAAGCAAATTGCAGTTATATCCCCATGTGGTGGCGTTATGCGGGCCAAAGGCAGATTTTCCCGACTGTACGACGAGCTGAATGCGGCTGCGTGCATCTGCGGCCAATAAATCAGGGATCGGTAATGCGGGTCTGTCGACGGCAAAAGCGGCGCGACTCCAGAGCGGTAATGCGCTGGCAACCCCCAACACAGCTGAATATTTCAAAAAATCACGACGTTGCATGTTCATTCCCTTTTTTCGTGCAGGCGATATTTTGAGCTTAAACCCTCCCCTAACCGGAAGGTCAAGTAAAGTGGCAATAATAAAGGTCGTCTCGCTGGTCGCAAGTATGCTAACGTTAAATTTCCGTGATGCAGTGGTAGAAGCAATGAAGACGTTTTTCAGGACAATTTTGTTCGGCAGCCTGATGGCTATGTGCGCGAACAGTTATGCGCTAAGTGAAAATGAAGCGGAAGATATGGCCGATTTAACGGCGGTTTTTGTTTTCCTGAAAAACGATTGCGGTTACCAGAATTTACCCAATGGGCAGATTCGTCGCGCACTGGTCTTTTTTGCCCAGCAGAATCAATGGGATCTCAGCAACTACGATAGCTTTGACATGAAGGCGCTCGGTGAAGACAGTTACCGCGATTTAAGCGGCATTGGCATTCCTGTCGCGAAAAAATGCAAAGCGCTGGCCCGCGATTCGCTCAGCCTGCTCGCCTACGTAAAGTAACCTTCCCGACGCCCCTTTGTTGAAATAATGGCCGTGCTTGCGCGGTTCTTGTTCGCTATGATGTTGCGCCCATTTTGCGTGGGTGTAATAGATTTTAACAAAGGAGGGTTCAGCTCATGACCGATAACACAGTGTGGCACGAAACGCTGCATGACCAGTTTGGTCAGTACTTTGCCGTGGATAACGTGCTCTATCACGAGAAAACCGATCATCAGGATTTGATCATTTTCGAGAACGCCGCATTTGGCCGCGTGATGGCGCTGGATGGCGTGGTGCAAACCACCGAGCGTGATGAGTTTATTTATCACGAAATGATGACCCATGTGCCGTTACTGGCGCACGGACACGCAAAACATGTGCTGATTATCGGCGGTGGCGACGGCGCAATGCTGCGCGAAGTGTCTCGCCATAAATCTATCGAAACGATCACCATGGTGGAAATCGACGCCGGTGTCGTCTCGTTCTGCCGCCAGTATCTGCCCAATCACAACGCAGGCAGCTACGACGATCCGCGCTTTACGCTGGTGATCGACGACGGCGTCAACTTTGTGAATCAGACCCATCAAACATTTGACGTGATCATCTCCGATTGCACCGATCCGATAGGGCCTGGCGCAACGCTTTTCACCTCGTCGTTCTACGAAGGCTGCAAACGCTGCCTGAATCCTGGCGGGATTTTCGTCGCTCAGAACGGCGTCTGCTTCCTGCAGCAAGATGAAGCGATCGACAGCCATCGCAAACTGAGCCATTACTTCGGTGATGTTAGTTTCTATCAGGCTGCGATTCCAACCTATTACGGCGGGATCATGACCTTCGCGTGGGCAACGGACAACGACGTATTGCGCCATCTCTCCACCGAGATCATTGCTGCACGCTTCCATCAGACCCACCTCAAATGCCGTTATTACAATCCGGCCGTCCACACGGCAGCGTTCGCCTTACCGCAATATTTGCAAGACGCACTGTCCCCTAAGGAGGTGAGCTAAATTGAAAAAGCTGAAACTGCATGGCTTTAACAACCTGACTAAAAGCCTGAGTTTTTGTATTTACGATATCTGCTACGTCAAAACCGCAGAAGAGCGCGATGGTTATATCGCCTATATCGACGAACTCTATAACGCCAACCGTCTGACCGAAATTCTGTCAGAAACCTGCTCCATCATCGGAGCCAATATTCTGAACATCGCGCGTCAGGATTATGAGCCGCAAGGCGCGAGCGTGACGATCCTGGTGAGCGAAGAGCCTGTGGATCCACAGCTTATCGATCCGACCGAACATCCTGGCCCTCTGCCAGAGGCTGTGGTGGCCCATCTCGATAAAAGCCACATCTGCGTACATACCTATCCGGAAAGCCACCCAGAAGCCGGGCTGTGCACTTTCCGCGCCGATATCGAAGTGTCGACCTGCGGCGTAATTTCACCGCTCAATGCACTGAACTATCTTATCCACCAGCTTGAATCCGATATCGTGACGATTGATTATCGCGTGCGCGGCTTTACCCGTGATATCAACGGCATGAAGTATTTTATCGATCATGAAATCAACTCGATCCAGAACTTTATGTCTGAGGACATGAAGGGGCTGTACGACATGATGGATGTGAACGTGTATCAAGAAAATATCTTCCACACCAAGATGTTGCTTAAGGAGTTCGACCTTAAGCACTACATGTTCCATACCCAGCCGGAAGATTTAAGCGAAGAAGAGCGAAAGGTCATCACCGACCTGCTCTGGAAAGAGATGCGCGAAATCTACTACGGCCGCAATATTCCGGCCGTGTAAAACACGCCAGGAGCAAGGATGCTCCGGTGCGTTACTTCTGTTGCATAAACTCACGGTAGGCTTTCACGACCTGTAAAAAGTCCTCAACGCCGCACAGTGAGAAACTCTCTTCATCGTAATAGCTCATTCCCTCTTCCATTTCGTCGCCCGAGATTTCCATCTGATTGGCGCGCACCATGACTTCTTCACCGTCCATCCATAGCGTGTATTCGTGACCAATACGCTGCCAGGACCGCTCGCTGCCTTTTATCGTACGCGCCGCTTGTTCCACCTCATCGAGCAACGCGAGGTTTTCTTTGACCTCTTCGTTAAACCAGTGCCCGACCACTTCATGGCCCATCGACATACGCACTTTCACCCCACCGGTGATGTCGCGTAAAAATTCGTAATCCATCGTATTTTCCTCTGCAAAGCCAATAGCGTAATTATCGCAGCAGAGAGGAAGAAAAAAAGCGGAACGCGTGGGAGGAATGAAAATAAAAAGGTGAGAGCACGACTTTGCGGTCTGATGCCCTCACCTTCGCCCTTTCACGTGGGAAAGGGGTGCAAACACGCAAAACCGTCTCTGTGGAGACGGTTTGCTGTTTATACTGCCGTCTGGAAAATCACGCCATCAGCTTTCTCGGTGTACTGAGAGAGCTTATCGAAGTTCAGATAACGGTAGGTATCCACCGCCGTCTTATCTACCTGCGCGACGAAGGTCTGGTACTCTTCCGGCGTAGGCAGTTTGCCAATCAGCGCCGCAACCGCCGCCAGTTCCGCAGAAGCCAGGAAGACGTTCGCGCCAGTTCCTAAACGGTTCGGGAAGTTACGGGTCGATGTGGAAACCACCGTCGAACCGTCCGCCACACGCGCCTGATTGCCCATGCACAGGGAACAGCCAGGGATTTCGATACGCGCACCGCTCTTACCAAACACACTGTAGTAGCCTTCTTCGGTCAGCTGCGCGGCATCCATACGGGTTGGTGGAGCCACCCACAGACGCGTTGGCAGTTGGCCTTTATGCGTATCCAGCAGCTTACCTGCAGCACGGAAGTGGCCGATGTTGGTCATGCAGGAACCGATAAACACTTCGTCGATCTTTTCGCCCTGCACAGCAGACAGCGGACGCGCATCGTCAGGATCGTTTGGTGCGCACAGGATTGGCTCTTTGATATCCGCCAGATCGATGTCGATCACTGCGGCATATTCTGCATCAGCATCGGCTTCGAGCAGTTGCGGATCCGCCAGCCATTTTTCCATGCCCTGCACACGACGCTCCAGCGTACGACGATCGCCGTAGCCTTCTGCGATCATCCACTTCAGCAGCACGATATTTGAGGTGAGATACTCAATAATCGGTTCCTGATTGAGCTTGATGGTACAGCCCGCAGCAGAACGCTCAGCGGAGGCATCGGTCAGTTCAAACGCCTGCTCCACTTTCAGATCTGGCAGACCTTCAATCTCAAGGATGCGGCCAGAGAAGATGTTGATTTTACCTTTCTTCTCAACAGTCAGCAGACCCTGTTTGATTGCGTACAGCGGGATCGCATGCACCAGGTCACGCAGCGTAATGCCCGGCTGCATTTTGCCTTTGAAGCGCACCAGAACGGATTCCGGCATGTCCAGCGGCATCACGCCCGTTGCAGCAGCAAACGCCACCAGACCAGAACCCGCCGGGAAGGAGATCCCAATCGGGAAACGGGTATGGGAGTCACCGCCCGTACCGACAGTATCCGGCAGCAGCATGCGGTTCAGCCACGAGTGGATAACTCCATCGCCAGGACGCAGCGAGACACCGCCACGGTTCATGATGAAGTCAGGCAGCGTATGGTGCGTGGTCACATCAACCGGTTTTGGATACGCAGCCGTATGACAGAACGATTGCATTACCAGATCGGCAGAGAAGCCCAGACACGCCAGATCTTTCAGTTCATCACGGGTCATCGGGCCGGTGGTGTCCTGAGAACCCACAGACGTCATCTTCGGCTCGCAGTAAGCACCTGGACGCACGCCGGTCACGCCACAGGCGCGGCCAACCATTTTTTGCGCCAAAGAATAGCCGCGATCGCTTTCCGCCACGTCTTTCGCCTGACGGAAAATGTCACTCTGCGGCAGACCCAAAGCTTCGCGCGCTTTGGTCGTCAGGCCACGGCCGATAATCAGCGGAATACGACCGCCTGCACGAACTTCATCGACCAGAACATCGGTTTTCAGTTCAAACGTTGCCAGCAGTTCATTGGTTTCGTGATTACGCACTTCACCTTTGAATGGGTAAACGTCAATCACGTCGCCCATGTTCAGGTTGTTAACATCTACTTCGATTGGCAGAGCGCCTGCATCTTCCATGGTGTTAAAGAAGATAGGGGCAATTTTGCCGCCGAGGCACAAGCCGCCGCCACGCTTGTTCGGGACATGAGGGATATCATCGCCCATGAACCACAGCACGGAGTTGGTCGCAGATTTACGTGAAGAACCGGTTCCGACGACGTCGCCGACGTAGGCCAGCGGGAAGCCTTTTTTAGCCAACTCTTCGATTTGCGTGATCGGTCCAACAGCGCCTGGCTGATCCGGCACAATCCCTTCGCGGGCGTTTTTCAGCATTGCCAGAGCGTGCAGAGGGATATCCGGGCGAGACCAGGCATCCGGTGCCGGAGACAGGTCATCAGTGTTCGTTTCGCCGGTCACTTTGAATACGGTGACGGTCATTTTTTCTGCCAGTGCGGGACGGTTCAGGAACCATTCAGCATCAGCCCATGACTGCATAACCTGTTTTGCGTAGCGGTTACCCGCTTTCGCTTTTTCTTCAACATCATAGAAGTTGTCGAACATCAGCAGCGTTTGGGAAAGCGCTTTGGCAGCAATCGGTGCCAGCGTTTCGCTTTCCAGCGCGTCAATCAGCGGATGAATGTTATAGCCGCCCTGCATGGTGCCGAGCAGTTCAATCGCTTTTTCAGGGGTGACCAGTGGGGAGGTTGCTTCGCGTTTCGCAATCGCAGCAAGAAAACCGGCTTTCACGTAGGCTGCTTCATCTACGCCAGGCGGTACACGGTTGATCAGCAAATCTAACAGGAATTCTTCTTCGCCCGCAGGCGGATTCTTCAGCAGCTCGACGAGCGCGGCCATTTGGGTTGCATCTAAAGGTTTCGGTACAATTCCCTCGGCGGCACGTTCTGCTACGTGCTTACGGTATTCTTCTAGCACGACGGTTCTCCTCGCTCTCATTATCATAATGCGGCATACACGTTGTGTTTCCAGGCTTATCTTCACGCTCCTGTGAGACAGCAGTTTGTAGGGTAAATGCCCGATACCGCGTCGGGCAGCATAGCAGGATTTCTGCACAGTGTTAATGTGTTTACAAAAAAGCAACATTAAATAGTTTGCTGAATCGTTAAGGATGGTATAGCGGGGAACCGGGACGGATGTCAGGGACAAAAAAACCGCCTTTCAGCGGTTAGTTTGTTGCCTTGCGGTGGTAGCACACCGGGCTGGCAGTTATGTGGCAAAACCCCAACGCCTTAAATTCTGCTCTTCAGATAGCTGGCTGGCAAGCGACTTTTCATTTTTTGCGCAGCGCTTTCCTATTTCGAATGAAACACACTGCAATCTTGTCTTCTCTCTTTTGAAAGCGCATTGGATGGGCTAATGTCCACCTCGGCCTGCTTCGCTGGTGTAGCAACCAGTCACCGGGCCCGGGAGCAGTTCCATAATCTACGTGGCAAAACCCCAATTTGCCTGGCTCTGCCTTTTCCGGTGAAGAATGAGCCTGCGTAGCCCGTCAGGAACGCACGCAATGGAGATGCGAATATCTACGCTGATCGTTGTGACCGGTTTACTGCTAACAATACTCCACGGTGGCTGGAACATATCCGACATCACGGTGCTGTTTGTGGTTAATCTCGGCAAGTAGCTGCCGGCCGCTCGTAAGAGCGGCCTTTTGAAATCCCAACGCTGTTTTATCTTTCGCATATAATTTGTGTAATAAATGCTCACACTCTTTATCCGGACACTTCGGGCGGTTTCCCAAGATTCGTCAAAACGCAAAAACACGGGTGAATATACTCGCGGCAACAAAAACGCCAATCGGCACTGCTTACGCTGGAGTCACACTATGAAGTTGCCCTTTAAGCCACACCTGATTGTGCTGTTATGCAGTGCCGGGCTGTTAGCCGCGTCCGGCGTTATGTTTGTGAAAAGCCGCGCGCCTGCGACAGTCTCTACGCCGTCAGCAACGGCTCCACCCGCAGCGCCACAACCCGCGGCCCAGCCCCCTGCACCTGTCGTTGCGCCAACCTATACCGCTGCGCAAATCGATCAGTGGACCGCCCCTATCGCGCTCTACCCTGACGCGCTGCTGTCGCAAATCCTCATGGCATCCACTTATCCAGCGAATGTCATCCAGGCCGCACAATGGTCGAAGGATAACCCCAAAATGCAGGGCGATGCGGCTATTCAGGCGGTGAGTGGCCAGCCGTGGGATCCGAGTGTTAAATCGCTGGTCGCCTTTCCACAGCTGATGTCACTGATGGGTGAAAACCCACCGTGGATCCAGAATCTCGGCGATGCGTTCCTCGCACAGCCCAATGACGTCATGGATTCCGTCCAGCGCTTGCGTCTGCTGGCGCAGCAGACAGGTGCGCTGCAATCGACACCGCAGCAAACGGTCACAACCGAAAAGAAAACGGTGCCCGCGCAGACTGCCAACACCCCATCAAACGCGACCGTTACGACAACCAATCCAACGGTAATCAAGATCGAATCCGCCGATCCGCAGGTGGTCTACGTCCCGACGTATAATCCCGCCACGGTCTACGGCACCTGGCCCAACGCCAGCTATCCGCCGGTCTATCTGCCGCCATCACCCGGTGAGCAATTTACGGATAGCCTGGTAAAAGGCCTCGGATTCAGCCTGGGCGTCGCAACGACCTACGCGATTTTCAGCAATATCGACTGGGATGACGACGATGACTGGGATCATCACCACCATGATAACGATTACGACCGCAACGGCAGTTATAACCGTAACGGCAATAACAACATCAATATCAACGTCGACAATTTCAATAAAATCAGCGGGGAGCGTTTAACAGACGCCAATCGCAACTGGCAGCATAACCCGGCTTATCGTGAAGGCGTCCCCTATCCAACTACCCAGCTCAATAGCCGTTTCCATCCCACCAACACGGCGACAGGGTTGAGCGCCACGCAGCAAAAACCGGTAAATCGCGATAGCCAACGGCAGGCGGCGCTGGCCCAGGTACAACAATCGACGGGTAAAACGCTGTCTCAAACGCAACGTCCGGCAACAAAAGATGCGCAGCGTCAGGCCTCGAACGCTCAGCTTAAACAGATCTCCCAGCGTAATAATTATCGCGGGTACGACAACAAACCGCAGACCGCGCAGAGAACGACCAATAAAGCGCAGCGTGACAACCGTCAGACAGCATCTCAGCGCCCTGAAAAACGCGTTTCGCCAACCGCCCAGCAGCGAAACACGCAGCCTCGCGCCAATGCTTTGAGCGGGAACGATAGCCGCTCAGGGAACTGGCAGTCGCAACAGCAGCGCGGATCGCAAAGCCGCCAAATGGCATCCCGTCCTCAGCAACCGGCGCGACAAATGCCTGCTGGGCGTACCGAACACCGTGAACCCCGTCATCGCTAAGGGAATCAACATGAAAAAGAAAATACTTGGTGGAATGATGCTGTTCTTGGTTTCCACTTTGGCGATCGCGCAGCAGCACTTCAGTACGCCCGATCAGGCGACCGACGCATTGGCAAAAGCCATCAGCGAGCAAAATGAAGGCGAAATGAAGAACTTGCTTGGGGATGACTGGCGCAATTTCTTGCCGCCTGAAGGGGTCGACCCTGAAGCCGTGGACCGTTTTTTGCGTGACTGGAAGGTAAGTCATTCTACGGTCATCGCGGGTGATATCGCGCATCTGGTCGTGGGCGACAGCAACTGGCAATTGCCTATCCCCGTCGTGAAGGGCGAATCCGGCTGGCAGTTTGATATGCGCAAGGCAGCTGATGAGATCCTGACGCGTGAAATTGGTCGCAATGAACTGGCCGCTATCGAAGCGCTTCATGCGTACGTTGATGCCCAGCAAAGCTATTACGCGCTCAACCAAACCTATGCACAGAAAATTATCAGTTCAGAAGGGAAAAAAGACGGTCTCTACTGGCCTGTCGCCCCTGGCGAAGCGCCAAGTCCGCTTGGCCCGGCGTTTAGTCCACAGATCCCAGGCACGGGTTATCACGGCTATCGTTTCCGCATTCTGCCTGATAAAAACAACGGTTTTGCGATGATTGCCTGGCCCGTCAGCTACGGTCAGACAGGCGTGATGAGTTTTGTGATTAACCAGGATGACAACGTTTATCAGGCCAATCTGGGCGATGAAACGCAGCAAAAAGCGGAGGCGATGACGACCTACCATCCGGATAAAAACTGGCAGCGCGTCACACCATAGATAACTCGAGGGGAATCGTGTTTGCCGGGTCAACGTAGGTGTCCCGGCAAACAGCAACGGTGATTACAGGATGTTAGCGACGGATTTCGCCAGCTGAGCTTCCAGAACCGGTTTCGCTTCTTCGAACTTCAAGTTCACTTTGTTCGCGTTTGAAACGACACGCGTTTGATATTTCGCACGATCGCCTTGTTCTGAGCTGGTCTGCAATTTCACACCAGACGTGCCTTGACGCAGGGCTGCGATATTGTCGGTTGTAACTTTCGCTTTACTGCGTTCAGAAATCTGCAGGTCAGTTACCATGGTATAGTTCACGTCTTCAACCATCGCATCTGCAGCCATGCCGATCAGACCAGCGGCCAGACCCACACCCAGTGCAGCACCGGAAGAACTGCTGTTGTAAGCCGTGATCCCTGCACCCAGCGCAGCACCGACAGCGGCACCTTCATAGCCCGTTTTCAGGTAACCCTGAGTTTCACGCAGATCCATTTTGTCGGCCTTAAGCACGTTTGCCTGAACCCAGTAATAAGCACCATCTGGGGAACTGGTCACTTTGTAGCCTTTTGCGATCAGATCGTTTGCCAGCAGAGTTTGCAGGTTGCTCATGTCTTTATCAGAGGTGTTTTTTACCTGAATATAAACAGTTTTCTCACTGGACGGCTCAAGCCAGATGGTCTCGCTCATCTGGGTTTTTACTTCCAGATTGCGTTTTTTCACAGCCGTAGTCATTGCGCCGCACCCTGTCAACGTCAGCGCTGCCGCGACTAAACCAATCACAGCCACTTTTTTCAGAGACATTTTTATTCCTTATTGTGTAATAGAGAGTCCAGAACTTAATAACCGCGCAGCCAATAGCTGCACAATGGTGAAAAAGTTATCGGCAGATTACGGTAAATTTTTAGTAAAAACATCAATGAAATAGCTACCAAATTGGGTAGTTTTCAGGCAAAAAAAAACGCCTCCGGAGAGGCGTTTAATCGCTGTAAGAAGATTATTTCTTCTTGGCTTTCGCGTTTGGCAGGTCGGTGATGCTACCTTCAAACACTTCTGCCGCCAGGCCCACTGACTCATGCAGAGTCGGGTGCGCGTGGATGGTCAGCGCGATGTCTTCAGCGTCACAACCCATCTCGATAGCCAGACCGATCTCACCCAGCAGCTCGCCGCCGTTGGTGCCGACAATCGCACCACCGATGACACGGTGAGTTTCTTTGTCGAAGATCAGTTTGGTCACGCCGTCTGCACAATCAGAAGCGATAGCACGGCCAGAAGCAGCCCACGGGAAGGTGGCGGTTTCGTAGCTGATGCCTTTTTCTTTCGCTTCTTTCTCGGTCAGACCCACCCAGGCAACTTCTGGCTCGGTGTACGCGATCGATGGGATCACTTTCGGGTCGAAGTAGTGCTTCATGCCCGCGATAACTTCAGCGGCAACGTGGCCTTCGTGAACACCTTTATGCGCCAGCATTGGCTGACCGACGATGTCGCCGATAGCAAAGATGTGCGGCACGTTGGTGCGCAGCTGTTTGTCCACACGGATAAAGCCACGGTCGTCAACTTCTACGCCCGCTGCGCCCGCATCGAGGTTCTTACCGTTCGGCACACGACCGATAGCAACCAGCACTGCGTCGTAACGCTGCGCTTCGCCAGGGGCTTTTTTGCCTTCCATGGAAACGTAAATACCGTCTTCTTTTGCTTCAACGGCCGTTACTTTGGTTTCCAGCATCAGGTTGAATTTCTTGCTGATGCGTTTGGTGAAGACTTTAACGATGTCTTTGTCAGCCGCGGGGATAACCTGGTCGAACATTTCAACCACGTCAATCTCTGAACCCAGCGCATGATAAACGGTCGCCATTTCCAGACCGATGATACCGCCACCCATAACCAGCAGACGCTTAGGTACGGATTTCAGCTCCAGCGCATCGGTGGAGTCCCACACGCGTGGATCTTCATGTGGAATGAACGGCAGTTCAATCGGACGGGAACCCGCCGCGATGATCGCGTTGTCGAAGTTGATCACGGTTTTACCGTTTTCGCCTTCAACTTCCAGAGTGTTTGCTCCGGTAAATTTACCCAGACCGTTAACCACTTTCACTTTACGGCCTTTCGCCATACCAGCCAGACCGCCGGTCAGTTGGGTGATAACTTTTTCTTTCCAGGTACGAATTTTGTCGATATCGGTTTTCGGCTCGCCGAAGACGATACCGTGATCGGCCAGCGCTTTGGCTTCTTCGATAACTTTTGCAACGTGCAGCAGCGCTTTTGAAGGGATACAGCCGACGTTCAGACAAACACCACCAAGGGTGCTGTAACGTTCTACGATGACGGTTTCCAGACCTAAATCCGCGGCGCGGAATGCTGCGGAGTAACCTGCTGGGCCTGCCCCAAGTACCACGACCTGAGTTTTGATTTCTGTGCTCATCATGACCTCTTAATTTATACCCGTCGTCCACCGGGTCGTTCTATCCGCCCGCAGTTTACAAAATTGTTAACAATTTTGAAACAACAAACGGCTCACGAAATATCGCTTTCGCCAGTAACCTCACAACCTTCATGAGATTAGAAGACAAAAAGCCGGCCGATTGGCCGGCTTTTCGATTACATCACCAGGCGGCGAATGTCGCTCAGGGTGTTGTTGATGATGGTGATAAAGCGCGCACCATCAGCCCCATCGATCACGCGGTGGTCGAAGGAAAGAGAGATTGGCATCATCAGACGCGGCACGAACTCTTTACCATTCCACACAGGTTCCATCGCGGATTTGGAAACCCCGAGGATTGCCACTTCCGGCGCGTTAACGATCGGTGCGAAGTGGGTTGTACCCAGGCCGCCGATGCTGGAGATAGTGAAGCAACCGCCCTGCATTTCGCCGGCAGTCAGCTTACCATCACGCGCTTTCTTGGAAATCACGGTCAGTTCACGGGACAGCTCAGTAATGCTCTTCTTGTTCACGTCTTTGAAGACTGGAACAACCAGACCATTTGGCGTATCAACCGCAACACCGATGTTGATGTATTTCTTCAGCGTCAGACGCTGCGCGTCTTCAGACAGAGAGCTGTTGAAACGTGGCATCTGCTCAAGCGCCGCAGCAACCGCTTTCATGATGAAGACCACTGGCGTGAATTTCACATCCAGACGGCGCTTCTCAGCTTCTGCGTTCTGCTGTTTACGGAACGCTTCCAGATCGGTGATATCAGTTTTGTCGAAGTGCGTAACGTGCGGGATCATCACCCAGTTACGGCTCAGGTTCGCACCAGAGATTTTCTGGATACGGCCCAGCTCAACTTCTTCCACTTCACCAAACTTGCTGAAGTCCACTTTCGGCCATGGCAGCATGCCCGGGATACCGCCGCCGGTAGCAGCTGGTGCCGCTTCAGCGCGTTTCACCGCGTCTTTCACGTAAGTCTGAACGTCTTCGCGCAGGATACGACCTTTACGGCCAGTCCCTTTCACTTTCGCCAGGTTTACGCCGAACTCGCGTGCCAGACGGCGAATCAGCGGAGTAGCGTGAACGTAAGCATCGTTTTCAGCGAACTCAGATTTGCCTTCGGCTTTAGCAGCAGGTGCAGCCGCTTTTGAAGCTTGCGCAGGTGCGGCAGCAGCAGGTGCTGGAGCAGCAGCCGGAGCCGCCGCAGGGGCAGCGCCTTCCACTTCGAAGACCATAATCAGAGAACCGGTAGACACTTTGTCGCCAGCGCTGATTTTAATTTCTTTCACGGTACCTGCGAACGGAGACGGGACTTCCATAGAGGCTTTGTCGCCTTCTACGGTGATCAGTGACTGCTCAGCGGCAACTTTGTCGCCCACTTTCACCATCACTTCAGTCACTTCAACTTCGTCACCGCCGATATCCGGAACGTTAACGTCTTTCGCGCCAGAGGCCGCTGGTGCAGCCGCAGCCGGTGCCGCCTCTGCTTTAGCCGGAGCCGCAGCAGGTGCAGCACCCGCCACTTCGAAGACCATGATCAGGGAACCGGTAGACACTTTGTCGCCGGTGTTGATTTTGATCTCTTTCACCACGCCTGCGAACGGAGCCGGGACTTCCATAGAGGCTTTATCGCCTTCTACAGTAATCAAGGACTGTTCAGCCGCAACGGTGTCGCCGACTTTAACCATGATCTCAGTGACTTCAACTTCGTCGCCGCCGATATCCGGTACGTTAACGTCTTTTGCAGCCGCTGCTGCTGGTGCCGCAGCCGGAGCTGCCGCTTCTTTCTTCTCTTCCTGCGCAGGTGCAGCAGCTGCTGCACCGTCGGCGGAATCGAAAATCATGATCAGTTTGCCAGTCTCGGTTTTATCGCCAACAGAGATTTTGATCTCTTTCACGATGCCAGCCTGAGGAGACGGGACTTCCATAGAGGCTTTGTCGCCTTCTACGGTGATCAGCGACTGTTCAGCTTCAACTTTGTCGCCTACTTTGACCAGGATCTCGGTGATTTCAACTTCATCAGCCCCGATGTCCGGTACATTGATTTCGATAGCCATTATTCTTTTACCTCTTACGCCAGACGCGGGTTAACTTTATCTGCATCGATGTTGAATTTGGTAATTGCTTCCGCAACCACTTTCTTATCGATTTCGCCACGTTTAGCCAGTTCGCCCAGCGCTGCTACCACCACATAAGAAGCATCAACTTCGAAGTGGTGACGCAGGTTTTCACGGCTGTCGGAGCGACCGAAGCCATCGGTACCCAGTACGCGGTAATCATCAGCCGGTACATAAGTACGAACCTGCTCGGCGAACAGTTTCATATAGTCAGTAGATGCCACTGCCGGCGCGTCGTTCATCACCTGAGCGATGTACGGAACGCGTGGTGTTTCCAGTGGGTGCAGCATGTTCCAGCGCTCACAATCCTGGCCATCACGCGCCAGTTCAGTGAAGGAGGTCACGCTGTACACGTCGGAACCGACACCGTAGTCGTTTGCCAGGATCTGCGCTGCTTCACGAACGTGACGCAGGATAGAACCGGAGCCCAACAGCTGAACTTTACCTTTGCTACCCGCAACGGTTTCGAGTTTGTAGATACCTTTACGGATACCTTCCTCGGCACCTTCCGGCATCGCCGGCATGTGGTAGTTTTCGTTCAGCGTGGTGATGTAGTAGTAAACGTTCTCTTGCGCTTCACCGTACATACGAACCAGACCGTCATGCATGATGACTGCCACTTCGTACGCGTAAGACGGGTCATAAGAGATACAGTTCGGGATAGTCAGAGACTGAATGTGGCTGTGGCCATCTTCGTGCTGCAGACCTTCGCCGTTCAGCGTTGTACGACCGGAAGTACCACCGACCAGGAAGCCGCGAGCCTGTTGGTCGCCAGCCTGCCAGCACAGGTCACCGATACGCTGGAAACCGAACATGGAGTAGTAAATGTAGAACGGAATCATCGGCAGGTTGTTGGTGCTGTAAGATGTTGCAGCAGCCAGCCAGGATGCGCCTGCGCCCAGCTCGTTGATACCTTCCTGCAGGATCTGACCTTTCTCGTCTTCTTTGTAGTATGCAACCTGCTCACGGTCCTGCGGGGTGTACTGCTGGCCGTTCGGGCTGTAAATACCAATCTGACGGAACAGACCTTCCATACCGAAAGTACGCGCTTCATCGGCGATGATTGGAACCAGACGATCTTTGATCGACTTGTTTTTCAGCATCACGTTCAGGGCACGAACGAAAGCGATAGTGGTAGAGATCTCTTTGTTCTGCTCTTCCAGCAGCTGGGAGAAATCTTCCAGAGCGGGCAGTTCCAGAGTCTCGGTGAAGTTCACCTGACGGGACGGCAGGTAGCCGTTCAGTTTCTGACGCTGTGCGTGCAGATAGGTGTGTTCTTCAGAGCCTTCCGGGAAGGTGATGTAAGACAGGTTTTCTACCTGCTCATCGGTCACTGGTACGTTGAAACGATCGCGGACGTAACGAACGCCGTCCATGTTCATTTTCTTCACCTGGTGCGCGATGTTTTTACCTTCGGCGGTGTCACCCATGCCATAACCTTTAACGGTATGCGCCAGGATAACAGTGGCTTTGCCTTTGGTGTCTTGTGCGTTTTTCAGTGCTGCGTAGACTTTCTTCGGATCGTGACCACCACGGTTCAGTGCCCAGATCTGATCGTCAGACCAGTCGGCAACCAGCGCTGCGGTTTCAGGGTATTTACCGAAGAAGTGCTCACGAACGTAGGCACCGTTTTTGGATTTGAAGGTCTGATAATCGCCATCAACAGTTTCCTGCATCAGCTGCATCAGTTTACCGCTGGTGTCTTTACGCAGCAGCTCATCCCAACGACCGCCCCACATCACTTTAACCACGTTCCAGCCAGCACCGCTGAAGATGCCTTCCAGTTCGTTGATGATCTTGCCGTTGCCGGTTACCGGACCATCCAGACGCTGCAGGTTACAGTTGATGATGAAGCACAGGTTGTCCAGTTTTTCACGGGTTGCGATAGTGATCGCACCTTTAGATTCTGGCTCATCCATCTCGCCGTCGCCCAGGAAGGCGTAAACGGTCTGCTGTGAGGTGTCTTTCAGGCCACGGTGTTCCAGATATTTCAGGAATTTAGCCTGGTAGATTGCACCGATTGGGCCCAGACCCATAGATACGGTCGGGAACTGCCAGAATTCTGGCATCAGTTTCGGGTGCGGATAAGAGGACAGACCTTTACCGTGAACTTCCTGACGGAAGTTGTTCATCTGCTCTTCAGTCAGACGACCTTCCAGGAACGCACGTGCGTAAACGCCCGGAGAGATGTGGCCCTGGAAGTACACCAGGTCGCCGCCGTCTTTCTCGGTGCGTGCGCGGAAGAAGTGGTTAAAGCACACTTCATAAACGGTCGCAGAAGACTGGAAGGAAGCCATGTGGCCACCCAGTTCCAGGTCTTTCTTGGATGCGCGCAGAACGGTCATGATCGCGTTCCAGCGAATTGCAGAACGGATACGGCGTTCCAGATCCAGATTGCCCGGATATTCCGGTTCGTCTTCAACGGCAATCGTGTTTACGTAGTTGCTAGCCCCTGCACCTGCTGCTACTTTCACGCCGCCTTTGCGGGCTTCTGAAAGCAACTCATTAATCAGATACTGAGCACGCTCAACACCTTCTTCACGGATGACCGATTCGATCGCTTGTAGCCAGTCGCGAGTTTCGATCGGATCCACGTCATTTTGGAGACGTTCTGACATGGGGGTATTCCTTATCTATCTAATACGTTGATTTGTCTGGAACCTGTCCCATTGTATTTTCGCCAGAAAATACAATAAGACAGGTTCTGCGTTTAGTTGCCGCGCTCTAAAAAAGGCGCTTAATCCTTTCTTTGCTGTATGCGACGCAGTGAACGTTCGCGACGCGATTGCTCACGGCTGCGGTCCAGCAAGATTTCCTCAATGAAAGCCAGGTGGCGGTGCGACGCTTCACGCGCATGCTCCGGTTCCCCGGCCATTATCGCCTCGAATACACGAGTACGATGGTTGCTGACCAGCGGAAGCATTTCCCGGCGGGCATACAACAATTCAAAATTTTGTCGAACATTCTGGGCCAGCATCGGTTCCATGCAGCGTAGCAGATGGAGGAGTACCACATTATGAGCCGCTTCGGTGACGGCAATTTGGTACTGGACGACGGCATCGGACTCGGCGTCGAGATCGCCTGATTCTTGTGCCCGTTCAATGGCCTGATGAAGCTCGCGAATACGTTCACGGTCTTCATCATTGCTGCGCAGTGCCGCATAATAAGCAGCGATACCTTCAAGCGCGTGACGGGTTTCAAGCAGGTCAAACTGGGATTCTGGGTGGTCAGATAGAAGCTCTACCAGCGGATCGCTGAAGCTCTGCCACAGGCTATTTTGAACAAAAGTTCCGCCGCCCTGGCGACGAAGCAGCAAGCCCTTGGCTTCGAGACGTTGAATCGCCTCACGCAGAGAGGGACGGGAAACATCGAACTGTTTAGCCAGTTCGCGTTCAGGCGGGAGTTTTTCACCGGGGCGCAGAGTCCCTTCGAGGATCAAAAATTCCAGCTGCTGCTCAATCACATCGGATAGTTTTGGTTGGCGAATTTTGCTGTAGGCCATATTCCCTGTCTTACGCCTTTTTGCCCGGAGTCAATTGGTCTTACCAATTTCATATTCGTATCGCTAAAGTAACAAAGTATTCACCTTCTGTCCATCGTGGTTTTGATTGAAATCAGTAAACCCTACACATTTTAACAACCTTACAGAAATAACGTTTCAGAAATGTAACTTTGCACAAATGAATTGGTTACCCATAAAGAGGCAGTTTTAACTTTAATGAAACGCGAAATACGCCATCTGAACCGATTCACCATGACAAATAATGAATTTTTAACCCCCTAATGAAGCATTTTTATTCTATACCCAGATAAAAGGGGTTAAAGGCAGCAACTTACAATTGCTTTCTTTTTATTCAACTCGTCATCGACCCTTTATAAAGCAGGTGCATTCGCGGTCGCTTACCACTATTCTGACGCTTACGGAAGACACCTTCCGTTTTTTAGGTCATTTGAACCGTAACGAAATAAATACATGAAATGGAATTTCATAATTACACACGCCATAGCGTGAACATAACAACCACACACGAGGTTTCACATAATGGAAGGTCAACAGCATGGCGATCAGCTGAAGCGCGGCCTTAAGAACCGCCATATTCAGCTTATTGCTCTGGGTGGCGCTATCGGCACCGGCCTGTTTCTGGGCAGCGCATCCGTTATTCAGTCAGCAGGCCCCGGCATTATTCTTGGCTACGCTATCGCCGGTTTTATCGCGTTCTTAATCATGCGTCAGTTAGGCGAAATGGTCGTCGAAGAGCCGGTAGCGGGTTCCTTCAGCCACTTTGCCTATAAATACTGGGGCGGTTTTGCCGGTTTCGCTTCCGGCTGGAACTACTGGGTGCTGTACGTTTTGGTCGCGATGGCTGAACTTACCGCCGTCGGGAAATACATCCAGTTCTGGTATCCGGAGATCCCAACCTGGGCTTCCGCTGCGGTCTTCTTTGTGCTGATCAACGCCATCAACCTGACCAACGTAAAAGTGTTCGGTGAGATGGAGTTCTGGTTCGCGATTATCAAAGTTATCGCCGTGGTAGCAATGATCATCTTCGGCGGCTGGTTACTGTTCAGCGGCAACGGCGGCCCTCAAGCCACCGTGCGCAACCTGTGGGAGCAAGGCGGGTTCCTGCCTCACGGCATGACTGGTCTGGTGATGATGATGGCGATCATTATGTTCTCGTTTGGCGGCCTTGAGCTGGTGGGTATTACCGCCGCAGAAGCCGATAACCCAGAGCAGAGCATTCCAAAAGCCACCAACCAGGTTATCTACCGTATTCTGATTTTCTATGTGGGTTCACTGGCCGTTCTGCTCTCTTTACTGCCATGGACACGCGTAACCGCTGACACCAGCCCGTTCGTGCTGATCTTCCATGAGCTGGGCGACACCTTCGTGGCAAACGCCCTGAACGTCGTCGTGCTCACCGCAGCGCTGTCCGTTTATAACAGCTGCGTGTACTGCAACAGCCGTATGCTGTTTGGTCTGGCTCAACAGGGTAACGCGCCAAAAGCGCTGCTGAATCTGGATAAGCGTGGCGTACCGGTGAACACCATTCTGGTTTCCGCGGTGGTGACAGCCCTTTGCGTACTGATTAACTATTTGGCACCGGAATCAGCGTTCGGTCTGCTGATGGCGCTGGTTGTCTCTGCGCTTGTTATCAACTGGGCGATGATCAGCCTGGCCCACATCAAGTTCCGTCGTGCCAAGCAGCAGCAGGGCGTGAAAACGCGTTTCCCTGCCCTGTTCTACCCCGTCGGAAACTGGGTTTGCCTGGTGTTTATGGCGGCAGTGCTGGTGATCATGCTGATGACGCCGGGTATGGCGATCTCCGTTTATCTGATCCCGGTTTGGGTCGTTATCCTGGGTATTGGCTATCTGTTCAAACAGAAGAACGCGAAAGCCGTTAAAGCGCATTAATCTCGTCTGACTCAGTGCCCGGCCTCGGGCACTGAGCGTGTTACCTGCCTCACAAATTCTCACCCACAGCGATTTCATCCATATCACCGCCTTTATCTTGCTACGCAAATATTCATTTGCCAGCAAATAATTCTCTCCATACTGCAATTCGGAGAGCTGTCGATGAATAACAATAAACTGTCAGTCAAAGAAAAGATCGGCTATGGGATGGGCGACGCGGGATGCAACATCATCTTCGGCGCCATAATGTTGTTTGTTAACTATTTTTATACGGATATTTTCGGGCTCGCGCCTGCGCTGGTCGGCGTTTTACTGCTCTCGGTACGCGTCATCGATGCCATCACTGACCCGATCATGGGTGCGATTGCGGACCGTACCCGCAGTAAATATGGTCGATTTCGTCCATGGCTGCTGTGGATTGCCTTCCCCTACGCCCTGTTCAGCGTGCTGATGTTCACGACGCCAGAATGGACGTACAACAGCAAAGTTATCTATGCCTTTGTCACTTATTTCCTGCTCTCGCTCACCTATACCGCCATCAATATTCCTTACTGCTCGTTAGGCAGCGTGATCACCAACGATCCCAAAGAGCGCGTGGCGTGCCAGTCCTATCGCTTCGTGATGGTCGGCATTGCCACTCTGCTACTGTCTTTAACGTTGTTACCGATGGTGGAGTATTTCGGTGGGGATAACAAAGCCAAGGGCTACCAGATGGCGATGACCGTGCTAGCGCTTATCGGCACCTGTATGTTCCTGTTCAGCTTCGCAACCGTGCGGGAACGTATTCGCCCGGCGGTTCAAACCAACGACGAACTGAAAAACGATCTGAAAGACGCGTGGAAAAACGATCAGTGGGTGCGCATTTTGCTGCTGACGTTATGCAACGTCTGTCCGGGCTTTATCCGCATGGCGGCGACGATGTATTACGTCACCTGGGTCATGGGGCAAAGCACCCATTTCGCGACGCTGTTTATCAGCCTTGGCGTCGTCGGGATGATGCTCGGAAGCATGCTGGCGAAGGTCCTGACCGACCGCTGGTGTAAACTGAAAGTGTTCTTCTGGACCAATATCGCGCTCGCGATTTTCTCCTGCGCGTTTTATTTCTTCGATCCCAAAGCCACGACGACGATTGTCGTGCTCTACTTCCTGCTGAACATTCTGCATCAGATCCCTTCCCCGCTGCACTGGTCGCTGATGGCGGATGTGGACGATTACGGCGAGTGGAAAACCGGCAAACGCATCACCGGGATCAGCTTCTCCGGCAACATTTTCTTCCTGAAACTGGGGCTGGCGATTGCTGGTGCGATGGTGGGCTTTTTGCTCTCCTGGTACGGCTATGATGCCGGTGCAAAAGCGCAAAGCGCGGATGCCATCAACGGCATCGTGTTGCTCTTTACCGTGATTCCGGGCGTGGGTTATCTGCTCACAGCGGGTGTGGTACGCCTGTTGAAAGTGGATCGTGAAACGATGAAGCAAATTCAGGAAGACCTTGAGAAGCGCCGCACCAACTATCGCGAGCTGAGCGACTATCAGGAACTGAAAACGGCTGAGACAAAATAAGGAAGCCCCATGCGTAACTGGCCAAATCCCTTTATTGAACAACGTGCTGACCCGTATATTTTGCATCATGAGGGGCAATACTATTTCATCGCCTCCGTGCCAGAGTACGACAGGCTGACCCTTCGCCGCGCCGACTCGCTAGAAGGATTGCGCAGCGCGGAGGAAGTCGTGGTGTGGCACAAACCGGACACCGGCCCGATGAGTGAGCTCATTTGGGCCCCGGAACTGCACCACATCGAAGGAAAGTGGTACATCTATTTTGCCGCGACCCACACTCAAGCGCTGGATAAGCTGGGTATGTTCCAGCACCGAATGTTTGCGCTTGAAGGCACAGGCGACGATCCGCTTAACGCACGGTGGATCGAGAAAGGACAAATCAAAACGCCGTTTGATACCTTTGCGCTCGACGCCACCACCTTTGTTCATCAGGGTAAGCGCTGGTATCTGTGGGCGCAGAAAGCCCCGGATATCTCGGGTAATTCCAATCTGTATCTGTGCGAAATGGAAAATCCATGGACGCTGAAATGCGATCCCGTGATGCTGAGTAAACCGGAGTATGACTGGGAATGCCGCGGATTTTGGGTTAACGAAGGTCCGGCGGTTTTAGTGCACGGCAACAAACTGTTTGTCAGCTATTCCGCCAGTGCGACGGATGAGAATTACTGCATGGGGCTGCTGTGGATAGACATGAATGCCGATCCTAAGAACCCGCAAAACTGGCACAAAGTGCCGCGTCCTGTGTTCACCACCAGCTACGAAAATCGTCAGTACGGGCCGGGGCATAACAGCTTCACGCAGACGCCGGGTGGAGAAGACGTGTTGGTGTATCACGCGCGAAATTACACCGAAATTGAAGGCGATCCGCTGTACGATCCCAACCGTCATACCCGTCTGAAATTGGTTCGCTGGGACAAAAACGGGATGCCCGATTTTGGCATCCCGCCCGCAGATACGCTTTAATTGACGCGGTGCGCTGGGTTAAACCAGCGTACCGTAGATGGTCAACAGCGCGACCAGCACCACAATCACAAACGAGGTTTTCTTCGCCATCGACACCGCCGCTTTTGGGGTCTCGACTTTATCCGTATGCGGTTCGCGCGCGAGTGAGAATTGCGCCAGACGGGTTAGTACCTGATATTGCGACGTATGGCGATCGGCAAGGGACGCAAACCACGCCGGAAGCGCTTTCTCGCCGTGACCAATCAACGCATACACTACGCCCACCAGACGCACCGGCAGCCAGTCCAGCACATGAAGAATACCGTCGATACCGGATTGCAAACGTTCATGGGGCGTCAGGTAGCGGGCAAGCCACGTCTGCCAGGCGCGTAAAAATGCATAGCCCATCAGCAACACTGGGCCCCACGCCCCGCCCGCCACGAACCAGAACAGCGGCGCAAGATAGTAGCGGAAGTTAATCCACAGCAGGGCGTTTTGCAGCTCGCGTAAATAATCGCGTTCGTTGCAATCGGGCGGTACGCCATGGATCAGCGTCAGCTCGCTCGCCATCGCGCCGCGCGCATGGCTGTCATCACGCGAAGCCGCTTTCAGGTAGGCGTGATAGTGCAAACGCACTTTCCCCGCACCGATACACAGCACGCCGAGCAGGATCCAGACCACCAAAAGCGGGACGTTGAAAAACAGACCATACAGCGCGCGCAGTAGCAGGTAAACAGCACCCATGACGACAGCCGTCATCAGGATCGTGCGCAACATTGAAAAGTGCTTAATCCGACGGAACAGCACTTCCATCCGGTGATCCAAATGCCAGTGTTCGCCCAGTTTGAACAACCGTTCAGCGATCATCACCAGCAGCATGGTGAACAACGTCATGTCATCTCCTTGTCTGACGAAGCGGTAAGCATGGCGCGAAACCTGGACCAGTCAAAAGCCGGTCCTGGATCGGTTTTTCTCACCGGCGCGATATCGCTATGCCCAGTGATATTGTCGGAAATTGTTGGATAGCGGGCGATCAATTTTCGCGTCACCGCACACAGTGCCTGATACTGCGCATCGGTGTAAGGCGTGGTATCCGTGCCTTCCAGCTCAATACCAATCGAAAAATCATTGCATTTCTCACGCCCACAGTACGACGACACACCGGCGTGCCAAGCGCGTTTATCAAAAGGAACATACTGGACGATTTCACCGTCGCGGCGAATCAGACAATGGGCCGAAACGCGCAGGTGCGCGATCTCAGCAAAAAAGGGATGAGCGTTGGGATCAATTGTTCCAGTGAATAATGCGTCTATCCACGGACCACCAAATTCGCCAGGTGGCAGGCTAATGTTATGGACCACCAGCAGTGAGGGCGATTCGTCCTCCGGGCGGCAATCATGGTGCGGCGAAGGTACATGCCGCGCGTCCACCAGCCATCCGTTTTGTAACTGCATGCTGGCTCTCCTTATATATGGTGCTGATACTCGGTTCAGAGTAGCATGTTTCAATCTTATGATTCGTTACCAATTTGGAGTTTTATCATGCCGCCTCGCCGTTACAACCCCGACCACCGACGTGACGCGCTTCTGGAACGTATTAACCTTGATATCCCGGAAAGCGTGGCTCAGGCACTACGCGAAGATTTGGGTGGTGAGGTGAATGCGGATAACGATATTACCGCACAATTGTTGCCAAAAGAGACACGCTCGCACGCGGTGATCATCACCCGTGAAGACGGCATCTTTTGCGGTAAACGCTGGGTTGAAGAGGTCTTCACTCAGTTGGCTGGCGATAACGTAAAAGTGACGTGGCATGTGGAAGATGGTGCCAGCATCACAGCGAATCAGCCTCTTTTTGAGCTCGAGGGCCCTTCCCGCGTGCTGCTGACAGGTGAGCGCACGGCGTTAAACTTTGTCCAGACGCTGTCCGGCGTGGCCAGTGAAGTTCGCCGCTACGTTGATCTGCTGGCAGGCACGAAAACTCAGCTGCTGGATACCCGCAAAACGCTGCCAGGCCTGCGTACGGCGCTGAAATACGCAGTGTTATGCGGCGGCGGCGCTAACCATCGCTTAGGTTTATCCGATGCGTTTCTGATTAAAGAAAATCACATTATTGCCTCAGGATCCGTGCGTCAGGCCGTTGAAAAAGCCTTCTGGCTGCATCCGGATGTGCCTGTCGAAGTGGAAGTGGAAAACATGGAAGAGCTTGATGCCGCCATTAAAGCGGGTGCCGATATCATCATGCTGGATAACTTCGAAACGGAACAAATGCGCGAAGCGGTTAAACGCACCAATGGCCAGGCGCAGCTTGAAGTCTCGGGTAATGTCACGCAGGAAACCCTCCGCGCGTTTGCTGAAACAGGCGTAGATTTCATCTCCGTCGGCGCGCTGACCAAGCACGTGCAGGCGCTTGACCTCTCCATGCGTTTCAAATAATCAGCATTGTGATCCTCTTTTTCGGGAGAGGATCACAAGACGTTCTCGATACCCCTCGCAAAATTTTTACATCTTATTGTAACCGCCGCTTAATCTTCTGAATCCGCCTTCACAATCCGTTTTTTGCCGCTCGTTTCTCTTCTTCGGAACTGCCACATTTGCTCCACTTATTTAAGGAGCAGACATGAACAGACAAAAAGGATTCACGCTCATTGAGCTAATGGTGGTCATCGGCATTATTGCCATTCTCAGCGCCATCGGCGTGCCCGCATACCAAAACTATCTTCGCAAAGCTGCACTCACGGACATGCTGCAAACCTTTGTCCCCTATCGCACAGCGGTCGAACTTTGTGCGCTCGATCATGGCGGTGTCGAGACGTGTGATGCCAGCGTAAACGGCATCCCCTCGCCTACCACCACGCGCTATGTCTCCGCCATGAGCGTCGCGAAAGGCACGGTTGGATTAACCGGTCAGGAGAGCCTCAACGGTTTGGAAGTGGTCATGACGCCAATCTGGGACAATGGCAACGGCATCACCGGCTGGACGCGCAACTGCAACATCAGCGATGACAGCGCGCTCAAACAGGCCTGCGAAGACGTCTTCCGCTTTGATAATAATTGAGGAAGCGAACGATGAATTCGGAACAACTGGTCATGCTGTGCCAGCGTCATCATGCGCTTATTCTCAGTAGCGACGCTGAAATGGTGAGTATTGCCGTGGCGGGAACCCCTGCTGCGGAAATGATGGAGGCCCTGCGATTCGCCACACAAAAACGGATCGATATTCAATGCTGGACGGCAGAGCGCATGGAAAAGCATCAGCAAATGTCTTCGACATCGAATTTGCCCGTCATTTCGCAGGATACAAGCCTGGCGGCGGATATTCTTAACCGAACGCTTTTACAAGCACTCAGCCAGCGAGCCTCCGATATCCACGTTGAGCCAGCCGGGAATGCCTGGCAAATCCGCTTGCGCATTGACGGCGTCTTATACCCGCAGCCCCCGCTAAATGCGGCGATAGGTACCACCCTGATTGCTCGATTAAAGGTGCTGGGTAATCTGGATATCGCCGAGCGACGTTTACCGCAGGATGGTCAGTTTACCGTCGAGCTGTCGGGAGTATCGGTCTCTTTTCGCATCGCCACGTTACCCTGCCGCGGTGGAGAAAAAATTGTGTTGCGGCTTTTACATCAGGTGCAGCAGGCGCTGGAACTTGAGACATTGGGTATGACGACAGCCCAGCTTGCCCACTTCGAGCAAGCGCTCCAGCAACCGCAGGGATTACTGTTGGTAACCGGCCCCACGGGCAGCGGCAAAACCGTAACGCTCTACAGCGCACTTCAAGCCCGTAATACACAAGACGTGAATCTGTGCAGCGTAGAAGATCCCATTGAAATCCCTCTCGCTGGGCTGAATCAAACACAAATCAACCCTCGAGCGGGCCTAACCTTTCAAAGCGTATTACGGGCACTTTTACGTCAGGATCCTGACATCATCATGGTGGGGGAAATCCGTGACGGCGAAACGGCGGAGATTGCTATCAATGCTGCCCAGACAGGCCATCTGGTGCTCTCGACGTTACACACCAACTCCACCCTTGAGACGCTGGTGCGGCTTCAGCAGATGGGCGTTGCACGCTGGATGGTTTCCTCTGCGCTTACGCTGGTGATCGCTCAACGTCTAGTCCGCCGCCTTTGTCCTCATTGTACGAAAGAGACCCATCAGGAAACGCTCATCCCGCATAACATCTGGCCGCGACAGCTACCTCACTGGCAACCGACGGGATGCGATCGTTGTTATCACGGTTTTTACGGCCGCGTTGCCCTGTTTGAAGTCCTGGCTATTAACAGCGACATCCGCCAGGCCATTGCCAGCGGCGCCTCCGTTGAAGAGGTCGAAATCAAGGCAAAAAAGACCGGCATGACAACGCTTTTCGAACATGGCTGCATGGCCGTTGAGAAAGGGCAAACCACCTTTGAAGAATTGATCCGCGTGTTGGGGTTACCGAATGGCTGCTAATCATCTTTGGCGCTGGCGCGCGATGACTGCCGAGGGCGAGCTTCAACAAGGGACGCTATTAGCCATTGATCGCCAGGCAGCAATCACCCGATTATCACTCAAAGCACTTTACCCACTTCGGCTCACGCGCAGCCCTCTGCACCAGCAGTGGCAGTCTCATCATTGCTACGAGATTTTTCGACAACTGGCTACCCTGCTCCAGGCTGGTCTCACGCTTGCCTACAGCCTGCAAATGTTGGCTGAGCAGCATCCCGTTAAACAGTGGCAGGCACTGCTTAACAACCTTGCTGACGATCTCAGCGAAGGCTGCGCCTTCTCCGATGCTTTAAAGAAATGGCCAGACGTATTTAGCCCGCTTTATGTCTCCATGATGAAAACCGGGGAGCTGACAGGCAAGCTGGAAGAATGTTGCCGGCAGTTAGCGCAGCAACAAAAATTGCAGCAACAGCTTAGCGCGAAGGTGAAAAAAGCACTGCGCTATCCGATGATCATTCTCGCGCTGGCTGTGGTCGTGGTACTGGCGATGGTGACGTTCGTCCTGCCGGAATTTGCGGCTATTTATAAAACATTTAATACACCGCTTCCTATGCTCACACAGTGGGTGATGGGTTTTGCGACTTTCGTACGCCAGCAAGCCATTGCTCTCATCCTTGCGTTATTTTTACCCGTCATCGTGATGCGTTGCCTACGGCATCATCTCGGCTGGCAGCGATTCTGTCAGCGTTTTTTACTGCGTATCCCAATTATGGGATCGCTGGCTCGTGGACAAAAACTCAGTCAGATTTTTACCGTGTTGTCGCTGACCCAGCAGGCGGGCATTGCGTTTTTACAGGGGCTGGAAAGTTCTCAAGAGTCCGTTGAGGGGGTGTACTGGCAGGAGATCCTGAAAGGGGTCAGGGATCGCGTTACGCAGGGGGACCCAATATGGTCGTCATTAACGAAAGCAGGGATCTTCACGCCCTTATGCATCCAGCTTGTGCGAACAGGAGAGGTGTCCGGTTCCCTTGATAGCATGCTGGTCAATCTTGCCCGTCATCATAATGAACAAACATTTCAGCAGGCCGACGACCTGGCCTCGCTGTTAGAACCCCTGCTGCTCATCGTGACCGGGTTAATAATCGGAACGCTGGTGGTGGCGATGTATCTCCCTATTTTCCATTTAGGCGATGCGATGAGTGCAGGATAAAGCTGGCACACGGGCGTGCGCCAGCGGAGCAAAGCAATTACAGGCTGTTGAAAATGCGGTTTTCCTGTTCCTGAACGCGAATAAACGTTGTGCGTTTAGTCAGCTCTTTCAGTCGTGATGCCCCCACGTAGGTACAGGCAGAACGCAGGCCACCCATAACGTCGCGGGCGGTATTTTCAACTGGGCCACGCAATGGTAGCTTCACGGTTTTACCTTCCGCGGCGCGATACTGCGCAACACCACCGACGTGGCGGTTCATTGCTGATTCAGAGCTCATGCCGTAGAAGAGCATAAATTTCTCGCCGTTTTCTTCAACGACTGTGCCGCCGCTCTCTTCATGACCGGCCAGCATCCCGCCCAGCATCACGAAATCTGCGCCGCCGCCAAAGGCTTTGGCAACATCACCAGGCATGGTGCAGCCGCCGTCACTAATGATCTGACCACCAAGGCCGTGAGCGGCATCAGCACATTCAATCACGGCGGACAGCTGAGGATAGCCAACACCGGTTTTGACGCGTGTAGTACACACAGAGCCAGGACCAATGCCGACTTTCACAATATCCGCGCCAGCCAGAATCAACTCTTCGCACATCTCACCGGTCACGACATTGCCAGCGATGATGGTTTTATCAGGCCATGCTTCACGTGCTTTGCTAACAAACTGCACGAAATGCTCGGAATACCCGTTAGCCACATCGATGCACAGGAAATTCAGTGCCGGATTCGCAATCAGAATTTGTTTGGTTTTCTCGAAATCAGTATCAGAGGTGCCGGTTGAGACCATCACATGTTTGAGCACATCTGCGGAAGCTGAAGCGGCAAAGGCATTCCATTCTTCAACGCTATAGTGTTTGTGCACTGCGGTCAGGATATCGAACGACGCCAATGCCGTTGCCATCGCGAAGGTACCCACGGTATCCATATTGGCGGCAATGATAGGAACACCAGACCAGGTCTGACCGGAATGTTTAAAGGTGAATTGGCGTTCGAGTTCAACGTCTGAGCGACTTTTCAGTGTAGAGCGTTTAGGGCGGATAAGAACGTCTTTAAAACCTAACTTCAGATCTTCTTCGATACGCATGCGGGGATTCCTGGGGTTAGAGGCAAAAAAGTGTAAAGCACAACTCCAGTGACGTTATCATACGCACTAATACGTGCTCCGCAAGACTGCGAATTTCTCTTTTTTTACGCTACAATCCTATAAATTTACCTGGTATAAAGCGGGTAATCAGAGGCAGACCCACGCCACTGCAATTTTAAACGATAACTAAATGATTTTAATGATGAATACTTCCCGGGATTTTATTTAATGGGGTACATTGTTGCGTTAACGGGCGGCATCGGGAGTGGTAAAAGCACTGTTGCTGACGCTTTCTCACGTTTGGGTATCGTGATTGTTGATGCTGACATCATTGCCCGACAGGTGGTTGAGCCTCACACCCCCGGCTTAAGAGCCATTGAAGCGCATTTCGGCCAGGACATCATTAACAGTGACGGCTCCCTGAACAGACGTCTGTTGCGCGAGCGCATTTTTTCTCGACCGGAAGAAAAAACCTGGCTCAATGCGCTTCTTCACCCCATGATTCACCAGGAAACTCAGCGACAGATCTCTGCGGCAACATCGCCGTATGTTTTATGGGTTATTCCGTTGCTCGTCGAAAATCAACTTCAGCATAAAGCCAACAGAATTCTGGTCATCGATGTGTTACCCGAAACACAACTTCAGCGAACGATGTTGCGCGATAACGTCACACGCCAACATGCTGAACAAATTCTTGCTGCGCAGGCAACGCGTGAAGCACGACTTGCCGTCGCAGATGACGTTATTGATAATAACGGCGCACCCGAAACAATTGCATCGGATGTTGCCCGCCTGCACGCACACTATCTGACGTATGCCGCGCAGGCCGCAGCACAGGACAAAACACAATGAGTTCTCATATCCTTTTTGAACACCCGCTGAATGAGAAAATGCGCACCTGGCTGCGCATCGAATTTCTCATTCAGCAGATGTCTTTTCATCTTCCGATCGCCGAGCACGCGACCGCGCTGCATTTTTTCCGCAACGTTGGCGACCTGCTGGATGTTATTGAGCGGGGCGACGTTCGCACAGAGTTGCTCAAAGAACTCGAACGTCAGCAGCGAAAATTGCAGGGCTGGGCTGAAGTCCCAGGCGTCGATCAGAACCGTATCGATTCAATCCGCCTGCAGCTGAAGCAAAGCAGCACTATTCTTATGGCCGCCCCTCGCGTTGGGCAATTTCTGCGAGAAGATCGGTTGATTGGGCTGGTGCGCCAGCGACTGAGTATTCCGGGAGGATGCTGTAGTTTTGACCTGCCAACATTGCACATCTGGCTGCATATGTCGCAAGAACAGCGTGATGCACAGGTAAAAAACTGGATGGGAAGCCTCGAGCCGATGAATCAAGCGCTGACCCTGATTCTTGACCTTGTTCGCAACTCAGCACCGTTTCGCAAGCAAACCAGCCTTAACGGTTTTTATCAGGATAATGGCGATGATGCCGACCTGCTGCGACTGCAACTTTCACTCGGCGATCAGCTTTATCCGCAAATTTCAGGCCATAAAAGCCGCTTTGCGATTCGATTTATGCCGCTGGATAGCGAGAATGGAAGCGTGCCGGAACGTCTCGATTTTGAACTGGCTTGCTGTTAAGGAGTGCCAATGTCTGAAGTGATTACCGTGAATTGCCCGACCTGTGGCAAAGCTGTTGTCTGGGGTGAAATCAGTCCGTTTCGCCCGTTTTGCTGTAAGCGCTGTCAGCTCATCGATCTGGGTGAATGGGCGGCAGAAGAGAAACGCATCCCGAGCGAGGGTGGCCTGTCAGATAGCGATGACTGGAGCGAAGAACTGAAGTAGTTAGGTTCTTCGCTGGACCTGCTGGCACTCGGGTTAGCAGGTCTACACGCCCTGAATCAGTCTGGTAATAACGGGTTCATTGGCAGGCGGGAATTTGTCAGCCTCCAGTGCGCCTTGCTCAATCCACATCCCGAGTTGCTCTTCTTTCCTCCAAGGTTCACCTTCCCAGCTCTCAACCATAAAGAACCACAGCGTGATGTGACGGTCCGGGAACTGATACTCGAGTTTATCGAATAATGTCGCGTTGTACGGTGTAATCCCAACCTCTTCCTGAAGCTCGCGAACTAACGCCTCTTCAGGCGTTTCACCCGCTTCTATTTTACCGCCAGGAAACTCCAGTTTATTCGCCATGTGGGCATCGGCCGCCCGCTGGGTAATAAAGATTTGATTTAATGGATTGCGGATAATCCCGACGGCAATTTGCAGTACTTTCATAGTGTTATACCCATAAAAAAGGCGCAGAGATCTGCGCCTTTTCGATTTACTCTGTGCTTAGCTTAAACGGCCATGGCACGACTTATATTTTTTACCGGAACCGCAAGGGCATGGATCGTTACGACCCACTTTGCGATCGCCCGTTTGGGCAGCAATCGCCTCAGCTGCTTCATTTTCGTCAGTTTGATGACTCAGCTGTTGCATCTGCGCCAGACGCTCAGCTTCCTCACGACGCTGCTGCTCCATTGCTTCTACTTCTTCCGGCATGCGAACCTGGACTTTACCCAGGGTGCTGATCACTTCGTATTTCAGTGATTCAAGCATCGTCGCAAACATCGCGAAGGATTCACGTTTGTATTCTTGCTTCGGATCTTTTTGCGCGTAACCACGCAGGTGAATACCCTGACGTAGGTAGTCCATCGCCGCCAGATGCTCTTTCCACAGGGAATCCAGCGTTTGCAGCATCACGCCTTTCTCGAAGTGACGCATCATCTCGGTGCCGACGACTTCTTCTTTACGCTTATAAACCTCAATCGCGTTTTCAAGAATACGTTCGCGCAAGGTTTCTTCATGCAGCTCCGGCTCTTTGTCCAGCCACTCTTTGACCGGCAGTTCGAGATCGAAGTCATTTTTCAGACGTTCTTGCAGACCTTCAACATCCCACATTTCTTCCAGCGATTGTGGCGGAATGTAGGCATCGATCGTCGCTTTAAACACATCCTCGCGAATGCTGTTGATGGTTTCGCTCACATCAGTTACATCCAGCAGTTCGTTACGCTGAGTGTAAATTGCACGACGCTGATCGTTAGCAACGTCATCATATTCAAGCAGTTGCTTACGGATGTCGAAGTTGCGGCTTTCTACTTTGCGCTGTGCATTGGCAATCGCTTTGGTCACCCATGGGTGTTCGATGGCTTCGCCTGGTTTCATACCCAGTTTACGCATCATGCCTGACACACGGTCAGAAGCAAAAATACGCATCAACGCATCTTCCATAGACAGGTAGAAGCGTGAAGAACCGGCATCACCCTGACGACCCGCACGACCACGCAGCTGGTTATCAATACGGCGAGATTCGTGACGCTCTGTACCAATGATATGCAGACCACCGGAGGCCAGCACGGCATCGTGACGCACCTGCCAGTCGGCTTTAACTTGTGCAATCTGCTCAGGAGTTGGGTTTTCCAGCTCAGCCAACTCTGACTGCCAGCTACCGCCCAGCACGATATCGGTACCACGACCCGCCATGTTGGTTGCGATGGTCACTGCTGCCGGGTAACCCGCCTGTGCAACGATATCCGCTTCTTTGGCGTGGAATTTAGCGTTAAGAACGTTGTGCTTAATCCCTGCTTTTTCCAGTTCATGAGAAACCACTTCGGATTTCTCAATGGAAATCGTACCCACCAGAACCGGCTGGCCTGCTGCAGTACGCTCACGGATATCTTCGATAATCGCCTGAATTTTTTCCGCTTCGGTCATGTACACCAGATCCGGCATATCTTTACGGATCATTGGACGGTTGGTCGGGACAACCACGGTATCCAGTTTGTAGATGGAGCTGAATTCAAACGCTTCGGTGTCAGCCGTACCGGTCATACCAGCCAGTTTTTCATACAGGCGGAAATAGTTCTGGAAAGTGATAGAAGCCAGCGTCTGGTTTTCGTTCTGAATATCCACGCCTTCTTTGGCTTCAACCGCCTGGTGCAGACCATCAGACCAGCGACGACCCTGCATGGTACGGCCGGTGTGTTCATCAACGATGATAACTTCACCGTCTTTGACGATGTAATCCACATCACGGGTAAACAGAGCATGCGCGCGCAGTGCAGCGGTCACGTGATGCATCAGCATGATGTTGGTTGGGGAGTAGAGTGACTCACCCTCTTCCATGATGCCCTGCTCAACCAAAAGCTCTTCGATCTGAATCAGACCGCGCTCAGTCAGGTTCACCTGACGCGCTTTTTCATCCACGGAGAAGTGACCTTCGCCCTGGAATGTGTCGGAATCTTCTTTTTCCTGACGAATCAGATGCGGAATGATTTTGTCGACTTTGCGGTACATGTCCGAGCTATCTTCAGCCGGGCCAGAAATGATAAGTGGGGTACGCGCTTCATCGATCAGAATGGAGTCCACCTCATCGACCAATGCATAGTGCAGCTTACGCTGTACACGTTCTTCTGGGCTAAATGCCATGTTGTCGCGCAGGTAGTCAAAGCCGTATTCGTTATTGGTGCCGTAGGTGATATCCGCGCCGTAGGCTTCACGCTTAGCTGGTGCAGGTAAACCAGACATGTTGATGCCGACGGACATGCCCAGGAATTCGAATAACGGACGGTTGTTTTCCGCATCACGTTGCGCCAGATAGTCGTTGACGGTCACGACGTGTACGCCCTTGCCGGACAGTGCGTTCAGATAGGCAGGCAGGGTTGCGGTCAGGGTTTTACCTTCACCGGTACGCATTTCAGCGATGCAACGTTCGTTCAACACCATACCGCCGAGCAGTTGCACGTCAAAGTGACGCATTCCAAACACACGCTTACTCGCTTCGCGAACCACGGCGAATGCTTCTGGAATCAGGCTTTCTACTGTTTCACCTTTGTCCAGACGTGCGCGGAACTCAACGGTTTTTGCTTTCAGTTCGTCGTCGGAGAGTTTTTCCATCTCCGGTTCCATGGCATTGATGACGGTGACGGCTTTGCGCATGCGGCGCAGGGTACGATCGTTACGACTGCCAAAAACTTTGGTTAATAATTTGATTAACATAATAAATTCTCACGCGCCCCATGATGGGCAGATAAATTAAAGTATTGAAAAACGGTTAATTTAGCTGAGGCGTTGGGGTCCGGCGCGGATGCCCTGTACCTGGCTAATCCAGGCAGAGACGGAGAAAGCGGCGTGGGGAATGAAAGTGATGTTTGTCTGCTGACGGACAATGACAGGCGGCTTACTTTCCTGAGTCAGCAAAGCATTGAGCGTATCCAGTAATGCCAGGTGCTGCGCCTGAACAGGCAGCGACTCTTGTGCAACAGGCATTGCCTGCGGTGCCATCGCAAAAGAGAGATGACGAATGACAGTGCGGATTGCATGTTGATGCCAATAGTCGACAGTGAAATTCGGGCGACGCGTGGCTTCCAACAGCGCGAGGTTGGTAAAATTGACTCGCGTGGATAAATCATGTCGGGCGGTGTTGGTCTTAGCGGGTGTAACCGTTTCAGCATTTGCGCTGAGTACAGGCAAGCCGAAGCTCGCCGCAACCATCCCTAATAAGAGATGCGGCCAAAAGTAACGTCTGCCAAATTGTCGCCAGCGCGTTAGAATTCCGCTCAATGAGTCCACCATCGCAAGATAAGCCTTGAGTGGCTTACCTAAAATTATTTTAGCGCCCAAATATTACCATTAAAGCTCGAACACAGCAGCAGGAATGACGTACGACAGCAGGTAAAAACGGTCAAGAATGCAGCGAACGCACGAACATATTGTGCTCAGGCAGGGCAAACATCAGGCAGGATATTACGACACAACTGTAGAAACAAAAACGACTGGTCTTCCTGGCCGGAGAGAGTACCAGGTTAACCAGTCGATTTTACGAAACGGCTGTTACCGTTACGCCAGGACCGTGCTCGGTGCTTTGAATGCCAGAGGCAATTCAGCTTCGTCTTCGAAGGTCACATATTCCCAAGCTTCCTGTTTAGCCAGGACAGCTTGCAGTAACTTATTATTCAATGCATGACCGGATTTAAACGCGGTAAATGCACCAATAATATTGTGACCGCACATGAACAGGTCGCCAATCGCATCCAGCATTTTGTGACGAACGAATTCATCTTCAAAACGCAGGCCGTCTTCGTTCAGCACGCGATAATCGTCAACAACGATGGCACAATCGAAGCTGCCGCCCAGGCACAGGCCACGGGACTGCAGATATTCGATATCACGCATGAAACCGAAAGTACGGGCACGACTGATTTGACGCATAAACGCATCAGCAGAGAAGTTCATCGCATAGCGCTGGGTACTGGCATCAATCGCTGGATGGTTAAAGTCGATGGTAAAGTCCAACGAGAAACCATTAAACGGTTTGAATTCAGCCCACTTGTCGCCATCTTCAACGCGAACCGTCTCTTTAATGCGAACAAATTTCTTCGCACAGTTCAGTTCTTCGATGCCAGCGTCCAGCAACAAATAAACGAACGGAGCAGCACTACCATCCATGATCGGAATCTCAGGCGCATCGACTTCGATAACAATGTTGTCGATACCCAGACCCGCGAGGGCGGCATTCAAGTGCTCTACGGTAGAAATCCGCACGTCATGCTCATTGACCAGACAGGTACAGAGCATAGTATCACGCACAGATTTGGCATCGGCCGGGAAATCTACCGGTGGATTCAAGTCGGTGCGACGATAGATGACCCCGGTATTGGCCGACGCAGGGCGCAACGTCAGTGTGACTTTTTTGCCGGTATGTAAACCGACGCCAGTCGCCTGAACGATACGTTTAAGTGTCCTTTGTTTGATCATCGTATAATCTCGCCAAATTACTTATCCAGCCGAAAGTGTATATCACTAACGGATGGCCAGTTTAGCACAAAGAGCGAAAATCCCCAAATTCCAGCCAATTCTTAGTCAGCTTGCTTGCGCAGGAATGCTGGGATATCCAGATAATCCGGTTCTTTCGCGGTTTGCGGCGTATTATCGTTAACCACTTTAGCGGCTGGTTTCTGCTCTTGAGTCAGCGGAGCCATACCGTGCTGCTGGTAACGATCCATGACAGGCTGCTGAGTCTGTTTATTCGTCACAAGGGTAATTTCTGGACGTTTGTCCATGCCAATACCGGTTGCAACAACAGTCACACGCAGTTCGTCGTTCATTTCCGGATCAAGGGAAGTACCGATAACCACAGTCGCGTTATCTGAAGCGAACGCACGGATGGTGTTACCCACCGTTTCGAACTCATCAAGACGCAGGTCAAAGCCAGCGGTAATGTTGACCAGAACGCCACGCGCACCCGACAAATCGATATCTTCCAGCAGTGGGGAAGAGATGGCCATTTCAGCCGCTTCTTCTGCACGGTCTTCACCGCTCGCCACACCAGAACCCATCATCGCGTAGCCCATTTCGGACATCACGGTGCGCACGTCTGCAAAGTCAACGTTCATCAGGCCAGGACGAGTAATCAGTTCAGCGATACCCTGGACTGCGCCTTTAAGCACGTCATTTGCTGCGCCAAAGGCGTCAAGCAGAGAGATGCCGCGACCCAAGACTTTGAGCAGTTTGTCGTTCGGAATCGTGATCAGAGAGTCCACGTGTTTAGACAACTCGGTGATACCCTGCTCCGCGAATGCCATGCGCTTCTTGCCTTCAAAATTGAAAGGCTTAGTCACAACTGCAACGGTCAGAATACCTAAATCTTTAGCGACCTCAGCGACAACGGGTGCTGCTCCAGTACCGGTACCACCACCCATGCCCGCTGCAATAAACACCATGTCCGCGCCATCGAGCGCAGCACGCAGTGCTTCACGGTCTTCTTCAGCTGCATTACGACCCACTTCTGGGTTAGCACCAGCGCCCAGACCTTTGGTGATACCACCACCGATCTGAATAGTCTGGCCTACAGCCGTTTTGCGTAATGCCTGTGCGTCGGTGTTGACTGCAAAGAATTCAACGCCTTCAATGCGCTCACGCACCATATGCTCAACAGCGTTACCGCCGCCGCCACCGACGCCGATGACTTTAATCACCGCGTCGTTGGTTAATTCCATTGGTTCAAACATGGTTTCTCTCCGTTTTTACACTTCATCCTTCACGCTGTAAAAACGTTTTGAAGGACTTCGCGTATGTGCCTGTCGCCTGAGACCGCTAATTTTCTCCGGTCTCTTTAAAAAATCAAAATTCTTTTCGCAGCCAGGAATTGAGTCGTTTGACCCACGACCCGACTGACGTACGCTTTTCCACTTCCGCTTCACCACTCAAATGGGACTCTTTCCCGTAGTGAAGCAGACCCACAGCCGTTGAATAATACGGCTCCTGGGCATAATCCGTTAAACCGGTAATATTCAGCGGTGCACCAATACGAACTTGCGTATGGAACACTCGCTGCGCGCAGGCCGCTAGACCTTCAATTTGCGCCGCGCCGCCGGTTAATACAATCCCCGCCGCAAGATGATGTTTCACGCCCTGCTGACGAAGCTGTTCTTGTAACTGTAAAATCTCTTCGTTGACGAGGTTAAGCAGCTCGGTATAACGCGGCTCAATCACCTCTGCCAGAGTCTGCCGTTGCAGACTACGCGGCGGACGCCCGCCTACGCTTGGCACTTCAACGCTCTCATCTTTGCCCACGATAGAACCCAATGCGCAACCGTGACGGACTTTGATCGCCTCTGCATCGCTCGGTGGTGTACCAAAGGCGTAGGCAATATCACTTGTCACGACGTTCCCAGCGTACGGGATTACTTTGGTATGACGCAAGGCACCACCAGTGTACACGGCGATATCCATTGTTCCACCGCCAATGTCGACCACACAAACGCCCAGTTCGCGTTCATCTTCCGTCAGGACCGAATAACTGGCCGCCAGTCCTGCAAAAATAAGTTGGTCTACCTTCAGGCCACAACGTTCAACGGCTTTGACGATGTTTTTCGCCATATCGTTATGACAGGTGATCAAATGCACTTTTGCCTGCATACGTACGCCGGAAAGACCGACGGGGTTTTTAATACCCTCTTGATAATCGATCGCATATTCCTGTGGGATCACATGCAGGACACGATGCTCATCGCGCACGCGCACTGACTTTGCCGTGTGCACAACATTCTCAACGTCTTCTTGCGTCACTTCTTCTTCGGAAATCGGCACCATCCCAATTTCGTTCTGGCAGCTGATATGCTTACCAGAAAGCGCAAGATATACGGAGGAGATCTGGCAATCTGCCATTAACTCTGCCTGATCGATGGCGCGCTGTACGCATTTCACCACCGATTCAAGGTCGTTTACCCCACCTTTATCCATACCACGGGAAGGGCAACTGCCCACGCCAATGATATTGACCATACCGTCGGGCAGAACTTCCCCTACTAAAGCGGCAACCTTCGCGGTGCCAATCTCTAGTCCAACTACCAGTTTTCTGTCCGTCGCCTTGATCATTGTTATTCTGCCTGTACCTGTGCCTGATTCTGTTGTTGATTAGGTTCCTCAACCGGAGCCGGCACCCAACCGACTGCTGCGCCTGAGTCGTAGCGCAAATCAACGTAGCTTATCCGTTTGCCGTCTGTCTGCGCCTGCTGCTGTAAAACGGGGTAAAGTTCTACAAAACGCGCCAAACGCTTCATCGTGTCACCGCGACCAAGATTAAGCTTAATCCCATTCGTTAACGTCAGTTGCCACGAGCGACGAGCGGTCATTGCTGCATCTTTTAACGTAAATCTGTCTTTAGCCAGCACCTGACCCATTTCACGAAAACCTTGTAGGACTTCGTTTTCGCTTCCTTCCGGACCATACAGCATCGGTAAACTTTGCTTGCTAACACGATCGGCCGGGACGCTGAACGAATTTCCGTCTACGTCAACCATATGCTGATCATTCCAACGCGCTATCGGCACAAATTCAACCAGATGAATCTTCAATTCATCAGGCCATTGCTTTCTTACGCTCGCCTGCTTTATCCATGGCAGACGTTCAATCTGACTCTGAATGATGTTGACGTCCTGAGTCATGAATGTCCCAGGCGGCCCCAGAGCCAGAATTGACTGGCGAATATCGTCGTTGCGTGTGTAATGCCGCTCCCCGGTCAACACCAGTTTTGAGAGAGGTAACCGCTGCGCATCTTCCATCCAGCCCAACACCATCCAGCCGCTGATAAACACGGTACACAGCACACCCAGCAGGAAAATAATCCCTGCAAGACGCGTTCCATTACTCCGCCCTGAAGAAGAATATTCCTCTTCTTCTTCACGGTTCCGCGTGTTCAATGCAGCCTGAGACATATCAGCCCGCCTGGTCCAGAATACGAACAACTAATTGCGAGAAGGTCATCCCGGCCTGACGTGCGGCCATCGGCACCAGACTGTGGCTGGTCATACCCGGCGAGGTATTGGCTTCCAGCAGATAAAATTGTCCGTCGCTGTCCTGCATCACATCGATCCGCCCCCAGCCACGGCAACCCAAAACAGTCCAGGCTTTAAGCACCAGGGCCTTTAATTCTTCTTCACGTTCTGCTTCCAGACCACTTGGGCAGAAATATTGCGTCTCATCAGAGAGATACTTCGCTTCATAATCATAGAGGGTTCCAGCCGGTTGGATGCGAATTGACGGTAAAATTTCTTCACCAAGCATCGCCACGGTAAATTCTGGACCGCCAAGCCATTTCTCAATCAGAACTTCTTCATCATGTTGAAAAGCCAGCGCTAAAGCAGAGGTTAAATCATCAGCTTTATCAACTTTCGACATTCCTACGCTTGAGCCTTCACAGCTGGGCTTTACAATAACCGGTAACGCCAGCTGTTCAATACGCTGATTAACGCCAACTTCCAGGCCTGATTCAAACTCGCGACGCGTCACTGCAACCCACGGCGCCACAGGCAAACCCGCACCCTGCCACAGCAATTTACTGCGCAGTTTATCCATGGAAATGGCGGAAGCCATCACACCGCTACCGGTATAAGGCATGCCGATTAAATCCAGCAAGCCCTGCAAAGTGCCGTCTTCACCGCCGCGACCGTGTAACGCGATAAAGACTTTATCAAAGCCCATCACTTTCAAACGCGTTACATCAATGTCTTTTGGATCAACCGGATGGGCATTAACGCCACCTTCACGAAGACCAGCCAAAACAGCTGCGCCGGAATTGAGCGAAACGTCGCGTTCCGCAGAGGTGCCACCCATCAGGACCGCAATCTTATCAGCCATGGCGTTCATCCCCTGAGGTTTGCGGCTTCAGTTTGATTTCAGATAAGTTACGTGCGATTTTGCCGATGTTTCCCGCACCCTGTATCAAAATCAAATCGTTACCCGTTAATACCTGCGCCAGCATCTCAGCAGCCTGAGCAGGATCGGAGACCAAAATCGGATCAACTTTACCGCGACCGCGAATCGTGCGGCACAATGAACGGCTATCCGCGCCCGGAATCGGCGTTTCGCCAGCGGCATAGACATCCAGCATCAGTAGCGCATCCACCTGGCAAAGCACATTGGCGAAATCGTCATACAGATCGCGCGTACGGGTATAGCGGTGCGGCTGGAAAAGCATGACCAAATTTTTATCCGGCCAGCCTGCACGGGCCGCTTTGATCGTCGCATCCACTTCGGTCGGATGGTGACCGTAATCATCGACCAGCATCGCTGTGCCGGATTTACCGTTCACGGGCTCCAGCGGATATTCACCCAGGAAGTCGAAACGACGCCCGGTCCCCTGGAAACTCTCTAACGCACGTAAAATATCGTCGTCTTCAATGCCTTCTTCTGTTGCCACCGCAACAGCAGCAGCGGCATTCAACGCATTGTGGCGGCCCGGCGCGTTAAGCGTCACGTGCAGCAGCTCTTTGTCCTGACGCGCCAGGGTGAAATGCCCTTGCGCACCGGTTTGCGTGTAGCTTTCCACACGCACGTCAGCGTCTTCACTGAAACCATAAGTCGTTGTCTGACGCCCGACGCGTGGCAGTAGCTCGCGAATGACCGGATCGTCAACACACATTACCGCACGACCATAAAACGGCAGGTTGTGCAGAAAGTTTATGAATGTCTGCTTTAAATTTTCAAAGTCGCCCTGGTAAGTGTCCATATGGTCGGCTTCGATATTGGTGACAATCGCCACCATCGGCTGCAGATGCAGGAACGACGCATCGCTTTCATCTGCTTCCGCAATCAGATAACGGCTGTGGCCCAAACGTGCGTGCACACCAGCCGCTTTAACCAGACCGCCATTGACGAACGTCGGATCAAGACCTGCTTCCGCATAAATACTGGACACCATCGCCGTGGTCGTCGTTTTGCCGTGCGTACCTGCAACGGCAATTCCGTGACGAAAACGCATCAGTTCTGCCAGCATCTCTGCACGGCGGATCACCGGGATGCGCGCTTCGTGCGCAGCTACGATTTCAGGGTTATCAGATGAGATCGCGCTAGACACCACGACCACACTCGCATCACGTACGTTTTCCGGACGGTGGTTGAAATAAATCGTCGCCCCGAGCGACGCCAACTGTTGCGTAACAGGGTTCGGTGCCAGATCGGAACCACTGATCTGATAGCCTTCGTTAGCCAGAACTTCGGCAATACCGCCCATGCCTGCGCCGCCAATGCCAACGAAGTGGATGTGCCGGACGCGACGCATCTCGGGCACGATTGAACGCAGTTTCGCCAGTTGTTGTGTATTCATTCTCTAACCGCCATCGATACTTCTTAAAATTCGCGTAACGCAAAACGCGCTACAAGGGTTAAGCCTTTGCTGCCAGGCTCACTTCGTTTGCCACCCGTTCGGTCGCATCAGGAATCGCCGCCGCGCGCGCGCGTTCAGCCATTTCCAGCAATGTTTCTCGATTCCAGCCCGCCAGAGTGGTGGCGACCGCGTCTGCGGTAAACTGCGGCTGTTCAAAAATTTTGGCGGCACCGGCTTTTTCAAGCGGCAACGCATTCCAGTACTGCTGACGATCCTTGTGCTGGAAAGGCACAAACACAGCAGGCAAACCTGCCGCAGCAATTTCACTCACCGTCAGCGCGCCAGAGCGACACACCACGACATCCGCCCAGGCATACGCCGCGGCCATGTCATCAATAAATTCAGTGACTTTATGCTGAGATTGACCTGCCTCGGCGTAAGCCTGTTCCACGGTTTGCTGCGCACCTTTGCCGCTTTGATGCCAGATGGTCACGGCATCACCCAGCTTTGCAGCCACCTGCGGAAGCGTCTGGTTCAATACCCGCGCACCTTGCGATCCGCCGATAACCAACACGCGAACCGGACCATCACGTCCAAGAAGACGCTCCTGAGGCAGCGGTAAAGCCAACACGTCAACACGCACCGGATTCCCCACGACATCCGCATTCGGAAACGCGCCAGGAAAAGCCTGCATCACTTTGGTGGCGATTTTCGCCAGCCATTTGTTGGTCAGTCCGGCGATTCCGTTTTGCTCATGCAGAATAACCGGAATACCCAGCGACCATGCCGCAAGACCGCCAGGGCCAGAGACGTAACCGCCCATACCCAATACCGCGTCAGGTTTAAAACGTTTCATGATGGCGCGCGCCTGTCGCCAGGCATTAAAAATGCGCACCGGCGCCAGCAGCATCGCTTTGATACCTTTGCCGCGCAGGCCTGAAATACGAATAAAGTCGATCTCAATACCGTGTTTCGGCACCAAATCCGCTTCCATACGATCGGCGGTTCCCAGCCAGCGCACTTGCCAGCCCTGATCCATTAAATGGTGCGCGACCGCCAGTCCCGGGAAAACATGTCCACCGGTACCGCCCGCCATCACCATTAACCGCTTCGGTTGATTCATCGTGAACCTCGTGTAAACGCCTGGGCTTTTTCCAGACGCGTCTCATAATCTATGCGCAACAAAAACATAATGGCGGTCGACATAATCAGCAGACTCGAACCACCGTAGCTGATCAACGGCAACGTCAGGCCCTTAGTCGGCAGCATACCGGCTGCTGCGCCAACGTTGACCAATGCCTGGAAGCTAAACCAGATACCAATTGAGCAGGCCAGGAAACCGGAGAAGCGATGATCGATTTCCAGCGCTTTTCGGCCAATGGACATGGCGCGGAAAGCGACGAAGAATACCATTAAAAGTGCTAATACCACACCGATATAACCCAGTTCCTCCCCGATGATGGAGAAGATAAAGTCGGTATGAGCCTCGGGCAGATATTCCAGTTTTTGTACGGAATTGCCTAAACCTTGACCCCATATTTCGCCACGGCCAAAGGCCATTAACGATTGGGTCAGCTGGTAGCCACTGCCAAACGGATCTTCCCACGGGTTCCAGAAAGAGGTCACGCGGCGGATACGATACGGTTCGGCGAGGATCAGCAGCACGACCGCCGAGATTCCCATGCCGATGATGGCGATAAACTGCCACAGCTTTGCACCCGCCAGGAACAGCATCGCCAGCGTCGTAACGAATAACACCACGACGGTACCGAGATCCGGCTGCGCCAGCAGTAAAACAGCCAGCACTAGAATGACGCCCATCGGCTTTAAGAAGCCGCGCAGGTTGTTACGTACCTCATCAACCTTGCGCACAAGGTAGTTCGCGAGATAGCAGAACAGCGACAGCTTGGTAAATTCAGCGGGCTGAATACGCAGCGGGCCAAAGGCAATCCAGCGCGATGCACCGTTGACCGAGCTCCCCACCACCAACACGATCAGCAGCATGATAATCGAGGCGATCAGCATGGCAGTGCTGTGACGCTGCCAGAATTCCATTGGCAAACGCAGCGTGATCATGGCCAGGCAAAACGCCAGAATAATGTACAAACCATCACGTTTCGCGAACAGGAAGGGATCGTTTGCCAGGCGCTGTCCAACGGGCATGGAGGCAGATGTCACCATGATAAAACCGATCGCAGCCAGCCCCAGCGTCAGCCAGAGCAGCATGCGGTCATACATAATCAGGCTGTCGGAATCTTTATCACGGGAAGCCATCACCCAGCCCTTCAATGCCGCAAAGAGCCACGCCAGGATCCCAAATCCAGGCAGGCGCGGCATTTTCAGGCGAGGGAGAGATAAACGCATCAGCCTAACTCCTTCGCCAGGCGGGCAAAGAGATCGCCACGCTGTTCGAAATTCTTAAACTGATCGAGGCTCGCACAGGCTGGAGACAGCAGCACCATATCACCCGGATGAACTGCCGGTGCAATAAGGCGAATCGCCTGTTCCATGGTCTCAGTCTGTGTCGCGATTTCCGGGCGCAACGCGGCCAGTTCAGCACCGTCACGGCCAAAGCAGTACAAGCGGATTTTATCGCCTGTCAGATAAGGCTTGAGAGATGAGAAATCAGCTGATTTACCGTCGCCTCCGAGCAGCAGGTACAACGTACCATCGACACGTAACCCATTTAGCGCGGCTTCTGTGCTGCCAACGTTGGTGGCTTTTGAGTCGTTGATCCAGCGAACGCCGTTATGCTCAAGCGCCAGTTGGAAGCGATGCGCCAGGCCCGTAAACGTGGTCAATGCTTTCAGACTTGATGCACGCGGTAGACCCGCAGCATCTGCCAGCGCCAGTGCTGCCAGCGCATTGGTGTAGTTATGTTGTCCGGAAAGTTTCATCTCTTTCACGTTCAACACTTTCTCACCTTTCACACGCAGCCAGGTGTCGCCCTGCTGATGATTCAGGTGATAGTCACCCATATTGATGCCAAAACTGACGCAGCGTTCATCCGCACCGCGCACCGGCATGGTCAGCGCATCGTCGGCATTCACTACGCACACTTTGGCATTTTCATAGACGCGCAGTTTGGCCGCACGATATTGCTGCAACCCAAACGGATAACGGTCCATATGATCTTCGGTAACGTTCAGGATCGTCGCAGCAACGGCGTGCAAACTCGACGTGGTCTCGAGCTGGAAGCTTGAGAGTTCCAGAACGTACAATTCACGATCCTGATCCAGCAGCATCAGAGCAGGTAAACCGATATTGCCGCCGACGCCCACGTTAATGCCCGCGGCTTTCGCCATTTCACCCACCAGCGTGGTGACGGTGCTTTTGCCGTTGGAGCCAGTGATCGCGATAACCGGTGCCTGCGCTTCGCGGCAGAACAGTTCGATATCGCCAACAATCTCAACGCCCGCATCAGCCGCAGCGCTTAACGAAGGGTGCGCCAGAGCAAACCCTGGGCTTGCCACAATTAAATCGGCGGCCAGCAGCCAATCATCGTTCAGACCACCAAGGTGGCGTTCCACCTCTTCCGGAAGTTTATCCAGACCCGGCGGTGAAACACGCGTATCCATCACACGCGGCGTCACGCCCCGTCCGAGGAAAAAGTCCACGCAGGAAAGCCCCGTCAGGCCTAACCCGATGATAACGACTTTTTTGCCCTGGTAATCTGCCATGATTAACGCACCTTCAGTGTTGCGAGGCCAATCAGCACCAGCATCAGCGAAATAATCCAGAAGCGCACAATCACGCGCGGCTCCGGCCAGCCTTTCAGTTCATAGTGGTGATGAATCGGCGCCATACGGAAGATGCGCTGACCGCGCAGCTTGAAGGAACCGACCTGTAAAATCACCGAAAGCGTTTCGACCACAAATACGCCGCCCATGATCACCAGCAAGAATTCCTGACGCAGCAGCACGGCGATACTGCCCAGCGCGCCGCCCAGCGCCAGCGAACCGACGTCACCCATAAAGACCTGAGCCGGATAGGTGTTAAACCACAGGAAGCCAAGCCCCGCGCCCACAATCGCCGTACAGACGATCACCAGTTCACCGGCATGGCGCAGATACGGAATGTGTAAGTAATTGGCAAAGTTCATGTTACCGGTCGCCCACGCTACCAGCGCAAAGCCACCTGCGACAAAGACAGTTGGCATGATTGCCAGGCCGTCGAGACCATCGGTCAGATTCACCGCATTGCCGGTGCCGACAATCACGAAATACGCCAGCAGGATGTAGAACAATCCAAGCTGTGGCATCACGTCTTTGAAGAACGGCACGACCAGCTCAGTTGCCGGGGTGTCTTTACCCGCCAGATACAGCGCGAACGCCACGCCCAGCGCAATCACCGACATCCAGAAGTATTTCCAGCGGGCGATAAGGCCTTTGGTGTCTTTACGCACCACTTTGCGGTAATCATCAACGAAACCAATAATGCCGTAACCAATCAGCACGGTGAGAACGCACCAGACGTACGGGTTGGACGGGTAGGCCCACAGCAATACGGAGACAACAATCGCGGTGAGGATCATGATCCCGCCCATTGTTGGCGTGCCGCGCTTGCTGAAGTGCGATTCTGGGCCGTCATTGCGGACAACCTGACCGAAAGAGAGTTTTTGCAGACGGGCAATCATGCGCGGGCCCATCCACAAAGAGATGAACAGCGCAGTCAGCAGGCTGACGATGGCGCGAAACGTCAGATACGAAAAGACGTTAAAGCCTGAGTAATATTTGACCAAATGTTCGGCCAGCCAAACTAACATGTTCCGTTCTCCTGTAATGCGTGCACAACCTCTTCCATGGCGGCACTACGTGAACCCTTCACTAAAACAGTCACAATTTGATGCTCTGCAACTAACTTTTTCAAACGCGTAATCAGCGCAGTTTTATCGGCAAAATGTTCACCAACACCGCTTGCCTGGCTGATGGCCTGGCTTAATTTTCCTGCACTTAATACGCAATCAATACCGGATGCTTTTGCCGCGTCACCCACCTGGATATGACACGCTTCGCTCTCATCGCCCAGCTCAGCCATATCGCCTACAACCATCACGCGATAGCCAGGCATTTCTGATAGCACCTGTACCGCAGCGGTCATGGAGCCGACGTTAGCGTTGTAAGAGTCATCAAGAAGCAGCTTGTTTTCAGCCAGTTGGATAGGGAACAAACGTCCCGGCACGGCCTTGAGGTTTAACACCCCCGTTTTGATCGCATCGTGCGTTGCGCCAACGGCCATCGACAGTGCCGCAGCAGCGAGTGCATTCGCAATATTGTGACGACCCGGCAGAGGCAATAGCACATCGACATCCCCCGTCGGGGTCTTTAAGGTAAATTCCGTGCCATGTGAGGTCACATGGATATTCGTCGCGGAAAAATCGCTGTTCGCGGCATTTGGCGAGAAGCGCCAGGTTTTACGCGAGCCAATGATGTTTTGCCAGTTCAGCCAGTCATTGTTATCGGCATTCATAATGGCAATGCCGTTCTCCGGCAAGCCGCCATAAATTTCACCTTTCGCTTTTGCCACACCTTCCAGCGAACCAAATCCTTCAAGATGCGCTGCCGCAAGGTTATTGACTAATGCCGCTTCCGGACGCGTTAAATCAACAGTCCAGGCGATTTCACCCTGATGATTGGCACCGAGTTCAATAACGGCGTACTCATGTTCTTCAGTCAAACGCAGCAGCGTCATCGGCACGCCGATGTCGTTATTCAGATTGCCGGCAGTGTAAAGCGTATTGCCACATTGGCTGAGAATCGCGGCCGTCATCTCTTTGACAGAGGTTTTGCCGGAAGAGCCCGTCAGCGCCACAACGCGCGCGGGGACCTGCTGGCGAACCCAGGCAGCCAGCTCACCAAACGCCTGGCGCGTGTCTTTTACCACCAACTGCGGCAGATCGATGTCCAGTTTACGGCTAACCAGTAGCGCACCAGCGCCGTTCTCTTTTGCTTGATCGGCAAAATCATGCGCATCAAAGCGCTCGCCTTTCAGCGCGACGAACAAACAGCCCGGCGTAATTTTACGGGTATCCGTCGTCACCGCATCAACAGTCAGATCCTGACCTTGCAGCTCGCCATTTAGCACCGTGGCAGCCTGACGTAGCGTAATGCTGATCATGCCAACGCTCCCAGCAGACGCGCAGCCGTCACACGGTCGGAATAATCCAGACGATGTGCTCCGACAATTTGATAGTCTTCATGCCCCTTGCCAGCCAGCAGCACGACGTCATTTTCTTTGGCCTGCATAATCGCATTGGTCACCGCTTCGGCGCGGCCTTCAACCACACGAGCGTGGCCCGCATCCATCATACCGGCGAGGATATCGTTGATAATGGCACGCGGCTCTTCAGTACGCGGGTTGTCATCGGTCACGACCGGAATATCCGCGAACTGTTCAGCAATCGCCCCCATAAGTGGGCGCTTACCTTTGTCGCGATCGCCGCCGCAGCCAAAGACGCACCACAGCTTACCCGTGCAGTGCAGACGGGCAGCCTGGAGCGCTTTTTCCAGCGCATCCGGGGTGTGAGCGTAATCGACCACCACCGTCGGTTTGCCCGGCGCGGTAAATACTTCCATCCGTCCGCAAACAGGCTGCAAGCATGCGCCGGTATTCACCAGCTCGGATAGCGGATAATCCAGCGCCAACAGCGTGGCCAGCGCCAGCAACAGATTGCTGACGTTAAATGCGCCCATCAAACGGCTTTCGATTTCGCCTTCGCCCCATGAAGAAGCAAAGCGGATCGTTGCGCCGCTGTCGTGATAATCCACGTCCGTCGCCTTCAGCCAACGGCCATGGCAATTCGGATTAATATGGTCTTCCATTGAAACCGCAACCGCATCTGGCAATTTTGCCAGCCAACGGCGGCCCACTTCGTCGTCGGCGTTGATGATCGCCTGACCGCAGTGATGCGTGGAATAGAGCAGCCATTTCGCTGCTTCGTAATTTTCCATGTCACCGTGATAATCGAGGTGGTCGCGACTCAGGTTGGTAAACACAGACGCCGCAAACTTCAGCGCTGAGACGCGGTGCTGCACCAGGCCGTGAGAAGAGACTTCCATGGCGGCAAACGTCGCGCCCTGCCCTGCTAGGCCGGAAAGTACATGTTGCACATCAACCGCTGAACCGGTGGTGTTTTCCGTTGGATTGACTTTACCCAACAGACCATTGCCGACCGTGCCCATCACCGCGCCCGTTTCACCCAGCAACTGGGCCCACTGCGCCATCAACTGCGTGGTGGTGGTTTTACCGTTGGTTCCGGTGACGCCAACCAATCGTAACTGGTCAGACGGTTCATGATAAAAACGTCCCGCCAGGGCGGAAAGACGCTCATTCAACTGGCTGAGATAGATGACCGGCACGCCGTGCATTTCGCGGATTTCACCGTCGGTTGCGTCATCTTTTGCCTCAGCAATAATGGCAGCTACACCTTGCGCAATCGCCTGCGGGATATATCGACGCCCGTCCGCCTGATGACCGACTACCGCAACGAAAAGATCGCCCGACGCAGCCACACGGCTGTCGAGTACCATCTCTCGCAGTGCCCGCGCAGGTACGTTTTGTACCCACGGAGCAAGAAGGTCGCGCAAATTACGATCTGCCACCTGTTCCCTCGCCTTGATTAGTTACAAATTCACTTTTTTCGCCCGTCGACAGCGCATCTGGTTCGATATTCATGGTACGCAGAACGCCGCCCATGATGGCACCGAACACCGGCGCGGAGACGGCGCCACCGTAGTATTTACCCGCCTGTGGATCGTTAATGACAACCACCAGCGCAAATCGCGGATTGCTTGCAGGCGCAACGCCTGCGGTGTAAGCAATGTATTTATTGATGTAGCGACCGTCAGGCCCCACTTTTTTCGCGGTACCGGTTTTGATGGCGATGCGATAGCCTTTGATCGCTGCCTTCACGCCGCCGCCGCCAGGCAGCGCCACGCTCTCCATCATATGTACCACGGTACGAACAGTGGATTCCGGGAAGATACGCTCACCCGGAACCGGTGGATCAACTTTGGTTATCGACAGTGGACGATAAACGCCATAGCTGCCGATCGTTGCATAGACTCGCGCCAACTGTAACGGAGTTACCATTAGCCCGTAGCCGAAAGAGAAGGTGGCCCTCTCTATGTCAGACCACCGTTGTTTTTGAGGATATAAGCCACTGCGTTCTCCGACCAACCCCAAATTGGTCGCCTTTCCAAGCCCAAAACGTGAGTAAGTTTCTACTAACGCTGAGGACGGCATCGCTAACGCCAGCTTAGAAACACCGACGTTACTCGACTTCTGCAAAACCCCGGTCAGGGTTAATTCGCTGTAACGCGCCACGTCCTTGATTTCGTGGCCGTTGATTCGGTAAGGAATAGTATTCAGAACGGTATTTTCGTTGACGATGCCACGCTGCAGCGCGGTCATTACCACCATCGGTTTCACAGTCGAACCCGGTTCGAACACGTCGGTGATGGTACGGTTACGCATGATATCTTTCTGCGTACCGGTAAGATTATTTGGGTTATAGGACGGGCTGTTCGCCATCGCCAGTACTTCGCCGGTGCTCACGTCCACCAGCACGGCGCTGCCGGATTCGGCTTTGTTGAACGCCACGGCATTATTGAGTTCGCGGTAAACCAGCGCCTGCAAGCGTTCATCAATACTCAATGCGAGATTGTGCGCCGCCTGGCTATCCGTTGAAGAGATATCCTCAATGACGCGGCCGTAGCGGTCTTTACGCACCACTCGCTCGCCCGGTTGTCCGGTCAGCCATTTATCAAAGCTTTTTTCGACCCCTTCAATGCCCTGGCTATCGACGTTGGTAAAGCCAATGAGGTGAGCGGTCACTTCTCCTGACGGATAATAGCGGCGTGATTCTTCACGCAGATGTATTCCCGGCAGTTTGAGTTTCTTAATGTAATCGGCCATATCAGGGTTCACCTGACGCGCCAGATAGATAAAGCGCCCTTTCGGGTTGGCATTGACGCGCGCAGCCATTTGGTCGAGCGGCATTTTCAATGCATCGGCAAGCGCTTTCCAGCGATTATCCAGCGTGACGCCACCAGCATCATGCAGCTCTTTCGGATCGGCCCAGATCGCTTTAACGGGTACGCTCACCGCCAACGGACGACCAGAACGGTCAGTGATCAAACCGCGTGAGGTCGACACTTCCTGCACGCGAAGGGAACGCATGTCCCCCTGTCGCACCAGCATGTCCGGCGCGATAATCTGTAACCACGCAGCGCGACCAAGCAACAGACACAGCGCCAGTAAAATACAGCCACAAAGCAACGCAAAACGCCAACTCACAAAGTTGGCCTGTTCTTCCTGACGTTTCGGTTTTTGCGTTTTCGCCGCTGCTCTCATGCGTCGCGTGTTCCCTTATTTTTGTACTACAATATTTTCCTGCGAAGGATCAACATGCTGCAATTGCAGCTTTTCCGTTGCGATCCGTTCAACCCGGCTATGATCGCCGAGCGCATTTTCTTCAAGAATCAGGTTTCGCCATTCGATATCCAGCGCATCACGCTCGAGCACCATTTGCTCGCGCTGCGCGGTCAGTAAACGGGTATGGTGTGCGGTTGTCACGACTGTCACGGCCGTCACGATTATGCAAATGAACAAGCAGAGTGGCAGCTTCCCAAACCGCAAAAGATCGTCGCCGATCACGCCAGGCAAGGCATGGCGCTCGTTGCTTCCTAACGATCCTTTAACTTTGCTTAGGGTCTCTGTCACTCTGCTGATCATGCGTTCGTCCTTTCTGCGATGCGCAGCACTGAACTACGGGCGCGTGGATTCTCTGCCACCTCTTCTTCGCCCGGCATCATCTTGCCTAGTACTCGCAAATAGCGACCGCCCAGTTTCCTGAGTTGATCTTCCGTCATCGGCAGCCCTGCTGGAACCTGAGGACCGCGGCTTTGTTCGCGCATAAAACGCTTCACAATACGGTCTTCCAGCGAATGGAAGCTGATAATGGATAACCGCCCACCAGGGGCCAGCACGCCGAGCGAGCTTTTTAGCGCCAGCTCTATTTCCTCCAGTTCACTGTTGACCCAAATGCGCACCGCCTGGAAGGTACGGGTCGCGGGATGTTTGAATTTATCTTTCACCGGCGTAGCCGCCGTCACCACTTCTGCCAGCTCTTTCGTGCGGGTCATCGGCTCAATACGGTTACGCTCAACGATGCCGCGCGCGATACGTTTACCAAAACGCTCTTCGCCAAAGGTTTTGATCACCCAGGCTATGTCGGCTTCTTCAGCCGTGAGCAGCCATTCGGCAGCGGATTGACCACGCGTCGGGTCCATACGCATATCGAGCGGACCATCACGCATGAAAGAAAATCCGCGTTCAGCATCATCAAGCTGTGGTGATGAGACGCCAAGATCGAGAAGAATCCCGTCGATCTTGCCCGTCAGATCACGCTCGCTAACGTAGTCAGCCAGCGCAGAGAAAGGCCCATGAACAAATGAAAAGCGTGGATCATCGATAGTCTTCGCAACAGCAATTGCCTGCGGATCGCGATCGATTGCCAATAAGCGACCTTCCGCTCCCAGTTGGGAGAGGATCAGACGCGAGTGACCACCGCGACCAAATGTGCCATCAATATAGATGCCATCAGGACGAATATTCAGGCCGTTCACGGCCTCGTCCAACAGCACCGATGTATGTTTATAATTTTCCGTCATATTTATAGAGACAAGTCCTGCAATCGATCCGATAAGACACCGGAATCAGATTGTTCAGCGTCGATATCTTCCTTGACCTGTTGATACCAGGTCGTTTCATCCCACAGTTCAAACTTGTTGAACTGCCCGACCAGCATCACTTCTTTTGTCAGACCGGCATGTTGTCGCAACACAGGCGCAATCAGTAAGCGCCCTGAGTTATCCATCTGACACTCACTGGCATGCCCCAACAACAACCGCTGCACGCGGCGTTCCTGCGGGTTCATGCTCGACAGTCGCGACAGCTTTTGCTCGATAATTTCCCATTCGGGTAAGGTGTAAAGCAGCAGGCAGGGGTGGTTGATGTCAATGGTACACACCATTTGACCTGACGCGTTTTCGATCAGTTGGTCGCGGTATCGGGTTGGTACCGATAAACGCCCTTTACTGTCGAGATTGACTAACGTCGCCCCACGGAACATGCCAGCTCCACCCCTTATCGCCACTTTAACCCACAAATTCCCACATAAAGGAGTTTACGGAGCGAAGGAAAAGCTTGTCAAGCCGGGACTGCCGCGATAAGGACTCCAAAGCGCCCTATTTACCGACATAACCCAACTTGATTAATAACTGCACAACTCGCGAGACAAAATTAACGTCATGAATATTTGTAAGAAAAAAATCAATATTCAGAGGAGCGATAAAATTCACTCTCTATCCATACAGGCAAATATAAAGTGTCAGTTTGCGACGCGGGCGGCATTTTAAGACATATCGTCAGGGGATGACAGCGCCAGATTCAACGTACAAGCCAGAAAGAACAAGAGGTGGCACTATAAGTCAGATAGGAAAGATAAAAACGGCTGATAATTCAGCGAGGGAATAGTCTTTGTAACAAAACAATACAAAAAAATAGTATTAAGTGAACTCTTAATAACCTTAAAAATGCCGCTAAAGGGTGAAAAACAAATAAAAGAATAGCAGGCTATGGTTCTTAAGGAATTATCCTAAATTTAGTCCGGTTATTATTCTCCGTAATATTCGGAAAAAAACAGGGCTGCTATTGCTGCCCTGATTAATGTTTTAGTGACGGCTTAACACACCGCGGCGGTAAAGATTACGTTTGATACGGGTCAGGCCCGGTTTTGGCTTACGTGGTTCATCGAGGCTCGCCAGGACAATTTCCAGCACGCGCTCCGCAACGTCACGATGACGCTGCGCCACGGCAAGAACCGGGCATTGCAGGAAGTCGAGCAGCTCGTTGTCACCAAACGTCGCAATAGCCAGCTCAGTCGGCAATTTGCCTTCGCGGCGCAGCGTAACGTCCATCACACCCTGTAAAAGTGCAAACGACGTAGTAAACAGTGCCTGCGGCATCGGGTGCGTCTCAAGCCATTTTTCAAACAGCTGAGCGGCGGCTTCACGCTCGTAACTATTGGCATAGAGATAATGGACTTCACGCGGATCGTCTTTCCAGGCGGTGCGGAACCCCTGCTCACGCAGGAAGCTGACGGACAGCTCCGGTAACGCGCCAAGATAGAGCACCGTTTCCGCTGGGAAGGTGCGCAGTTCTGCGGCCAGCATTTCCGCGTCGTCCTGATCGGCACCGACAACGCTGGTAAAGTGTTCACGATCCAGCGCACGATCAAGGGCGACAATCGGGAACGAGTCATTAGCCCAACGCTGGTAAAATGGGTGCTCTGGTGGCAAGGAAGTGGATACGATAATCGCATCCACCTGGCGTTGCAGCAGATGCTCAATGCAGCGCATTTCATTATCGGGCTGATCTTCAGAACAGGCGATCAGTAACTGATAGCCGCGCTGGCGAGCCTGGCGTTCGAGATAATTGGCGATACGGGTGTAGCTGGTATTTTCCAGATCCGGAATGACCAGACCAATAGAGCGGGTACGTCCAGCACGTAAACCGGCGGCGACAGCGTTCGGATGGTAGTTATGCTCACGCACCACCGCCATGACTTTTTCAACGGTTTTATCGCTAACACGGTACTGCTTCGCTTTACCGTTGATCACATAGCTTGCTGTAGTTCGTGACACGCCCGCAAGCCGGGCGATTTCATCCAGTTTCACAATTGCCCCTTAAAAGAAAAAAAGAGTCCATGGCCTTGTCAGGTTTATGGTTATACCTTTTTACATCTAAGCGCAGAATAGTCCTGGCGGCAATAGCTTTTATCTCGCTTACGCTGCGTTTCGGTAAAAAAAAGCCTGACTTTGCAGGTCAGGCTTAAAGAGGCGAACTTTTTTCACTGCTACCGCATTATTTTATCGCCGCGAGACAACCCCACGATGCCGGAGCGCGCGACCTCAACGATTTTGGCGACATCACGTATCGAAGCAAGGAAGGCATCGAGCTTGTCGCTGGTTCCGGCCAATTGCACCGTATATATAGAAGGGGTGACGTCGATAATCTGCCCACGGAAGATATCCGTATTGCGTTTGACCTCGTCACGGCCGTACCCGCTGGCCTGAATTTTTACCAGCATGACTTCGCGCTCAACATACGCGCCCTGCCCTAATTCACTGACTCGCAGCACGTCCACCAGCTTGTGCAGTTGCTTTTCAATCTGCTCCAGCACTTTCGCATCGCCAACGGTCTGGATGGTCATACGGGATAACGTAGGATCGTCAGTCGGGGCCACGGTCAGGCTTTCGATGTTATAGCCGCGCTGGGCAAAAAGTCCGATCACGCGAGAGAGCGCACCAGACTCGTTTTCCAGTAATACAGATAATATCCGGCGCATATCAGGTTCTCTCCGTTTTACTGAGCCACATTTCATCCATACCGCCGCCGCGAATATGCATCGGATAGACGTGTTCTGTTCCGTCTACGATGACATCGACAAACACCAGACGGTTATTCCTGACATGCTCGAGCGCGTCAGCAAGCTTCGATTCCAGCTCCGCCGGATCGCTGACACGAATGCCCACATGGCCGTAAGCCTCTGCCACGCGGACAAAATCTGGCAGCGATTTCATGTACGACTGGGAGTGACGACCGGAGTAAATCATGTCTTGCCACTGTTTCACCATCCCCAGATAACCGTTATTCAGGTTCAGCACCAGCACAGGCAAATCGTATTGCAGTGCTGTGGAGAGTTCCTGAATGTTCATCTGAATACTGCCGTCGCCCGTCACACAAACCACGATTTCGTCCGGGAGCGCCAGTTTCACGCCCAACGCGGCCGGCAAGCCAAAGCCCATCGTGCCAAGACCACCGGAATTGATCCAATGACGAGGCTTATCAAACGGATAGTAAAGCGCCGCAAACATCTGGTGCTGACCCACATCCGAGGTCACATAGGCTTCACCCTTGGTCAGACGCCAGATGGTTTCGATAACCGCCTGCGGCTTAATATGCTCACTTTGCGTGTCGTATTTCAGACAGTGGCGCGCACGCCACTGCTCAATCTGCTGCCACCAGTCTCGAATATCATCCAGTGGTTGCGTTGGGGTTTCATGCGCCAGCAGTTCGAGCATTTGTTCCAGAACCTGTAGCGCATCGCCGACAATAGGCACATCAGCGGGCACGGTTTTGGAAATAGACGTCGGGTCGATATCAATATGGAGCACCGTCGCATTCGGACAGTACTTGGCCAAATTGTTCGTCGTGCGATCGTCAAAACGCACACCAACGGCGAAAATCACATCAGAATTATGCATCGTCATGTTGGCTTCGAATGTGCCGTGCATCCCCAGCATGCCCAGTGCCTGACGATGAGTGGCCGGAAACGCGCCTAACCCCATCAATGAGGAGGCAACGGGCAAGTTCAATTTTTCGATAAGCTCACGCAGTTGCTCGTGACAATGCGCGTTTACCGCGCCGCCACCAACGTAGACGACCGGTTTTTTTGCCGCAATGAGCGTCTGCAATGCCCGTTTAATCTGGCCTTTATGGCCCTGCGTGGTCGGATTATACGAGCGCATGCTCACCGAATCAGGCCAGACGTAAGGTAATTTATTGGCAGGATTCAGAATATCTTTTGGTAAATCGACCACGACCGGGCCCGGACGACCGCTGGCCGCCAGCCAGAATGCTTTTTTCAGTACCCCCGGAATATCTTCCGTTTGCTTCACCAGAAAACTGTGTTTCACCACCGGGCGGGAGATCCCCACCATGTCGCACTCCTGGAAGGCGTCGTAGCCAATCAGCGAGGTTGCAACCTGACCGGACAAAATCACCAGCGGGATGGAATCCATATAGGCGGTAGCAATACCCGTTATCGCGTTGGTTGCGCCAGGACCTGACGTCACAAGCACGACGCCCACTTCCCCAGTGGCGCGCGCCAACCCATCGGCCATATGTACAGCGGCCTGCTCGTGACGCACCAGGACATGATCGATGCCACCTACGGTGTGCAACGCATCATAAATATCGAGGACTGCGCCTCCGGGATAACCGAATACTTGCTTGACGCCCTGATCGATGAGCGACCGGACGACCATTTCGGCGCCAGACAACATCTCCATGGTTTGCCTCCAGGCTTATTGTTGTTATAGACGAACACAGGAATTCATTTCCTCGTCGTCTTGCTGAGCAGGGCTTCCCCTGTCATAGATTCTTGCAGAGTGGCTTTCACCATAACCGCTAGCCCTAAGGCAGGCAATCGGCAAACCGTGGCGTAAAGAAACGCTCGAAAGCAGAATACACAGGGTATAGGTAAGAATTCAGTGTATTCATCTGAGATAAGCTTTTCCGATGATAATTCATCGTCAAAAAAAGCGCTGCGTCAGTAATTTATCTATTTTTGAGCGGTAAATGGCGTTAAGAAAAAATGCTGGCGAGATAAAATTTTGCAATATAAATAAATAGCGGGATAAACCCGATGTTTCACATCGATTTATCCCGGTCCGTGTTAACGACGGCAAACACTGGCTAATAGCTCTTCCATCCACTGATGGCCTTTATCGCGCCCGGCGGCTTCATGCCAGGAAAGGTAACAGGTACGACTATTTAATTTTAGCGGTAGCGGCATCACTTGCAGATTTAACCTATCTGAAAACTCTTCTGCTAACCAACGAGGAGCAATAGCCACCAGGTGGGTTTGCGAAACAATATTTAATACGCTGACCATCGCCATTCCCTGATAAGCCACCCTTGACTGTTTATCGGGTGTGTCATACCACGGCTGGCTGAAAGAGGCATATCTGTCGAGCGCAACCACTGCATGCTGCTCTTGATACACATCACTCTCCAGTAAAGGTGCATTTATGCGCGGGTGCGTCTTGCTGGCGACTAATACCATTTCATCATTAAACAACGGCACGCAAGAAAACTCCGGGCGACGGAACTCTTCATAGCCAATCACAAATTCCGTTTCCTGATAACGCAACTGGTGTTCTGTGTTTTGATTAAGTGAAGATTTAAATATCAGATTTATATTCGGCGCAATGGCTTCGACTTTATTATAGATAACAGAGGTTAAATAGTTATCCAGCGGACTGCACACGCAGAGATGAAAAACGCGCTCACTGCTAACAGGCTCAAAACCCGATCCCGGAAGCTCATTTTGCACCAACTGCAATGCCTGCCGTACTGAACCAAAAAGCTGGCAAGCCCTTGCTGTAGGCTGAATCCCACGGCCGTATCTCACAAATAATTCGTCATTGAACATCAGCTTAAGCCGAGCAACAGCATTACTCACTGCAGGCTGCGACATGCCTAATGACTGCGCCGCGCGGGTAATATTCTGTTCCTGCATAACAGCATCAAAAACGGTTAATAAGTTAAGATCCACCGTCCTTAATTGCGGCCGGGTCCCGTCACTAACGTGAGTCCGTTCAATTTTGCTTTCTAACATATCTAACTCCACCGTCACGCTAAACTCCCTTTATCTTTGTGCAGTAATAACTTCTAAATATATTATTTATCATGCAGATAAAACCAGAGAAAGAGAAAGGTTTAAATTTCGGAATATATAAATACTTACGGCAAATAACGTGAAGATGTAAAGACATACTAACGCGATAAGTGCCAAAAGTGATAACTAAAACATTAGGATTGGAATGAAACCATAAATCCAATGAATAAACAATAAGCCTTATGATGAACTAATATTTAAGCTTTATTAAACTATTCAACACCATCAATACGTGATAGTTAACAATCCATGATCATTGTGCGATTTTCATTCACCTCCAACTTGCGAATAAAAATGTTAACCCAATGAATTTAATGAAATAAACCTTTCCATGTTAAACATATCAAGCCGTATTCAATTGAAACGAATTATATTAAATTAATTCTTAAAGTTTATTTTGAGTCCAATATTAGACTAATTAATTAGCCTCCACGATAAAAACCAGCACAATACGCTAAAATAGAAATCCACATATCTTCATTTCTTTAGCCTGTTTTTGACCACAGGGGTTGACTTGGATCAGCATATCCAGTACCACTAAAGGCATAACGCATTCATCTGGAGCATGATTCATGATTCGTACCGTTCGTTCTCTCAGCCTACTACTACTAAACGCATCTCTTTTGCGCGGTAGGCTGGCGAACGAAATTCAACGTTGAATCGTCTCCAGTAAACAAGAAACCCGCGCCATTGCGCGGGTTTTTTTATGCTCGTAGCAAGGCGCCCCAGGACAGACAAGGACCAAACCCATGAGCCAGCAAGTCGTTATTTTCGATACAACCTTACGTGATGGTGAACAGGCGTTGCAGGCGAGCCTGAGTGTGAAAGAAAAGCTGCAAATTGCGCTGGCCCTCGAACGTATGGGTGTTGACGTGATGGAGGTGGGTTTCCCTGTCTCTTCACCGGGTGATTTTGAGTCCGTACAAACTATCGCGCGCACCATAAAAAATAGCCGCGTCTGTGCTCTGGCCCGCTGTGTTGAGAAAGATATCGACGTTGCAGCAGAGTCGCTGAAGGTGGCCGAAGCCTTCCGCATTCATACGTTTATTGCCACCTCACCGATGCATATCGCTACCAAGCTGCGCAGCACGCTGGACGAAGTCATCGAACGCGCGGTGTATATGATCAAGCGCGCCCGCCATTATACCGATGATGTGGAATTCTCTTGTGAAGATGCTGGCCGGACGCCCATTGCCGATCTGGCGCGCGTGGTCGAAGCCGCGATAAACGCGGGTGCGAAGACCATCAACATCCCGGACACCGTCGGCTACACCATGCCGTTTGAGTTCTCCAACATCATTACCGGTCTGTACGAACGCGTACCCAACATCGATCAAGCCATCATTTCCGTTCACACTCACGACGATTTAGGCCTGGCCGTCGGCAACGCCATTGCCGCCGTTCATGCAGGTGCCCGTCAGGTAGAAGGCGCAATGAACGGGATTGGCGAGCGTGCGGGGAACTGTTCGCTCGAAGAAGTGATCATGGCGATTAAAGTGCGTAAAGACATTATGAATGTGCAGACCCGCATTAATCACAACGAAATCTGGCGTACCAGCCAGACCGTCAGCCAAATTTGCAACATGCCGATTCCGGCGAACAAAGCCATTGTTGGCACGGGCGCGTTCGCTCACTCCTCCGGTATCCACCAGGACGGCGTGCTGAAGAACCGCGAAAACTACGAAATCATGACGCCGGAGTCCATCGGCCTGAATCAGGTGCAATTGAACCTGACCTCCCGTTCTGGTCGTGCGGCGGTAAAACATCGCATGGAAGAGATGGGCTACAAAGAGACCGACTACAACATGGATCACCTGTATGACGCGTTCCTGAAACTGGCTGATAAAAAAGGTCAGGTGTTCGATTACGACCTGGAAGCGATCGCGTTCATTAACAAGCAGCAGGAAGAACCTGAACATTTCCGCATGGATTACTTCAGCGTGCAGTCAGGCTCCAGCGATATCGCCACCGCCTCCGTCAAACTGGCCTGCGGCGATGAAGTCAAAGCAGAAGCCGCGAATGGTAACGGCCCAGTAGACGCCATTTATCAGGCAATCAACCGCGTCACCGGTTACGACGTCGAACTGGTCAAATATGATCTGAGCGCGAAAGGACACGGCAAAGATGCGCTGGGTCAGGTGGACATCGTTGTTACCTATAACGGTCGCCGTTTCCACGGCGTTGGCCTGGCAACGGACATTGTGGAATCGTCTGCCAAAGCGATGGTGCATGTGCTGAATAACATCTGGCGCGCCGCCGAAGTCGAGAAAGAATTGCAACGCAAAGCTCAGAATAAAGAGAACAATAAGGAAACCGTGTAATGTCGAAGAATTACCATATTGCTGTGTTGCCGGGCGACGGAATTGGCCCGGAAGTAATGACACAAGCCCTGAAAGTCCTGGAAGCTGTACGCACACGTTTCGCGATGAAAATCTCGACCAGCCATTATGATGTGGGCGGTATCGCGATTGATAACCACGGCACGCCGCTGCCGAAAGCCACGGTTGAAGGCTGCGAAAATGCGGATGCGGTCCTCTTTGGATCTGTCGGCGGCCCGAAATGGGAACATCTGCCACCTGCCGGACAACCTGAGCGCGGCGCGTTATTGCCGCTGCGTAAGCACTTCAAATTATTTAGCAATCTGCGCCCTGCAAAACTGTATCAGGGCCTGGAAGAGTTTTGCCCGTTGCGTGCCGATATCGCCGCTAACGGCTTCGACATTCTGTGCGTGCGCGAATTAACCGGCGGTATCTACTTCGGTCAGCCAAAAGGGCGCGAAGGCAGCGGTCAGCACGAAAAAGCGTTTGATACCGAGGTGTATCATCGTTTTGAAATCGAACGCATTGCGCGTATTGCGTTCGAATCCGCACGCAAACGCCGTCACAAAGTGACCTCCATTGATAAAGCCAACGTCCTGCAGTCCTCCATTTTATGGCGTGAAATCGTCAATGAAATCGCCAACGAGTACCCGGACGTTGAGCTGGCGCACATGTACATCGACAACGCCACCATGCAGCTGATTAAAGACCCGTCGCAGTTTGACGTCCTGCTGTGTTCTAACCTGTTTGGCGATATTCTCTCTGACGAGTGCGCAATGATCACCGGCTCGATGGGCATGCTCCCATCCGCTAGCCTGAACGAAGAAGGTTTTGGTTTGTACGAACCCGCGGGCGGTTCGGCTCCGGATATCGCGGGCAAAAATATTGCTAACCCAATCGCGCAGATCCTGTCACTGGCGCTGCTGCTGCGCTACAGCCTGGATGCAAACGATGCAGCAGATGCGATTGAAAACGCCATTAACCGCGCGTTAGAAGAAGGCATCCGTACCGGCGATTTAGCGCGCGGCACGGCGGCAGTCAGTACCGATGAAATGGGCGATATCATTGCCCGCTATGTCGCAGAAGGGGTGTAATCATGGCCAGGACGTTATACGAAAAACTGTTTGATGCGCACGTTGTCTACGAAGCGTCAAACGAAACTCCGCTGCTGTACATTGACCGCCATCTGGTGCACGAAGTCACCTCTCCGCAGGCATTTGACGGCCTGCGGGCGCACAACCGCCAGGTTCGCCAGCCAGGCAAAACCTTCGCGACCATGGATCACAACGTTTCCACCCAGACCAAAGATATCAATGCGTCTGGCGAAATGGCGCGCATCCAGATGCAGGAGCTGATCAAAAACTGCAATGCGTTCGGCGTTGAACTGTACGACCTGAACCACCCGTTTCAGGGCATCGTCCACGTTATGGGCCCAGAACAAGGCATCACGTTGCCGGGTATGACTATCGTCTGCGGCGACTCCCATACCGCCACTCACGGCGCGTTTGGTGCGCTGGCGTTTGGTATTGGTACCTCTGAAGTTGAGCATGTTCTGGCGACGCAAACCCTGAAACAGGGCCGCGCGAAGACCATGAAAATCGAAGTCAAAGGCCATGCCGCACCGGGCATTACCGCCAAAGATATCGTTCTGGCGATCATCGGTAAAACCGGTAGCGCAGGCGGAACGGGCCATGTTGTCGAGTTCTGCGGCGATGCGATCCGCGCGCTGAGCATGGAAGGCCGCATGACCCTGTGCAACATGGCGATCGAAATGGGCGCGAAAGCGGGCCTGGTTGCACCAGATGACATCACATTTAACTATGTGAAAGGGCGTCTACACGCGCCGAAAGGCAACGATTTTGATGATGCAGTAGAGTACTGGAAAACCCTGCAAACTGACGAAGGCGCAACCTTTGATACCGTCGTCACGCTGCAGGCCGAAGAGATCGCCCCGCAGGTCACCTGGGGAACCAACCCAGGTCAGGTGATTTCCGTGAACGATAATGTGCCCGATCCGGCCTCGTTTGCCGATCCGGTTGAGCGCGCCAGCGCCGAAAAAGCGCTGGCCTATATGGGCCTGAAACCAGGTATTCCACTGACTGAAGTGGCGATCGATAAAGTCTTTATCGGCTCGTGCACCAACTCCCGTATCGAAGATTTACGCGCTGCTGCCGAGATTGCCAAAGGCCGCAAAGTGGCACCTGGCGTGCAGGCGTTAGTCGTCCCAGGATCTGGCCCGGTGAAAGCGCAGGCGGAAGCAGAAGGTTTGGATAAGATCTTTATTGAAGCCGGTTTTGAGTGGCGCCTGCCGGGCTGTTCCATGTGTCTGGCAATGAACAACGACCGCCTGAATCCGGGTGAACGTTGCGCCTCGACCAGCAACCGTAACTTCGAAGGCCGTCAGGGCCGTGGCGGACGCACGCATCTGGTCAGCCCGGCAATGGCAGCGGCAGCGGCTGTCACCGGTCATTTCGCCGATATTCGTGTTTTAAAATAAGGAGACAATCATGGCAGAGAAATTTACCCAGCATACAGGCCTGGTTGTCCCTCTGGACGCGGCAAACGTGGATACTGACGCCATTATTCCAAAACAGTTTCTGCAGAAAGTCACCCGCACCGGCTTTGGCGCGCACCTGTTTAACGACTGGCGTTTCCTTGACGATCAAGGCCAACAGCCGAATCCAGAATTCGTGCTGAACTTCCCGGAATTTAAAGGTGCTTCAATTCTGTTAACGCGTGAAAACTTCGGCTGCGGTTCATCTCGTGAGCACGCTCCGTGGGCGCTGACGGATTACGGCTTTAAGGTTGTCATCGCACCGAGTTTCGCCGATATCTTTTACGGCAACAGCTTCAACAACCAGCTGTTACCCGTGACGCTGAGCGACGCGCAGGTCGACGAAATGTTCGCGTTGGTAAAAGCCAACCCAGGCATCACGTTTGAAGTGGATCTGGAAGCCGAAGTCGTCAAAGCGGGCGATAAAACTTACGCCTTTAGCATTGATGGATTCCGTCGCCATTGCATGATCAACGGTCTGGACAGCATCGGACTGACGTTACAGCATGAAGATTCTATTGCAGCCTACGAGAACAAGCAGCCTGCATTTATGAACTAAAGCGAATGGCCCGCGACGAGCGGGCCATTTATTTATTAGCGTGCAAAACCAGGCTTTAAACTCCCCCTTCTTATTTCACACATCCTTCACGCGACAGGTTAGCGCCAGCGTTAGCAGAGAAATCGCCGCAATCACCCAGTACACTGCAAAATGCCCGTAGCTTTGCACCAGCGCGCCCTGAATCACGCCCGCCAGAATCACACCGGTGGAAATACTGTTGGTGAAAAGCGTCGTCGCTGACCCGGCTCTTCCGGGCATCAGGTCCTGGAACCACAGCATGCCGATCCCGGCAACAATCCCGATGAAAATAGCGTTAAACAGCTGGAGCGCCAGCAGCGCCTCGCGGCTGTGAAACAGAATTAAACCGAGATAAAACAGTACCCCTGCCGCAACCGCTACCACCATCATCCGGCGTTTACCAAAGCGTTTGACGTAATAACCCGCCAGGATCATCGCCGGAATTTCCAGCCCGGCCGCCGTACCCATTAAGATCCCCGCCAGTTTGTCCGGCAAACCCAGATCGCTACTGATCCACAGCGGCATGTCGATGATGTACATGGTGTTGCAGGTCCACATCAGCGTCGAGGCGATAAACAGCATGCGCACGTTTTTATTCTGCCAGCCGCTAATCTGCGTCACGGGCTTATCCGTGGCCTGCTCGATGCGGGCCACCGATGGCAACACACAGGCAATTAAAACCAGGCTGATGGCAAAAATCCCCGCGGCGATGGAGAACATCATGGTAAAGCCATAATTCAGCGCGAGCATAAACGCCAGCGGCGGGCCAATAACCCACGCCAGGGAAAGCTGCGCACGCATTACCGAGCTGAACATCACCACTTCACGCGCCGAGTTATCGGCATATTCCCGCGCGAGGGCAAAGAGCTGCGGCATGGCGGTATTGGCCAGCGATGCCAGCAGCACGCCGCAGGTAATCAGCGTCAGATAATGACGGTTGAACGCGAACAACAGCGCGTTGCCAATAGCCATCGCACAGCAAAACAGAATCAGCTTGCGACGATCGCCTTGGCTGTCCGAGCGTTTCGCCAGCCACAGGCTCACCAGAATCCCGGCGATGGCGTTGACAGTATAAAACAGCCCGACCCAGAACGGCTGTGCGCCGACTTCGCGGCTCAGGAACAGGCTCAGCGTCGGCGCCTGAAGCGCTCCCGCCACGCCCATCATAAACGCCACCAGCATAAAAGCGGCGTACACCCCATTCAGGCGGCGGCCCATCGTCATCAACCAGAGCATGCGCAGATCCTTGTTAAAGCGAAGAAAAAACAGGTGGAATAGTAAACGAAAAAAGCCAGCAAAAACATTTTGCTGGCGGGTGATAAGCACCAATACTCAGTCACACATGATCGAGGCAAGTCAGCGTTCAGAAGTCGTTTGCGTAACCTCCCACTGCATCAATTCTTCCAGCATTTTCAGCCGCTGCTCGGCGCACTGGCGGGCCAGCCAGGACACTCCTTTTGTCGCTAAAAAGTACTGCTGATAAAACTGACGTGCGGTTGACCTCTTCATCGTTCACTCCCTTGCTTCATCGGAAATGATTATTGGCTTAATATAGGGATTAATAAATTGATGATTTTTTGGCAGGAGTTCCCCTTTTATGGCGTCAGGTCGTCTGCAACAACAATTCATCCGCCTCTGGCAGTGCTGCGAGGGTCAGGAGCGGGAGACCACGCTCAACGAGCTGGCTGAACTCCTAAACTGCTCACGCCGTCATATGCGCACGCTGCTCAACACTATGCAGCAGCAGGGCTGGCTCAACTGGGAGGCCGAAGCCGGGCGCGGTAAACGCTCGCGCCTGACGTTCCTTTATACCGGTCTCGCCCTGCAACAACAGCGCGCCGAGGATCTGCTGGAGCAGGATCGTATCGATCAACTGGTGCAACTGGTCGGCGATAAGGCTGCGGTGCGTCAAATGCTGGTCTCGCATTTAGGCCGTAGCTTCCGCCAGGGACGCCATATTCTGCGCGTTCTCTACTATCGCCCGATGAAAAACCTGTTACCCGGCAGCGCATTACGTCGATCCGAAACGCACATGGCACGACAGATCTTTAGTGGTCTGACGCGAATAAATGAGGAAAACGGGGAGCTGGAAGCCGATATCGCCCACCACTGGCAGCAGCTTTCGCCCCTGCACTGGCGCTTCTTTTTACGTCCAGGCATTCATTTTCATCATGGCCGTGAGCTGGAAATGGGCGATGTTATCGCGTCGCTGCAGCGTGCCCGCGAGCTGCCGCTCTATTCGCATATCTCACGCATCCACTCACCGACGGCCTGGACGCTGGATATCGAACTTTCGCAACCCGATCAATGGCTGCCGTGGTTGATGGGCTATGTGCCGTCGATGATTTTGCCGCACGAGTGGCAATCGATGCCCCAGTTTGCCAGCCAGCCTGTCGGCACCGGTCCTTACGCGGTGACGCGCAACAACAATAATCAGCTCAAGATCCGCGCTTTTGATGATTACTTTGGTTATCGCGCACTGATTGACGAAGTGAATGTCTGGGTGCTGCCCGACATCAGCGAAGAGTTCAGCCCTGGCCTGACGCTGGAAGGCCCCACCGAGGGCGAGAAAGCCGTTGAGAGCCGTCTTGAAGAGGGCTGTTACTACCTGCTGTTTGATGCCCGAACGCATCGCGGAGCCAGCCGTGAGGTGCGCCAGTGGGTGAGCCAAATTCTCGCCCCTGCCAATCTGATTTATCAGGCGGAAGATCAGCACCTGACTTACTGGTTCCCGGCGTATGGGCTCCTTCCTCGCTGGCACCATGCCCGTCCAGGACGCGGCGAGAAACCCGCCGGGCTGGAATCCATCACCCTGACCTATTATCGCGAGCACGTTGAACACCGCTTTATTGCCCGAATCATGAGCAAACTGCTGGCGGCAGAGGGCGTGAAGCTCGAGATTCAGGAAGTGGAATACGATGAGTGGCACCGCGGCGAAGCGGTGAGCGATATCTGGCTCAACAGCGCCAATTTCACCCTGCCGCTCGACTTCTCCCTGTTCTCGCATCTGTTTGAAATTCCGCTTATTCAGCACTGTATTGCTCGCGACTGGCAGCAGGACGCCGCACAATGGCGCGCCGGAGAGATGAATCTCGCCGTCTGGTGCCAGCAATTGCTGTCGCAGCAGGCGATGGTTCCGCTTATCCACCACTGGCTGATGATCCAGGGGCAGCGCAGTATGCGCGGTTTGAGAATGAACACCTTAGGCTGGTTTGACTTTAAATCGGCCTGGTTTGCACCGCCGGAACCATAACACTTTCGTAATATTCACCAAATCATTACACTACTGCTGTTCTCAACGGGGTGCTGCATCAACGATGTGCGCTGAGATAATACCCGTCGAACCTGATCCGGATAACGCCGGCGAAGGGATTTGAGGCTGTCGCTCAAAATCCTTTGCCACTCAACTTTGAGGTGCAAAGTGTTAAAAAAAGTTCTCCCCCTGCTGGCGCTGTTTGCGCTGCCTGTTTTTGCCAAGCCCGTCTTAACGGTCTACACCTACGACTCCTTTGCCGCTGACTGGGGCCCTGGGCCGGTCGTCAAAAAAGCCTTTGAGGCCGACTGCAACTGCGAGCTGAAATTCGTGGCGCTGGAAGATGGCGTCTCGCTGTTAAACCGTCTGCGCATGGAAGGTAAAAACAGCAAAGCCGACGTGGTGCTGGGTCTCGATAACAATCTGCTGGACGCGGCCTCACAAACCAAACTGTTCGCCAAAAGCGGCGTGGCCTCCGAGGCGGTTAACGTCCCCGGCGGCTGGAAAAATGACACGTTCGTGCCGTTCGATTACGGCTACTTCGCGTTTGTGTATGACAAAAATAAGCTGAAAAACCCACCGAAAAGCCTGAAGGAACTGGTAGAGAGCGACCAGAAATGGCGCGTGATTTATCAGGATCCGCGCACCAGCACGCCGGGTCTGGGCCTACTGCTGTGGATGCAAAAAGTCTACGGTGACAAAGCGCCAGAAGCATGGCAGAAGCTGGCGGCGAAAACCGTTACCGTCACCAAAGGCTGGAGTGAAGCCTACGGCCTGTTCCTTAAGGGCGAAAGCGATCTGGTTCTGAGCTACACCACCTCTCCGGCGTATCACATCATCGAAGAGAAAAAAGACCACTACGCGGCGGCGAATTTCTCTGAGGGGCACTATTTGCAGGTGGAAGTGGCCGCACGTACGGCAGCCAGTAAACAGCCTGAACTGGCTGAAAAGTTCCTGAAATTTATGGTCTCACCGGCATTCCAGAATGCGATCCCGACCGGCAACTGGATGTATCCGGTAACCAACGTGACGCTGCCTGCAGGTTTTGATCAGCTGACCAAACCACAAACCACGCTGGAATTTACCCCGCAACAGGTTTCCAGCCAGCGCGCCGCATGGATCAGTGAATGGCAACGCGCCGTCAGCCGCTGATCCCCGGCTGGCTGATTCCTGGGCTGATTGCCGCCATTTTGATGGTGGTCGTCAGCCTGGGCGCATTTCTGGCGCTGTGGTTTAACGCACCAGAGAGCGATCTCATCGCGCTTTGGCATGACAGCTATCTCTGGCATGTCGTGCGTTTCTCTTTCTGGCAGGCGTTTCTCTCTGCCCTGCTCTCCGTTGTACCGGCGATTTTTCTGGCTCGCGCCCTGTATCGACGCCGCTTTCCCGGCAGGCTAATCCTGTTGCGCCTGTGCGCCATGACGCTGATTTTACCGGTGCTGGTCGCCGTATTCGGCATTCTGAGCGTTTACGGACGACAGGGTTGGATCGCCGCGCTGCTCAACGTTTTCGGTATCGAGTGGACCTTCTCGCCTTATGGTCTGCAGGGCATTTTGCTGGCCCACGTCTTTTTCAATATGCCGATGGCGACGCGACTGTTTTTACAGGCGCTGGAAAATATCCCTGGAGAACAGCGCCAGCTCGCCGCACAGCTCGGTATGCGCGGCTGGCCGTTCTTCCGTTTTGTTGAATGGCCGTGGCTGCGCCGCCAGATCCCCCCGGTTGCCGCATTGATTTTCATGCTCTGTTTCGCCAGCTTTGCGACGGTGTTGTCGCTGGGTGGTGGGCCGCAGGCGACAACCATTGAACTCGCGATTTATCAGGCGCTGAGCTTTGACTACGATCCGGGCCGAGCGGCGATACTGGCGATGGTCCAGATGTTTTGCTGTCTGGGGCTGGTGCTGCTCAGCCAGCGTCTAAGCAAAGCCATTGCGGTAGGCAGCCATCAGGTCAGCGGCTGGCGCGACCCGCAGGATCGCTGGCGCAGCCGCATTACGGACATCACGCTCATCACGCTGGCGTTGCTGCTGTTGCTCCCGCCGCTGCTCGCGGTGGTGGTGGATGGTCTCAATCAGAATGTGGTTTCAGTACTGCAACAGCCGGTGCTGTGGCAAGCAACGGGCACCTCGCTGCGCATTGCACTGGGTGCCGGTTTGCTGTGCGTCTTGCTGACCATGATGCTGTTGTGGAGCAGTCGTGAGCTGTACGCGCGCCAGGCCAGAGTCGCCGGACAGGCGCTGGAGCTCAGCGGCATGCTGATTCTGGCGATGCCAGGCATTGTGCTGGCGACCGGTTTCTTCTTGCTGTTTAACAGCACTGTCGGCCTACCAGAGCACGCGGACGGCATCGTGATTTTCACCAACGCGCTGATGGCAATACCCTACGCGCTCAAAGTGCTGGAAAACCCGATGCGCGACGTCAGCGCCCGTTACACGCTGCTTTGTCAGTCACTGGGAATGCGCGGCTGGCAGCGGTTGAAAGTGGTCGAACTCCGCGCACTGAAACGCCCCATTGCCCAGGCGCTGGCCTTTGCCAGCGTGCTGTCGATTGGCGATTTCGGCGTCGTGGCGCTGTTTGGCAATGACGATTTCCGCACGCTGCCGTTCTGGCTCTACCAGCAAATCGGCTCCTATCGCAGTCAGGATGGCGCGGTCACGGCGCTGCTACTCCTGCTGCTGTGCTTTACCTTGTTCACTGTTATCGAAAAACTTCCGGGGCGTGATGCTAAAACTGACTGATGTAACCTGGCTTTACCAGCACCTGCCGATGCGTTTTACCCTGACCGCGCAGCAAGGGGAGATGATCGCGATCCTCGGTCCCAGTGGGGCGGGGAAAAGCACGCTGCTCAATTTGATTGCCGGTTTCCTGCCGCCCGCGCGCGGGGAGATGACGATTAACGGTGAGGATCATACCCACACGCCGCCCTCGCAGCGTCCGGTGTCGATGCTGTTTCAGGAAAATAATCTGTTTACCCATCTGACGGTCCGCCAGAACATCGGGCTAGGAATGGATCCGGGACTGAAACTGACGGCTGCGCAGCGCGAGAAGCTTGAAGATATCGCCCGACAGATGGGGCTGATGGATTTTATCGATCGCTTGCCGGGAGAACTGTCCGGCGGACAGCGTCAGCGTGTGGCGCTGGCGCGCTGTCTGGTTCGGGAGCAGCCGATTTTACTGCTTGATGAGCCGTTCTCGGCGCTCGACCCGGCACTGCGCCAAGAGATGCTGCATCTGGTCAAAGACGTGTGTCACCAGAAGCAACTCACGATGCTGATGGTGTCGCACAGTGTGGAAGACGCCGCCAGAATTGCGCCGCGTTCGGTGGTGATCGCCGACGGGCGCATCGCCTGGGACGGCGAGACTCAGGCGCTGCTGAGCGGAAACGCCAGCGCCTCAGCGCTGTTGGGGATACATTCGCAGCCGGTTTAGATACTGAGTTGTCTGATGCCCTCACCCTACCCTCTCCCACAGGGAGAGGGAGAAAACTGCCGTCATGCGCACAGGGAGAGAGAGAGAACCCCCGTCATGCGCACGGGGAGAGAGAAAACCGCCGACGTGCGCACAGGGAGAGGGAGAAAGCCACCGACGTGCGCGCAGGGAGAGGGAGAAAACCGCCGTCATGCGCAAAGGGAGAGGGAGAAAGCCACCGACGTGCGCGTAGGGAGAGAGAAAACCGCTAACGGAAAGACGACAATTACCGGCTGACCACCTTCAGTAAAATCTCACCGTATACCGGCATCAGCGGATGACGAATCAGCGATACCAGCGCCACCACGGCAACGCCCAGCAGTAACGGTGCCAGCCAGATCAAACGGCTGCGCGGCAGGTAGTGCGTCAGACGATCCGTTCCGGCTTTCGCGCTGCGCCATAAACGCCAGCATAGCCAAACCCCGACCCACAGCATCAGCGCGGTGGCTAACAGCAGCCATTTGAAGTGACCGCTTTGGGCATCAACAGGAATATCGGTCGCCGCACCGGCCAGGATCCCAGGGAGGAAATAGATCGGCGGCCAAAGGATGCAGCCGATGACGTTTGGCAGAATAAATTTGGCGACCGGCAGATCCAGCATCCCGGCAACCATCGGCACCAGCGGACGCGTCGGGCCGACAAATCGCCCCACTAAAATGGTAAACATGCTGTGCTGATGCAGAGCGTGTTCCGTTTTATCGAGCAACGCTTTGTTCTTTTTCATGAAGGACCAGCGGTGCAGCGGCTTTTTGAAGCGCCAGCCCAGCCAGAACGACAGCCAGTCGCCCAGCAGACAGCCTATAATCCCGGCCACCCATGCTTGCCAGAAGTTAACCTCCCCGCTGCCAATCAGCGCGCCAAGCCCCGCCATCATGACTGTCCCGGGTAAAATCAATCCCACCAGCGCCAGCGATTCCAGAAAGGCCACCAGCGCGACAGCAATCAGCGAATACGCGACGGATTGAGTAATAAAATGTTCCAGCAATGCCTGCATAACGATTCCGGTCAGATGACGAAGCAGGGATTCTGCGAAGAGCTTCCTGCCGCGTCAAGACAACAATTGTCTGAATAGTTTACTGGTTGCTGCCGGACTTCACCTGCTTGTTTAATTTTTTTTACCGTTTATTCACATCCGGCGCGGAATTCGCTGGGGCTGGCACCGGTACATTTTTTGAATACGCGCGAAAAATAGAGCTGATCTTCAAAGCCCACGTTGCGCCCGACGGTGGCGATCGGCATTCGCGTAGTGCTGAGCAACAGTTTGGCCTGACTGATGCGCTGATCCTCTCGCCAGCTCAACACGCTGACGCCAAGCTGCTGGCGAAACAGGTGCGACAGACGCGATGGCGACAGACACACGTGCTGGGCGACACCGGCAATATCAAACTGGCTGTCCGCCAGATGGTCGCTGATGTACTGACATGCGTCGCGCACGCGGTGATCCAGCGGCGGGTTAAGCGATTCGTTAATCGCCTCCATGCGCCGTAGCAGCAGCTGTTCCAGCAGATTTATCGCTAAAAGTTCGGCGTAGCGCCCGCCCACCTGTGCATCAATAATCTGGGCAAACAGTTCGCGAAACTGCGCCTGGTGTGCCTCATCAGGCCGGTAATAACCGGTGTGCGCAAAAATCGCCGGCCACGCCAGCCACTCCTGCCAGTAAGCACGCGGGCGGAAATAGACCCACTGGTGATACCACTCTTTGGCGTCCGGATGACGTCCATAGTGATGAACTTCTCCCGGTGGAAACAGCAAAATATCCCCCGGACGGCAGACAAATTGCTTGTCGTTATTCTGGATAACCCCTTCGCCACGCACGGTGATATTCAGAATGTAACCCTTCATTCCCAGCGGCCGATCGACAAAAAAGTCGAGGTAGCCGTCGGCTTCAATGGGGGTCAAACCCGCGACCAGATGGGCGTTGAAGGAGTAACCCGGCAGCAAGGGATCGTTTTGTATTTCGGCCATAATTGGTGACTCCCAACGGTCAAGAAGGAAACAAATTGTCCATATCGAGAAAAGCAGTCTAAAAATGGGGCGTTAAAAGACGTTTATCGCATCCCCGTGCTTTCCGATCCGCCTTAATTCAGCATTTATCCCAGATTTATCCGCCACTTCACACGAAACAGCAGTAACAAAAGTGTCTATAACTACGGCAGAAATGTCCACATTGATTATTTGCACAGCGTCACACTTTCAACCTTAACAGCAATTTAATCCATAAGATTAGCGGATCCTGCCTGACGATTTTCTCCCTCAATCTCTAATGTTGATTCATACCCGTTTTTTGATGGAGCAACAGAAATGGCAATTGCGATTGGCCTCGATTTTGGAAGTGACTCGGTACGCGCTCTGGCGGTGGAGTGTCGTACGGGTCAGGAAATAGCGACCAGCGTCGAATGGTATCCGCGCTGGCAAGAGGGGCGTTACTGCGATGCGCCAAATAATCAGTTCCGCCATCACCCGCGTGATTACATCGAATCGATGGAAGCGGCGATCAAAACCGTGCTGGCAGAGTTAAGCGAAGAACAGCGTGCGCAGATTGTCGGGATTGGCGTGGACAGCACTGGCTCAACGCCTGCGCCTGTCGATGCTGAAGGCCGCGTGCTGGCGCTGCGCCCTGAATTTGCCGACAACCCGAATGCCATGTTCGTGCTGTGGAAAGACCATACCGCGGTCGAAGAAGCCGAAGCCATCACCCGTTTATGCCATCAACCAGGCAAAGCCGATTACTCGCGCTACATCGGCGGGATTTATTCCAGCGAGTGGTTCTGGGCAAAAATCCTGCACGTCACCCGCGCGGACCCTGCCGTAGCGCAAGCTGCTGTCTCGTGGATTGAGCTGTGCGACTGGGTTCCGGCGCTGCTGTCCGGCACCACGCGTCCGCAGGATATCCGCCGCGGGCGCTGTAGCGCTGGGCATAAATCGCTCTGGCACGAAAGCTGGGGCGGTCTGCCACCTGCTGCGTTCTTTGATGAGCTCGACCCGATCATCAACCAGAGCCTGAAATACCCGCTCTTTACCGACACCTTCACCGCCGATATCCCGGTAGGCACGCTCAATGAAGAGTGGGCGCGACGCTTGGGTCTGCCACAAAACGTGGCGATTTCCGGCGGCGCGTTCGACTGCCATATGGGTGCCGTTGGCGCGGGTGCGCAGCCAAATACGCTGGTCAAAGTGATCGGCACATCCACCTGCGACATTCTGACCGCCGATAAAGCCACCGTGGGCGACCGCGCGGTGAAAGGCATTTGCGGCCAGGTTGACGGCAGTGTCGTCCCTGATTTTATCGGTCTCGAAGCCGGCCAATCCGCCTTTGGCGATATCTACGCCTGGTTTGGCCGCGTGCTGGGCTGGCCGCTGGATCAGCTGGCCGCGACGCATCCGGAGCTGAAACCGCAGATTGACGCGAGCAAAAAACAGCTGCTTCCACAGCTCACCGAAGCGTGGGCAAAAAATCCGTCTCTTGACCATCTCCCGGTGGTGCTCGACTGGTTTAACGGCCGCCGTACCCCGTTTGCCAACCAGCGCCTCAAAGGGGTGATTACCGATCTCAACCTGGCAACCGATGCGCCTGCGCTGTTTGGCGGCCTGATTGCGGCAACCGCGTTTGGTGCGCGCGCAATTATGGAGTGCTTCACCGGACAAGGGATCGCCGTAAACGAGGTGATGGCGCTGGGCGGCATCGCCCGTAAAAACCAGGTGATCATGCAGGCCTGCTGTGACGTGCTGAACCGTCCGCTGCAAATTGTCGCCTCCGACCAGTGCTGCGCGCTGGGTGCTGCGATTTTTGCCGCCGTCGCGGCAGGCGTTCACGCCGATATCCCGACTGCCCAACAGCACATGGCGAGCGCCGTAGAAAACACGCTTCAGCCGCGCGCTCAGCAAGCACAACGCTTCGAACAACTTTATCAGCGCTACCTGCAATGGTCGAAAAGCGCCGAGCAACACTATCTCCCTGTCGCCACTCCCGCCAAAACCAGCGCGGAAAAACCGGCAACCCTGACACATTAAGGACACGATAATGACCATTTTTAATAATTATGAAGTGTGGTTTGTGATTGGCAGCCAGCATTTATATGGACCGGAAGCGCTGCGTCAGGTGACTCAACATGCGGAACACGTGGTTAATGCGCTGAACGCAGAAGCCAAACTACCGTGCAAACTGGTGCTGAAACCGCTTGGCACCACACCAGACGAAATCACCCACATCTGCCGTGACGCCAATTACGACGACAAATGCGCCGGTATGGTGGTGTGGCTGCATACCTTCTCTCCAGCCAAAATGTGGATTAACGGCCTGACTATCCTCAATAAACCGCTGCTGCAATTCCATACCCAGTTCAACGCATCCCTGCCGTGGGACAGCATCGATATGGACTTTATGAACCTGAATCAGACCGCACACGGTGGCCGCGAGTTTGGTTTTATCGGTGCACGTATGCGCCAGCAGCACGCGGTAGTCACCGGTCACTGGCAGGACAGCCAGGCGCAGAAACGTATCGGTTCCTGGATGCGTCAGGCCGTGTCAAAACAAGATACCCGCCATCTGAAAGTGGTGCGTTTCGGCGATAACATGCGCGAAGTGGCCGTCACCGACGGCGATAAAGTCGCCGCGCAGATCAAGTTTGGCTTCTCGGTGAATACCTGGGCGGTCGGCGATCTGGTGCAGGTCGTGAATGAAATCAGCGACGGCGACGTGAGTGCGCTGGTTGATGAATACGAGAGCAGCTATCGCCTGACCGCGGCCGCTCAGATTAAAGGCGATAAGCGCCAGAACGTGCTGGATGCTGCGCGTATTGAGCTGGGCATGAAGCGCTTCCTTGAACAGGGCGGCTTCCATGCGTTCACCACCACGTTTGAAGATCTCCACGGCCTGAAACAGCTTCCTGGCCTGGCGGTACAACGTCTGATGCAGCAAGGCTACGGCTTTGCGGGCGAAGGCGACTGGAAAACCGCCGCCCTGCTTCGCATCATGAAGGTGATGTCGACCGGTCTACAGGGCGGCACCTCATTTATGGAGGATTACACCTACCACTTCGAGAACGGCAACGATCTGGTGCTGGGCTCGCACATGCTGGAGGTGTGCCCTTCGATCGCCGTTGAAGAGAAACCGATCCTCGACGTGCAGTACCTGGGCATCGGCGGCAAAGCCGATCCGGCACGCCTGATCTTCAACACCCGTACTGGCCCGGCGATTAACGCCAGCCTCATCGACCTGGGCGATCGTTTCCGCCTGCTGGTGAACTGCGTCGACACCGTCGAAACCCCGCACTCTCTGCCGAAACTGCCGGTGGCAAACGCGCTGTGGAAAGCCCAGCCGGATCTGCCGACTGCATCCGAAGCGTGGATCGTGGCCGGTGGTGCGCACCACACCGTCTTTAGCCATTCGCTGGACCTGAACGACATGCGCCAGTTCGCTGAGCTGCACGACATCGAACTGACCGTTATCGACAACGACACCCGCCTGCCCGCGTTTAAAGACGCGCTGCGCTGGAACGAAGTGTATTACGGTTCAAAACGTTAACAGGGAACCTTTAGCCTGCCGCAGGGCGGGCTTTTTTTCCTGGAGGATTGCATGTTAGAAGATCTCAAACGACAGGTGCTCGACGCGAATTTGGCCCTGCCAAAACATCATCTGGTGACGCTGACCTGGGGCAACGTCAGCGCCGTCGATCGTGAAAAGGGCGTGTTTGTCATCAAGCCGTCCGGCGTTGATTATACGGTGATGACCGCCGACGATATGGTGGTTGTCAGTATTGCGACCGGTGAAGTGGTGGAAGGCAACAAAAAGCCCTCCTCTGATACGCCGACCCATCGCCTGCTGTATCAGTCATTTCCGTCGATTGGCGGCATCGTGCACACGCACTCTCGCCACGCCACTATTTGGGCGCAGGCCGGGCTTTCCATCCCGGCGACGGGCACGACGCACGCGGACTATTTCTACGGTGCGGTGCCCTGCACGCGTAAAATGACCGACGGCGAAATCAACGGCGAGTACGAGTGGGAAACCGGCAACGTGATTGTCGAAACCTTTGAAAAACAGGGACTCGATGCCGCGCAGATGCCGGGCGTGCTGGTGCACTCTCACGGCCCGTTCGCGTGGGGCAAAAACGCCGAAGATGCGGTGCATAACGCCATCGTGCTGGAAGAGATCGCCTATATGGGCATCTTTACGCGGCAACTCTCTCCGCAACTGCCGGATATGCAACAAACGCTGCTGGATAAACACTATCTACGCAAACACGGCGCGAAAGCCTATTACGGCCAGTGATCGCGCCCTCTCCCCGTGAGACAGCAGCAAATCACACGCCATAATACCTGTATAAAATCCCAGCATAAAAACCTTAACCAGGCTATAATCAGGCCTGGTTTTGTTTTATGGGATAACGGCGTGGCGCAGGCGCAAGAAGGCTTTTTACTGACCCGACACTGGCGGGATACCCCGCAGGGGACCGAGGTCGAATTCTGGCTGGCGACCGACAACGGCCCGCTAAACGTAACGCTGCCGCCGCAGGAATCCGTGGCGTTTATCCCGGAACAACACGTCGAAAAAACGAAGGATGTGCTGCGCGGTGAGAACGGCTGGCGCATCACGCCGCTGGACCTGAAAGATTTCCACCGCCAGCCCGTATTCGGCCTTTATTGTCGCGCCCACCGCCAGCTGATGCGTTACGAAAAGCTGCTGCGTGAAGCGGGCGTTACTCTGTATGAAGCGGATATTCGCCCGCCTGAACGTTTCCTGATGGAGCGTTTTATCACCGCCCCCGTTTGGGTCGACGGCACGCCACAAGGCAATAAGCTGACTAACGCCCGCCTTAAGCCCAATCCACACTATCGTCCTCCCCTGAAATGGGTGTCGCTGGATATCGAAACCACGCGCCACGGCGAGCTTTACTGCATCGGGCTGGAAGGCTGTGGGCAACGTATTGTGTATATGCTTGGGCCGCCAAACGGCGATGCATCTGGGTTGGACTTTGAGCTTGAGTACGTCAACAGCCGCCCGCAATTACTCGAAAAACTGAATCAGTGGTTTGCGAAACACGATCCCGATGTGCTCATCGGCTGGAACGTGGTGCAATTTGATTTGCGCGTCCTGCAAAAACACGCCGAACGCTATCGCATTCCGCTGGTCCTCGGGCGCGGCAATAGCGAGCTTGAGTGGCGAGAGCACGGTTTCAAGAACGGCGTATTTTTCGCCCAGGCGAATGGCCGTTTAATCATCGATGGCATCGAAGCGCTGAAATCCGCTTTCTGGAGTTTTTCGTCTTTCTCGCTGGAGGCGGTGTCGCGAGAGCTGCTCGGTGAAGGGAAATCGATCGATAATCCGTGGGATCGCATGGATGAGATCGACCGACGCTTTCACGAAGATAAACCGGCGCTGGCCACCTACAACCTGAAAGACTGCGAGCTGGTGACACGCATTTTCCACAAGACGGAGATTATGCCGTTCCTGTTAGAACGCGCGACCGTGAACGGTCTGGCGGTCGATCGTCACGGCGGATCGGTCGCCGCGTTTGGCCACCTCTATATTCCCCGCATGCACCGTGCCGGGTACGTCGCGCCAAATCTTGGCGAAGTGCCTCCCCAGGCCAGCCCTGGCGGCTATGTCATGGACTCAAGGCCTGGGCTGTATGACTCGGTTCTGGTGCTGGATTATAAAAGTCTGTATCCGTCGATCATTCGCACGTTTCTGATCGATCCTGTCGGTCTGGTGGAAGGTATGGCGCAGCCCGACGAGGCGCACAGTACCGAAGGATTTTTAGGCGCACGATTTTCGCGCGAGAAAAACTGCCTGCCAGAGATCGTTAGCCAGATCTGGCATGGCCGCGAAGAAGCCAAACGTCAGAGCAATAAGCCGCTCTCCCAGGCGCTGAAGATCATCATGAATGCTTTTTACGGGGTGCTGGGTACCAGCGCCTGCCGCTTCTTCGATCCGCGTCTGGCCTCGTCGATCACCATGCGTGGGCACGAAATTATGCGCCAGACGAAAGCGCTGGTGGAGTCGCAGGGTTATGACGTGATTTACGGTGATACCGACTCGACGTTCGTCTGGCTAAAAGGCGCGCACAGCGAAGAGGACGCCGCCAAAATCGGTAAACATCTGGTCTCTTTCGTGAACGACTGGTGGCACAATCATTTGCAAAAAGAGCGCTTAACCAGCGCGCTGGAACTGGAATTCGAAACCCATTTTTGCCGGTTTTTGATGCCCACGATCCGCGGTACGGAACAGGGTAGCAAGAAACGGTACGCGGGGTTAATCCAGGAAGGCACAGAACAGCGCATGGTGTTTAAAGGCCTGGAAACCGTGCGCACCGACTGGACGCCGCTGGCGCAGCAGTTCCAGCAAACGCTGTATCTGCGCGTGTTTCGCAACGAGCCGTATCAGGATTACGTCCGCGAGACGATTGCCAGCCTGATGGACGGTGAGCTGGATAGCCAACTGGTGTACCGCAAGCGCCTGCGCCGCCCACTGGAAGAGTACCAGCGAAATGTGCCCCCGCACGTACGCGCGGCACGTCTGGCGGATGAGGAAAATGTGCGCCGTGGCCGCGCGCCGCAGTATCAAAATAGGGGGACTATTAAGTATGTGTGGACCACCAGCGGCCCGGAGCCAGTGGATTATCAACAGTCGCCGCTCGACTATGATCACTACCTCACGCGACAGCTTATGCCCGTCGCCGATGGAATTTTACCTTTCGTCGACGATGATTTTGCTACACTCATGACAGGACAACTTGGGCTATTTTGACGCGTGACGAAAACGCCGTCATCCAGTACCATAGCGCCCTTTCCATTCCCGGACCCTTTTTCGATGGCCGTCATTCTACGACGGCGGTTGAACTATTGCCTGCAATTAAAGATTAGAGCCGAACAACTATGCCTTTTACACTTGGTCAACGCTGGATCAGCGATACAGAAAGCGAACTCGGATTAGGAACAGTAGTGGCGCTGGATGCGCGAATGGTCACTATTATGTTCCCTGCAACCGGTGAAAACCGTCTGTATGCACGCAATGACTCCCCTGTTACCCGTGTCATGTTTAATCCGGGCGACACCGTTACCAGCCACGAAGGCTGGCAGCTGAAGATTGAAGACGTAAAAGAAGATAATGGGCTGCTCGCCTATACCGGAACGCGTTTAGATACCGATGAAGCAGACGTCGTTCTGCGCGAGGTGATGCTGGACAGCCGTCTGGTGTTCAGCAAGCCACAGGATCGCCTGTTCGCCGGTCAGATTGACCGTATGGACCGCTTCTCCCTGCGCTATCGCGCGCGTAAGTTCCAGAGCGAGCAGTACCGTATGCCGTGGAGCGGCCTGCGCGGACAGCGCACCAGCCTGATTCCCCATCAGCTCAACATCGCTCACGATGTAGGTCGTCGTCACGCACCGCGCGTTCTGCTGGCAGATGAAGTGGGCTTGGGTAAAACCATCGAAGCGGGCATGATTTTGCACCAACAGTTGCTGTCGGGTGCCGCGGAACGTGTGTTGATTGTGGTGCCTGAAACGCTGCAACATCAGTGGCTGGTCGAAATGCTGCGCCGCTTTAACCTGCGTTTCTCCCTGTTTGATGACGAGCGTTATGCCGAAGCTCAGCACGACGCCGACAACCCGTTCGAAACTGAACAACTGGTGATTTGCTCCCTGGACTTCGTGCGTCGCAGCAAGCAGCGCCTTGAGCATCTTTGCGATGCCGAGTGGGATCTGCTGGTTGTCGATGAAGCGCACCATCTGGTCTGGAGCGAAAACGCCCCAAGCCGCGAGTACATGGCGATTGAACAGCTGGCGGAGCGCGTCCCGGGTATTCTGCTTCTGACGGCAACGCCAGAACAGCTGGGTCTCGAAAGCCATTTCGCGCGCCTGCGCCTGCTCGATCCCAACCGTTTCCACGACTTTGACGTGTTTGTTGAAGAACAGCAGAACTACCGTCCGGTGGCCGATGCGGTCGCCATGCTGCTGGCGGGCAAACATCTTTCCAACGATGAGCTCAATACGTTGAGCGATTTGATTGGGGAACAGGATATTGAGCCGCTTCTTCAGACGGCCAACAGCGACCGCGACGGCGCTGATGCCGCGCGTCAGGAACTGGTTTCCATGCTGATGGACAGGCACGGCACCAGCCGCGTGCTGTTCCGTAACACCCGTAACGGTGTGAAAGGTTTCCCAAAACGCGAACTGCACACCATCAAACTGCCGCTGCCGACGCAGTACCAGACGGCGATTAAAGTTTCTGGAATTATGGGTGCGCGTAAAAGTGCTGAAGAACGCGCTCGCGATATGCTCTATCCGGAGCAGATTTATCAGGAATTTGAAGGCGATACCGGAACCTGGTGGAACTTCGACCCACGCGTTGAATGGTTGATGGGCTATTTGACCGCCCATCGCTCGCAGAAAGTGCTCGTGATCTGCGCCAAAGCAGCCACCGCGCTGCAGCTGGAACAGGTCCTGCGCGAGCGAGAAGGTATTCGCGCAGCGGTGTTCCACGAAGGGATGTCTATCATCGAACGTGACCGCGCGGCGGCATGGTTTGGCGAAGAAGACAGCGGCGCACAGGTTCTGCTGTGTTCCGAAATCGGTTCAGAAGGGCGTAACTTCCAGTTCGCCAGCAAACTGGTGATGTTCGATCTGCCGTTTAACCCGGATCTGCTGGAGCAGCGTATTGGCCGTCTGGACCGTATTGGTCAGGCGCATGATATTCAAATCCACGTTCCATACCTGGAAAATACCGCGCAGTCCGTGTTGGTGCGTTGGTTCCACGAAGGGCTGGATGCGTTTGAACATACCTGCCCGACCGGACGCACCATTTACGATCAGGTGCATAGCGATTTGATTGGCTACCTGGCATCGCCGGAAAATACCGACGGCTTTGACGATCTGATCAAAACCTGTCGCGAAAAACACGATGCGCTGAAGATTCAGCTGGAACAGGGCCGTGACCGTCTGCTGGAGATCCACTCCAACGGCGGCGAGAAAGCGCAAGCCCTCGCAGAAAGCATTGAAGAACAAGATGACGACACCAGCCTGATCAGCTTCGCGATGAATCTGTTTGATATCGTGGGGATTAACCAGGACGACCGTGGCGAAAACATGATTGTTCTGACGCCGTCCGATCACATGCTGGTGCCTGACTTCCCAGGCCTGCCGGAAGATGGCTGCACCATCACCTTTGAGCGTGATGTGGCACTTTCTCGTGAAGACGCGCAGTTCATTACCTGGGAACACCCGCTGATTCGTAACGGCCTGGATCTGATTTTGTCCGGTGATACCGGGAGCAGCACCATTTCGCTGCTGAAAAACAAAGCCCTGCCGGTGGGGACCTTGCTGCTTGAGCTGATCTATGTCGTCGAAGCGCAGGCACCGAAACAGCTGCAACTTAACCGCTTCCTGCCTGCAACGCCGGTGCGCCTGATGCTGGACAAAAACGGCACCAACCTGGCGGCTCAGGTGGAGTTTGAAAGCTTTAACCGTCAGTTGAGCGCGGTGAATCGTCATACGGGCAGCAAGCTGGTGAATGCCGTTCAACAGGACGTGCACGCCATTCTGCAACAGGGCGAAGCGCAGATTGAGAAAGCCGCACGAGCGCTGATCGATTCCGCGCGTCGCGAAGCTGACGAGAAACTTTCGGCGGAACTTTCTCGCCTGGAAGCGTTAAGAGCCGTGAACCCGAACATTCGTGACGACGAACTGGCTGCCATCGAGAGCAACCGTCAGCAGGTGCTCGAAAGCCTGGATCAGGCGAGCTGGCGACTGGATGCGCTGCGTCTGATCGTTGTGACGCATCAGTAAACGGAGCGCGACATGATCATGGAGACCTACAATCCGCCGATGGAACCCTGGCTGGTCATTCTGTATCAGGATGAGCATATTATGGTGGTTAACAAGCCGAGCGGCTTGTTATCCGTGCCGGGCCGTCTTGAGGAGCACAAAGACAGCGTGATGACCCGCGTGCAGCGCGATCATCCGCAGGCAGAATCTGTGCATCGTCTGGATATGGCGACCAGCGGTGTGATTGTCGTGGCTCTGACCAAAGCCGCCGAGCGCGAACTGAAGCGTCAGTTCCGCGATCGCGAGCCGAAGAAACAGTACATCGCGCGGATCTGGGGACATCCGGAAAAAGCGGAAGGGCTGGTGGATTTACCGCTGATCTGTGACTGGCCGAACCGACCAAAGCAAAAAGTGTGCTTTGAGACCGGCAAAGCCGCGCAGACAGAGTATGAAGTGTTGGAATATGCGCCGGATAATACCGCGCGCATTTTGCTTAAGCCGATTACGGGACGTTCGCATCAGCTGCGTGTGCACATGCTGGCGTTGGGTCATCCGATTCTGGGGGATCGTTTTTACGCGACACCGGACGCGCTGGCAATGGCGCCGCGTTTACAGCTGCATGCTGAAATGCTGACGATTACCCATCCGGCGTTTGGCACGTCGATGACGTTTAAAACGCCTGCCGACTTTTAATGTCCGCCCGGTTTTTACCGGGCAGACACCGCATTATTTAAAGCCTTTCTGCTCTTTAATCAGCTCGTACGCTTTCTGAATTTCCTGCGCTTTCTGCTTCGCCATTTCCATCATTTCCGGTGGTAACCCTTTAGCAACCAGTTTATCCGGGTGATGTTCGCTCATCTGCTTGCGATAGGCGCGCTTAATGGTGGTCGCATCGTCAGTCGGCTTAACGCCTAATACGTTGCAGGCATCCTCCAGCGTTGGGCCACGCTGCGCCTGTTGCCAGCCGCCGCCCGCGGATTGCTGCTGTTGCTGATAGCCTCCGCCAAACTGCGCTCCGCCCTGCATCATGCGCAAGAACTGCTCGAACTGCATACGGGAAATACCCAGCTCTTCAGCAATCACATACAGTACGTCTCGTTCGTTCGGATGCAGTGAGCCGTCGGCAAACGCTGCCTGAATCTGGATTTCCAGAAACATCCTAATTAAATCAAAGCGCCCGAAGCAGACGCTACGGAACTGACGCATTTTCTCGCGCAGCGGGTAATTATCCGCTTTACCGATGCGAAAGGCGTTTTGCGCCGCCACACGAGATTCACCGTGCAGACTCATGCGATCCATGAATACGCTGGCGATCTGAATGTCGGCTTCTGTGACCCGTCCTTTCGATTTGGTTAAATGCCCCATCACCTCGAACGTGGTGGCGAAAAACAGCGCCTGACGCTCGCGTTGGTTGGCAAACATCGCAATTTTGCGACTGCGCGCTTTATCAAACATATGGCCGATAATGAGGCCCAATAAGACGCCCCAAAATCCTGCGCCCATCAATAATGCGAATGCGACGCCAATTATTTTACCCCAATACTGCATATACTCCCCGTACGGTCATGTTCCTGGTCCGACTCAACTCCATTATCTCAGTGGTCGAGCCACGGTCAATTGAGGGACATCGCCTATAATTTGCATTATCATACTCGTCATTCGATAGCGAGCCTAACACTCTGACTCGCAAACGGGCAGGATTAACGCTGGCACTGCGCTGATGAGTAAGATAGTCTCTGACCGTTTGCCAGCGTAACGCCACTGATGATGGAACAATAAATACAACGTATGAAAAAACGTATCCCCACCCTCCTGGCCACAATGATTGGTGCGGCCCTGTATAGCCAACAGGGGCTAGCCGCCGATCTCGCCTCGCAGTGTATGCTGGGCATCCCAAGCTATGATCGCCCGCTGGTGCAGGGTGATACTAACAGCTTGCCTGTCACTATTACTGCCGACAATGCAAAGGGTAATTACCCTGATAACGCCACGTTTACGGGCAATGTCGACATTAATCAAGGCAACAGCCGTTTGCAGGCAGATGAAGTTCAACTTCATCAGAAGCAGCCCGAAGGCGCGGCTGCTCCGGTACGCACGGTCGATGCACTGGGCAATGTGCACTATGACGACAATCAGGTCATCCTGAAAGGTCCGAAAGCCTGGTCAAATCTGAATACAAAAGACACTAACGTCTGGGAAGGTGATTACCAGATGGTGGGTCGTCAGGGCCGTGGTAAAGCGGATCTGATGAAACAGCGCGGTGAAAATCGCTATACCATTCTCGATAACGGATCTTTCACCTCCTGTCTCCCGGGTTCAAACACCTGGAGCGTGGTGGGTAGCGAAGTGATTCACGACCGTGAAGAGCAGGTCGCTGAAATCTGGAATGCGCGCTTTAAACTGGGCCCCGTGCCTGTTTTCTATAGCCCATATTTGCAGTTGCCGATCGGCGATAAGCGTCGCTCGGGCTTTTTAATCCCGAATGCCAAATACAGCACCACGAACTATTTTGAGTTCTATCTGCCGTATTACTGGAACATCGCGCCCAATATGGACGCCACGATTACGCCGCACTATATCCACAAGCGCGGCAATATCATGTGGGAGAATGAGTTCCGCTACCTGACCCATGCTGGGGCAGGTCTGATGGAGCTGGATTATCTGCCTTCAGATAAAGTCTATGAAGATGAGCACCCTACTGAGGGCGATCGCCACCGTTGGCTATTCTACTGGCAACACGCTGGCGTCATGGATCAGGTGTGGCGTTTTAACGTCGATTACACCAAAGTCAGCGATTCAAACTACTTTAACGACTTTACCTCTAAGTACGGTTCCAGTACCGACGGTTATGCGACGCAGAAATTCAGCGCTGGCTATGCAATAGAGAACTTTAACGCCACGGTATCGTCCAAGCAGTTCCAGGTCTTTAGCAACCAAACGCGTAGCGTTTACGGTGCAGAACCGCAGTTGGACGTTAACTGGTACCAAAATGACGTTGGTCCGTTCGACACGCGCATCTACGGTCAGGCTGTGCATTTTGTAAACACTAATTCCGATATGCCGGAAGCCACGCGTCTGCACATTGAGCCGGTAGTGAATCTGCCGTGGTCCAACGATTGGGCAAGTCTGGATACTGAAGCCAAGCTGATGGCGACGCATTACCAGCAAAAGAATCTCGATAATTACAACACCACCAATAACGCAAATTTGGAAGAGTCCGTAAACCGTACGTTGCCGCAGTTCAAGATGGACGGGAAACTGATTTTCGAACGTGATATGAATCTGGCGAGCGGTTATACCCAAACGCTGGAGCCGCGTATGCAGTATTTGTACGTGCCTTATCGCGATCAAAGCAAAATCAATAACTACGACTCTGCATTCCTGCAATCGGATTACAGCGGCCTGTTCCGCGACCGTACTTATGGCGGTCTGGACCGTATCGCGTCAGCAAACCAGTTGACCTCTGGTGTCACCACCCGCGTATATGATGATGCTGCCGTTGAACGTTTTAACGTTTCTGTGGGTCAAATCTACTACTTCACCGAGTCGCGCACCGGTGATGACGATATTAACTGGGAAAAAGACAACAAAACCGGTTCGCTGGTTTGGGCGGGTGACACATACTGGCGTATGACCGATCGTTGGGGTCTGCGCGGTGGGGTGCAATATGATACGCGCCTGAATAATGTCTCGACGAGCAGTACCGCCCTTGAATATCGTCGTGATGAAGATCGAATGGTGCAGTTAACCTACCGTTATGCCAGCCCGGAATACATCCAGGCGACATTGCCGAACTTTACGGCTGAGCAGTACAAAGAAGGTATTTCTCAGGTGGGGGGTTCTGCAAGCTGGCCGATCGCCGATCGCTGGTCTGTCGTTGGGGCGTACTACTTCGACACCAATACCAGCAAGGCAGCTGATCAGATGTTAGGTCTGCAATATAACTCCTGCTGTTATGCCATTCGCGTCGGTTACGAGCGTAAGCTTAATGGCTGGGATACCAGCAACAATCAGAGCAAATACGATAACGTGATTGGCTTTAATATCGAATTACGCGGCTTGAGTTCCAACTACGGTCTGGGCACTCAGCAGATGCTGCGTTCGAACATTCTGCCATACCGTAGTTCCCTGTAATGTGCTTGATTTACAACGCAATCCGCTTTGCGGTTAATTGAAATGGAAAAAGTATGAAGAACTGGAAAACGCTGCTGCTCGGTATCGCTATGGTTGCGAACACCAGCTTCGCCGCGCCACAGGTTGTTGATAAAGTCGCCGCCGTTGTGAATAACGGTGTAGTCCTTGAAAGCGACGTGGATGGCATGATGCAATCTGTAAAGCTCAACTCGGGCCAGGCAGGCCAGCAACTTCCAGATGACGCCACGCTGCGTCATCAGATCCTGGAACGTTTGATCATGGATCAGATCGTGTTGCAGATGGGCCAGAAAATGGGCGTAAAAGTCACTGACGAGCAGCTCGATCAGGCGATCGCTAACATTTCTAAACAGAACAATATGACGTTAGATCAGATGCGTAGCCGTCTGGCCTATGACGGTATTAGCTATGCGACCTATCGTAATCAGATCCGTAAAGAGATGCTGATTTCTGAAGTGCGCAATAACGAAGTCCGTCGTCGCGTCACCATTCTGCCGCAGGAAGTGGATCAGTTGGCGAAGCAGGTGGGTAATCAGAATGATGCCAGCACCGAGCTGAACCTGAGCCACATCCTGGTACCCCTGCCAGAAAACCCAACGTCCGATCAGGCCGCTGAAGCTGAAAGCCAGGCGCGTTCTATCGTTGAACAAGCGCGTAACGGCGGTGACTTCGGTAAACTCGCCATTACCTATTCTGCTGACCAGCAGGCGCTGAAAGGCGGCCAGATGGGTTGGGGTCGAATTCAGGAACTGCCTTCTATCTTTGGTCAGGCGCTGAGCACGGCGAAGAAAGGCGACATCGTGGGTCCGATTCGTTCAGGCGTGGGCTTCCACATTCTGAAAGTGAACGACATGCGTGGTCAGAGCCAGAATATCTCCGTCACGGAAGTACATGCTCGCCATATTTTGCTGAAACCATCGCCAATCATGACGGACGATCAGGCCCGCGTGAAGATGGAGCAGATTGCGGCTGATATCAAGAGCGGCAAAACGTCATTCGCTAACGCGGCGAAAGAGTTTTCTCAGGATCCCGGTTCCGCTAACCAGGGCGGTGACCTTGGCTGGGCAGCGGCTGATATCTACGATCCGGCATTCCGTGATGCGCTGATGAAGCTGAACAAAGGCCAGATGAGCACACCGGTGCACTCTACTTTCGGCTGGCATTTGATTGAACTGCTGGATACGCGCAACGTGGATAAAACCGACGCAGCGCAGAAAGACAGAGCTTACCGTATGCTGTTCAACCGCAAATTCTCTGAAGAAGCGGCAACCTGGATGCAGGAACAACGCGCCAGTGCATACGTGAAAGTACTGAGCAACTAATGCAACCACAGCGTGTTGTCATCACTCCCGGCGAGCCTGCCGGGATTGGTCCTGAACTCGTCGTCCAGCTCGCGCAACGTAGCTGGCCGGTTGAGCTGGTGGTCTGCGCAGACGCAACACTGTTACAAGACCGAGCGAATATGCTCGGTCTGCCTTTAAGGCTCTTGCCCTATAAGGCCGACCAGCCACCTGTGCCGCAGCAGCAAGGCACATTAACGCTTCTCCCCGTTGCACTTCGCAAACCTGCTACGCCTGGCGTTCTCAGCACCGATAATGGTCACTACGTCGTGGATACGCTCGCTCGCGCCTGTGATGGGTGTTTGAATGGCGAATTTGCGGCACTGATCACGGGTCCGGTTCATAAAGGCGTCATCAACGAAGCCGGCGTCCCCTTCACGGGGCATACCGAATTCTTTGAAGAGCGCTCGCACAGCGATAATGTGGTCATGATGCTGGCAACAGAAGAGCTGCGCGTTGCACTGGCGACAACGCATTTGCCGCTCAAAGCCATCTCTGACGCCATTACACCGGCACTGCTGCGTGAAATCATCACGATTTTACATCACGATCTGCGTACCAAATTTGGTATCGCCGATCCGCACGTGCTGGTCTGTGGCCTCAATCCGCATGCGGGCGAAGGTGGGCATATGGGTACGGAAGAGATCGATACGATCATTCCGGTGCTGAATGAGATGCGTGCAAAAGGGATGAATCTGAGCGGGCCGCTGCCAGCAGATACCCTTTTTCAGCCAAAATATCTTGATAGTGCGGATGCTGTGCTCGCGATGTACCACGATCAGGGCCTGCCCGTGCTAAAATACCAGGGATTTGGTCGCGCAGTGAATATCACGCTCGGCTTACCTTTTATTCGAACGTCCGTTGACCACGGTACTGCGCTGGATCTGGCAGGAAAAGGCAAAGCGGATGTCGGCAGTTTTATTACGGCGCTTAATCTCGCCATCAAAATGATTGTTAATACTCAATGAATACTAGAGTCCATCAGGGCCACTTAGCCCGCAAACGCTTCGGGCAAAACTTCCTTAACGATCAGTTCGTTATCGAAAGCATCGTGTCAGCCATCAATCCGCAAAAAGGCCAGGCTATGGTCGAGATCGGTCCAGGCCTTGCAGCCCTGACCGAGCCAGTAGGCGAGCGTCTCGACGAAATGACCGTTATCGAACTGGATCGCGATCTGGCTGCGCGTCTGAAAACGCATCCGTTCCTGGGGCCAAAGCTGACCATTTATCAGCAAGACGCCATGACCATGAATTTTGCCGAGCTGTCAGAAAAACTGGGCCAGCCGCTGCGTGTTTTCGGTAACCTGCCATATAACATCTCCACGCCGCTGATGTTCCATCTGTTTAGCTATACTGATGCCATTGCCGACATGCACTTTATGTTGCAAAAAGAGGTCGTCAACCGACTGGTTGCAGGGCCAAATAGTAAAGCGTATGGTCGATTAAGCGTGATGGCGCAGTATTACTGCCAGATAATCCCCGTGCTGGAAGTGCCGCCAACGGCCTTTACGCCCGCGCCAAAAGTGGAATCTGCGGTTGTTCGTCTGGTTCCTCATGCTGTCATGCCGCATCCGGTCAAAGAGCTACGCGTGCTGAGTCGCATCACCACAGAAGCCTTCAACCAGCGCCGTAAAACGATTCGCAACAGCCTCGGTAACACCTTTACCGTAGACGTGTTGACTGAATTAGGTATCGATCCGGCCATGCGTGCGGAAAACATTTCCGTTGAGCAGTACTGTAAGTTAGCGAATTACATTAGCGATAACGCGCCGCCAAAGGAGAGCTAAGCCATGATTGATTCGCCCCGCGTCTGTGTTCAGGTACAAAGCGTCTACATCGAATCGCAGTCCACGCCGGACGATGAACGTTTTGTTTTTGCTTACACCGTAACCATTCGCAATCTGGGGCGGATGCCTGTGCAACTGCTCGGGCGTTACTGGCTTATCACCAACGGCAATGGCCGCGAAATCGAAGTCCAGGGTGAAGGTGTGGTCGGCGAACAGCCCCACATCGCCCCTGGCGAAGAGTTTCAATACACCAGCGGTGCCGTTATTGAAACACCGATGGGTACCATGCAGGGCCATTATGAAATGGTTGATGTCGACGGCAATGCCTTCCGTGTTGCGGTCCCTGTTTTCCGCCTCGCTGTTCCTACATTTATCCATTAAAACATGTCTACATATCTCATTGGCGATGTTCACGGTTGCTACGATGAACTGATCGCGCTGTTAAAGCAGGTGGATTTTACACCAGGACAAGACACCCTCTGGCTGACGGGCGATCTCGTCGCGCGTGGTCCAGGCTCGCTTGACGTACTCCGATTTGTTAAATCGCTGGGCGACAGCGTGCGCCTGGTGCTGGGCAATCACGATCTGCATTTGCTGGCTGTTTTTGCCGGGATCAGTCGCAATAAACCCAAAGATCGCATTACGCCGCTGCTTGAAGCCCACGATGCTGACGAGCTGATCAACTGGCTGCGTCGCCAGCCTTTGTTGCAGATTGACGAAGAGAAAAAGCTGGTCATGGCCCACGCCGGGATCACACCGCAATGGGATCTGCAAACGGCAAAAGAGTGCGCACGCGATGTAGAAGCGGTGCTGGCGAGCGATTCGTACCCGTTTTTCCTGGACGCGATGTATGGCGATATGCCAAATAACTGGAGTCCTGAGTTAAGCGGTGTGGCGCGCCTGCGTTTCGTGACCAACGCCTTTACGCGGATGCGCTACTGCTTCCCGAACGGGCAACTGGATATGTACTGCAAAGACACGCCGGAAAACGCCCCTTCACCGCTCAAACCGTGGTTTGCGATTCCGGGGCCCGTCACCAATGAATACAGCGTGGTGTTTGGACATTGGGCATCGCTCGAAGGTAAAGGCACGCCAGAGAATATCTACGCGCTGGATACGGGCTGCTGCTGGGGTGGCGATATGACCTGTCTGCGTTGGGAAGACAAAGCTTACTTTATTCAGCCCTCGAATCGGCAACTGGATTTAGGGGAAGGTGAGGCAGCCGCCTCCTGACAGACACGTTCCCTCTCCCGAGCAGGAGAGGGATAACCATCTTAGCGACGTTCCAGAACTTCGAAGCAGTAGCTGTGTGAGTTCTGCGCATCAGCATCGTGGAATTCACTGAATACGGATTCCCACTCATCCGGATCGTAGTCCGGGAAATGGGTATCCCCTTCCACTTCCGCATCAATGTGCGTCAAATACAGCTTCTGCGCTTTTGGCAGGAACTGCTCGTACACACGCCCCCCGCCAATCACCATAATTTCTTCGGCGTCGCCGCAGGCCGCAATCGCGTCATCGACAGATTTAACCCACTCAACACGCGAGTCAGTACCAGGCTGGCTACTGATCACGATGTTTTTACGCCCCGGTAATGGACGACCAATTGACTCCCAGGTCAGGCGGCCCATCACTACCGGCTTGTTTAACGTCGTACGTTTAAACCACGCGAGATCGGCTGGCAGATTCCATGGCATGGCGTTTTCCATACCAATAACGCGATCTACCGCCAGCGCTGCAATCAGACTGATCATTGAAAATTTCCCGGATGCAAAAAATTGCCGCCACTATACGTAAAGCTTAATCTTTCGTCGACTACAGCCAGAGTAAAGAAGCGGAAATATTTCAATATTGCTGGCAACGCCACTTCACACCGTCGGTTTACTCTCCGGCTCATCGCGTGGATCGCCAGTGTGCTTGCCCTCTTCCGTACCCTGCCAGCCGTGACGCTGGGTCAATGACAGATGATTACGGTCCTCATTAATGATTTCCGTCAGCATCGCGCTGGTGCGTTTTACCGCCGCGGCGCGGGATGAAGCATCACCGTCTGCCATCTCCACCATCTCTTCGACCATATCCAGATTGAAACGGCGGAACAGGTCGGCGCGTTCCCGCGCTTCGTACGCCCCAAGGCCCAAGCCTTCCAGCGCCATGCGCCCGGTTTTGAGCGCGCCCTCAAACGTCTCACGCTCTGGCGTTTCAACACCCGCCTGACGCAGCTTGATGTAATGATCGACATCGCGGGCTCGCGAGATAATTTTCAGATTCGGGAAATGCTCCTTCGCCAGTTCTGCCAGCTGCAGGTTGGTCAGCGGATCGTCAATCGCATTGATCAACACTTCCGCTTTTGCCGCGCCTGCAGATTCCAGCAGGTCGACGCGCGTGGCATCGCCGTAAAAGACCTTCATGCCGAATTTACGCAGCGTTTCGATATGATCAGGATCGTGATCCAAAATCACCATTTTCACCCCGCTGGAGAGCAACAAACGACCGGAGATCTGACCAAAACGACCAAACCCGGCAATGATCACCCGCGGCTGCTCTTCGTCGATTTCGTCCGCTTCACGTTCCTGCTTGCTGCCCGATTGTTCGAGGCGAGTCAGCAGCACCAGCAGAATCGGCGTGACGGCCATCGACAGCGCGACGGCCAGCGTCAACGCTTTCGCCCATTCCGGATCCAGCACGTTTGCCATTTGCGCCGCGCCAAAGACCACAAATGCAAACTCACTTCCCTGCCCCAGTAGCACGGCAAACCAGCGGCGCTGTCTGTTCGGTACGTTCAATGGGCGAGCGATCAGCCACAGCATTCCCATTTTAATGACCAGGAAACCGGCCAGCAGGATGAGGATCCGCAGCGGATGCGTCACCAGCGTGCCAAAGTCCACAGACATGCCGACACCGATGAAAAACAACCCCAGCAGCAAACCTTTGAAAGGCTCAATATCGCTTTCCAGTGCATGACGATATTCGGAACTCGCCAGCAGAACGCCCGCCAGGAACGCCCCCATCGCCATGGATAATCCAGCCTCTTCAAGCAACAGCCCAAAACCAAACACCAGGAACAGGGCCACGGCGCTGAACACTTCCCGCAGGCCTGAGCGCGCAACAAAGCGCAGCAGCGGGCGCGTCACATACCGCCCGAGCAAAATCACCAGCGCCAGCGCGCCCGCGACTTTCAGCGCCGACAGCGCAAAGGCACCCAACGTAGTCGATGAACCGCTTACGGCCAGGAGCGGGATCATCGCCACCAGCGGGATCGCCGCAATATCCTGGAACAGCAGCACAGAGAACGTGCTGCGCCCCATCTGGGAAACCGTCAGGTTACGCTCGTTCATCGCCTGCATCGCGATGGCCGTCGACGAAAGCGCAAGCGTCATGCCGATCAGCTCAGCGACTTTCCAGTCCATTCCCAATAAGATGCAAAAACCGCCCAGTAATGCGCCGCAAGCGATCATCTGCAACGCCCCACCGCCAAATACCGAAGCGCGAAGTTTCCACAAACGCCGCGGATCTAACTCCAGGCCGATGACAAACAGCATCAGCACCACGCCGATTTCGGCAAAATGCAAAATCGACTCGGCATCGGTGACCAGGCGGAATCCCCACGGGCCAATTATGCAGCCTGCAATCAAATAGCCGAGCACAGAGCCCAAGCCGAGACGCACGGCAACGGGCACAATCAGCGCCGCCGCACCCAAATAGATCAGCGCTTGAATCAGCGTATGGCTATCCATTGTGCGTCTCCTGCCAGTCGAGTAAGCGTTGTTTGTAGTGACGCGCCTGAGCCTGCAGCGTTTCGTCGTCGCAGACAAACGTGCAGTGCATCGCGAAAGGAGGGAGCCATTTCAGCCCGCAGTAAAGCGCGGTCGCCTGGAGTGGTTGCGCCAGTACTTCGAAACCAGGATTAGAGCCGATGTCGAAATGCGCTTCGCCGCCGCCCGTGGTGACCGCCCACAGCACACTTTTGCCTTTCAACGCGTGGCCGTTATGCCCATACGCCCAGCCGTGGGAAAAGACTTTATCGATCCACAGCTTCAGCAGCGCTGGCGTGCTGTACCACTGCATCGGGTGTTGCCAGACGATCAGATCGGCGCGCGAAATCGCCTCCTGCTCGGCGGCAATATCGATATTAAAGTCGGGATAGAGTTCGTAAAGAGAGCGTATTTCTACGCCATCGAGCGCTTTTACCTGGTCAAGCATCCGCTTATTCGCGTGCGAATGACGCGGATAAGGGTGCGCATAAATAATTAAAATCATCAATTAGCCTGTTGTTTTACTGCCTCTTTTACAAAAGAGTGTAGTCAGTAATTCAACAGGCTAATAGTGAATATTATTGACGGGGCAAATGGATAAAACTGACTTAGTTTTTCAGTTCGCCCATAGATTTAACCTGGTCGCGGTTAATCTGCTCGGTCTTGCCGGTTTCCGCATTTTCGTAGGAGACCAGGCCGGTATCATCATCAACCTGCGGTTTGCCATCGGTGACAATCGTTTTGCCATCAGTCGTTTTCACCGCTTGATTCGATGAACAACCGGCTACGGTAAAGAGCGCTGCGGCTGCAAAAATGGATGTCAGCAAAAGTTTATTTTTCATGGTGTGCTCCCTGTTGATAGTCATTTGTTACCTTCTGACCCTACACTTTAGCGGCAATGTCCGCGCACCAGGAAAAATGCAGAACACTCTGATGCTGCACGTTAACGTTTCTGCGGGAAACCGTCTTTGTACATAACTGTTTGTAAAACCTTGCCGTTCGCATCATAGGTTTTCGCTTCGCCGTTCGCGACGCTATCCTTGAAGGTAATGGTGGTGCGCAGTTTTCCGTCCTGGGTATAGCCCTGAGAAACCCCTTCCGCCTTGCAGTTCACCAGCGGCGTGTGGGTTCTTAACGTACCGTTCGGATAGTAAATATCAATGTATTCATCGAAGCAGCGGTTCTTCACAATGGTCTCAAACTTCTTGCCACCGTTGTCATATTTCTCAATCAGTTTTCCTTCCGGCACGGTTTCCGCCACATTGATGACCGGCGTGGTGAGCTTTTTCTGCGCCTGAAGATCGTCCTGAAGCCCTTTAGCATAATCAGGCGTCATGCCCATACCATCAATCGTGTTGGTGACGGAAGAAGCAAAATCCGCGCAGCCGGACAGCAGCAAAGCCAGAGATAACAGCGTCATTGAACGAGTCACAGAAAACTCCTTTTTATGAGAAGCCTTCAAAGTGCGATGAATTAGCGCGGGGCACAACCGCCAATATTGGTCGGAAAGGCAATAAAAAACCCGCCGAAGCGGGTTTTGGGATGATTCTGAGACGCGTTACTTCCCGATTTGCGCGTGCATTTCTTGCACTGAAATCACTTTCTCGGTGGCATCCGCATTCAGCGCCATCGCCGTGGCAAAACCGCCGTTCAGGGTGGTGTCGTAATGCACTTTGTACTGCAGCGCACTGCGGCGAATCAGCTTGGAGTCTTCAATCGCCTGACGCCCTTCGGTGGTGTTGATGATGTAGGTGTACTCGCCATTCTTGATACGGTCCTGAATGTGCGGACGACCTTCATGCACTTTGTTCACCAGACGCGGGTTAATGCCTGCTTCGCCGAGCACGATAGCCGTACCGTGGGTGGCATCAAGTTCAAAGCCCTGCTTCAACAGCTTCGCGGCCAGGTCCACTACGCGCTCTTTATCGCCTTCGCGAACGGAGAGCAGCGCGCGACCCTGTTTTCTCATGGTTGAGCTGCTGCCCAACTGTGCCTTCGCGAAGGCTTCTGCGAAGGTACGGCCCACGCCCATGACTTCACCGGTCGAGCGCATTTCTGGCCCTAACAGCGGGTCAACGCCCGGGAATTTGTTAAACGGCAGCACCACTTCTTTCACCGAGTAGTACGGCGGGATGATTTCTTTGGTTACGCCCTGCTGCACCAGCGTCTGACCCGCCATCACGCGTGCCGCCACTTTCGCCAGCGGTACGCCGGTCGCCTTGGAGACAAACGGTACGGTACGTGCCGCGCGCGGGTTAACTTCAATCAGATACACTTCGTTGTCTTTCACCGCAAACTGCACGTTCATCAAACCGCGAACCTGCAGCTCGAAGGCCAGTTTCTGCACCTGTTGGCGCATCACGTCCTGGATCTCCTGGCTCAGGGTATAAGCCGGCAGAGAACACGCGGAGTCACCGGAGTGAACGCCAGCCTGTTCGATGTGCTCCATGATGCCACCAATCAGCACGGTTTCGCCGTCGCAGATAGCATCCACATCCACTTCCACCGCATCGTCAAGGAAACGGTCCAGCAGGACTGGCGCGTCGTTCGAGACGCTGACAGCGGTCTGGAAGTAACGGCGCAGGTCAGCTTCGTCGTAGACGATTTCCATTGCACGGCCGCCCAGCACGTAAGACGGACGCACCACCAGCGGGTAGCCAATCTCTTTTGCCTTCTCAACGGCCATTTCAATCGCCGTAACGGTGGCGTTGGCAGGCTGTTTCAGCTTCAGGCGGTCAACCGCTTTCTGGAAGCGCTCGCGGTCTTCTGCACGGTCAATCGCATCCGGGCTGGTGCCGATAACCGGAACGCCAGCGGCTTCCAGTGCGCGCGCCAGTTTCAGCGGCGTCTGGCCGCCGTACTGTACGATGACGCCTTTTGGCTTCTCGATGCGCACGATTTCCAGCACGTCTTCCAGCGTGACCGGCTCAAAGTACAGGCGGTCAGAGGTGTCGTAATCGGTAGAAACTGTTTCAGGGTTACAGTTGACCATAATGGTTTCGTAACCGTCTTCACGCAGCGCCAGCGAGGCGTGTACGCAGCAGTAGTCAAACTCAATGCCCTGGCCGATACGGTTTGGACCGCCGCCGAGCACCATAATTTTATCGCGGTCAACTGACGGGTTCGCTTCGCACTCATCTTCGTACGTGGAGTACATGTACGCCGTGTCGGTCGCGAATTCCGCCGCACAGGTGTCCACGCGTTTGTAGACCGGGTGCAGGTTGTACTGGTCGCGCAGCTTACGAATTTCTGATTCGCGCACGCCAGCCAGGGTTGCCAGACGCGCATCGGCAAAGCCTTTACGCTTCAGCATACGCAGGAAGTCCGCGTCGAGACCGGTGATACCCATCTCGGCCACTTGCTCTTCCAGACGCACCAGCTCTTCAATCTGCACCAGGAACCAGCGGTCAATGTTGGTCAGGTTGAACACGCCGTCGACGGACAGACCCGCACGGAACGCATCGGCGATGTACCAGATACGCTCGGCGCCCGCGTCTTTCAGCTCGCGGCGGATTTTGGTCAGCGCTTCCGGGTCATCCAGGCTCACTTTCGGGTCAAAGCCCATCGCGCCCACTTCCAGGCCACGCAGCGCTTTCTGCAGGGATTCCTGCTGAGTTCGACCAATCGCCATCACTTCGCCGACGGATTTCATCTGCGTGGTCAGACGGTCATTTGCGCCCGCAAATTTCTCGAAGTTAAAGCGAGGAATTTTCGTCACAACGTAGTCGATAGAGGGTTCGAACGATGCCGGAGTACGTCCACCGGTGATGTCATTCATCAGCTCGTCGAGGGTATAACCCACTGCCAGTTTCGCCGCCACTTTCGCAATCGGGAAGCCGGTCGCTTTAGAGGCCAGCGCGGAAGAGCGTGATACGCGCGGGTTCATTTCGATAACAATCAGGCGACCGTTTTTCGGGTTCACGGAGAACTGCACGTTAGAACCGCCGGTTTCGACGCCGATTTCACGCAGCACCGCCATCGAGGCGTTACGCATGATTTGGTATTCTTTGTCGGTCAGAGTCTGCGCAGGGGCCACGGTGATGGAGTCACCGGTGTGGATGCCCATCGCATCGAAGTTTTCAATCGAGCAGACGATGATGCAGTTGTCGTTTTTATCACGCACCACTTCCATCTCGTACTCTTTCCAGCCAATCAGCGACTCATCAATCAGCAGCTCTTTGGTGGGGGAAAGATCCAGACCGCGCTCGCAAATCTCTTCGAACTCTTCGCGGTTGTAGGCGATACCGCCGCCGGTGCCGCCCATGGTGAAGGAAGGACGGATAATGCACGGATAGCCCACGTCAGCGGCAACCGCCAGCGCTTCTTCCATGTTATGCGCGATACCGGAACGTGCAGTGTCAAGACCGATTTTTTTCATCGCCACGTCGAAACGGCGGCGGTCTTCGGCTTTATCAATCGCATCGGCAGTCGCACCAATCATGGTGACGCCAAATTCAGCCAGCACGCCCTGACGCTCAAGCTCCAGCGCACAGTTCAGTGCAGTCTGGCCGCCCATGGTGGGCAGGACCGCATCTGGACGTTCTTTTTCAATGATTTTGCGTACGACTTCCCAGTGAATCGGCTCGATGTAGGTTGCATCGGCCATTTCCGGGTCGGTCATGATCGTCGCCGGGTTGGAGTTCACCAGAATGACGCGGTAACCCTCTTCGCGCAGGGCTTTACACGCCTGTGCACCGGAGTAGTCGAATTCGCAGGCCTGGCCGATAACGATCGGGCCAGCGCCAAGGATCAGGATGCTTTTTATGTCTGTACGTTTTGGCATGATTCTCTGGGCTCCTGATTATTTAGCGGTCTGACGGTACTGCTCAATAAGGTCGATAAAGTGATCAAACAGCGGCGCGGCATCGTGCGGGCCTGGGCTCGCTTCAGGGTGTCCCTGGAAGCTGAACGCGGGCTTATCGGTGCGATGAATACCCTGCAAAGTCTGGTCGAAAAGCGATTTGTGCGTCACGCGCAGGTTGGCAGGCATTGACGCCTCATCAACCGCAAAACCGTGGTTCTGCGCGGTAATCATCACCGTATCATTATCGATATCTTTCACCGGGTGGTTACCACCGTGGTGGCCGAACTTCATCTTGATGGTTTTCGCACCGCTTGCCAGCGCCAACAACTGATGGCCGAGGCAGATGCCAAATACCGGAATATCGGTTTCAAGGAAGGTTTTGATTGCGTCGATAGCGTAATCGCACGGCGCTGGGTCACCGGGGCCGTTGGAGAGGAAAATCCCGTCCGGATTCATCTTCAGTACGTCGTCTGCAGGCGTTTGTGCCGGGACAACCGTCAGGCGGCAGCCGCGATCCACCAGCATGCGCAGAATGTTGCGCTTAGCGCCGTAATCGTACGCGACAACGTGGAACGGCAGCTCATCTTCTTTCTTCGCTTCTGGCAGTTCACCCGCCAGCGTCCAGCTACCTTGCGTCCAGCTATACGCTTCAGTGGTGGTGACTTCTTTTGCCAAATCCATGCCGTTCAGGCCCGGGAATGCTTTCGCTTTTTCCTGTGCCAGCGCAGCATCGAGGTTATCCCCGGCGATGATGCAGCCGTTCTGTGCGCCTTTTTCACGCAGCAAACGGGTCAACTTACGGGTATCGATATCGGCAATCGCCACGATGTTGTGACGCTTCAGGTAAGAAGAGAGGTCTTCCGTATTGCGGTAGTTACTGGCAATCAGAGGCAGGTCGCGAATAATCAGACCTTGCGCATGGACCTGGGAAGATTCTGCATCGGCTTCATTGGTGCCGACATTACCGATATGGGGATAAGTAAGAGTGACGATTTGGCGGGAATAGGAAGGATCAGTGAGGATTTCTTGATAACCGGTCATTGAAGTATTGAAAACGACTTCCCCAACCGCCGAACCTGTTGCCCCTATGGCCCGACCGATAAACTGGGTTCCGTCTTCCAGAACCAATAGCGCTGACTTAATCAAAACACCCTCCAAAGAATATTCACTCACTTTATCTGCATATTAATTCACAACGAGGTCATGAAGCAACGCAAATTTGCTGCCAGTGGATTTTCGGCAAACGGCGGCATTCTCGGGATTTGTAGGGGCAATGTCAACTGAAAACGGATATTTTACGTATTCTTTTAACCACCTGGTGAAGCTAAAGGGACTTAGCTGCCAAAAAGATCAACCAAATCACCGAGGAAAACGTTTGTACGCTGAGTTTAATGGTTTCCTATAGCGTCACATAGAAAAAACCAGACCAAATGGTCAAAATTCACATTAGCGCAACACGAAAAACAAAGAAGTGATGATAAAACAGGGCTTACAGATAGGATTTGATTTATAAGCAGCAAAATAAAAGGGCAATAAATTATTGCCCTGTGTAATCAAGTAACTATGACTACAATAACCACATCACGAAGGGTATAAAAAATTTATAATTCGTTGAGATTAAGCACATCTCGCATATCAAAAAGACCATTTTCTTTCGATTTTAACCACAAAGCAGACCGCACTGCGCCGTTCGCGAAGGTCATTCTGCTAGAAGCTTTATGCGTGATTTCCACTCGCTCACCTATATCGGCGAAGATAGCGGTGTGTTCGCCGACGATATCGCCTGCACGCACGGTCGCAAAACCGATTGTTCCCGGTACGCGTTCGCCGGTGTGACCTTCACGGGTATACACCGCACAGTCTTTTAAATCTTTGTCGAGTGCATAAGCAATCGCTTCGCCCATCGCCAGCGCGGTTCCGGATGGCGCATCGACTTTATGGCGGTGATGCGCTTCGATAATCTCGATATCCGTGTAGTCGCCCATCACTTTGGCTGCTTTTTCCAGCAGTTTGAGCATGACGTTGACGCCCACGCTAAAGTTCGCAGCAAAGACAATAGCGATATCCTGCGCAGCGTCTTTGATGGCTTGCTTGCCTGCATCATCAAAACCCGTGGTACCGATGATCATCCCTTTACCGTGCTGGCGGCAAAAAGCCAGATGCTCCAGCGTGCCTTCCGGACGGGTAAAATCGATGAACACATCAAAATCAGCTTTTACTGCGTCAAGACTGCTTTGCACCGTGACGCCTGAATGTCCAGCCCCCGCCAGCTCACCCGCGTCCGTACCTAAAAGCGTAGAGCCTTCGCGTTCTAGCGCCGCACCCAGCACGACACCCTCCATCTGCAGCGCAGCCTGAATCAGCTGACGGCCCATACGTCCACCCGCGCCCGCAATCGCGACACGGACCTGTGCATCATGCATAGTTATTCTCTTACGTTAAAAGTATGTAAATCGTTTTCAGATTAACCAGCCTTTGAGAAGGCTGCCATCTAAAACGCCGATAATTAGAATTTTATGATAAACAGGGAGAGATATCAGTAAAAGGCATGATTCAGGCCGGGAGGCGCTGCCCCATCACAGAACGCGATAGCTCACGATGAGCTGTCCCTTTTTCTGCTTCACGTTACTTATCTCCACCTCTCCCAGTTTACTGAGATCGGAAACATGAGTACCGCCACACAAATAGGCGGGCAAATCGCCAAACCACACTTTTCTGCGGCCCTCGTCCATTTCAACGTGGCGTATGAGTTGCTCGGCTCGCCAGCCGTCGATAAGCTCTTTGAACATGTCGGTACTGGGTGCAGCACCTTCTTCACCCGGTATGAATGTAATCCGCCCTTCGCCTGGCCAGTGGTGGGCTTTTACCGGACGCCAGCCAAAGCGCTCCCCGGCATAGCCAATCAGATGACCAGCCGTATGCCAGCGGGAATGAAGCTCTCTCACGGCGGCATCGATCTGGATATCCACTTCGCCCAGGGCAAGCGAGCGCGCCAGAACGTGCATGATGTTCTCGTCACGCTGAATAACCTCTTCTACCGCAACCCCGGCTATCCAGCCTGTATCCGCCGGTTGCCCGCCACCCTGCGGATGGAAAAGGGTCTGGTCCAGTTCAATCGCGTAGCGACCATCTTGTTCCTCAGTACAACGCACGATCTGCGCCCGACCCACTGTCATTTCATTGGTGTAATAAAGACGCTCTGTCATGGCTATTCTCCTCTTATTCATGACAGTATATTCATTACGTAAACGGTGATAATGCGCCACTAACACAATGGACTTTTGCCTGGAATACACAAATGAAAGTGACACTGCTTCCCGATCTTGCGACTTTTGTTGCCATTGTTGAACACGGGAGCTTTTCTGCTGCTGCCCGAATTGTCGGAGCCACGCCGTCTGCACTGAGCCGCTGCGTCTCGCGGCTGGAACACGAAATGGGCGGCAAACTGCTGCATCGCACCACGCGTAAGCTGGCGCTTACCGAAACCGGAAAATCGGTATATGAACACGCGTTAGATATGCTGGAGGCGGCAAAACAGGCGCTAGATTCTGGCAGCAGTCTGCAAACCGTTGCCCAAGGAAGGCTGACGCTGAGTGTTCCCAAGGCCGTTGGGCGATTTGTCCTTCATCCGCTAATACCAGATTTTCTCAACCGTCATCCGCAAATTGATGTTTGCCTGCGCCTTGAAGACCGCTATATGGACCTGATCGATGACGGTGTGGATCTTGCCCTGCGAATCACTAACACGCCGTCTCCGGGTCTGTATGGCAAAGCCCTGATGCCCGTGAACCATATCATTGGCGCAACGCCTGAATATCTCCGTCGAGCAGGCATACCGCAGCATCCGCAGGATCTTCGTGCGCATAGCTGTATTTCGCTGGGCGAAACCCCTTCTGATTCCCGCTGGAAGTTCGCCCTGCACGGGAAAACAGAAACCGTGCAAACGCGTGGACGCTATGCCGCTAACCATACGGGCGTGCGGTTGGATGCAGTAAAACGTCATTTGGGTATTGGCAGCCTACCGCTATTTACTGCTCGCGAAGCGCTGGCGTGTGGGGAGATCGTGCAGGTGCTGCCGGAATGGGAATTTATTAGTAGCTATTCGGGTGATCTCTGGCTTCTTTGGACGCGTAACAAACATATGCCAGCCAGAATGCGGGCGATGATTAACTATCTAAATGAAAAAATGCCAGTCATTCAGTGACTGGCATTTTGCGTATTTTATTCGACTTCTCGCGCGTCGATGCGCAGTTCTTTCGGCACTTCGAAAACGATATTCTCTTCGCGTCCTTCGAGTGGAATGGCATCTCCGCCGCCCAGTTCCTGCAGGCGGGCGATAACGTTCTGCACCAGAATATCCGGTGCGGAAGCGCCTGCGGTAACACCCACGCAGTTCACGTCTTTTACCCACGCTTCCTGAATATCGGTCGCATCGTCAATCAAAAACGCCGTTTTCCCCATACGCTGCGCCAGTTCGGCCAGACGGTTGGAGTTAGACGAGTTTTTGGAACCGACAACCAGCACCACATCAGCCTGTTCAGCCAGCGCACGTACCGCTTCCTGACGGTTGGTGGTGGCATAGCAAATATCATCTTTGCGCGGCCCGACGATTTTCGGGAAGCGCTTGCGCAGAGCGTCAATGACATCCGACGTGTCGTCGACAGAGAGCGTGGTCTGAGTCATAAACGACAGCTTAGCGTCGTTTTTCACGTTGAGCGTCAATACGTCTTCCGGCGACTCGACCAGATACATGCCCCCTTCCGGGTTGCTGTATTGGCCCATTGTGCCTTCGACTTCCGGATGCCCAGCATGACCAATCAGGATCGATTCTTCACCACGACGGCTGGCGCGAGCGACTTCCATATGGACTTTGGTCACCAGCGGACAGGTCGCGTCAAACACGGTCAGATCACGACTTTTCGCTTCGTTACGAACGGCCTGAGACACACCGTGCGCGGAGAAAATCAGGATTGTGCCGTCCGGCACTTCGCTGATCTGCTCGATAAAGATCGCGCCGCGCTCACGCAGGCTTTCAACCACGTAGCGGTTGTGCACCACTTCATGACGCACATAAATAGGCGCGCCGTAAATTTCCAGCGCGTTTTCAACAATGCTGATAGCGCGGTCAACGCCGGCGCAAAAACCGCGCGGGTTAGCCAACAGGATCTGCATTCGTTTCCTCCAGTGCCGGATCGATCTCCAGCACTTCGACATCAAAATGGACGGTACGCCCGGCAAGCGGATGGTTAAAGTCAACGGTAATAGAATCGCCATTGATCTCGCGGATCACGCCAGGCATTTCGCTGCCATCCATAGCGGTAAAGAGCATAATTGCGCCAATTTCCGGCTCGCCCGCGTCCATAAATTCACGACGCGAGAAATACTGGATCAGGTCTGGCGACGGTACACCAAACGCGGCATCCGGCTCGAGCGAAAACGCTTTTTTCTCGCCTTCTTTCAGGCCTAAAAGCTGTTGTTCAAGGCCTTCAGAAAGTGAGGTATCACCGAGGCGAAACAGCGCAGGTTTGCCGTTGTTGCGGGTAGATTCAGCGGTGGAACCATCTTCCATCTTCAGCGTGAAGTGAACCAGGACCGCGCTATTGCTCTGTATGGATTTAGACATGCAAATCGTCCAGTTGTTTTAGCCCGGCGGCATAACGCTCACCGGGCAATAAAGATTACGCCTGTTTCTTCGCGGCAGCGTTTGGCAAAAAGCCTTCCAGCACAATCATCGCAGCACCGATGCAAATGGCGCTATCGGCCAGGTTGAACGTCGCGAAGTGCCAGTTGCCGACGTAGAAGTCGATCATATCGACGACAAAGCCGTGCCACAGACGGTCGAACAGGTTGCCCAGCGCGCCACCAATAATCAGTGCGTAAGCAATATTGTTCAGTTTCTGGCTAGCCTTCGCGCGATACATCATCACGGTCAGTACCAGGCAGATACCCAGCGCGATACCAGCAAAGAACCAACGCTGCCAGCCGCCGCTGTCGGCGAGGAAGCTAAATGCCGCGCCGTAGTTGCGCGCATAATGCAGATTCAATGACGGGAACAGCGGCACCGTATCCCCCAGAGCAAAGTTCTGGAGGATCAGGAATTTGCTGCCCAAATCAATAATCAGCACGACGACGACCAGCCATAGCCAGCGAAGTCCTGTTGAACAAAACGATTTAGTCATCAGGCAAACTTACGTTTTTCGCCATCACCGGCGATGTTAGTAACACAGCGTCCACAGATTTCTGCGTGTTCCGCCACCTGGCCGACATCGGTGGTGTAATGCCAGCAACGCGGACATTTATCACCTTCAGCTTTTGCCAATGCCACTTTCAGCCCTTTGAGCAGTTCGCTCTGCTGAGCATCAGCGGTAGCTTGTGCATAATCGGCAACCTGTGCACCCGAGGTCAACAGGACAAATCGCAATTCATCACCCAGCGCCGTCAGCTTCGCGGCCAGTTCTGGTTCTGCATACAACGTCACTGCCGCTTCAAGAGAGCCACCGACTTTCTTGTCCGCACGCGCCTGTTCGATAACTTTGTTCACTTCGCCACGCACTTTCAGCAGCTCGTCCCAGAAGGTATCGTTCATCGCTTCGGTTTCAGCCAGACCAAATAGACCTTCGTACCATTCGCCGGTGAAAACGTATTTCTCGCGATCGCCTGGCAAGTAGGCCCAGATTTCATCTGCGGTGAAGGACATGATTGGCGCCATCCAACGAACCAGCGCTTCTGCGATGTGGAACAGCGCAGTCTGGCAGCTGCGACGCGCCACGCTGTCGGGTTTCGCGGTGTACTGACGGTCTTTGATGATGTCGAGGTAGAACGAGCCCATCTCGATGGAGCAGAAGCGCATCAGGCGCTGCACCACTTCGTGGAAGTCGTAAGACTCGTAGGCCTTCAGGATATCTTCCTGTGCCGCTTGCGCGCAGCCTACCGCCCAACGATCCAGAACGACCATCTCTTCCGGTTTCACCATGTCGGTAACTGGGTTGAATCCGTTCAGGTTGGCGAGCAGGAAGCGCGCGGTGTTACGGATACGACGATAGCTGTCAGCAGCACGTTTCAGGATCTCATCCGATACCGCCATTTCACCAGTGTAGTCCGTTGATGCCACCCACAGACGCAGAATATCTGCGCCGAGTTTGTTCATCACGTCCTGCGGAGAAACGGTGTTACCGATGGATTTAGACATCTTGCGTCCCTGACCATCCACGGTGAAACCGTGAGTCAGAACCTGACGGTAAGGCGCTTTGCCTTTCATCGCGGTAGAGATCATCAGAGATGACATGAACCAGCCGCGGTGTTGGTCAGACCCTTCCAGATACATATCGGCGGCGTGACCCGAGAACTCAGGGCGCACGTCAACCACGGAAGAGTGGGTTGAGCCAGAGTCGAACCACACGTCGAGGGTGTCAGGCACTTTCTCGTAGTTGTCGGCGTCAGCGCCCAGGATCTCTTTTGAATCCAGATCCCACCACGCCTGAATGCCGTCGGCTTCAACGCGTTTCGCCACTTCTTCCATCAGTTCCAGCGTATTCGGATGCAGCTCCTGCGTCTCTTTATGCACAAACAGAGACATTGGCACACCCCAGGTACGCTGACGGGAGATACACCAGTCAGGACGGTTGGCGACCATGGATTCGATACGCGCCTGGCCCCAGTCCGGGATCCACTGCACGCCTTTGATCTCTTTCAGAGACTGCGCACGCAGGCCTTTCTGATCCATGCTGATAAACCACTGCGGGGTCGCACGGAAGATGATCGGCGACTTGTGACGCCAGCAGCATGGATAGCTGTGCTGCATCTTCTCAACGTGCAACAGCGCACCGCTGGTACGCAGCATGTCGACGATGATGTCGTTAGCTTTGAAGACGTTGATACCGTCCAGCGCCGGGTAGGTGCCAGGCAGATAAGCGCCATCCGGGCCAACCGGATTCGCGATTTCCAGACCGTATTTCAGGCTGATATTGTAATCGTCAGGGCCGTGACCACCGGCGGTGTGTACTGCACCGGTACCCGCTTCCAACGTAACGTGGTCGCCCAAAATGGCCGGCACGTCGAAATCGAGGAACGGATGTTTGAAGCGCAGCAGTTCCAGCTCAGCACCGTTCACGGTACCCAGCACGGTGTAATCCGTGATGTGCGTGCGTTTCAGAACGCTTTCAACCAAATCTTTCGCCAGGATCACCGCCTGCCCGTCAATCTGCACCAGCGCATAATCGAAATCAGCAGAGAGGGAAATGGCGCGGTTAGCAGGTAACGTCCACGGCGTGGTGGTCCAGATAACCAGAGAAATTGGGCCGTTGACGGAAGAGACACCGAATTTAGCTTTCACCGCATCCGGATCAACGGCGTGGAAAGCCACGTCGATAGAAGGAGATGTTTTGTCGTAATACTCCACTTCCGCTTCTGCCAGTGCAGAACGGCAGTCAACACACCAGTGCACAGGCTTCGCGCCTTTGTGCAGGTGGCCGTTACCGATGATTTTACCCAGCGCACGAATAATGTTGGCTTCAGTTTTGAAGTCCATGGTCAGGTATGGACGCGACCAGTCACCCAGCACACCCAGACGGATGAAATCTTTACGCTGACCATCAACCTGCGCCGCCGCGTATTCACGGCATTTTGCGCGGAACTCCGCTGCGGTAAATTTCTCACCCGGCTTGCCGTATTCTTGCTCCACTTTCAGCTCGATCGGCAGACCGTGGCAGTCCCAACCCGGAACATAAGGCGAGTCAAAACCCGTGAGCCCTTTGGACTTCACGATAATGTCTTTCAGAATCTTGTTTACAGAGTGACCAATATGAATGCTGCCATTCGCATAAGGAGGGCCATCATGCAGAATGAAGGATTTTTTGCCTTTCTTAGCGGCACGAATGATGCCGTACAGGTCATCATCGGTCCAACGCGCCAGCATTCCCGGTTCACGCTTGGCGAGATCGCCGCGCATCGGGAACCCTGTTTCCGGCAAATTCAGGGTCGATTTATAGTCACTCATTAGATTCTCGGTTCCGTATTTAAAACTCATTCAGGCGTTAAGCCGGGTTCGATAGCCCAAAATATTCGCGGGCCGTTAACTCATCGCGCGCAATTTGTGCTTTCAGCTCATCAAGCGAAGCAAATCGCTGCTCATTGCGTATTTTTTTACGCAGGATTACATCTATATGGCGACCATAGAGGTCCATTACAACGTCCAGCAGGTGCACTTCCAGCTGCTGACGCACACCGGCAACCGTTGGACGGGTACCAATGTTGGCAACACCGGGCAAAAGCGTATCGCCAAGCCCGCTCACTTCTACCGCATACACCCCTTTAACCGGGGATACCTGACGACGCAGCGGAACGTTCGCCGTCGGGAAACCTATTGTGCGCCCCAGCGCGTCGCCATGCACAACGCGACCAGAAATCGAGAACGGATGCCCTAATAGGGTCTCCGCCACATCCAGTTGATCGTCGGCCAGTGCCAGGCGAACCGCCGTACTGCTCACACGCACACCGCCTTCACAGAAAGTCATGGTGCTGGTGACGTCAAAGCCGTACTCCAGGCCAGCCTTCTGTAATAACAAGAAATCACCCTGACGACCAGCGCCAAAGCGGAAATCATCGCCTACGGCAAGAAACTGCACGCCCAGACGTTTGACCAGCAGATCGCCAACGAAAGCCTGCGCCGTGAGCGCGGCAAAACGTTGGTCAAAACGTACGCACAGTACGTAATCCACGCCACACTCTGCCAGATAGCGCAATTTGTCGCGCAGGCGTGTTAAGCGAGCGGGAGCTTTATCACCGGCAAACAGTTCCAGCGGTTGCGGCTCAAAAATCATCACCACAACGGGCAGTCCACGGGCCTGGCCCTCTTTACGCAATCCCTGCAACAGCGCCTGATGACCACGATGTACGCCGTCGAAATTACCAATTGTCAGCACGCACCCATGAGGGGCCTGGCTGAGATTATGTATGCCGCGTATCAGCTTCATGACAGGCTCAAGACAGTGAAAATCGCCAAAGTATACCTTGTACAGCGGTTAACGTTAACTGGCGATTGTTCCCTCACTTCAGAAAGCCGCCCTGATTTCATAGACCTTATCTTCAGGTGCAAAAAAATCTGCCCGCCAACTGCGTTTTTTATGCCGAAAGACTGTATTCAGGGGAGACAAGCTGGTAGAATCCTGCGCCATCACTACGTAACGTAGCGTCGCCATATAAACGGCGCTTATTTGCACAAATCCATTGACAAAAGAAGGTATAGAGGGCATATTCCTCGGCCTTTGAATTGTCCACATAGATCATATTTGGGAGTTGGACTTGGCTAATATCAAATCAGCTAAGAAACGTGCCGTTCAGTCTGAAAAGGCTCGTAAGCACAACGCAAGCCGTCGTTCTATGATGCGTACTTTCATCAAGAAAGTATACGCAGCAATCGAAGCTGGCGACAAAGCTGCAGCGCAGAACGCATTTAACGAAATGCAACCAATCGTGGACCGTCAGGCTGCTAAAGGTCTGATCCACAAAAACAAAGCAGCGCGTCATAAAGCAAACTTGACCGCGCAGATCAGCAAACTGGCTTAATCGCCACTTGTTGTTGCTTGTTTAAAGAACCCGCTTAATGCGGGTTTTTTTATTGGCTTAACGTGACGCTGGCGGCGTAAACAACGCCGAGTAGTCGCGGTTACAGATGCGCTGCACCGCCGGGTGCTGAATCATTCGCTCAGCGAATATCGCATGGTACTCTTCCATCACGTTATCCACTCGTCCAATCTCCGTTACCTTCTCATCGATATAAAGATCGTGCGCGTACAGCGTCGGTGCCACAAAAATAGCGTTATGCGCTTCGCCAAAGGCTTTCATCAGCGCGGCATCATCAAACTCCCCAAGAATCTCCACTTTCAGTCCCTGTGAGTTAAACCAGTTGAGCAGCTTGCGGCCCAGCATCGATCGCCGTCCCGGCACTAACAGGCGTCGTTCCTCAAGACAGGCGGGAAACGGTTTTTCCGGCGGCGGGTTAATGCACCAGAAGCTCACCCCGCATTCACCTATCTTCACCGAGAAAAGCCCCTCCTGCTGCGTGGAATCAATCGGACAATCCGAAATGATGATATCCAGCTTATGCTGGCTCAACTGCTCCAGCAGCATCTCGTGTGTGGATTCAAAGCAGCGCAGATGGATCTGTTCATCTTCTACTACCGCCGCGTCCAGGACACCGCTTACCAGGCGTTTTGAGAGCGCATCCGCGACGCCGACATCAAAGAGCAAATTCGACTCTTTGCGGTAATTGACGATATCGAGCATTTCCTGGCTCAGCGTGAACATCTTATCGGCGTAGCGAAACACCAGCTCACCAAGCTCGGTCGGTTCAATTCCGCGCCCTTTACGCTTAAACAGTTTCCCTTGCAGGCGTTCTTCGAGTGCCTTTATCTGACCGGTAATGGTCTGCGGCGTCAGATACAACGCCTCAGCTGCCCCCACAACGGAACCCGCTTTGTAGACATTCCAGAAGTAGTAGAGATGGTTGTAATTGATATGAGACATCGTATCTTCGCTCCCTGATCGTGTCTTAGGGAGAGAGCCGCTGCCCTCCCCCTGCCTGTTATACCGGCTGGACTTGCCCCGACAATTTCACTTTCAATAACGAGTAGCCGACAAACGCCGCCAGCAACGATCCGGTCAGGATACCGAGCTTAGCCCAGACGATGAGCTGCGGATCCATGGATGCAAACGCCAGCGTCGAGATGAAAATGGACATCGTAAAGCCAATTCCGCACAGAACGCCCACGGCCATGATCTGCCGGAAAGTTGTCCCCTGTGGCAATGACGCGAGTTTCAGCTTCAGTGCCAGCCAGCAGAACAGGCTGATGCCCAGCGGCTTACCAATAAACAGACCGGCAATAATGCCCATCGGCAGCATTGAGGTCAGCCCTGAAAGCGTCACGCCCTGTAATGACACGCCCGCATTGGCGAAAGCGAAAAGCGGCAGAATCATAAACGCGACCCATGGATGCAGGACATGCTCAAGCTGTTGGGCTGGCGAGTGACCGTCCTGCTCTTTAAGCGGTATAAAGAAGCCGATAATCACACCTGCCAGCGTGGCATGGACGCCCGATTTCAAGACCGCGGTCCACAGCACGACACCAACCAAAATGTAGATCCCCGTTCTGCGCACGTTAAAAATGTTCAGCAGCGCCAGCGCAGCGATAGCCCCTGCGGCAACGCTCAGCGACAGAATCGACAGATCGCTGGTGTAGAACAACGCAATGATCACGATAGCGCCAAGGTCATCGATAATCGCCAGAGCCATCAGGAAAATCTTCAACGCCACCGGAACGCGGCTGCCTAATAACGCCAGTACGCCAAGCGCAAACGCAATATCCGTCGCTGCCGGGATAGCCCAGCCCTGACGCGCAATCGGATCCTGATAGTTAAATGCCAGATAGAGCAACGCTGGCACGACCATACCGCCAATCGCAGCGATGACAGGAAACGCCGCCCGTTGGCGGCTAGCGAGCGAGCCCTGAACCAGCTCACGCTTCACTTCCAGGCCCACAAGCAGGAAAAAGACCGCCATCAGGGCATCGTTTATCCAGAGCAGCATGTTTTTGTTAATTTCCAGAACACCCACGCGGAGTTCAACGGGCGTTTCCAGAAACGCGTGATACAGACCCTGAGTCGCCCCAAGGTTGGCAAATACCATCGCGGCCGCAGCGGCGATAATCAAAATAATGCCGCCGGACGCTTCATTGCTGAAGAAACGGTGTAGTAATTTCACTTTGGTTCTCTCTTTAAGACGATGCTTCGTTAAAACCATCATACCAAGGCTAACAACTCGGGAAAAACAGATTAATATTGAGTATAAACTCAGTTTTACCGAGTAATATGCACAAAAACAAAAAGCCCGGAATCGCTTCCGGGCTTTGTGATGTACACCAGCTAACAGTTTAGCGGGTCAAATCATCGAAGAACTTTTTCACGCCGTCGAAGAAGCTTTTGGAACGCGGGCTGTTATTTTCACCCGTTGGGCCGCCGAAGCTTTCCTGCAACTCTTTTAACAGCTGTTTCTGTTTGTCGTTCAGACCGACTGGCGTTTCAACGACCACCCGACACAGCAGGTCACCCTGCGCACCGCCACGTACCGATTTAACACCTCTTCCACGCATGCGGAACAGCTTGCCGGTTTGTGTTTCACCAGGGACTTTCAGATTCACACGACCATCTAAAGTCGGGACTTCAATTTCGCCACCCAGTGCAGCCATCGCAAAGTTGATCGGCACTTCGCAGTACAGGTTATTCCCTTCACGCTCGAAAATAGCGTGCTGTTTTACCTGAACCTGAACGTACAGATCGCCTGCCTGCGCACCGTGTTCACCCGCTTCGCCTTCACCCGCCAGACGAATACGGTCACCGGTATCAACGCCTGCCGGAATTTTCACGGACAGGGTTTTGGTTTTCTCGACGCGGCCATGACCGTGACATTTGTTGCACGGATCTTTGATAAGCGTACCGCGACCATGACAGTGTGGACACGCCTGCTGCACCGCGAAGAAGCCCTGACGAATCTGGACCTGGCCGGAACCATGACAGGTTGGACACGTCTGCGGTTTGGTGCCGACTTTCGCGCCGCTGCCATGGCAGATATCACACTCTTCCAGCGTAGGAATGCGGATCTCTTTGGTCACGCCACGTACCGCTTCTTCCAGCGTCAATTCCATGTTGTAGCGCAGATCTGCGCCACGGGATGCACGCTGGCGTCCACGGCCACCGCCGAAGATATCGCCGAAAACGTCGCCAAAGATATCGCCAAAATCAGCACCGCCGCCACCAAAGCCGCCGCCACCGTAACCACCACCGCCCATACCGCCTTGTTCAAACGCGGCATGACCGTACTGATCGTATGCCGCACGCTTCTGCGCATCGGTCAGGATCTCGTAGGCTTCTTTGATCTCTTTAAATTTGGCTTCGGCCTCTTTGTCACCCTGATTACGATCCGGGTGAAACTTCATGGCCAGGCGCTTGTACGCCTTCTTGATTTCACGCTCTTCCGCGGTTTTCGGAACGCCTAAAATCTCGTAAAAATCTTGCTTTGCCATTGGTTTTTTCAGCCCCTTAACATGCGAGCACGGGCGGAGAGGAAACCTCTTCGCCCGTGCCGATTAATTACCCTGCATCAGGGCGATTACTTTTTGTCTTTAACTTCTTCGAACTCAGCGTCAACAACGTCGTCGTCTTTCGCATGGTTCTGAGAAGCGTCAGCGCCTGCTGCACCAGCCTGCTGCTGTGCGTGCTGTTGCTGAGCAATTTCCATCAGCTTCTGGGACGCTTGCGCCAGTTCCTGCATTTTCGCTTCGATATCCGCTTTGTCTTCGCCTTTCAGAGACGTTTCAAGCGCGCTCAATGCAGTCTCGATAGCGGTTTTATCATCAGCTGGCAATTGATCACCTGCCTCTTCAACCTGCTTACGAGTGCTGTGCAGCAAATGGTCACCCTGGTTACGGGTCTGAACCAGTTCTTCGAACTTACGGTCAGACTCGGCGTTAGCTTCCGCTTCACGCACCATTTTCTGGATCTCTTCTTCGTTCAGACCAGAAGACGCCTTGATGGTGATCTTCTGCTCTTTACCGCTGTTTTTGTCTTTCGCGGAAACATGCAGGATACCATCAGCATCGATGTCAAAAGTCACTTCGATCTGAGGCATACCGCGCGGTGCCGGGCTGATACCGTCGAGGTTAAACTGGCCCAGATCTTTGTTGTCCGCAGCACGTTTACGCTCACCCTGCAGCACATGGATGGTTACCGCAGACTGGTTGTCTTCAGCGGTAGAGAACACCTGGCTGTGCTTGGTCGGGATGGTGGTGTTTTTGCTGATCAGCGCCGTCATCACGCCGCCCATGGTTTCGATACCCAGAGACAGCGGGGTAACGTCCAGCAGCAGTACGTCTTTCACTTCACCGGTCAATACACCACCCTGAACAGCAGCACCGATTGCAACGGCTTCGTCCGGGTTAACGTCTTTACGCGGCTCTTTACCAAAGAATTCAGCAACTTTCTTCTGAACCATTGGCATACGCGTCTGACCACCGACCAGGATAACGTCCTGGATATCAGATACAGACAGACCCGCATCCTGCAGAGCAACTTTCAGTGGCTCGATAGAACGGTTCACCAGGTCTTCGACCAGGCTTTCCAGTTTCGCACGGGTCACTTTGATGTTCATGTGTTTAGGACCGCTCGCGTCTGCAGTGATGTACGGCAGGTTAACGTCGGTCTGTTGCGCAGAAGACAGCTCAATTTTCGCTTTTTCTGCGGCTTCTTTCAGGCGCTGCATGGCCAGCGGATCGTTACGCAGGTCAATGCCCTGATCTTTCTTAAATTCGTCAACGAGATAGTTGATCATACGGCTGTCGAAGTCTTCACCACCCAGGTGGGTATCACCGTTGGTTGCCAGAACTTCGAAGGTTTTTTCGCCGTCAACTTCGTCGATTTCGATAATAGAGATATCGAAAGTACCACCACCGAGGTCATAAACCGCGATAGTACGGTTGCCAACTTCTTTGTCCAGGCCGTAAGCCAGAGCAGCAGCAGTTGGTTCGTTGATAATACGTTTGACTTCCAGACCCGCGATACGACCGGCATCTTTCGTTGCCTGACGCTGTGCATCGTTGAAGTATGCAGGTACGGTGATAACCGCTTCAGTTACCGGTTCGCCCAGGTAATCTTCAGCCGTTTTCTTCATTTTCTTCAGCACTTCAGCAGAGATCTGCGGTGGTGCCATTTTCTGGCCCTTCACGTCGATCCATGCATCACCGTTGTCTGCACCGATGATTTTGTACGGCATGATGGCTTCATCACGCTGCACTTCTTCGTCCTGGAAGCGGCGACCAATCAGGCGTTTAATCGCAAAAAGCGTGTTTTGCGGGTTTGTCACGGCCTGACGTTTAGCCGGCTGGCCAACCAGAGTTTCACCGTCCTGGGTATACGCAATAATAGAAGGCGTGGTGCGATCGCCTTCGGCGTTCTCCAGCACACGAGCAGTAGTACCATCCATAATCGCTACACAAGAGTTGGTAGTACCCAAGTCGATACCAATAATTTTACCCATCTAAACGTCTCCACTAAAAATTTGTTCATCATGTGGTTGTGAATCTGTAATAAGGGCGAAACGTGCGGTTTCAACTGCCCAGATTTGATTTTTTTCAGCTTCACTCACTGCGGTTGACTACAAGATGGGGTCGTAACCGCATCCATCAAGGGGGAAGCATAAAAAATATTTTAAATTCCCCCTGTTCAGATCATAGACGCCGAGTGTTGTGCCCTTTATGATGCCGCGCCCCGCCAGGGAGAGTTGGCGGGGCTTAACCACTTCACCATTTAATGATGATTTATTTTGAGGACTTATGGGCAACACTAAGTTGGCTAATCCGGCTCCGCTGGGCCTGATGGGTTTTGGCATGACCACAATTCTGCTGAACCTGCATAACATCGGTTTCTTCCCGATGGATAGCATTATCCTGGCGATGGGCATTTTTTACGGCGGTATCGCGCAAATCTTCGCGGGCCTGCTGGAATATAAAAAAGGCAATACTTTCGGTTTAACGGCATTCACCTCTTACGGTTCATTCTGGCTGACTCTGGTCGCTATTCTGATTATGCCGAAAATGGGTCTGGCTGACGCGGCAAACGCGCACTTCCTGGGCGTTTACCTGGGTCTGTGGGGCGTCTTCACGCTGTTCATGTTCTTTGGCACTCTGGCAGGCAACCGCGCGCTGCAGTTCGTGTTCCTGAGCCTGACCGTTCTGTTCGCCCTGCTGGCGATTGGTCATCTGGCGGATAACGAAGGTATCGTTCACATTGCAGGCTGGATTGGTCTGGTGTGTGGCGCAAGCGCGATCTACCTGGCAATGGGTGAAGTGCTGAACGAACAGTTTGGCCGCACCGTTCTGCCGATTGGTGAAAAACACTGATCCCCCTTCGTGCCCGCCTCGCGGGCACGAAATCTCCCGCTTTATGCTTCTGATTGATATCCTGTTAATGCGCTTTGTGGAACACTGGTTCTCACTCTTTTCTTAAAGATGCTCATATGACGGCGAATGTCCCCTCTCGTTCTTACTGGCTGCAACGCTGGACCGCATTATTGCTCACCGGAATTTTAGCCGGGCTGGGTGGTATGCTGCTCGCCCTGCTGTTGCACGAAATCCAGCATCTCGTTTACGGCTATAGCCAGAAAGCGCTCATTAGCCCGCAATCGTTTTTAGAAGGCGTGATGGATGCCAGTGCGCAGCGGAGATTTCTCGCTCTGCTGGCTGCGGGCCTCATTGCGGGCTGTGGCTGGTGGCTCCTTGCCCGCTACGGTAAAAAACGCGTCAGTATTATCGCCGCCGTCAACCAGCCCGATAAACCGATGCCGGGCATCACCACGCTAATTCACTCCCTGCTGCAAATTATCACCGTTGCGATGGGCTCACCGCTGGGTCGCGAAGTCGCACCGCGTGAACTGGGTGCGTTATTTGCCGGAGGGATTGCCCGGCGTTTGCACCTGACGACAGCAGATATCCAACTCATGATTGCCTGCGGCGCGGGCGCGGGGCTGGCTGCGGTGTACAACGTTCCGCTGGCTGGCGCGATATTCACCCTCGAAGTGCTATTAATCAGCTTTAGCTGGGAAGCCGCCATTGCTGCTCTGGTCACGTCAGCCCTTGCGGCGTGGATCGCCACGCTGGGACTGGGCGATGAGCATCAATATCGCTTTACGACCGAAATGGCCGCCACCTCGCTGGTGTTCTGGGCGGCGCTTTCAGGCCCATTGTTTGGCATTGCTGCCTTCTGGTTTCGCCGCATCACCCAGCGCGCACGCAGCAAAGTGCGCAGTAACTGGCAGATGCCGGTGTTCAGTCTGGTGGCATTTGCGGCGCTCGGCGCGTTATCGATGTGGTTTCCGCAGTTGCCCGGCAACGGCAAAGGCCCGATTCAGCTCACGCTTGCAAGCGACGTCACGTTAAAACTGGCAGCCGCGATTCTGTGTCTCAAAATCTTCGTGATCTGGGCCGTTTTGCGCGGCGGTGCGGAAGGGGGATTACTGACGCCCGGTCTCGCCGTTGGTGCACTGCTGGGTTCGCTGCTTTTTATGCTGCTTGGCCGCTTCTTTCCCGGGAGCGATATGGCCAGTTTTGCGCTCACGGGCGCGGCAGGTTTTTTATCGGCGTCGATGCAAATGCCCGTTACCGCTATCGCACTCATGATGGAATTCACCCGCATGGACCATAGCTTCCTGGTCCCCTTGGCCCTGAGTGCAGCCGGGGCGTACATGACGTTTCGAAAACTCGACGGTTAATTTTCGTGCGAAATTGCAACCGTAGCTAAACGACTTCTCTGATTCCTGTTTTTTCAATTGATAAGCATTATCATCCGGAATATTGTCACCGGCAGCATCCCCCAGATATTGGATATCAGGCAGCCTTTGTACAGGAACGTTTAGGGATAAAATACGGTTCTGATGTGTTGCATAAGGTAAGCCAATGAGTTCCATTTTAGCCAGCCGGGATAATCCTGACGGCGCGGCTGTCGCGTCGCATTACAAAAAAATCATCTTGCGGCGCTTTATCGTCGCAGGTGTCCTCCTGCTGTTGATCCTGCTCTCGCTGCTGCTTGATTTTACCCTCGGCCCGTCCGGAATTTCCGTCGCCACACTTTGGCATACGCTGTTTGATGCCGCCTCCGCTGACGCAGGCACGCGCGTGATCGTCTGGGATTTACGGCTGCCTTTCGCGCTGATGGCGGTGGTCGTCGGCCTGGCGTTGGGTTTAGCCGGTGCCGAGATGCAAACCATCCTGAATAACCCCCTCGCCAGCCCGTTTACGCTGGGCGTGTCGTCTGCTGCCTCGTTTGGTGCCGCACTGGCGATCATCCTCGGCCTTGGAATTCCTGGCGTGCCCGACCAGTGGTTTATCTCGGTGAACGCTTTTGTTTTTGCACTGATGGCCTGTTTTATTCTCGACGGGATCAGCCGCTGGACGCGCGTCGCCACCTCCGGCGTCGTGCTGTTTGGGATTGCGCTGGTGTTCACGTTCAATGCGTTGATTTCGATTCTGCAGTTTGTCGCCAGCGAAGACACATTACAGGGTCTGGTGTTCTGGACGATGGGCAGCCTGGCCCGCGCGTCGTGGGACAAACTGGCGATTCTGGTCGTGGTGTTGCTGATCGTCGTCCCGCTCTCGCTGAAAAACGCGTGGAAGCTCACCGCCCTGCGCCTGGGTGAAGATCGCGCCGTCAGCTTTGGTATCAACGTGCGCAAGTTACGGCTCACCACCCTGCTGCGCATTAGCATCATTTCGGCGCTGACGGTGGCGTTTGTCGGCCCGGTCGGCTTTATCGGTCTTGTCGCCCCGCATATTTCCCGCATGATGTTTGGCGAGGATCACCGCTTTTACCTGCCGGGCAGTATGCTGATCGGCGCGCTGGTGCTTTCCCTGGCCTCCGTCCTCTCAAAAAATATCGTGCCTGGCGTCATCATTCCCGTCGGGATTGTCACGTCACTGGTCGGCGTACCTTTCTTCCTGAGCATTATTATTCGCCACCGGGGAACGCTCTGATGGACGGTTTACTCGTTACCGATCTGCACACCGGTTATCGCAAAAAGAAAATCATCGACGGGCTAACCACCCCACTGCTGCCGCGTGGCAAAATCACCGCCCTGTTAGGACCCAACGGTTCGGGGAAATCAACCCTGCTGCGCGCGCTGGCAGACCTCAATCCGGCGCAAGGCAAAATCGCGCTCAACGGCGAGGATCTGATGACCCTGCCGCCCGCGAAGCGTGCGCAAAAAGTGGTGTATTTGCCGCAGTCGCTTCCGGCAGGTGTGCATTTGCACGCCCTGGAATCGGTGATTGTTGCGCGCCGCGCCAGTGGCAGCGATACCCACGGCAATGCCGAACAAGAAGCCTATGACATTCTGCATAAACTCGGCGTCTCGCATCTGGCGATGAGCTATCTCGACCAGCTTTCCGGCGGCCAAAAACAGCTGATCGGTTTAGCGCAGTCGCTGATCCGCCAGCCGGATTTACTCCTGCTGGATGAACCGCTTAGCGCGCTCGACCTCAACTATCAGTTTCACGTTATGGATATCGTTGCCCGTGAAACACGTCAGCGGAATATCGTCACCGTCGTGGTGATTCACGACATCAACATCGCGCTGCGCCACGCGCAATATGCGGTGATGTTAAAAAACGGCGCGCTGATTGCCAGTGGTGTTCCGGGTGAGGTCGTCACCCCCGCCAATCTGGCGACGGTTTATGGTGTGCAGGGGCGTGTAGAAACGTGTTCGCAAGGACTACCGCATGTGGTGGTCGATGGTTTAACAACATAAAAATAAAGGAATGACGGGGAAATAATGACACTGAAGAAGGCATTACTTGGCGCAGCGCTGCTGCTCTCACCGCTGCTGGCGATGGCGCAAAACTGGCCGGTGACGGTCAACGATATTGATAACCGCACGGTGACGATCCCACAGGAGCCGAAGCGCATCATTTTACAGGATGGCCGCGATATCCTGACGCTGGCGATGCTTGAGCGCGACAATCCGTTTGCCAAAGTGGTGGCGTGGAATAATTTGCCGAAAAAACAGGACACCGAAACCTGGAACGTGCTGAAGCGCAAATGGCCGGAAGCAGAAAACATCCTCGATATGAAATTCTCCGATCAGGGGAATGTGGATCTGGAAACGGTGATCTCACGCCAGCCGGACCTGATGATCGCCCAGCTCCGCGCCAAGCCGTCGCTGGTACAGAGCGGCGTATTAGCCAAACTTGAGGCACTACACGTTCCCGTGGTCTTCGTGGATTACGAATTGCACCCGGTTGAAAACACCGTCCCGAGCATTGCCCTGCTGGGTAAAGTGTTGGGGCAACACGAGCGAGCGCAGGCGTATATTGATTTTTACCAGCAGCGTCTGGACCGAATTCACCAGCGTCTGGCGAAAGCAGAGAAAAAACCGCTGGTATTTATTGAGCCGATCGCAGGGGTTGCCGGGCTGGATAACGGCTGCTGCTTTACTCATGCGCGCAACGGCTGGGGAGGTTTGGTTGAAGCGGCTGGCGGTGTGAATATTGGTTCACAGCTGCTGCCAGGTGCGAGCGGAAATGTCTCGGTCGAAAAGATTATCTCTCTTAACCCCGATTATTACCTGATGACCGGCTCAAAACGTCCGGCTAAAGGCACGGCGATTATTCCGTTTGGCTACAACGTGGCGGAAAGTGATGTGGCTGCGGCCTTTAACGCGCTGGTGTCGCGCCAGGGCGTGAGCAGCATTCCGGCCGTGGCGCAAGGCAATACCGGCGCGCTTTATCATCACTTCTATAACAACCCGTACAACATTATCGCCATTGAAGCGTTGAGCAAAATTTTCTACCCAACGCTTTTCAATGACGTCGACCCGCTGGCGGATTATCACGAGCTGATTAAAAACTTCACGCAGATCCCGGATGACAACATCATCCTGAGTTTTACCCCTCACTAACCGGCGTATGCGCCATCAGCTGATGGCGCTCACCGCGCAACCAAATCCCTAACGCCAGCCCCATCAGTGACAGCGCCAGCACATACCAGGCCGGAGCGATCGGCGACACGCCCATCAGCAGCGTGACGGCAATCGGCGTCAGGCCACCAAAGATGGCGTAGGAGACGTTATAGGAAAACGAAATGCCGGTGAATCGCACTTCTGCCGGGAACGCGCGGACCATCACATACGGCACTGCGCCCACGACGCCGACGCAAAGCCCCACCACGCCATACAGCAGGAAAAGCTGTTCCGGATGACTTCCCGCAAGGTGATAGAACGCCCAGCTTGATCCCGCCAGCAACAGGCTGCCGACGATAAACGTCAGGCTCGCGCCAAAGCGATCCGCCGCAACACCGGCAATCAAACAGCCAAAGCACAGCATAATGGTCGCGATACTGTTCGCCTGCAGCGTGACCGCTGGGGCAAAACCGTACTGTTTTTGCAGCCAGACGGGCGACATAAGAATCACCACCACAATCCCGGCGGAAAGCAGCCAGGTCAGGAGCATAGAAATCACCACGGCTTTTTTGTGATGCGCCACAACGGCCTTGACAGGCAGATCCTGCGCCAGCGCTTTACGCTGCTGCATTTCGAGGAAGATAGGGGTTTCCTGCAACCAGCGGCGGAGATACATCGCCACCAGGCCAAACGCACCGCCGAGCAGGAACGGGAGACGCCAGCCCCACTCATGCACCGCCTGCGTGGTCATACTGGTGTTGATGAGCGTCGCGACGACGGATCCGAGCAAAATCCCGACGGTCAGGCCCGCGGTTAACGTTCCGCACGCGATGCCGATGCGGCGCGCCGGTACGTGTTCTGCTACAAAAACCCATGCGCCTGGCACTTCTCCGCCAATCGCTGCACCCTGCAAAATACGCATCAGCAGCAGCAAAACAGGGGCGAGAATGCCCATCGTGGCGTACGTCGGCAGCAAACCAATGGCCAGCGTTGGCACGGCCATGAGCAGGATGCTGAGGGTAAACATTTTTTTACGCCCGACCAGATCGCCAAAGTGGGCCATGATGATGCCGCCGAGCGGACGCGCAAGATAACCCGCCGCAAAAATGCCGAAGGTCTGAACCTGGCGCAGCCATTCCGGGATATCCGCCGGGAAGAAGAGTTCTCCCACAACGGCCGCGAAAAAGACAAAAATGATGAAATCGTAGAACTCCAGCGCGCCGCCAAGGGCTGCGAGCGTGAGCGTTTTGTAGTCCTGACGATTCAGAGGCCGGGTGTAATGTGACATAGCGAACCTTTCCAGCGTTGTTGATTTAATTTTACAGTGATCGTAAAGAAAAAATTACTATACCGTAAATCTAACACCACGCTATTCCGGCTGTAGCTTATGTCATAGATGCGTTAATTTCAGGAGATTGTTTCGCGCCTTGCGCTTTTAGGCCGAAATGCTGCTACCACTTGTGGATCGGTTTCGACGTAAGGCCCATCAAGCAACTGTATACAATACGGTACACTGGCGAAAATACCCGCGACAACCACATTGCCATCTTCACCTTTCACGCCTTCCAGCGTCTCTTTGATCGACTTCGGCTGGCCTGGCAGATTCAGAATCAACGCCTGTTTGCGAATCACACCAACCTGACGGGACAGGATCGCCGTCGGCACGAAGTGCAGGCTTATCTGGCGCATCTGTTCGCCAAACCCTGGCATCTCGCGATCGGCAATCGCCAGCGTCGCATCTGGGGTGACATCCCGGCGCGCCGGACCCGTTCCGCCGGTGGTGAGCACCAGATGGCAGCTCATTTCATCCACCAGCTCGCACAGCGTCTGTTCAATGATCGCCTGCTCGTCGGGGATTAAACGCGTCTGGATTTCAAAAGGCGTTGTGAGCGCCGTCGCCAGCCACGCTTCCAGAGCCGGAATGCCTTTATCTTCGTAAATACCGCTGGAGGCGCGGTCAGAAATCGACACTAAGCCGATGCGTAATGTATTCATAGCCATTTCCATTCAAACAATACTGATTAACGGGAATGATACACGCAGAGGGGGAATTCAGACAGGGTAGGAAAGAAGTCGCGTGACCGGAGGCCCGGTCACGCAGAATGATTACAGCAGATCGCCGATCATTTTTTCCAGTTTTTCCTGGTCAACAGCAAACTTACGGATACCGTCCGCCAGTTTGTCTACGGCCATTGGATCCTGGTTGTGCTGCCACAGGAACTCGGATTCAGTGATGCGTTCTGGACGCGCTTTCACTTCACCGGTGTAGGACAGTTTACGCTCCAGCGCGCCTTCGCTCTCTGCCAGCTCTTTCAGCAGTGCAGGGGCGATAGTCAGGCGGTCACAACCAGCCAGCTCGATGATTTCACCCACGTTACGGAAGCTTGCGCCCATAACGACGGTTTCATAGCCGTGCTGCTTGTAGTATTCGTAGATTTCAGTCACAGAAACCACGCCTGGATCTTCTGCAGGTGCGTACTCTTTCTTATCGGTGTTGGCTTTGTACCAGTCCAGAATACGGCCCACAAACGGAGAAATCAGGAACACGCCTGCTTCAGCACATGCACGCGCCTGCGCGAAGGAGAACAGTAGCGTCAGGTTACAGTTGATGCCTTCTTTTTCCAGCTGTTCAGCAGCACGAATGCCCTGCCAGGTAGATGCCAGTTTGATCAGAATGCGATCGTTGCTGATGCCAGCATCGTTATACAGTTTGATCAGGTGTTTAGCTTTGGCGATTGAAGCTTCGGTGTCGTAGGACAGACGCGCGTCAACTTCGGTAGAAATACGGCCCGGCACCAGTTTCAGGATTTCCAGACCGATGTTTACTGCCAGTTTGTCAGTCGCGTCCACAACCTGCTGCGCACGATCGTTGCTCTGGCCTTTCGCCCAGGTGACAGCTTCGTCGATCAGTTTGCGGTACTCAGGAATCTGTGCAGCGTTAAGAATCAGAGAAGGGTTGGTTGTTGCATCCTGCGGCTGGTACAACTTCATTGCCGCGATATCTCCGGTGTCAGCTACGACAGTGGTGAACTGACGAAGGGAGGTCAATTTATCCGTCATGATAGTCTTTCTCTTTTTACGTGCCCTGGATAATTCACGCCACCGACAGCATGCCAGCAACGGAAAAATGACAGGTTTACTTGTTAGGGGGATGTAACCGGTCTGCCCTGATGATAACACGACGGAATAGCAGCGCAACCGCAGACAGTGCGCTTACGGATAGTATGATAAACTCCGAATATTAACAGCCTGCTAAGTACCACTCCGTTCATTCAATGGTAGCGCTTACAATTTCACTTTGGCATCAACAAGAGGGACGTTAATGCCTGATTTCTTTTCCTTTATCAATGAGGTCCTGTGGGGCTCAGTGATGATCTATTTGCTGCTGGGAGCCGGAATATGGTTCACGGTACGCAGCGGATTTATTCAGTTTCGCTATATTCGCCAGTTTGGCAAAAGTCTGAAAAACAGCGTCAGCCCGCAACCCGATGGATTAACCTCTTTTCAGGCACTCTGCACCAGCCTGGCCGCCCGCGTGGGTAGCGGTAATCTGGCAGGTGTGGCGTTAGCCATTGGCGCAGGTGGCCCGGGTGCCGTGTTCTGGATGTGGGTCACGGCGCTTATCGGCATGGCGACGTCGTTTGCCGAATGTTCACTGGCGCAGCTCTACAAAGAGCGGGATCGGCACGGTCAGTTTCGCGGCGGCCCGGCCTGGTACATGTCGCGCGGCCTGGGTATGCGCTGGATGGGCGTGCTGTTTTCTGTTTTTCTGCTCTTGGCTTACGGTCTTATTTTCAACACGGTACAAGCCAACTCGGTAGCGCATGCCCTGCGCTACGCGTTTGATTTCCCGGAATGGATAACCGGCGCGATGCTGGCTATCGCGACCCTGCTGGTTATCGTGACGGGCATCAAAGGCGTTGCGCGCCTGATGCAGTGGCTGGTGCCGGTGATGGCGCTGTTATGGGTCACCACCAGTCTGGTCGTTACCGCAATGCACATTGGTCAGCTTCCGGATGTGATCGCCACCATTTTCAAAGCCGCTTTCGGCTGGCGAGAAGCCGCAGCAGGGGCGCTGGGATATACCCTTAGCCAGGCGCTGACGGCGGGTTTCCAGCGCGGCATGTTCTCTAACGAAGCCGGAATGGGTTCCACACCGAATGCCGCTGCGGCAGCGGCTTCATGGCCCCCACACCCAGCCGCGCAAGGTATCGTGCAGATGATTGGGGTATTCATCGACACCATCATTATCTGTTCCGCCAGCGCCATGATTGTGCTGCTCGCGGGCCCTGTCGCGCATACCAACAGCCCAGAAGGCATACAGATCGTTCAGCAGGCGCTGGTGAATCTTGCGGGTAGCTGGGGCGCTGGCTTTGTGTCGCTTATCGTGATCCTGTTTTCGTTCAGCTCGATTGTCGCCAATTATATTTATGCTGAAACGAACCTGATTTTTCTGCGTTTTGATTCGCGCAAAGCACTATGGATTCTGCGGGTCGGAATCGCTGGAATGGTGATGGTCGGGTCGATGCTGAGCCTGCCGCTGGTCTGGCAACTGGCGGATGTGATTATGGCGCTGATGGCGATCACTAACCTGACGGCTATTTTGCTGCTGTCCCCGGTTGTCGCGCTTATCGCCAGCGACTATTTACGCCAGCGTAAACTGGGTCTGAAACCGGTGTTTGATGCGGCTCGTTATCCCGAAATCGAGTCACAAATTGCGCCGGGCACCTGGGATGATTTGCCACGGCAATAGCAGCCATCGATCAACTGAGGCGGATTTTTTGCTAAAGTCGCCCTAAATTTCCTGCAAGGACTGGTTATGCTGATTCTGATTTCACCTGCAAAAACGCTCGATTACCAGAGCCCGCTCGCCACCGAGCGCTATACCCAGCCCGAACTGCTGGATCATTCGCAACAGCTAATTCGTGAGGCGCGCAAACTTTCCGCCCTGCAAATTGGCAAGTTGATGAGCATCAGCGACAAACTCGCCGATCTCAATGCCACCCGTTTTCACGACTGGCAGCCGGATTTCACACCGAAAAATGCCCGCCAGGCGATCCTCGCGTTCAAAGGTGACGTGTATACCGGCTTGCAGGCCGAAGAATTCAGCGAGGCCGATTTTGATTTCGCCCAGCAGCATCTGCGTATGTTATCGGGTCTGTACGGCGTGCTGCGCCCGCTGGATTTGATGCAGCCGTACCGTCTTGAGATGGGCATCCGCCTGGAAAATGCCAAAGGCAAAGATCTGTACCAGTTCTGGGGCGATATCATCACTGAGAAGCTCAACGACGCGCTGAAAGCCCAGGGTGACAACATCGTCATCAATCTGGCATCCGATGAATATTATCGATCAGTTAAGCCGAAAAAGCTGAATGCGGAGATTATTAAGCCCGTCTTCCTCGACGAGAAAAAGGGCAAATTCAAAGTCATCAGCTTCTACGCCAAAAAAGCGCGCGGGCTGATGAGCCGTTACATCATTGAAAATCGTCTGACAAAACCTGAGCAACTCACCGCATTTAACAGTGAAGGCTATTTCTTTGACGGCGACGCGTCCGAGAAAGGCGAGCTGGTGTTTAAGCGACACGAGCAGTAATTCCGCCCCTCACCCTAACCCTCTCCCCAAAGGGAGAGGGGACTGTTTTGTGCACGCTTTTCCCCCTCGCCGCTTTGGGGGAAGGGACGAGAAAAATCAGCGATGCTTCCAGTCCGGGCCGTGTCCGCGATCGTCATGAGGCTTGTCGCGGCGGTTATCATGACGATCGCGGTGTTCGTCATGCGGATGCCAGCGGTTATCTCGCCACTCGTAATGCGATTTCCACCAGTCGTTGTCGCGCCAGCGGCCGCCATCCCAGTGGTGACCCCGATCGTCTCGATCGCCAATCTGTAATTTTACGGCTGGCACTAACGTGATTTCGGCTGCCTGCACCACCGTGGGAGCCACCAGCATCAGTGAAAGTGCAAGCAAAGCAGGTTTCAGTTTAGACATCGGGTACTCCTTCTCATTCTTGCCCTATGCGGGCCGATGGAAGGAGATTACGTGAGGTGAATGCGGGTTGTTATCCTCTGCAATCCTATTCTCTAAGTGAGCGCATTTATTGGGAATTTCTGCTTTTTCCCTACACTTTCTCTCCTTATTTTCTCCGTATTTCGGCATAAAAAAGGCCGGATATCATCCGGCCTAAATCATCGCGCGTTAAAACTATCCGCGGGTCATCATCAGCTTACGCAGCGCGGCAAATTCCGCAGGCAGAGAGTGAGACAGCAGCGGCAAATCGGCGCGATCCGCCAGCTCTTTTGGCAGCGGCAGCGACTCGCCCAGAATCTCATCCACGCTCTCTTTAAATTTCGCCGGATGCGCAGTGCCAAGGAACAATCCGTACTCACCTGGATTGAGCTGGTCACGCAGCGCGCGGTACGCAATCGCCGCATGCGGTTCAGAGATGTACCCCACCGCTTTCAGCTCGCGCATCGTCGCTTTGGTGGTTTCGTCGGTAACGGCGGCATAACCCAGATCGCTCAGACGCCAGATTTTACGGCGGAACAGCTCCTCTACACGCGGCCAGTTGTTCGGCTGTGACACATCCATCGCGTTAGACAAGGTCGCTTTGGTCGCGTTTGGCGTCCATTTGCCCTCTTTCAGGAAACGGGGAACCGTGTCATTGGCGTTAGTGGCGGCGATAAAACGCTTCACCGGTAAACCGAGGGATTTCGCCAGCAGGCCTGCGGTCAGGTCGCCGAAGTTACCGCTTGGCACGGAGACAACCAACTGGTTACGTGCTTCCTGTGGGAGCTGCGCGACCGCTTCGAAGTAGTAGCAAATCTGCGCCAGCAGGCGGCTAATGTTGATGGAGTTGGCGGAGTTTAAGCCCAGAGCCACTTTCAGCTCTTCGTCGTCAAAGGCCTGTTTCACCAGTGCCTGACAAGCATCAAAATCACCGTCGATAGCCACGGTTTCAATATTGCCGCCCAGCGTACAGAACAGTTTCTCTTGCAGCGGGCTGATTTTGCCCTGCGGATAGAGGATCACTACGCGCACGTTTTTCAGACCGTAAAATGCGTGAGCCACTGCCGCGCCGGTGTCACCGGATGTCGCAGTCAGGATAGTGACCGGTTTATCACCGCTGATGTGCGTCAGCATTTGCGCCATAAAACGGCCACCGAAGTCTTTAAACGCCAGCGTCGGACCGTGGAAAAGTTCCAGACAGCCAATGTCCGGCTCAACCGATTTTACCGGTGCCGGGAACGCAAACGCTGCGCGAACACGCTCTTCCAGCTCTGCTTGCGGAATTTCATCGCCAATAAATGCTGAGACGATTTTGGCGCTGCGGCTGACAAAATCCTGCTTCAGCATTTCATCGATTTCGGTCAGGCTAAATTCCGGCAAGTCGTGCGGAAAGAACAACCCCTGATTTTTGCCCAGGCCCTGAGTCACCGCCTGCGCGAAGCTGACCTGCTCGTTATGATCTTTCAGATTGTAGAGTTTCATCAATTATCCCAGTACTCGTGCGCCTGCCGTGTCCAGCCGGCAAATATGAACAAAGCCTTCCTGATTTTGCAGGTAGTTTTTCGCCAGCCAATCCGCCACGCGCTGCGCGGTGTCAGGCTTATCGCATAACGCGAACAGCGTCGGGCCGGAGCCAGAAATGCCGCACGCCTGCGCGCCGATATCCAGCGACGCCTGACGCGCTTCAGTGAAGCCCGGCAGAAGTTTGGTGCGGTACGGCTCGGCGATGACGTCTTTCATCAGCTTCGCCGCTAACGCAGGCTGACGGGTATAACAGGCGTGAATGAATCCTGCCAGATGACGACCGTGTGCGATGCAATCCTGACGCCGGTACTGCGCGGGTAAAATCGCGCGCGCTTCGGCGGTCGACACTTTAATGCCCGGATAGGCCAGCACCCACAGCCACTCGTCAAAGCCTGGCACCTGTTGGCTGATAATGCCGTTCTCTTCGATCATCAGCTGCATACCGCCGAGGAAGCACGGTGCGACGTTGTCGTAATGAATGCTGCCGGAGATACGCCCTTCCAGCTCGCCCATCAGCGCCAGCAGGCGGTTGTTGTTCAAGGGTTTACCGCAATGTTCGTTCATCGCGACCAGCGCGGCGACCACGGAACAGGCGCTTGAACCGAGACCGGAACCAATCGGCATGCTTTTTTCGAGCGTCATCGCGACGGGGACGTTCTTGCCAATTTCCTGACAAAAGCGCTCCCAGCACTGATAAACAATATTTTCGCGCGGCTCTGGCGGCAGCTTGCTGGCGAAACGGCCCACATTATTGAGGCTAAAACTGTCGGCGGCTTCAACCGTTACCGTATCGCCCAGCGGCGAACCGTCGACCGGCGCAACCGCCGCACCCAGCACATCAAATCCGACGCTCATATTGGCGCTGGAAGCCGGGGCATAAACTTTGACCATGTTAAACTCCTAACTTCCATGACAGGGTACGGAGCAGATCGGCAAATACGCCCGCTGCAGTGACATCGTTCCCTGCGCCGTAACCGCGAAGCACAAGCGGTAATGGCTGATAATAGTGGCTGTAAAACGCGAGGGCATTTTCGCCATTTTTGACTTTGAATAGCGGATCGTTACCGTCCACTTCAGCAATTTTGACGCGGCACACGCCGTCGTCTTCAATATTGCCAACATAGCGCAATACTTTGCCTTCATCACGGGCTTTCGCTACGCGAGCGGCAAAGCCATCGTCAAGCTGCGGCAAACGGCCCATAAATGCTGCGACGTCACCGCTATCATCAAATCCTGCTGGAAGAACAGGTTCGATAACGATGTCAGAAAGCTCCAGCTCGCGCCCGGTTTCACGGGCGAGGATCAGCAGCTTTCGCGCCACATCCATGCCGGATAGATCGTCACGCGGATCTGGCTCGGTATAGCCGAGTTCGCGCGCGGCGGTGGTCGCTTCTGACAGGCTCATGCCTTCATCCAGCTTGCCGAAGATAAACGACAGTGAACCAGAGAGAATGCCGGAAAAACGCTGCAGTTCATCACCCGCATTCAGCAGGTTTTGCAGGTTCTCAATGACCGGTAAACCCGCACCCACGTTGGTATCGTATAAGAACTTGCGGCGCGATTTGCTGGCTGCGGTGCGCAGCTGATGGTAATAATCCATCGACGAGGTGTTGGCCTTTTTGTTCGGCGTCACCACATGGAAGCCTTCGCGCAGGAAATCAGCGTACTGATCGGCCACGGCCTGATGAGAAGTACAATCGACAATTACTGGGTTAAGCAGGTGATACTCTTTCACCAGACGGATCAAACGGCCCAGATTGAACGGCTCTTTGGCTTCGGCTAACTCCGCCTGCCAGCTTTCCAGATTCAGCCCGTGAACGTTGGTCAGCAGCGCTTTTGAGTTCGCCACCCCACACACACGCAAATCGATATGTTTTTTCTTCAGCCAACCCTGCTGGCGCTTAACCTGTTCCAGTAACGCACCACCCACGCCGCCTACACCGATCACAAACACTTCGATGACCTGATCGGTGTTGAACAGCATCTGATGGGTAACGCGCACGCCCGTGGTCGCGTCGTCGTTACTCACCACCACAGAAATAGAGCGCTCGGAAGAGCCCTGCGCAATGGCCACGATGTTGATATTGGCGCGAGCCAGCGCAGCAAAGAACTTAGCGGAGATCCCGCGCAGGGTGCGCATGCCGTCGCCCACGACGGAAATGATCGCCAGACGTTCCTGAATCGACAGCGGCTCTAAAAGTTCTTCTTTCAGTTCCAGATAGAACTCTTCTTCCAGCGCACGACGGGCACGCATGCAATCCGCCTGCGGCACGCAGAAGCTGATGCTGTATTCGGAAGAGGACTGGGTAATCAGCACCACCGAAATACCGTTGCGTGACATCGCCGCAAATACGCGCGCCGCCATGCCGACCATGCCTTTCATGCCCGGTCCGGAAACGCTGAACATCGCCATGTTATTCAGGTTGGAAATGCCTTTAACCGGCAAATCATCTTCGTCATGGCTGGCGCCAATCAACGTACCCGGTGCCTGCGGGTTGCCAGTATTTTTGATTAAACACGGGATCTGGAATTGAGCGATAGGAGAAATAGTACGAGGATGAAGCACTTTAGCGCCGAAATACGACAGCTCCATCGCTTCCTGATACGACATTGATTTCAGCAGTCTTGCGTCCGGCACCTGACGCGGATCGCAGGTATAGACGCCGTCGACGTCAGTCCAGATCTCGCAACAATCGGCACGCAAGCACGCAGCCAGCACGGCGGCTGAATAGTCAGAACCGTTACGGCCCAGCACCACCAGCTCGCCTTTCTCGTTACCGGCGGTAAAGCCTGCCATTAAAATCATGTGATCCGCTGGAATTTTGCTGGCGGCAATGCGGCGGGTGGACTCGGCAATGTCCACTGTAGACTCGAGGTAATGTCCAACGGCCAGCAGTTTTTCGACCGGATCAATCACCGCCACTTTGTGACCGCGGGCTTCCAGAAGGCCCGCCATGATGGCGATAGAGAGTTTTTCACCACGGCAAATCAACGCCGCGTTGATGCTGTCCGGGCACTGACCGAGCAGACTGATACCGTGCAGAACATGCTTGATCTGTGCGAATTCTTGCTCAACAAAAGCTTTTAACGGTGCGAGTGGGAAACCTGGCTGCAAATCCGCCAGCCCCTGAAGCAGCTCAGTAAAAATACGTTCAGCATCGCTGATGTTCGGAAGGGCATCCTGACCACCGATGGTTTTTTCAATCATCGCCACCAGATGGTTGGTGATTTTCGCCGGGGCAGAAAGCACGGTTGCGACCTGCCCCTGCCTGGCGTTGCTTTCCAGGATATCGGCAACACGCAGAAAACGTTCTGCATTTGCCACTGATGTACCGCCGAACTTCAAGACGCGCATGGTATTACCTCAATAATCTTTAGCCGAAAAAAAAGCCCGCACTGTTTAGGTGCGGGCTTTTTTCTGTTTTTCCTGTTACGCGTCAGCCCGCATCGTTACCTGTGGTAATGATGATGGTTGTTGTAATGGTGGTGGTGCTAACGCGATTCATGGATGTTGTGTTCTCTGTCGTTATTATCTGTCTGTCCTGTATCCCTAAGGGTTAAGGGATTCGGTACCCTAAGTCAATAAATTTCTAATTTGATCACAATTTGCGCATCTTCTCTGACGCGCTGCTTGCCGTTTATTTTCATCCAGATACGACCAGTCACAACCCTTATAATCAGACTCATAAGCCATATTAAATTCAAATGTCAGATTTTTACTCTGCCAATTTTTTTTCAATATCATGAAGCAATCGGTGCAGCATGACGGTGTCTCGCTGCTCAAGACGCCCTAACCGCTGGTGTAGCCACTCCACCATTTTTTGATCGTCGGCGACATTCAGTTGCGACAACAGGGCTTCTGCACGAACACGTAACGCACGCAGTTGGTTTTCATCAACGCTGCTCGACGCGGGTGCGGCAGTTTGCATTAAAGATGCTAATTGATAGCAATAGACCATAACCGCCTGGCCCAAATTGAGCGACGGGTAATCCGCGACCATCGGCACGCCGGTCAGAACATCGGCGAGCTCCAGTTCTTCATTTGTGAGGCCCGAATCCTCACGGCCAAACACCAACGCCGCCTTCGATATCCATTCGCTTTTTTCCGTTAGCATCGGCACCAGTTCAGCAGGCGTGGCGTAGTAATGAAATTTCGCCCGGCTGCGAGCGGTGGTCGCGACGGTGAATGAAATATCATGCAGTGCGTCGGCGAGTGTCGCGTAAGTGGTTATATTATCGATAATTTCACCCGATCCGTGCGCTACCCAGCGCGTGGCAGGTTCAAGGTGAGCTTCACTCGCCACGATCCGCAAATCGTTGAATCCCATCGTCTTCATCGCGCGGGCGGCGGCGCCAATATTTTCTGCTCTTGCTGGGGAAACCAGCACTATCGACAAATGCATTTATGTTCTCTTATTAATCAGTTAACGGGTGAAAGTGTGATCCACCTCAACATATTACGCGGCACGAATTTACAAAATTGCAACACAAATCACCGAAATAGCGTTTCACTACAAATTAAAAACGTTAAACTGTTCAGTGAGTGAATTATTGGTAAAAATGTTAACAGACATTACTTATCCGTATGTTTATTAATGATAATACCTGTATTGATAGCTTTTTCGAATTGGATTCGCGTTGTTTATTAATCAATACCTGCAACTAATTGGTTTATTGAAAATTTGTGACAAAGGCTAGCAATCGGATACGATGATTTCATCAAACTGTTAACGTGCTACAATTGAACTTGATATATGTCAACGAAGCGTAGTTTTATTGGGTGTCCGGTGTCACTTAGCCTGTTATGTTGCTGTTAAAATGGTTAGGATGACAGCCGTTTTTGACACTGTCGGGTCCAGAGGGAAACTACCCACGACCAAGCTAATGATGTTGTTGACGTTGATGGAAAGTGCATCAAGAACGCAATTACGTACTTTAGTCACGTTACGCCGGTCATGTTAATTTGCGACATGCATCAGGCAGGTCAGGGACTTTTGTACTTCCTGTTTCGATTTAGTTGGCAATTTAGGTAGCAAACATGCAGACCCCGCACATTCTTATCGTTGAAGACGAGTTGGTAACACGCAACACGTTAAAGAGCATTTTCGAAGCAGAAGGCTACGATGTCTTTGAAGCGACCGATGGCGCAGAGATGCATCAGATCCTGTCTGAAAATGATATCAATCTGGTCATCATGGACATCAATCTGCCAGGTAAAAACGGCCTTCTTCTGGCGCGCGAACTGCGTGAACAGGCGAATGTGGCGTTAATGTTCCTGACAGGCCGTGACAATGAAGTGGATAAAATCCTCGGCCTGGAAATCGGCGCTGATGACTACATCACCAAACCGTTCAACCCACGTGAGTTGACGATTCGTGCACGCAACCTGCTGTCCCGCACCATGAATCTGGGTACGGTGAGCGAAGAGCGTCGTAGCGTCGACAGCTACAAATTCAACGGCTGGGAACTTGATATTAACAGTCGTTCGCTGGTTAGCCCGAACGGTGAACAGTATAAGCTACCGCGCAGTGAATTCCGCGCCATGCTGCACTTCTGCGAAAATCCGGGCAAGATTCAGTCCCGCGCAGAACTGCTGAAAAAAATGACCGGCCGTGAGCTGAAGCCACACGACCGTACTGTTGATGTGACGATCCGTCGTATTCGTAAACATTTCGAATCTACGCCGGATACGCCAGAAATCATCGCCACGATTCATGGCGAAGGTTACCGTTTCTGCGGCGACCTGCAGGAATAATCCCGCATTCAAGGCATTAAAAACGGCGCTTTACGCGCCGTTTTTTTATTTCCAGATCCGTAAAGCATCGTCATCCGTATTATTCGACGAGTCACCATCTGGCGGGTCGCTACGTTTTGACTGCGACAGCGAATACCAGTCAAAGTGACGCGTGAGATACATCACCGCAAACAATGCGATTGCCAGCACGGCCGACCCCAACAGCAGCGCACTGTCTTCCGAGCGCAGCAAGAACCACATCACCGCATCAAGCCCTAACAGTGCCAGGATAAACACTGCACTGCGCTTCCAGCCTTTAAGCACCGCCTGCAAATACACCCCGTTCATCATCGCGCCGACCAGGCTTGCGATAATCCAGGCGGACGTAAATCCAACGTGCTCTGACAGCGCCAGCAAGACCAGATAAAACAGGACCAGAGACAGTCCAACCAGCAGGTACTGCATCGGGTGCAGACGAAGATGGGTTAATGTCTCGTAGACAAAGAACGCCATAAACGTCAGCGCGATCAGCAAAACGGCATATTTGATGGCGCGGTCAGTCAGTTGATACTGATCGGCAGGCGTCGCCACGGTCACGCTAAAGGCGGGAACGTGTCGCCACTCGGGCTGCTCTTGATTGCCAAACAGGCTTTCGAGATTGTTAGCAAACCAACTGCTTTTCCAGCTTGCCTGGAAACCCGACGCGCTAATCTCACGCTGAACCGGTAAGTAATCGCCCATAAAACCCGGATGCGGCCAGTTGCTGCGTAAGGTTAGCTCGCTGTTACGCCCGACAGGCACGACGGAAAAACTGCCCGTCCCGTTGAGGCTCAGCGACATGTCCAGCGTCAGGGTTTTCATCGCCAGCAGATTTTCATTCAGCGGAATATGAATGCCTTGCAATTCGCCCGAAACACCAGAACCGGGTTCAACAGTCAGCGCTTCGCCGTTGATTTTCGAGATGCTTACCGCGCCGATCCCCCGCGCGTCGCCCACGCCGACCGCAACAAACGGCTGCCCAAGGGTGATCGTTTCGCCTTTTAAACGCGTTAATTTTTCAGTGCTAAACTGCGCTTTTAGCGTGAGATCGGTGGTCCAGATTTGTCCGTCATAGATACCGATGCTCCTGGATTGCACCTGCTGATTGCCGTCGATAACCAATGATTCCGGCAGCACAAAATGCAGATAGCTGCGCTTATGTTCGACCTCTTTTTTATCCTCAATTTTGTAGTAGATCTCGGTGACCGGAATGGCGATAAGTGGCCCGGTGAGCTGCTGCGGCCCGCTGGTGCTTTGTCGTAGCGTGTCTTCCACGTCGTCACGATAGCTGGCGCGCTCCGAAATCAGGTTACTCACCATCAACAACGGCACTAACAACAGCAGGATGCACCCAATCAGGGTGCTGACTTTCCAGAACAGGGGGGATTTTTTCATGACCTTCTCCTTTGTGATGAAAGGAGCGTAACGGGGCTATGTGCGTTCAGTTTGAAGTTATGTGAAGGGACGGTGAAGTGTCAGTAGCGCCTCAACGCCGCCTTCTTTGCGGTTGCGAAGCTGGATATCGCCATGGTGCAGACGGGCGACTTCCTGGACAAAGGCCAGCCCCAGCCCGCTGCTTTTCAGCCCATTTTCACGCGGGAGCGAATAAAAGCGCTCAAAAATGCGGGTATGTGCGTACTCAGGAATGCCGCTGCCGCTATCGGTTACGCTGAGCTGCACTTTTTTGTGCACCTCTCGGGCAGCAAGCTCGATGCTTCCCCCTTCGGGCGTAAAATCGAGGGCATTATCCAGCAGATTACCCAGTGCCTGCTCGAGTAAATCCTCATCGCCTTCGACTGCCGTTAAGGAATTTTTCGAGGTCAGGGTAATATTTTTGACAGCGAGTAACGCCGCGCGCGCCGTGCTCAAACGTGTAAACAGGGCGTCGATATTCACGCTATCAGGCGTGATCTCCACGCGATTTTCCAGCCGCGCCTGCTCAAGGAGTTTCTCAACCAACGACTGCATGCGTGCGTTTTGCACCAGAATATTATCGACAAACCGCGCGGCAACCTGCGGCGGCGGCTGTTCCGCCAGAATCTCAGCCGAACCGCGAATGGCCGCCAGCGGGCTTTTCAGCTCGTGGGTCAACGCGTGGACGTAGTGTTCGATATAATTTTTGCCTTCGAGGCGAATGCGCATATTTTCCAGCGCCTGCGCCAGTTTGCGCAGTTCGCTACTTCCCGAATCGGGCAGCGGCAGAGGGGTATCCGTCGTCACCGAATCGGCATAGCGCGACAGTGAACTGATTGAGCGATTAATCCACCACGCCACCACCAGCCCAATCAGCAGGGCGATACCCAGTAGCGCCGCGCCAGCCCATAAAATCCGGCGCTCACTGCGATGGATAACCGGTGCCATGGCGCTATTGGGTTTGCCTACCGATAACACGCCAATAATCTTTCCGTGGTCAATAATAGGCGCGGCGACATACATCACGGTGCTTTGCGGATCGTCAGGGTTAATTTGTGTGCTACGCGCGCCATAGTCGCCACGCAACGTTTTCCACACATCGTTCCAGCGCGAATAATCTTCGCCGAGCGCTTTACCGGCCGAATCGAACACCACCCTGCCCTGCGCATCCGTCATGTACACATGATATTCGTTGCGCACTTTATGGATGCCGCCAATGTTGGCGCGAAACGGACGCAAATGAAGCTGCGAGAACGCCTGGGCCAATCGGCCATTTTGCGCAGCGCCTGACAGCAAATCGTCACGTCCCACTTCTGCCAGCAGAGTAGCGGTATCAATCAGCGTCCCTTCCGTAGCCCTGCGCACGCCAGGCTTCACTTCCTGGACAAATATCGACAGCACAAACCACGCGGCAATCGCCACAATCAGGAAATAGCCCAATAACAACCGCATACCGATGCGCATCAGTACAATCCCAGGCTGTAGCCCATTCCGCGGTGAGTGCTGATCGGCGAAAGATCAGCATTAATGGCGCGCAGCTTGGCACGCAGGGTTTTGATATGGGTATCGACCGTGCGATCAAAACTGTCGCCCTCATCGCCCCAGACTTTGTCCATCAACTGCTGACGAGAAAATACGCGGCCAGGCGCGTTCAGCAGGGTTTTCAGCAGTAAAAATTCATACCGTGTGAGCGGCAAAGCGTGCCCGCACCAGCTGATGTGTGCCGCAGGCTCGTTCAGCTCGAATTGACCAATGCGGACAATGTCAGAAGGCGCAGCAGACTTTTGCATCCGTCGTAAAATGGTTCTGACACGCGCGCAGACTTCGCGGGGAGAAAAGGGCTTAGCGACGTAGTCATCCGCCCCCATTTCCAGACCAAGCAGTTTATCCACTTCATCACTTCGTGCCGTGAGAAACAGCACCGGCAGCGACGGATGCTGCGCCAGGAGCTGACGGCACAGCTCAAAACCGCTGATATCCGGCAGCCCCACGTCGAGAATAGCCAGAGCCGGAGCCTGCCGCCGCGCCTCATCCAGCGCAGGAAGCCCACGCTCAAAGGCTTTCACGGCGAATCCTTCCTGCGAAAGCATGTAAATGAGCGTCTCGGCAATGCTGATCTCATCTTCTACCAGCCAAATCAACGGTTGCTGCATCGTCATTCCCTGCATTAACGCCACGGCATAATCGGTACTGCGCTCAGCGCATTTTTCGGCGAGCCTTCGACCACTTTATCCGAGTACGCCAGATAGGCTAACGTGTTGCGCTTCGCATCGTAAAAACGCACGACCTGGAGTTTTTTAAACACCAGCGAGGTGCGTTTCTGGAACACGACGTCACCCTGCGCTTTACCGTTTTTGATTTTGTCGCTCAACTCCACCGGCCCCACCTGCTGGCAAGAGATCGCCGCATCAGCCGTATCTTCAGCCAGGCCAAGCCCACCTTTAATGCCGCCCGTTTTAGCGCGACTGATGTAGCACGTGACGTTCTTGACGTCGGGATCGTCAAACGCTTCGACGACAATTTTGTGGTCCGGACCAAAGACTTTAAATACGGTGTCAACGGAGCCCACTTCTTCTGCAAACGCGGTACGCCCGACCAATACCATCAGAGCGGTGAAGATCAATGTCTTGTATTTCATATTGTTACCATTTTTTAAAATTGCATTTAGCGATTATTCAATAATCCAGATAAAAACCTAGCAAGATCACAGGATTAAAAAATTCATCCCGATAATGTGCGGCAAAAAGCATGAATGCGCAAAAAAAACACCGAATGCTAAAACATCAAAAAATGCTATTATCCGCTACCCTGTTATCAGGCACCTGCTGTTTTAAGGATGAGGATAGTATATGGATCAGGCTGGAATTATTCGCGATCTGCTTACCTGGCTGGAAGGTCATCTTGACCAGCCATTGTCACTGGATAATGTGGCGGCTAAAGCAGGCTATTCCAAGTGGCATCTGCAAAGGATGTTCAAAGATGTCACCGGTCATGCTATCGGTGCCTATATTCGTGCGCGTCGACTGTCAAAATCTGCCGTCGCCCTGCGCCTGACGGCACGTCCGATTCTGGATATTGCCCTGCAATACCGTTTCGACTCGCAACAAACATTCACCCGCGCCTTTAAAAAACAGTTCTCGTTGACGCCTGCGCTTTATCGCCGCTCGCCCGACTGGAGCTCGTTCGGTATGCGTCCGCCGCTGCGTCTGGGTGAATTCGCCATGCCGAAACATGAGTTTGTCACGCTGCCCGAAACGCACCTGATCGGCACAACACAAAGTTACACCTGTTCGCTTGAGCAGATTTCCGAATTCCGTCATCAAATGCGTGTGCAGTTCTGGCGCGATTTCCTGAGCCACGCGCCGGCCATTCCGCCGCTGCTGTATGGTCTGAACCAGACGCATCCAAGCCAGGAAAAAGACGACGAACAGGAAGTGTTTTACACCACCGCACTCACCCCAGAAATGGCCAATGGCTATGTTCAGGGATCGAAACCGGTGGTGCTTGAAGGCGGTGACTACGTGATGTTCACCTATGAAGGGCTGGGCACGGGCGTTCAGGAATTCATCCTGACCGTTTACGGAACCTGCATGCCAATGCTGAATCTGAACCGCCGTAAAGGTCAGGACATTGAGCGTTACTATCCGACCAGCGATGTGAAGCCGGAAGAACGCCCAATCGATCTGCGTATGGAATACCTGGTTCCGATTCGCCGCTAGCGCTGTAGCTCATCCAGTGCAGGGGCGTCCAGATGCGAGATGTCCCCTGCCATTTCCACGACCCAACCAGACGCCAGCCATGGGCTTTCCTGATAGTCGATGCGGGAAATAGAGCAGTTACGCAGACGCAAACGGCGCTCCGCATAGGCGGGCAATCCAAGAATCGTACTCACCAGACAACCCAGCGCAATGCCGTGGCTCACCAGCAGCGGACGACTGCCTTCTGGCAACTTCAGGCAATCCGCCAGAGCCGCCTGCACACGCACGCTCAGCTCCTGCATGGACTCACCATCAGGAATGCGGCCATCTTCCGTTCCGTTCACCAGCGTACGACGCCAGCCCTCCTCCTCGTCAGTTAAAGAGTCCACATGGCGTTTTTCCAGCACGCCCATGTCGAGTTCGCGCAGACGCGGATCGAGGATGATGTCGCAGCCACAGGCATCGGCAATAATACGTGCCGTTTGCTGGGTACGACCGAGATCGCTGGCAATGATGTGCGTGATGCCTAACGTTCTGGCACGTTCCGCCACTTGCCGCGCTTGTTGCTCACCTTTCGCGGTGAGAGGACTGTCTGACTGCCCTTGAATACGTCGCTCGGCGTTCCACTGCGTTTCACCGTGGCGAACAAGGTAAACCTGTAACATGCTATTTTTCCGTTATACTGCGATGAATTTTTTTAAACTGAGCTTAATTATGCACCAGGTTGTCTCCGCTACCACCAATCCTGCCAAAATTCAGGCAATTCTAAGGGCATTTGAGGAGATCTTCGGCGAAGAATCCTGCCATATCGAGGCTGTCGCCGTCGAGAGTGGTGTCCCTGAACAGCCGTTTGGCAGTGAGGAAACGCGGGCTGGCGCACGAAATCGCGTACTCAACGCAAAAGCGCTGCGCTCTGATGCCGATTTTTGGGTGGCGATAGAAGCGGGAATTGACGACGGCGCGACGTTTAGCTGGGTGGTGATTGAAAACCGCGAGCAGCGCGGAGAAGCGCGTTCCGCCACGTTGCCGCTGCCCGCCATCATTCTGGAAAAAGTACGAGCAGGTGAAGCCCTCGGCCCGGTGATGTCACAGTACACTGGCATCGACGAAATTGGCCGCAAAGAAGGAGCCATCGGCGTGTTTACCGCAGGCGCACTGACGCGCTCAAGCGTCTACCATCAGGCCGTTATTCTGGCGTTAAGCCCGTTTCACAACGCGATTTATCGCTGAACGCCTAACAGGACTGACTCCAGCCACTGACGCAGTTCAACCGGTGCGGACTTTAGGCTGTTCGACCCGCGGGTAATCGTTGCGATGCCCGCGCCCAGCTCGGTTTTCAACTCGCGCTGGCTCATCTCGCCCCGCAGTAATTCTTCAATAATGCGCACCCGCGTGCCCAATGCTTCGCGTTCATCAGGCGTGAGCATCAGCTGCATCAGGGGTAAATGCAGATCGTGTTTATAGGACTGGCGAAGCAGCTCCACAAAGCGAAGCCACTCCTGATTGCGCTGTTCGGCCATCGCCGATGAATAAGGGGAATTCTGGGTCATGTTATGCCGCCGTTTTTCCATTGTACTCTTTGACGAGTACAGCATAACACAACCCACGCCAATCAGTAACGTCGCTCCCACTCCGCATCGCTCATCAGGGTATCTTTCTGCCCCATGAAGTAGCGGTAGTACGCATCATACGCCATTACATTTTTCACATAGCCACGCGTTTCAGAGAACGGAATACTCTCGACAAACGCCACGGCGTCAATGCGTCCGGCACTGTTCCCCAGCCAGGTGCGCACGCGTCCAGGCCCGGCGTTATACGCCGCCGATGCGAAGATGCGGTTCTCACCAAACTGCTGATAAACGTACTGCAAATAGCTGGTGCCGATATTGATGTTGGTGTCCGGATCCAACAGCTGCGAAGGGCTGCTGTAACCTGGAATGTTAAACATCTTCACCGTATGCGTCGCGGTGCCGGGCATGATTTGCATCAGGCCGCTGGCCCCCACCGGTGAGCGCACTTTCGGGTTCCAGGCGCTCTCTTGACGGGCAATCGCCATCGCATAACTCTTCGGAATGTCTTTTCCGCTGGTATAGCGATCGAACAGATCTTTGTAGGCCAGCGGGAAACGCTCTTCAAGATGATCCCATAGCTTACCGGCGATCGTCGCCTGCACGCTCAGATCCCACCAACGATTATCAAAGGCATAACGTGCAAGCTGGGCCTTTTCATCCGTCGTGCGGCTGGTGACCAGATTGGCCCATTCGCTGCGCGCGGTATTATCCATATTCCAGTACATCAGCTCGCGCACGCGCGCCATTTCCGGCCCTTGAACCAGCGCCGGGCTGGCGTTCGCCGGCGCTTTGTCGATTTTAAGCTGGTACTCTTCGCCCAGACGCTGCGCCGCAGCCATCGGGTAGAAACCGCGCTGCAACATCAGCGAATGCAGGATCTCTTTCGCTTCACCTTCGCGGCCACGCTCCATCAGCAAATCAGCCTGCCAGTAGCGCCATTCGTCTTTCTCTTTCGCATCCATCGGCAGACGTGATAGCCAGGTATTTAAGCCACGACGATCGCCCGTGCCCAGCGCCATACGCACCCGGCGCTCCACCAGCGAAGTGGAATTGGAACGCATAATCGCGTCGTCACGCCAGCGCGCTTGCTCATCGGTGACGTCCGTCCCCATCAAACGCCACGCCACAATATCGCGCAGCTCCTGGGTTTGATCGTCATTCAGCTGCTGCACCTGCACCAGTTGCGGAATCATCAACCGGGCATTTTCAACGTCATTGCGTGCAACGCTACTAAAGGCCACAGCAGCCATCTGGCGGGTAAAATCGGTCGCGCCGGTTGAACGGGCAAACGTCATCACCGAGTTAGGATCGTTCGCCAACTGGATCACGGCGGTAGAAATCGTTTGATAGTCGGACGGCATTTGCCCCGCGAGTGTCGTCACCAGGCGCGTATTGCCCGCTTTCATCGCCAGACGGATGCGCTCAAGATAGGCCAGCGGATCTTGTTTACCGGACGCACGCCACGCGCCGAACAGTGAATCACAGGCATTCGGCTGACTCTTACCCGACAGCCACAGCTCTTTCGCGCCGTTCCACGCTTCTTCGGCTTGTCCGGTATTCCACTTGGCATAGTAGTAATTACACTGCGCTTCAGTCGTTCCCGGTTTGTCCGGGCTGAACGCCAGCAAACCACGCCAGTCCTCACGTCGCGCCAGCTCGTTCACAAAACGTGATTGCAGCGTGCGGGCGGGCGGCAGCGTTGGGTTTGCCTGAATAAAATTCGCGACGGTGACCGTCGGCTGGTTCATCAGATCGTCAGTGATTTGACGATATTCAAGATACGGGTACAGAGGATAATCTTTCAGCGTGGGCATCAAGGCCTGCACGGTATCCATCTGTTTACTGTCCCACGCCTGCTTGATTTGTGCATAGCGGTTACGTTGTTCATCCAGTGAATCAGCTCGCGCGGCGTTGCTTATCGTCAGCACGCACACGCTGGCAGCCAGCAGACGCCAGACCACCTGTTTGGCTTTTTCCACAAGCTCTCCTTCATATTGTTGATTTCAGTTGTAGCGTCGTGCCACGTCAAAAATGTCATTCACTTATGCTAACCAGGAGTACCACAACGCGCCACGCTGCGGACACTTTTTTACCTTTCTTGCGCGTTTTAACACTCCCGAAGTTCCTGGCTGGGATTAGCCACTGAAAAAGGCTACACTTCGCAGCTGAATTCTATTTTCTCTACTATAAAAGAGGCGAAGTCCACGTGGCTCAATTCGTTTATACCATGCATCGTGTCGGCAAAGTCGTTCCGCCGAAACGTCATATTCTGAAAAATATCTCGCTGAGCTTCTTCCCGGGCGCAAAAATCGGTGTTCTGGGTCTCAACGGTGCCGGTAAGTCCACCCTGCTGCGCATCATGGCGGGCATCGATACCGATATCGAAGGTGAAGCTCGCCCACAGCCTGGTCTCAAAATCGGTTACCTGCCACAGGAACCAAAGCTGAACCCGGAACACACAGTACGTGAATCCATCGAAGAAGCCGTTTCTGAAGTGGTTAACGCGCTGAAAGGTCTGGATGAGGTGTACGCGAAGTACGCTGAGCCGGACGCTGATTTCGACAAGCTGGCGGCGCAACAGGGTAAATTTGAAGAAATTATCCAGGCGCACGACGGTCACAACCTGAACGTACAGCTGGAGCGTGCGGCCGATGCCCTGCGTCTGCCGGACTGGGACGCGAAAGTTGAAAAACTCTCCGGTGGTGAACGCCGCCGCGTCGCACTGTGCCGTCTGCTGCTGGAAAAGCCAGACATGCTGCTGCTCGACGAACCAACGAACCACCTGGATGCTGAATCCGTGGCGTGGCTTGAGCGCTTCCTGCACGACTTCGAAGGCACCGTGGTGGCCATCACCCACGACCGTTACTTCCTCGATAACGTTGCGGGTTGGATTCTGGAACTTGACCGCGGCGAAGGTATTCCGTGGGAAGGCAACTACTCCTCCTGGCTGGAGCAGAAAGATCAGCGCCTGGCGCAGGAAGCTTCTCAGGAAGCGGCTCGTCGTAAGTCGATTGAGAAAGAGCTGGAGTGGGTTCGTCAGGGCGCGAAAGGCCGTCAGTCTAAGGGCAAAGCCCGTCTGGCTCGCTTTGAAGAACTGAACAGTTCCGAATACCAGAAACGTAACGAAACCAACGAACTGTTTATCCCACCAGGAGCACGTCTGGGCGATAAAGTCGTTGAAGTGAACAATCTGCGTAAATCCTACGGCGATCGCCTGCTGATTGACGACCTGAGCTTCTCCGTGCCAAAAGGCGCGATTGTCGGGATCATCGGCCCGAACGGCGCGGGTAAATCAACGCTGTTCCGCATGATGTCCGGTCAGGAACAGCCTGACAGCGGCACGATTACGCTTGGCGAGACCGTGAAACTGGCCTCTGTTGATCAGTTCCGTGATTCAATGGATAACAGCAAAACCGTTTGGGAAGAAGTGTCCGGCGGGCAAGATATCATGCGTATCGGAAACACTGAGATGCCAAGCCGCGCCTACGTTGGCCGCTTCAACTTCAAAGGTGTTGATCAGGGTAAACGCGTTGGCGAACTGTCCGGTGGTGAGCGTGGTCGTCTGCATCTGGCGAAGCTGCTGCAGGTTGGCGGTAACGTGTTGCTGCTCGATGAACCAACCAACGACCTGGACATCGAAACCCTGCGCGCGCTGGAAAACGCCATGCTGGAGTTCCCAGGCTGTGCAATGGTTATCTCGCATGACCGTTGGTTCCTTGACCGCGTGGCGACCCACATTCTGGATTATCAGGATGAAGGTAAAGTGGAGTTCTTCGAAGGTAACTTCACTGAATACGAAGAGTACAAGAAACGCACGCTGGGCGCAGACGCGCTGGAGCCGAAGCGCATCAAGTACAAGCGTATCTCCAAGTAAAAACAAAACGGCAACCTCGGTTGCCGTTTTTAGTTTTTCGCCCTCTCCCTGTAGGACAGTGCCGGGGTGAGGCAAGGTAAAAGCAAAAGGCAACCTCAGTTGCCTCCCTCTCCCTGTGGGAAAGTACCGGGGTGAGGCAAGGTAAAAGCAAAAGGCAACCTCAGTTGCCTTTTTAGTATTTTCTCCCTCTCCCTGTGGGAAAGTACCGGGGTGAGGAAAGGTAAAAGCAAAAGGCAACCTCAGTTGCCTTTTTAGTGTTTTCTCCCTCTCCCTGTGGGAGAGGGCCGGGGTGAGGGCATCAGACCGCACAGAGCTAGAACTACCCACTCACATAAAACCGTTTCACCTCATCGTACTGCAGCGCAAAATCCACATAGCTCATCAGCGCGGGAGAGTTCAGCTTACGGCTTGGATACGCCAGCCACAGCTCATTGCCCTCGACGTTCCACTCCGGTAACACCTGCACCAGCGCGCCATTCTCGAGTTTATCCTCCAGCAAAAATGCCGGTAACAGCGTAATCCCTGCCCCCGCGATGGCACTTTCTCGGGCATACACCAGGTTATCGCTGATGTGCGCATTATCCGGCAGATGGCGATAGTCTTCGCTTTCGCGGCGCAGCAGCCACTCAGGCCAGGCTTTGTGCGTGATGCAACGATGCTCAACGAGCTGGCGCGGGTGTTCCAGCGGCTCACAGCGTGCCAGATAGTCGGGTGACGCGAGCATATAGCGCGGGCAGTGACCAATCATGCGGCCAATCAATGACGAGTCTTGCGGCTTACCGGTGCGAAGAGCCACGTCAAAACCGGATTCCACCAGATCAAGCAAATCGTCAGAAATACAGACATCAAGCGACACATCAGGATAACGGCGCTGAAAATCAGCGTTCAGATGCGCCAGCAGCGTTGCTCCAATCCCCGCAGGACAGGTAATGCGCAGCCGCCCGCTGGGATTATCACGCAGGCGTTGAATGGCGTATTCCGCGCGTTCGCTCGCCGCCAGCATCTCGCGGCAATGCACCAGATAGTGCTCGCCCGCAAACGTCAGGTTTAGCTTGCGGGTGGTGCGATTGAGCAGCCGGATACCCACCTGCTGCTCAAGTTGGCTCACGCGCTGGCTCACGCTGGACTTCGGTAAACCCGCTTTACGCGCGGCGGCAGTAAAGCTGCCCATCTCTGCCACCAGCGCAAACAGGGCCATATCCTGAAGCTGTTTAAACATACTGTTCATCCTGAGCGAACACTTCGTTCTTGATTGTCCATCTTATCACGCGTCTGGCGGCTGAATAGACTAGCCTCAACATAACGTCATTCATGAGGAGCTCACCATGTCAGTTAAAGCCATCGCCGTGAACCCGAACGCACCTTCAACATTCATTGAAATCACGCAACCCATGCCGCAGCCGGGTGAACACGATCTGCTGGTCGAAGTGAAAGCGGTTTCCATCAACCCGGTTGATACCAAAGTCCATGCCGGTATCGTGAAAAACGGTCTGCAGGCACCCCGTATTCTGGGATGGGATGCCAGTGGGATCGTCAAAGCCGTCGGTGCAGGCGTCACGCAATTCAAGCCCGGCGATGAAGTGTGGTATGCGGGTGATATCACTCGTCCAGGCAGTAACACCAGTCACCAGCTTATCGACGCACGGATTGTCGGCCACAAGCCAACCCGTCTTGACTGGGCGTCAGCCGCCGCGTTGCCATTAACGGCCCTGACCGCGTGGGAAGGACTGTTTGAACGTCTGAACATTCAGGACGCCGGTGCGGGCAAAACGCTGCTGATTATCGGCGGTGCGGGCGGAGTAGGATCGCTGGCGATCCCGTTTGCGAAGCACAACAGCAACGTTAAAGTGATCGCTACGGCATCTCGGGAGGATTCCGCGCAGTGGTGTCGGGATCGTGGCGCGGATCTGGTAGTGAACTACCGCGATCTTCAGGGCGAACTGGCGAAACATGACATCAAATTCGTGGATTACATTTTCATTCTCAATGATACCGACGGCCATTGGGCTGCCGTGAGTGAGCTGATTGCCCCACAGGGACATATTTGCAGCATCGTGGAGAACGATCGTCCGCTGGATCAAAACGCGCTTAAGTCAAAATCCGCCGCGCTGCACTGGGAATTTATGTACACCCGCAGCATGTATCAAACCGCCGATATGGCGCGTCAGGGCGAGATTTTAAATGAGGTGGCAAAGCTGGTGGATGATGGTGTGGTGGAGAGTTCGCTCAGCGAAACGCTACATGGTTTGAGCGTGGAGAGCATCACACAAGCGCACCGAAAAGTGCTGGACGGGCATATGCGCGGGAAAGTGGTGGTGGCGTTCTGAGTTGTCTGGTTCCCTCACCCTAACCCTCTCCCAAAGGGAGAGGGAATACTCGGGGATAGCTTTCACCCTCTCCCCAAGGGAAAGGGGACGCTCGGGAATAGCTTTCACCCTCTCTACAAGGGAAAGGGAACGCTCGGGAATAGCTTTCACTCTCTCCCAAAGGGAGAGGGAATGCTCGGGGATATCTTTCACTCTCTCCCAAGGGAAAGGGAATGCTCGGGAATAGCTTTCTCCCTCTCCCAAGGGAAAGGGGACGCTCGGGAATAGCTTTCACTCTCTCCCAAGGGAAAGGGGACGTTCGGGGCCATCTTTCTCCCTCTCCCATTGGGAAAGGGAACGCTCGGGAATAGCTTTCACCCTCTCCCAAAGGGAGAGGGAATGCTCGGGGATATCTTTCACTCTCTCCCAAGGGAAAGGGAATGCTCGGGACCATCTTTCTCCCTCTCCCCAAGGGAAAGGGAACGCTCGGGAATAGCTTTCACTCTCTCCCATGGGGAGAGGGCTGGGGTGAGGGGGAAAATTTACCCCTGCTCGCCCATCAAACCTTTCACCAGCTCAACGCAGCGCAGGAAACGGTTGTCGTAATCTGACTCTTCCACATGCACAAACTCCACGTTATTTTCGTGCAGCATCTCCACCAGCATGGTCTGGAACTCTTTTCTGTCGACCGAGCTGCCCAGGCTGCGCATCCCATCGGCCACCCACGGCGTGTTGTTTTCCAGCAGGATCACCAGGTCAAAGCGGTACTCATCAATCAGCGCTTGTACGAACGGATGCTCACGCCCTTCGTACTTTTTACAAAACGCCTGAGTCGTCACAAAATCAGTATCCACAAACGCCACTTTATTGGCGTATTTCACCGCGAAATCAATGTACTGCGCGTGTCCCAGTGCGATTTTATCGTAATCGGAATACTGGAGCGCCATCTCGTCGCCGCCAAGGTGCGAGAAAACATAATCACGCCCGTATTCCCACGCACTGGTGGTATTGAAAATATTGGCGAGCTTGTTCACCAGCGTCGACTTACCGCTCGACTCCCCGCCCAGAATTGCCACCGTGCGCACAAAGAACGGCTTCACTTCCGTCGGAATATAGTCCCAGTAGCGGAAAGGGTTTTCGCGAATCTGTCCGCCGCTGATATTCATAAAGGTGCGCTTAGGATCGATAAGCACCGTCTCAGTGCCCAAATGCTCGCGGAACTGCGGGGCATCAGACTCTTCAGAGGTGTAGATCCAGTTAGGCGTAATCCCCTTCTCTTCCATAAACGCTTTGATGCCGTTACTCCAGACATCCCAGCCGTGCGGATACGGCTCCATGCCCTCTTCGTTAAAGGCATGAATGCGAATATTTTTCTGGTATTTAAAGGTCTGGAGCAGCCAGCGCAGGCGGTCGGAAACGGTCGGCTGTTGCGACATCGCGCTGTCTTCAAACAGGGCACGGTCACGCGTGTCGTCGTAACCCATAATGATATGTAGCTCATCGACCTGGCTACAGGCGCGCTGAATCAAATAGATGTGCCCGGTATGCAGCGGGTAAAACTTGCCGAACACCACGCCGATATTCTTTTGCATCCGTGGGAATTCAAGCCCGAGGAAACGGTGCAGCGCCTCCAGCTTTTGCGCGCTGGGGCTTTTGATTTTGGCATTGAGAAGCTGGCTCAAGTAGCCCTTGGTCATGCCGCTGGCTTCGGCCACCTGCTGCAAAGTACAGCCTTTCTGGCGGATCGCGGTTTTGAGATAGTCAAATGCTGACACAAGAGCCTCCTGCTAAATGGATTTGCCCGGCCGGACCCAGCCGGGAAATAAAGTATGACGGGGTTAATTATAAGTCGTCAAAGACGCTGAGTGCATCCGAGAGTTTTTTGACAGGGAAAACCTTCATCCCTTCCGGCACTTTTTTCGGCACATTGGCAGCGGGGACAATCGCGCGACGGAAGCCGTGTTTGGCCGCTTCTGAAATACGCTCCTGCCCGCTCGGAACCGGACGAATTTCCCCGGCCAGCCCGACTTCACCAAATACCACCAGATCCTGCGGCAACGGGCGATTGCGCAGACTGGACACCATCGCCAGCAGCAGCGCGAGATCGGCACTGGTTTCCGTGACTTTCACACCGCCGACAACGTTCACGAAAACGTCCTGATCCGCCATTTGCAAACCGCCATGACGGTGCAACACCGCCAGCAGAATCGCTAATCGGTTTTGCTCCAGGCCCACCGCGACGCGGCGTGGATTGCCCATCATCGACTGATCCACTAACGCCTGGATCTCGACCAGCAGCGGACGCGTCCCTTCCCACAGCACCATCACCGAGCTGCCGGAGGTGACTTCTTCACCGCGGCTCAGGAAAATCGCCGACGGGTTGCTGACTTCACGCAGCCCCTGTTCGGTCATGGCGAACACACCCAGTTCATTCACCGCACCGAAACGGTTTTTATGGCTGCGCAGCGTGCGAAAGCGGGAATCGGCATCGCCGTCCAGCATGACGGAACAGTCAATACAGTGCTCAAGCACTTTCGGGCCAGCCAGCGAGCCGTCTTTGGTGACATGACCGACCATCACAATCGCAACGCCGCGCGTTTTGGCAAAGCGCGTCAGATAAGCTGCGGTTTCACGCACCTGGGCCACGCTGCCCGGCGAGGACTGGATGTCCGCCATGTGCATCACCTGGATGGAGTCGATCACCATCAGCTTTGGCTGCTCTTCTTCGGCAATCATGCAGATCTGCTCAATGCTGGTTTCCGAGAGCATATTGAGATTACCGGTCGGCAGGCCGAGACGGTGCGCACGCATCGCCACCTGTTGTAGGGACTCTTCGCCCGTGACATACAGGGTTTTCATCTGCTCTGAGAGTCTGCACAGCGTTTGCAGCAATAACGTGGATTTACCCGCCCCCGGATTACCACCGATCAGAATCGCACTGCCCGGCACGACGCCGCCGCCCAGTACGCGGTCAAACTCTTTAAATCCGGTAGAAAAGCGCGGCACTTCGTCCAGGCTGATGTCTGAAAGTTTCTGAACTTTAGAAATCCCTGCATTGCCCGCGTAGCCGCTCAGGCGTTCGTTGCGAGCGACCGTTGGCGAAGCGGCCACACCACGCACTTCAGTGATGGTATTCCACGCCTGGCAGGCGCTGCACTGCCCCTGCCAGCGCGGATAATCTGCACCACATTCATTACAGACAAATGCGCGTTTTGGAGCTTTCGCCATGGTTTACCTCTTTATTTGTGATTCACGCTGCCGGACAGGATGCAAAACACGCCCATCAAGTCAGCATGACGGATAGTTACTTCCGTCTTTTCATTCACTTTTGGCTTGGCATGATAAGCGATGCCAAGTCCCGACACCTTGATCATCGGCAGATCGTTCGCCCCGTCGCCAATGGCCACGGTCTGCTCAACAGGAATTTCGTATTTTTCCGCCAGACGCATCAGCGTATTGGCTTTGTATTGCGCATCCACGATATCGCCGATCACCTGGCCGGTCAGTTTCCCGTCCATGATCTCCAGTTCGTTGGCGACCACCGTCGTCAGGCGCAGCTTGTCGCGCAGATAATCCGCGAAGAAGGTAAATCCACCCGATGCGATAGCCACTTTCCAGCCCAACGTTTCGAGCTTGAGCACCAGTTGCGTTAGGCCCGGCATCAGCGGCAGTTCGTCACGCACCTGACGCAGAATATTCGCGTCTGCGCCTTTCAGCGTGGCGACGCGCTGCTTCAGGCTGGCGGCAAAATCTAATTCGCCGCGCATCGCACGCTCGGTCACTTCCGCCACCAGTTCGCCGCTGCCGGCCAGTTTAGCGAGCTCATCAATACACTCGATTTGAATAGCGGTTGAATCCATGTCCATCACCAGCAGGCCTGGCGTTTTCAGATGCGGGATTTTACCCAGCGGGGCGACGTCCAGCCCGGCGTCATGCGCCAGGCGGGTTGCGCGCTGCGTCAGAGAACCGGCCAGCCGAAGCACCTGATAATCTTCGACACACCACGCCGCCACGATCACCATCGCGGCACCAAGTTTCGTTTGGTATTGGGTAAGGCGTTGCTTATCCAGGCCGCGTCCGTACAGCAGCCAGCCGCTACGGCCAGCATGGTAATCCAGTGGCATTACCTCATCGCCACTTAAAGAAAGCGGCAATCCTGGCCAGAAAGAGACATCGTCAGGCAGGTCGCACCAGGTAATGTTTGGCATTGAAGCTCCTGTAAATTGGTTCGCGCCGGAAGGTTCCAGGGGGAAAATAACGCATGAGGCTACCTTGTAACCATCACTTCTGGCAACATTAAGCGGTAAATTTTCAGCAGGTGGAATATGGCTCGCGCAAAACTGAAATTCCGGCTTCATCGTGCAGTGATTGTTCTTTCATGTCTCGCGCTGCTGGTAGCCCTGATGCAAGGGGCGTCCTGGTTTAGCCAGAATCACCAGCGACAGCGTAATCCGCAGCTCGAAGAGTTGGCCCGAACGCTCGCGCGCCAGGTGACGATCACTATCGCTCCCGCGATGCGCACCGAAACCCCGGATGATAAACGTATCAGCCAGGTGTTGCGCCAGATTACGGAAAATAGCCGGATTCTGGATGCAGGCGTGTACGACGAGCAAGGCGCGTTGATTGCGCGCACGGGCGAGCATGTTGATGTTCGCGACCGTCTGGCGCTCGATGGCAAAAAAGCCGGTGGCTATTTTAACCAGCAAATTGTCGAACCCATTCAGGGAAAAAATGGTCCGCTCGGCTACTTACGCCTGACGCTCGATACCCACACGCTGGCGACAGAGGCCAAACAGGTCGATAACACCACCAATATTCTGCGCCTGATGCTGCTGCTTTCGCTGGCGATCGGCGTGGTACTGACGCGCACGCTGTTGCAGGGCAAACGCACCCGCTGGCAGCAATCGCCGTTCCTGCTCACCGCCAGCAAATCGGTGCCGGAAGAGGAAGAGAGCGAGAAGAAAGATTAATGGTAAAGTAGGCGAACGATTCGGAAAAGGAAATCTGCCATGACGACGTTACGCCTGCTTATCTCTGACTCTTACGATCCCTGGTTTAATCTCGCGGTGGAAGAGTGCATTTTCCGCCAGATGCCTGCCACCCAACGCGTGTTATTCCTGTGGCGCAATGCCGACACGGTAGTGATTGGGCGGGCGCAAAACCCGTGGAAAGAGTGTAATACGCGACGTATGGAAGAGGACAACGTGCGCCTCGCCCGTCGCAGCAGCGGTGGCGGCGCGGTGTTTCACGATCTCGGCAACACCTGTTTTACCTTTATGGCCGGTAAACCGGAATACGATAAAACCATTTCCACGGCCATTGTGCTAAAAGCCCTGAACTCACTCGGCGTCAATGCCGAAGCCTCCGGACGCAACGATCTGGTGGTGAAAACCCGCGAAGGCGATCGAAAAGTGTCTGGCTCGGCGTATCGCGAAACCAAAGATCGCGGTTTTCACCACGGCACGCTGTTGCTCAACGCCGACTTAAGCCGTCTGGCTAATTACCTCAACCCGGATAAGAAAAAGCTGCAGGCTAAGGGGATTACCTCTGTGCGCGGTCGCGTGGCGAATCTGGTGGAGTTAATGCCGGGCATCACCCACGAACAGATCTGCGATGCCATTCGCGAGGCGTTCTTTGAACACTACGGCGAGCGCGTTGAGGCCGAAATTATCTCTCCGGATAAAACGCCCGATCTGCCGAACTTTGCCGAGACGTTTGCCCGTCAGAGTAGCTGGGAATGGAATTTTGGTCAGGCGCCTGCTTTCTCGCATTTACTGGACGAGCGATTCACCTGGGGCGGCGTGGAGCTGCACTTCGACGTTGAGAGAGGTCATATCACCCGCACGCAGGTGTTTACCGATAGCCTGAATCCGGCACCGCTGGAGGCGCTAGCGGCACATTTGCAGGGCTGTGAGTATCGCGCAGAAACACTGAAACAGGAGTGTGATGCGCTGGTGGTGGATTTCCCGGAGCAGGAAACGGAGCTAAGAGAACTGTCACATTGGATTGCCCAGGCAGTTCGCTAGATGTGCTGATCCCCTCACACCGCCCTCTCACACAGAGAGGGCGGGAAAGAGAGAAAATTACTCTTTATCGCCCAGCAGAACGGATTCCAGCGCGATTTTGATCATGTCGTTGAAAGTGGTCTGACGCTCAGCAGCAGAAGTCTGCTCATGAGTACGGATGTGATCAGATACGGTACAGATGGTCAGCGCTTTCGCACCGAACTCAGCCGCAACGCCGTAGATGCCCGCCGCTTCCATTTCTACGCCCAGGATGCCGTACTTTTCCATCACGTCGAACATTTCGCCGCCGTCCGGAGAATAGAACAGGTCAGCAGAGAAGATGTTACCGACGCGCGCGTCAACGCCCAGCGCTTTCGCAGCGTCAACCGCGTTACGCACCATGCCGAAGTCAGCGATCGCAGCAAAGTCGTGATCTTTAAAACGCATACGGTTCACTTTGGAATCAGTGCAAGCACCCATTCCGATAACCACGTCACGCAGTTTCACGTCCATGCGCACAGCGCCACAAGAGCCCACGCGAATGATTTTCTTCACGCCGAAATCGGTGATCAGCTCTTTGGTGTAGATGGAGCAGGATGGGATACCCATGCCGTGACCCATTACGGAGATTTTGCGGCCTTTATACGTCCCGGTGAAGCCCAACATGCCACGCACGTTGTTCACTTCACGCACGTCTTCGAGGAAAGTTTCAGCAATGTGCTTCGCGCGCAGCGGATCGCCAGGCATCAACACGACGTCAGCGAAATCGCCCATTTCTGCATTAATATGTGGGGTAGCCATAAATTATCCTTATTTAAAGTGTAGAAATACCCTGCGGATTTCGCGTTACAGGAAAGCGGTGATTTCATCCATCCCCGAGAGTAACCGGGGTGAATGAATAATATCAACGCACCTGTAGCGCGAAAAACGACGGGTATTACAGCATGTTTTTACCGTAGTCCATCGGTGACGTGCCGAAGTAGCTGGCAATGGTCTGTCCGATATCGGCAAAGGTTTCGCGGTGACCGAGAGAACCCGGTTTCACTTTCGGGCCGTAAACCAGTACCGGAATGTGCTCGCGAGTATGGTCAGTGCCGGTCCAGCTTGGGTCGCAGCCGTGGTCAGCGGTCAGGATCAGAATGTCATCTTCACCCACCAGCTCCATCAGTTCAGGCAGACGGCGGTCAAACAGCTCAAGCCCAGCAGCGTAACCGGCGATATCGCGACGGTGGCCCCAGGAAGAGTCGAAGTCAACGAAGTTGGTGAAGACAATGGTTTTGTCGCCCGCTTCTTTCATCTCTTTGACGGTAGCGTCAAACAGCGCATCCAGACCGGTGGCTTTCACTTTCTTGGTGATGCCGCAGTTAGCGTAGATGTCCGCGATTTTACCCACGGAAACCACCTGGCCATCTTTCTCATCAACCAGTTTCTGCAGCACGGTCGCGGCTGGCGGTTCAACGGCCAGATCGTGACGGTTACCGGTACGCTGGAATTCACCAGGCTTGTTGCCGATAAACGGACGCGCGATAACGCGGCCAATGTTGTAGCCGCCTTCGGTCAGCTCTTCGCGCGCGATTTCGCACAGTTCATACAGGCGGTCGAGACCGAAAGTCTCTTCGTGACAGGCAATCTGGAACACCGAGTCAGCCGAGGTATAGAAAATCGGCTTACCGGTTTTCATATGTTCTTCGCCGAGCTGATCCAGAATCACCGTACCCGATGAGTGGCAGTTACCGAGGTAACCTGGCAGATTGCCGCGCTCAACCAGCTTATCCAGCAATTTCTGCGGGAAGCTGTTCTCGTGATCGGAGAAATAACCCCAATCAAACAGCACCGGCACGCCGGCGATTTCCCAGTGACCTGACGGGGTATCTTTCCCGGAAGAGAGCTCGTGAGCCCAGGCGTATGCGCCAACTACTTCCGCGTTTGCGTCCATACCTGCAGCCACTTTACCGGTAGAACCTTCATGCGCTTTCACCAGACCCAGACGAGTCAGGTTTGGCAAATTCAACGGGCCTTGACGGCCGATATCCGCTTCGCCTTTAGCACAGGCTTCTGCGATGTGACCCATGGTGTCAGAACCTACGTCACCAAAGCGATCCGCATCTTCTGTAGCGCCGATGCCGAATGAGTCCAGCACCATAATAAATGCACGTTTCATCATATTCTCCGTACTCAGTGCTTCATAAAAATTCGATCAGATCAGTATACGACTAATCGGTGATACGACGATAGACCGTTGGTGTGGTTTCTGGTGCTTTGTCGTCAAGCTGAATGGCCGCTTTCACCGCTTTCGCCGCTTCCTGCCAGCTGTTTTCGTCCTTCGCATGGATAACGGCTAACGGACGCTGTCCGTCCACGCTGTCGCCCAGACGTGCCATATCGGTAAAGCCAACGCTGTAATCAATGGTGTCCGACGCCTGGCGACGACCGCCGCCCATCGATACCACTGCCATGCCGAGCGCACGGGTGTCCATTGCGGAGACAAAACCTTCTGTATCGGCATACACCGCTTTGCTGAGCATGGCGGTCGGCAGGTATTTCGCGTAGTTCTCAACGAAATCGTTCGGGCCTTTTTGCGCAGCGACCATGCGGCCAAAGATCTCTGCCGCTTTACCGTTATCCAGCACGGCCTGCAATTTCGCACGCGCTTCGGCGTCGTCTTTGGCCAGCTTGCCGGAGATGAGCATCTCAACGCACAGCGCCATGGTGACGTCGAACAGACGCGGATTACGGTATTCGCCCGTCAGGAACTGCACCGCTTCACGGACTTCAACCGCGTTACCGGCGCTGGACGCCAGCACCTGATTCATGTCAGTCAGCAGTGCCGTGGTACGCACGCCCGCGCCGTTGGAGACGCCAACGATCGCTTCAGCCAGTGCCGCAGAAAGTTCAAACGTCGGCATAAATGCACCGCTGCCCACTTTCACGTCCATCACCAGCGCATCCAGCCCTTCGGCCAGTTTTTTCGCCAGGATTGAAGCGGTGATCAGCGGGATGGAATCAACCGTCGCGGTAATATCGCGTGTTGCGTAGAAACGCTTGTCCGCCGGAGCCAGAGAGCTGGTCTGGCCGATAATCGCCACACCAACATCTTTAATAATTTCGCGAAAACGCGTGTCGTTCGGGAAGATATCGAAGCCAGGAATGGCTTCCAGTTTGTCGAGCGTACCGCCCGTGTGACCCAGGCCGCGCCCGGAGATCATCGGGATGTAGCCGCCGCATGCTGCGACCATTGGACCGAGCATCAGAGAGGTGACATCACCTACGCCGCCCGTGGAGTGTTTGTCCACGATCGGGCCGTTAAGATTGAGGCTTTTCCAGTCCAGAACGCTACCTGAATCCCGCATCGCCATGGTCAGCGATACACGTTCCGGCATCGACATATCGTGGAAGAAGATGGTCATCGCCAGGGCGGCAATTTGCCCTTCAGAGATGGTGTTGTCACGAATGCCGTTGATAAAGAAACGGATCTCTTCGTCACTTAATGCATGACCATCACGTTTTTTACGAATAATTTCTTGTGCGAGAAACAAAGTAACCCCCAGGAATCAGGTTAAATGCGGCGAAAAAACCGCCGCAGGAATGATATTAGTAGGCGCTTGCGCTCTTACCGTCGCCGTGACCCAGCGTTTTCAGCAGGCTAGCCAGCAGGCTGGAAGCACCGAAACGGTAGTGACGGGAATCGGCCCAGTCTGCGCCGAACAGATCGTCAGCAATCGCCAGGAACTGCTGCGCGTCTTCGGCTGTACGCACGCCGCCCGCAGGTTTAAAACCAACGGTTTTAGAAACGCCCATATCGCGAATCACTTCCATCATGATGCGTGCGCTTTCTGGCGTGGCGTTGACCGGTACTTTACCGGTGGACGTTTTGATGAAATCCGCACCGGCTTTGATAGAAATTTCAGATGCTTTACGAATCAACGCTTCTTCTTTCAGTTCACCGGTTTCGATGATCACTTTCAGCAGAACGTTTGCCGCCGCACAGGCGTCTTTACAGGCTTTCACCAGATCAAAGCCGACCTGCTCGTTACCTGCGATCAGCGCACGGTAAGGGAATACCACGTCAACTTCATCCGCGCCGTAAGCAATCGCTGCGCGAGTTTCTGCCAGTGCGATCTCGATATCGTCATTGCCATGTGGGAAGTTGGTCACGGTCGCGATGCGCACATCAGGCGTGCCCTGCGCGTTCAGCGTTTTACGTGCAATGGGGATAAAACGCGGATAAATGCAGACAGCGGCGGTGTTGCCCACTGGCGTTTTCGCCTGATGACACAGCGCGATCACTTTTTCATTTGTGTCGTCATCATTCAGGGTAGTCAGGTCCATCAGTTTCAACGCGCGCAGGCTGCTTGCGGTTAAATCAGTCATAACAATCTCCAACGGCATCGCCGTATAATTTTTCACCTTGCGGGTATGTGAGTATTCTAACATTCACCCGCACTCACACTTCGACATTCATCACAGTTAATGAAAACTGCATACAAATTTGCATTACTGTAATGAGATCCACTTCAAATTTCAGTCCTGAAATAGCTGACTAAAGCAGCAATCACCCGCTTCCGATCAATAGCTTCAGCGTAATGACTTCCTACAATCTGCCCATCATCCGCAGAATAATAAGGAAGCGACTATGTCCACCTCCGGTCTCGATGCTATGCAACAACGTTGCCAGCAAATTGTGACAAGCCCGGTACTGACGCCTGAGCAAAAACGCCATTTTCTGGCGCTGGAAGCGGAAAACAATCTGCCCTATCCCGGTCTGCCACACGCGGCGCGTGCAGCGCTGGATGACGGGTTTATCTGCGATATGTTTGAAGGTCATGCGCCTTTCAAACCGCGCTACGTTCTGCCTGATTACGCCAAATTTCTGGCGAACGGGTCAGAATGGCTAGAGCTCGAAGGCGCAAAAGATCTTGATGATGCGCTTTCGCTCCTGACCATTCTTTATCACCATGTTCCTTCCGTCACATCGATGCCGGTGTTTCTGGGCCACCTCGATGCACTGTTGCAACCTTATGTTAGAATTCTAACACAAGAAGAAATCGAAAGCAGAATAAAACGCTTCTGGCGTTACCTGGACAGAACGCTGCCAGACGCCTTTATGCATGCCAATATCGGTCCAGGAGATTCCCCTGTCACACGCGCCATTTTACGCGCAGATGCAGAACTGAAGCAGGTTGCACCGAATATCACCTTTATTTACGACCCAAAAATCACGCCGGACGATCTGCTCCTGGAAGTGGCTAAAAATATTTGTGAGTGCAGTAAACCGCATATTTCTAACGGCCCGATGAATGATAGAATTTTCACAAAAGGCGGTTTTGGCGTCGTCAGTTGCTACAACTCGCTACCGTTGGCCGGCGGTGGCAGCACCCTGGTACGTCTGAATCTGAAAGCCATCGCCGAGCACAGCGAGTCCGTGGCGGATTTCTTTGACCGCACCCTGCCGCATTACTGTCAGCAGCAAATCACCATCATCGATGCCCGCTGTGATTTTCTGTATGAACAATCCGGCTTCTTTGAGAATAGCTTTTTGGTGAAAGAGGGGCTGATCGATGCGGAGCGTTTTGTGCCGATGTTTGGCATGTACGGTCTGGCAGAGGCGGTAAATACGCTGTGTGAGAAATCGGGTTACCCAGGACGTTACGGGAAAGATGAGCAAGCCAATGCGCTGGGCTATCGTATCAGCGAACAGCTCGCCCACTTTGTCGAGAATACGCCGGTAAAACACGGCTGGAAGCAGCGCGCCATGCTGCATGCCCAGTCTGGCATCAGCTCTGATTCCGGCACCACGCCGGGCGCACGATTGCCGTACGGCGATGAGCCCGATCCGATCAGCCATTTGCTCGCCGTCGCGCCGCATCACAAACACTACCCTTCCGGGATCAGCGATATTTTGACACTGGACGAAACCATCAAACGTAATCCGCAGGCCGTTGTTCAGCTGTGTCTCGGCGCGTTTAACGCCGGGATGCGCGAGTTTACCGCTAACGTTGCCGGAAACGATCTGGTGCGCGTCACGGGCTATATGGTGCGTCTGTCGGATCTGGAAAAATATCGCGCCGAAGGGTCACGCATCAATACCACCTGGCTTGGCGAGGAGGCCGCGCGCAATACCCGTATCCTGGAACGTCAGCCACGCGTGATAAGCCATGAACAGCAGATGCGCTTTAGTTAGTCAGGTTATTCCTTTCTCCTGCGTGGATGGGCCGGGCAGCCGCCTGGCCCTTTTCCTGCAGGGCTGCAACCTGCGCTGTAAAACCTGCCACAACCCGTGGACGATCGGTCGCTGCAATGACTGCGGCGACTGCGTACTCCATTGCCCGCACGATGCGCTGAACATTCAAGCCGGACGCGTCTGGTGGCAGGAAAGCGACTGTCAGAAATGCGATACCTGTTTGCGCATGTGTCCACAGCAGGCCACGCCCATGGCGCAGCGCTTAAGCGTTGACGACGTGATTGGCCACATCCGCAAAGTCGCCCCCTTTATCGAAGGGATCACCGTCAGCGGCGGGGAAGCGACGACTCAACTGCCGTTTTTGGTGGCGCTGTTTAGCGCCGTCAAAGCCGACTCCTCGCTAGAGCATCTCACCTGTCTGGTCGACAGCAACGGCTTACTGAGTGAAACCGGCTGGCAAAAACTGCTTCCCGTTTTTGATGGCGCAATGCTGGATCTGAAAGCCTGGAACAATGAGCATCATCGCTTTCTGACCGGGCGCGAGAATCCGCAGATCAAACACAGCATCCGCTGGCTGGCACATCATCAACGGTTAGCTGAGCTGCGCCTGCTGATGATCCCCGATCGTTGTGATTATCTGGAACATCTGGGTGCTTTGACGGCCTTTATCCGATCGCTGGGTTCTGTCCCGGTGCGAATCAACGCGTTTCATGCGCATGGCGTGTATGGCGAAGCGGCATCGTGGCGCAGCGCCACGGCTGACGATGTGGAACCGCTGGCGCTGGCATTAGAAAAACATCGGATCACAGTGATCCGCCCAGCGCTTTATTTATAGTGTGATCCCAAAGAGATCGTGAGTATTTCGTAACAGCGCATCTGCGATAACATCTGCTGGCTCGTCGCGGAGTTCGCATAATGTCGCAAAAACGCGTGCGGCCTGCTCCGGACGGTTGGGCTCTCCCTGAAAACCATTGAGCGGCATATCAGGCGCGTCGGTTTCCAGAAGCAACGATGAAAGCGGCAATTGCGTCATCACATCACGGGTTTTACTGGCGCGCGGATAGGTGATCATTCCGCCCACGCCGATTTTATAACCCAGCTCAATAAAGCGCTGCGCCTGCTGAAGGCTTCCGGCGAAACCATGCACCACGCCGGTTCGCGGTAGATCGTGACGTTTGAGATGCATCGCCAGCTTATCGTGAGTGCGCCGCGAATGCAGAATCACCGGTAAATTATGGTGTCTGGCCAGTTTAAGCTGCGCATCCAGGATCGTCTGCTGGCGTTCAAACTGCGGATCGTCACGATACAGATCCAAACCGATCTCCCCTATCGCCACCAGTTTCTTGCTTTCGGATCGCAGTTTGTCCTCAAGCACCTCAATGTGTGCGTCCAGATGCTTTTCGATCACAATCGGATGCAGACCCAAAGCAGCGTACAGCGCGGTATGCGTCCCAGCCAGATCGAGTACCCGATCGAAATGTGCGGCTTCGATCGCCGGGACGATTATCGCCTGGACACCTGCATCCGCCGCTTGCTGAATGCTTTGCGCTTCATGGCCGGTAAACGGCGGAAAATCAAAGTGGCAATGAGTATCAACAAAGCGAAAAGTCACGCCAGATCCTCATTTTCAAAAGTGGTGTCGTTGGCATGAGGAGCGTCAATCAGCGGCGTAGCCACAACATCATTCGCGACAGCAGCAGGCGGAACCACGAACGTTGGCGGCGTGATGATCCTTTTATGCCGCCGTATTGGTGGCTGTTCAGCCAGCATTTTTCCGACCGTCGCCAGGAAATAACGCCCGCAAAGTCGTCCTGTTTTGTAATCATCGCGAAGGGATGGCAGACGGCTTCCCAGCGCCATGCTCAGGAGCGGTTTTGGCGGGTAGATTTCAAAAATACGCAGCTTGCCGGGCGGTTTCTCGATAAAACGCTGCATCGCGCTGTAGCTGGATTCATGCTGATGCGCAATGTTCACCAGCGACTGCAGGCTGCTGTCGCCCAGCCAGCGCTCCATCCGTTTAAACCACTGCGGGGTGTAGTACATCTGTGACGGCACGGTGCGGATCACCACGATCGTTTTCGCACCGCGACGGGCGGCCTCCTGAACGGGGACCGCATCACTGATCCCGCCATCAAGATATGGAATACCATCGAGCGCAGCGGCAGTACGGTAAAAACCAGGTATCGCACTCGAGGCACGAATAATATCCAGCCAGTTCTCCTTTTGTGGCGAGAAATAACCCGGCGTGTAGTCGTCGCCCCGGCTGGCACACATCCAAAACTCTTTGCCCGTATCGAACAGGCGCGCAGCAGTATCCATCTCCAGCGGCATCTTGCTGGCGGTGGAATCTAACAGCCAGTCCAGATCGATAAGGTTGCCGCCGCGGACAAAGCGAATCGGATTAAAAAAATCGCGTGAAGTGGTGTAGCGCATGATCACTTTGCGGGCGTAACCGGGCTGGTTGCAGACGTAGGCGGAGAGATTCTGTGCGCCGGCGGACGTGCCAAAGAATTGGTCGAACGGGTTAAATTGCGCGCGCATAAATTCATCCAGCACGCCAGCCGTGAAGATTCCTCGCTGTCCACCGCCTTCACACACGATTGCGAGCTGGCCGGGACGAAAGGGTTTTAACGCTAGCGGCGCTATATTACCGAGCGTAACGGGAATTCTTTGTCCCACTGCTGCATTCCTGTTCTGATTTTTATCATAAGGACACAGTAGCGCATTCTGTACCCCTTACTCAAACCAGAAAAAGCCAGTCACAAGGACTGGCTTGGATGTGGGTGTCGATTGTCGCTTCGCGTATCGACGGGCGTGTTGCGCTCAGCTAGGGACGACGGCGTCCGGTAAACAGGCTGACCAGGAACAGGACAATACCGACAACGAAGACAAGTTTAGCGGCCCATGCGGCTGTACCAGCCAGACCACCAAAGCCCAGAGCAGCGGCAATTAACGCGATAACCAGAAATATGATGCCCCAACGAAACATAGAACTCTCCTTTACCATAGTTAATATCGGCCGCTTAATGTGGGCGCTCAGGACGCCCACCGGCGTTCAGCCAAATGTTGTTTTTATTTCGCTTTCAGATCGTTTTTAACGCTTTTCACGCCATCAACGGCTTTAGCGATAGTTTCGGCACGCTCAACCTGCGCCTGTGAATCAACCGTACCGGAGAGCTGCACCACACCATCGGTGGTTTCCACTTTCACTTTACGTGACGGCACGATGTCATCTGCTAATAGTTTAGCTTTGATTTCGCTAGTGGTTGCCGTATCGCCTGCATAGCCTTTCACAGACTGATCTTTGGCATCACGTACGTGCAGTTTGTCGCTGACTGAGGTTACACCCTCAACGCCTTTCGCCACGGTGACCGCTTTTTCAGCTTGCGCCTGGCTTTCGACAAAGCCACTTAACGTGACCACTTTCTTGTCCGTTTTCACGGAAATGTCGGTGCTCTTGATGTTTTCATCATCCACCAGAGCGGCTTTCACTTTTGCTGTGATAGAGCTGTCATCCATGAAATTACCGACTTTATTCATAGAGCTATCGATTTTTTGCCCTGCGGAATCAGCGGTGGATTGCGCTTTATCCGTGGCGGTGGTTTCTGCCAGTGCAGAACCGCTTACCAGGATGCTACCCAAAGTGACTGCCAGCAGAGTTTTAGAAATCTTCAGTCTTGTCATATTCATCGATGTATTCCTGTAGTTTGCTCGTAATTTGAGCGTCAAACATCCCTTGGACTAGTTATTAATTTTGCGATTAAACACACGGTCGGGATGAGAGGCTTATCAACACGCATTGAACAGAGCTTTCATCCGCGCCCGGTGCTAAACACTGAGTTAAATATAGATCACAATTTGAGGGCTGCTTTCGGAAACGGCGAAATAATGAGCGATAGAGATAAAAAAGCGATGAATTAAGAAAATTCCGCAAGGGATTAATAAAGCAGGGAATTAAGAAGAGCGCGGCGATCGCCGCGCTCTGAGATAGGATTAGTGCTCGCGCGTTTTGCGGAACTGAACGTCCGGGTAACGCTCCTGAGTGAGGTTCAGGTTAACCATGGTCGGCGCGATGTAGGTGAGATTATCACCGCCATCCAGTGCCAGCTGGATTTCATTCTTACGCTTAAATTCTTCGAATTTTTTCACGTCAGAACATTCAACCCAGCGTGCTGTCGCAACGTTCACCGATTCGTAAATCGCCTCAACGTTGTACTCGCTTTTCAGGCGCGCAACGACCACGTCAAACTGAAGTACACCCACAGCGCCCACGATCAGATCGTTGTTCGAAATAGGACGGAAGACCTGCACCGCGCCCTCTTCGGACAGCTGAACCAGACCTTTCAGCAGCTGTTTTTGCTTCAGCGGATCGCGCAAGCGAATACGGCGGAACAGTTCCGGGGCGAAGTTCGGGATACCCGTAAACTTCATCATTTCGCCCTGAGTGAATGTATCGCCGATCTGGATCGTGCCGTGGTTGTGCAGACCAATGATATCGCCCGGATAAGCTTCTTCGACGTGGGAACGGTCACCCGCCATAAAGGTCAACGCGTCGGAGATCACAACGTCTTTGCCGATACGCACCTGGCGCAGCTTCATGCCTTTTTCATACTGACCTGAAACCACACGCAGGAACGCGACGCGGTCGCGGTGTTTCGGGTCCATGTTGGCCTGAATCTTAAAGACAAAACCGGTGAACTTCTCTTCAGAAGCTTCAACCAGGCGGGTATCGGTTTTACGCGGCATCGGCTGCGGTGCCCACTCGATCAAGCCGTCGAGCATATGGTCAACGCCAAAGTTACCCAGCGCAGTACCAAAGAAGACAGGCGTGATTTCACCGGCCAGGAATAACTCGTGGTCAAATTCGTGCGACGCGCCTTTCACCAGCTCCAGCTCATCACGCAACTGCACCGCCAGCTCTTCGCCGACAGCCGTTTCCAGTTCAGGGTTATCCAGGCCTTTTACGATGCGAACTTCCTGAATGGTGTGACCTTTACCGGTCTGGTAGAGATACACTTCGTCTTTATAAAGGTGGTAAACGCCCTTAAACAGCTTGCCGCAGCCAATCGGCCAGGTGATAGGCGCGCAGGCGATTTTCAGCTCACGCTCCACTTCGTCCATCACTTCCATCGGGTCACGGATGTCACGGTCAAGTTTGTTCATAAACGTGAGGATCGGCGTGTCGCGCAGACGGGTGACTTCCATCAGCTTACGGGTACGATCTTCTACCCCTTTTGCGGCGTCGATCACCATCAAACAGCAGTCAACCGCCGTCAAGGTACGGTAGGTATCTTCAGAAAAGTCTTCGTGGCCCGGGGTGTCCAGCAGGTTCACCAGGCAGTCGTGATACGGGAACTGCATCACGGACGTGGTAATCGAAATACCACGCTGCTTTTCCATCTCCATCCAGTCCGATTTCGCGTGCTGGCTTGAACCACGGCCTTTTACCGTACCGGCAGTTTGAATCGCCTGTCCGAATAAAAGCACCTTTTCGGTGATGGTCGTTTTACCGGCATCCGGGTGAGAGATAATGGCAAAAGTACGGCGCTTCGCCACCTCTTGCAGATAAGGGGACAACGTCATAATTGAATCTTCTTATATAAGCGCGGCAGTTGGCCACGCATCATGGAATACGAAATTGCGGCTATTTTACCCATCAACGGGGGGCAGGCAATCATTGTTTACACAGGAGTTGCTCCAGTTCGTTCAATGATGTGACGGTCCAGGTCGGATGAATGCCGTCTGGTAAGTCGCGGCTATGAGCATTAAGCCAGACAGTTGCAAGACCAGACTTCATGCCGCCCAGAATATCTGACTCGGCGGTGTCGCCCACCATCAGCACGCGTTCACGATCGGGGTGACCCGCTTGTTCCAGCGCATAATCAAAAATGCGCGGATCCGGTTTGGGTACACCCACCTGTTCGGAAATCACTAACGCATCAAAATGATCGCGCAGACCGGTGCGCTCAAGGCGGATCTGCTGCAAGGCGGTAAACCCGTTGGTGATGATCCCAAGCTTCGCTTTGCCTTTCAGTGCATTAAGCAACGACACCGCACCCGGTAAAGGCGCACAGATCTCTGCCATCGCATTCAGAAAGGCTTCATTGAGCGAGCCGGGATTCACGTTCAAACGCTCCGACCAGCTTTGAAAGCGCTGATGCTGAAGCTGCAACGCGGTGATGGTTCCGTTCTGGTAATCCACCCACAGCGGCTTATTCACCGCCTGATAGTCCTGAAAATCCTCAGCGGTAAAGGTAACGCTATAATCCAAAAACATCCGCTGTAGACCGCCAAACGAATCAAACGTAAACAGCGTTTCGTCGGCGTCAAAGAAAATCCAGTCCCATTTCATCGTTACAACCTTTTTTATCCAATCGGCAGAGCCATGATGATGGCGTCTTCGCGCCCGTCTGCAGTGGGGTAATAATTACGGCGAATCGTCGCCTCGTTAAAGCCTAAGCTTTCGTAGAGCGCAATGGCGGCGGTATTCGACGCGCGCACCTCAAGCCAAAGCGTGAAAACGTCCCGCGCTTCCAGCTCGCGAATCAAAAATTCAAGCAGTTCTCTGCCCAAACCTCGGCGCTGAAAAGCCGGATCGACAGCGATATTAAACAGCGTTGCCTCATCCAGAACGACCTGCGTAATGGCAAACGCAGCCATCTCGCCGTCAACATCCATACGGAGATTGAGATAACGCTCGCCCTGATTGCTGGCAAAGGTTTTTTCGCTCCACGGGAAAGCGTGGGCGCGTGTTTCAATCGCAAACGCCGATGCGAGATCAGTCGTCGTGAGGGAAGAAATCGTGTTCATATTCGCAGATTTGTTGCCATAGAGCGCTTCGCGCTGCTGGGTTTGCTTTTAGTTCTTCCAGGGTTGGCGAAGAGAGCCGGCCGCCACGAAACGTAAGCGCTTCTTCTACGCCTAACTGCCAGAAATTACAGTGACTTTCGGCGGGTAACATGGCGACACGATCGGGCGTGAGTTGCAACACCTGATCCTGGCTCACTTTCAGCGTGCGCAACACATCATTGATCAGCGTTTCATTCAATGCGGGCAATGCTTCTGCCACCATAACCAGACGAACATGCGCAGGAATTGAGATAGCAATTTCGCCCTGCAACGCCGTCGGGCGACGCAGAGCCCACTGGGTAATGCCCAGTTGCTGTAACTGCCAGTCTCGTCGGGATGTCATAGCGAAAACTCCTGTCTGTCAGGCGCGCAAATATAGCAAATATGTCGTATCTGCGCCATCAACCAACTATACTCGCCGCCATAGTTTATTGAGGAACAATTCATGTCTGCATTTACCCCGGCAAGTGAAGTCTTGCTGCGCCACAGTGATGATTTCGAACAAAGCCGTATTCTTTTTGCCGGAGATATGCAGGATGACCTGCCTGGCCGTTTCGAGTGCGCCGCTAGCCGCGCCCATACTCAGCAATACCACCATTGGCAGCTTTTGAGCCGTCAGATGGAAGACCGCGTGCGCTTCAGCCTGGTGGCTGAGCAAAGCGACGTGGCCGACTGCGACACCCTGATTTACTACTGGCCAAAGAACAAGCCAGAAGCCCAGTTCCAACTGATGAACCTGCTGTCCATGATGCCAGTAGGCTGCGATATTTTTGTTGTGGGTGAAAACCGCAGCGGCGTGCGCAGCGCAGAGTCTATGCTGGCGGAATACGCGACGCTGAACAAAATCGACAGCGCTCGCCGCTGTGGTCTGTACCATGGTCGCCTGGACAAACAGCCGACCTTTGATGCGGAAAAATATTGGGGCGAGTATCAGCTTGATGGGCTGACGATCAAAACCCTCCCAGGCGTATTCAGCCGTGACGGTCTGGACGTGGGCAGCCAACTGCTGCTTTCCACTTTCACGCCACACACCAAAGGGAAAGTCCTTGATGTGGGCTGTGGCGCAGGCGTGCTCTCCGCCGTGCTGGCAAGCCATTCACCGAAAGTCCGACTAACCTTGAGCGATGTGAGTGCGCCTGCTGTTGAAGCCAGCCGCGCGACTATCGCCGCTAACGGACTGGAAGGTGACGTTTTCGCCAGCAACGTGTTCTCTGAAGTCACTGGCCGTTTTGATATTATTATCTCCAACCCACCGTTCCACGACGGAATGGAAACCAGCCTCGAAGCCGCACAGACCTTGATTCGTGGGGCCGTCCGTCATCTTGGTAGCGGTGGTGAACTGCGTATCGTTGCAAACGCCTTCCTGCCTTATCCTAAGCTTTTGGATGAGATTTTCGGCTTCCACGAAGTACTGGCACAGACCGGTCGCTTTAAGGTTTATCGTACCGTGATGACGCGTCAGGCGAAAAAGTAATCGCCATCAGCCCGGTAGCGTAATTTCTGCCGGGCAACGTAAATGTCCATTTTTGCAGCAAATAAAACGCCCTACACAATTTTCTATTGACGAAATGCTGAAAACATCTAGAATGCGCCTCCGTGGTTGCAATACTTTTTAAGTATTGATGGTATGCGACGGTGGCGGAATTGGTAGACGCGCTAGCTTCAGGTGTTAGTGTCTTTACGGACGTGGGGGTTCAAGTCCCCCCCCTCGCACCAAAAACCATGTAGATATTGTTCTCACCGGGCGACGGTGGCGGAATTGGTAGACGCGCTAGCTTCAGGTGTTAGTGTTCTTACGGACGTGGGGGTTCAAGTCCCCCCCCTCGCACCAACGAGGCAATATCAAAAAATAAGATAACAGTGCGAAGGTGGCGGAATTGGTAGACGCGCTAGCTTCAGGTGTTAGTGTTCTTACGGACGTGGGGGTTCAAGTCCCCCTCTTCGCACCACTTATCTTATCTCCTTCCTGATTTATCTCTGCTTTCTCAATCATTTTAAACTCATCGTTATTACCAGCATTGCGCCAATCAGCGCGACACATGACGGCAACAGTACAAAGTGGCGTAATTGCTTATGCCAAATCATTGCTGACGTGACCAACAAGCCCGAGACAATGATCATTTTCCAGACGTCTAATGAGAGGTCGGCAAAGGTCAGTCCAGCGATCAGTAGACCCGGCAGCAGCACACCCCATCCACTTCCCAGCGCTTTACTCAACATGGTTTACCCTCTCAACATGATAATGATAACCAATATCATATGATAGCTTTTCGCATTTGTCAGTATATGTCGCCACAATCTCATCACCTTTACCTTTCCTGTAATGACAGGAAATGAGGAAGGTGATAAATTGCACACCTGTTAACTACACATAACTATTTCCTGATTATTAAGTTCCTGATTATTTCTCAGTTTTATATTCAAATCGGCTGCCATTATATTGATTTAATTAAGTATTAATAAAAACATACCGACATGACATCACAATCCTGGCGTTCCTTACGCCACAAGAAATATCAGTTATCTTTACGTTTATTTTTATTCCTGAACGCCGTTTCAGCCCTTTTTACGCTGCTGAACCCGCTGTACAACGTGCGTATGCTGACGCTTCCTGTCGCGTTGATTTTTACGCTCAGTGTGACATTGCTTATCTGGCACTGGAGAAATAAAACCAGGAAGATCAATATTCCGCTGATTTCACTGACCTTTGGTGGAATATGGGCGTGGCATATTGCCTATAAATTTACGCTGGTCACGGAAGATCCTTTTACCTTTCTTTTATTAGGCTTATTGAGCGTTCTATTTATTGGCTCACTGGCTTTCGCGAGTGATATCAAAGCATTTACGCTCCATTCGCTGCCGACTTTTGTCGTTTGCATGTGGTTTAGCCAGCATGAGCACTGGTTGCGAGTCATTTACTCTCTCGCTCTCCCGATGGCTGGGATTGCCATCCATCACGTCATTCAAAAGCGCAACGACCGCTTTGCACAACAGTTGCTGTATCGGCTGCTTGAGGAGCGTGAAACGCTCAACGACCTGAGCATGATGGACCCGCTGACAGGTCTGTATAACCGACGTGGATTGAATAACCGCCTGGAAAATCTCCCAACGCTGGAACAGGGAGAACACTTCGTCCTGCTGCTGGATATTGACCATTTCAAGGCCTACAACGATCACTACGGTCATATGATGGGCGATCAGGCGCTGATTCGGGTTTCCGCCGCCATCCGTGATGCCGTTCGCTCGCGGGATATCGTTGCGCGCTTTGGCGGAGAAGAATTTATGGTGTTGTTAACCAGCGTCACCCTTGAGCAAGCACGCCAGACCGCAGAACGTATTCGTCAGAAAGTCTACGATCTTAAAATCCCACACATGTTTAACGAGAGCGTGGCAACTAACGTCACCATCAGTATTGGTATCGCTATTTTTGAAGGCGAAGATATCGAAGGTGCGCTCGGTAAAGCAGATAAAGCGCTGTACGAAGCCAAACACCGAGGGCGCAACAATATCCTTATTAGCCCTGAGCTACTCGCTGGATAAGCTCTACCCCCCATTGTAATGACAAAAGGCTTGCGATCGGTTTTGTCTATAGTTAGGATTGGCAATCATTATCATTTAGATTTCTATCCTATTCCGATATGGCCACTCATTCCGCACAAGTCGTTGATTCCATCATCTGGCGAGCCCGTCTTACCAGCGGGAGCACTGCGCTTGCGGATTCGATTCGGGAGACGATTACAGAAAATCGTGCCTACCTGCTGGATTTCATCAAATTCGATGAGCCCCACCCGCATCAGGCAATGACACTCTCGCAATGGCAACGTCCGTCCGAGATACAATCCTTGCTCGCGGCATATTCCGATCATATTTACCGAAATCAGCCCACCCTTGCGCGGGAAAATAAGCCATTACTTTCTCTGTGGGCACAATGGTATATCGGTTTAATGGTGCCGCCGCTAATGCAGGCGTTGTTAACTCAGGACATCGCACTGGATTTATCCCCGGAGCATTTCCATGTCGAGTTCCACGAGACGGGCCGAGCGGCGTGTTTCTGGATTGATGTTCATGAGGATCGCGTAGCGACTTTGCAATCGCCGCAGGAACGAATGGAGACGTTGCTAAAGCAAGCGCTTATTCCCGTCGTCGACGCGCTGGAAAAGACCGGTGAGATCAACGGAAAACTCATCTGGAGCAATACCGGTTATTTGATTCACTGGTATCTGAACGAGATGAAACCGTTACTGGGGGATGAAACCCTCGACACGCTCCGCCAGTCCTGTTTTTTTGCAAAGCAGTTGTCAGATGGACGGGATAATCCCCTGTTCCGCACAGTCGTTCCACGCGATGGACTGCTTGTGCGTCGTACTTGCTGTCAGCGCTATCGCCTGCCAGATGTTCAGCAGTGCGGCGACTGCACGCTAAAATAGTGCGTACAGCCTGACGCTTTCTCCCCGCGGAAGAAGCCAAAAGAGTCAAAACGGCAACCTTGGTTGCCGTTTTGCTTTTCACTACGCTACTTGCTGACTTTCTTCATCTGCGCGCTGAGCTTCCTCTGCTTCTTGCTGCAGAAGTTGCTTCTCGTACACTTTGAAGAACGGGTAATAGATAATTCCCGAGACTAACGCCAGCAGAATGACCAGCAGCGCCGCACGGAAATCCCAACCCAACGCCCACGCAGCGCCCACCGGAGCCGGAGCGGTCCATGGCACAACGGAAATAACACGACCAATAAGATCCAGCTTCATGGCTGCCCAGGCGAGCACGGCGTTAACCATGGGTGCCAGCAGGAATGGAATAAAGAACACCGGGTTCATCACAATCGGTGTACCAAAAATAACCGGTTCGTTGATGTTGAAAATACTCGGCACGACGCTCAGACGACCAATGGAACGCAGATGCGCAGAACGACTGCGCAAGTAACATAAGACCAGACCCATTGTCGCGCCCGAGCCGCCAATGACGATGAAGAATGTCCAGAACGCTTCCATGAAGATATGCGGCAGTGGCGCGCTTTGCGCCAGCGCAGACTGGTTCATGCCGAGGTTGGTCAGCCAGAACATTTGCAGCATCCCGGAGACAATCGCCGCGCCGTGTATTCCGGCAAACCACAGTAAATGCGCGATCAGCACCGCCAGCAGAATGGCAGGCAGAGAATCCGCTGCGGAAACCAACGGCTTGAAGATAGACATGATGGCTTGCGGAATGAGCATATCAAACTGAGACTGGATAAAGAGGCTCAGGGGGTAAAGCGTCAGGACGACAACCAGCACAGGAATCAGAAGATCAAATGAATTTTTGATCATCGGCGGAACCTGATCCGGAAGACGGATGCCAATATTATGCGCTTTCAGGAAACGCATCATTTCGACGCAATAAATCGCCACCAGAATCGCTGTAAAAATCCCGGTCCCGCCCAGGCTGTCAACCGGCATCGCCCCTTTTGTTTTCGGCGCAGCAACCAGTAAAAATGCCATTAAGGACAGCATCGCGCACATAAACGGGTCAAGCTGATGTGACTTAACGTAGTGCTTGCCCAGGTTATACGCGATCGCCGCACAGATATAGATGGACATGATGCCCATGGTCATATCAAACGGGGTGAGGATTTGCCCTTCGAACTGCTTCGCCATATCCAGCCACGCACGCGCAAAGCCCCAGGTGGTGTCCGGTGAGAACGGCGGGTAAGCAAAGACTAATAAGAATGAACCGACAATCATGAACGGCATCGCAGAAATAAATCCATCGCGAATGGCCATAACATGACGCTGGGAGGAGATCCGCCCGGCAATGGGACTGACATAGTTTTCGACAAATCGGAATATCAAATTAAACGCAGCATGGTTGGCAGACATAATGGTTCTCCTGTCAGATGATCAGTTCCGACGCAGACGCGTCATACGGTGTTCCATACATCATTTTCACCACCTTGCTGGGTCATGAACCAGCGGCAAAACAGGGACAGATCGTTTCATGATTGACTCTTATTATTGGATACAGGGGACGTTACACAGTCAGTATTAATCTCTCTTTCTCGCTCTGCAACCGGTTACTGTAACCGGTTTCCGTGATTGTGAAGGCGATCCAGAAATCGGGAGTCAGGGATATTTGTTACTTAAGAGATATTTACAGAGCATAATTTCTTATGACAGATTACGCAGGATAATTGTCAGGAGATAACAATGAGTTTGCAGTCCGTACAGCAATTTTTTGCTGACAATGCCCCAGATATTGATGTCATTGAGTTGAGTCAGAGCACGGCCACTGTTGCGTTGGCTGCCGCCGCCCATCACGTTGAACCGGGTCAAATCGCCAAGACGTTATCGCTCAAAGTAAAAAATGAGGTGATTCTGGTCGTGGCGAAAGGCGATGCACGCCTGGATAACAAAAAGCTGAAAGACACTTTTGGCGCAAAAGCGCGAATGCTCAGCAGCGATGAAGTGGTGACATTAACCGGGCACCCTGTTGGGGGTGTCTGTCCCTTTGGGCTAGAAAATCCTCTGTCCGTTTTTTGTGACATCTCGCTCAAGCAATACGACGAAGTCCTGCCCGCTGCCGGGTCAATCCGCAGTGCCGTGCGCATTAAGCCTGAACGAATGGCTGAACTCACGTCGGCTAAATGGGTTGATGTTTGCATTTGAATCGTTGCGCCAGAAATCTGGCGCAGGGCGATTTCCGGTTTTGCACTATGAGTAAAATGGTGCAACCCACAAGGCGAACCGTGGCTTAACCATTGGCAGATTCCTGAGAATGTCCGCCGCAGCGAGAAGTCCAACGTCAGAATTCACGCCCAGTTTCAGCATCGCGTTGTATTTGTGCGCACGGATAGTTTTGATATTGCGCTCTAGCTGTTCCGCAATTTCGGGTATGGAAAGACCCGACGACATGTATCGTAAAACCGTTCGTTCGGTTGGACTTAACATCCGGGTATGGCAACCATGCCAGTGGGTAAACGCATTGCTGTTCACCTGTCCCGTTTCACTCAGCAAAGTGATGAGCTGCCTTCTCAGATCGACCAGTGACGAAGACTTGCTAATAATGCCGTGAAGACGAGAAGGTGAAAGCTGGCCGATCAATCTAGCCTCAACCTCATCGCCCGCCAGGATAATGCGCTGTATCGCGCCATGTTTAAACGCAAGCTCGCGCATATAAACCAGACAATTCCGTCGCTCTTCGCGGGCGTCTGACAGCGAATAGATCACCGAAAAAAAGGAATATACGTAAGAGCAGTATTAAAACTGTCGAAATTCTTAAACAGATGCAACTGATATGGCCGAAATGAAACCGTCGTAAAAAAATGTTCCAGACCAATAGCACTCATATCACAGGGTTCTATGACTGCAATGTGTCTTCTTGCGATATTTGTTTCCATTCCTTTGGTTCTCCATAGGCTGAAATTAAGTTTAACTCTCTCATTCCTTGTGAACTGTTGATCCATGAGTACATTTCAGCATTACCGTGCAGCGATAACCGGCGCATCGCACTATTTTTCTGAGCACTGATCGTCTTGTTACTTTTATTCAATAAGGACGCAATTTGATTAATACCCCAACCTTTACCCAGAAGACGTAATACCTGACGCTCAGAAAGCGTCAATGTTACGGCTCGCTCAGGCTCTTTGTTCAACGCCTGTGGCTCGGGAAGTAACAAGGCCTGACTTATCCGCTCAGCACGTTCGCGGCCCGCACAGAGGGCGTTAATCACTCCTTCAACCGGCCCCATATCTGAAAGGAGAGTGCTCTGCGGACACATCAGCAACTCAATCGCCAGGGGGTAGAGAGGTCGAGAGATTAAAAATATCCAGTGAATGTCCTTATACTGACTCATTAATAAATAATATTGTTCAAGCGCACCACGAGGATTAAAGTATTCGCCTGAGATATCGGCAATGACGACGGCAGTTCTTTTAACCTGCAAGCTTGTCAGTTCATCCTGAGTTCGACAATATGTCGCTTCGTATTCAGGAAAATGCCTTGCCATCATGCATCCCAACCCCATTTGCACCATGGGAATTTTACTAATCACAATTGCAAACTTGCCCTTCACCGATGACATAGATTCTCCGATTCCTTTCTTCATCTATTATAAAGATATTTAAAGTCCAATTTTAGATACAAGTAACATACTTAAATCGAAATAACAGCAGAGATTATATTAACAAGGTATTCAGTCATCATGAAACCTAAACTCAATATTAATATAGTACAAAAATCGCATAATTTAATAGCCTAAACATGAAATATCAACAACGGTTTACGAATTAAGAAATGATATATTCATGCCTTTATTATTCACAGAATATATAAAACCTGTTTTGCCCCTTATCACTGATTGAACAAATGTTGATCTGACTCAGAGCCAGAGCGCCCGGGGTTTGTGCTAAAAATAGACATTCCAGACAATCTGGCAGTTCTCATTTTTCAGGGTTTCAAATGCAGGCAGATCAGTCGTCACAACGCGCCGTCACGCGGCTTTGTATTCAGTGCGGTCTCTTTCTATTGCAACATGGCGCGGAAAGCGCGCTGGTCGAAGAACTCTCCACACGGCTGGGACTCGCGCTCGGAATGGACAGCGTCGAGAGCTCCATCTCTTCAAATGCTATTGTGCTAACAACCATAAAAGATGGGCAGTGCCTCACTTCAACGCGTAAAAACCAGGACCGTGGCATTAACATGCACGTGGTGACGGAAGTTCAGCACATCGTGATCATGGCTGAGCATAAGCTGCTGGACCTGAATACGGTCGAAAAACGTTTTCATCAGATCAAACCCCTGCGTTATCCGCGCTGGTTAGTGGTCGTGATGGTGGGCCTTTCCTGCGCCTGCTTTTGCAAACTCAATAATGGCGGCTGGGACGGCGCAGTCGTGACATTTTTCGCCAGCGCTATCGCGATGTATGTTCGCCAGCTTCTCACCCAGCGACATATGCATCCGCAGATCAACTTTTGTATCGCCGCGTTTGTCGCCACAACTGTCTCCGGTTTACTGTTGCGCCTGCCCATGTTTGCCAACACACCCACCGTCGCGATGGCAGCCAGCGTGCTGCTCCTGGTACCAGGATTCCCGTTAATTAACTCCGTTGCAGACATGTTCAAAGGGCATATCAATACGGGCCTGGCACGCTGGGCGATTGCCAGTTTACTGACTCTTGCCACCTGCATCGGCGTGGTGATGGCAATGACGCTGTGGGGGCTGCGCGGATGGGCATAATCGAGTTTCTGTTAGCCTTGGCACAAGACATGGCTCTGTCCGCCATTCCCGCCGTGGGGTTTGCCATGGTCTTCAACGTGCCGCATCGCGCCCTTCGCTGGTGTGCATTGTTAGGTGCCATCGGCCACGGGTCGCGGATGGTGATGATGACCGCCGGGTTTAACATTGAATGGTCAACGTTCATGGCTTCTATGCTAGTCGGCTGCATCGGTATTCAGTGGTCACGTTGGTATCTGGCGCATCCAAAAGTCTTCACCGTTGCCGCGGTGATCCCCATGTTCCCCGGTATTTCGGCTTATACCGCGATGATCTCGGCGGTAAAAATTAGCCATTTTGGCTACAGCGAACCGCAAATGATTCTTCTGCTGAGCAACTTCCTGAAAGCCTCATCAATCGTCGGCGCGCTCTCCATTGGCCTGTCGATACCCGGTTTGTGGCTGTACCGTAAACGCCCACGCGTTTGAGATTTGTGTTATCGCGCTGCGATGGTGATAATCCCTGCATTCTGTTTGGCAATGTAAGGAGAGGAAGTGGCTAACCCTGGCAGCGAATTCCCCGATCATAATGACGATTCCAGTTTGAAGGACAAAATTTTTCAAAGCGCGATCGCCCTGTTTGCTGAATACGGGCTGAACGGCGCACGCATGGAACAAATTGCCGAGAAAGCCGGTACCACTAAGCGCATGGTGGTTTATCACTATAAAACAAAAGAAAATCTGTATCTTCAGGCGCTCGAATACGTTTATACCCAGATACGCGCCAGCGAAAAACAGCTCAGTCTGGCGGTCTTACCGCCGGTTGAAGCGCTGGTGCATTTGGTAGAAGCGACATTTGATTATCATGCCGACCACCCCGATTACATCCGAATTATTTGCATGGAGAATATGCAGCGCGGCCGCTTCATGCAGCAGTCCAACTATTTGCGTCAGGTTAACCGCAGCGCGCTGGATTTACTCGAAGCGATCCTGCGTCGTGGAAAAGAAAAACAGCTTTTTAATCAAACCGTTGATGCCCGTGATTTACACCGCCTGATCAGCAGTTTCAGCTTTCACTACGTCGCCAACAGTTACACCTTCACGCTGCTGTTTGAAGACGGCGCAGATGAGCAGGCGCAACGTCAGCACTATCGCAAAATGGCCGTTCAGGTCGCATTACGCTACACCTGCCCATAAAATCGCTTGCAATTAAATCGCGCACTACCTATATTAAATTCATGAACACGAAAAAGACCGACACCACCGCTGCGCTGTTGCTGGATAACCAGCTCTGTTTTGCCCTTTACTCGGCAAACCTGGCGCTCAATAAGCTGTACCGGCAACTGCTGGCACCGCTTAACCTGACCTACCCCCAGTATCTTGTGATGCTGATTTTGTGGGAGCAGGATGACATCACGGTGTCGGAAATTGGCGAACGTCTGTTTCTGGATTCCGCAACGCTTACCCCGCTGCTGAAGCGACTGGAAAGCGCCGGTTTGATTGTACGCCAGCGTTCACGTCAGGATGAACGTCAGGTCGCCGTCACGCTGAGTGATGACGGCCGCGCGCTGCAACAGCAGGCGCAGGATATTCCTCAGGCTGTTGGCTGCGCCGCGCAATGCGATACCGAAACCTTGGTCGCACTTAAGCAACAGCTTGAGCAACTGCGCCAGCAACTCCATCGCGCCTGAAGCTATAGTTAATATGTATTGATTTGACCATGTATATCGCACGCTATTTAATAGCACACATAAAAGTAAGATGAGGAATCTGCCATGTCTTTAGAAAAAGTTGTTTATACCGCCAAAGCCAAAGCCACCGGAGGCCGTGATGGCCGTGCGACCTCTTCTGACGGCGTACTGGACGTTAAGCTGGGCGTACCAAAAGAGATGGGAGGCATGGGGGGTGAAGTCACTAACCCAGAGCAGCTGTTTGCTGCGGGCTATTCTGCCTGCTTCTTGGGCGCAATGAAGTTCGTCTCTAACCGTGACAAAATTGCCCTGCCAAAAGATGCCTTTATCGAAGGCGAAGTGGGTATCGGGCCACTGCCAACTGGTTTTGGTATCGAAGCCAAACTGAATATTCACGTTGAAGGTATGGATCCAGCAGAAGCCAAAAAACTGGTTGATGCGGCACACATCGTTTGCCCTTACTCCAACGCAACCCGTGGCAATATCGACGTCACACTGAATATTATCGCGTAATTCCAGTTCACTACCCTCTCCTCTCTGGAGAGGGTAAAACCCCCGCACGATCCCCTGCTTCGCCCTTCTTCTCTGTGCTACCATAAGCCCATATCACGCCCGCAGTCATTCAGTAGAGAAAGTGTATGTCCTCCAGAATTTTGACCACCAGCGTCGCTGGAATTGATGCCTTTATGCGCGATCCCCGCGGCGTACTGAATAACGCCGAAGGCGGCACTATCGCCGTATTTGCCGACAATGCACCGGCTTTTTATGCGATCACGCCCGATCGTCTGGCCCAGCTTTTGGAAATCGAAGCGCGCCTGTCGCGCCCAGCGAGCGACGTCGCTCTGGATACACAATTCTTCGAAGAACCCGCCAGTGCGCCCGTCGCGATCCCTATGGGGAAATTCGCCATGTACGCAGGCTGGCAGCCCGATGCTGATTTCCAGCGGCTGGCAGGTCTGTGGGGCATCGCGCTCGCTCAGCCCGTGACGCCAGAAGAATTGGCTGCATTCGTGACTTATTGGCAGGCAGAAGGCAAAGTGTTTCACCATGTACAGTGGCAGCAAAAGTTAGCCCGTAGCGTGCAGATGAATCGCGCCAGTAACGGCGGGCAGCCAAAACGCGATATCAATGCAATTTCTGAACCGGATAATACTATTCCACCTGGATTTAGAGGATGAATATGAAAAATGTCGGCGAGCTAATGAAGCGTCTGCAAAAAATGATGCCAGCCAATGTAAAGCCCGCTTTTACCACCGGCGAAGAGCTCCTGGCATGGCAGAAAGAACAGGGTGAGATCCGCGCTGCTGCACTGGCCCGCGAAAACCGCGCGATGAAAATGCAGCGAACGTTTAACCGCTCTGGAATCCGCCCGCTCCATCAGAACTGTTCTTTTGAAAATTATACAGTTGAAAGCGATGGCCAATTAAATGCTCTAGAAAGAGCTAAGCAATATGTTGAGGGCTTTGAAGATAACATTGCGAGCTTTATCTTTACAGGAAAGCCAGGAACGGGCAAAAACCATCTTGCAGCTGCAATATGCAATGCCTTGTTATTACAAGGAAAATCAGTATTAATAATTACCGTTGCGGATATTATGTCTGCGATGAAAGATACTTTTAATAACAAACAGTTGAGTGAAGAACAGTTGCTTACTGATCTAAGTAACGTCGATTTACTTGTTATTGATGAAATTGGTGTTCAGACTGAATCTAAATATGAAAAAGTGATAATTAATCAAATAGTTGATCGTAGATCATCCTCTAAACGTCCTACAGGTATGCTTACGAATTACACTCTTCAAGAGATGAGCCAACTTTTAGGTGAGCGTGTGATGGATAGGATGCGTCTAGGTTCTAGCTTGTGGGTTAATTTTAACTGGGGCAGTTATCGCAGCCGCGTAACGGGCAAAGAGTATTAAGATATTTCCAGGAATGGCGCGCCCTTCAGCGGTATATACTGGTGCCCATTCCAGCCCAACCGGGGCCATTCTCGAGTCAATATCATGAAAAAAAATCTTCTTCTCAGCACTGCTCTCGGCGTCGCTCTGCTCACTGGCGCAGCACACGCCGCCTCATGGCAGGACTCTTTATCCAGCGCAGCCAACGAGCTGACCAAAGGCAGCAACTCTGAAAGCGGTGGCCTTTCGGCGTCATCTCTGACCAGCCTGTTAGGTAACAGCAATCAGAGCCTGAGCGCAGGCACCATGAACAATGCGGCGGGTATTCTCGGCTATTGTGCAAAAGAGAAACTGGCATCGGTGACGGATACCCAGAACATTAAAAACCAGGTTCTGGGCAAACTGGGCATGGATACCCAAGAACAGAAACAAGACACGAACTACATGGATGGAATCCAGGGCCTGCTCAATGCGCAGAACGGCGAGCAGCTGAATCTGAGCACCTTGGGTGACTCCGCGCTGGCGAAAAAGGTGAAAACCAAAGCCTGCGATCTGGTGCTAAAACAAGGCGTTAATTTCCTCTCCTGATCCATCCCATTTTCTGCCAAAACACGCCGCGTTTGCCAGGTTATCCTTGCGCCGCGGCGTCAGAGTCGGATTTTGCTTACTTGCCAGGGTCTCCTTCCCCTCATACCGGGATGCGACGGCGTTCAAAATTTCCAATTTCTAAACCAAATCCTAACAACAGCACAATTTAGTGACACTAAAATTGCAGCTGTGTGACTTCGCTATTAAATTGGTTTCCCAAAAAGTCATCAGCTGGCCAGTAAAGAGACTGGCGCTATTGAGGATAATGCTGTTGTCAGAGTTTATATCCCTTACCCTTTTCCTGGCTTCCATTGGCATTTATGCGTGGAAAGCGGGTCGCAATACCTGGTGGTTTGTTGCCACGCTTCTGGTATTGGGCATTTTTATTGTTTTGAACATTACCCTGTACGCCAGCGATTACTTTACCGGTGATGGTATTAATGACGCCGTACTTTATACCCTCACCAACAGCCTGACGGGCGCAGGTGTGAGTAAGTACATACTTCCGGGTGTAGGTGTTGCTCTGGCGCTGGTTGCGGTGTTTGGGACGCTGGGTTGGGTCCTTCGCCGTCGCCGTCACCATCCGCACCATGTGGGTTACAGTCTGCTGGCATTGATGCTGGCGCTTGGGTCGGTCGATGCCAGCCCGGCGTTTCATCAGGTGACCGAGTTGGTAAAATCCCAGTCGCGCGATGGCGACCCGGATTTCACGGCCTATTACAAAGAGCCCGCTAAATCTATTCCCAATCCAAAACTCAACCTGGTGTATATCTACGGAGAAAGTCTTGAGCGTACCTATTTTGATAACGATGCGTTCCCAAACCTGACGCCAGATCTCGGTGCACTTAAAAACGAAGGGCTGGATTTCAGCCATACCGCGCAACTGCCTGGCACGGATTACACGATTGCCGGCATGGTCGCGTCCCAGTGCGGCATTCCGCTGTTTGCGCCCTTCGAAGGCAACGCCTCCGCTTCGATGTCGAGTTTCTTCCCGCAGAATATTTGCCTGGGCGATATTCTGAAAAACTCCGGCTACGAAAACTACTTTATGCAGGGCGCAAATCTGCGTTTCGCTGGCAAAGACGTGTTCCTGAAATCCCACGGGTTCGAGCACCTGTACGGCGCTGAAGAGTTAAAAACCACCGTCGCCGACCCCGCTTATCGCAATGACTGGGGGTTCTACGACGACACGGTGCTGGACGAAACCTGGAAAAAATTTGAAGAGCTGTCTCAATCCGGCAAGCGCTTTTCTCTGTTTGCGTTGACGGTCGACACGCACCATCCGGACGGTTTTATTTCGCGCACCTGCCAGCGTAAAAGTTACGCAATTAATGGAAAAGCAAATCAGTCATTCAGCGCCGTCACCTGTAGCCAGGAACATATCGCCGCCTTTATCCATAAAATCAAAGCGTCACCGTACTTTAAAAACACGGTCATTGTGGTCTCTTCCGACCATCTGGCGATGAAAAACACCGCATGGGATGCACTGAACAAACAGGATCGCAGCAATTTATTCTTCGTCCTGCGCGGCGATCAGCCTCAGCAGGATGTCATTGCCACCAAGCGGAATACCATGGATAACGGCGCCACCGTGCTGGATATCCTGGGCGGTGACAACTTTATCGGGCTGGGGCGCAGTACCCTGTCGGGGCAGTCGCTGTCAGAAGTGTTCCTGAACATGAAAGAAAAAATTCTGGCGTGGAAGCCGGACGTCATCCGCCTGTGGAATTTCCCGAAAGAGATGAAAGCGTTCACCATCGACCAGCAGAAAAACATGATTGCGTTTTCAGGCAGCCAGTTCCGTCTGCCGCTGCTGCTGCGCGTCTCCGACAACCGCGTCGAACCGCTGCCAGAGAGCGAATATTCTGCTCCGCTGCGCTTCCAGCTCGCTGATTTCGCCCCAAGGGATAACTTCGTCTGGGTCGATCGCTGCTACAAAATGGGTCAGCTCTGGTCACAGCCGCTGTCCCTCTCGACGGACTGGTGTGTATCCCAGGGTCAGTTAGGCGGCCAGCAGGCGGTGCAGCATGTCGATAAAGATCAGTGGAAAGGCAAAACGGCGTTTAAAGATACGGTGATCGATACCGATCGCTACAAACGTAACGTCGATCTGCTCAAAGTGGTTGATAACGACATCCGCTACAAAGCGGACAGCTTCGTGTTTAACGTGGCCGGTGCGCCAGAAGAAGTGAAGCAGTTCAGCGGGATTTCTCGCCCTGAGTCATGGGGGCGCTGGTCAAACGCTCAGCTTGGCGAAGAAGTCAAAATCGAATATGCCGAGCCGCTGCCCGAGAAATTCGATCTGGTGATCACCGCGAAAGCGTTTGGTCCAAACGCCAATAAACCCATTCCGGTGCGTATTGGCGATACACAACAGATGCTGACGCTTGGCAATGAGGTCACCACCACCACGCTGCATTTCGATAATCCGTCGCGCAGTCGCACCGTCGTGATTGTCCCGCCGGAACCGCAATCGACTAACGAAGGCAACATCCTCGGGCATTCACCGCGTAAACTGGGTATTGGGATGGTCGAAATGAAAGTGGTCCGGAGCGACGGCTAGCGTTAATAAGAAAGCACAAGAAAGGAAAAGCGCCCCGCCTGAACAGGGCGCTTTTTTACATCAGAAGGTTTCCCAGTTTTCACCGGACGTGGTTGCCGCAGCTTTACGTGCTTTCACTGAGGTAGCGGGCGTTTTAAGACCGGCCTGTTCACGCGATTTCACCTGTTCCTGCTGAATACGGAACACCGCAACCGCCTGCGTCAGACGACTCGCCTGCTCTTCCAGTGCTGCCGCTGCAGCCGCAGATTCTTCCACCAGCGAGGCGTTCTGCTGAGTCACACGGTCCATCTCGGCAACGGCCAGACCCACCTGGTCGATACCGCGGCTCTGCTCATCAGAGGCAGAGGCGATTTCGCCCATGATATCGGTCACGCGGGTTACCGCATTCACGATTTCACCCATCGTTTCACCGGCGCTTTCTACCAGCGTAGAACCCAGCTCAACGCGACCAACTGAATCTTCGATCAGGCTCTTAATTTCACGGGCTGCCTGGGCACTTCGTTGCGCCAGATTGCGCACTTCGCCAGCCACCACCGCAAACCCACGACCCTGTTCACCCGCACGCGCCGCTTCAACCGCAGCGTTCAGTGCCAGAATGTTGGTCTGGAAAGCAATTCCGTCGATTACGCTGATAATGTCAGCAATCTTCTGCGAACTGCCAGCGATGTCACGCATGGTTTGCACCACGTTATCCACCACTTTTCCGCCTTTCTGCGCGGTCTCGGACGCGCTCAGCGCCAGATTGCTCGCCTGACGGGCGTTTTCGGCGTTCTGCTTCACGGTTGCGGTCAGCTGTTCCATGCTGGCAGCGGTCTCTTCCAGAGAAGCGGCCTGCTGCTCCGTACGGGAAGAGAGATCGTTGTTACCGACGGAGATTTCGCTCGCGCCGCTGTAAATCGCATTCGCGCCGTTACGCACATCACCCACAGTACTCACCAGCTCACTCTGCATATGACGCAGAGTGTCAGCCAGCTGTCCCATTTCGTTAGTGCCTTCGACATCAATACGCTTCACCAAATCGCCGCTGGCGATATGACGAATGCTGTCGATCAGACGGTTCAGCGGAGAAATCAGAGACTGCTTGATGCCCAGCCAGACGCTAACAATCACTACCAGCACGGCGATCAGCACGCTAATCAGCACCCAGATAGCCTGAGTGTAAGAGCTGTTGCTGTCGGCGACGGCGGTTTCGTAGAGATGGTCATTCTGCTGCAGATAATTCACATATTCTTTTTCGAAACCGTCCTGATAGCTCTGAGTCGGTTGATCGAAGAAGTCATTGATTTTACCAGCACCCAGTAGCTGGATAAGCTCAGCCAGCGCACCGTGATAAATATCGTAGTTACGCTTAATTTCCTGAGCTGCAGCATCGCTCTGACGCGGATCGCGCGGCAGGGCTTCGTAGTCGGCCCAGTTTTTTTCCGCCTGCTTCAGGGAAGTCGACGCAATCTGCATCAGATCGTTCACGGTTGCACCGCTACCGATATTGCTCTGATCCATCATGTAACGGATACCCGCGCGATTCAGGGTATTACGTGTTTGCAGCAACGCAACCCAGCTGCCGTTAAGCGTGGACTGTTGCTGGCGAATAGTTTGAAGAACAGTGAAGTTTTCTTTGTCATGCTTCAGGGCATTAAAGAAAAGACCACCGGATGTCAGTTGTAAAAGGCCGAATATAGCCAAGACCAGCAACAAGCTGGTGACAATCTTGATACGATTTAACATGTTTTCTCTTTCCATCAGACAGATAACAGAATTTTCGGCCTGGATAGTGAAAACTTTAAGGAAATCGTGTTGATGATTTGCGTGACTACACGTCATTTCACAAAAAATTATTAATGTTTATCCTAAATCGGGCCGTTATATATCCATAAGATAAATTTTTGCTTTGTGGCACTGACATATTCTGTCAGTGCCATTGGCATCATTCAGACTTATTCATGTCAATAAACGGGAATAAATTATGACAACTCCTGCCCGGAGTCGCTCTGCTGAGCGGCTCGTCGATATTCTTATGGAGCTGCATATAAACGGTGTTGTTCACCGCAGCGACCTGATGCAAAAATTTAAAATTACTGAACGAACGGTATATCGCGATCTAAATGCGCTCTCACCCATTGTTCAACACGCCGGTAACGGTCAATATCGTTTGATTCACGCCACACCAAGTTCCCGCGGCCAGGGGTTGCACAACGCCGTGGCTAACCTCCTGAATGCGGATAGTTTTTTCCCGGACAGAGGAGCCGCGTTTTGGCAGAATCTGGAATCACGCGTGGAAGAGAACCATATTCTCATCCTCAACAATGATGCAGAACATACGGTACAAAAGGATATTCGCCTCTATCTGACGGCTATCGAGAAATCGATTAAAAACCGCCATGTTTGCCAGATGACATATAAAGACAAAACGCGATCGGTAAATCCCTACAAATTAATTAACAAAAAAAATATATGGTATTTACAAGCCACCGAAAATGGCAGGTTAAAATCATTTTCACTGAGCCAAATAAGCTGGTTTGATATTCAAAAAGAGACGTTTATTCTGGATCCGCATACTCAGGAATTACTGGAGAAAAATCTCGACCCATGGGTAAGTGAAGAGACTTTCGAAGTAAAAATATTTACCAATAATAATATTTCTCACTATTTTAAGCGCCGAGACCTGCTACCCGAGCAGGACATCGTGGCGGAAAGCCATGAGGGGATCACTATCCACTGCCAGGCGGCGCATGAGAACCAGATCCTGCCGCTGATCTTTTACTGGCTGCCCAATATTCAGATCGTAGAACCCGAGTGGCTGCGGGTGAAGCTTTTCGAGACGCTCGAAGGCTACCTGTCGACCGCTCACGCAGAATCACTTGAAGAAACACCGTGATCTCAATCACATAATACTGACCACTGGCGGCGAGACTTAACCACTCGCCCCTCGCTTTGACCGCTTAGCCTCCACAAACAACCACTCACCGATTTACCTTCCTTTACACGCGCGCAGATCTGGCAAGATCGCCTCAGCATTAATCAATACTTCCTCACAACGAACTCTGACCCTTTTTACAGTTAAAAAAACCAGGTCTAACTATGGATACTAAAAAACTTCTTAAGCACGTACCCTGGGCACTCCTCGGGATCCTCGGTGCGTTCTGTCTGGCCGTTGTTGCATTACGTCGGGGCGAACACGTCAGTGCCCTGTGGATCGTAGTCGCATCGGTCTCTGTCTATCTGGTCGCGTACCGCTATTACAGCTTGTACATCGCGCAAAAGGTCATGAAGCTTGACCCAACGCGTGCCACACCGGCGGTCATTAACAATGACGGCCTGAACTACGTTCCCACTAACCGCTATGTACTGTTTGGTCACCACTTTGCCGCGATTGCCGGTGCGGGTCCGTTAGTCGGGCCAGTACTTGCCGCACAGATGGGTTATCTGCCAGGCACGTTATGGCTGCTCGCAGGCGTTGTGCTGGCGGGTGCGGTGCAGGACTTCATGGTGCTGTTCATCTCGACGCGCCGTAACGGTGCTTCGCTGGGTGAGATGATCAAAGAAGAGATGGGCCGCGTGCCGGGCACCATTGCCCTGTTCGGCTGCTTCCTCATCATGATTATCATCCTCGCGGTACTGGCGTTAATCGTCGTGAAAGCGCTGGCGGAAAGCCCGTGGGGCGTCTTCACCGTCTGTTCAACCGTGCCGATTGCGCTGTTCATGGGCATTTACATGCGCTTCCTGCGTCCGGGACGCGTCGGTGAAGTGTCGGTCATTGGTATCGTGTTGCTGGTCGCCTCCATTTACTTCGGCGGTATTATTGCGCACGACCCGTACTGGGGCCCGGCGCTGACCTTTAAAGACACCACCATTACCTTTGCCCTGATTGGTTACGCGTTTATCTCCGCGCTGCTGCCGGTCTGGCTGATTCTGGCACCGCGTGATTACCTGGCGACATTCCTGAAAATCGGCGTGATCGTCGGTCTGGCGATTGGCATCGTGATCATTAACCCAGAACTGAAAATGCCTGCGGTCACGCAGTACATCGACGGCACCGGTCCGCTATGGAAAGGCGCGATGTTCCCGTTCCTGTTCATCACCATCGCCTGTGGCGCGGTGTCTGGCTTCCACGCGCTGATCGCTTCCGGCACCACGCCGAAGCTGATGGCCAACGAAACCGACGCACGCTTCATTGGTTATGGCGCGATGCTGATGGAATCGTTCGTGGCGATCATGGCACTGGTTGCGGCGTCTATCATCGAACCGGGTCTGTATTTCGCGATGAACACCCCGCCAGCAGGCCTCGGCATCACCATGCCAAACCTGCATGAGATGGGCGGTGACAATGCCGCACTTATCATGGCGCAGTTGAAAGACGTTAGCGCCCACGCGGCGGCGACCGTCAGCTCCTGGGGCTTTGTTATCTCCCCTGAGCAAATCATGCAGACCGCGAAAGACATCGGTGAACCGTCCATTCTGAACCGTGCCGGTGGCGCGCCTACGCTTGCCGTCGGTATCGCACACGTGTTCCACAAAGTATTACCGTGGGCGGATATGGGCTTCTGGTATCACTTCGGGATCCTGTTCGAAGCGCTGTTCATCCTGACTGCGCTTGACGCTGGTACCCGTGCGGGCCGCTTCATGCTGCAAGACTTGCTCGGTAACTTCGTGCCGTTCCTGAAGAAAACCGACTCTCTGGTCGCCGGTGTTCTGGGTACAGCAGGCTGCGTCGGTCTGTGGGGTTACCTGCTGTATCAAGGTGTTGTGGATCCGCTGGGCGGAGTGAAGAGCCTGTGGCCACTGTTCGGCATCTCTAACCAGATGCTGGCGGCGGTTGCCCTGGTACTCGGCACAGTTGTTCTGGTGAAAATGAAACGCACCAAATACATCTGGGTGACCGTGGTTCCAGCGATGTGGCTGCTGCTTTGCACCACCTGGGCGCTGGGTCTGAAGCTGTTCAGCACCAACCCGCAGCTGGAAGGCTTCCTGTATATGGCTAACCAGTACAAAGAGAAAATCGCGGCGGGCAGCGGTGACCTTACGGCTCAACAGATTGCCAACATGAATCATATCGTGGTGAACAACTACACCAACGCCGGTCTGAGCATTCTGTTCCTGGTCGTGGTTTACAGCATCATCTTCTATGGCATCAAAACCTGGATGAAAGTGCGTAACGCCGACGGTCGTACGGATAAAGAAACCCCGTATGTGCCAGTGCCGGAAGGTGGCGTGAAAACTTCTTCACACCATTAATCCCTCTCCCCTCACGCTCTCTCACAGGAGAAAGCATGAGGGGAACAAAGCCCGGCGGATCCCCTCGCTGGGCTTTTTCTTATCAGGATGCGTTATGTTTGGTAACTTAGGCGAAGCAAAAAAATACCTCGGTCAGGCGGCAAAAATGCTGATTGGCATTCCGGACTATGACAACTACGTTGAACACATGAAGACCAACCATCCGGATAAGCCGTACATGACCTATACCGAATTTTTCCGCGAGCGTCAGGAAGCGCGCTACGGCGGAAGTGGAGAAGGCGGCGTACGCTGCTGCTAAAGGAGAAACCATGACACCGATTGCCGTTACCCTACTCACCGGTTTTCTCGGCGCGGGTAAAACCACCCTGCTGCGCCATATCCTGAACGAACAGCACGGTTTTAAAATCGCCGTTATCGAAAACGAATTTGGCGAAGTCTCCGTTGACGACCAGCTGATTGGCGATCGCGCCACCCAGATCAAAACCCTGACCAACGGCTGCATTTGCTGCACCCGCTCCAGCGAACTGGAAGACGCGCTTCTCGATCTGCTCGACAGCCGCGATCGCGGCGACATTGAGTTCGACCGTCTGGTCATTGAATGCACCGGCATGGCCGATCCTGGCCCGATTATCCAGACCTTTTTCTCTCACGATATCCTCTGCCAGCGCTATTTGCTGGACGGCGTGATCGCGCTGGTCGATGCGGTCCATGCCGACGATCAGATGAACCAGTTCACTATCGCGCAGTCGCAGGTGGGTTATGCCGATCGCATTCTGCTGACCAAAACCGACGTCGCTGGCGACAGCGAAAAACTGCGTGAACGTCTGACGCGCATCAACGCCCGCGCGCCGATTTACACGGTCACGCACGGCGATATCGATCTGGCACAGCTGTTCAACACCAACGGCTTTATGCTGGAAGAGAACGTCACGTCGAAGCCGCGTTTTCACTTTATCGGCGACAAGCAAAACGACGTGTCATCTATTGTGGTCGAGCTGGATTATCCGGTGGATATCAGCGACGTGTCGCGCGTAATGGAAAACCTGCTGCTGTCATTTGCCGACAAACTGCTGCGCTACAAAGGCATGCTGTGGATTAACGGCGAGTCAAACCGCCTGCTGTTCCAGGGCGTGCAGCGCCTCTATAGCGCCGACTGGGACCGCCCGTGGGGCGATGAAACGCCGCACAGCACAATGGTCTTTATCGGGATTCAGTTGCCGGAAGAGGAAATCCGCGCAGCGTTTACAGGCTTGCGTCACTAACGTCTCCTCTGTCCGCCACCGCGGTTTTCGGCCAAAGGCTTCACCTTTTTAGCCGAGCGTCACAGTGCTTATCTTTACGCGACACAAAAAAACGGGCGACATCTCTGTCGCCTGCGGTGTCATCACACTGTGAGGTTACTGGCGAACCACCACCAGTTTCTGGTTCACAAACTCTTTAATCCCCAGATCTGACAGCTCGCGTCCGTAACCGGAACGCTTCACGCCACCAAACGGCAGCTCGGCGGCGGTATCCGTCAGCCAATTGATGTACACCATTCCGGTTTCAATCTGCGACGCCATTTTCTTCGCGCGTTCGATATCACGACTAAACACCGCGCCACCCAGCCCATAGTGCGAATCGTTCGCCAGGCTGACGGCTTCATCGTCACTTTTCACGACATAGACCTGCGCAACTGGGCCAAAGAACTCTTCGAAATACGCCGGATTGTCGCGAGAAATGTGCGTCAGAATCGTCGGCTCGAAGAAGTTACCTTCGCGCTGCACCGGCTTGCCGCCAAAGTGCAGCTTCGCGCCATTCTTCACCGCCTCGTTCACCTGTTTGGTGAGCGTCTCCAGCGCATCTTTCGACGACAGCGGCCCTAACGTGGTGCTCTCGTCAAACTGATCCCCCACTTTCACTTTGCTGAAGGCTTCGGTGAATTTCGTCAGGAATTGATCGGCGATTTTTTCGTGAAGAATAAAACGTTTGGCGGCGGTACAGACCTGTCCGGCGTTGGCGAGTCGGGCCTTCACGCCGATCTCCACCGCTTTTTCCAGATCGGCATCGTCCAGCACCACGAACACATCGTTACCACCCAATTCGAGCGTTGATTTTTTGATGTGCTTGGCCGCCTGTGCTGCCACCACGCTACCGGCCTTTTCAGACCCCGTCAGCGCCGCGCCCTGGACGCGCGGATCGGCGATAATGTTCGCGACCTGATCCGACGAAATAAACAGATTGGTCCAGGCACCGTCCGGCGCACCCGCTTCGCGCACCAGATGTTCAAAGGCCTCAGCGCAATGCGGCACGATACTGGCGTGTTTCGCGATAACCGGATTACCCGCTGCGAGGTTAGGCGCCAGGACACGCATTAGCTGATAGAACGGGAAATTCCACGGCTCAACGGCCATCACCACGCCGATGGGGTGATGTTCAACCCACGCATCGCCGAGTTCCGTTTTGTAGGTCACCGGAGCCAGAAACTGCTTCGCATTATCCGCGTAATAACGCGCGATTTGCGCACAGAGTTTCACCTCGCTGCGGCTTTGCTCAATGAGTTTCCCCATCTCCTGGCTGGCAATTTTTGCCAGCTCTTCCGTACGGCTGTCGATCAGATCGGCGAGTTTATGCAGCACGGGAAGCCGCTGGGAAATATCCCCTTTCGCCCATTCAGAATGGTAAAGCGCATCAGCGGTTTTTAACGCCGCTTCGACATCAGCGTCGGTATGAGAGGGATACGCTTTGATAAGCTGGTTGTTAGCAGGATTCACTGTCTGATAAGCCATTTTGGTCTCCTTAATTTACCGCTTAGGGGAGTAAGGGTAGTCAAGATGACTGGCTTTTGACGTAAAGTTGGGTATATCCAGAGGTTTCTGATAAAGGTCTGGATAACGTTTTTTGCACTTTCCCCACGCTCCGCTCTATCCTTAACCCATGGAAAAATTAGCTGAACTTAAACGCGCCAAACTGTTGGCGCTGTCGCTACTGCTGATTGCAGTGGCCACTTTTATTGTCACCCTCTTTCTGCCACAGACCTTCTGGGTGCGGGGCGTAAAGGCTATTGCCGAAGCGGCGATGGTCGGTGCGCTGGCGGACTGGTTTGCGGTGGTGGCGCTGTTTCGTCGCGTGCCGATCCCGTTTATTTCACGCCACACGGCGATTATCCCGCGTAATAAAGATCGGATTGGCGACAATCTCGGGTTGTTCGTGCAGGAAAAATTTCTGGATACGCAGTCGCTAGTGGCGCTGATCCGCCGCTACGAACCGGCGCAGATGATCGGCAACTGGTTCAGCCAGCCGGACAACGCCCAGCGCGTCGGACAGCACTTAATACAGGTCATGAGCGGGTTCCTGGAACTCACCGACGACGGACGCATTCAGCGCTTACTGAAACGCGCGGTACACAAAGCTATCGATAAAGTCGATTTCACACAAACCAGCGCGGTGATGCTGGAAAGCATGACCAAAAATAATCGTCACCAGGTTTTGCTGGATGTCATCATTTCCAAATTGATCACGCTGATTCAAAAAGAGAGCTCACGCGAATTTATCGCCGCGCAGATCGTCCACTGGCTCAAGACCGAACATCCGCGTAAGGCGATGATGCTGCCAACCGAATGGCTGGGCGATCTAAGCGCGGAGCTGGTGTCGGATGCGGTCAACGCGATCCTTGATGATATCAGTCACGACCGCACCCATCAGATTCGACAGGCGTTCGACCGAGCCACGCTGAAGCTTATCGACAACCTGAAGAACGATCCGGAAATGGCGGAAAAAGCCGAGGACATCAAACATTATCTGAAAAATGACGAGGCTTTTAACCGCTATCTGGGCGAGATGTGGGCCGATCTGCGTGCCTGGCTGAAAGCCGATATGCAGAGCGAGGATTCCCGCGTGAAGCAGCGTATTGCTAACGCCGGGCAGTGGTTTGGCGAGACGCTGGTCGCCGACGCCAGCCTGCGCGCGTCATTGAACGAGCATCTGGAGCAGGCGGCGCATCGCGTGGCGCCAGATTTTGCGTCGTTCCTGACGCGCCACATCAGCGACACCGTAAAAAGCTGGGATGCCAAAGATATGTCGCGCCAGATTGAGCTGAATATCGGCAAAGATCTGCAGTTTATTCGCGTCAACGGCACGCTGGTGGGCGGCACCATCGGACTGATTCTGTTCTTGCTGTCGCAGCTGCCCGCCGTGCTGTCACACTATTCGTCTTTTGGCGGTTCGATAACGTAACGCGTCGGCTCAAAACAGTTCAGAATCAGATGCACCAGGAACACCAGCGTCAGCGTGGCCACCAGCGCCACGGTGACGGACACGATGCGGTACAAATCGCTAAACACCAGATCGCCATCGGGATGCATGTTTTGACCAAACATAATGCCGATGGTGGTGATACTGGCAAATCCCACGCCCGCACCCACTTTTTCCATCACATGCAGACGCGCGCCAAACGCCAGCCCGAGGCCGATCAGTGGCATCATCAGCACCATATGGCTGGTGTGATCGTAGAGCAGCAGCTGCATCACCAGAATGTACAAGCAGCCCAGCACCACGCCGACCACGCGCCAGAGCGAGCTCATCACCGCGCCGCGATAGTGCATCGGGAATAAAATCAACACGCCCGCCATCAGCGCCGACAGGGAATCGCTTAAATCACTGATCTGAAAGACGACAAAAATCAGCGTCGCCACGGTGCCTGAAAGCAATGATTCGTGGCGCACGCGGGCGGCGTTTTTCTCGATCAGCGGCGGGCGCTGGCGCGGCTCGACGTCCGGCAGCAGAAAGTGCATCAGCGCGCTCAGGCACACCGCCATCACGCTGGCCTCGATGTTTGAAAACAGCAACGTGTGCCAGTTAGTGCTGGGATAGCTCATAAAGTTGAGCATCACGCTTTGACACACCACGCCCATCGAGCCAAACAGGAACAGCGGCCCCTGGCTCATAAAGCGAAAACGCATCACGTACAGCGCGAACACCACCAGCGTCATGATCAGCGGCCATTGCGACAAATAGCCGATGATAATCACCATTTCGACGCAATTTATCGATGCGCTGAAGACAAACTGTTTTGCCACGTGACGATTAAAGACCGGCACCAGCGACAGCAGCATGATGGGATAGACCACGTAAAACACGCCGTAGGTGGTGTTGTAAAAGCTCGACACGCTGAGCGCAATCATCCCGGCAAAGACGATGCGCAGCGTCTGGCGAAAATCATTGGGCGTATAAACAATATTGCCATGCGGGGTAAATACCCGCGCAAGTGTGTTAATAGACATAATCAATAAACATAATGCAGCAGGCTGACGAGATGAATTTGCAGCCCCGAGAAGAAGCGCGCAAACGGTCCTTCGCTGTTATACAGCTGCACAGTGGCACGTGCGCCGGTCGGCAGATGTTTAGGCAGCGCTTCGTCCAGCGCGATATGAATGCGCATACGCTGTGCGTCACGCACCCAGCGATTCGACGTTTCCGGCTGCGACAATTCCCCGTTTACCGCTTCCTGACCGGCCAAAATCCCGGCGTCACTGCTGGAGACGTGGGCGCGGAAAACGCGGCCTGGGAACGCATCAAATACCACGGCGGCGTCCGTTCCCTGATGGGTATGACGCAAACTTTTCTCGCGGAAATCGGCCACGATATCAGTCTGATTATTCACCAGCGCCAGTGCGGCAGCGCCGGACGAAGCGTAAAAACCGGGGCTGAGCTGAACGTTACTCACCGTGCCGTCTGCCTGGGCGTAGACTTTGGTCCAGCTCAGATTCAGCTCAGCCTCTTCCAGCGCATTGCGGTATTTTTGCAGCGTCACGTTACGCTTTTCATCCCGCTCGCCGCGTTCAATGCGCAGGTTATGGATGTTGGCTTCCAGATTTGCCACCGATTGCTCGCTGCTCTGCCAGGTGGTGCGGACCTTATCCAGATCCGCCTGGGACACATTCTGCATTGTGCTGAGGCGCTGATAGCGCTCAAACGTTACGCGATCGTTGCGGGCGGTGAGCTGCGCCGTTTTCAGGCTAGCCTGGGCGGCGACAATCTGGGCATCCAGCTGTTGGTTCGCGAGTCGCGCCTGTTCGAGCGCGATTTGCGCGGCCTCGACTTTATTGCGAAACGGCGTGGGATCGAGTTCAAACAGCACGTCGCCCTTTTTCACCTGACTGTTATTGTGCACATGCACTGCCGCCACATAGCCGGAAACGCGTGCAGAAACCGGCGTCACCACGCGCATGACGGTGGAGTCCGGCGTCAGCGGGATCCAGATATCGGCAACGATAAAATAGACAAACATCAGCAGGAAAGAGGCAATACTCACCCTTACCCAGCGGGCAAACTTTTGTTCAGGAGTCATTTTTAGATCTTGTTATCTTCTTCGCGGATTGTCCGCAAATTGCAGGCGATTTGATTTAATGTTGCGCTGAAAATATCGAGATGTTCAGGCGCAATATTTTGCGATACGCGAGCCTGAAATTCCTCAATCACACGCGTGAGGGTTTTCAGCACCGCTTTGCCTTCCGGCGTGAGTGTCAGCAGCCGGATGCGCTTGTCATAAGGCGATGTGGTGCGCAGCAGATAGCCCTGCTTTTCCAGCTGTGTCAGCGTGCGCATCAGCGGCGGCAGTTCAATGCCCTGCACTTCCGCCAGCTCGCTCATCGAGACGTTTTCTCCCAACTGCTCAAGCTGCATCATCACCGTCCAGCTCGACTGGGTTAACCCCGTATCAAGAATGGCGTCGTCAATCACCGCGCGCCATTGCCGCACAATCATTGCCATCCGCATGCCCATCGGCCTGCGGCAGAACAGATCTTCTTCGCTCATGGGAAACCCTCTCATCACTCGCGGACAAGATAATAGTTATCAGGGTAAGTATCAAGAAACGAAGGATGAAAGAGCAGGAATTGCCAATACAGGTTAGCGAAGATCGTCAGAAAATCTTACCCCGTCACAAGCCGCTGGCTCGTCAGATAGTTTTCGATGGCGATCCACTGGGTCAAGCGCATGAGAAGCGTTAAAACAGCCGCCGCCAGCGTATTTTCATTCAGGTATTCAGCGGTTACCGTATGTTGCCTGGCCGCAGCAAAAGAGACGCCTTCCACGACAAAAAACCCCTCAAAAAATCGCAAAAGATGGTAGTAATCTTTCCGGATACAATGCGGGATGGCGTCCGCTTTAATGTCACTCAAGCACTGGTGATAAACTGCCACCTTCTTTTGCTGAAAATCCAGGTTCCCGGTCAAGACCAGCAGCGCAGCCTCCAGCTTTTTTTGTGCCGTCATCATTTTTTGCATGCTTTAACCCTCACACCTTTTTTTGCATTATGCGTTGTGATCCAGTTTCTTATAGAGACCGGTCAAATTGGTAACAGCATATTTTTTGTAGATATTTCGTCGATGATGACTGACCGTTTTCCCGGTCACATTCACGAAGCGTGATATCTCTTTATTCTTTTTACCCGAAACAATATAAGGCAGGAGCATCGTCTCCATTTTCGTTAAGCTTTGCTGCTTCTCAAGCTGATACCAGCGCCTATTTTTGAAAATAGTAATTTGCTGCTCTGCCTGCGCAAAATGCGCCAGGCAGGCACTTAATTTGCGAACAGAACTTTTACAGTCGATCGTTAAATCAGCGACGGTATTAATTAAAATATTTTCAATCGTGCTTTCAAAGCACGAGTCACGGGTAATAAAAATAAGATAACTTTGTGCATAGCGATTCTTTATTTCCAGCAACGCATTTAACGATTTTGTATCAGATTGACCATAATCGACAACAATTGCCTTCGCCCTTTCTATCTTATCTTTACTGACTTTTTTAATATCATCCACGTAAAGTACATTACGGAAGGCTGGCGCTTCCGACAAATGCATCTCCACCAGCATTTCAAAGCCTTTAATGAAATAGCCACAGGAGGTTAATACAATAATCATCGTCCATAACCCTATTGTTTACACGGATTAACTCATAATCCCCATAAAACTGTTTAATTACAATTAACAATATTCCAGAGGATTATAGGAATATTCCTAAGCCATTAGGGGCGAATTGTGCGATCCCTCACATACCATAAAGAAACCTTGAATTAAAAAACTTTTAATACAGACAGATAGAATTATTTATAAGATTTATCCAGGGCACTGAAGACCCTTCTGAGATCCCACCTGATTTTATTTTGATAAGCTGCGAAACGTAACGAAGGATTAAAGAATGTATGGATTTTATTTTTTCATTAATTCCAAAAATAAAACCATCACGGGAAATTAGAGGGACACTTTTATGAAAACAACATTTCGTCTGACTCAGGTTGCGACAAGTATTAGCCTGCTGCTGGGTAGCAGTGTGGTTATTCCAGGCACGGCGCTTGCCAATAGCTGCACCACATTTTCGCCAGCCGGAACGTGCGGCTTAACCGAATATCAAATGACGTCGCCATTAAATCCACTGCCGACCGCCTGGTATTTCACGTCGCCCACTCAGGATGCGGCCATTAATGCCACCGCAAAAGCGCAAAATATCTATTTTGCCAGCGGATCGTCATCGCGCCAGGCCAATGATATTCAACAACTTCTCGTCGATGGCGCAAATTTGGGCGGCCATTACATCAACGCCAGCAAAACAGGTTCAGCGGCCATTACCCTTGCAAATAATGCCGTCGTTGACTGGATAGAAGCGGGCGGTGCACTCACCAACACCAGGATTATCATTGATCATTCAACCCTGAACGGGGCTAACGCTGCGGTGGATTACGATAAAACCAATAAAGCCACCTACAGCAAAAACTATGCGCGTGGAAACGCCATTTATCTGGCTCCTGCCGATAACGGCAATACGGATATCGATATTATCAACGGTAGTCACATTACGGGCCGAGTCTATGCTGGCGGTGCCGGAACGCACGATGTCTCCCTCGAGAACAGCGCCATTCAGGCGGGTGGCATCCTGCTTTACAGCACTAAAAACAGAAACGACATCCATGTTGTAAACAGTGAGATCAGCACGACGGGCGCAGTGATGGCGACCAGTAACGCCATTGAGATCACCAATTTAGCGCGTACGGACAGCACCAATACCATTGCAATCGAAGACAGTCAGATCACCGGGTCGGTAGCGGTGAGCAGCACTGGAAGCAATAATATTCTCGCGGTAAATCATTCAGCGATAACAAAAACCAACCAAACCGATGGTAACGCGATTAGCCTGAAAAATGGTGCCACCACGCAACTCACGCTGAATAACGCGCAGATCGCAGGCCACGCACTGCTCTCCGGGTCGGGCAGCACTGCTGCGACAATCGATCAATCCCAAATCGACGGCAACGTCATCGCCAACAACGCGGCGCAGATCGCCTTTGATATCACCCACTCTGTGCTGAACGGCAATATAGACGCCAGCACCGGGAGCGGCATTGTCGCCCTGCACTTAACCGACAGCAGCGTGAGCGGCATTGTCGCCCTGCACTTAACCGACAGCAGCGTGAGCGGCGACGTAAATCTTAATGGCACCAGCGTGAAGGCATCTGACGTCTGGCTTAATCGCTCCGACGTGGAGGGGCATCTGTACGGCAGCGGCGAAAACAGCACCCTGCATCTGGACGGTTTCAGTCAGTTTAACGGCGAAAAATTCAGCCAGTTCAGTGCCCTGAACATCGCCGGAAACCTAAATCTGGCGGGTGGTTTCACCGATACCAACGTCGGCGCTGGCCTTTCTGTAAAAGGCGAAACGCTCACAGCGCCGATTAAGCTCACTGCCGGGAACCTGACCTTTGATAAGACCAAACTTATCGCTGACACCCTGTCGTTATCGAACGGCGCAACGCTTGCCCTGGCCGACCGCAGCCAGCTTCAGACGCGTTCCGATCAGCTCTTTAAGCGTGCTTCATCCGCGCTTTTGCCAGAGGGTTACAACGAAACTGGCGAGCACATCTCGCTGAAAGACAGCACCCTGATCCTGACTGATAACACCTATCATCTGGATTATGTAAAAGCGGTTAATCAGCTGATTAGCCCTACTGACGGCAACTCGCTGGTGATGCTCGGCACGCTATTGAATGCCGATAACGTCGCGGGAACGGCGAGCGTCACGGACGCCTCCATCACCCAGGCCGTGCTCGCCAATACGCAGGTTACTGTCGGTAAAAACCGCCTGATTATCGGTGCTGAAAATGCCACGACTGCCGATTATATTGCAGTGAGTAACGGGTTTGGCGCGGCGCAGCTCCAGTTCGAGGGCGAAGGAAAACCATCCGTAGAAATTGGTAACGGCCAGGCGTTAACCCTGACGGGAGCCTTGGGCGGCGCGCTGATTCACGTCGCCGGATCGCCCGCTACAGCTGTTGATGTCGCCGTCAATAATGGCACGCTTAATTTGGGTTCCACGGCGGTTGAGAATGTCACTGCGCATCTTAACGGCAACGTGTCGGTCGCTCCGGAAGGTTCGCTGAACGTGGTGGCTGGCGATCACACCATTACCTCTGGATCGTCCACCGCAGGCGTCATCAGCAGCGGAACGGTTACTATTCATCATGATGCCACGCTGCATTCTGACGTGGAAATGCGCGACGCCGGGCAGTTAGTCGTTAACGGTTCATTGCAGGCCAGCAATCTCACCGCCAGCCAGGAGGCTGAAATTACGGTCGGTGACGCAGCAGCAGCCGGATCGCTGGTTGTTGATCGCATGGATCTCCAGGGGGCCAGACTGTTTATCGACCCGTCATGGGTTGATGGCGGAACCCTGGCGGATGCCTCACGGGTTGCCAGCGGCGGCACAGACATCAACGGGCGAATGACCGTCGGCCAGAATGCATTACTGGTTTTGGGTGGAACCGCCACCGCACCAGCAGAACAACGCTTTGCCGCGACCGGCCTGAAATGGGGAAGCGATGGGATCACCGCCGCGCTGAGCATTCAGGCACCTCAAACGTTATCAGCCACTCAGGGCGGGTTACGCGTCGACGGCTCGCTGACCCGCAATGCAACCTCTCGCGACGCGACGTTTAACACTGCCGAATTTGCCAACCGCTCGCTGTTGATGGTCGATAGCCAGGATATGACGCAGGGCAAAGCGGCGCTCAGCGCTGAAAACGGCACATTAAAAGTCGCTGATTCTGCTGCGCTTTACGTGACGAATGCCAAAGCGAATCAGACCTACTTGGTCGCCAAAGGTTTTAGCGATGTGCGCATCGAGGGCAACGGCTGGCAGAAAAATAATCTGCTGCTGAATAAACTGTTGAACGCCACCACCCAGGAAAATCACGGCGAAGTGACCGTGTCTACTCGAGCCAGAGCGGCGCAGGACGTACTGCCAGGCGTCGTGACACCTCACGCACTGGATAGGCTGATTGCAACCGGAGAGAACTCCATCACCGCCACTCACGCGGGCCAGCGCTTCCTTTCTGTCGCGATCGACGCCCCTGAAGCAAGCGTTGAACAGGTGGTCAAAACCGTCAACAGCGCGGCACAAATGGCCTTTGCGGGCGGCGTGCAGAGCAGCACGCTGGCGGTGGGAAGCTCGGCGGTCGACGCGATTTTCGACCGAAACTCAGTGTCCAGTGCCACACGCCAGAGCGTAGAACCCGACGCCAGCGTATGGGTGCAAACCCTTTACGGTAACCAGCGTAGCCGCGACCTGAGCGCGGGATCCCTGCAGTACGGGCACGACACGGACTTTTACGGTCTGATGCTGGGTGCAGATAAAGCATACGAAACCGCGCATGGCATAATGCGCAGTGGTGCGGCTTTCAATGCGGGTAACGGCAACGTGGACTCACGCGGGGACTTTAACGCCACGCACAATGACTTCAGCTTTTGGGGCGTTTCGCTTTATCAAAACTGGTGTCAAAAATCGCTTAGCGTCACCGGCGAAATAAGCCTGACGCAGAGCAGTAATGATCTCTATCAGAAACAGCCTGGATGGATGAATATAGGCGACACGCTGAAGGCAAATATCGATTCACGCCTGTTCAGCGCCGGTCTGCGGGGAGAATATCTGATTGAGACAAACGCGGTGGATATTATTCCGCATGCCGGAGTGCGATATAACCAGCTGACCACGCAGTCGTTTGAGACCAAAAATAAACAGGGTGAAAACGTCTTCCATACCGATAAAGGCACCCAGAATATCTGGCAATTCCCAGTCGGTGTGAAAATGAATAAAACCTTCGCCCTGGATTAGGGCTGGAATATAACCCCTCAGGCGGATATTGCGGTGATCGCCGTCGCGGGTGATAAGTCTGCGGAGAACACACTTCATACCGTCGGTATTCAAAGCCGGGATGTCATCTCTGCCGACATCATGGATGACACCAGCTTTAATGGTCAGGCTGGGATGAAATTCCAGAAAGGCAATATGACCTTTGGTGTGGGTTACAGCATCAACGCTTCCCGCCACGACACCGGGCAGACAGTCAGCGCCAGCTATAAACTCGCGTTCTGATAACCAACGCCGCATGTTTCGACATGCGGCGTTATTTCACGGCAACCATTTTCTCAGTGCCACTTTCCCCAATTTCGTCACTCTCACTTCTCTGAATCCCGCTGTGCGCTGGATCCACTCTTTGGATTCAAGATGCGTCAGCAACGCCGCACCCGCTTCACCGCCAAGATGAAACCGTCGTTCGCTCCAGTCGAGACACGCGCAGCAAATCCGACGACGAGACGAAGTATTCAGCGCAATACCGCGCTGTAAAAACTGCTCACGCCCGCGAACCGTCAGCGCTGAACCATCCGGCTCCAGCCAGCCATCGGCCTGCATAAAGTCATAAAGCTGCACAGCCACCGTTCCCGCCAGATGGTCGTAGCAGGTCCGCGCCTCGCGCATAGCTTTCGGCGCTGTCGTTTCCGGCGGCGTAATCCGGCTCCAGGAAAGCCCCATAAGCTGTTCGACCAGTTCGGCCACATCATGTCCAGCCAGGCGATAATAGCGGTGTCGCCCCTGCGATAAACAGGCGATCAGCTTTCCGTCCAGCAGGCGAGATAAATGCCCGCTGGCCGTGGAGGCAGCAACGTCCGCCACGGCGCTCAACTCCGTCGCCGTCCACGCGCGGCCGTCCATTAGCGCGCACAGCATTTTGACTCGCGAGGGATCGGCCATCGCCGCAGCGACAGCCGCCACCGCCCTTTCCAGCGCGTCGCTATCTTCTATCGGTAAGCTTTTTGTCAGCATTCGCAGCCCATTTCTCGGTGATCTCTGCAGCCAGCTTATCATTATCCGTCAGCAGAATAAGATGGTTTGCGTGGTCGCTGTACTGCGTCAGAATCGCGATCCCACGCGCCGCCAGCGCGGCGGAGATCTCCCCGAGTTCGCCCGGTTTTTCCTGTTTCAGTTTGCGGATCAGCGGCGTGCGAATGGCCTGAACGTTAAAACCCGCCGCCATCAGCACCTGACGCGCTTTTTCGCCCTCTTCCACCAGGAAATGAGCGTGCACGCCAAACAGCCCACCGCCTTCAAGCCCAATGCTGTGCTTGCCCAATAGCTGTCCAAATCGCGCCAGCTCACCCGGATCATCGTTAAAAATCACGTGTACGTCATACATTTGCGTGGCCCTCTTTTTCAGAAGCGTACTCTCTGATCGTCTGCACCACACGAATACGGTAGTCAGCAAAAATCGACTCGCGCCCTTCTGCCTGGGCGGCCTGATGAAAAACATTCTGCTTCCATGCCCGCACGGCGTCTTCATCCCGCCACCAGGAGAGCGAAAGAATTTTGCCATCGGTGCTCAGGCTCTGAAAACGTTCGATGTCGATAAAGCCGTCGATATCCGCCAGCAGCGGTTTAAGTTCAGCGGCGAGTTGCAGATAGCGTGCCTGATGGGCCGGTTCGGCCTGGGCTTCGAAAATAACTGCGATCATAAGGGTCTCTCCGTGGTGATGTGACGAAGAGAATGGCGGAGATCGAAACGCGATGCTTCGGTGAGGAGCGAAATGACCCTCTCCAGAAGAGAGGGCGTGAGGCATATTATTCGAGGTTAGCTTTGTTCAGGCCGTATGCCACATCCATCGCGCCCGGTTCCATGCGCGAGGTGATGCCCAGACGGTTCCAGGCATTGATCGCCACGATGGCAAAGTTCAGCTCAGAAATCTCGATGTCCGAGAAATGTTCTGACACGCTCCGGTACAGCTCATCGCTCACCCCTTCCGGGCCAATTTGCGTAAGCGCCTCGGTGAAGGCCAGCGCGGCTTTTTCACGGGCGCTGAACAGCGGCGATTCGCGCCATGCCGTCAGGTGGTATAGACGCAGTTCGCGCTCGCCGGCAATTTTGGCCTCTTTGCTGTGCATATCCAGACAGAAAGTACAGCCGTTGAGCTGGGAAACGCGGATGTCGATCAGGTGCTTGAGCGCAGGATCAATGGACGTTTTACCGATCGCCATGCTCAGATCGGACAGCGCTTTAGCAAGTGCCGGGGTGGCTTTGTGGTGGTTGACGCGAGTGCTCATGGTCTTTCCTCTTTTTTGTGCGGCATGTGTCATGCGATGGAGCAAATTTACGCCGTTCATGACATAGTAAAAAGATACAAAACACACAAAACGAGGTAGGACATGAAATCGGGCTATCACGCTATTTATACCCGCTATCGCGACAACATTGCGCGCGGCGTGCTGAAGCCCGGCGATAAAGTGCCTGCCATTCGCGTGCTGGCCGAGGAGCTGAAAGTCGCGCGCAAAACGGTCGAAACGGCCTATGCCATTTTGATTGGTGAAGGCTATCTGGTGAGTCAGGGCGCACGCGGCACGCGGGTCAATCCGGATCTTAACCTCCCTGCAAGCCAAAACGCGCCAGCAGAACAGGCGACCGGAATGCTGCCTGAATCGCTGATAAGCCAGCGCGAACGCACCGGTTTTCTGCGCCCCGGCATTCCGGCGCTGGACTGTTTCCCGTATAAAAAATGGCTGCTGCTGGCAGGCCAGGCGACGCGCTCGATGCGCCAGGAAGAGATGCTCAGCCCGCCCGTTATGGGCTGGTATCCGCTGCGCCAGGCGATCGCCCGCTATTTGAATATTTCGCGGGGATTATCCTGTACCGCTGAGCAAGTGCTTATCACCAGCGGGTACAGCGGAAGTTTGCGCCTGATTCTGGATACGCTCGCCAGCCGCAGCGATAAGGTGGTGTTTGAAGATCCGGGTTATTTTATGGGTCAGCAACTGCTTAAACGCATCGTTCCGTGCCTGCACACCGTGCCGGTGGACCGCTTCGGAATGGATACCGATTACCTGCTGCGTCATCATCGCGACGCCCGGTTTGCTATCGTCACGCCTTCGCACCAAAGCCCGCTGGCGGTTACGCTTTCTCTTCCGCGCAAGCAGCAACTGCTCGACTGGGCGACTCAGAACGATGCGTGGATTATCGAAGATGATTACGACGGCGAATTCCATTACACGCGCAAAGTGCTGCCATCGCTGAAAAGCCTGGATAGCCACGATCGGGTCATTTTTATGGGAACCTTTAGCAAAACCGTGATGCCGTCGTTGCGCATGGGCTACGTGGTGATGCCCGCCAGCACGGTCGCGGCGTTTACCGATTGCGCGGATATCGTCACCAGCGGTCAGCCGGTGTTAACGCAAAAGATCCTCACGACGTTTCTCAGCGATGGGCATTTTTTCCGCCATCTCAAAAAGATGCGTGCGCTGTATCAGCAGCGGCGCGACTGGATGATCGCCGCGCTGCATGAAGTCTACGGCGAGCGGTTTTTCACCGAGCAAAACGATGGCGGCATGCACATTGTCGCGTTCCTGACCAAAGGCAGCGACGATCGCGACGTGGCGCGCATCTGGCAGCAGCATCAGCTCCAGGTCAATGCATTATCCGAATGGTATCGCGGTTCCGGTAAGCGTTATGGCCTGGTGATGGGCTATAACAATGTGCGCAGCTATGAAGAAGCGTTAATCCTTTTACGCAAACCGTTGGCCGAAACATTGCGCTTATTAGAATGAACGCATCTGCCTGGAAATATTTGTAGGTGTGCGCACCCGTACATCTCTTTATACTCTGCGCTCTTTTGTCGATATCGACTTTATTATAAGGACAATAAAATGAAATCAATCCTGGGATTTGATTACCTGCTCACACCGCGAGTATTAGTCTTTTTCTACTGGATCGCCATGCTGTTTATTCTGATTGGCGGCGTGTATTCCATGTTTACCGAACATTTGTTCACCGGATTTTTCGGCATGATCTTCAGCCTGATTGGCTGTCGCGTGATGTTTGAATTAATTATGGTGGCCTTTAAGAATAACGAATATCTGCGCCGCATTGCGGATAACACCAGCAAAAATCACGCAGAATAATCGCCAGGCATTTATCTACCGCCGTGCAGATAAATGCCGTTCCACTCTTTTACGCGTCATAACGGGTTAATCCGACATCCCGCAACTGTTCGTCACTCATTGCCCGCAAAATACGCCGCGTTTGTTGGCGATGACGCCATTTTTTAAATGCCCGCCAGATTAAAACGAAGCCAATAAACGGTCGAGCTGAACGATTTTCGTTAAATTCCATGATGTTTTCCTCAGGTTGCCAGAGGCCTTATCATCAACGAAATACACGCCTGCAATACAGATTCAAAAACAACTTTTCTTTAACATACAGATGCGCTAAAACAGGTTCTGAATGCCGTTTTCTGCGGCGATCTGTACTGGTTTGATAATCTGTATGGTAAAAACAAAGGATACAGCATGACGCGCTATCAACATCTGGCCAATCTCCTGGCGGAACGTATTGAACAAGGGCTGTATCGTAACGGCGAGCGTTTGCCGTCGGTGCGCGCATTGAGCCAGGAACACGGCGTCAGTATCAGTACCATTCAGCAGGCCTATCAGATTCTGGAAAATCTCCAGCTCATCACCCCGCAACCGCGATCAGGCTATTTTGTTTCGCAGCGTAAAGCCCAGCCTCCCGTGCCCGCCATGACGCGCCCGGTACAGCGCCCGGTCGATGTGACCCAGTGGGATGAAGTGATGATGCTGCTGGATGCGCGTGGCGATCGCGAGATGATCTCTTTTGGCGGCGGTTCGCCGGACTTGACCCAGGCGAGCCTGAAACCACTGTGGCGCGAAATGAGCCGGATTGCGCAGCATAACCCGTGCGAAATGCTGAGCTACGACATGCTGGAAGGGCGGCAGGAACTGCGCGAGCAGATCGCGCGCCTGATGCTCGACGGCGGTTCGACCGTTTCGGCGGATGAAATTGTCATCACTAACGGCTGTCACGGTGCGCTGTCGATCGCGCTGCTTTCGGTGTGCAAGCCGGGCGATATCGTGGCGGTGGAGTCGCCGTCATTCCATGGCACCATGCAGATGCTGCGCGGGTTTGATATCAAAGCCATTGAAATCCCGACCGATCCGCAAACGGGGATCAGTATTGAAGCCCTGGAACTGGCGCTGGATCAGTGGCCGATCAAGGCGGTGATTCTGGTGCCTAACTGCAACAATCCGCTCGGTTTTATCATGCCGGAAGCGCGAAAACGGCAGGTTCTGGCGCTGGCGCAGCGTCACGATATCGTGATTGTCGAAGACGATATTTATGGCGAGCTGGCGGCGGAATACCCGCGTCCGCGCACCATTCACTCATTCGATATCGACGGCCGCGTATTGCTGTGCAGCTCGTTTACCAAAACCGTTGCGCCTGGGCTGCGCGTGGGCTGGATTGTGCCGGGTCGCTATTATGACCGGGTGATGCACATGAAATATGCAGCGGGCGGGTTTAACGTTCCAGCCACGCAAATGGCGGTGGCTGCGTTTATTCGCGACGGGCATTACCATCGTCATGTGCGGCGTATGCGCCAGATTTACCAGCAAAATATGGAAACATTCACCTGCTGGGTGCGCCAGTATTTTCCAGCTGAGATTTGCGTGACGCGCCCGCAAGGGAGTTTTTTACTGTGGGTGGAGTTGCCGGAACAGGTGGATATGGTGTGCGTCAGCAAACAGTTGTGCGCGCTGAAAATCCAGGCCGCTGCGGGATCGCTGTTCTCCGCTTCCGGTAAATATCGCAACTGCCTGCGCATCAACGTTGCCCTGCCGGCGAACGAGAAAAACCGCGAGGCGCTGAAGAAAATGGGCGAGGCGATACATATTGCAATGGAGGAATAATAGCGGCTTGCCGCTCTTGGCTTAGCCGTTAATCGGCACAGTCGGCCCCCCCTCTCCACTTTGGGGAGAGGGCTGGGGGTGAGGGGAATATGCGGCTGTAGAGGTTTTTCCGTTCACTTTATGATTATTGCTGCTCTTTCAATACGTTACCGGTGAACGTGCTGGGGCGGCTCAATCGCCACCGCCCCAGCGCCCCGGGCTCCCGGCAAGAAAATCGCCGCTACGCGGTGCCCTCAGCTTATTCCTTACGGCTTTCGGGTCGGGCGCGATGAAACGTCCCTGTAAGTCGCGCCCTCTCGGCGCATCCATGCGCCTCGCCCCGGCCTTCAGGAAACACCTCGGCGATTTACAGCCGGACGGGTTATCGCTTTTATTTCTGCATCCCTGGAAGCACCATTCACGCTGATAACAAAGCGTGTAAACATAATCAGAACTTCCACGATACACTGCCGACGATGCTGCGCTCGGCACCAAAGTAGCAATAGGAGAGCGAGTTACACGCCGCCACGTAGCTTTCGTCGGTCAGGTTATTGACGTTAAGCTGCGCGCTCACGCCTGTCAGCCCGACCTTCGACAGATCGTAGCCCACCGCCATATCCACCAGCGTATAAGACGGGAGCGTGTGCGTGTTCTGGCGATCGCTGGTCACGCCGTTCACGTAACGCACGCCGGACCCGATGGTCAAGCCGTCCAGCGGACCGGTTTTGACATCGTAACTCAGCCACGCGCTTGCCATATTGCGTGGGGCGTAAACCGCGCGCTTGCCCTCTTCTTCCGGACTGCTTTTCTTATAGCGAATATCGGTGTAAGTATACGCCGCCTGAATACGTAGGCTGTCGGTGAGTTGTCCGATAGCCTCAAGCTCTACGCCTTCGGATTCGATTTCGCCGATGGAACGATACGGATCGGTTGGCTCTACTTTGGTGGCGATATTTTTCTGATTGATGCGGAACACCGACGCGCTGAACTGGCTGTTCATCCCTTCCGGCTCATATTTCACGCCCGCTTCCCACTGCTTGCCCTTCATTGGGTCCAGAATTTGGCCGTTCTCGTCGGCAAAACTGGTCGGGGTAAACGCGGTGGAATAGCTGATGTACGGCGCAACACCGTTATCGAAGAGATACAACAGCGCCGCACGGCTGCTGAAGTTGTTCTTATCCAGATCGCTGCGGGTATTATTCAGCTTATCAATGTTCGAGACGCTCACCTGGTCGTAACGCCCGCCGAGCGTTAAACGCCAGCGATCGATGGACATCTGATCCTGCAGGTAATAGCCCGTCTGGCGCAGCTTGTGTTTCTCCTGGCCGTACATCGTGATGTAGTCCGGGTTCGCGCCGTACACCGGATGGAACGCATCAATCGCCGGGAAGCCACCGTAGTAACCGGTGGTATTGTTACTGCGATCCTGATAATCCATGCCAATCAGCACGCGGTGATTGACCGCCCAGGTATCAAAGCTGCCGTCGACCTGGTTATCCAGCGTGATGGCATCCATTTTCTCGTCCGAGCCGGAATATCCCCGGTTCAGCTCAGTGTCATTCAGCCAACCCGCGGCATACACCTGATTCAGCTCAACTTTGGTGTGCAGATAGCGCAGTTTCTGACGCACAGACCAGCCGTTATCGAACATGTGTTCAATGTTGTAGCCCACCATGTTCTCGCGGCGATCGTATTTGTCGTAATCGTCCTCACCTTCAAAAAACGTATTAGAAATTTTCTTGCCGTTATGGGAAGCAACCGTGCCGTCATAGGGTAAACCGGAGTGGCTGCCGCCTTCAGGATCGCGGTGCAAATAGGCCATCAGATCCAGACGTGTGTTATCGGTGATGCGCCAGGTGAGGCTTGGCATCAGCGCGTAGCGTTCTTCTTTCAGCGGATCGAACTGCGAATCGGCGTAACGCGTCATGCCGCTCAGGCGCACTGCCACGCGGTCGTTATCGTCCAGCGGACCGGTGACGTCGAACATCGCGCCGCGCTGGTTGTTATTCCCGGCGAACAGTTTGATCTCCCCGCCCGGATCAAACGACGGTTTGCGTGAGGTGAGCGCCACGATGCCGCCCGGCGATGAACGGCCATACAGCACAGAAGCCGGACCGCGCACCACTTCAATATTTTCCAGGAACCATGGGTCAACCACCAGCGAGCTGTGGGAGTTGGTGTCGCCCATCATTTTCAGGCCGTCGAGATAGATATTATCGAGGCTACCGTCGGAAAAACCGCGCAGGACGATGTAATCAAAACGATTCGACGCGCCGATCTGATTGCTGTAAACGCCCGGCGTATAGCTCACCGCCTGACGCACGCTGGTTGCGCCCTGCTCTTCGAACTGCTCGCGCGTGACAATCGACACCGCCTGCGGGGTTTCGATATCGGGCGTTTCGAGTTTGGTCGCGCCACTTTGCATTTGCGAAGTGACCACAACGGTTTCGGTTTTTTGCGCATCCTGCGCCAGCAAAGGGAACGCGACGCTCCCGGTAACGCAACCTATCAGCAAAGCCAGCCGTGAATGAGCGAACATGAAAATCTCCAAAGGCATTTCTTATTGTTAATAAGAATTATTACCTTTTTGAGATCGCAAACAGCTATGCGCAGCGCCAGGTTACGTATGCGCAATGACAAACCGCACGCGATGCATTCGCGTGAAAGGGAAAAGTGGGTTAGCCGCGCTGGCGGAAATCGCCGGGGGAGATGCCGTAACGACGACGAAACGCCGTGGAGAAATTGGTCGCGTGCTGATAGCCGGACATCCACGCCGCCTGCTGAACGCTGTGGCCTTGCAGCAGATAACGGCGCGCCAGTTCAAGACGACAATCACGCAGATAATCAAATACCGTGCAGCCATACGCCTGGCGGAATTTACTGCGTAGGCTGCTTGGGCTCATCGCCGCCTGAGCCGCCAGATGCGCGAGCGTGAATTCCTGTTCCGGTGACTGTTCCAGCATCTGCCGGATATGTTCCAGACGCGCACGTTCACCGCCCATCGGCAACGCACGACAGCTCACCTGCTGCTGGCGCTGGTGCAAACCGTGACCGAGCAACTGATACATCAGCCCTTCCAGCAGCAGCTTGCGCGACAGCGCACTTAAACCCTGCTGCTGCGCATGCTGAATCCCCGTCAGCACAAAGCCCGGAACCTGCCAGACAAACGTCGGCGCATGCAGAAACTGCCATTCCTGAAGCAGCGATTCCAGCAAACTCTCGCGCTCGGCATCGTTTGGATAGACGCCAAAAGAGAGCGTTTTCAACGTGCTATCGGCGTCGTGGCGCGCACTCATCACCTGCTGCTCGCTCAAACGTGAACTGAACGCCATCCCGGATCGCACCTGATATTCTTCACCGTTCAGCGTCAACGTCACGCATCCTTCCAACACCACCAGCATATACAGCGGGCTGCTGTGGCGGGAGGTGGTTTCATAGGGCTGAAGCACGCGCACATCGGAATGGGTTAACGAAATACCGGAGGAAAGGGTCATCTCTTCGACGTCGCCATGCAGCACCGGGCTGTTATGGCCGGTCGCCTCGTTGAGGCGCGGAAAGTGATAATCAATGCCGTAGCGCTCGCCAAAACCAATAAAGTCTTCCACGCAAAACAGGCGTTTATTAGACGGATATGAGGACGAGGCAAGATTCATAGTGGCGTTTGCGTGGGCGGAAGACGGTGAAACCTTATCATTGCGACGGCGCAAACGCTACGCCGTCGCATGTTTAGCGAGGCTGCTTACTCGTCGAAATACCAGTAGCCCTGGTTAATCAGGCCGGTCAGTTCTTCGATAAACGCCGGATTTTGCAGTGCGTCACCGAGTTCAGCCTGGCCAAACTCGGTGTAACGGCACAGCACGTCGGCGGCTTTCGCATCCACGGTTTCGAGCTGTTCGCTGTTGATAAAGAAACTGTCGCCGATGTTCAGCACGCGCAGGCCGCTCAAACGGCACAGCGTTTCGCCGCCCATTAACGCGTCCAGCACCTCTTCTGGCTCATAGGCGGGCTCTGCTGCAGCAATATCCAGCTCGTGGCGCGGCGTAGAGACAAAACTCCCGAACCATTTTTTGAAATCTTCCGGCTGGCTGATCATCTCGATCATCATGCTGCGCAGGCGATCGAGTTCGTACTGTTCGATGCGGCCAGGATGCTCGCGGCAGGTCAGATCCGGATCGCTGTAGTGTTCGCCGCCCAGATCGTTTTCCAGCGCGTAATCTGCAAAGCTGCTGATCAGATCGCGACCGTTCGGCCCACGGAAACCAACGGAATAGTTCAACGCAGTTTCATGGGTAAAGCCGTCGTGCGGGAATCCTGGCGGAATATACAGAATATCGCCCGGCTCCAGAACTTCATCGATGATCGGCGTAAAAGGATCGACGTGCAGCAGCGCCGGATGCGGGCAGAACTGACGCATCGGCAGCTTGTCACCCACACGCCAGCGACGGCTCCCCATCCCCTGAATGATAAACACGTCGTATTGATCAATGTGCGGGCCCACGCCACCGCCGGGCACGGAATACGAGATCATCAGATCGTCCAGACGCCAGTCTGGCAGCACGCGGAACGGACGCACCAGCTCGGCGGACGGCATATGCCAGTGGTTAACCGCCTGCGCCAGCAGCGACCAGCCGGTTTCACCGAGACCATCAAAATGCTCGAACGGCCCGTTGCTGGCCTGCCATTGATTATTGAAATGGGTCACCAGACGGCTATCCACCTCAGGCTCCATCGCCAGCCCTGCCAGCTCATCTGGCGTGATCGGATCGATAAAATTCGGGAAGGCATTTTTCAGCACAACGGGTTGTTTTTGCCAGTATTTTTCGAGGAATTCTGGCCAGTTGAGATTCAGTTGATACGCCATGGAAAGCACCAGTGAGATGAGAGACAGGCGCGATTATGAAAGAGCCGGCGTTGCGCTGCCTTGTCGTGGGTCAAGTGGCCGCGAAAAGCTCATCTTCAGCCATTCGCATGACACACCGTGACAGTTTCATTCTTTATCGTGAGCGCCTGATTCACTGCGACTTATATCGTTAATTAATAAGAGAGTGTTTTGATGAGGTCAGATATGCGCCCCTTCACCGAACTTCCTGTCACGGGCAACGTAAAAACCCTGATGAGGGTGTATGCGCGTAAAGAAAGTCCGTCGATTTTCTCACCTGTCGCGCGTGAGTTGCTCGTCGGAAGTCAGGTGGTTGTTCAGGGAGCGGTAGTGGGCGACGCGGTGGAAGGCAATGCGCACTGGTATCGCATCGACGAGGATACCTATATTTGGGCGGGGGCGTGTACGCAGCTCGATCCTTATCCGGCGTTTCCGGAAAATACCCGAACGAACTGGATGGCCGTGGTGTTTGATGTGCGTTAGCGCCCGAAAAACGGGCGCTAACGGGGACGATTAATCCAGTTTTAAATCATCATATTGTGTGATGATTTTACCCACGATGCCGTAGTCCAGCGCCTCCGCAGGGGACATCCAGAAGTTACGGTCCGTGTCTTTTTTCACTTTTTCCAGCGGCTGGCCGGTCGCGTCAGCAATCAGTTTGTTCACGCGCTCCAGCATGCGGATGATTTCGCGCGCTTCGATTTCAATATCCGTCGCTTGACCGCGCACGCCGCCCAGCGGCTGATGGATCATAAAGCGGGTGTTTGGCAGCGCGTAACGGTGCTCTTTTTTCGCCGCCAGGAAGATGGTGATCCCCGCGCTCGCGACCCAGCCAGTGCCGATCACATGCACGTCCGGGCGGATAAATTTGATGAAGTCGTGGATGGTGTCGCCCGCTTCAACGTGGCCGCCCTGGCTGTTGATGTAGAGCTTGATCGGATCGTTGCTGACGCTTTGCAGCAGGATCATCTGGGTGATCACTTTTTCTGCCAGCGTCTGGTCAATTTCGCCGGAAATAATAATCGAGCGTGACTCGAGCAGCTTTTGCTGCAAAGCGCCCGCGCCGTTTTTGCCTTCTGCTTTATCCGTGTTATCGCGATCTTTCTGTGAGTAGTGCATTGTTCTTATCCTCGGCTCTTAGCGCTCAAAATCAGAGTGTAGCCTGTTTTGCCTGTCAAAGTCCTCAGGCGCACACAACGCGAACATCCTGAGCCGCAAATGCGTCTAAAACCGCTTTGTCCATGCTCGCTTCGACGATCAGCACGTCAATGTCGCTGCTTTTCGCCACCACAAAGCGCGCCACGCCAGGGATTTTATCCGTTGTCAGCGCCACCAGCGTCTGGCTGCTCTGTGCGATAACCGTTTTCTTGAACTCACAGTCGGCAAAATCAAAGCCGGTCAAACCCGTTTCCGGATCCATTGCGCAGCCGCCAATAAACGCCTGATCAAAAATAATCCCCTGGATCTGACTCACCGCTGTCGCGCACACGGCTCCACCAGACGCGCGCTGGATCTGCCCGCCGGTCATGATCACTTCGCACTGCGGATGACGCAGCAGTTCCGTCGCAATCGCCGGTGAATTGGTCACGATCGTTACGCTAAGATCGGCAGGAATCGCCTTCGCCAGCGCGAGATTGGTCGTGCCGGTGTCGATAAAAATACAACTCCCCGGCTTGATAAATGTTGCCGCTTTCTGCGCGATTGTGTCTTTTTTTGCGCTATTTTTTTGCTCACGACTAAAGAAATTTCCGGCATCCGGCAGCTGGAGCACCGCCCCGCCGTAGACTTTTTTGCAAATGCCTTCTTTACTAAGTTCATGTAAATCACGGCGAATCGTATGTTCTGACACTTTCATTTGCGTCGCCAGTTCGGCGCAGACCACTCTGCCGTTCTCCTGAAGGATCGCACGGATCCGATCTTGCCGTTGTTCCGGAAAAGCAGCATAATCGAGCATAATTAATCCTGTTAAAATCTAAATCGAGCATCAATGCGCATAATGTTGCATGACGCCCGGCCTGTCAATCAACGGGAGTTTCAGTATGAAACTGACTCATCAGCCTCCGCAAATCGTCGCCAGCAAGCCCAACGATGGTTTCTGGTTTCAGCCCCTTCAGGCAGAACGATCGCGCGAGAAAGTGCAGCAGGAAGAGCTGCCCGCCCGCCTGGTCGATCGCCACTCCACGGTTAACAGCAAACAACGAGGGTAAATATGAACATTGCACACGTCGCACTCTGGACGCGCCATCTGGATGCGCAGGTTACGTTCTGGGAAACGGTTTTTGCCGGTCAACGTAACGAACGCTACGTCAGCAAAAACCGGGCTGGATTTGAATCGCATTTTATGACGCTGAGTGACGGCCCAACGATTGAGTTAATGGCGTTACCGGAACTTGCCGACGCGCCGTCGGCTGCGGAATATGTCGGCTGGGCGCATATTGCCATCAATGTCGGCGGCAAAGCGGATGTCGATCGCATGGCGGAAAACGCCCGTCAGGGCGGCACATTGTTAAGCGCCCCGCGCATGACCGGTGATGGCTATTATGAGGCAGTGATCGCGGACCCAGACGGCAACCGGATCGAGCTGGTTGGCGAGTAATCCGCTACACTGATTGTCCACCAATTACGCAGGGACACTCGCCATGGGACTGACCGCCGTTAGCGCGCTTCACTTCAGTTTTGCAGAACTTACCGACATTCTTGGGCGCTGCTTTGAGGACTATTTTGTGCCGGTATCGCTCACGCCAGACGCGTTTGCGCTGCGCTTTCGGGCCGAAGGGATGAGCGTGGAGGATTCCTGCGTATGGAAGGTAAATGGCGAACCGGCGGCAATCGCGATCATTACGCGTCGCGCCAACACGGCGCGGCTGGCTGCATTTGCGATTAGCCCTGCATTTCGCGGAAAAGGGCTGGCTAAATTGATGCTCGCGCCCCTGTTTGATGCACTCAAAACGCGCGGCGTTGAGCGGTTTTACCTGGAGGTGATTGCAGAAAACACGGCTGCCGTTGCGCTGTATCAGTCACTGGGTTTTCGCATCACGCAGGGTTTGAATGGTTTTAAAAGTGCCGACACGCCAAATGCGCCCGTGGATGAACTCTTTGCTGCCACACCCGACGCGCTGCTGCGCGCCGTGTTTCGCGCACCGTCTGAGCCCACGCCTTGGCTGCTTGATCCTCAGATGTTGAGCGTTCTTCCGAGCGTGATTTTGACGGACAATGCCGGAACCTGGGCCGCTATCACCACGCAGACCCCTGCGCCACAATTGCGCTTTCTGTTTGTTGAGCCGGTGATGCGAGGCCAGGGCAATGCGCGCCGAATGCTCCAGGAACTTAATAGCCGCTATTCGGGGCTTTTTACCCCCGTCGCGGTGCCGGGTCATCTGGCGTCTCTTTTCACTGAGAGTGGATATCAACCGTTTTCGATGGCGCAGCATGAGATGATTTGGGACCTCTGAGCCCCGCTTTACCCCTGCGCTCAGCCATGATACGGTAATTTGATGAACACAAATTTCAGCGTCAACCCAATCAACCGCTGGTGGCTGCCTTCTTAAAGGCGGCCCAAATGTGTTTTCCCCATTTTCCAAAAGCCGCCGAAAGGCGGTTTTTGCGTTTCTAAAGACTCCTTTCGGCTTTTAAAACGTAAGGAGTCTTTTATGCACAGCAAAACCACTATTCTCACCGGCGATCGTCCGACCGGCCCTTTGCATCTCGGCCATTTTGTCGGCTCGCTGCGCCAGCGCGTGGCCCTGCAGCACGAATACCAGCAGTATGTTTTGGTCGCCGACCTGCAGGGCCTGACCGATAACGGCAGCACTCCGCAAAAAATCCGCGATAACATTCCCGAAGTGCTGGCCGATTATCTGGCGGCGGGCATCGACCCCGCGCTCACCACGATCTGCCTGCAATCCGCCCTGCCCGCGCTCGCCGAGCTGACCGCGCTGTACATGAATATTGTCACCGTCGCCCGCGTAGAGCGTAACCCGACGGTAAAAAACGAGATCGCGCAGAAGGGTTTTGCCCGTTCGCTGCCGGTCGGTTTTCTGGTGTACCCCATCAGCCAGGCGGCGGATATCAGCGCATTTAAGGCCGAAGTGGTTCCCGTTGGCGACGACCAGCTGCCAATGATCGAGCAGACCAATGAAATCGTCCAAAAGATGAATAGCCTGCTGCCCGCGCCCGTGCTGCGCCACTGCAAAGCCATGCTGAGCGACACCAGCCGTCTGCCCGGCATCGATGGCAGCGCCAAAATGTCGAAATCACTCGGCAACACGCTGCTCCTCTCCGCCAGCGAAGAGACCATTCACCGCGCAGTGAGCGCCATGTATACCGATCCGACGCATCTCAAGGTCAGCGATCCGGGGCAAATCGATGGCAACGTGGTGTTCACGTATCTCGACGCGTTTCATTCGGATAAAGCCAAAGTGGCAGCGATGAAAGCGCATTATCAGCAGGGCGGACTGGGCGACAGGATATGTAAAAACGAGCTGGAGGTGTGCCTGCAGGAGCTAATTGCGCCCATGCGCGAGCGGCGCGCCACCTATATTCAGGATAAAGGAACGCTGATGTCCCTGCTAAAAAAAGGTAGCGAACGCGCGCACGACATCACCCAGCAGACATTGCGTGAAGTGAAGCTCGGGCTGGGCGTGCCGGTGTTTTAGCGCCTTTCGTCAGGCGCGGTTAATGGGAACGTATCGCGGTATAAAGCGAACAGAGCTCCAGCAGGCTTTTCGTCCCCGTGCGCTTCATCAAACCGTTACGCTGAACGCTCACGGTCGTAGGGCTCACTCCGCGGATACGCGCGATATCATCGAGTGAATGTCCGCGCAGAATTAATCTCATGATCTGCTGTTCAGCGTTGGTAAATTTAAAGGTATCAGGCAGATAGCCTGAACTTTGGTTCTGCGCAGACAGCAGGCTCATCACCCGCAGCGCCTGACGCAATTCTTCGACCGTCAGTTTTTCTGACAGGCACAACTTCATCAGGCCCGGAAACAGGCGGTTGAGTGAATCAAAGTACCGCTCAGAGGTGATAAATATCGAATAGTGATCCGGCGGGGTAGTGAAGAACAGAGAATACATTTCCTGAATATCCATTCCCGACGTGACATACACACAGGGGGGATCGCCGCTTGGCCCTGTATGCTGCTCCCGACGCAGTTGCTTCAGTATTTTCTCTACTCCATAAATGAATAAATGATCTTTTCCATAGATAGTCATTTTGAGGCTCCAGAGGTCACGACACTTTTTATTATTCCGCCAATTCGTTTAGCGTTTGTTTAACTTCACTCCCTGCTAAACGCTTGATGTGTCTTTAACGGTAATTTCTGTTGATAAGTTTACGGCATTTTTTCATCGCTGTGTTGCCATTTATCCAGGAATAAGTTTATTCATCACAGTTGATATATCTTAAACTCGGTATTATAAAAAAATAAAAATTTCAATAATTAGCATATAAGTTGTTGTTTATAAATACAAAAAATTATTAGGATTATCTTTATAAATACAGAATAAAATTATTAACCGCCTCTTATTAAGATTCCGATCTCGATCTCAAAACATCATTTCATTTTGTGTAAAAGTTAATTCCACAAAATTGCAAGCCTTACTAATAAACACCAACAGCAGGGAATAGCAGAATTATGTGTGGTGAATCCCCCTAAGCGGCGGGGTCAAGCTGACATGAGGGAATCCTCAATGCATTTCGTTTTTATGGACGGATTGAGAAATCGGCGCTCAATTCACCGGGAGGCACCCGGCACCACACGCCCATTTTAATTATGCATTTTATCGACCCAACTGCTTAGTGGCAGAGAATATCTTATACCTTTGGAAAATAAAAATAGAGGATCTCTATGTTGCGCTCATTGTTATTATTTACAGTCCCTTTTATGAGTATTGCGGCACACGCAGTCACGTTTGATTATCGTCATGAAATGAATGACGGCGGCGGTAATAGTCATAAAGACAGGTTATTAATGTCTCACCGTTTTGCCAGTGGCTTTGGCTTATCCCTGGAAGGGAAATGGAAAGGTTCTCAGGATAAAGATAAAGCCTTTGATGAAACCGTCAGCAATGGCACCGAAGTGGTCGCAAGCTACGTATATAAAATTAATAATACCTTCCAGATTGAGCCGGGCTTCTCGCTGGATACCAGTTCGTCATCGAATAACTATCGCCCTTACCTGCGCGGTAAAGCCAATCTGACTGATGACGTCAGCGCCTCCCTGCGTTACCGTCCTTATTTCAAACGTAACTCCGGCAATATCGGCACGGCAAAAGATACCTCGGAAAATGGCTATAACTTAACGAGCGTACTGTCGTGGAAATTCCTGAAGGATTACCAGCTCGATTACGAACTTGACTATAAAAAAGCGAACTCGGCGGGCGTGGTATTAGCCGACAGCGAAAGTTACGACTGGACGCATGATTTTAAACTTACCTATAAGTTTGATAAAAACTGGTCCCCTTATATGGCGATTGGGAATGTGTCCGGCAGTAAAGTCACAGATGAACGACAAACGCGTTACCGCGTCGGTGTGAAATATTCTTTCTGATGAAAGCGTAATAATCTGATGTCAATAAATAAGGGTTTCTTGAAACCCTTATTTTATTATGGGGACAATAATGAAGATTTCAAAAATAGCGCTGACGGTGGGTTTTCTGAGCGTCTTCTCATTTTCTGCTCTCGCACAGGACAGTGAGCGTTTGAGCAGCGTGAAGCTGTTCGCGGACACGGTTCTCGATAAGGCTGGCGATCGATACGGACATAACACGCCTCTGCTGGCAGACGGCGTGGATCCGCGCACCGGCAAGCAGATGGAGTGGATTTTTCCGGACGGCAAAACAGCGGTGCTGTCCAACTTCTCCGCCCAGCAGAATCTGATGCGCGTCCTGGTCGGATTAACGCACCTGACCGGCGAGGCAAAATATAAACAGCGGGCCGAAGAGAATGTGCGTTATTACTTCGACCACTACCAAGATCCGACCGGCCTGCTGCTGTGGGGCGGGCACCGTTTTATCGACCTGAAAACCCTTCAACCGCAGGGCCCCAGCGAAAAGGAGAGGGTTCACGAGCTCAAGAACGCCTACCCTTATTACGATCTGATGTTTGCCGTGAACGACAAAGCCACCGCGCGATTTATCAAAGCCTTCTGGAACGCTCACGTTTACGACTGGAAAACACTGGAAACCAGCCGCCACGGAGAATATGGCAAAACGATGGGATCGCTGTGGCAAAGCGATTTTGAACAGCAGCCGCCGTTTTTTGCCACAAAAGGACTGAGCTTCCTCAACGCCGGGAACGACCTCATCTACTCCGCTTCGCTGCTCTACCAGTACGATCGTGACGCGGGCGCGCTGACCTGGTCGAAGCGCCTTGCCGAGCAGTACGTGCTGCCGCGCGATAAAAAAACGGGGCTGGGCGTTTACCAGTTTACGCAGCCGCTCAAGCGCGCCGAAACCCTCGATGACAGCGATACGCACTCTAAGTATGGCGATCGCGCCCAGCGTCAGTTCGGCCCGGAACTGGGCGCCGACGCACTTGAAGGCAACATGCTGCTGAAAGGCAGGACCAGCACGCTCTATTCCGAAAACGCGCTGATGCAGTTGGCGCTGGCAAAACAGCTGGGTAATGACGGTAACGATCTCAAAAAATGGACGCTGGATGGCCTGAAAGCCTTCGCCACCTACGCCTATGATGAGCCGACCAATAGCTTCCGTCCCATGTTGGCCAATGGAACCGATCTCTCCGACTACGTCTTAAAACGGGACGGCTACTACGGCAAAAAAGGCACAACGCTGAAAGCCTATCCTGCGGGTAATGAGTTCCTGCTTTCCTACGCCCGTGCGTGGACGCTGGAGCCGGATCATGCCATCTGGAAAGTCGCGCGCGGCATCGCCAAAGGCCAGAATCTTGGCGATATCGGCGAGCCTGGCGGTGAGAAGCTCAAGCTGAATATGCAGACGGATAACCACGAGCCCTACGCGATTTTTGCGCTGATCGATCTGTGGCAGGCGACGGGGCAAAAGGCGTATCTGACGCTGGCGGATCGCGTGGGGCAAAATATCCTTAGCACCCAGCGCGTGAACGGCTTCTTCGTTGACGATCCGCAGGCTGAGTTTGCCAACGTCGACCATATTGCGCCGTACGCACTGCTTGCGCTGGAAGCGGCCTTCAACAATAAACCTGACGCGGTGGCACCGTTCCTGAACGGCGCGGGATTCACCGAGGGCGCTTATCTGATGTCGGATGGGACGGTTCGCTACTCCACCCGTGACGACGAGCTGTTCAAGCTTAAGCCGGGCGAACTGCTCAAGCCTAACGGCAAGAAGTAAACTCACTCCCCCATCAGGTGATGGGGGATTTTTTACGCACGCAGTTCTGCCAGCAGCCGACAAATCTCCGCATATTCTTCGGTGGAGATAGAGGGCGACATGTCGATCCCTAAGAAATCGTGATGGGGAAACGGGCTCGTGACGTCAGAAAACGGTCATTGCGAACGCAAAAGCAGGATGTGAATTGTGTCGGGGTGATATCACAGAGGCAGTGAAAAGCTAATAAATCAATTGGGTGAGGAAGGTGCCGTTAGGTGCTTTTTTGTTTGTCGTGAGAAGCCTGTAGGTTGATTGGGTGGCGTTTTGCGAGCATCATCGCAATTATTTAGCTTCTTATGTAACGCGATGACTTCCAGCAAAAATCTCGAACAGGCAATTGCCGGCATCACCATCTGGCGTAAGGGCGAACAGCGTGCGCCGCATAAACCCTTATTGCTTCTTTATGTTCTCGCGAATTATCAACGCGGCCACGCTCGCCTGTTTAACTACGGGACAGAAGTGCGCGATCAGCTACATAGTCTTCTGGAGCGTTTTGGACCACAACGCGCCCAGTACCGACCTGATATGCCATTCTGGCGTCTTAAGGGTGATGGCTTCTGGGAACTTCAAAATGACGACCACTGTTCAACCGTAGGAAGCAAGCAGCCGCCAGCGGGAGAGCTAGTCGAATACAACGTTGCTGGCGGATTTGATGAAGAGCATTACGCGCTGCTGACGAAAAACAAAAACCTCATTGGCTCACTGGCCCAGCAAATTCTGGAAGCCCATTTTCCTGAAAGCATTCAGGAAGAGATCGCTGATGAAATGGGTTTTGATATTCAGCAGATCCGCAAAGTTCGCGATCCGTTGTTCCGTCAGCAGGTACTTCGTGCCTACAACTACGAATGCGCCATCTGCGGGTTCAACATGCGACATGATAATGCCTCCGTGGCGCTCGAAGCGGCACATATCAAATGGAAACAGCATGGCGGTCCGTGCGAGATCCCGAACGGGCTCGCGCTGTGCGCAATTCACCATAAGGCATTTGATACGGGTTCGATTGGGCTGGATGAAAATATGCAGGTGTTAGTGTCTGAGGCGGTAAATGGCGGAGGGATTGTTGAGAGGCTTTTCTGGGATTTTTCCGGGAAGCAGATTGCGCTGCCGATGGTGAAAGGAAATTACCCGAAAGAGGGGTTTGTGGATTGGCATCGGAGGGAGGTGTTTAGGGGGTGAGTGCGAAGGCCGGACTCGAATACACAAGTCAACTAACTGATTTCAATGTTATTTGCTTTTAACACTTATAGCTTATACCCGCACTTGTACCCGCAAACAAAAATCCGTACAAAAAGCGTACAAATTCAATGCATCGTTTCACAAATCATTCAGTGCCAATAATACTGAATTATCGTCACCGCGATACATCATCGCGTAGGTTTTTTAGAGCACCTGTTTAATTGGCTATTCCCTACTGACAAACATCTCTTGAAGCACGACGGCACCTTAATTTCCAGTGAAACGGGAATCTGCTCAGATTTTCCACTGTTATAAGCACTCGTTGCTCCTACCACATGATAATCCACTTTCAAGAGCCCCAATGCCTCAATCACTACGAGTAAAAACATAACGCTTTGAACGCTTCAGTCGTGACTGAATACGATCTCTCGTCGTCATGTTATCCCCCTCTCTTGCTCGAAGATGACGACCTTCAGCGATCCTCTCGGGTATGCCAAAGGTCAACAATATAAATAGTATCGCGCTGAATTTCATAGTGAACATCATAATCATCAAACAAGATTTTTCTCACTTCTCGTGGTTCATATCTTATCTGAGATACACCGATTCTTGGATGGTCGGCGAGACCTGAGGTTCCTATGATCAAACGTTCTAATACATTGTCAGCATGTTGCCGACTGTACTGACAGGCAAACCTATAAATACGCTCCAGGTCATCCTGGGCCTTTTGGGTCCACTGTATTTCCATGGATTATGATTTTTTCAGTTTATTAGCGAAGTCAACCACATCCGCATGGCTAACCACCCTTCCCGCATCGACATCAGCAAGCCCTTTCAAAATCTGCTGATGCCGCCGCTCTCTCTCTTCAATCATGGCGGTCAGCGCTTCTTTAATCACCCAGCTTTTGGATCTGTCCAGTTCAATAGCCAGGTTTTCAACCGCAGCTGCAAGCTCTGCAGGGATCTGAGCGCTGATCGTCTGTTTCGCGAGTTGTCTCATGACCGTCACCTTTTAATAAAAGTTAATAGCACTTATTAAAATAGCATATTTGTGTTCGCGTAACTACCTGCGGCGAAGACAACATCAGTCCCCTATCATCTCGAGGCCAGCATCCCTGGATAGTGTTTAGCGATGATGTCATTCATTCGCTCAATCAGCTCCAGACGCTTGAAGGCCAAGTGCGCTGTGCCTTTTTGATAGTAACGAATGCGGAAGAACTCATCTTCGTAAACGTCCTTAGCCGGATTATCCCGGATATGCTCCATCAACCGAGTGGAGATATCACCCCGGTTGTCAGGGATGGGTTTGCCATCCAGCAGAAATAGCATTCTCTCCAGGTCAGCCAGCTGATCCCGTCGCCAACCCCAGTTAAGGCTAAAGCCCCAACGATTGTGACTCACCAGATTGTTAATGATGATCTTCTTACCGAAGCTGCAGGGACTGTTGGTTTTGTAGTCCCACGACAGGCCTTTGAAGACGTTGATGATGCCACGTTCAAAGACATCCATTTTGTTGAAATGTAACTGTTCAAAGGTGCTGAGGATATTCGCCTCGCTGATTGCAGGAAGGTCGCCCTCCTCCAGGTTCTTATACCACTGGTCGCGAGCCTGTGCATCCATCAAGGCCATCATGCCGAACTTCAGCATCAGGTCTCGCCAGATGCTGCGATCTATATTGCGGGTGACGGCAGGCATCGCTTTGTCAGTCTTCTCAGTCAGCCAGCTATCGTAGTGGTGCCCGGCTTTCATCGCCCAGTCTTGTGCTGTGCCACCGCCAATTTCGGAGGTTAGCCGTGAAATAGCATCAAGTTGCTGAATCAGTTGTTCAATCTGTTTAAGTGCGGAATCGCGTCCAGTGACTACACGTTCGATACTGGTCGAAAGAATGAGCTCATTGTGTTCCGTCAACACGTCGGGTTCTGTTTGCATCGTCTATCGTCCATAAAAGCAAACACGCCTGCCGGGAGTGGCTGGCGCATTATGCGATGAATAAAAAAGGTGGGAAGTTCAGAGGTAAAAATCAGGAACGAAGCTCGAAGAATTTACGTATTCATCAGCCCGGTAGCATGCTTTGCCCTGAGAATATCGGTAGCGGTAAGGAACGGAGCCTGTTCCTGCGAACTAAACCCTTTGCGGTCGATGCGTACCAGTTCATAGCGTTCTACCAGAAAATTAACCGCATCGGCGAGCGTGATTCCCGCGTCGATATGCTCCTCAATGGCCGCGTCGTCATGGAATGGCGTGTCGTTAAGTGTCAGGCCGTAATGGTGTTCCAGCAGATACGTTAACAGTTGCTTCCACACCTGTACGGGCGATAGGCGTGACGAAACCGGCACCGTGGCCAGTACATATGAAATGTGCATGAGTTGGATCCTGAAAAAAGAAGAAGAGAGAAGGTGTTACGGAGTTGGATAAATAGAAATGTAAACGTAACCGCAGCTTCCACGGGTATCAGCTATACAGGTTAAACTAGCAAGTTGAATGGTCACCTGATGTTGCTGATGTGGATTTAGTTCGCCAGCACGCAGCATATTTTCCAGTTGTTCTACAAACAGCGGAAAAGCCAGATCTAATTTCTGCAGGTGTATCGGTCTAAAACTGCCCGTCAATCCAGCCCTGTCAGCCAGGTAATACAGTCGGTTGCCTTCCTGAATTAATCTTGCGCCGAATCGTGGAGTGATATCGCTTTGTAGCCCCTATTCTTGAGGTAATGTAAATGACCTGGAAACCTCCGTTTAAAGCAAACCCTGCTCAGCAAAAGAAACCACTTCATTCCCTACAACCAAGTGATCCAGTACTCGTACTTCTACCAGTGCTAACGCTTTCACTATCCGCTGAGTGATGTGTTTATCCTGCTGACTGATCTCTGTCATACCTGACGGATGGTTATGGGCCAGGATTACCGCAGCGGCATTGTACTTCAGAGCCAATTTAACCACTTCGCGTGGATGCACTTCGGTATGGCTGAGCGTGCCCGTAAACAGCGTTTCGCATCCCAGCAAGCAGTGCTGGTTGTCGAGATACATCACGATAAAAACTTCACGCTCCTGGTGAGCCATCTGTAATTGTAGCCAGGTCTTAGTGAAGCTGGTGGAAATAAATGGCTCACTCGGTTGACGCTGATATTTCTCCAGCAGTCGTAACGCCCGACGAATGATGCGTTGCTCGTTTGCAGGAAATACCGGGGATAAATTGAATACAGACATATTTGCTCCTTAAAACAAAAAGCCTCGCCGGTTTATTGGCAAGGCCCGGGAGAAGGGATAATAAAAAAGGTTCATGAAGCAAGCTGCAGCATATTCTCAGCCATCACCCACAGAGCACGGTTGAGCTTTACATCACCGTCGATACCTTTAACAGCGCGTGTATGAGCGCGTTTACCTTTGGTGGTTCGTCCAGACAGACCGCCTTTAATCAGGTTTTCCTGAATGCGCTGATAAGTGGTCCACAGGTCGTTACTTTCATCCTGCCAGCGGCGTGGGGAAAGGATTTGCGATTCCGTCACCGGCTGATGCTCTTCACCAAAGCGATAGGTTAATGCCGCTTTTGCCATCGCCTGCTGAGCAGGTGGCGGTAACATCAGCGACTGCATGGCATCGCGTTTCTCTTCTACGCGGTCAAAAATCCCCAGCACTTCGTATGCCCCTTCAATGACTTTCTCCACCACGTTGCCTTTATGTGGCACACGTACCTCACCAAAACTCTCACCGCAAATTAGTCCATTCTGGCAAACCGATCTGAATAACCCCGGCAACATCTGGTATGAGCTGGATCCGTCGTGGCTATTAAGCAGTATGATTTCTGGCACCTGTTTGCCAGTGATCTGGCCTTCGCGACGCAGACGTAGCATGTGCTTCGTATGTTCGCGTTTGCTCTGGTCTCGGACTCTAGTCTGGCACGCAAAGAATGGCTGAAAGCCTTCACGTTGCAGGTTATCTAACAAGGTAATGGTCGGAATGTATGTGTACCGATCGCTGCGGGATTCGTGCTTTTCTTCGCTGAATACACTCGGCACATAATGCGCCAGTTCATCGCGGGTTAGCGGGCGGTCGCGTCGAACGAGATTGGCCGCACCGAAGCGGCTGGCTAAACGTGTCATTATTAGTTCCTTATTGAGATATGAAAAAAGACCATGCCTCAGAGTGAGGCATGGTCTTTTCTGAAAGTGAACGGTGAAAAAAGATTGTGTTAAAATCGGGTGAGATCACACGGATAGTACAGAGATAAAAACGACTGTAATTTAAATATTACCAGCCAGCATTCTGCTTCCTGATAGCCCGGTTGAGCGTGTCCAAATCTTGTATAGTTTTTTCTTTTACTATGTAGGTGGTTCCATTCGGGTCAATAGTGACTGATTTCGGAAAATGATCCTTTATGATTTTAACCGTTGATGGGTGACTAAAAAATCGATATCTGAGACCTGTGCTGCTAATAAAGTCTCCCTCTGATGGGGTAGCCAGTTCATCTGGTGATTGCGGCTCATACAAAACCCCGACAAAAAAACCGCCCCCACGCATGCCTTCCAGACCATTAATATACAACTGGTGTGAATGTTTTTTTCTGTTCCATCCTTTTTTGGCCATGTCATGAAAGGGTCTATACTTAATATTACTCAGATCGAAAAAAAGCGCTTCATCGCCGTTTGATCTGTTAGTGTGCACAGGGATCACTTTACATGAATAATCAATTTTTACTTCGAGGCCATCAGCGGTGTACTGTCTATATTTTACTGTTACCTTCCCGATAAAAAATAGAAATAACGCTGGTTTGAATTCACGACTATCAGTGACATAAAGTTTTGTCTGCAGGTATGCAATTACTCTTCTGAGTATATCCTTCTTGTTTATTGCTTCCGCAGGTTTTGGCACATCACTAAACATGATGTAAGGAAGCGTTTCGATAAAACTATCTCTTTGAAATAAACGATGAAACGCATCGGTTGTTCCCCTGACTATTCCATTAATAGTCAGGTTATTGATTTCAAAACCCGCATTAAAAACCCTTTCCGGCACCAGATTTTTATTCGCCACCAGTTTACCTGAAGGTAAAAGTGCATCGTTTTCCCTCCTGTACTTTAAGGCATCCAAAATCATGTCCTGAATAACAGCTGAACAACTACTACTCGTCCTCTTCGCCAGACTCACTATCATCTGATGAAGCTCAGGATAGGAAAGATTAACCGTTATCCTTTTTTTACTTACCATCACACATTCCTTATAAGGTGCAGCACTTTTTAGATTTTAGCAGTGCTGCACCTTTTTAAAAACCGTTTTAAATCAAGAGAGTGTTCTATGCAAAAACAACCGCTTTCGGCAATACCCGGCATGGTGGCATGAGTGACAGTAAAATGTTCATCCGCAAACCAGAGCAAGAAATAGCCCCATAGTCAGCGTGCCGGGATAACTTAAGAGTGGTTTTAGACCGAATGAAGGGGAGTGATAACAGCCAGAAAACCTGATACAGCGGGGGTATACGAGGTGACAGGTGGCGACTTCAGTGATTCTTTACTGCCGGATACTAATTATATGTTTATTGTTGTTCTCTACAGTATGAACAGAATCTTACAGATATAGGGTATACAGAGATTCACTGGGAAGTGGGTATAACGGGAGTAAAGCTACCAGCAGAGGCTAAGGCCAGTAGTGAAGTGAGACAGTATTTTCTTTGATCGTCCTGTACCTGCATTAAAAGTTACTGAGGCTCTCATGGGTATATCACCCACAACATGAGAGCCTGAAAATGAAACTGAAAGAATGTAACAGCGAGAAGAATGCTTACCATATGCAGCGTCTGGAAGCGCTGACAGCTTTCGTGATGAATGAGCATGCCCGTATTCTAGCCTTCGGGCTGGATTTAAGCCTGCCGCAGCATAACCAACATAAGGGATATGAATCTGCGGTGATAACCCGTTTTATTGCCTCTCTTAAGGCACAAATAGCCGCTTATCTTAAGAGACGCAGCAGAGAAGGTAAACGCATATACCCTTGCCCGGTGTATTACGCGTGGGCCAGAGAGTTCGGTGAGATGAATAGCAACAAGCATTATCACCTGGTGCTCCTGGTTAACCGCGAGGTGTTCAGTTGCATGATGCTTAAACTGGGGTTTAAGGGGACCGGAAGAGGGTTATTGCTAACGATGGCAGCTAAGGCGTGGTGTCACGCGCTGAAACTGAAGGGTAAAGCGAAGGAGAGCGTAAGTTATCATCTGGCAGGCATATTTGAGCTGAACCGCAGAGAGGGAACCAACAGCCTTGATTATGAGAATTACCTGAATCGGATCTGCTATCTCGCCAAAAAACGTTCCAAAGAAAATGAGGACGGCGAGCGTAACTTTGGCTGCAGTCAGTTTAAGACCAAAGCAAAAAGTTATTTATTACCGGAGAAGTGATTGTAATGACGGAGCACGCAACATTAACTTAAATCAACAGGTTATCGCTGTGGCTCCTGTCTTTTACCCACTCAAAGACAGAAGGAAAATCGTCATGAACAATCTACTGACTCCCGAGACCGACCTGATGAACGATAGGCTGGTGGACATGGTATTCATCACCACATTCACGGGCTTAACCGATAAGTGGTTCTACAAGCTGATTAAGGACGGTCTGTTCCCCAGACCTATCAAGTTTGGTCGCAGTTCCCGTTGGCGCGAAAGCGATGTCAGGCGCTGGCTGATGAAGCGCATAGAAGAATCCCGCCAGTAACGCCCCTGAGCCCTTCTCTGCACGCCTTCCCCGTAAACATTAACCCAGCACAAGTACGATGCCAGCAAACGCCTGGCAGAGCTGTTGCTGAGCATTATCCGGTGAGGAACGCTGTTGTGATGAAATGAATGTCTTCTCAGCAGGGTTAAACATAATTAACTGGGGGGAAGTGTCGGATTATTTACTGGCACACTCTCCCCCAGACTAAGTACAGGTAAATTTAATTATTAAAGGTCCAGCTACCGGAATTGGTCACAATATTGGCTTCGATAATACGGTCACATTTCATATATTTGAACGTGGCCACATCACCGAATCGATATTTGGCTGGCAGAGTTCTGTTACCAACGCTCTCCATTTTACAGTTCCCCCGGTTAACCCGAATGGATTTCAGCACCACGTTGTCATCAGTAATAGTGAGCTGAATAACGCCATATTTATTATTCCAGCCTTCATTGCTGATGGCGCTGCCAAACTGCACTTTAAACGGTGGAGTCGTGGATTGCTGTACCTGCTGTTGCTGAGAGGATGCAGGTTTATTAGCCTGCTGGCTACCCACGCCATTAATACCGTTCTGAAGGAGGCTCCTGGAAACGTTAATCGTACCGGGTTTGCAGGATACGGTGCTGGTTTCCTGCCCGAGTGAATTCATGGCCGTGTAATAAGCATCGCCTGTACCATCATATTCCGAATAATTGACAGCAACAGCGCCTTCGATATCGGCACTTTCTCCGCGCAGCGTGAAAGAAGCGGTTCCCGCCTCTGATTTAGCGATGACAGTTTGCTTCGCCTCACCGGAAGGAATGTCCAGTTTAATAACTGAACCTCCCTCTTCGGAATCACCACCGGGCTTTTCAAAACTGATATAAACAGTATGACTGGCATGACTGAGCGTCATTTGCTCGCCGTTTTCAAGCATGCATTGCAAGTCGTAGCCTCCGCCTGCATAAGCCGACTGGGCAGCAAATAACGATATAAACAATGCAGGAATAATCAGTGGTTTCATTAAATACTTCCTTATCCAAAAAAATGGTCCCAGGCGTTACCCACCCACGCAAGAACCTTATCTTTCCCCTTACGGGCAAGTTCTTTTACGGGACCAGGTAACGGGACAGAATTAATCACGTCGTCAAGTAGTTCGGAGATCACGCTGGCGAAGCCGCCTTTCGCTTCCGTCTTTACGTCATCGGTTTTGAATTCGTCCTTTAGCTGTGAAGTTGCGCCGCTTTTAGCCCGATCAGGTAAAGCACGGATCATCGTTTCTACCAGACGAAGAATGTTGTAGCCCTCATCGGCGGAGATAGGGATTACCGGATATCGCGTAAAGCCAAAACGTTCAGTAATGTAAGATTCTTTCTTTTCGATGTTGATGCGCTGTGCTGGGGACGGCTGATGCAGGTATGTATCCCACTCACGAAAGGGCTCGATTTTATCCACCTGGTTGAGGACGAACAAAACGCGCTCTCCCCCACCTGCAGGGAGCAGGACATTATTGTAGAAATGCTCATCGGCAGAAAAAGCTCGATCATCGCCTTTTATCACCCAAAGGATGAGATCCAGTGAGGGAAGCAAAGTACGGTAAAGATCTTCGTACTCTTTATCCCGTAAAGCATTCTCACCGACGCCGGGGATATCAATGATCTTCAGCGAACGTTTACCAAATCGTATGCGCAGTTCCTGGGCCTCACGCGTACAGGCTTCAACGTCACTGACCTCACACACTTCGCCCTGGAATAGCGCATTACACACACTTGATTTACCTGCGCCGGTCTTTCCCATAACACCAATAACAGGTTCATAGTCGATAGCTTCACTGATTTTGTTCACCAGGTTTTCCCGCAGCGACTGAGGGAAAACATCGAGAATATCCCTGATGTCAGGGATAAGCGACGGGCTGTCGGTTTTTATCCCATTGCTATCATTAAACATATTGCCCCATATTCCTGAAATCCCCCCTTCTCTTCTGGTGATGCCATTGGCATCAGTAATCATCCGGCCTTCGCCCTTTACCGGGTCATCCATAAAGGTCTCCTTGCTTATGTTGAAATGAAAGTTGCCAGCTACTCTCTGAAGGTCTGAATAACGTCACTGATGAAACGAAAGTGTGGAAGAGCCGAAATAAACTCCTCACTGGCGGTGAGTGCATCAAGTTCAGGCTTTCTGCGAAAAGAGGTGTCAAGAACAGTCACAGCGTTAACGTCTTCCATCCGAAACACCTGTAGCTTTCTCGCTCGAGTAGCCACAAGAAACCAGTTTCTGGACTGGAAGATTAGGCGACGAGGAGCCACTGCGTCGTAGCTCTTACCATTGATTAATAGCGTGACGACCCGATAGTCACGGATAGCTTCGGCCAGCTCCAGAAAGCAGGTAGTCTGGGTGATTGGCGATGGCAGCCCTCCATGCCCGATAAGACATGGAGAGCCGCCAGAACTGCTGGTAATCAGCCGGATTAGTCTGCGGTTCTGGGCCGGAATGATCCCCGAAATGCCAGAGTTAAGAATAAACGCAAAGGTATTAGGTAAGTGCTCTCGACCCGTTCGCCGCATAAGTCGATAGCAGCCACTGGAATGTTCAAGATCCAAATGGATTAAACGCTGCTGAAAATCCCGCTGTAGAGTACGCTCTGAAACACCAAACTCATTTGCCAGCGCTTTCAACTCCAAGGATTGACCAGCCAATAATCGGCTGATAATGACCGATAACCTGACGGACAGGCGGTCATAATGATCATGTTGTGTTTTCATGGTGAGAACAGTCCTGAACTCCCAAAATAACCAGATATTGATATGGGAGATTATGGCGTACTGGTTCGACACGTTATGTCGTACCAAAAGAAGGTGGATTGAAAAAATGGCGGGGGTAAAAGAAGCCATCTAATGCATTGAAATATATGATAATTAATTACCCCCAAGGAGGATGAGCTTCAAAAAAACGACACAACCTGTCGCATTCCGCATTGTCAGAAAGAGAATATCTGCTGCTCACGAAAATGATTTAGTGCTTAAAAAAGCTATAAACCAATATGAGTCCGTGCATTGATTACGTTACTGTAGGTGGGATATGGTGAGGTTTCTTTTGATTGGCTAAACGCATGAGAAAGTGCAGTGATTTTAGGCAGGAATAAAAAAGTTCAAGACCGAAGTAATCTGACAGCTACCCGTATGAATAACCGATAATTGTCAGATCTGGTCTGAGCTAAGACAATCAATTAATACTCCCACGCCTCAAACGCCAGTGGCATCTTATTGAGCAAATTTCGCCGCTCGCGCCAGTTAGGGATCAAGCGGTCCATATGTAGACGGAAACGCTCGTTGTGATGACGCTCCAGTAGATGAACCAGTTCATGCACCAGAATATACTCCAGACACTCAGGTGGTTTCTTAACCAGTTCCAGATTGAGCCAGACTCGCTTTGTGGTGGTATTACAGGTGCCCCAAAAGGTTTTCATCTTTTTTATGCCCCAGAACGTCGGGGAAACGCCGGTTCTGTCCTGCCATTCGGGCAGTAATTTAGCGACCTGCCGTTTCAGCTCATGCCGATAAAAATCGTTTAATACCAGCAGCTTATTTTCATTGCTGGTTCCCGGCTGAACATAAAGCTGGAGTTTATTATTTCCCGCAATTTTCACCTCATGACGTCCCTGACGCTCGATCACAAACAAGCGATATTTACGACCCCAAAGATAGTGGCATTCTCCGCTGACCATCTCCCGCTCGGACTGGCGTGGCTGTCTGGCGAAATCCTGCTGTTGTTTTCGGATCCAGCGAAAGCGGGAAGCGACCGCCATTTGTATCGCCGTTTCTGTCATGTGTTCCGGGGCTGAAACGCGGACTTTGCCGTCAGGCGGCAGGACGCTGATATGCAAGTTCTTAATCGCTTTACGATTGATCTGTAAGCGCAGCGTACCTATCTGCATGATCGGCATCAGTGGTATTCCTTTTGCTTGCGGGCAAGCTCAAGAACGTCATCAATATTGACGTTATAACTGGCGGTTTCTTCGCGCAGTGCACGGGCAAGCTCTCGTTCCTTAAAACGATCGCCAATCCACTCCGCTTTTTTGGTATAGCGGATTGTCGTATCAATACGGGTTGCCAGCACCTCATCATGACCGAAGTTATCATAAAACGCGCGCTTTGCCTGCGTATCCATTGTTTCAGGATAGGATGCTCCGTTGGTTTGTTCTGGGCGTATGACCTGCTTGCTCAAATCCCGGATACGCTCCAGATACTGCTGATAATCAAGCGCATTCTGGCGGCGAAGGGTAATCAGTTCATCCAGCAAAAGCGACATGCGCCCGTAGTATTTTGGGTTCACCGGGTTTTCATCCACGATGGTTTTACGCACGTTGTTTTCGATGGTTTCCGCCATCGCATCCTGATTGTTGCGGATCTCGTCCGGCAGAGCAGCGGTTGCTGCTGCTCCTTTTTCAACAATCAGCTCAATCAGGCTTAACTCTTCGAAATCCATAAGCACTTCGCTACCGTCGGCGCGAACGTACATATCTAGCAGGTGGCGCATGGCGGGCTCAAAGCGTTTCATGTCCAGCAGATCGCCGCTGGTCAGTTTAATGTCGTAGCGCAGTCTCTCGAATTTAGCCACTTCGGCGCGAATGCTTTCCACTTCCTCATCGGTATAGCCCGCTTCCTGCATTTCATTCGCCAGGCTGGCGTAAGCGCGCAGCAGGCGGGCGACATTCTGATAGAACGAAAGGCGCAGCGCCTCTTTTTCGCCTAATATCGTCTGGTTTTCCCCCGACTGACCACAGAAATAGTGCTGATAATCCTGCAATTCGCGCGGAGCCTTGACAGGTTCACATAGGCTGCGAACTACCTCTAGCGCGCTGTCGAGATCCAGCTTTGCCTGCTCCAGACGATTTTTTAACAGTCCATCAACATCATCGCGATCGTAATCGTCAAACGCGCCCGTGGTGTAATCGGTTATAGCTTTATCCAGAGAGCGGAACAGATCTTTATAATCGATAATATAGCCGTATTCTTTATCTTCCCCATCCAGCCGGTTTACCCGACAAATCGCCTGAAACAGCGTATGGTCTGTCATGGTTTTATCAATATAAAGATAGGTCGCAGACGGTGCATCAAAGCCGGTTAGCAGCTTATCCACCACGATAAGCAGACGCATTTGCCCCGGTTCATTTATAAAGCGTTGCTTAACGTCTCGCTCGAATTCGGCGATACGACCAGCAATCTTCTCTTCGCTTTGTTCAAAATAGTCAGCCAGCATTTTGCGATAGGTCGAGAATTTGTAAAGTTTCTCGGTCAGGCCCGCGCCGGTTTCTTCACCTTTGATACTGGCAGCATCGGGACGGAAGCTGGTTACAATAGCCACTTTTCCAGCCAGATCTGTCTGGCTAAACATCTCGTAAACCTTACAAGCCTGATACACACTACTGCATACCAGCATGGCGTTGCCGCGCCCGTCCATCAGCCGCGGGCGGGTATCCATATCCAACAGAATATCATTAACGATCTGCTCCAGCCGTGACTTGCTGGAAAGCAGTTTCTGCATTGAGCCCCACTTCTGTTTAAGCTGGGTTTTGGCTAAGTTCGACAGGCCACGCGTTTTGGCTTCAAACCAGTCATCGACCTTTTTCTCAGACGTCAGATACTGGTCAATATCGCGGGCCTCATAGCGCAGATCCAGCACCACCCCATCGGCCACAGCCTCATCAAACTTGTAGGTGTGGATATAAGGGCCGAACACCTCCACTGATTTCTTTTTATCTTTCTTCATCAGTGGCGTACCGGTAAAACCGATGAACAAAGCTTCCGGAAGAATGGCGGTCATCGCGTTATGCAACTTGCCGGACTGCGTGCGGTGGCACTCATCCACGAAGACAAACAAATCGCCTTTGGCCCGGAACGTTTTCGTCAGAGATTGTTGCAACTCGGTGATGAAGTCGTCAGTTGCGGCAGCGTCTTCCGCCTCGCTACGACGACCAAACTTATGCACCAGAGAGCAGATGAGCCACGGGTTCGGATGGTTAAGCGTCGCAATAAGGTCGTTGCCACTAGAGGTGCGATAAATCTCTTCATCCACACCCATAAACACGCTTTCGATCTGTTCATCCAGCTCGGTGCGGTCGGTCACAATCAGCACGCGTGAATTCGGCACATTTTCGCGGATCCACTTCGCCAGCCAGACCATCGTCAGGCTTTTACCCGATCCCTGCGTGTGCCAGATAATCCCGCCTTCACGACGAACAATATGCTGTTTAGCCGCCTCGACGCCGAAGAACTGATTATGGCGACAGAGTTTTTTCACTCCAACGTCAAAGGCTATGTAGTTATGGACGATATCTAGCAGCCTTGACTTGTTGCAAAGACGGCTTAAATGAAAGTCGAGTTTATGCGTATATGCATCGGTATGCTCTTCTTTCCATTCCAGATAATATTTTTCCGGCGTTTCGATGGTGCCGTAACGCAGCCCCTGCGTATCGTTACCCGCCATCACCAGTTGCATGGTGGTAAAGAAATTGCGGATAAAGGTTTTCTTCTGATTATCGAGATTCTGTCGGATGCCTTCGCTGACGTGAACTGACGAGCGTTTAAGTTCAATCACGCCCAGCGCGATGCCGTTAACATACAGTACCAGATCCGGGCGCTTGCTGTATTCGCCTTTGACCGTCACCTCGTCGGCGATGGCGAAATCATTGGCTTCAGGATGTGCCCAGTCAATCAGCCACACGGTCTGATTCTGCTCGCCCGCGCCTTCCTTTTCCTTCACGCCGTAACGCAGCAGGCGATAGACCTCTTTATTGGCGTAATACAGTTTTTTGCCTTCGCCCAGCGAGGCGGCGGAATCCAGTTGCCGAAGCACGCGGGTAATCAGCGTATCGCTGACCCCGCGCCGCTTCAACCATGCGCTCAGTATGTCCGTGTCGATATTGCTGTCCCCGGCATATCCTGCGCTGCGGCCCAGATAGCGGTATCCTAAATCCTTAACAAAAAACTGGATCAAACGCTGCTGTGTGGCGCGTTCGCGCTGGCCGATAGTGCTCAAAGGGTGCTCTCCCTAAATGTTCAGCAATGGAACTCCATCACGCGGTTTATGGCGAATTGCAGGTTCTTATCATCAAATAGCTTCGTCTTACGGCTGGCCCAGCGTTCACCCGCAGGCCACTGGTGCAGCCCCTCTTTCACGGAATCCAGCGTGGGCTGGCACTCTCCCCGGGCCAGCAGCCAGTCAACGGTCGCCAGCAGTTCCAGACCAAACGGCGATTCAAAGCCGTCAATCAACTGACTGACCTGCTCAAGCGCCGGTAGCCACTCTTTGGCCTCGTTATTCAGCCAGAGGTTGACGTGTTCTTTTTCCCGATCGTTAAACCAGATCACGTCCAGCGGCTGGCTGTCCGGGATGCGTTTCTCGGCTTTCAGGTAAGTACCGTCCAGCGCGTTAAGCAGATGGTTCAGATTGGGGGCATAGGGGCCGTAATAGTGCGCCTCAAAACGCAGTTTTAGCACATCTTCCTGCTGGTGCTGTTCAATGGCGCGTTGTAACAGCCATGCCAGCTTCTGGATTTCCAGCAGGCTGCACTCCATCCCCAATACCCAGTAGCGGCGCACCAGTTCAGCAATCATCGCTCTGGCGGGCGTGAGCTTTTTTACGCCGGTGCTCTTGGCGACGTTCTGGTATTTTTCGGTGGGCTCATAAATCAGGATTTCCGTGTCCTGAAGGTCGCCCAGCGCAGATTCAATCCGCGCCCGGACGTCCGGCCAGTTCAGTCCGCCGTTGCCCGCGCCCAGCGGGGGAATGGCGATGGACTGCACTTTCTCTTCGATCAAAAAGCGGCGCAGGTCCTGCAAGCCATTTTCAATCCACTCCATGCGGGAGTCGGCGCGCCAGTGCTGCTTGGTAGGGAAGTTGACGATCCAGCGCGGCCCCATCAGCTCGCCGGTTTCGGTAATAAACATCTTGCCGGTCATGACCTGCTTTTGTTTGCAGGCGAGGGCATAGGCTTTCATGTTGTCGGGGAAGCGCTCTTTGAACATCAGCGCTATGCCTTTACCCATGACACCTACGGTATTAACCGTATTCACTAGTGCTTCTACGGGCGCATCCAGTAAATTGCCTTGTGTAAATGTAATCATGAGAAGTACCACCCAGCCCGCGCGTGAACGGGCATTGACAGATTGCGTTGAGACAACCACTGCTCTAATTGTAACCTGACGCCATCGTTGTAACAAATCATCCCGGCCAGCAGTGATATTGGGCAGTGCTTCCAGATTAACGCCTCAGCCTGATAGCGTTCAAACTTGCCAAGATCGTCCTGATCGCGACGGAAATCCCGTGCTTGTAAGATTGGCCAGTCGATCCGGTGCAGATTGTTTAGATCGGTATAGTAATTCGCCAGATTATAGTAGGCATGGCTGTCGGTAAACACGAAGGGGGCGTTCTGCGCCGCCACGTGTCGCAGGCTACTGACCAGAATGACGATTTCCTCATTGTGGCGCGGCTTAATGCCGCCACGCCCGCTGCGAATATTCATCAGCATCGGCGAGAAAGGAGTAAAGTAAAACGGCACATAGTCATGCAGCGTCCCTCCTGTTCCGGTAGGCACCAGATGTCCGGCACGTTTGTCGATAAGCTCCGGGTTGCCGATATTAATCCAGTTTTCCGCCTGCACCGGACTGTTGCCACAGTGCAGACCGTTGTCCAGTATCCACGGGATATTGTCCCGATGGACAATGCGCCAGATCAGGGCTTTTTCCGGGTTGAGGCTAGTGCTGTAGTCATAGGCCACGGTCAGGCTCCGGGGAACATATGTGGGCTGTTATTGACGTACATATTTAGCCCAAAAGTTCTTTTTAGATTGTTAACGGTTTCTTCTGTTTCTGCATCAGGAACAAAAATACTATTAAAATCGCTTGCAGAAACTGTTGTTGGTGAGAGACATTCCGCCATACAGATACACTTACAATTGTCATCTCTATAATCACGGCGGTTCATTGTTTCCCAGTCAATGGCAGCCATACCCGCTTCATAATTAAGCAACGTAATTGCCGCACCAGATAATGGATGTCTGGGAATGACTGGCCAGCTATTCGTCTGTGCATGACTTCGACGAACGGTAATAAGAACGAACGTCTTATCTGGATTATTACGGTGGACCCTGCCATCAAAGGGGTTTCGGGCAAAAAAATGGAAAGGAACATATTCTTCTAAACGCAAGGCACAGCGTGAGGCTATGATCTCAGGATCGGCCACATCTGAAAAACCACGCAAGAGGCTTCGAGATTTTAGCCCTCCAGAGAAAATGTCTTCCAGATTGTTAAGATCCGTTAAGTGATAAAGAAACTGCTGTGTGCGAATATCTGGCATAGGTCTAGTTCCTTTCTATAAGTCGAATTTTTCCTGTTAACAGTTCCTGCATCATCCCTTGTTTAAGCTGGCGGGTTTTGTCCAGACGTTGTTGCAGGATCTGAATTTCATTATCCATATCAGAGAGGATGGCAGCGATGGCGATTTGTTCTTCTTTTGGTGGAAGTACAATATGTACTTTTCTGATGATAGTAAGATTCAACCCACCACGTCCCCCATCGCCAGTAGATAAACTTCTCAGTTCCTCATAACGATTGTCGAGGTTGTAGAACAAAAATTCTGTGGAATGATGTTCGCTGGGAAAAATCGCGGCAATAGACTGATTAGTACATAATTCAATGCGATTAATTGCTACAGTCCCGCGAGTCTTTCCTTGTCCTGCCAATCCGACTAAAACTGATTTTTTAGGTACATACTTTGTACTGGAGTTAGCAAGCCCTTCATCTGTTATATAGTCAGCTACTGTATAGACTTGTTTTAAGTGCAATTCACCTGAACTCATCCAAGGGTGAGTGCCCCCCCAATACGCTGAAATTTTAGTACTTGGAGTCCCGCCAGCACAGCAGTTAGTAAATTGACCAATGTTTGTGAGTACCCAGTCCTCAGGAATATCCCCAAACTCACTCTTTTTATATCCCTTAACAGCCCCATCGTCGCGTAACGCAAACTGCTGCAAACGGGTTTTACCCGTAAGTAGTTGCTGCATGGTGGCTGTTTTGATGGCCTGTTTTTTAGCGATAAGCTTTTCGGAGGCTATAATAAAGTCATCAATATCTAATAATGTATCAGCTATAGCGCTTTGTTCTTGCTTGTTTTTTGGGCATGGAATTAAAAATGCTTTTATAGCAACTAGTGGTACGCGACGGTGTCCTGCACTTCCCACCATTTCTGATTCCAGCGAGGCCCTAAACTTTTTATCAGTTGTCCAAAAATAGATGAAGCGAGAATCGGAGTCCTCATTTTCTCTTAATACATGAAATTCTGTACTGCCAAAACCTGCGTCAGTAGGTAACTCAGCGGTATGGCATCCCTTTCCATTTTCAAAACATGGGGTTATTTTAGCTAATAAAACATCCCCTTTTTCAAAGTAAGTGAAACCTCTTTTAACTTCTTTAAAAGGAAGCTGAATACTATTTTTTAATTGTGCATCCTCACTAACGTCCTGCATCCCAATAAATGAAACCAGCTCATGATCGCTGAAGTTTTTTTTCTTTGTGCTCGTTTTAAACAAGTTGCCAAATGGTACGCACTCCCAATCCTCAGGGATAACCCCCACCTCGGTCAACTTAAACCCAGCGGGTACGCCTTTCCCCGCCGTCCCCGTCTGCAGCTCATTCACCATTAAATCCACCATCACACCACACCAGCCCCATCGCCCGTAAATGCCCGGCCACCTTGTCACTCAACGCTTCAGCAGACGCTTCAAGCGCGGGTAACGGTTCGGCATAACGCTCTTCCAGCTCCTTCACGCGTTCCGCCAGTTGCTGGGTAATGCGCTCAATCTCCGCCTTGATCCTGGTCTGTAACGTTGCCAGCCATTTATCCTGCACCACCAGCACTTTGATCGCCGCTTCATCCAGCATGGGATAATGTTTAAACACCGCGCGATCCAGCGTTTCCTGTGCGGCTTTCAGCACTTTTTTCGCATTTGCCTCTGCTTTAATCAGCGCCAGGCAGCGGGTTAGCGCCGCCAGCTCATCCGTGTCGGCGGTGGTTTTCTTCAATTTTGTCAGACGGGCATTGACCAGCTCTTTCGTCACCTTATCTTTGTCGTTCTTCGCCTCGGCCAGCAGATCGTCTTCCCCGGCCTGCTCTTCGACAAACTCGGCTAACTGACGGCTGGCTTCTTCACTACGTTCCTGTGCGCGGTTCAGCGCATCCAGCAGTTCCGGGAAACAGTGAATTTCCACCAGTGAACGGGGCAGCACATCGGCCTTGTAGCGCCGCTTGTCAAACTCAAAATCATGCGCTTCTTTCCAGACATTTTTTCCTTTCTTGTCTTTCACTGGCTGGAGTTCACGAATTTGCGCGGCGGCTTGCCAGCCGTCCTGCATAATCACGTAGACATCGTCCTGCATCGTGTCGGCCCAGTAGTCCATCAGGATCTGGTACACGCTGTATTTATTCAGCAGCTCGCTGTTAGCATATTGCACCAGCAGCATCTCGCCGATATCGTGGATCAGTTCCTTCGGTTTATCGCCTTTGCCAATATCTGCCAGCGCCGCCTCTTTCACCCACGCCTTAAATGGCAGCAGGCTGCGGGTGGCAAAATCCTTAAATTCCTGATGCGCCAGAATGGTTGGCTTAACCTGCTGCGCTTCAACCTGCGCCCGACAGTAGCCGGGGCGATCGTCGACAAACAGCACGTCGCGCAGGGCAGGGAATACCCGCCAGTAGTCCTCCAAAGCATCCACATCGCGAGCCGGAATACCACCCTGTAAGTGCGCGGTCAGATCGTGCAGATCCTCCGGCTCACAACTGTCGATATAGCGGGGGATATTCAGATTGTAATTATTTTGTTCACTGGCAATTTCACTTAACGGTACCATCCGACTATAGCCGGGCACCGTGCGCTGGTAGTTAAACACATCCACGATGCGGTGAATATCCCGGCTGCGCAGGCGGTTTTTGTTGCCGTCCTTGATAAAGCCCCGGCTGGCGTCGATCATAAAAATGCCTTTACGGCTGTGGGCATGCTCTTTGTCAATCACGATAATGCACGCTGGGATGCCGGTGCCGTAAAACAGATTGGCCGGTAAGCCGATAATGCCTTTGATATAGCCCTGTTTAATAAGGTTTTCGCGGATATTCGCCTCGGCGTTGCCGCGGAATAACACGCCGTGCGGTAGGATCACCGCTCCTTTGCCAGTGCTTTTCAGGCTTTTGATAATGTGCAGCAGGAAGGCGTAATCGCCATTCTTCTCCGGTGGGATGCCCCAGACGAAACGTTCAAACGGATCTTTTTTCGGATCCAGTCCGCTGGTCCAGTTTTTATTGGAAAATGGCGGGTTCGCTACGGCGAAATCGAAGGTTTTTAGCCTGCCGTTGGCCTCTTTCCACTGCGGATCGCTCAGCGTATTGCCCTGCCAGATAGTGGTTGCGGCAGTAGCATTGTTGTGCAGGATCATATTCATCCGTGCTAGCGCGCAGGTGGCGTTGTCCATTTCCTGCCCATAGATCGACAGCCCGCGTCGAGCTTCATCGCTAACTTTGAGCAGCAGCGAACCGGAACCGCAGGTGGGGTCGTACACCGTGGCGTCCTGCGGCGTTTCGGGGGTAATGCCGATCACCTTCGCCAGAATACGCGACACCTCCGCAGGCGTGTAAAACTGGCCCTTGCTTTTACCGGATTCGGTGGCGAAATGACGCATTAGATACTCATAGGCATCACCCAGCAGATCGTCTCCTTCGGCCCGATTGCCCGACAGATCCAGCCCCTCGAAGATGCCGACCAGTTTTGTCAGGCGGTCAACCATCTCCTTGCCTTTACCTAGCTTGTCTTCATCGTTGAAATCTGCGTCGATGACGCCTTTCAAACCGTTCTCTTCAGCCAGCGCTTGGATGATTTTATTAATTTTATCGCCGATTTCTTTATCGTTCTTCAGCGCGACCATATCGTCAAAGCTGGCCCCTTTTGGGATAAGGATAATGCCATCGGGGTCGCCTTTATATTTATCGGACACGTACTTCATAAACAACAGGGTCAGCACATAGTCTTTGTACTGGCTAGCGTCCATCCCACCACGTAGTTCGTCGCAGCTTGCCCACAAAGAGGAATAGAGTTCGGTTTTTTTGATAGCCATGAAATATCTCGTTTCGCGCGATGAGGTGCCGTAAGCGGGTTACAGCAGATCGGTGTTTAGACCGGCGGCTTTCAGCCGACGGGTTAAGTTACGCATTTTGCTGAATTCAGTACCGAGGCTCTGGCCCAGACCTGTGCCTTCGCAAAAGGCTTTTGCTGTAATGTGTTCCAACTCGTCGGCATACTTGATCATTTGCAGATGCAACTCGACGGTGTACTGGTTACGTGGTGCTCCGGATAGCGCTTGCTGGATACGATGGTATATTTCGTTTTCATTCATAAAGGCTAGTATCCATGGACATGCTAGATAATTTAGCTAAATTAGCTAAAATTGACGTTGGGTTCAATGAGTAAGACGTTCAGCGGCTCTGAGTGCACGGTTTCCGAACAAAGAAAATATCTTTGCGCAAATCAACCATCTAGATTTTCTCATTAGTGTCTACGAAATTAGATTTCTGGGTCAGTTTCCTAGAGATATCGCTTATTTGTGACTATTATACATTTACATTTTTTATGCTTGGCCCAGCTATCATGGCTGGATAGCTGGGTCAGGCATCGCAAGACGTGACTGTGGCCTTAAAGCCGATTAAATCAACTCGATCCTACTATTGCTATCAGCTTTCTTGCACAGTTATTTATTGTGGCTTAATGGGTTATTGATTTTTGCATAATCAAAAGGAGAAAAGATTTTTTCTCGATTTGCATCCAGATAATCAGCCCACCACTGCAGCATCAACCTACGCTCTCCCAGATGTTCCGCCTTATGAATGTAAGCCGCACGCACAGAGCTACGCTCCTGATGGCTCATCTGCCGCTCCACCGCATCCCTCGACCACAATCCCGACTCAATCAAAGAACTACACGCCATCGTCCTGAAACCATGTCCACAAACTTCCGTTTTCGTGTCATAGCCCATCACTCGCAGAGCCTTATTCACCGTGTTCTCACTCATTGGCTTACGTGGATCGTGATCGCCCACAAAAATCAGCTCACGATTTCCACTCATGCTTTTGATCTTTTCCAAAATGGCGAGAGCTTGACGCGATAAAGGAACAAGATGTGGAGTCTTCATCTTGGATCCACGCTGAGAGTGTTTAACGCCTTCTAGCGGTTCACGCTCACCCGGAATCGTCCACATGGCCGTTTCAAAGTCTACTTCTGACCAACGGGCAAAACGCAGCTCGCTTGAACGGATAAAAACCAACAACGTGAGTTCAACCGCCAGTCGAGTTAACGGCCTGCCAGAATAGTGATCGATGCGGTGAAGCAATTCAGGAATGCGATTAAGTTCCAGGGCAGCACGATGCTGTCTTTTCGCCGTAGCAACCGCACCGGCAATTTCTTGTGCAGGATTATAGTCGATTAAACCGCTCTGCACAGCAAAGCGCATAATCGCGGTAGTACGCTGCTGTAAACGGGCGGCAACTTCGAGCCGCCCGGATGACTCGACGGCTTTGATGGGTACAAGCAGATCCCGTGTCTTCAATTCAGCAATATTCCGATTACCGATGGCAGCAAAGAGATTATCTTCAAGGCTTTTCAAAACACGGGCACTGTGCGATGTAGACCACTTCTGATTGCTGGCGTGCCACTCTCTGGCGACCACTTCAAACGTTATTGCCTCTTGCTCCTGCTCTACCTTAACGGCTTTCTTGTTCTCATTGGGATCGACGCCATTCGCTAATAGCTTACGGGCTTCATCCCGGCGTGCCCGGGCATCCGCCAACGACACTTCAGGGTATTTCCCCAGCGCCAGCATCTTCTCTTTACCACCGAAGCGATAACGTAGCCGCCAGTATTTGGAACCGTTAGGGTGAACCAGCAAAACCATGCCTTCACCGTCAGTTAGTTTATAGGCTTTTGCTTCAGGCTTAGCCGAACGAACCTTCACATCACTCAGAGCCATGATGAGTATCCTTTAAAGGGTTCTGTGTGGGTACAAACATTATCGAACCGGGATATACCCGCAGTTGTACCCGCATCAGTAAGTTGATGTAGATTGAATCAGGTTGACTTAGGTTGAGTGAAAAAGCGAGGAAAGCCTTGCGGATACTGGATTTCAGGCACAAAAAAAGACGTCCGTTGACGTCTATTGATGTTCCGATGGTGCGAAGGCCGGACTCAAAGCATGACTTAAGCATATATTAATAAAGGATTTAATACTCTAATCAACCAGTTATGCCCCCTTTTGTGCCCCCTCATTTTTTTCTGCAGTTTTTGCAATGTATCTTTATTTTGATAGGTTCGAGACACGATGAAAATTTAATCCCTCCCCTGGTTAGGTTCCGTGTAACGGATCCTAACCGGAACGCATTAGCTGCCAAATTAACTTTTTCTTGTGATAACCATGCACACTGTTCACACATCAACTTTAGAATTTAACATCATGATGTTAGAGGTGAATCATTGAGTGAAGAGTGAACAGTTAACTCTACATTGATGACATTCATTTATAAAAAAGCCCGGCGTTAGCCGGGCTGGGTGTTAGTAGATTCACGGTGTATCAATCACATTTAGGCAACCAGTCTGCATTACTTTCCTCTCTGAGCGTGAGGTTAGTCTGCATTCCCTGATTGGTACGCCGTTTCTCATACTGCAGCCCATACTCTTTCAGCATTAACGGTAACCCCTTGCCAAACATGGTCAGACTGAGCGTATTTTTATAGCCATTGGCCTCCATGTAGACCAGATATGCATGATAAAGGTACGTACGAGGCTGACGTGGAATAATATTAGCGTTTCCCATAAACATGCCCGTGGTGTCAGGCAAGACTTCAAGGTAGCCGCAAAAATCAAACGCAGAATCGGCATCACGTTTGATGGTGAGCGCTTCATCGGAATTTTGCTGCGACTGAAGTAATGCTCTTGCACTCATTGGATCGCTGAAACGTTGCATAAGCTGGCGAACAATTACCGCCAGCTCGCTGGCAATTTTCTCTTTGAGCTGGGTATCACGTTCCTCCGGGGCTATCTGGTCGGGGAAATGCAGGATCACCCTTCGGCGTGAAACTCCACCACTACGATCAGTAAAACGCATCGGATTATTGTTCACAGCCAGGATGACCGCCGGAATGTGGGTCGAATAGGCGTTCTGATATTTGGGATCAACGGATACCGCATCGCCGCCAGTGATGGCTTTTAGTCCGGCCCCGTCACCGCTCCACTTCTCCTGATCCGGAAGGCGAATCAGTGAAAAACCTATTAATGCGGCTCGTTCTCTCGGTGATTCAAGCATTTCTATGGTTGCCGAAGTGGCATTATCCTCACCTGCCAACATGGTTGCGATTTCAGCCAGGATACTCTTGCCGCTTCCACCGGGGCCTGTGACCTCCAGAAACAACTGCCAGTCGTAGCGGTTAGCCAGAACCATAAACAATGCTGCCAGAATAATGTCTCGCTTTTCAGGTTTGAAACCTGCGGCACGATCCAGCCAGCGCCAGAATGCCGGGGCATGGGTTTCCAGTGCTTCACCATCAACGGGCTGTGTGTAATCCACCTCGCACAGCGTACGTAACCAGTGCTTCTTATCGTGCAGGCTAAACAATCCCGTTCGGGTATCGAGCACACCGTTGCGAAACCCGATCAGCTGCCGCGCCGGATTCTGCTGTTGCGGAACGATCAGTTTGAGGGTTTCCACGAGAGAGGCAATTTTCCCGGATGAAAAAGGTGCGCCCAGGCGCTGAAACAGCGCAGCCACATCGCGGGCAAAATCGGCGTAAGAGATAACTTTCCAGGCACCTGCTTCATAGCGCGAAAGGAGTTGTCCGTTAGGGTCTACTGCCAGCGAATTTTTGTAGTGATCCACTACCCTCTGCGCTTTTTCGCTGACGCTCAACGCGGTGAATTCGGCTTCGCTCATTGTGTCGAAGGGGCTGGCAGTAGCTGGTTTTATTACTTCATAAATTGCCTGCCGGGTGGCTTCTTCGCCATTCTGCGTGAATGCATCGTTCCAGTCACCAAACACAGGTGGAAGTACCATTGCGCAATTACTTGCCTTCGAAGCAGCTACGCCTCTTGTTTGACCTGCACCGTTGAGATCACGGTCAGCAGCAATAATTATCTGATTCGTTGGGTACTGGCTGCAGGCAACGCTCGCCAGAGAAAGGAAATTGACGGACGAAAAGGCCACCATGACAGCATCGCCAGTCAGATGGTTGATAGTAATTGCAGTGGCATAGCCTTCCGCTATCCAGAGTCGTTTGGCTGCTTTGGCAGTACCTTCAACCAGGTAAAAGGCATTCTTAACCTGACCGCCTTTAAGGAAGCATTTGCCCCCATCAGCATTGATTAACTGCAGATTTACCAGCTCTCCCTCTGCATACAATGGAACGATAAGATCTCCCGCACGGAACGTCGTACCACCGACTTTATGCATGGCGGTTAATTCCCGGCAAGGCAGTGCAGAAAACCCTTTACCCGTCAGATAAGCATTGCCTGTGGTCTGACGGGATTTCTCCAACAAACGGGCAGCCAGCGCGGCTGCAGCTTTTTTCCCGTCATCTTTTTCAGGAGAACCAGATTCAAGCATTCCCTGAGATACTGGCGGCAGATTCCCGGTAATGACGTTTATTCTGTCTGCTGCTTCACTGATGCCTACATCCAGTACTTTACTTACAAGCGCCAGGCCATCACCTGCCCCGCACTGGTTACAGAACCATGTTCCCCGCCCTTCCTGGTCATCAAATCGAAAGCGGTCTTTCCCGGCACAGACCGGACAGGGCTGGTGTCGATTTTTCAATACGTTTACACCCAGCGCGGGTAAAATTCTTGACCAGTGACCACGAGCTGCTTTCTCAGCCTGGCTAACTTTCATTCCTGACATTGTGCGGCCCTCCTTAGTGCAGCGCTGGTTTATTGAGGTGACGGGAGCAAAGTTCATCCATTACCGTCATTCCGAGTAATGAGAGAACCGGACAAGCCTTAAGCGGGCCCGACTCCATCAGATCCGAAAGCAACGCGCAGGCAATTTCCATCCCTCTTTGCTGCCCATGCTGGCGCAGATAAAAACCTTCCAGTTCACGCGCTATTGCATCTTCCAGCTCATCCAGCGTCAGGCGGGGATAGCGTTCCTGCTGGCTACAGAGCGTCAGCCATGCACATGCAACTGCGCGGCGATACAGTGCTGCACGAAGCGCCAGAGTAGGAGTGTATGGTTTCATCACATCACCTCCGCATTCATCAGATCATCATGGCAGCGCTGCACCACGCCATCCAGCTGTTCTGTCATCAGGTAAATCAGGGAGGTAAGCTGCTCGCATTGAATGCCTGTCGGTTTTTCATAGCAGTCCTGCAGGGCAGCCATGCCAGTGACAAATTCACCCACATTTCGCAAATGTTTTAGGCGTACAACATCGTCATAGGAAATTTCGAGCTGGCTCATAGCATCACCTCCACGACAGGCAACCGCGCGGAAAGTGAAAGAACATAATCACGGACTAAGGACAGCCGTGCGGAGCGCTCATCGCAGGCGACGGTGCGGAGCATAAAAATTCGGGGCTTGCGGTCTGCGCGACGGATTGCGGCGAACACAAAGATAAACTGCGGGTATGATTGGATGAGGGTCGTAGCCATAAAGGCAACCTCCTTGAAGTAGCGGTTATCGCCACCACCGGAGCTGCAAATCTCATAGGTGGTAGCCCGAACGGGGTTTGCAGTACCGGCCTTCAAGGAAACCGGCCAGCCCGAAGGCTGCCCCGCCCGGACCACCATTATCTGACAGGAACCATAGTGTAAGCACCACAGCCCGAATAATAGATGTGTCTGAGCAACGACATAAAAAAACACGCTCGGCGCGTGTTGTGTCGCCTTGAAGTTACACGGGCTGCAAATCCCGACTGCCGATTTTGCGGCAGTGGCAAAACTATACCTGGAAACAGCAACAGGAAGCAAGCCAGAAAAATGGTGGTTGTGTTGAGCTGGCATGATCATGCATCGCATCCCTGACCACGAGCGCTGATGCGGTCAGCCATCCATGCCTGGACTTCTGACTGTACCCAGGCAACATTTTTACCGCCCAGAGACACCTGCTGCGGAAAAGCATCACGGCTGATGAGGTCGTAAATGGTTGACCTCGACAACCCGCACAAATGCATTACCTCTGGCAATCGTAAAAAACGTTCATGGTGAGCCGGAACAGGGAACAATGGCGCAGCAGGGGCTGACGCGGAAATAGAAACATTCTGCATTTGGCTTCCTCATTTTAATATTCACAGCAGTCCGGGTAAATTCATCCGGCTTCAGGTGGTTTCTGATTATGTATATATCTACCGATAATTCATTATTTATTTATTCAGCATCACACATTGACTTTGCAATTACTAAAATCAATTAAAACCTGATAAAACGGGAACATATCTTTTATATCAAAAGGAAATGTGTGCAGGATTTTTAAAATAAAAACAGTCTTCCTGAATAGCGCAAAAGCCATACATCAGGACAGATGAATTTTGCATAAAACCCTTACACAGCGAAGACAAGAAGGATGCATGTCGATGTTTCCATTGAATTAATCATAGTGGAAAGCTCCCTGGGGTTATGCAGAGACACCAGCAATAGATAAACAAAACACTTTCATAATTATTTATACAGATAATGTATTCCGTCTGCATCCGAATAAAACCTGTAAGAACCGGGTAAAACTATTGTCATCAATATTCAGTCGCAATGCAATAGAGTGGTCTGAGCTGGAATTGGGTTAAAACAATAAATACCCGCTGCATATGTGCCAGGCTGTTTAATAGTATTGAATAAGGGTGAATAGTGGTGAGAAGATAAAATCAAATAAATAGTTCGAATAATAGCGGGCGATTTTTATGAAAAAAAATTATAAAAAAACTTTTTATCTCATGAACAGTAATGAACAGTAATGAACAGTATATGCATACTCTTTATCTAACCATTCACACCTTAACAGCATGTATTAATTATATTTTTTGTTAAAGTGAATAGTAGTGAATAGTTAATATAAATCAGTAAGAGGCTAAAGGACTCAATTCTTTTCTCTGGCTTGCCTGTTTGGGTTGGTTGTCTGGGAGACCGTACAATCGTGCTCGTTAGCGGTTTTGTATACGGGACAGCACAATTGACACCACGACAAACTGAAAGGTGCCCACATGACAATCCCACAACAAAACATTAGCCACGCCTCCAGCGTTTCTGTCTCTTCTGCCACACAACTGATGCTTGAGAAAGCGAATTCAGCTAAATCAGTCTGGCTGGAATCTCGCCGTAAGCAGACTGAGGCCACAGAAATGATTGCCACTATTCGCAAGCGTCGCGCTGAAACGGAAAGCGAAACTAAGGCACAGAATGAGGAATGGCGTCAGATGTTCCATGACAACCAGGGACAGGTTACGGCAGCAATGAAGACGCTGCGTGCAGACATCGCCCTGGGTCGTGAAACGCTTGATGAATTCGATCAGCTGCTTGCGACTCATGCCGAAGATAATGAATTTCTCCCGTGGAAAACCGCAGAGCTGGCGCAGAATTACATTCGGGCACATGACACTCTGGTAGAAACTCATTTGTCCCAGCTCTGGGACAGCTTCATGAAGCAGCATGGTCAACAACTGATTCAGCTGCTAAGCCTTATCAAAGTGACTAAGGGGCGAAGTGCCAGCTCTGTTATTGGCGTTGTTCATTCCGTAAATGATCCAGAAACTGTTTTGAGAGATTTCATTGCTGCCAAAATCACTGCACCGGCAATGGCACAAGAAGCATCCCTCCAGGAAGATCCATTCCTTCGCGAGAATGGCGTATTTGCTGATAATGCTGCCTACCATGATGCTCAAAAGGCTCCCAGCCCTGCGGCACAAATGCGCATAAAAAATCAGCGTGCAAAAGCGAAAAAAGGGCAACTCTGATGGATACATTGCTTACTCCTCAAGAGGCGCTACAACATTATCGCGATGCCTCTCAAAACTGGCTTTCCCTGCGTAACGAACACAGTACCGCTCAGTTACGCCTCCAGGCATTGTTACAATCAACAGACAAGCCAACTCACTACTCAAGACAGCTAGAAATCCTTCGGGAAAAGCTTGAGATCCTGGAATGGCAGATTAACTGTGCCGCCAGTGACAGTCTTTATGCGCAACGGGGTGTTGTGGATGCGTGTGTGGAAAATGCTTTAAAAGACTTTATGGCTCAATCTGGCCAGGCATTAATTGCAGCCCTTGCCCCCTATCTGAACGGTCCCTTTGGGCTGGATGTAGCTGTTCGCGCTATGCGCTCAGCTGTGGCACGACAGGCCGAACTCAGAACACCGGAACTGCTTGATTCCTGCCGTGAGGTACTAAATGAATCTGGCTTATCTCCTGATGCATCCATGCGTATGGATGCAACTAAAACTTATACCCCGGCAAAGCACAAGACTTTTCAAAGCAGACTCAATCGTCTGAAAATCGAGGAGGAAAACCATGGCTTTACAATGTCCTGAGTGTCAAGGAATCGCACATAGCCGTTCCAGCTTCTATCCGGCCCCGTCTGTTAAGCGCACATACTATCAATGTAAAAATCTGGAGTGCTCCTGCACATTTACTGCACTCGAAAGCGTCGATACGATTATTACCCGGCCCACTAAAGTTGAAGTGAAGGATGAAACGCCTGTCGAGGTACCCGAGAAACCAGCTCAAACACTAGGAAAGTATGGCGCAGCATACAAGCTCTCCAACCGCCAGCAAATTCCAGTCTGATAAGTTCTAAACATCCCTCAACCGGCCCGCAGGCCGGTTTTTTTGTGTCATTATTTACCGCTAGTCTAGTCACCTGAGAGTGCATGTCTATGCTGCATGAAAACGCATGAGTGTAATGCAGTCTTTTTACTCCACAACCTGCTGTAGCAGAGACTTTTGGCTACTCTGAGAGTGCATGAAAAGTGATGCAATAAGTGAAGAGCGGGCAGGCGGGCGGGAGTGCGCACGCTGATGAATATTTTAAAAAGCACACTCAATCATAAGTCAAAGACAAAAAAGGAAGGTTAAACGTAAAGCCCATCTCTTCCGATAACTTAGGAGAGAAAGGCTTTTAAATAATTATATATTCAATATAACAACTTAAGATGCAGTATTGATAATTTTTCCATAGGAATTATTTCTCACATCATTGATCCACGTAACCCATTTTTTTATTGAACTGCCATTTCGTAGCATGGAAGACTGGGTCCAATTCATGTTATATTTGTCAGCTATATAAGAACCCAGCTCAACCCCCGTAATATCTGGATTTCTCGCTACTATCTTCAATGCCTCTAACATTGTTGCTTCAGTAGAAGCTGCGATCCAGATTGCGTCCTCAAAGTTAGAGTATTTTTCAAGCTTTTCGGAATTAAGTATGTAATTATCTTCAACAATAGATATCAACTCGAATCTATTCAAAATAGTTAAAGCGTTCCTATATCCTTTTGGCTTATCCTCTGACTTCAATAAACTGCCTTTTTTCACAAGCCAATCCAAAGTTTGCAGCACAATATCTGGGGATGTTGGCGCGGTAAAAACACTACTTTTTAGTCGTCTTCTTTTGGTATCTGACGCATCAAACACCACATCACCTATATCACGATAAAGCCAACCATTTCCTGACTGCACAATAAAACCACATAACTCCAACCAACGGCACAGTCTTACCGTATAAGTTCGCCAGGTTTTATCAGCATAATTATTATTAGGGTATATATGCTTCAACATATCAATAAGTGATGTTATCGTCATCACAGCAGCCTTTTCTTTCAAGGCTAAAGTTAGCGAATGCCTATTGAACTTATCTCGAATTAATCTCAGGACGTTCATTTCATCGCATTTAATGACATCCGTACTGAGAGAGTAATAACCAGCCTCTCGGACGGCAACTCCAAAGTTAATTAAATCAGTGCCAATATTTTGAACTGTTCCCTCAGATAATTTTGTTTTATCAACTAAATCTTGAACCAAATACTTATCAGAGTGACTTAGATGTTTAGCAACTTTATATATGGAAGAAAACTCTGTCGAAGGCAAATATCGCAAAGCAATAACAGGAACTGTAGAAGTAAGAATGTATTCTCTAAATATATCCCAATAAATATTTAACCTATCACCACTTCGAATTACAAATCTTTTATTTATTAGCGACTCAAGCGTTGTTGGGCCAGAAATATCCACTACTTCAAACCAATCAGCAGGAGCCCTTTGGGCAATTAATTTCAAGCATGTAGTCTCTGCCGGACTTAACTCATCCATATCTTCTTTAAACAATGAAGACACATCTAATTTATTTTCTAAAAGATCCTTTTGTGCAACGCCGCTTTCTATTTTCTCATATAGATGAATGCATAATTTTTTTAATAACCAAGGATAACCTTGACTACTTACAATCAAATTATGTTTTAAATCCATATGCAGTTTCTGATTAATTTCTTTTTCGAATATACCAATTGCCACACCTGATTCAACATCGGTGAATGGACTAAGTTTCCTTGTGATTCTATAATCTGATAATTGATGCCAAAAGAAATAAGCTGGATGTTCACTATGCGTGGTACTATCAGTTTTCCAAGCAAAACCTAGACAAAAATTGAGTTGCAAAGCAGCAGCATTTAAGAGTAGTTCCCTTGCCCTCTCAAATACTTCATAGAGCTCTTTCTTTGAATACAACTCTTCAAACTGATCAAAAATGACACATATTATCTGTTTTTTCTTACTTAGAGATTCAAGATAATATTTGATACTGTCAGAACTTAGTGGGCTGCTAACATTTGTTACTATCAAATTTATATGTGGGTCACCAAAGCCATTTTTTTGAGCTAATTTCAGAGCTGTTAACACCGATGAGTAAATATATTCAGGACCTATAGCCGCTCGAACATCCACGGGGAATACGTAGTATTTGTTTTTGTTATGCAAGTTATTAGCTTTTTCTCGCAACTTAGCAATAAGAGAACTTTTACCCATCCCGGAATTACCAGTTATTGCAAATATCCTAGTATTAGTAACACCTTCTTTTATATTTTTAAAGAAATCAAAAACGTTATTTATATCTTTAACTCGACCAACAAAATCTTCAGGCCTTGCTGGGCGGTAGTCACTCCAACTTTGCCCTGTTTGAACCTCTACAACATCAGTAAATGGAGTTGTTGTCACGTCAACTTTATAATGTTTGAATTTAGCCGGCACATCAAAAGAAAGATTATTAAAACTGCTATCTGTATCAGCAATTTTTGAGAGAAGTGCTACATCCTCAACCAATTCATTATTAGCTGCATAATAACAGATAACTCCACTAGGGATCCCTCCTGATAATACTGAAGCGGCCCAGAAATTACCAAACTTAGTTACAAGCAAAATCCATTGACCTAGTAAGTTGACGCTTCCTAAAAAATCAACAGCTTTATCTTCTGGAGCTCTTTTAATTATTCCCGAAGATATAAGTGCTTCTATAAGCTGATCAGGACCAAAAAAGCTTAATTTACTAGCTAATTCGATTGGCTTCTTTTTCCATTCTTCAATAAATCCTTTCGCTTCTTTCCCAAAATCCCCTGTGCTAATTAACCAAGCCTCAGAGTAATTCTTTAAGAAAAGCGTTCCCAATAAATTCTTAAGAATATTTGCATCTATATTCCCTCGGTAAGCCTTGCATTCAACATATATTTCCTTACCATTTATCTGATTCTTACAGAGCAAATCAAGCTCAACTGCGGTCAGTCTTATTTCGTTAATAACTGAATAAGATTGAGCAGAAAGGAGCTTAGAAGAAAGACTTTCAAGAAGGTCGCCTTTCTCTTTCGTTGTTGCAGTAGCATCAACAGCAACTTCGATTTTCATGCAATATCCTTTTCACAAAATATTAGACTTAGACTTGTTAATGTCGTGTAGAGTGCTAATGAGCAAAATATGAGTTTTGAGAAGTTGATCTCAAAACTTATCAAAGCACCTATACAATACATAGCAACTCTTCGAGAACATAACCCTTCAAGCATTTTATTACTTAATATATATAAAATCCCAAATGATTCAATGGCATCTTTATTCAATTAAAAGTCCATAAGCTATCAATCATAGAAATTAACGATACAACAACTTCGAAATTAACTTTAAACAATTGATTTATAGCGATTATTTTGAGTGCTCTTGGCAAAATCAAAGGGGGATACAACATCAATAGTGTTAGCTTGAAGATAATCAGCCCACCACTGCACCATTAACCTACGTTCATCCAAATGCTCAGAAGTATGAATATAAGCTGCACGTACATTATTACGCTCTGTATGGCTCAACTGACGTTCAATCGCATCATCGCTCCACAGCCCCGACTCACCCAACGCCCCACGCGCCATCGTCCTAAAGCCATGCCCGCAGACCTCAGTTTTCGTGTCATATCCCATCGTACGCAATGCGCTATTTACCGTGTTTTCACTCATAACCTTGGTTGCATCATGATCCCCCGGGAACAGCAGTTGCTTATCTCCACTAATCTGCTTTAACTGGTTTAGCAAAACCATCGCTTGCCGGCTCAGGGGTACAATATGCTCCTCTTTCATTTTCATGCCACGGTACGAGTAACGCACGCCTTTAATTTCTTCCCGTTTTGCAGGTACGCGCCAAAGAGATCTATCGAAGTCGAACTCATCCCAGCGCGCGAAACGTAACTCACTTGAACGAACGAAAGTTAGTAAGGAAAGCTCGACCGCGATCCGAGTCATTACACGGCCACGATATGCAGCAAGACGAGCAAGAAACTCAGGGAAGCGGCTAGAGGGTAAAGCTGGATAGTGTCGTGCTTTCGTTGTCGATAACGCACCGGCCATGTCACTGGCTGGATTGGAGTCGATGTAATCGTTCTGTACGGCATAACGCATAATGGCCGTAACGCGTTGTTGCAAGCGCTGAGCGACGTCGTGTTTACCACTGGCATCAACTTTTTTAATCGGGGCTAACAGGTGGCTGGTTTTGAGCTGGCGAATGTCGGACGAACCGATATGAGGGAAAATATAAAGCTCAAGATAGCGAAGAACGCGCGATCGATGGTCTTCGCTCCAGCGCTTGTTACTGTCATGCCATTCACGAGCGATAGTTTCGAAAGTATATGCCCCCGAATTCTCGGCCTGTGCTTCTTTCTGTTCGACTTTTGGATCAATGCCCTGCACTAACAGCTTTTTGGCTTCATCGCGCTTTGCTCTTGCCTGAGCAAGCGTCACAGTAGGCCAAACACCAAAAGCGAGGCGATCCTCTTTTTTGTCAGAGGGGCGTCTGTATTTCATGCGCCAGTATTTGGATCCCTTGGCCGAAATCTCAAGGTACAAACCGCCGCCATCGGCCATTTTGTAGGTTTTGTCTTTTGGCTTTGCGGTCTCGACCTGTCTGGCGTTGAGCTTCATTTGGGGGCACATTTCTAATCGAAGTTAAGATGCCCCCAATTATGCCCCCAATGACATCCGGATTTCAACGGACTATCTCGGACAACTCAGGACGTAAAAATCGCCGTAAGCATTGATTTTAAAGGGATAATTGGACTTTCTCGGATGGTCTTGGAAGTACTAATGGTGCCGAAGGCCGGACTCGAACCGGCACGTATTTCTACGGTTGATTTTGAATCAACTGCGTCTACCGATTTCGCCACTTCGGCACTGAAGGGGATGATGCGGAAACGTTGTGGATTATACCTGTCACGCGCTGCCTTGCAAGCGGCAGCGCGCTAATCCGGTGCTAAGTGTCGAAAAAACCAGCGTAACGCCTATTCCAGTTCCGAAACCGCGAGCCGAATCACGCCTGCGGCGTGGTTTTCAGGCAGTGTCAGCACCTTCGCCCACATATCCTGCACCATATCGCACGACACCTTCTCTTTACCCGTCGCTTGATCAGGGGTCTGCAACAGCTGAATATCCTCGCCGTATTTCGCGGCTAGCGCTTTCATGATTGGTCGCACATCGGCAACGGCCGTTTCGCGTTCCTGCGGCGTCACGGTATGTTTGTTCTTACCATACGCGGCGCGCATCATGTCGGCGTCGGCCTGCATACGACGCTCCATCATCGGTTTATCCAGCACCCGCAGCGGATTGATACCGCCTTTGACACCGGGATACAGAAAGCGGAAACAGGCGTCGTCACTCACTTTCTGAATGGCAGCGGTCTGCTCCATGTTCGCACGCATGTAATCCACCACGTTGGCGTCTGGCGCATTCTGTAGCCGCGACATCTGCAGGCGCAGGATTTGCGGCTGGATCACGTCGATGATGTGCTGCTCGGAATCGCCCTCTTTCTGCATCGCCAGGATCTGAGCGCGAATACGTTCCTGGAACGCAGGATCCTGCTCCTTGAGCACTTGCCACGCGGGCATACTGTTGAGCGTGGTATCAAGGCGATATTCAGGGGTGTGCTGCAGACGCTGTTTGTCGTAATAGACCCAGAAGGCCACTGCGGCGGCCAGTACGGCAACGGCGACAATAGGTTTCCACGTTCTTCTCATCTCGCATCCTTTTTGCAGTGACGGGTTACACCGGCACGCCGCTATGAAAGCGAAACTCCTCGTCCGGTGTCGAGATAAGTGTGGCTTCTATTTCGCCAAAAATCTGTATCCGTGAAGAGATATCGTTGTCGCTCACCTGTTGGGCAAGTGTCAGATAGTCCTGGTAATGACGCGCTTCCGAGCGCAGTAGCGACAAATAGAACTTTTGCAGGTCGTCATCCAGGTACGGCGCCAGCGCGGCGAAGCGTTCGCAAGAGCGCGCTTCTATATACGCCCCGCAGATCAGTTTATCGATAAGCGTCAGCGGTTCGTGAGTACGTACTTCTTTCAGCATCCCTTTGGCGTAGCGGCTGGCGGTGATTTTGACGTACGGAATGTTGCGCGTCAGCATCGCCTCGCGCACCTGCCAGAAGTGGTGCAACTCTTCTTTTATCAGCAGAACCATACTGTCGATAAGCGCCTGCCCCCACGGGTCGTCGGTTTTCGGCATCACGCTTTTGCCAATCTGCTTATGCAGAGCAACAAAATCAGGTTCCGGCCCGTCGCGGAAGGTAAATGCTTCGTACGGCTTTAGCCAGTCGAGTAACGCATCCGCACCGCGTTTATCAGCGACGTATTTACGCACCAGCAGGAGCGCAGTCTGCGCGGCCTTAAGCTCGCACACCATGTGATCAGTGAGCAGCAGCGGTAAATTCGCGGGATCGCGGGCTTTATCAATCCACGCTTGTGGAGTCGGACACTGGAGGAAGTTCAGAACAGGGGAGAGAATCTGCGGGTAATCCATGGTAGTTCCTGATGCGGCAGCCGAAGCTGCCGCGAATAACACTTAGTGACGTACGCCGTCGTCGTCTTCGTCGATGCTGTCTTCATCATCTTCGTCGTCGCCGTCTTCACCATTCGGATCTTCGTAGTAAGTTCCCCAGCCGTCGTATTCCACTTCGAATTTATCGGCCAGATCCATCAGCTGTTCTACCTGCGCGTCGATAAGTTCCGCTTTCAGCGCGCCTTCGCTCAGGATATCGCAGCAGATGACGGTTTCGCCCTCTTCCACTTCCAGCTCTTCTGGCTCGGTCACTTCGTAACCCATTTTGAACGCTTCTACCGCCAGCTTCTCCAGCGATTCAAAGTCATCTGCAGAGAAATGGTGCTCGATGGTGTACAGCGCATCCGGATCGCTTCCGTCTTCCAGCAGCTCTTCAATGATCAGGCGCGTCTCTTCGCGTTGCTCTTCCAGCAGTTCTGGGTTTGCCATGGCTCGTTCCTCTTTAAAGTTCGGCAGATACTTCTATTTTCACACACGGATGTGTTTGCCTCCACCTAATGTAAGAAAGATTTGTGAAACAGGGTTGCAAATGAATATTCATACATATAAAGTGAATTTTAATTCAATAAGTGGCGTTTGCCATGTGAGGATAAAATGTCTGAACTGTATAAAAAACACTTCCTGAAACTGCTCGACTTTACCCCTGCACAAGTCAATTCCCTGCTGTCGCTTGCCGCTCAACTCAAAGCTGATAAGAAAAATGGCAAGGAAGTACAGAAACTTACTGGCAAAAATATCGCGCTCATCTTCGAAAAAGACTCAACTCGCACACGATGCTCTTTCGAAGTTGCCGCATTTGACCAGGGCGCTCGCGTCACTTATCTCGGCCCGAGCGGCAGCCAGATTGGGCATAAAGAATCAATTAAAGATACCGCGCGCGTGCTTGGCCGTATGTATGACGGCATTCAGTATCGCGGTCACGGTCAGGACGTTGTCGAAACGCTGGCACAGTTCGCTGGTGTGCCGGTGTGGAATGGCCTGACCAACGAGTTCCATCCCACGCAGCTGCTGGCGGATCTGCTGACCATGCAGGAACACCTGCCGGGCAAATCTTTTAACGAGATGGCGCTGGTGTATGCGGGAGATGCGCGCAACAACATGGGCAACTCGATGCTGGAGGCGGCGGCGCTGGTTGGGTTGGATCTGCGTCTGGTTGCGCCAAAAGCCTGCTGGCCGGAAGAGAGTCTGGTCGCAGAGTGCAGCGCGCTGGCGTTGCAGAACGGCGGGAAAATCACGCTGACAGAAGATGTCGCGGCGGGCGTGAAAGGCGCAGATTTCATCTATACCGACGTGTGGGTGTCGATGGGCGAGCCAAAAGAGAAATGGGCGGAGCGCATCGCGCTGCTACGTGGTTATCAGGTGAATAGCGAAATGATGGCGCTCACGGGCAATCCGAACGTGAAATTCCTGCACTGCCTGCCCGCGTTCCACGACGATCACACTGCGCTCGGCAAACAGATGGCAAAAGAGTTCGATCTGCATGGCGGAATGGAAGTGACGGACGAGGTGTTCGAATCTGCAGCCAGCATTGTTTTCGATCAGGCAGAAAACCGTATGCATACCATCAAAGCCGTCATGGTTGCGACGCTTGGCAAATAAGTTTTCGGCAGTCTGATCTCCTCATCCTGGCCCTTTCCGATGCGGAGAGGGTCAGCAGTCGATTGATTTTTCAGCGTAAAAAAGGTACGTTTTCGCCTTAACTTCAGCGTGGACAAATCGCCATTATGCCTATCATTCAGTCTGTTGAACGTGCATTGCAGATCCTGGACCTGTTTAACGAGCAGGCGACGGAGCTTAAGATCACCGACATCAGCAAACTGATGGGGCTGAGCAAAAGTACCCTCCATTCGCTCCTCAAAACGCTGCAACTTCATGGCTATATCGATCAAAATCCCGAAAACGGCAAATATCGCCTCGGCATGAAGCTGGTCGAGCGCGGCCATTTTGTCGTGGGCTCGATGGATATCCGTCAGAAGGCCAAATGCTGGCTGACCGCACTGTCCCGTGATACGGGGCAAACAACCCATCTGGGTATTCTTGATGGTCGGGAAGGCGTTTACATCGAGAAGATCGAAGGGAAGCTCGCCGCGATTGCCTATTCGCGCATTGGCCGCCGCCTGCCGGTGCATGCCACCGCCATCGGAAAAGTGCTGATCGCCTGGCTGGATGAGGCAGAATTAAATCCGCTGCTGGAGGGATATCAGTACACGACATTTACTCCCGCGACCATTACCTCACGCGAGGATCTGCTGACCGCGCTGGCGCAAACGCGCGCGCAAGGTTACGCCCTCGACAGCGAAGAGAACGAGCAAGGGGTGCGCTGCGTGTCGGTTCCGGTGTGGAATCATGAATCGCGCGTGATTGCTGCGCTGAGCCTGTCAACGCTCACCTCCCGTGTGGACGATAACGAACTGACGCGTTTTCGGCTTCAACTGGAAGAGGCCGGACTACAGCTCTCACGCGCGCTGGGTTACCCGGCCTAAGGGATGACTACTCCGCTACCGGTGCGTAGCTGAAGTAATCGAAATCGGCGTAACAGCCATCGCCGCTGATATCCTCGCAGTGCAGGCCCACAAACGCCCCGGTAAAGAACCCGCGTCCGCCAATATAATCATCCGACAATTTCCACGCCTCATACGCGATCGGCACAGTCTGCCACGCCTCACCGTCAAACGAATAGCTATAGCGATACACCAGCCGATCGACGTCCACGCGAAGCCACACGCTCTGCGCATTCTCCGGAACCAGAATCGGCTGCTCATGGAGTGGCCACGACGGCACGTTATGGTCAAGCTGGATCACCTTCAGCGTTCGCCCCAACCCTTCCTCATAATCAACAAAGCAGTAGCTCCAGTTTTTGGTGTTGTAATAGCAAGTTATTCCCGCGCTCTGCTGGAAGTGCTGCGGAGCAAACTCCATACGCGTTTCCGCGCGGAAGGCAAAGTGTTGCCAGCGGCGCGCCACGGTAGACTGCGTAAACGTCGAGTTGAGTGAATCATTACCGTGCAGGCGCAAAAAACCGGGCCGTGCGCTCAGGGAACCGAGGGTGCTGTCAAAAGGAATGCGCAACGTCTGAAGTTCAGGGTCGAGCGTGTCGGCGTCAAAATCGTCACGCCAGGTGGGCTGCGCGATGGCATGACTCTCGGTCATTTGCGGCCCTGGAACGGTCAATTGCGCATGCTTTCCGCCTTCAACATACGGCCATCCGTCGCGCCACGTGATACGCGCAATCCCCGTTTCACGCCCTAACACGCAGTAGCCGCGCCCGCCGGAGGCGAGCAGGGGAATGCCCGGCAAACGCTGTGGACGACTGGTGAGATACGCCATGTACCACTCGCCGGTGTGCGTCTCCAGCAATGACCCGTGACCACTTTTTTGCAGCGGGTTTTCAGGCAGATGCCAGCTGGTCATCATCGTCACATCCGGATGCAGTTCATACGGGCCTTCCAGCGTTTTCGCCCGCAGGACGACCACGGCGTGCTCATAGCTCGTTCCGCCCTCCGCCACCAGCAAATAGTACCAGCCGTCTTTGCGATAAATATGCGCCCCTTCGGTGTAGCTCAGCGGCGTACCGGTAAAGAGCGTTTTACGTTCCGGCGAGAGTCGCTGCGTCTGCGGGAAGTACTCCTGCATGACAATGGTATTGTGCGGATTGCTGTGGTGGCGCGGTCCCAAGGGACGATAAATATAGAATTTACGGCCATCGTCTTCGTGGTAAAGCGATGGATCGAACCCGCCATTGCCCATCGGGATCGGCTCGCTCCACGGCCCTTCGATGGACGGCGCAGTCACTAAAAAGTTGCGGCCATTTTTCCACGGCGAATCGACAATTTTCACGTCGGTATAAAGCAGCCAGAACTGCCCGTCGGCATAGCTCAGACAGGATGCCCAAATTCCGCCGGAGTCCGGGTTGCCTTTCATATCGAGCATCGACACGCGATCCAGCGGCGTACTGACCAGCGACCAGTTTTTCAAATCGCGGGAGTGATAAATGCGCACGCCAGGAAACCACTCAAACGTGGATGTGGCGATGTAGTAATCCTCTCCCTGGCGGCAGATCGAGGGGTCCGGGTTAAAGCCGGTCAGAATCGGGTTATTCAGAGTGTACATTTTGCCTCCTTCTTAATGAGATGCCGCCGTCGCCGCCGCAGGAATATCCTCACCCCGCGCCGCACGATGCTTCAGCAACTGCTGGCTGATCGCTTCCACGCGCGCATCGGACAGCTTATAGAGTGAAAGCATGATGAACATGCCGACGTAGAGCACCACCGGCACCACGCAGAACAGAATTTTGATGGTGCTTAAGACTTCAACCGGCTGCACGCTGCTGCTGGCAGAGTAGTTCACCCAGGCCAGGATCCAGCCCACCACCGCCCCGCCAATCGCCAGGCCAATTTTCAGGCTGAAGAGATAAGTTGAGAACACAAGCCCGTCCAGGCGGCGTCCGCTGCGACTCTCTTCGTAATCGACCACGTCCGAAGCCATCAGCCATTGCAGCGGCGTAGTGGTGTTAAAGACGAACAGGAACACAATGTTGAGGGCAAAAATCAGCGCCATATTCTCGGCTGGAATGAAGAAAATCAGCAGGCTAATCAGGGAATACACCACGATAATCCACTTGAACGCTTTTACGCGGTCAAAGCGGCCCAACAGTCGGGAAGAACAGAGCGATCCAAACATAGTTGCGATGCTGCCGTAGAGCAGGAATTGCGTCGCCATTTCAGGATGATCCATCACGTATTTGACGAAATAGAGCGTAGCCCCGCCGCGCACCACGTTGGAACAGGTGGCCATCATTTTGAACGCGCACATAATGCGCCATTGGGTGTTTCCGAACAGCAGTTTGAGGTCTTTCGAGACCGATGAACCCGGCTGCACCTCAAAGGTATAGCGCTCTTTGGTGGTAAAGAAGCAGACATACAACAGCACTACGCCGCTCAGCCCCAGCACGCACATCGCGCCAAAATAGCCCAGCTGTTCATTGCCTTTACCGATGATCCCCACCAGCGGGAGAGCGACGCCGCTGATAGCCAGCGATCCCGCCGCCGCCAGGAAGAAGCGCCAGGACTGGAGGGCGTGGCGCTCTTTCGGATCGGCAGTGATCACCCCTGGCATCGCGCAGTACGGCACGTTAACGAAGGTGTAGACCAGCGTCAGCAGGATGTAGGTCACGCAGGCGTAGATGATTTTGCCGTTGGCCGAGAAATCCGGCGTGTAAAACGTCAGCATGCAGACGATGCCAAACGGGATTGCGCCCCACAGCAGGAACGGGCGGAACTGCCCGTGTCGCGTCCGGGTACGGTCGACCAACAGCCCCATCAGTGGATCGGTCACGGCATCCAGCACGCGCGACACTAAAAACAGCGTGCCCATGATGCCTGCGGATAAGCCAAAAGACATCGGTATAGAAATAGGCGAGCAGGAACATCGTCGCCTGCCAGACGAAGCCGCAGGCGGTATCACCCAACCCGTAGCCAATCTTGTCTTTCATGGTTAATTGCATATTGACCCCCAACGCAGAGAGTGGAACGGTGCAGACGTCAGGGACCTGTTCCAGGCAAATTCATCGCCTGGTGCATCGTCAGGAATACACCCTTTTTTCGTGTGCTGATTTCACAGTTTCGTGTTAATAAAGTGTAATGAGATGATCGTTTTACCCGCAATGTTCATTTCTTATTTATGAATTATGATATTTTGCTTTTGTGATTAGCGTCGTTATTATCTTGAAATTAAAAAATAACTTTACGCTTTTATTTTAATAGCTTATAAAAAATTAAATTCCAGAAAATTGATATATTAAAGGCGCAGGAAAAACGTCCACGAAATACATTTCGCAGACGAGTTAATATTTAATAATTACAATCCGAGCGCTTTTTTACCGGCGTTAATAACCTCGATAATTTTATCCGTATCATAAATACACCCTTTCCAGGTGCCTCCACTGACGGACTGTAATGCCGCCCACAGACGGGTATCGTCGGGCAGAAAATCATGCGCATGCAGTTCGGGATGTGGCTGACGACGCGCCAGTTCCGCCGCCCCCTCGTCAGGCGGTAGCGGCGCGTGCGGCGTGCCGATAAAGTTCACGCTGCCCGTCAGGGAAAGACGATCAACAACGATCTCGATGATGTCATCATCGCGGAGCTTACCAATCGGCCCGCCGGCCAGCGCTTCGGGCGCCACGTGGCCAAAACACGCGCCGGTGGAGACGCCGGAGAAACGGGCATCGGTGATAAGCGATACCGATTTTCCCCACGACACATGCTTTAAGGCCGACGTCAGCTGATAAGTCTCTTCCATGCCGGTCCCGGACGGTCCGCCACCGATGACCACCATAATGTCGCCCTGTTCGATTTCACCGTTTTTGATGGCTTTAATCGCCCGTGCTTCCGAGACAAACACCCGAGCCCGCCCAGTATGGCGATAAACACCATCCTCACCGACCACCGACGGATCGATAGCCGTGGCTTTTATGACCGAGCCTTCTGGGGCGATATTGCCCACCGGGAACGCCACCGTAGAGGTTAACCCTCTGGCTTTGGCGCGCTCCGGCGGCAGGATCACATCATCCGGATCGACACCGTCCTGGTCGCGCAGGCACTGGCGGAATCGCGCACGCCGCTCCGATGCCTGCCACCAGTCAAGATTTTCCCCCACCGTCTGGCCGGTGACGGTCATGGCATCTTCATGCAACAGGCCAAGCGCGCGCAGATGGAGCATCACCTCTGGCACACCGCCCGCCAGGAAGGCGCGCACCGTCGGGTGATAATCCGGTCCGTTTGGCAACACGCTCACCAACCGTGGCACCTTGCGATTGATACGTGTCCAGTGCTCTACGTCCGGCAACGTGCAGCCCGCCGCATGGGCGATCGCCGGGATGTGCAGCAGTAAATTGGTGGAACCGCCAAACGCGGCGTGGATAACCATCGCGTTTTCAATGGCTTTGTCGGTCAGGATATCGCGCGTGGTAATGCCGCGATTATCCAGTTCAATCACCGCCCGGGCAGATTGTCGTGAGATTTCCAGCCACACATCCTGCCCTGATGGCGCCAGCGCGGAATGCGGAAGCGCCAGACCGAGTGCTTCTGCCACCACCTGCGACGTCCCCGCCGTCCCCAAAAACTGACAGCCGCCTCCCGGCGAGGCGCAGGCACGACAGCCCAACTCGGCGGCCTCCTGCAAAGAAAGCTCATCATTGGCGTAGCGCGCCCCGATGGTTTGCACTTTTCCGGCATCTTCGCCAAACGTCGGCGGCAGCGTGGCACCACCCGGCACCAGGATGGTCGGCAGATGATGCATTGAGGCCAGGGCGATCATGGTCGCAGGCAGGCCTTTATCGCAGGTGGCAACGCCAATCACGGCGCGGCGTGTTGGCAGGGAACGAATAAGACGCCGGAACACGATGGCCGCATCGTTACGATAGGGCAGGGAATCAAACATCCCGTGCGTCCCCTGGGAACGCCCATCACAGGGATCGCTGACAAACGCGGCAAATGGGATCCCGCCGTGGCGAGTAATCTCTTTCGCTGCTGCCTGCATTTGCAGGCCGATTTCCCAGTGACCCGTGTGGTAACCCAACGCGACCGGACGCCCATCCCCTGCGCGGATCCCCCCCTGCGTGCCAATAATCAGTACCTCTTTTCCGGTGAGTTTATTCGCATCCCAACCCATACCCGCGTTTTGCGTCATGCCAAACAGATTGCCGCTTGGCGATTCCATGAGCATCTGCGGCGTCAAGGGCAGCGCACCTTGCGGGCCAGCCGCGTGCGTGGTGACGGAATAAAAGGCGTCACTCTGCGGCGTAAAAATCGTTTCTATCGACATCGTATTTTTGCGCCTCAGCAGAGCTTAAGCTGTTGTAACAGCGATTTGAGCTGCGTTTTGCGAGCGTCATCCAGCGGTTGGGCTGGCGGTAATACGTGCGTGGAAACCGGACGTCCGCACAGCACAATCGCTTCTTTAATGACGTTCACAAACGGTGTGTCCAGCTGATAAATCTGCGGAATTTGCAGCAGCGTCTGGTGGTAATGTGCGGCCTGAGCCAGATCGCCATCGCGGAACGCCTGACGCAATTTCACCGAGAGCTGCGGGGCAAAATTGCCGCTGGCCGATATCGCGCCATCGCCGCCCAACAGCAGGGTGTTAAACAGATGATCGTCGTAACCGCACAGCACGGAGAAGTGCGGGTGAGCCGGTTTCACCGTCAGGATCATACTGCGCAGATGGGCAACGGAATCAATGGTGTCTTTGATACCCACGATATTGCGGCGAGAATCCGCCAGCGTTTTCACCAGCGTCGGCGACAGGTCCTGGCCGGTGAGCGCCGGGAAGTTATACAGGATCACTGGCAGCGTCACGCTATCCGCCACCTGCTGGAAATAGTGAATCAGATTTTGTTCGGATACCTTCCAGTAGTACGGATTAATGACAACGATTCCGTCTGCCCCCGCTTGCTGAGCATGCTGGCTAAGTTCAATGGTTTCCCGGGCGTTGGTGCCACCAGTGCCGATCAGAACGGGCACACGGCGATTGACGTGATCAATAGTAAAACGGGCGATCGCTTTACGCTCTTCGGCGTTTAGCTGCGAGAACTCTCCCCCGCTGCCTAAAAAGAACAGGCCATCAACACCTGCGCTAATCATGTCATCGATGAGCGCGGCGGTGCCGTGTTTATCAAACTGCCCATCGGCGGAGAAGATGGTGGAGACAGGCGGAATAATCCCCGAAAACTGCACGGTCTGCTGCATGAGATCTCCTTGCTGAAGCATTTTGTTCTACATTATAGAACAGCGTTCATTAATTTATCTCTCATACTATGACGCGATAAAGGAAGAGGTAAACCGGGAAAGCGCAGAAAGAGGTGAAATTTTAGACTGGATCACGAAATGATGTAACAACGCGGTGATGTTCCAGGCCCGGCTGCCAGGAAGCGCCGGGCCAAAAAAGTTAGCCCACCAGCATCTTCACGACGACTTTGCGGACCTGAGCAGCGCTCCCCACGGCGCACAGCGGCTTGTGAACTTCGCCCGGATAGAACACCACAAAATCGCCTTCATTTAATACGACGGTTTTTTCCTGCTCGCCTTCTGGCAGGAACGCAATGTCCTTGTCTGCCAGCCAGTCGGTATCCGGCGTGCCGTGTGGCAAGGTGCTGAAGGTCATCCCTTCCTGGCCTTTCAACACGATCTGGATATCCAGATAGCGCGCGTGATACTCCGCACGACGCTCTGCAAACGGCTGGGTCATATCTTCAGAGACCAGATAAAACAGGTTATTACCGTCGATATCGTGCTTACCGAGCGTCGTAGCGTCGGTGACATGCGCTTTGACGTGTTCGATAGCCTGACGCAACTCTTCCGGCAGCCAGGACTGTAAGTGGTGAATATTGCCAACGATCATGTTTAAACCCTCAATATAAAACAATGTTTCATTTTTACCTTTTATACGAGAATTCCCACTGCCATACCACTCATTTTTGCGTCATCCTTGCGACAGCGCATGTTTATCGGAAAATGTGTTAACCCACTGTTAATGCACTTCCCACATTTATGCAGGGATTATGCATAACATGAGCGTAGCGTCATTTCAGCATGCGACTAATCCATTGATTAGAAATATGTAATCTAAAAAACCACTTCCAGTTCACACTTCACTACTTTGAAAATTTGCTCTAAAAATAAATAATTATTTACTGATTCTCTTTAAGCCCGTAATAGTTAATGAGGCTTTTTGCATAGCTATTCCACAACCGTAAATTAATTTAATTAAATCAATAAGATAGAAAATATCAAATATCGCCAATAACCAACAAAATAATAACAACCACACATAACGAGTGTTAATAACGCGTAGTCATTCATATTAAGACAATGACTAACTAATCATTATCTGATGCGAATCATGCAATAGAAAACAAACCTCTTATTACCGAATCCGACGTGAGCAATATCACATTCTGTAATTTCAAGCCGCCTACTATAATCCGTGAAAACAATTGAGCTTAAAGGGCTATGAAATAAACCCAGATTCATAGCACAGCCCTTTTTATTCTGAAAAAAAGTTAAAGGAATAATTATGGAAAAGCATTACGTCGGTTCTGAAATTGGTCAATTGCGTAGCGTTATGCTGCACCGCCCAAATTTAAGTCTGAAACGCTTAACCCCGTCGAATTGTCAGGAGCTCTTATTCGATGACGTATTATCCGTTGAGCGGGCGGGTGAAGAGCATGATATTTTCGCAAATACGCTGCGCGATCAGGGTGTGGAAGTCCTGCTGTTAACCGATCTTCTCACCCAAACGCTTGATATTGCAGACGCCAAAGCCTGGCTGCTGGATACTCAAATCTCTGACTACCGCCTCGGCCCGACCTTTGCTAATGACGTTCGCGGCTGGCTGGCAGATATGCCGCATCGCGAACTGGCGCGTCGTTTAAGCGGTGGCTTAACCTATGGCGAAATTCCGGCCTTTATTAAAAATATGGTTGTCGATACCCATACGGCAAATGATTTTATTATGAAGCCGCTGCCTAATCATTTATTTACCCGCGATACATCGTGCTGGATTTATAACGGCGTTTCTATTAACCCCATGGCAAAACCGGCACGTCAGCGTGAAACCAATAATCTTCGCGCAATATATCGCTGGCATCCTAATTTTGCCGATGGCGATTTTATTAAGTATTTCGGCGATGAAAATATTAATTACGATCACGCCACCCTGGAAGGCGGCGACGTATTAGTGATTGGTCGCGGCGCGGTATTAATTGGCCTGTCGGAACGTACTACGCCGCAGGGCGTTGAATTCCTGGCGCAAAGCCTGTTTACGCATCGCCAGGCAGAACGCGTTATCGCCGTTGAGCTGCCAAAACACCGCTCATGTATGCATCTCGACACCGTCATGACCCACATCGACGTCGACACCTTCTCCGTTTATCCGGAAGTGGTGCGCAAAGACGCCCAGTGCTGGACGCTCACGCCTGACGGACGCGGCGGCCTGCTGCGTACGCAGGAAACCGATCTGCTGCACGCCATCGAAAAAGCACTGGGTATCAATCAGGTACGCCTGATCACTACCGGCGGCGACGCGTTTGAAGCCGAACGTGAACAGTGGAACGACGCCAACAACGTGCTGACCATCCGCCCCGGCGTGGTGATTGGCTACGAGCGCAACATCTGGACCAACGAAAAATACGACAAAGCAGGCATTACCGTGCTGCCAATTCCCGGCGACGAACTGGGACGCGGTCGCGGCGGCGCACGCTGCATGAGCTGTCCACTGGAACGAGACGGAATTTAAAGGAGCCATCATGGAACGAAAACCCACTCTGGTCGTGGCGCTCGGCGGCAACGCGCTGTTGAAACGCGGTGAGCCGCTGGAAGCCGATATCCAGCGCCAAAATATTGAGCTGGCCGCCCGCACCATTGCCGGGCTGACGGCGCAGTGGCGCGTGGTGCTGGTCCACGGCAACGGGCCGCAGGTCGGGCTGCTGGCGTTACAAAACAGCGCTTACACCAACGTCACACCCTATCCGCTCGACATTCTCGGGGCCGAAAGCCAGGGAATGATCGGCTACATGCTCCAGCAAGCGCTCAAAAATAATCTGCCGCAGCGTGAAGTGAGCGTCCTGCTTACCCAGGTGGAAGTGGACCCCGCGGATCCTGCGTTCCGCAATCCGACGAAATACATCGGCCCGGTGTATAGCGAGGAACAGGCCAGCGCGCTAGGAGCAGAAAAAGGCTGGGAATTTAAGGCCGATGGACTGTACTTCCGCCGCGTGGTGCCTTCTCCACAGCCCAAACGGATCGTCGAAAAGGACGCCATTACGGCGCTGATTGAGCGCGATCACCTGGTGATTTGTAACGGCGGTGGCGGCGTGCCGGTGGTGGAAAACGCCAACGGCTACCACGGTATTGAGGCGGTGATCGACAAAGATCTCTCCGCCGCGCTGCTCGCTCGCCAGATTGAGGCCGACGCGCTGCTGATCCTGACGGACGCCGATGCGGTGTATCTCGACTGGGGCAAACCGACTCAGCGTCCGCTGGCACAGGTGACGCCGGAGGTGCTCCGAAATATGCATTTCGACGCCGGTTCGATGGGGCCAAAAGTCGCCGCCTGCCGTGAGTTTGTCGAGACGTGCAGAGGCATCGCCGGGATTGGCGCGCTGGCCGACGGCGCGGCGATTCTGGCCGGGGACAAAGGCACGTTGATTTGCCACTGAGGCACATTTTCCCCTCACCCTACCCCTCTCCCAAAGGGAGAGGGGACTAAACCCCTAACCCTGCGTGACAGGTCGGTTTTCTCCCTTGGTGAATAAGGAAGTCTTCTCCACAAGAGGGTGAGGAAGTCTTCTCCTCAAGAGAGTGAGGAAGTCTTCTCCTCAAGAGAGTGAGGAAGTCTTCTCCTCAAGAGGGTGAGGACGTTTTCCCCCCTCACCCTACCCCTCTTCCAAAGGGAGAGGGAATTAAACCCCTAATCCTGCGTGACAGGTCGGTTTTCTCCCTCGCCCCAAAATGAGAGGCGATATTTTCTCCCTCTCCCTGTGGGAGAGGGCCGGGGTGAGGGCATCAGACAGCACACTTTTAAAAAGGATCCACCCATGACCATTAACCTGAAAAACCGTAATTTCCTCAAGTTGCTGGACTACACCCCGGCAGAAATTCAGTACCTGATCGATCTCGCCATCGAACTGAAAGCCGCCAAAAAAGCGGGCCGCGAAAAGCAAACGCTCGTCGGTAAAAACATCGCGCTGATTTTCGAAAAAACCTCCACCCGCACCCGCTGCGCGTTTGAAGTCGGTGCCTTCGACCAGGGCGCGCAGGTGACCTATCTCGGCCCAACGGGCTCGCAGATTGGGCATAAAGAGTCGATGAAAGACACCGCCCGTGTGCTGGGGCGGATGTATGACGGCATCGAATATCGCGGCTACGGCCAGCAGATCGTCGAAGAACTGGGTGAATTCGCGGGCGTGCCGGTCTGGAACGGATTAACCGACGAGTTCCACCCGACGCAAATCCTCGCCGACCTGATGACCATGCTGGAGCACGCCCCGGGTAAAACGCTGCCGGAGCTGAGCTTCGCCTACCTCGGTGATGCCCGCAACAACATGGGCAACTCGCTGATGGTAGGCGCGGCAAAAATGGGCATGGATATCCGCCTGGTCGCGCCGAAATCGTTCTGGCCAGAAGCCGGACTGGTTGAACAGTGCCGCGCGATCGCCAAACAAACCGGTGCGCGCATCACCTTAACCGACGACGTCAACGAAGGCGTGCACGGCGCAGATTTCCTCTACACCGACGTGTGGGTGTCGATGGGCGAGCCGAAAGAGGCCTGGGCCGAGCGCGTCAGCCTGATGAAGCCGTATCAGATCAATTCGCAGGTAATGAAAGCCACCGGCAATCCGAACGTGAAGTTCATGCACTGCCTGCCGGCGTTCCATAACGAGCACACCAAAATGGGTCGCGAGATCGAAATCGCCTACGGCCTGAAAGGGTTGGAAGTGACGGAAGAGGTCTTCGAATCCGCCAACTCTATCGTCTTCGACGAGGCTGAAAACCGTATGCACACCATTAAAGCGGTCATGGTGGCGACACTCGGCGACTAATCACCGCCCGGCGCGGCCTGAGGCTGCGCCGGGGCAAGGAGAACATCATGGGCAAGTTCAAATTTCCTTCCGCTTACACCATTCTCTTTTTCCTCATTGCCGTCGTGGCCGCGCTGAGCTGGGTTATTCCGGCCGGTCAGTACCAGATGGCGATGAACGCCGCGCTCGGTAAAGAAGTCCCTGTTGCCGGAACGTATGCGCACGTTGCAGCGCATCCACAGGGGATCGTTTCAGTGCTAATGGCCCCGATCGCCGGGCTGTACGATCCGGTTAGCGGCCAAGCGGGCGCGATCGACGTGGCGCTGTTTATCCTGATCATCGGCGGGTTCCTGGGGATCGTCACTAAAACCGGGGCGATTGACGCGGGGATCGAGCGCGTCACCACGCGTTTGCGCGGGCACGAAGAGTGGATGATCCCGATCCTGATGGCGCTGTTTGCCGCAGGCGGCACGATCTACGGCATGGCCGAAGAGTCGCTGCCGTTCTACACGCTGTTAGTGCCGGTGATGCTGGCCGCCCGTTTCGATCCGGTTGTCGCCGCCTCCACCATTTTGCTCGGCGCAGGCATCGGCACGCTCGGATCGACCATCAACCCCTTCGCCACGGTGATCGCCGCCAACGCGGCGGGTATTCCTTTCACCAACGGGATCGTTTTGCGCGTCGCGCTGCTGGTGATCGGCTGGCTCATCTGCGTGGCGTGGGTGATGCGCTACGCTCGTAGAGTGCGCCAGGATCCGTCCCTGTCGATCGTCGCCGACAAACTGGAAGAGAACCGCAGCCATTTCCTGGGCAACAAAGGCGAGCAATCGCTGGAATTCACCCCGGTGCGCAAAGTGATTCTGGTGATTTTCGCCCTTGCCTTCGCGGTGATGATTTACGGCGTGGCCGTTCTGGGGTGGTGGATGGCGGAGATTTCCGCCGTGTTCCTCGCCAGTGCGATTATCGTTGGCCTGATTGCCCGCATGAGTGAGGAAGAGCTGACCTCAACATTTATCAACGGGGCGCGGGATTTGCTGGGCGTCGCGCTGATTATCGGCATCGCACGCGGTATCGTAGTCATCATGGATAAGGGCATGATTACGCACACGATTTTGCACAGTGCTGAAGGGCTGGTTACCGGATTGTCATCGGTGGCGTTCATCAACGTGATGTACTGGCTGGAAGTTGTGCTGTCGTTTCTTGTGCCTTCTTCCTCCGGCCTGGCCGTTCTGACGATGCCGATCATGGCGCCGCTCGCCGATTTCGCTAACGTCAACCGCGACCTGGTCGTGACCGCGTACCAGTCCGCATCCGGCATCGTCAATCTGGTCACGCCGACGTCTGCCGTCGTGATGGGTGGCCTTGCCATCGCCCGCGTACCTTACGTGCGCTACCTGAAATGGGTTGCGCCGCTGCTCGGCATTCTGACGGTAGTGATCATGGCGGCGTTAAGCCTGGGTGCGTTGTTGTAATTTGCCGGATGGCGCTGTGCTTATCCGGACCCCGGTTCGGTGCGGCGCCACCGGACATTTTTGGCCATCAAATGGGATTAGATATGACGGAATACGGAGATTACTCCCCAAAAGAACAGCTTCAGCTCAGGGTTTGCCAGAGCCTGATCAGCGAAAAAAGTTACCTTTCCCAGGAAGAAATACGCCGCGATTTGCAAGAGCGCGGGTTTGACAGTATCAGCCAGTCGAGCGTTTCCCGGCTGCTGAAGTTGCTTGGCGTCATAAAAATTCGCAATGCGAAAGGCCAAAAGATTTATTCCATGAATCCGCAGCTGCGCCCTTCCCCCGATGCGGCGCGTTCGATCTCTGAAATGGTGGTCAGCGTGGAGCACAATAGCGAGTTTATCCTTATCCACACGGTGGCGGGATATGGCCGCGCGGTGGCGCGAATTCTGGATTATCACCAGTTACCGGAAATTTTAGGCGTGGTGGCCGGGAGCAGTATTGTCTGGGTTGCGCCCCGCGTGGTGAAGCGCACGCCGCTGGTGCACAAGCAAATTAATTATTTACTCAGAACGCATTAATATTCAGATAGAACCGTTTGCGATGAGTAAAGTGTGCATTAATCGCTTGATCAGAAAATCGAGCTGAGTATAATCGCCGACAATTTGCCGGGAGGAAGCCATGCTCAAGCGTGTTCGACATCATGTCTTACCGCGTCTGAAAACAGACGCTGGCCTGCCGTTTTTCTTCCCGTTGCTTACCCTATTCCCAGAGCCCCTCATTTGAGGGGCTTTTTTTTGCCCGGCGTCAGGAGATAAACATGAACCCGCTTTATCAAAAACACATCATTTCCATCAATGACCTCAGCCGCGAAGAGCTGGAATTGGTTCTCGATACCGCGGCAAAACTGAAGGCCAACCCACAGCCCGAGCTGCTGAAGCATAAAGTGATTGCCAGCTGTTTCTTCGAAGCGTCGACGCGCACCCGCCTGTCGTTCGAAACCTCCATGCACCGTCTGGGCGCCAGCGTCGTGGGCTTCTCTGACAGCAGCAACACGTCGCTGGGCAAAAAAGGCGAAACGCTGGCGGACACCATTTCAGTGATCAGCACTTACGTGGACGCGATTGTGATGCGCCACCCGCAGGAAGGCGCGGCGCGTCTGGCGACAGAGTTTTCCGGCGGCATTCCGATTCTGAATGCGGGTGACGGCGCGAATCAGCACCCGACGCAAACCCTGCTGGATTTGTTCACCATTCAGGAAACGCAGGGACAGCTTGAGAACCTGAATATCGCGATGGTCGGTGACCTGAAATATGGCCGCACCGTCCACTCGCTGGCGCAGGCGCTGGCGAAATTTAAGGGCAACCGTTTCTACTTTATCGCCCCGACCGCGCTGGCGATGCCGCAGTACATTCTCGATATGCTGGATGAAAAAGGCATTACCTGGAGCCAGCACGCCAGCATCGAAGAGGTGATGGGCGACGTGGACATTCTGTATATGACGCGCGTGCAGAAAGAGCGTCTGGACCCGTCCGAATACGCTAACGTGAAGGCGCAATTTGTCCTGCGCGCCAGCGACCTCGAAGGCGCACGCACCAACATGAAAGTACTGCATCCGCTGCCGCGCATCGACGAGATCGCCACCGACGTGGACAAGACGCCGCACGCCTGGTATTTCCAGCAGGCTGGCAACGGCATTTTTGCTCGCCAGGCGCTGCTGGCACTGGTTTTGAATCGCGAATTAGCACTGTAAGGGAACATGAACATGACACACGATAACAAACTCCAGGTAGAAGCCATCAAGCGTGGCACGGTGATTGACCATATCCCTGCGCAAATCGGCTTTAAGCTGCTGACGCTGTTCAAGCTGACCGAAACCGATCAGCGCATCACTATCGGTTTGAATCTGCCATCCGGCGAAATGGGCCGCAAAGATTTGATCAAAATCGAGAACACGTTCCTGACCGACGAGCAGGTGAACCAGTTGTCCCTGTATGCGCCTGATGCGACCGTTAACCGCATCGACGATTACGAAGTGGTGGGGAAATCTCGCCCGAACTTACCAGAACGTATCGACACCGTTCTGGTCTGCCCGAACAGCAACTGCATCAGCCACGCTGAGCCGGTTTCATCCAGCTTTGCAGTCAAAAAGCGCGAGAAAGACATCGCACTCAAATGCAAATACTGCGAAAAAGAGTTTTCTCATTATGTGGTGCTGGCTAACTAATTGAGGCGTTCTGTTACACGAACTCATTCTCGCTGCATTAAGGCGGCAAGTCTGAATATCCCCGCGAGCAGAAAAAACTCTGTGACCGGGGTAGGAGGACGCGGCCAACGATGAGGCAGCGTGAAGGATGAAGTGTATAATGCCTATGAATTTTTTAACGCTGTTATCCTGGAGAAATCATGACAAAAGTACTTGCGACGGAAAATGCACCTGCGGCTATCGGCCCATACGTTCAGGGCGTTGATCTGGGCAGCATGATCATCACTTCCGGTCAGATCCCGGTGAACCCAAAAACCGGTGAAGTACCGGATGACGTTTCTGCTCAGGCGCGTCAGTCGCTGGAAAACGTGAAAGCCATCGTGGAATCCGCGGGCCTGAAAGTGGGCGATATCGTGAAAACTACGGTGTTTGTGAAAGATCTGAACGATTTTGCGACCGTTAACGCCACTTACGAAGCGTTCTTCACCGAGCATAATGCGACTTTCCCGGCGCGTTCTTGCGTTGAAGTGGCGCGTCTGCCGAAAGATGTGAAGATTGAGATTGAGGCGATTGCAGTTCGTCGCTGATCGTTTTGCCCTATTACTGTTTGGGGCGATCGGTTAAGTATCTGAGGTTATTCCGTTCACCTTATGTTCAGCAGAACATAATGGCTTTTAAAACCTGTGAACGTGACAAGGGGGCTACGCGGCCCCCTTTTCGATCCGGCCTCCGGTTCGCCGATTTCAGCGGAGACTCAACACCGGTGACCTGTGCAAATGACGAAGTTCTTGTTGTAACGTTTCATTCCAACTTAATTTCCGCTGAAGCGCCCTCGCATTTCCCGTATTTGCCCTGATTTGTGAGCACTGTTTTTTTATCCAGAGGAGTATTATTGGTTTTACGCGATGAGGGGTTTATTCAGAGCGGGAATTGAGAGGTATTAAAAGCGAGTATTAATTAGCGCGATGCAAAGGTGTCCAACCACCCTTACACCGCTAACCACAAACAACTGACTACGGAGTTGAAAATGGCTGCAAACGAGTTTATGCCAGATCCCACTATTGCCCAAACAGATCCTGAGAGATCGGAGGGTAATGATCGTTTTCCCGAGGTGACTCGCAAAAAAGATGCGCATCGTCTTCACGGCAAAGACACGGTCGAGGCAGCGGTACACGCCCGAGCCGACACGCCAGTATCCAGCGCCGCCTGCTGCGAGCTGTATTCCAGAATCCGCAATCGCTTTATTCCGCTTTCCGGCGAGTGGCTGCCAAAAGCCGGTTTTCTCGACGGTATGCCGGTAAAAATCGCGTGATGCCAGACTGCATCATCATTACGCCGCAAAACACTCGCGAACTGTGGGGCTGCCTCGAAGGCATGAGCGTGGTGAATATCAATAAAAAACGCGTGCAGGAATGGCTGAAAACTTTTCCTGGCGCGCTGAATGATACGGAGAATATTCCAGTGGTGAGGCGGAGAGTGTAAGATCAGAGAGTAATTCTCGGCCTATGGCCGGGGTTTTGGACAGATCTTGAATTGTGGAAAAGTGACTACGAGTAAGACTTATACGTTAGCACGGGGGAAATTTCAGCATTGAATGTTTCGTAATTGCATTGATTATGTAATTCATGTTGAACATGAGCTGTAAACTACATATGACATGCTTTACATTACGACACTTAACCATCAAAATATTAGTTTAATGGCCAACAAACCGCGAAGCTCAGGAATTATATGATTATTGAAAGTGTGTTTTTATCAAAAGATCGGGAAAAACTTAATCCTGCGCCAACTGATCCAATATTTTTTAAAAAAGCAGAACGTTACATAACAGATAGCTTTAATAAGTTATTAGACGAAGATGAATTTATTTCAAAAACATTTAATGACCTTTATTTAGATGGATTTGAAGGGGTCATTTTTGGCGGTTGGGTGAGAGATCGAATAATAGAATTATTAACAAAAAAAAACATTAAATCAAAAGATATTGATTTTGTTTGCAAAGGTAAAAATGAACTTTCCAAACATTTCATCAAAAAAAAACAAGTAAACGAAAATATGTTTGGCGGATATTTTATAGAATACCCCACGATGCACATTGATATATGGGAGCTCGATAAAACTTATCTTATATCAAAAAACTCGTTAAAAAAAGAATTTTCCTCTTTGATATTAACTGCTGATTACACAATCAATTCCGTTATATATTATCCGAGACAGAACAATTCAGACCCCTATCTATTAGACTTTGGGTGCATCGAATCAATAAAGAATCAAGAGATAGATTTTCTTGCTGATGAAGTTGCATTTCCCATTATTCAAACAGCAAGAGCTGTTATATTCTCGGCAAAATTCAATTTATTACCATCTAATACAATCAAAAAATTCATAAAAGACACTTGTAATAATAGTTCAAATATCAAAAAAGTGCTTACTGGGATTGATAATTATTGTCCTCCTGAGCATAAAAAAAACGCCAAAAAAATAATTAAATCAATTTTAGAACAAAAATAATTCTTTGGATTTTAAATAAGGATACACACATGAAAACAAATTTTTTTTCACATTGCTGGGGAGTTTTTGATGGAGGTGGGGTTAGAGGCGCAGCTCACGCAGGAGCCTTTAAGGCAGCTAAAGAATCTGGAATGAGTTTTGAACGTTTAGCAGGCACATCCGCTGGTTCAATTGTGGCTGCATTAATAGCAGCTGGTGGCCCTCCTGAATATATTTCAAAATTATTAATGGAGACAGATCTTTCTATATTTTTAAGCCCTCCGGTTAAAACTGACTCAATATATAAAAATAACATCAGCTTTGTTAATGCTATAAAATACATTCCACTAGGAAAATACACTCCAATTAAAGATATCCTGTTTAATTCAGGAATGCATTCATCTTGTAAAATTGAAGAATGGCTTGAAAGCATATTACAAGAGTTACTCCTTTCGTACAGAGAACGAGGGGCAAAAGGAAGTATTCGCTTTAATGAATTGAAAATCCCATTGCATATAGTTGCTACTAATCTTTCAACTGGATTGCCCCAAGTTTGGTCTACTGAAACTACTCCTGAAGCAAGTGTTTCTTACGCAGTTCGTTGTTCATGCAGCATTCCATTTTTCTTTCAAGCAATTTCAGACAATGATTCGATCTTTGTAGATGGTGGTGTTGTTAGTAACCTTCCATCATTTATATTTTCCAAATTATTGGATGATATGGCTTTCTATACTAAAAAACCAAACATAATTAATTTTAGACTTATACAGAAAGTAACTATCTCAAAGAAACCAAATAATATAATTGAATATTTCGAAAAGTTATCAAATGCAGTTGTTGCTGGTGGTTCGGAAGTGCAGAAGATGCTTCAAACATCAACTTATAATATAATGATTGATACAGGAGATGTAGGCTCCACTGACTTTAAATCAGTTGATAAAGAATGTAAAGAAGGATTGCATCAAGCAGGAATGCTAGCTGTTAAGGACTTTATTGCTAATGAAAGAGTTCTGTTCAGACAAGGAAATATCAATGCCGTATCACAAGGCTTTGATGAGAAAATGCTTATGCTAGTTCAACAAATTAGAGACTGTAGTAATGAAATTTTGGTTTCAGAAACATCATGTAAATGGTTGGATTTTATTTTCCCGACCATTTTAATCGCACTTAAAAGAGGCGTGAAGCTAACTTGCTTACTCAAAAGCAAAAATGCTGACAAAGTTCCTGAAAAAAGATTCCACTATCTCTTAGAAAATATCGGTGCAAATATTCATTATGTAAATACCTTACCATTCAATGGATTCTTATTTTCTCCTTTCGATCAATATAGCACTGCAATTCTAACTACCAGCGAAAACGAAGACGATTCTTACAAAAATGAAAAAGTCAAAATGTATAATTATTTTAATGATGCTCCAATTATTAATCTTTTGAGAGAAAAAATAAAAAAAGAATGGTTCGAAAAATCAATCGATAATTGTAATTTAGAATACATCCCATGCTCTGACCTCGAAATATCATCCAAACTGAGGAATGTCCATCAATACAGGAATGCTGTTTTCTCTCTAGAAAGGATTGAAGTGAATGACAGTATTTTCAGTATGTCAGAGTCAGTCAAAGAGTATAAAGTTGAACAAGTAAAAAGCTTCATGGCTGATATTATCAAACACGCTGATACATTCGGAGTTTACAAAGTAAAGTTACTTAATGGAACTTCAACTATAATTACACCACCTGTACTTGAAAAAATAAATGAGAAATACTATGTAATTGAAGGAAATGCCCGACTCTTCCATTGCTTGAATAATGGCATAAAATTTATCAAAGCAGTTGTCGTTGAAAAGGTTACTGACAGTTTGCCTTCGCAACGTTCAAACCCACTAAGTAAAATTCGTTTAACTTCACTAACGCAAACAATGGCTCAGAATTATACTGGGATCGACCCAAGAAAATTTCGACATATAGAATCAGCAATGCATCCTTATCCTCCAGAAAGTTGAAAGGAATAATTTTTTTGTAGTAGGCATCTGTATAAAGCCAGATGCCTACTATTATTTTAAAGTTGCATTATATAAGGTATCACTGCGTAACACTTAGTCATCAGATTGTTAAAAATAACCGGATTACTTTGTGATTTTGTTCATTACGTCACTAATAGCTTTTGAGTAAAATCGCTCAGAAGGGTCAGCTTTGCCACCCCCTACTGATTACGCGTCGCCCTTAACAACGTCTCAACCGGATAAACCGCCGCGATCACCACCTCGTCCTGAATCTCCGCGGCCTTATCCAGCTCTTTTTGAATAGAAGCGATCTCCTTATCATCCAGCGTGCCCTGTCGCGCCACCAGGTCGGCCAACCGTAGGCCAATTGATGTCAGCTTATCCACCTCCTGAATAACGGGCTTGATGGCTTTGAGCTGATAATTATTGTCACTCAGCGCCAGCGCATCGCTGGTATTGCTTTGCCAACGGGTAAACACGTGGCGCAGCGCCTCGGCGCTTTCGGTGTCTTCCGCATCGCTGACCAGGCGTTCGGCCCATTTGTTCATCTGGCGCACGGTGTTGCTCTCCGCGCTCAGCGCATCGGCGTAACGGTTTAGCGGCTCAAACTGATGATAATTTCCGGCCTGGAATTTGAGATGCTGACGGGTGTAATACTGCGCCGGTTCCAGCGCCTGCGCGAGAATCTGCAGCGGCAGCGTCTCGGTCGTATTCGCCAGACGTATGAAATACGCCTGCTGCTGGCTGTGCTGCTGAAGGCCGACCGATACCGTCGTCCAGGTGTCCATCGCCTGCAAACGGGTGTACATGTTGTCGACATCCTTCACGTCCTGCGCGGACCACAGACGCTCCGCCACCGCAAACGCGCGCGGCCACAGCTTGATATCCAGCACCGGCGCGACCACGTTTTCCGCCCACAGCGCCGCTTCGCCGCCCATCAGATTAGCCTGCTGATCGGCATCCGGCACCACCGGTTGCGTGCCTTTTGGTACGTCATCCAGACGCGCGCCGGAAATCAAATAGCGCGCGTTACCTACCAGGAAATAGCCCGTCAGCTTGTCGTCCGCGACGTTCACCACCGGGCGCGTTTCGCCCATCCAGGTATCAACGGTGAACGTCACCTGATTGTCATCACGCCACTCAATATTATTCACCGCACGCCGGGATTTACCGTTGAAATCAATAAATCCGCGCCAGCCAGAAACCGCTTTCACCAGCGTAAAGCTGCCTTCAACCGGCTTGCCTTTCAGGCGTGGCATGGTAAACGTCCAGCTTTGTGCGCTGTCGTTATCGCCAATGATATCCACGCTGTTTAAGCCTTGCGGCACGATTTCATTGCGATAGTGATAGGCCGTGCTTTGCGGCTGATCGAGATAAAAACCGGTGGAGAGAATGCCTTTGTAGCCCTGCTTCGCCACTTCGCCGAGCGCGTCCTGCCCCTGCCAGGACTGAATCAGAATGCTTTTGGGCAGATCCGGATGGTAAATCTCATCCCAGCCGACCATCTGGCGGTGATGTTTTTCAAGGATCGTTTCCAGCTTGCGGTTGAAATACGCCTGCAATGCGTGGCTGTCAGCAAGTTTGTTGTCGCGCATAAATTGCTGAATAGCTTTGTTTTCTTTCCACTGCGTGTCGTCAACTTCATCGCCGCCGATGTGCAGATACGGATCGGGGAAGATCGCCGCCAGCTCGCTGACCATCGCCTCAGCAAAGGCATATGTCGCTTCTTTTGTCGGATCGAGAACCGGTTTCAACACCCCCCAATGGCGTTCCATTTCATACGGTCCTGGCGCGCTCATGAGCTCCGGATAGGCCACGGCGATCGCCGACGCGTGGCCCGGCAGGTCGATTTCGGGCACTACGCGCACGCCGCGCGCGGTGGCGTATCGCACGATGTCACGCATCTGCTCAGGGGTGTAAAACAGTCCATCGCTCGCCAGTTGCGTCAGTTTTGGATAGTGTTTCGAGGCAAATCGCCAGCCCTGATCGTCGGTTAAATGCCAGTGCAACACGTTCAGTTTGGCGGCCGCCATGCCGTCGATCTGCCGTTTGATATCTTCAAGCGGGATGAAATGACGCGCGGAGTCGAGCAGCAGACCGCGCCATGGGAAGCGCGGGGCATCTTCAATTTTCACCCACGGCAGCGAGGTGTTTTCCGCGCCGTTTTGAATGAGCTGGAGCAGCGTTTCCATCGCGCGCAGCGCACCAAATCGGGTGTTGGCGGCGATATTGACGCCGTTGGCGTCGACGGTGAGCGTGTATCGTTCATCGCTGTCGGGCAGAGGTTGCGGGGTAACTTTTTTAGCGATAGCGATGCGAATGGTGGGTTTATCCGGATTCACAGCCTGCGGCTGAAGCGTCCAGCCGGTTTGCAGCGCGATGCGCTGACGCAGACGGTCCACGGCATCACCGAGATCGTCACCGCTCACGCTGACAGAAAGTTTATCGTTCAGAACCAGCGCGCCTTGCGGCGTTGGGCGCTCAACGTGGGCAGGCCACGGCATGAGGGGCAAATCGCCCGCCGGTGCCGCAAGAGCAGAAGAGCCGAGCAAAAGCCCGGCGGTCAGGAGGCTGTAACGCAACATAATGTTCCTTATCAAATTTGACGGGCCAAATAAGAGCAAAACATTTTGTTAACATGTGGGTAAATTGTCGTCAAGGAGGTAGGGCGACGGGGATCACAGGTTGTTGAATTTGGGAGCAACCGTATCCCCTCAACCCAGCCCTCTCCCAAAGGGAGAGGGAGAAAACCGAGCCGTCTGCTCCCCTCACCCCTGCACTCCCCCAAAGGGAGAGGGAGAAAACCGAGCCGTCTGCTCCCCTCACCCCTGCACTCCCCCAAAGGGAGAGGGAGAAAACCGAGATGCCTGTTCCCCTCATCCCGGCCCTCTTCCAAAAGGTGAAGGAGAAAAGCGAGACGCCTGTTCCCCTCACCCCAGCCCTCTCCCAAGGGGAGAGGGAGCTGATCCCTCACCCCAGTCTTCTTATAATGCGAGAGGGCGCGAAATCACTGCCAACCGTAGCGACGGGCATAGAACCCTTTTACCATCTGCGTCAGCACCATATACCCCGCCAGAATCGCCACCAGCCATGGGAAGTAGCTCAGCGGCAGCGCTTGCAGGCTCAGGTAACTCGCCAGCGGTGAGAACGGCAGCGCGATGCCCATCGCCATCACCAGCAGGGTCATGATGATCAGCGGCCAGGCAGCGCGGCTCTGGATGAACGGGATACGGCGCGTGCGGATCATATGCACAATCAGCGTTTGCGACAGCAACCCGACCACGAACCAGCCGGACTGGAACAGCGTCTGGTGTTCCGGCGTGTTGGCGTGGAACACAAACCACATCAGGCAGAAGGTCAAAATATCAAAGATCGAGCTGATCGGGCCAAAGAACAGCATGAAACGGCCCAGATCGGACGGATTCCAGCGCTGCGGTTTTTGGATCTGCTCTTCGTCCACGTTATCAAACGGGATCGCCACCTGGGAGACGTCATACATCAGATTCTGGATCAGCAGATGCAGCGGGAGCATCGGCAGGAACGGCAGAAATGCGCTCGCCACCAGCACGCTAAAGACGTTACCGAAGTTAGAGCTGGCGGTCATTTTGATGTATTTCAGCATATTGGCGAAGGTACGACGCCCTTCAATCACACCCTGCTCCAGCACCATCAGGCTCTTTTCTAGCAGGATGATATCGGCCGCTTCCCGCGCGATATCCACCGCGCCGTCCACGGAAATCCCGATATCGGCCGCCCGCAGCGCAGGCGCATCGTTGATGCCGTCGCCCATAAAGCCCACCACGTGCCCTTCGCGACGCAGCAGCGTGACAATGCGCTCTTTGTGCATCGGCGTCAGGCGCGCAAACAGCGTGGTGTGTTTTGCCAGTGCCGCCAGCTCGTCATCGGAAAGCGTTTCGATATCGCTGCCCGTCACCACGTCACCGGCATCCAGCCCGACTTCACGGCACACTTTTGCCGCCACCAGTTCGCTGTCACCGGTCAGGATTTTGACGGTAATGCCGGAGGCTTTCAGCGCTTTCAGCGCCGGTGCTGTGGTCTCTTTCGGCGGATCGAGGAATGCGATGTAACCTTCGAGAATCAAATCGGATTCGTCGATACGCTGATAGTCGCCAACGCGTGCAGGCAGGATTTTACTGGCAACCGCCACCACGCGCAGTCCCTGACGATTGAGATTGTCCGTCACGCGTTTGATGCGGCGCAGCATGGTGTCGTCCAGCGGCACAATTTCACCGTTATGACGCACCTGAGCCGACACATTCAGGATCTCCTGCAGTGCCCCTTTGCAAATCAGCTGATGCACATCCGGCTGTTCGCTCACCACCACCGACATGCGGCGGCGCTCAAAGTCGAACGGGATCTCATCCACTTTTTGCCAGCGCGTCGACAGCGTGCGGGCCGAATCTTCGTCCACCCCTTCCAGCACCGCGACATCCAGCAGATTTTTGAGGCCGGTTTGATAATGGCTGTTCAGCCAGGCCGTGTGCAGCACACGCTCGCTTACCTTCCCGGCGATATCCGTGTGGTTCTCGAGCACGATTTTATCCTGCGTCAGCGTCCCGGTTTTGTCGGTACACAGGATGTCCATCGCGCCAAAGTTCTGGATAGCGTCGAGATGTTTCACGATGACTTTTTGCTTCGACAGTTTGACCGCCCCGCGCGCCAGCGTGGAGGTGACGATCATCGGCAGCATTTCCGGCGTTAAGCCAACCGCGACGGAGAGCGCAAACAGCGCAGCTTCCCACCAGTCGCCTTTGGTGTAGCCGTTGATCAGCAGCACAATCGGCGTCATCACCATCATAAAGCGGATCAGCAACATGCTGACGCGACCAATGCCTTTCTGGAACGCGTTTGGCTCGCTCTCCTGCTGGCTGACGCGTCCCGCCAGTTGGCCAAACCAAGTGTTGCCGCCGGTGGCGATCACAATGGCCTGCGCCGTGCCGCTCACCACGGTGGTCCCCATAAAGCACAGGGTATCGCTTTCGAGCGGATTGGTTTGCTGCGGGTCACGGCTGCGCGCCACTTTCTCGACCGGCAGCGATTCGCCGGTGAGCGAAGCCTGCGCGACAAACAGATCGCGTGCCTTGATGATGCGAAGATCGGCCGGGATCATGTCACCCGCGGCGAGTTTAATGACGTCGCCCACCACCAGCTGATCGATAGACAACTCAAGCCAGGCGTTTTCGCCTTTCTCGTTGATAACACGCTGCACGGTAGCGGTGTTGCTGACCATCGCTTTCAGGGCGTCAGCCGCACGGGTCGACCGCGCTTCCTGAATGAAATTCAGCAGTGTAGAGATGGCGACCATCAGCGCAATCACGCCAGCGGCGAACAGATCTTCCGTGGCATAGGAAACGATACCCAGCGCGGTCAGCAGCAGGTTGAACGGGTTGCGGTAGCACAGCCACAGGTGGACGAACCACGGTGACGGCTTTTGCGCCGGGATCTGGTTGTCGCCATGTTCGGCGCGTGTTTTTTCGACTTCCGCAGCGTTCAGCCCTTCCGGGTGACCGCCAAACGCCCGCCAGACTTCATTCTCATCCATCGCGGCGGCTTTCAGGCAGTGTTCCGTCAGCGTTGGTGGAATAACGGTTCCGGCCACGTTTTTGGCATCAGGCAGAAGATCGCGCTGAATGAGACGGCGCGGCAGGTGGCGGCCAAACAGTGCGTGTAGCTGCCGGGTGATATTTTTCAGCATAACAATTCCCCCGCATCCGCAGAGGCGGACGCAGTTTTTCCCTCAGGCGTGGCAGTGCTGTACCTGAAGGGCATTCACATTTTTACAGCAGGAACGTTTATGACGTTGCTGCCTCACATCACCGGTGAGACAGCGAGGGCTGGCTTACCGGAAAGAGATTCTCCATCGCGGGAGAGGGGTGGGATCAGGGTCCATACAGCCTCCGGTAAGTAAAAAGAGTAAGTCGACGCGCAGTATCGTGTTTTATCCATACCGTTTGTGACGATTCGAGCGGTATGATAAGCCTGCGTAACTAAACCGAACGTATACACGGCACTATTCACGCGGCATTAAGCGTGGGCCCTGGATAGATGAACCGTCGAAACCAGATTTTGCCCATTGCGAAATCGTGGTGTCGCAGTAGGCTCAAATGACGATTTATCGCTGTTACAGGGAATAAAGGATGCAGAACCGCCTGACCATCAAAGACATTGCGCGCTTAAGCGGCGTGGGCAAATCCACCGTGTCGCGCGTGCTGAACAACGAAAGTGGTGTCAGCGAGCGCACGCGTGAGCGCGTCGAGGCGGTCATGAATCAGCACGGTTTTTCCCCCTCCCGTTCCGCGCGCGCCATGCGCGGGCAGAGCGACAAAGTGGTCGCGATTATCGTTTCTCGTCTTGATTCCCTGTCGGAAAACCTGGCGGTACAAACCATGCTCCCGGCGTTTTACGAGCAGGGTTACGACCCGATCATGATGGAAAGCCAGTTTTCGACGCAGATGGTGGAAGAGCATCTCGGTATGCTGAAGCGCCGCAATATCGACGGCGTGGTGCTGTTTGGCTTTTCCGGCATTAAAGACGACATGCTGAAACCGTGGCAAGCATCGCTGGTGCTGCTGGCGCGCGATGCCAGCGGATTTGCTTCCGTGTGTTACGACGATGAAGGGGCGATCCGCACCCTGATGCAAAAACTGTACGATCAGGGGCATCGCCATATCAGCTATCTCGGCGTGCCGCACAGCGACGTCACCACCGGCAAGCGCCGTCACGAAGCCTATCTGGCGTTTTGCAAAAAACACAATCTGCCCGCCGTGGCTTCTCTGCCAGGCCTGGCGATGAAGCAGGGTTACGATCAGGTGGCAAGCGTATTAACACCGCACACCACCGCGCTTATCTGCGCCACGGATACCCTCGCGCTGGGCGCAAGCAAGTATTTGCAGGAGCAGCGTATCGATACACTCCAGCTGGCGAGCGTGGGCAGCACGCCGCTGATGAAGTTCCTGCATCCGGAAATTATCACCGTCGATCCAGGCTACGCAGAAGCCGGTCGCCAGGCGGCATCACAGCTTATCGAGCAAATAAATGGCCGCAGCGAACCGCGGCAGATCGTTATCCCCGCCCACCTCTCTTAAATACACGTCATCCTTCAAGCAGCCTGTGCATTGGCTGCGTTCGTTCACCCCAGTCACAGCGTTATCTATGACCCTGGGATTCACTCACTTGCGGCCTTCATGCCGCTTGAATGATTGTGTGGATTAAAGGAATTATTGTGATCTTCACCTGATTTAGGGAACGTTCCCATTTTCGATATTTCGCATAAAGCGTAGGCTTGCGTCCAGGTCATTACCCTCCACATCTGTCATGAGGCTTCATGATGAGCAAAGTAAAACAAACCGATATCGACCAGTTGATCGTGCTGGTTGGGGGACGCGAGAACATCGCCACCGTCAGTCACTGCATCACCCGCCTGCGCTTTGTGTTGAACGACCCGGCCAAAGCCGATCCGAAAGCCATCGAAAATCTGTCGATGGTCAAAGGTTGCTTCACCAATGCCGGGCAGTTCCAGGTGGTGATTGGCACCGAAGTGGGCGATTACTACCAGGCGCTACTGGCAACAACAGGCCACTCTTCGGCTGATAAAGAGCAAGCCAAAAAAGCGGCGCGTCAGAACATGAAATGGCACGAGCAGTTGATTTCCCATTTCGCGGAAATCTTCTTCCCGCTGCTACCTGCGCTGATCAGCGGAGGCTTAATTTTGGGCTTCCGCAACGTGATCGGCGACGTGCCGATGAGCGACGGCAAAACGCTGGCGCAGATGTATCCCGCGCTGCAAAGTATTTACGATTTCCTGTGGCTGATTGGCGAGGCTATCTTCTTCTATCTGCCGGTTGGGATTTGTTGGTCGGCGGTGCGCAAAATGGGCGGAACGCCGATTCTGGGTATCGTTCTGGGCATTACGCTGGTCTCTCCGCAGTTAATGAACGCTTACTTACTGGGACAGCAGGTGCCGGACGTCTGGAACTTCGGGATGTTTACCATCGCCAAAGTGGGCTACCAGGCGCAGGTGATTCCGGCGCTGCTGGCGGGCCTGGCGCTGGGCTTTATTGAGACGCGCCTGAAACGCATCGTGCCGGATTATCTCTATCTGGTCGTCGTTCCGGTCTGTTCTCTGATTCTGGCGGTATTCCTCGCCCACGCGTTTATCGGTCCGTTTGGCCGCATGATTGGCGACGGCGTGGCCTTCGCGGTACGTCACCTGATGACCGGCAGCTTTGCGCCAGTTGGTGCGGCGCTGTTTGGCTTCTTGTATGCGCCACTGGTGATCACCGGCGTGCATCAGACCACGCTGGCGATTGATATGCAGATGATCCAGAGCCTCGGTGGCACGCCGGTCTGGCCGCTGATCGCCCTGTCGAACATCGCTCAAGCGTCTGCGGTAACGGGGATTATCATCGTCAGCCGCAAGCATAACGAACGCGAAATCTCGGTTCCGGCTGCGATCTCCGCCTATCTCGGCGTGACCGAGCCGGCGATGTATGGCATCAACCTGAAATACCGCTTCCCGATGCTGTGCGCGATGATTGGCTCCGGCCTGGCCGCGCTGCTGTGCGGTCTGAACGGGGTGATGGCAAACGGGATTGGCGTCGGCGGCCTGCCGGGCATTCTCTCCATCCAACCGGCTTACTGGCAGGTGTTTGCGCTGGCAACGGCGATTGCGGTTATCGTGCCGATGGCGCTGACCACCGTGGTTTATCAGCGTAAGTTCCGTCAGGGCACGCTGCAGATTGTTTAACCTCTTCATTCGGGGCGCACTTGCGCCCCTTCGCATTTGCAGGAACGAACTATGAATACCCTTCCTCACTGGTGGCAAAACGGCGTCATCTATCAGATTTACCCAAAGAGTTTCCAGGACACCACCGCAAGCGGCACCGGCGATTTGCGCGGCGTGACGCAGCATCTGGACTACCTCAAAGCTCTCGGCATCGACGCGATTTGGCTGACCCCGTTCTATATTTCCCCGCAGGTGGATAACGGCTACGACGTGGCGAATTATACCGCCATCGATCCGGCTTACGGCACGCTGGATGATTTTGACGAACTGGTGGCGCAGGCGCATACGCGTGGGATTCGCATCGTGCTCGACATGGTTCTTAACCACACCTCCACGCAGCACGCGTGGTTCCGCGAGTCGCTGAATAAAGCGAGTCCGTATCGCCAGTTCTATATCTGGCGCGACGGCACGCCGGATGCCTTGCCGAACAACTGGCGCTCCAAGTTTTGCGGCAACGCCTGGCGCTGGCACGCCGAGAGCGAGCAGTATTACTTGCACTTATTTGCGCCCGAACAGGCGGATCTCAACTGGGAAAATCCAGCGGTGCGTGCGGAGCTGAAAAAAGTCTGCGCGTTCTGGGCCGATCGCGGCGTGGACGGTTTGCGTCTCGACGTGATTAACCTGATCTCCAAACAGCAGGATTTCCCCGACGATACCCTCGGCGACGGGCGTCGCTTCTACACCGACGGACCGCGCGTTCACGAATTTTTGCAGGAGATGAGCCGCGACGTATTTACCCCGCGCGCGCTGATGACCGTGGGCGAGATGTCATCCACCTCGCTGGAGAATTGCCAGCAGTACGCGGCGCTGGACGGGCACGAACTGTCGATGACGTTCAACTTCCATCATTTAAAAGTGGATTACCCGAACGGCGAAAAATGGACGCAGGCGTTGCCCGATTTCGTGGCGCTAAAAGCCCTGTTCAGCCACTGGCAGCAAGGCATGCACAACAAGGCGTGGAATGCGCTGTTCTGGTGTAATCACGATCAGCCGCGCATTGTGTCGCGCTTTGGCGATGAGGGCGAATACCGTGTGCCAGCCGCCAAAATGCTCGGCATGGTTCTGCACGGAATGCAGGGCACGCCGTACATTTATCAGGGCGAAGAGATCGGCATGACCAATCCGCACTTCACCCGTATCACCGATTATCGTGATGTTGAAAGCCACAATATGTTCGCTGAAAATCGCGAAAAAGGCCGCGAAGCGGACGAACTTCTGGCGATTCTGGCGAGTAAATCCCGCGACAATGGCCGCACACCCATGCAGTGGGACGCCAGCCAGAACGGCGGATTTACAAAGGGTGAACCGTGGATCGATCTCTGCAATAACGTCGGCACGATTAACGTTGCCGCAGCGCTTAACGATCCCGACTCCGTTTTCTATGCCTATCAGTCGTTGATTCAGCTGCGCAAAACGCTGCCGGTACTGACGTGGGGCGATTATCAGGATCTCCTGCCTGAACATCCGTTCCTGTGGTGCTATCGCCGTCAATGGCAAGGGCAGACACTGATTGTGGCCGCCAACCTGAGCGGCGAGTGTCAGCAGTGGCATCCGGATGCGCACGAGGGCGACTGGCGCGTGGTACTCAGCAACTATGCAGAAGTGTCCAGCCAGCCGATAGCCATGACTCTGCGCCCCTTCGAAGCCATCTGGTGGCTGCAAGACTGACGAAAAACGCCGGGAAACCATCATGTTGCCCGGCGTTACAAGCATGTTTTAGTTGAATAATTAATCAGAATTTCCCCACCTGAATTTACAAAGCCTGTAGTGCCCGCCGTTTGTACTCTCGTCCTTTTACTTTGTTCTGAATCAAAAAAATCGCAAACATCTTTGATGCAAATCACTACATATAGAACTTAAAATGCATGCCGACCCAACATCTTGTATTTATCGTCTACTATTCCAACACTACAACGGCGCCAACGTCGGCCGGAATTGTGGATAACACGGGTCGAAAACGAGGGAAGTGACTGGGGCATCTATAAATGTGCTCAATGAATACTTCCCCACCTCTGTGGATAACCTGTTTTTTAATGGAGTGATCATGACACCGCATGTGATGAAACGAGATGGCTGTAAAGTGCCGTTTAAGTCAGAGCGCATCAAAGAAGCCATTTTGCGTGCAGCTAAAGCAGCGGGAGTCGATGACGCAGATTACTGCGCCACCGTCGCAGAAATCGTCAGCCAACAGATGAATGAACGCAGCCAGGTGGATATCAATGAGATCCAGACGGCGGTCGAAAACCAGCTGATGTCTGGCCCACATAAACAGCTCGCGCGCGCCTACATTGAGTACCGCCACGATCGTGATATTCAGCGCGAAAAGCGTGGCCGTTTGAACCAGGAAATTCGCGGTCTGGTTGAGCAGACCAACTCCGCACTGCTCAACGAGAACGCCAACAAAGACAGCAAAGTGATCCCGACGCAGCGCGATCTGCTGGCCGGAATTGTCGCCAAACACTATGCCCGTCAGCACCTGCTGCCGCGCGACGTGGTGCAGGCGCACGAGCGCGGTGAGATCCACTATCACGATCTCGATTACTCCCCGTTCTTCCCAATGTTCAACTGCATGCTGATCGATCTCAAAGGCATGCTGACCCACGGCTTTAAAATGGGTAACGCCGAGATCGAGCCGCCAAAATCGATCTCCACGGCCACGGCGGTGACGGCGCAAATTATTGCTCAGGTCGCCAGCCATATTTACGGCGGAACCACCATCAACCGCATCGACGAAGTGCTCGCGCCGTTCGTGGCTGAAAGCTTCAAAAAACACCGTAAAGTGGCTGAAGAGTGGCAGATCCCGGACGCGGACGGTTACGCCCATTCCCGCACCGAAAAAGAGTGCTACGACGCATTCCAGTCGCTGGAATATGAAGTGAACACGCTGCACACCGCCAACGGCCAGACGCCGTTCGTGACCTTTGGCTTTGGTTTAGGAACGAGCTGGGAATCGCGTTTGATTCAGCAGTCGATTCTGCGCAACCGCATTTCAGGCCTCGGCAAAAACCGCAAAACGGCGGTGTTCCCAAAACTGGTGTTTGCGATCCGTGACGGTCTCAACCACAAGTTTGGCGATGCGAACTACGACATCAAACAGCTGGCGCTGGAATGCGCGAGCAAGCGCATGTATCCGGACATTCTGAACTACGACCAGGTGGTGAAAGTCACCGGTTCGTTCAAAACGCCGATGGGCTGTCGCAGCTTCCTTGGCGTGTACGAAGATGAAAACGGCGAACAGGTTCACGACGGGCGCAACAACCTGGGCGTGATCAGTCTGAACCTGCCGCGTATCGCGCTGGAAGCCAAAGGCAATGAAGACGCGTTCTGGAATTTGCTGGACGAACGACTGGTGTTGGCGCGTAAAGCACTGATGACCCGCATCGCGCGCCTCGAAGGCGTTAAAGCGCGCGTGGCACCGATTCTGTATATGGAAGGCGCCTGCGGCGTGCGTCTGAAGGCGGACGACGACGTTTCTGAAATCTTTAAGAACGGCCGCGCGTCGATTTCTCTGGGCTATATCGGTATTCACGAAACCATCAACGCACTGTTTGGCGATCAACACGTCTACGACAGCGAAGCGCTGCGTGCTAAAGGCGTGGCGATCGTTCAGCGTCTGCGCGACGCCGTCGATCTGTGGAAAGACGAAACCGGCTACGGCTTTAGCCTGTACAGCACACCGAGCGAAAACCTGTGCGACCGCTTCTGTCGTCTGGACACCGCCGAGTTTGGCGTGGTGGATGGCGTGACCGACAAGGGGTACTACACCAACAGCTTCCACCTCGACGTCGAGAAAAAGGTCAATCCGTACGACAAGATCGATTTTGAAGCGGCTTATCCGCCGGTGGCGAACGGCGGTTTCATCTGTTACGGCGAGTACCCGAACATTCAGCACAACCTGAAAGCGCTGGAAGACGTGTGGGATTACAGCTATCAGCACGTGCCCTATTACGGGACAAACACCCCGATTGATGAGTGCTATGAGTGCGGCTTTACCGGTGAGTTTGAATGCACCAGCAAAGGCTTTACCTGTCCGAAATGTGGCAACCACGACGCCGCGCGCGTCTCGGTGACCCGCCGTGTGTGCGGCTATCTTGGTAGCCCGGACGCGCGTCCGTTCAACGCCGGCAAGCAGGAAGAAGTGAAACGCCGCGTGAAGCATTTGGGGAATGGGCAGATCGGTTAATCTCCTCTGTTTTATTGTCTGGTGAAACAATACTTTTCGCAAAGCAATTGGCATCAGGACAAGGCGGCAAACGAACGAATCCCGGGGAGCTTACATAAGTAAGTGACCCGGGTGCGCGAGTGCAGCCAACGCAGTAATGGTGTCAATTGAGAAGCGAAAATGAATTATCACAACTACTATCCCGTCGACATCGTCAACGGCCCTGGCACTCGCTGCACCCTGTTTGTTTCAGGGTGCGTTCACGAATGCCCCGGTTGCTATAACAAAAGCACCTGGCGTCTGAACTCAGGTCAGCCGTTTACCGACGAGATGGCGGAACGTATCATTGACGATCTCAACGACACGCGGATAAAGCGCCAGGGAATTACCCTTTCGGGCGGTGACCCGCTGCATCCGCAGAACGTGCCGGACATTCTCGCCCTGGTAAAACGCATTCGCGCAGAGTGTGCAGGCAAAGATATTTGGGTCTGGACCGGTTACAAACTGGATGAGTTGAATGATGCGCAGAAGGAAGTGGTTGATCTGATCAACGTGCTGGTCGACGGCAAATTTGTGCAAGACTTAAAAGATCCGGCGTTGATCTGGCGCGGCAGCAGCAACCAGGTGGTCCATCACTTGCGTTAAACTACAGTCGTTTATGGGCGTCATGATAAACGACTAATTTCTCGCGTTTACCTACCGCTATGACGAAGACCATCACCACGTCATCACGCACCTGGTAAACCAGACGATAGCCAGATGCTCTTAGCTTGATTTTGTAGCAGTCAGGCAAATCCGTTAAACGGGCAGATTCAATCCGGGGTTCCGCCAGCACTTGCGCTAGTTTCTTCTTAAACTGAGCTCTTACCGTATCGCCCAGCTTGTACCACTCTTTAAGCGCACGCGGATCGAACGCGAGTTCATAAGTCATCCAAACTAACCTGGATACCGTTTTGCGGGCTATTTAGCCGCTCGCGGACGGTTTGGATTAGGGCTTCTTCGCTATCGCTAATCGTGACCGTCTTCACGGGCATACGTCCGGTTTCTGCCACATACTGGAATAGCAGGCGCACCGCTTCTGTCGGGGTAAGGTTAAGTTTTTCCAGCACCGCGTAAGCCTCATTTTTAAGTTTATCGTCCAGACGGACGTTCAGCGTTGCCATTATGCCTCCAGAAAATTCGTAAATGTAATGCAGTTTAGCATTACACTTGAATTACATCGAATTCTGGATAACGCCTCTCAAAAACGACTCAAACTCTCCATCGCTACCGCTTTAAACGCGTCAAAATCGTGACAGGCGCACAGCCGCGTCATTGCTCGCTCCCGCAGGAAAGTGACAAAAATATCGTAGATCGCCATCGCCTCTTCGTACTCGCTTTTACTGATCGCCAGCAGGAATATCACGTGCGCCGTTTCATCGCCCCATTTGATGCCCTGCGGAGCCAGCACGGTGTAGACCACCGTTTTTTGCGCCAGCAGGCCGAGGGAGTGCGGCAGCGCGATACCGTCGCCTAACATCGTACTGACGATAGCTTCACGCTCCACCACCGAGTCGAGAAACTCCGCGCCAACGAATCCTTCCGCTTCCAGCTGCGAACAGAGTTCCTGGAACAGCGTTTGCTGATCGATGGGTGTATTCACCACGCGGAAATGCTCCGCATCGAAATATTTTTCCAGCATCCACGGGCGCGTGCGGTCCACCAGCACCAGCTTGCCGATCTGCTCCAGCTGATAATCGGTCGGGAACGGTGCGATTTGTACCACCGGCTTAGCCTTTTCGCTGATCCGCGCGGTTGAGATAACAAAATCTTCGCTGATGCTTTCCGCCAGTTCGTACTCGCGCAGCGTGACGGTGCGCGTCACGTCTATCTGCGGATATTTGCGTTGCAGCACCGCCTCGATCATCCGCGCCATCGCGTTACCGGCATCACACACCAAAAGCACGCGCGGCTGACGCTGATAGCCGACGTTGTAATGGCGCTCCAGCCCGACGCCGATGTGCAGCACCAGAAAACCAATTTCGTTTTCGCTAATGATATAGGGGGTGTATTTCCCCCAGCCGGAGACCGCCGCCAGCGTCATGTCCCACGCCATCGGATAGTGTTGTTTGATGTTTTCCAGCAGCGGATTGGGGATCATGATTTGGTAGCGCACGCGGGTGATCATGGTTTTAATATGCGTCAGCAAATCCGCATGCAGCTGTGCATCGTTCAGCAGGTTGTAGTTATAGTGCGTGTTGATGTAGCGCAAGATGTAATTGACCAGCGCTTCGTCGTCGTCGGCGTTGATGGCACTCGGGGCGATGTCCTGAATTTGACGGGACGCCAGATGGACGCACAGCCAGTTCTCTTCTGAGGGCGAGAGCACTTTATCTGCCAGTCGCGAAATGGCGGCGGCGATATCCCGCGCGGCGTCGCGCACGTTCTCTTCAACATCTTCGGCGTTAAATTCCGGCAGCGGATAACCCTCGCTGATGCGCCGCACCGACACCGCACAGTACAGGCGTACAAACAGCTCGCCTTCATCCGTGAGGCGAATGTGATGGCGCGTGAGCGTGTCATGCAGCACCACGACCAGTTGCTCCGGCACGCCAACGTTCAGGGCGATTTCGGTCACCAGCGGATTCAGGCTGTCCTGCTGCGCCAGTTCCCACAGCAGATCGGTCAGACATGCACGCACGGACATTTCGCTGCCGAACAGTTTCATGCCGTGACGCGGGCGGGTTTCGAGCGTCAGGTTGTAGCGATGAAACCACTCGCGCACGTCCACCATATCGCTTTGCAGCGTGGCGCGGCTGACAAACCATTCATCAGCTAAATCTTCCAGTTTTAACGAGAAGGCGGCAGTGAGGAATCGCACCACCAGATAGTGCACTCGTTCTTGCCCGGTTCGCGGGATACGTAACGCGCGTGGACGGGAATCCTGCAATGACTGATAGCGGACAGCATCGTCGATTTTAAGCTGGTAGCCGTTGCCACGGCTCAAAATAAACTGCGCGCCGTGGCTCGCCAGTAGCGCATTCAGGGCCGTGATATCGGCGCGGACGGTACGTGTTGAGACCGAAAGGCGCTGCGCCAGTTCGTCCTGCGGCAGCGTCTCGTTTTGCAACAAATCAAACAGTTGCGCTAAACGTTGGTTCGGAAATCGCACGTCGGTGTCCTCTTACGGCTCATGGCCCTGTTGAAATGACCATCTGGGATGGACTGCCAACCGGCGTATAGTCCGGCTCAAAGCGTAGCTTACCGTCTGGCTCAACGCGAAAACGGGTGATGTTATCGCTGCGCTGATTCATCACGTACAGCCAGCGCCCCTGATTATCGAGCGTCAGCGTGCGCGGGTAATCGCCACGCGTCCAGACATCGTCCTGGTGCGTCAGCGTTCCGTCCGCCGTTACCGTAAAGTGCGCGATGCTGTTATGCAAACGGTTAGCAACGTACAGCTGTTTGCCGTCGTGACTCAACACCAGGCCAGCGGCAAAGCTGGTTCCTTTGTACCCTTTCGGCAGCGCGGAGATCGTTTTGCCCTCTTTCAGCGTACCGGATACGCTATCGAGCGAATAATGAGTCAGCGTGGATGCCTCTTCGTTAATCAGCCATAGCCCATCGCCTTTTGGCGTGAAGACAAAATGGCGCGGACCCGCACCTTTCGAGGACGCGTTGATAAACGGCGGATCGTTCGGCGTGAGCTTTCCACTGCGATCGTCAAAACGGTACTGATAGATCCGATCCAGACCCAGATCGGTTGAAAAGACGAATTTCCCGCTCGGATCGGAGGCGATCATGTGCGCATGCGGGCCGTTGTGATCGCTGATCGCAAAGCTGCCTTCCACGGCGGCGTCGGGTTTTTCCGCACCCGGTTCGCCCTGATCCTGATGGGTGTCCGTTGCTTCACCGAGGCTGCCGTCAGATTTCACTGGCAACACCGCAATGGTTCCGCTGACGTAGTTTGCCACCAGCAGGTGACGGTCGTTTGGCGTCAACGACAGATAGACGGGGCCCGCGCCGCCGGATGCGACCTGATTTAACGCGCTCAGCTCGCCGTTGTCACCAATATGCAGCGCCTGCACCACGCCCTGCTCGACTTCACTCGCCAGATACAGGGTTTTGCCATCGTGCGAGACGGTCAATTGCGCGGCGTTCAGCAGCTTGCTGACCAACGTTTTCTGGTCGAGCGCGCCGGTTTGCGGATCGACCAGAAAACGGTACAGCCCTTCGCCGTTCGGGTTGTAGGTGCCGACCCAGGCGTACTGCGGTTGTGCAACGGCAGCGGTCGCCAGCAAAGAGAGTGAAGCGGCAAGCAGATGATGAGTGTGCATAGTGGCTCCTTTAGGAGGGTGCGATTTGTGTCCCCTCACCCCAGCCCTATGCCCATAGGGAGAGGGAGAAAACAATTCCCTCTCCCTATGAGCAGAAGGGAAAAGACCGCTCCGGACAGTCCCCTCTCCCCTGGGGAGAGGGTTAGGGTGAGGGGCAAAATTCTACTTCACTAACGTCCTGGTCATATCCAGTAGCGTGCGTACATCTGCCGGGCGGGTGTCTCCGCTGGCTTTGTCGATAATCGAGCTGTAAATGTGCGGGATAATCTTGCTGACGCCCGCATCCAGTGCGATCTGCAGGATCGCCTCAAAGTTATCCAGATCGATACCGCCCGTCGGCTCCAGCCAGAAATCATGCTTCGCGCAGGCTTCTGCCACCGCAGTGTATTCATCGCGACATGCCAGGCCGCCCATCGGGAAGTATTTGATGGAGCTGCCGCCAAAATCTTTCAGCAGCGCGATCGCGGTTTCAACCGGCACGATGCCGTCCGGTGCTTTGCTGCTCAGCGGGCCGGTGGAGATTTTAACCCTGCCGACCGTACCCGTTGGCGACACCAAACCGTTCACCACGGAGTCATTTTGCCCCAGCAGCGCGCGGCTGGTCGCCACGCCGGTGAACACCTGGTTAACGTGCTGCGGCTGTACCTGGCGGGAGATTTCGCTGACCATCGCCGACTGATTGGGATCGCCCGCGCCAAGACCCACTGAGAGCGCGTTATCAATCAGCGCGGCGTACTCGCGCATATCCGCAACGGCGCTGTCCACATCAGGATAGTTTTTAGACAGCACGCCCACCAGCACATGACCTTCTGCCGCCTCGTAAATCGCGCTGGCGTTCGCTTTTGAACCCGCCAGAACGTTCAGGCACACGCGGTCACGGTAAAAGTTAGGGGTTAATTTCATGCGTGTTTCTCCTGGCCTAATACTTCGCGGATACGGCGATAGACAATGTTCAACTGGTCGGCGGTCACGCTGCGTACGTCCGCTTCGATAATCCCTTCGTTCGCCTTGTAGCCACGGAAGTAAATGGCATATTCGCCCTGCTTCAGCGCGTTCACCAGATCGCCCGTGCCCACGCCGGTGGTGGCTTCGTCGAATTTGATTTCGCTGCGCGCGATATCACGTCCGGCGCTGTCCCAAACCACGCGTGCGGTCACGCCGTTTAAGGTATTCAGTGCGTCAATAAAGGGCGTCATTTTCGCGACCATTTCTGCGCCACTCTCTTTGGTCGCCGTCAGGTAATGTTCGATGGCGCAGGTCAGGCCGAGAATGCCCTCTTTACCGACTTTCATGGCGCGGCCAATGCCCGCTGTCTGGCGTTTCACCCATTCTACGTACTGGGTTTTACCGATCACCAGGCCGCTGGTTGGCCCTTCGATCGCCTTCGCACCGCTGTAGATCACCAGATCCGCGCCGGAGCGGTAATAGACATGCAGATCTTCTTCCGCGGCCGCATCAACGATCAACGGCAGATCGTGCTTGCGCGCCACCACCGCCGCCTGCTCAACGCTGAGCATGCTTTTCTGCACGCAATGGTGAGATTTGATGTAGAGAATGGCGGCGGTACGCGGGGTGATCGCCGCCGCCAGCTGATCGGCGGAGCATTCGTTGGCGTAACCCGCTTCGACCATTTTGCCGCCGCCGAGCGCCACCATCGTGCCGACCGGTGCGCCAAAGTTGACGTTGTGACCTTTCGGCATCACGATTTCGTTGTTCTCAATGGGCGTGACATGCAGGTTTTCCAGCAGCCAGTCGCTGTCTTTCACCAGCACTGCCGCCACGGACTGCGCGATACCCGCCGAGGCGCAGGAGACGACCGTTGCGCCTTCGACGTCTAACAGCTTCGCGATGTATTCACCGGTTTTATTGACCAGATCTTTCATCTCGAAATACTGATTCATGCCGTCCATCGCCGCCTGAACCACTTCCGGACGCGGCGTGGAAACACCCAGCGCCGTCATACGACCGGAGGTGTTGATCACCTGTTTTAAATGGTATTTTTCATAAATCGAAGACATTTTCCGTGCTCCCTTGTTCGGTCATGTAGCCCTTGCCCGCGCGGATCGCGGCAAGCGGCAGCAGAATATGTTCAGCCTGCAGGCTGTCGTTTTCAGCATCCACCAGCAGCGTCGGCTGGCGTTTTACGGTGAACAACGTCAGGTCAGCATCCAGACCCGGCTGAATGCGCCCTTTTTGCGTCAGGCGCAGGCCGTCGGCGGCGTTGGCGGTGACGCACTCGATCACCTGCGGGAGCGACATGCCAATGGCGAGGAATTTCGACATCACGCTGGCAAGGCTGCCGACCGGGCCGTTGAGGCGGTTGCGGCAGTAGATGTCCGAGCTAATAGTGTGCGGCAAAATACCCATCGCAATGGCGCGTTTCGCCACCTCGAAGCTAAAGCTTGCGGTGCCGTGGCCGACGTCAAGTCGCACGCCGCGCTTCAGCGCGCTGGTGATGGACGCACGCAGTTCGCCCGACGGCGTCAGGATGCGGTTCGGTTTGCCGTTATAGCAGTGGGTGATGATGTCGCCGGAACTCAAGAGGTCAGCAATTTCATCAAGATTGGGCGGATTGTTGCCGATGTGGACCATCAGCGGCAGGCCGCCATTTTGCTGCTGCATCGCTTTCGCGCGCGCCAGCGGCGTGATGCCGTTTTCCCCGACCACGCTGCTGCTCATGCGCGCTTTCAGGCCGACGATAAAATCAGGGTGACGCTTCACGGCCTGCTGTACCGCGTCCGCATCGATGTTGGCCATGTTCGCCAGCTCGTTCTGGGCGATCAGCCCAACGCGGGAAATATTCAGCAGCGCGAAAACCTCCGTACTGGCCTTGCGGGTGATTTCGTAGAAATCGTCAACGTCATCCGCGCCGGTGCTGCCCGCGTCCACGACGGTTGTGACGCCTGTCGCGATGCCCACGCTGTCCGGCTCATCATGGTAAATCGGTGAGTTTGGGTAGCAGTGAACGTGAGAATCAATCCAGCCCGCGCTGACAAACACTTCGCCGTTCAGCTCGACGGTTTTGTGTGCGGGAGCGTTAATCTCACCCAGCGCCGCAATTTTGCCGTCCTGAATGGCGATGTCAGCCAGCGTATCGTCGGTGAGGCGCGCACGGCGCAGGAGTAAATCAAACATAAACATCTCCTGAGAAAGCGAGCGCCGAAGCGCCCGCCGGGGATTAGAGGGCTACCGGGAACAGCGAACCCAAAATCATTGCGCCAAGGATCGCGCCGCCGGTGATCGGCTTCTGCCAGAGGTAAAACAGCAGCGCGCCAATCAGAGAACCAATCCCAATCGGGATAGAGGCGGTCATGGCGCTGAGGATAATCAACGGGCCAAGGAAGCGGCCAGAGGCGTTACCCGCGCCCATCATCACGTCCGCCCCGTAGGTGGAATCGCTTTGATTGATGGTGAATTTACGCGCCAGGATAATCAGGTAGCCAATCGCCAGACCAATCACCAGGCCGGTAGCCAGCGACGCAATAAAGTTGGCAACCGGGAAGACAAAGCCTGCGCCCAGCAGCAGCGCCGGAACGCCGAGGCCGACGCCGGTTTGAATCGCCCCACCGATATCCAGAATCCCCACCAGCGAACCTTCGATGATGCGCGCAAACAGGAAGCTGGCACCAAACGCAGCCACCGCGCCATACACGCCGGTATCCATGCCCGCTTTTAACATCGCCACAAACGCCACTTCGTTAAACGCGCCGATGCCGTAGAGGTAGTACATGTGCGTCCCGGCGAAGACGCCGGATGAGAGCAGGCCAACGAAGATCGGGAACGACCAGTCGGCATACCAAAAACCTTTATTCTGTTCCATGTCGAGGCTCCTGTTATTTGCCGCTGAGCGAGCTGTGGATCATGTCGAGCCAGTTCGGCACGGTCAGATGGAAGGATTCGATCATTTTCATGTCGAAGCCGCGGAAGAAACCACTCAGGACGAACAGCAGAACAATCGCCACCATCATCACTTTGGTCACGCGGTTCCAGCCGCTCTCTTCGACGCCTTTACCAATCAGGATGCCAAGCACCAGACCCGGTACGGCGTTGCCCATAATCAGCTGCGCTGCGCCGCCAAACACGGTGGCCCAGAAGCCGGATTTTTTACCTGCATCAATCGCCGCCAGCCAGAAGATCACCGGCATCACGGTATTCACCAGCAGGTTTGCCGCAGGAACCAGCACCTTAACGGCGGTCACCTGAAGCGCCGCTGGAACGGACGAAGCCGTGAGGTTTAAGAAGGTGACGACGAACATGCCGATCACGCCGCAGGCAATCGCCATTTTGCGGGGATCGTGTAGCGTCTCACCGACATTGCGGTTTTTTAGCATCAGCGCCGCGGCACCCCAGTTAGGGATGATGCGATGGTCAACGTCCTGCGTGAACGCCCCCGCCGCAACCGAAGAGGCCCAGGCGTTGAAGAAGAAACCCAGACCAAAGGAGAAGTGAGAAGCGGGATCCCCTTCGCAGGAGTTCAGTTCCCCCAACGTACGAAATGCGCCCATACCCTGTGTGGTAGGCGCATGAAACATGCGTGCAGCCCCGGCGCCAACGCCGACGCCAACCAGGCCGCCGATGATGAGCGATTTTATTAAAATTATCAGGAACATTCGTCTGCCCTATTAGTGAGAATCAGCGTTGCGCGACAAAATCCACCTGGTCAAGATTGATGGCAGTCACGTTGACGGTCACGTCCAGCTCCACGCTGTAAGTGCGTCTTTCCCGGCGCAAAAAGAAGAACAGAAACGCTTCTTTACGCACCGCTTCTTGCGCCTGAACAACCTGCACATCCTGTGGCTCAATACGCAGTAAGATATGCGGCGATGCGTTCATCACCGCGGCCTGTACGTGGTTTAGCGCGTCGGCAAAGGCGCGTGTTTTGGCGTCGCCCTTGCCCTTTACTCTCACCGTGGTGGTGAATTGCTCTTTCATGTTACGCGCCGTACTTTTTCAGCCAGGCCTGCACCAGTCGCTCGCCCAGCTCTTCTTTATCCATAAAGCCAAAGCCCAACACGTTGTTGCCTTCGTTGATGGCGGTGACGCCCTCTTCCACTGAACGCATGCCGTATTTCGCTTTGTAGCCATGTTTGGTTTGCGCTGTGATAGCACCCGCGCCGCCGCTGCCGCAGAAGGAGATCCCGAATGTGGCGTTTTCCGCTTTCATCACGTCGCCCAATTTCATGTCCGCCGCCACGCCCGGTACGACAACCGCACGACCGCCGGCCTTTTCCACACCGATAGCCACTTTCTGGCCTTTCCCGAGACGATCGCCGATCACGACTGTAATTTGTTCCATTGTGGTGCTCCTTAAAGGTTGTCTTTGGCGACTTCGAAGTGAACGGAGAGCAGCCAGGCTTCTTCATCAGGAAGATTGCCGAACTGTGCGACCACTTCGCGGGCAAGCCGCATTGAATCTGCTGAAATTTCATCGAACAGGTCAGCTTCGACCTCCGGCAGCGGTTCCCCGGTCACCGACCGGTGCGCCATTGCGCGAACGTGTGAAGTCAGCATCTGCTGCTGGACGTCATTGGGAATGATGTTGTGGCGGGCAAGCTGGTAATAGACCTGCTCGAGCATGGTGTTTGCGAGCGTTTCAGTTTGCGCTGCCTGTTCTCCAACGTCGTTCATTACCGCTCCGTTAATCACTCGTCTTACCCCGTTAATGGCACTGAGATAAAACTAACGCTGGAGGTTAAAGGTTTGTAGCGAGTTATTTTCCACTTCGAAGTGGAAAGGAAAGCGGCACCAGTGATCTGTTCCACATAATTACGGTGAATATGAATTATCAACTGGATTTGCGTGATGAATATCACTCTATTCGGCGGCAAAAGGTCAGAAAGGAGAGTGGAAAAATTTACGCGCAAGGTCGTAAAGTGTGACGCGGATAAGGTTTTCTTATTACGTTGTGGCAAACAAAACGGGGGCCTTTCGCCCCCGTTGATTATTTTGCCGTCTGGCTTAGCGTGCCATTAGCGGAATTTTTTGTGGTTTTCGTTGCGGGTGGCAATAAATCCATCAGCGGCAGCCTGGGCTTCTTTCACTTTGCCTTCGTTGGCAAGCTTCAGGGCGCCGTCGATCTGGCCGACCAGCACGTCAAAACCGTGGCGATAGTCTTTCATCTCAGCGCTGTCGGCTGCTTTGTTTTCCAGCTTTGGTGGCGTCGCTTTTTGCGCATCGAGTGCGGCGACGCGCATTTTGGTCAATGCGTCTTTCATTTCCGTCGCATTATCCGTTTTCTGGACCACTTTCAGGTTGCTACTGAGCGTGTCCATATCATCTTCAAGATCGGCGGCAAACCCAGCAGAACTGAACACTAACGACGACACAGCAAGAATCGCTAACAGGTTTTTACGCATTGCTCACTTCCTTTTTTATTATGAAAAATAAGCTAAATACCCTCAATAATTCGAGCGCAGCCAACGCATCTGCAACGTGAAATATGACGGGTATTATTGACCCGCGATTTTCATCTCGGGTAACAGCACTGAACCACACTGTATATTGCTACGTGTTTCAATATCGTTACCGACAGTAACGATATTGCGCCACATGTCTTTTAAGTTACCGGCAATCGTGATTTCGCTTACCGGATACTGAATTTCACCGTTTTCGACCCAGAAGCCCGCCGCACCGCGAGAGTAATCGCCGGTGATCCCGCTGACGCCCTGACCCATCAACTCGGTCACGACCAGGCCGGTGCCCATTTCTTTGAGCATCTGTTCAAAGTTCAGGCCCTGGCCTTCGATGCGCCAGTTGTGGATACCGCCTGCGTGGCCGGTGCTTTGCAGCCCGAGCTTGCGCGCAGAATAGCTGGTCAGCAGCCATTGGGTAAGAATGCCGTCTTTAATGATGTCGCGACGTTCTGTGCGTACGCCTTCGCCATCGAACGGCGTCGACGCCAGCCCTTTCAGCAGATGCGGGTGTTCTTCAATGGTCAGCCATTCCGGCAGAATTTGTTGCCCCAGCGAATCGAGCAGGAACGTCGATTTACGATAAACCGCACCGCCCGCAATCGCCCCGACCAGATGACCAAACAGCCCGGTCGCCACTTCGTTGGCAAAAATCACCGGCGCTTTCATGGTGGAGAGTTTACGTGGAGACAGGCGCGACAGCGTGCGTTTTGCACACTCTTCACCGACCCACTCTGGCGACTGTAAATCGCCCATCGCGCGGCCAATGGTGTAGGCGTAATCGCGTTCCATGTCGCCATTTTCTTCAGCGATAACACAGCTGGAAAGGGAGTGGCGCGTGGAGCTGTAGCCCTGCAACATGCCGTGGCTGTTGCCGAACACTTTGATGCCGTAGTGGCTGTTAAAGCTGCCGCCTTCGGTATTGGTGATACGTTTATCCGCTTTCAGAGAGGCCTGTTCGGCGCGCGCGGCATATTCGATCGCTTCGTCCGGGGAAACTTCCGCCGGATGGAAAAGATCGAGATCCGGCGCGTCAAACGCCAGCAGATCTTTTTCCGCGACGCCAGCGTACGGATCCGGCGAAGTGTAGCGCGCAATATCCAGCGCAGCCTGCACGGTACGGGCGATGGCATCCGGGCTGAGGTCGGTCGACGACGCGCTGCCTTTGCGATTCTGGTGATAAACCGTAATCCCCAGCGCACCGTCACTGTTAAATTCCACGTTCTCGACTTCGCCGTAGCGAGTGCTTACGCTGATACCCGTGGTTTTGCTGACTGCCACTTCCGCGCCGTCTGATTTTCCGGAAGCCAGCATCAACGCTGTGGAGACCGCTTCTTCCAGAATCTTACGCTGCGCTTCAACTTGTGAGGTTACTTTCATCGCAAATGCCATACTGTAAGAGATAGTTATCTGAAGTCTAACAGAGAACCGTTTTTCAGTGCGCGTCTTAACTGGTAACATTATCCTCTTTTTTAAGGAGCCTGACATGACTAAGCAGCCCGAAGACTGGCTCGACGACGTTCCCGGTGATGACATCGAAGACGAAGATGATGAAATCATCTGGGTCAGTAAAAGTGAAATTAAACGTGACGCCGAAGAGTTAAAACAACTTGGTGCGGAAATGGTAGAGCTGGGTAAAAACGCGCTGGATAAACTCTCGCTCGACCCGGATCTGCGCAGTGCCATTGAACTGGCCCAACGAATCAAAAAAGAAGGCCGTCGCCGCCAGCTTCAGCTGATCGGTAAAATGCTGCGCCAGCGCGATGTTGAGCCGATTCGCCAGGCGCTGGATAAGCTGAAAAACCGTCACAACCAGCAGGTTGCGCTGTTCCACAAGCTTGAGCAAATCCGTGACCGCCTGATTGAACAGGGCGATGACGCTGTCGCAGAGGTGTTAAACCTGTGGCCAGACGTTGATCGTCAGCAGTTAAGATCGCTTATCCGCAACGCGAAGAAAGAGAAAGAAGGGAATAAGCCGCCGAAATCTGCGCGTCTGATTTTCCAGTATCTGCGCGAACTGGCTGAGAACGAAGGTTAATGACCTCACGCTAACTCATGATGAGTTAGCGTCATTTTTTCCCCCCCCGTCCTTCCCCCTCTGGCATGACATCTCATTTTTTACGCTTCTTTCAAAGCTGAATCGTTAAAGCAGAAATACGCTTAATTCACATTTTCTTGTGCAAAATACATATCTCATTACACGAATATCAAACGCATCGCATACTTTAACGAGAAAATACGCTTAATTAGCCACCAGGTGAAACGCATCACACTTTCATTTTTGTTAAGAATCTAGATTTGCCTGTGAAAGAAATAATCGATTCAGCAAAAAGGGAAGAATGATGAAAAAAACATTGGCGTTAACCGCACTGGCCTGTTTAATTTCCGCGCCTGTGATGGCAAAAACATGGGTGCTGACAAGCGCTGATAGCGCGACAGAACTGGGTAACTGGAAAGTTACGAGCAATATGCTGAAAGTGAAAAACCAAAACTTCAGCATCGAACAAAAAGTCCTTCATGGTGGCAAGCAGGAAGGCAGCAAAGTCATCATCATCACCAGTAAAGACGGCTTAACGATCACGTTAAGCCCATCGCGCGGCATGAATTTACTGCGCGTTGAGGGCTACGGCGTGCGGATGGGTTGGGATTCCCCGGTGAAAGAGGTGGTCAACCCTGCTTTCATGAATCTTGAAAGCCGAAATGGCCTGGGATGGCTGGAAGGTTTCAACGAAATGATGGTGCGCTGTGGCTACGAATGGACCGGGCATCCGGTCACTGCAGACGGCCAGATTTACACTTTGCACGGAAAAGCAGGTAATACGCCAGCCTCGCAGGTAGAAGTCGAGGTGAGCGACAGCGCGCCGTACGAAATTCGTGTTCGTGGTCTGGTAAAAGAAAGTACGTTTAAAAAAGCCGATCTGCAGACAATGACGGAACTGCGCTATGTCCCGGGCAGTAACCGTTTTGCTCTTCACGATGTACTGACAAATCACGCAGATTATCCGCATGACTATCAAATCATTTATCACAGCAATTTCGGTAAACCGATTCTGGAAGCAGGGGCGCGGTTTATCGCACCCATGGAAAGCATCAGCCCGTTCAATGATTACGCCAAAGCCGGTTTAAAAGAGTGGCAAAACTTTGCGGGGCCAACGAAAGGCTTTGATGAAATGGTGTTTAACATCAAACCGCTGGCGGATGAGAATCACCACACCACTGCCGCGGTGATCAATAAAGCCGGCGACAAAGGGGCCGCGATTCAGTTCGACACCCGCCAGTTACCTGTTTTAACGCTGTGGAAAAACACCGATACCGAAAAACAAGGCTATGTCACTGGGATTGAGCCGGGCACCAGCTATGCCTATCCAGTGACCATCGAACGAGAACAAAAGCGCGTGAAGCAGCTGCAGGCCGGCCAGAGCACGCAGTTTGATTTGACTTACACATTGCTTCACACCTCTGGTCAGGTCGACGACGTTGTGAAGAAAATCGGTGAGATTCAGGGCAGCACCCCGATTGAGGAAGTCGAAACGCCTATCGCCAAAGAGTAAGGTTTACTTTTTTGCCAGGCGTAATTACCCGGTAGCATTGCGCTACCGGGCAGTTTTTTACTCTTCGGCCTGAGCTTTCTTCGCCAGACCGTCCAGCAGTTTCTGATGAATGCCACCAAAACCGCCGTTGCTCATCACCAGAATGTGATCGCCCGGCTGCGCGGTTTTAATCACCATATCCGCTAAGGTATCGACATCCGCATGCCAGTGCGCAGGCTGAATGCAGGCATCAGCCACTTCCGCCACCTGCCACGGAATGTGCTGCGGTTGCAGGAGGAACACTTCGTCAGCGCGGCCAAGAGACGGCGCGAGATCGTCTTTGCTGAGCCCCATTTTCATGGTGTTAGAGCGTGGCTCCAGCACCGCCAGAATGCGCGCCGTTCCGCCAACTTTGCCGCGCAGTGCTGCCAGCGTCGCCAGAATGGCCGTCGGATGATGGGCGAAATCGTCGTACACGGTTACGCCATTGGCTTCACCGCGCAGTTCAAGACGACGACGCGCGTTGATGAAGGATCCCAGCGCATCGGCCGCATCCGCAGGCGTGACGCCCACATGACGCGCCGCCGCAATCGCCATCAGGCCATTGTGCATGTTGTGTTCACCGACCAGCGCCCACTTCACTTGGCCGACTTTTTCACCGTCCAGCAACACTTCCCATTCGGACGCGTCGGTTGTCAGTTTCTTCGCGTGCCAGTGGCCTTGCTCGCCCACCAGCTCCTGCTCGCTCCAGCAACCCATCGCCATCGTCTGCTTAAGATTGATGTCGTTTTCAGGATAGATAATACGGCCTTGCCCCGGCACGATGCGCACCAGGTGATGGAACTGTTTCTGAATGGCTTTCAGGTCGTCAAAGATATCCGCATGATCGAACTCAAGATTATTGAGGATCAGCGTGCGCGGGCAGTAATGCACGAACTTGGAGCGCTTATCGAAGAAGGCGCAGTCGTATTCGTCAGCTTCAATCACAAAGAACGGGCTTTCGCCCAGACGGGCAGAAACGTCGAAATTGCCCGGCACGCCGCCGATCACAAAGCCCGGCTTATAGCCGCAGGCTTCCAGAATCCAGGTTGCCATCCCGGCCGTCGTCGTTTTACCGTGCGTACCGGCAACCGCCAGCACCCAGCGGTCGCGCAGGACAAAGTCATGCAGCCATTGCGGGCCAGACATGAACGGAATATTGCGTTCCAGCACCGCTTCCACACACGGGTTACCGCGCGTCATGGCGTTGCCGATGATAACCAGATCCGGTTCAACGTCCAGCTGGCTGGCATCATATCCCTGAATAAGATCGATGCCTTGTTTCTCAAGCAGGGTGCTCATCGGCGGATACACATTGGCGTCCGAACCTGTCACCTCATGGCCCAGAGAGCGCGCCAGCATTGCCAGTCCGCCCATGAAAGTGCCACAAATCCCTAATATATGAATGCGCATACGTCACTATTCCTCTTCTATTTGGCGCACATTTTACTCACATGTCAGCGTCAGAGAAACGCATTTCAGGTAAATCCGTATTTTGCTGGCGCGATTCACCACTGCGCTAATATTTGAATGTTTGTTAAGATTGTTTGAGATTGACCGCTTTAACCATCATTCGATCGCTTTACTCAACATACGATGCAGGGAAAGTGTTATGAAAACGTTAGGTGAATTTATTGTCGAAAAGCAGCACGAGTTCTCTCATGCTACGGGTGAGCTCACTGCTTTGCTGTCGGCGATAAAGCTCGGCGCAAAGATCATCCACCGTGATATCAACAAGGCCGGTCTGGTCGATATCCTGGGTGCCAGCGGTGCCGAAAACGTTCAGGGAGAGGTGCAACAAAAACTCGATCTGTTCGCCAATGAAAAACTGAAAGCTGCACTGCGCGCACGCGACATTGTTGCGGGTATCGCCTCTGAAGAAGAAGATGAAATCGTCGTTTTCGAAGGCTGCGAACACGCCAAATATGTCGTGCTGATGGATCCACTGGATGGCTCGTCTAACATTGACGTCAACGTATCTGTTGGGACGATTTTCTCCATTTACCGCCGCGTCACACCGGTGGGTACTGCCGTGACGGAAGAAGATTTCCTGCAACCGGGTAACAAACAGGTTGCTGCAGGCTATGTAGTTTACGGCTCATCAACCATGCTGGTTTACACAACGGGTTGTGGCGTTCACGCCTTCACGTACGATCCGTCGCTGGGCGTTTTCTGCCTGTGCCAGGAGCGCATGCGTTATCCGGAGAAAGGCAGCACCTACTCCATTAACGAAGGCAATTACATTAAATTCCCGAATGGCGTGAAGAAGTACATCAAATTCTGCCAGGAAGAAGATACGCCAACGCAGCGCCCGTATACCTCGCGTTATATCGGTTCGCTGGTGGCAGACTTCCACCGCAACTTGCTGAAAGGCGGGATTTACCTGTACCCAAGCACCGCTAGCCATCCGGATGGGAAGCTGCGTCTGTTGTACGAATGCAACCCGATGGCGTTCCTGGCCGAACAGGCAGGCGGCAAGGCGAGTGACGGTAAAGAACGTATTCTGGATATCACACCGGAAAGCCTGCACCAGCGCCGCTCTTTCTTTGTCGGTAATAATCATATGGTTGAAGATGTTGAGCGTCTGATCCGCGAATACCCGGACGCCTAACGTTTTATCACGGGGAGCCTGCTCCCCGTTTTTATTTATATATTTTACCGTATAAATGAATATAAAAATCGCGCTTTAATCTTCCCGCCTACTCCTGCATTATTTCGATAACAGTTTATTAATTATTCAGGGGAGTCGCCGTCGCGATGGAAAACTATTCTCGAGCAAATACCGGTATCGATCTAAATCTTATTCCTGTCTTTATTGAAATCGTCAGATGCGGCAGCATGGCGAAAGCCTCCGTCCGACTTGAGATGTCGCGTCCTGCGGTCAGTCTGGCATTGAAGCGTTTTAATCAGCTCTTTGATGAACCTTTATTTATTCGCAAAGGCTTATATCTTGAGCCAACAAAAAAAGCGCTGGAATTAACCCATTCGCTGGAACAATTAATGGCGGATATTCATCACAATATTGGTGCAGTCAACGCTGAAGCTGAAATGGTATAAATCCTGGCGCGGATTGCACCAGGATTTATTATTATCACGCCGCGTGTGAAGTCAGTTTAAATGACGACATCGCTTCGATTAATTCGCGCGACTGCTCTTCCAGAGAGCGCGTCGCCGCGGAGGATTGTTGCACCAGCGCGGCGTTTTGCTGGGCAGTTTCGTCCATCTGATTCACCGCAATATTCACCTGCTCAATGCCACGGCTTTGTTCCTGAGACGCACTGGCGATTTCTCGCATCAGTCGGGTCATGCGCATCACTTCGGAAGCGATCTCATCCATCGTTTCGCCCGCCTGCTGCGCCAGTTCACTGCCCTCGTTAACATGGGTCTGCGAAGCACTGATCAGCGTGCGAATCTCTTTCGCGGCATCGGCGCTTCGACTGGCCAGGTTACGCACTTCACCCGCCACTACGGCAAACCCACGCCCCTGCTCACCGGCTCGCGCCGCTTCCACGGAGGCGTTCAGTGCCAGAATATTGGTCTGGAAAGCAATACCGTCGATGACGCTGAGAATGTCGGCGATACGGGCTGAGCTGCCGGAAATATCACGCATTTTCTCAATGACGTAGCAGACCATTTCGCTGCCGTGATCCGCCGTATCGGAGACGGTTTTCGCCATCTGGTGTGCCTGTTCAGCGTTATCGGCGTTTTGTTTCACCGTCGCCGTGATCTCTTCCATGCTGGCCGCCGTCTGCTCAAGAGACGTCGCGGTCGATTCTGTACGCTGGGCCAGATCCATATTGCCCGCGGTCAGTTCACGGCTGCCGGTGTCAATCTGCGAGCTGGCATCACGCACGCGCATCACAGACTCCATCAAAGACTGACGCATGCCTTCGATCGCCGCATTCAGGCGATTAAACTCCTGACTGACAGGCTGATTCAGCACATGCGTGAGATCGCCTGCTGCCACATTTTCCAGCTGAGCGATTGAGGCCGAGAGCGGCTTAAGCAGCATATGACGTAGCGACAGCCAGGCCAGGACGATAATTCCTGCCGTGATCAGCGCCGCGATCACGATCAGCAACATCACATGGTTTTTACTCGACTGCACCGCCTGCACTTCTGCATTGCCGCGCACTTCGCTCCATTTCTGGAACGCCTGCATATCGTTATCAAACTGACGCGCAACCGGGATCAGCTTATTTTCCAGCAGGTCATAATAAGCATCAGAGCTTTGTTGATTCAGCGCCGCGACCATCGGCGTGATCCCTTCTGCATTGTAAACGGCCAGACTTGCCGCGACCTTATCCAGCAACTGCTGTCCCTGTGGGTCGTCAACGCCACCCTCGATCACCGCTTGCAGCGTTTTCTGCGCCTGCGTCACTTCTTTATTAATGCTTTGCACCGACTTGGCGGCGTCATCCAGCATGCCGATTTCCATCAATCGGACGGCCTGACCGGCTTCGTTACGGGCGCGTAAAATCAGCGTGTAGCCCGAATTGAGCTGCACCATCTGTTCACCCTGAAGGTGATTAATACGCTGTAAAGAAGAGGAACTCTGTGTAAGGGCATAAATGCCGATACCGCTGACAATCAGCAGAAGAAGGGTCATAACGGCCAGTAAAGAAAGCAAGCCGGTACGAATCGATAGCGTTTTAAGCATGATGTTATTTCCGGTAGCGAGATATTTTTTGGCAGAACATTAGGTTATCGGCCGCTACCGGAAAAAGTTTAGACTTTAAGCAAATTCAGGGTGTTATCTGTTGAGTGGTCCAGTGCTAACGCGCGTCACCGGCGAGCTCTGGCGGTTCTCCCACAGGACTGTCAGGCCACGCTGTAGAGCGATAAAGATGAACAGCAGCACCCCAATCGCGATTTTGGTCCACCACGAACTCAGTGTACCGTCGAAGTTAATATAGGTTTGAATCAGGCCCTGAATCGCCACGCCAAACAGCGTGCCCAGTACCGTTCCGACCCCGCCACTTAACAGCGTGCCGCCGATGACCACCGAGGCAATCGCATCCAGCTCAACACCGACACCCGCCAGCGCATAGCCTGCCTGGGTATAAATGGAGAAGACAATCCCCGCCAGCGTCGCCAGACCCGTCGACAGCATATAGATACGAATGGTGGTACTCCGCGTCGAAATGCCCATCAGGTTGGCGGAAGTTGCGCTCCCGCCGATGGCGTAAACTTGATTGCCGAAACGGGTGCGATGCGCAAGGAAAATGCCGATCACGACGACGCCCAACATCAGCAGACCCATCGCGCTCAGGCGGCCACCGCCGGGAATTTTCCAGGCCAGGCTCGACAGCGTTTCGTAGATCGGGTGGTTGATGGGAATCGACTCCTCCGAGACCAGATAGCTCACGCCGCGCAGGAAAAACATCCCGGCTAAAGTGATGATAAACGCCGGAATTTTTAACGCATCAATCAGCAAGCCCATAAATGCGCCGAACGCACAGCCCATCACCAGCACCAGCGGGAAGGCGAGCAGCGGTGAGATCCCCCAGAAGCCTATCGCTTTTGCCAGGAATACGCCGGTAAAGGCGATCACGGAGCCCACCGACAGATCGATTCCGCCGGAGAGGATCACAAACGTCATGCCGACGGCGATAATGCCCAAAAAGGCGTTATCGGTGAGGATATTACAAATCACGCGCGTCGAGGCAAAACCGGGGAATTGCGTCAGACAGTAGAGATAGCCCAGTATAAAAACGCCGAGCGTGATCATTAACGGTAAATTACGTTTTATCATGGCCGCGAATCCCCTTAATGATGCTAATAAAGCGCGACGACTGAACAATCAGCACGCAGAGCACAACAACCGCTTTCACCACCTGGTTAAGCTCCGGCTGGAAGCCTGAGAGTAAAATCCCGGTATTCATCCCCTGAATAATCAGAGCGCCGACGACGGAAAGGACCAGGTTGAATCGTCCACCCATCAGCGAGCCGCCACCGATAACCACCGCCAGAATGGCGTCCAGCTCCAGCCACAGCCCGGCGTTATTGGCATCCGCGCCGCGAATATCTGCTGCCACGATAATGCCGGCAATCGCTGCGCAAACGCCGCTCAGCACATAGGCCAACATCACCACTAAGCGCGTGCTCACTCCGGCATTTTTCGCCGCCCGAATGTTAATCCCCACCGCCTCGATAAACATGCCGAGCGCCGTTTTACGGGTAAACAACCAGAACACGATAAGCGTAGCCAGCGCGATAATGACCGGGGTTGGGAAGAGCAGCAGCTTGCCGCTGCCGATCCATGCCAAATTTGGGGAATCAAACGTTACGATCTGCCCGGAGGTGATCAACTGGGCCACGCCGCGCCCCGCCACCATCAAAATCAAGGTCGCGACGAACGGCTGGATTTTGAGGATTGAAACCAAAATGCCGTTCCACAGCCCCGCCAGAACGCCGGTTCCCAGCGCACCCAGCAGCACAACCGGCAAACTGTGCCCGGCGACGGTCAGTGAAGCGGCGGTTGCGCCCGCGATGGCCATAATGGCCCCCACGGACAAATCGATACCGCCGGTGGCGATCACCAGCGTCATCCCAATCGCCAGCAGCGCAACGGGTGCTGCGCGGTTTAAAATATCAATCGGGCTGCCAAACAGGCGGCCATCCTGCAACACGATTTGAAGGAAATGCGGCGCCACGAGGCTATCGACCGCCAGCACCAGCAGCAGCGCGATAATCTGCGGAGTGCCGGTTGGCCAGCGGAAGCGACGCTTCGACTCTCCAGCGTTTGAAAGTGAACGGGGCATCACGATTGACTCCTTATGCCGCGATGGCATTCATGATCGCTGGAACAGACAGTTCATCCAGCGGGATCTCTGCCACTTGTTTACGATCGCGCATAATGATGACGCGATCGGCATAGCCCACCAGCTCTTCCAGTTCGGAGGAGATAACCAGCAGCGCCAGACCATCAGCGCACAGCGTTTCGATGAGGCGAATGATTTCCGCATGCGCCCCCACATCAATGCCACGCGTGGGTTCGTCCAGAATCAAGAATTGAGGTTTAGTGAGCAACCAGCGGGAAAGCAGCACTTTTTGCTGGTTGCCGCCCGAGAGAAACTCAATCGGCTGTTCAGGACTTGGCGTGCGGATCCCAAGCTGGCGAATAAAGCGCTCGGCTATCGCATTTTGCTCTTTCCGCGGAATGGGCCGTAGCCAGCCGCGCTGAGCCTGGAGCGCCAGAATAATATTTTCCCGCACCGAGGCGGCGGCAATAATGCCGTCGGTTTTACGGTCTTCCGGGCAAAAACCAATGCCCAGACACGAGGCCTGATGCGGTGAGCGCAAGGTTTGCGGTTTGCCTTTGATAGTCGCGCTGCCGCTGTCGGCTGATTTGATCCCAAAGATCACTTCGGCGGTTTCGGTACGCCCCGATCCTAATAAGCCCGCCAGCCCGACGATTTCGCCGGGGCGCACTTCCAGGTTGAATGGCGCAATCGTGCCTTTTTTGCCGAAATCTTTAAACGCAGCGACCGGTTTATCGCTCAGCAGCGTGCGGCCCGCACGTTGCAGCGCTTTGGTGTCCAGCTCGCGGCCGAGCATCATTTTCACCAGCTCGATTTGCGGCAGTTCGTGCGTTTCGCGACACCCGACAAACGCACCGTTTCGCAAGACGGTAATGCGATCGCTGACTTCATAAACCTGATCGAGGAAATGGGTGACAAAGATCAGGCTGACACCCTGATCGCGCAGCTGGCGCATCAGGGTGAAAAGCATTTCCACCTCTTGCGTGTCGAGGCTGGCGGTAGGTTCGTCGAGGATCAGGACTTTCGCGGAGAGATCGATCGCGCGGCAAATGGCAACGATTTGCTGCATCGCAACGGAAAAACGGTTCAGTGGCTCGCGCACATCGAGAGAAAAACCGTAAGACTCCATCAGTTTGGTGGCGCGCGCTTCCATCTCTTTTCGGCGCAGCAGGCCAAACCGACGCGGCTCACGGCCAATAAACAGATTATCGGCCACCGACATGTTCGGCAGCAGGTTGACTTCCTGATAAACCGTCCCGATGCCAAGCTGTTGGGCATGGGCCGTATTTCGTGGGGAGATAGCGTTACCTTCGAGCCAGATCGCACCACGATCGGCGTGATAAACCCCGGTCAGGGCTTTGATCAGCGTGGATTTACCGGCGCCGTTTTCCCCCAGGAGCGCCATGATTTCACCACGACGCAGGCTAAAGTTCACATTATCCAGCGCCTTCACGCCGGGGAAAAATTTACTGAGTCCCTCTGTTCGGAGGATTTCCTGGTGTTGTTCGTTCGTCATTCTGTCGCCCCCGGCATTACCCTCACCCAACCCTCTCCGGAAGGAGAGGGATCGGGAAAAGAGGATCAGTAACCCATGTTTTTCTTCTTCTCTAACTCTTCTTTCGCCGTATCCGGCAGGTAGAGCGTCGATTTGGTGATGGTCACTTGCTCTGGTTTGGTGCCGTCTTTCTTGAATTTCTCAAGAGCATCAAACGCCGGGCCGGCCATATTCGGGGTCAGTTCGACGCTGGCATTCGCTTCGCCGTCGATCATCGCTTTATAGATATCCGGCACGCCGTCGATGGAGCCCGTCAGGATATCTTTGCCCGGTTTCAGGCCCGCTTCTTTGATTGCCTGGATAGCACCGATCACCATGTCATCGTTGTGGGCGTAAACCATGCAGATATTTTTGCCGTTGTTTTCAGCCTTGATGAAGCTCTCCATGACTTCTTTACCTTTACTGCGGGTAAAGTCGCCGGACTGGGAGCGGATGATTTTGATGTTTGGCGCTTTGGCGATGGCTTCTGCAAAGCCTTTTTTACGGTCGATTGCGACGCTTGCGCCAACCGTACCTTGCAGCTCAACAACGTTACACGGCTTACCGTTAACTTCTTTGATCAGCCAGTCGCCAATCAGTTGGCCTTCCAGCACGTTGTTCGCGGTGACGGTTGTCATCACGAGGGATTTGTCTTTCACATCAATAGAACGGTCGAGCAGGAAGACCGGGATTTCTGCATCTTTGGCTTCTTTCAGAACCGGTTCCCAGCCTGTCGCCACAACAGGCGCGATGAAGATAGCGTCAACGCCCTGGGCTATGAACGATCGGACTGCCTTGATCTGGTTTTCCTGCTTTTGCTGCCCATCGGCGATTTTCAGCGTAATGCCGCGTTTCTCGGCTTCGCTTTTAGCGACGTTGGTTTCTGCCGCGCGCCAGCCGGATTCAGATCCGACCTGAGAAAAACCGACGGTTAATGGTGCGGCCATCGCCATAGACGACATGGCTGCCGAAACTGCTGTAACAAGTAGTAAGCGCTTCCACATAATGATGCCCTCATAGCCCAGGTTATTGTTGGTCAAAAGATGTTCTGCGACCCAACTATAGCCAATGGAATATGTAACGGAATGCGTTACATCACACTTCGGAAAAGTGAACAAAACGTTAATCACAAGTTTGTAATCGCTTTCATTCACCCATTGAATATGTGGCTAGCTTTATGGATTTTCCTGTCATGGAAAGCGTCTGAAAATGGCATGTGAACGTGGGCAGGTGTGAAAAGAGGCGGAGACTTTCATCGTGAGTTGGCTATAATACTCGCCACTTGTTTACCATACATTTTAAAGGACACAGACATGAGCTTACTCAACGTCCCTGCGGGTAAAGAACTGCCGGAAGACATCTACGTTGTTATCGAAATCCCGGCCAACGCAGATCCTATCAAATACGAAATCGACAAAGACACCGGTGCACTGTTCGTTGACCGTTTCATGTCCACCGCGATGTTCTACCCGTGCAACTACGGCTACATCAACCACACCCTGTCTTTAGATGGTGATCCGGTTGACGTTCTGGTCCCAACGCCGTACCCACTGGAGCCAGGCTCCGTCATTCGCTGCCGTCCAGTTGGCGTGCTGAAAATGACCGACGAAGCGGGCGAAGATGCGAAACTGGTTGCGGTTCCGCACACCAAGCTGAGCAAAGAGTACGATCACATTAAAGATGTGAACGACCTGCCAGAACTGCTGAAAGCGCAGATCACCCACTTCTTCGAGCATTACAAAGATCTCGAAAAAGGCAAATGGGTTAAAGTTGACGGCTGGGACAACGCTGAAGCGGCTAAAGCTGAAATCGTTGCGTCCTTCGAACGCGCCGCGAAGAAGTAATTCTTACGCTGCTCAACACACCGCCTACGGGCGGTGTGTTTGTTTCTGGCGTCGAATGGCGCTTTTCAGACCATCCGACAACGCCAGGCTTTAAAAACAGTCAAACCGGGGATCGTCTGGCCACATCGCTTTTGCCTTGAGGCAAAGAGCTTGAGCCGACGGGTCACCTTCCGACCGAACGATCATAAGCAGACTATGGGTGACGTCAGGGTTGTTATGCACCGTTGAAAAGCGTTCTGCCCACTCGCGAAAGCGGGTCAGCAACGCAGCGTCTCTGGTGATGTTAAAGCGAAGCAGCAACGCAACATGACGGTCAAAGTCGAGGCGATCATACTGACTGTATGCGTTGGCTAACGATTCAACCACCGCCGTTTCCCCATGGACGAAAGGCACCAGCCCCTGATGCTCGATGCGGGTGAGTTGCACCTCCGTCACCACACCGGAAATCATAAACGCCAGCACACCGCATGCCACCAGCCCTACGCCTGCGCGCAGCGGTTTTTCATAGCCAGCATGATCTGTACTTGCTCTGGCCGCTGGGCCATCGAGGGTCAGGAGCATCACCAGCATCAGGCCGTGCGTCACCGACTGATAGAGTGGATATTCCAGGTTCATGTGGAGCGCCAGCGGCAACATGGTCGCCAGACCGCACCACCGACTGCCGCCTCTTCCCCACAGCCGTTTAAAAATGCCCGCGATCATGAGCAGAATGCCTGCCACCGCGACCAGGCCGCCTTCCATCCAGGTATACAAAAACTCGTTATGCGGGTACTGAACCGTGGTCGTGCCCATACCCGGCGGAACCTGTTGCGAAAGCTGCCCAAACAGCGCTTCAAAACTGCCGTAACCGTTGCCAATGAAGGGATGGTTCAGAATCAGTTGCCATGTCAATGTGATCAGATACCAGCGCTGAACGTTAGAGCCTTCCTTCTGTACCAGCTCAGGGATAAAGCCAGGAATCAGCATCGGCCCGAAGTACAACGTGAGTGCTCCCGCGCCAGCGCCCGCAAGCAGTAACAGCACTGCATAACCATTACGACGTCGGCTTTTGCCGGCCGCCAGCAGCAGAATCAGCGCGCCCGCAACGGCTCCCAATCCCCCGGCGCGGCTTTGTAACAGCACCAGCATGGCGGGCAACAGCACCAGCGCAGTGGCGGATATAAACGTGATTAACCGCTGACGGGATGCCAGAAACAGCCACAGAGCGCAAACCGTTCCAGTTGCCAGAAACGAGGCCAACACGTTGACCTGCTGGAAGCTCCCATAGGGGCGGCCCCCGGTCAGATGTTCAATATCGCTCAGTTGGACTACCCCAAAACCGACCTGGAGCAGCGCCGACAAAACCAGAATCACCAGCCAGACACGCCGCATTCGGTGGCAACGGGTGGATTTCAGCATCAGCAGCCAGATACCGACCAGCCCCCAAAGTGCCAGCACTTTCGGCAGAGCGTTCCACTGCCAGGCGGTAAGTGGTGACCACAGTAACGGCAGGGACCAGAGCGCTGCCCCCGCGATAATCAGGATCGTACCAGGAGGATAAGCGGCTTTCCATCGTGGGGAAAAGACTGCACAACACAGCGCAATCAGCGCCAGCACGCACCAGGCGAGCAGGTTTTGCGGCAGGGCCAACCCGGCGCTACCGTGATTAGGTAGCATCCAGAGCAGCCCGCCGCAAAGCCAGAGCAGGATTAACAGGGTGACGATATTATTTGCGGACAGTTTTTTTAAATAGCGTAGTGACATAGGCATAGATAAATATTCAGGACGGGGAATACCCGTCCTGTTAAAGGAAATAAAGGCGATTAATTACTGCTGGGTCATGACTAATACCGCACTCGCAGTAAATGCCCCGGTAGGAATATCTTTTAACGCCACAGTAGAATCGCGCACGGCCTGGAATCCTAACGTCAGGGTATTAGAGCCTTCTAAAAAATTCACCGAAGTGACATCCGAAGGCGAAAGCACTTTATTGCTGTAAAATATCGCTGCCCCGACGCCATTCGCTGACGTTTTTACCGCCTGATTGCTGCCAACGGATATAGGTGTGTAGTTCAGCTGCATATTGGTCGTTACCGTTCCACCCGTACAAACGACTGAAATCGTTTTACTAATGGCCGAACCAGAGTCGGGCGCCGTTGGGATTTCATCGCGATTCAGCGTACCCAGAGAAACACTTAAGGCGTTACCGTTGTTAATGCTGCAGGACGTGGTAGGAGTAGGTGGAGTAGGGGGTAATGGGGTGTAACCATCGTAACATCTGGTTAAACCTTGCCCCACGTCCATGCCAACGGAAAATTTCTTGCCATCCGGGCCAATAAGGTAAGCACATATAGTCGCGGTTTGCCCTGGTTGCAGAGTAAATCGATATGTACCTTCACCACCACTAGGATATACATTTTGATCAAACAATTTTTGATTAGCATCTATATATGCTGAACCTGTTGTGAACGTATATATTGGCGTTGGAGAGTTTCCGAAATAAAGTATGGTTTCTGCTGAGTAATAACCAGAAACAGGTACGTATTGTGCACTGCCTACGGCGCAGGTTCTACCCGTAAATACATAATCCCATGGAGTCGACATACCATTACCAAAATAACTATTAGGACATGCTTGTCCAACGCCGGCGAAGCCGCCAATATCCGCGTTCGCTTTTGTACTTAATAAAAATATTGAAATAACAATTAACAGGATATTTTTTAACATAATAATCTGCTCTGAAAATAAGCGTTATTTGATTCGCCATTATTAATGGCAAACATTATGGATACGCCAGCTCAAACGTTGCCGTCGCCGAAAAATCCCCAGGCGTGATAGTTTGCTGGGCAATCGCCACTGGCTCGCCCTGCACGTAGGCCTGTATGCTTATCTGATTACTGCCGTTAGCAGTACCGGTGATACCCAGTGAACCGTCAGTTGCGCCTTCTGCGCCAGTGAAGGTGGTTTTCACTGATTTCAGCGTAGTGGTATCACAACCTTCCAGTTTGATTTCGAAATTACGTGGTACGGAAGTGCCTGAACCGCTATTGGCTTTTAAAGCAACGTTAGAAACCTGACCCAGGCTCACAGTCTGATCGATGCTATCTGGGTTGATGGAGCATGGCGCATCAATGATAGAACCGGTGAAAGTCACTTTACCGTGACCCTGATCCTTCGCATTAGCCGCGCCAGCAACCAACATCATTCCCATAACAGAAGCCAAAGCCGCTTTTTTAAAGTTCATTTTAGATCCTATAAAATATTTAACTATTGAGGGGTATGAATAAATAATTAGTCAAAATATGCTCACGCCTTTTGATTAATTATTTATTCTTTATTTTCACCACTATCACATCAATTAATATCAAAATATTTTTCGACAAGATAAACATTAGATGAAAATTTAAATTAGAAATAAAAAACAAACACATATTCATGTCATGAAAAACAAATCAACAAATATGCTTTTATTTAATATCATCTAATTCATGGAGCGTATTTTACTGATTCATTCACATTCTGAAAGAGTTTGGCAGTCCATTTTCAGACTCATAGGCAAAGTCCATTTTTGGACTTTCTTGTGACTGAAAAATATCAAAAAAAAACCACGCCGAAGCGTGGTCTTGTGAGGAGGATCTCAGTTCTGGTCTCTGTCTAACCAGTTACCGCTTTCAATTAATTTCAATCCATCGACCGGCCGCTGATACACGTACATCCAGGCACTTCCATACGGAGTCTGGACCAACTGACGTGCATATTCACCGCCCCTGGTGCGCAAGGCATCAAGTTCGGCAAGCGTGGCATTATCAATACGATAAACTTCACCCTGTACCGTTCCGTTCCCCGGAACCGCGCCTGGATAGTGGCCCAGACTGTACAACTGGTAGTTCTCGATATTGTAATTGCCCAGCAACTGAGCATTGGTCATCCAGTGACTGTTGCCCTGCTTAGTGCGTAAACTACCGTAGACAAATATTCGCATTGCTAGAACTCAAACTGATAGAGCACATCCAGCGCCTGGTCTATACCAGACACTGCTTCCAGATATAGCTTAGGCATAAGGCGATAGCGTAACGTGAGAGTCGCCAGCGAGTCAAAGATCCCTACGCCATATTTCACTTGCAGACCCGGCAATACATAGCCGCTGACCACAACTTGCGAAGAATCGCCAACGCCCTGGGTGTCCAGCGCAAGATTACTGACGCCAAACGTCTCGCCGATTTTACCCACAACCTGACCACTTTGTGCAACCCCCAGACCCACTAACATTGACGTCATCGCCGCGCTGTCGCTCTGCTGGCTGTCCAGACCCTGCCCACGCAGGAGGTAAGAGAGGGCTTCTTGCTGCGACATCGCCGGATCCGAGAAGATCTCGGCCTTCGGTTCATCGGCCGTTCCCGTCACGCGAACCCCGGCAATCACGTCGTTCTCGGTAGATTCAGGATTACGAATCGCTTCAATATTCAGCAGCGGCTGATCCGGTGGGCCGGAGAACAGCAGTTCGCCTTTACGCACAATCAGATCCTGACCGTAAGCGTGGAAACGCCCTTCCGGAATATTGATCTGCCCGTTAAGGCCAAGCCCTTGTCGGTCCTGCGCTACTTTCAGGTCACCCGTCAGTCGCGCCTTCAGGCCAAACGCATCAAGGCGCACGTTGTTCCCAACATGAACGATCAAGTTGCTGTTAATCGGAATCCCGGCGCTTTTCGGCTCGGCAGGTTTCAGATTGTTATCCAGCATCACTTCATCGCTTGAAACGCCCACGGCGCTTTCCGGCACGTCATGCACCACGATGCGCGCCCACGGCACATCAACGCGGCCATCGAGGGTAAACAGGCTTGGCGTAGCTTCAAACACCACGTCCGGTGACACATCCAGGCGCACCATCGGCGGCACGGTAATACGCACTTTGCTGCCTTTCGCCGCCACGCGCGCACGCCAGTTATCAATTTGGGTCCAGTCCGCATCACCGCTCAGGTTGATTTGCCCTTGCTGGGTGCGCACAACCCCTGCCAGCGTCGAGCTTGTGCCGTTGAAGTTCATCGCAATCTGGCTTGGCTGCATATCAAACGGCATAAAGTTGCCGTCGATATCCACCCCGTTCAACTGCATTTGTCCAAACAGCTGCGGGCTTTGCAGATTTCCCGCCAGCCGCAGATTGGCGCTGAGCATCCCCGCGGCTTTTTCACCGCGGGAGAATATCGGGTTCACCATCGCAAGGTTAACGTTGCGGATATTCACATTACCGCCCAGATTCCGCTGCCCCTGCGGATCGGTAATTTGCACCTGGCCGTCGAACTGGCCGTTATTGGTGAGACGAATCAGCCAGCCCAATTCGGCGCGATTGTTATGCAAATCGGCTTTCAGATTCAACGTGTCAAACGCCACCGGCAGCGGTGCGTCGTTCACCGTCTGCGTGACCTTCACGTTACGACCGGAGAGCGTCACGCTACCCTGCGGCAAGCCCTCTTTGGTGGTGTCCCATGCCACATCGGCCTTACCGCTGAATACGCCGCTGGCCTGCGTGGCCTCCGGCATAAACGGTTTCAGCATCGCCAGATCAAAGCGGTTCAGGTTCACCACCGCGTGGCCTTCTGCACCCACGTCGATAGTCTGCGGCACGCACAGCTCGGCATTCGGGTTGGTCCAGCAGTGCGGCCCAATGCTGATTTTCTGCTCCGCGTTGCGGTAATCCAGCGCAATAGAACGCGAGAGCGCCAACGGCCCGACCGGCGTCGTGAAACGGGTATTATCCAGTTGCCCTTTCCAGCGCTCCTCTTTGCGGTCAAAACTGCCCGTTAAATGCAGCTGGCCAGAAACCGGCTCGCCCTGCACACGCAGCTGGAGATCGTGCTGTTTCTCGCTGCCTTTCGCGTCCAGCGTGACCAGACTGAGATTCACATCCGGCTGCGAAATACGCTCCACGCGCAGGTTCAGTTTTCCGGCAATCTGATCGGTGGATTTCACGTCGCCTTCGACGCGCACCCGGGCAATGGACAACGCCTGCCAGCGCAGGTTATTAGCGGTAATGTCCGCCAGTAGCTGCGGCGCATCCACCGTGCCGCGTACTTTGACCAAGCCTTTCGCCGTCCCGCCCAAGCCCGGCAGCGCGTTGTCTAGGTTTGGCGCGTCAATCGTCGCATCCAGATTGAGATCTTTAACCCCCAACTCGCCTTTGATATCGGCGGTGTTGCGTCCCAGCGCGACGTGCATTTTAGGGATAATCCACTGCAGATAACTGTTGCCGCGCAGCGCCCCTTCCACCAGCACTTTGTTTTGCTTCACGTTGCCGGTGATTTTGATTTCCGGAACTTCCATCTGCCAGCTTCCGCCGTACAGACTCCCACGCGTTTTGATCAAACCGTCGAGTTTCGACGGCCAGTCCGGCACCTCTTTGGCGGTGTTGATGCCTGTAAGCTTCAGCTCGCCGCGCCAGCTGATCGCCTGCTGCCAGTCGAGTAACGCCGTCAGCTCGGTCTTCCCTTCCAGCGCCGCCACGGTCAGTTTATCAAGATTAATTTGCTGTTCGTTGCCCTTCGCATCCAGCGTGATATTCGCAGGGGGCACGCCCTCGCCTTTCACGGCGGTGCGGAACGACAGCGTGTAGTCGGTCATTTTTCCGCTGAGCTTCAGCTTGAGGTCATCGGCCTGGAACTGTTTTTCGCCGGTGAATGGCCAGTACAGCTGCTGGCTGACAATTTCAATGTTCAGCGGTAAACCGGCTTCGGCCAGCTGAGTTTGCCCGCGCAACACCATATCCACCGGACCTGACAGATTAATGCCAAACTCCAGCATCTCGCGCAGCGCGCCGCCCACTTTGAGCTTCACCTTCTCGCCTTTGATCGGGTCGATGTTCAGCGTGCTGTTCAGGGTCATATCCACTGGCCAGTTGTCGCGAAGCAGCGCGTTTCCGGTAGCGTTTACGCTGCCCTGATTGGTGTCGATATCCAGCGTGTCGAGCTTCATATTGCCGTCAATGCTGCTCACTTTCAGCAGCATGTTGAACACCGTCAGATCGGTATCCCCGGTCAGGCGCAGCTGCTCGCCCTTAAACTCTTCGATATTCAGATTGAGCGGCAAATGAACGTCGGTCATCTCTGGCAGAACCGGTTTAGAGAACAGATCTTTCAGCGTTTCGCCCAGCGGTTTTTCTTGCGGCTGCGGGTTCTGAATTTTGGGTTCGACAATCTCTTCCTGCGCCACTTTTGCCACTTTCGGCAGCGCAATCAGCAGCCCCTGCAGCGCGGTTGGCGTCAGGGTTAAATTCTTCTCCTGCCAGCGCAGGCCGGAGGTGAAGTCCATCACCGACACGGTGGTGTCGTCGATTTTGATATTGACGTTATTGAGCGCCACGCGATATAGCGCGATCGGATACGGCGTCGAGAGATTCAGCGGGCCGGTATCTTCCTCTTCAATAGGCGCAGACTTCGGCATTTTTTTCGAATCTATCGTCACGTTTACGTCTTTTAACGACAGATCGTTTACGCACAAGCTGCTGTCACGCAGGCAGTGCAATTTGACCGCAAGATGGAACTCACCTGCGTTAACCGCCACGCCCGGCTGCTGATAACGAATGTTCTTCAGGCTCAGGTCGCGCCAGCCGCCCGTCACCTGGCCGATTTCCAGCCCAGGCACCCAGCGGTTTGCCGCGTTAAACAGCAGATGCAGACCGGTTGTCGTCCCGACCAAAAACGCCACCGTGCCGAGCAGCAGCAGGATAAAAATCAACACGCCGAGGCTTATCTTCTTCCATAAACTCATAATTCAGGCCCCAGACCGATGTAAAACTGTAAACCGTGCTCGTCTTTGTCCCCGACCGGAACAGCGAAATCAAGCTTGATTGGCCCGACGGGTGATTGCCAGCGCACGCCGACGCCCGCGCCGGTTTTGAAATCACTTTTGCGGATATCATTCACCGCTTCGCCGCCGTCGACGAACATCGCGCCCCACCATTTTCCACTGACGTTGTATTGGTACTCAACCGAACCGGTCGCCAGCTTGGACGCCCCCGTCAGTTGCCCTTTCTCGTTTTCCGGGGAGATGGATTTGTATTTATAGCCACGAATGCTGCGATCACCGCCGGCAAAGAAGCGCAGATCCGGCGGCACACGCTCGAAATCACCGGTTTCAATCCAGCCGAGGTTGCCGCGCATCACGAAGCGGTGCTTATCATAAAGGGTGCGGATCCAGACGTTTTGCGCCTGCACAACCGAGAAATCGACGTCCGATCCCCAGGCCGTGTTCGAATAATCAATGGAATAACGCTGGGAATCGCCCCACACCGGCATCAGGCCGCCGCGCGAACGGGTGCGGCTGATCATCACGCCCGGATAAAGCAGCATTGTGGTGTTAGTGACATTAGCCTGCGTAAAGTGGTCAAGACTCCAGCGCAGGTTGATCGCGCGCTGCCAGCCGCTGGAGAGGTCCCAGAAGCGAGAGACGGCAAGCGTGGTGGAATCCTGTTCGGTATCGTTTAAATCGGTGCGCTTAAAACCGCCCTGCACCAGATAATATTGTTCCAGCGGGTTTTTCAGCAGTGGCATTTTATAGCTGAAATCCACCTGCTGTTCCGGCGCGGAGATACTGGTGCTGGTGGTCAGGCTGTGACCGTAGGAGTTCATCCACGGCTTTTTCCACGTCGCTTTGACGCGCGGGCCAACGTCCGTTGAATACCCGACACCCGTTTCAATGGTGTTCTCAGTACGTGGAGAGACCACGCCATGCAGCGGCAACACTTTGGTTTTACGCGCTTTGTCGAATTCAGGTGCAACGACGACCGAGTTAAACCAGCCGGTCGCCGAGAGACGGCGGTTCAGTTCAGCGAGGTCTTTTGACTGGTAATAGTCGCCCTCTTTGAACGGCACCAGGTTTTGCAGATATTCATCGCGGATTTGCGACCCTTCGAAAGTGACATCGCCAAAACGGTAGCGCTCGCCGCTGTCGAAATCGATATCCCAGAACGCCTGACGTCTTTCGAGGGCCACGCCCAGTTGGCTTTTGGTAAATTGGCTGTCGAAATAGCCTTTGCGCAGCGATACGCTGGTGAGTTCTTTTTTGAAGTGGTCGTAGTCGCCGTGGTTAAGCACCGTGCCGATTTTGGGCCGCGTGCTCAGTAGATCCAGATAGTCGCGGTCGGTACGTGCGCCGCCGCGAAGCACAACGTCTGTGCCGCCAATGAGCACCGGTTCCCCCGCCGAGACACGGGCGATCAGCACCTGACGTCCCTTGGCGGGCGGCGGACGTAAATCGAAATCGATTGTGGGTTCGTAGTAACCCAACGCTTTTAAACCATCGCGAATGGCATCATCCACGCGCGCGCGAAAACGCCGGTCGGGCGTCACTTCGTCGCTTTGGATGGTCGACAGTTGCGCACGCACGTTTTTTTCCAGCGTCCCGGATAACCCCTCAACCTGCAAACGGACATTCGCCGCGCTGGCGACTCCGCTTGTCAGCAATAAACTGACCAAACATAACTGGCGGATCTTTGGCACGTTTTCTCCTGAATATCCTTGTTTCCACCCTGGAAGCAATGAAGTGCCGCTCCGCGGCGTATCACGGCATAAAGCCCAAAACCCAATTCGCGGGTTGAAAAATGGCCGAGAGGCCTAATATTTCTTATGTTTAAATCTAGACTCATTCAGCGTATTTATTGTGTTCAATTAAACGCTTCGTGACAACCCTAACTGAAATATCGCTACCTGGGAGGCCCCACCGTGAGTTTATTCGACAAAAAGCAGCTTGTTTCTCAAGCCGATGCATTACCGGGACGCAACACTCCGATGCCAGTGGCGACGCTGCATGCCGTCAACAATCATTCAATGACCAACGTCCCGGATGGCATGGAAATCGCCCTTTTCGCGATGGGCTGTTTCTGGGGCGTCGAACGTTTGTTCTGGCAGCTACCGGGAGTTTACAGCACCGCAGCGGGCTATACTGGCGGCTATACGCCAAATCCGACCTATCGTGAAGTGTGCTCAGGTGAAACCGGCCACGCCGAAGCGGTACGCATCGTGTACGATCCGAGCGTTACCCGCTACGAACAATTATTACAGGTGTTCTGGGAAAACCACGACCCGGCCCAGGGAATGCAGCAGGGCAATGACCACGGGACACAGTACCGTTCCGCGATTTATCCGTTAACGCCGGAACAGGACGCAACCGCGCGCGCAAGTCTGGCGCGTTTTCAGGATGCCATGCAGGCGGCGGGTGACCATCGCAAGGTGACCACGGAAATCGCCAATGCGACGCCGTTCTACTATGCAGAAGATGACCATCAGCAGTATCTGCACAAAAATCCGTACGGCTATTGCGGCATCGGTGGGATTGGCGTATGCCTGCCGCCACAGCTCGCCTAAGCGTTGTAAACGCCGGGTGGCACGTCGCCATCCGGCCTGCTTTTTCAGCAATTTGTCCACCGAAAAAAGCCGAAAATGTGCCCTCTGGCGGCTTTACACTCTCTTACGCTATACTACCCGCTGAAATAATCGGCTCAACGCTACGAGCGGGTGTTCAATGTGTCTTCACACAAATGTAATTAACTTCCCTTCCGAGGATCTGGCGAGAAGCCGGATAAACTATGTTAAACAGTATTTTACTAATACTTTGTCTCATCGCTGTCAGTGCCTTTTTCTCAGTTTCAGAGATTTCACTGGCCGCTTCCCGAAAAATCAAACTTAAGCTGCTGGCCGACGATGGCAACATCAATGCACAGCGCATCCTGAAAATGCAGGAAAACCCCGGTATGTTCTTTACCGTGGTGCAGATTGGCCTGAACGCTGTCGCCATTTTGGGCGGTATCGTGGGTGATGCGGCGTTCTCGCCGGTGTTTTACGGTCTCTTCTCCAAATACTTTGCACCTGAACTCTCCGAGCAGCTGAGCTTTATCCTCTCTTTCTCGCTGGTGACGGGTCTGTTCATCCTGTTCGCGGACTTAACCCCGAAACGCATCGGTATGATTGCGCCAGAAGCTGTGGCTTTGCGCATCATCAACCCGATGCGCTTCTGTCTGTACGTGTTCCGCCCGCTGGTGTGGTTCTTTAACGGCCTGGCGAACAATATTTTCCGCCTGTTTAAGATCCCGATGGTGCGTAAAGACGACATCACCTCTGATGATATCTACGCCGTGTTCGAAGCCGGTGCATTGGCCGGTGTGCTGCGTAAGCAGGAACATGAGCTGATCGAGAACGTGTTTGAACTGGAATCCCGTACCGTGCCGTCCTCCATGACGGGCCGCGAAAACGTGATTTGGTTTGATCTCCACGAAGACGAACAGAGTCTGAAGAACAAAGTCGCCGAGCATCCGCACTCTAAGTTCCTGGTGTGTAACGAAGATATCGATCACATCATCGGCTATGTCGATTCCAAAGACCTGCTGAACCGCGTACTGGCGAACCAGAGTCTGGCGCTGATCAGTGGCGTGCAGATTCGCAACACGCTGATTGTGCCGGATACCTTAACGCTCTCCGAAGCGCTGGAAAGTTTCAAAACCGCAGGTGAAGACTTCGCGGTGATCATGAACGAATACGCGCTGGTGGTGGGTATTATCACGCTGAACGATGTGATGACGACGCTGATGGGCGACCTGGTCGGCCAGGGTCTGGAAGAGCAGATCGTGGCGCGCGATGAAAACTCGTGGCTGGTTGACGGCGGCACGCCAATTGAAGACGTGATGCGCGTGCTGGATATCGACGAGTTCCCGCAGTCGGGCAACTACGAGACCATTGGCGGCTTTATGATGTTCATGCTGCGTAAAATCCCGAAACGTACCGACTCGGTGAAGTTCTCCGGCTACAAGTTTGAAGTGGTGGATATCGATAACTATCGCATCGACCAGCTGCTGGTGACGCGCATTGATAACAAACCGACGGTGCTGGTACCGAGACTGCCGGACGCAGAAGAGAAAGTGTCTGCGTAACGTCCCGCACATACATCAACGGCTCCCTTTGGGAGCCGTTTTTTTTACTGCTTAACTACTGCATAGCACGTTGGTTAAGCCATCTCAGTCTGCAGACGCATAACCTGACGGTTGACCTCGGACATCACAGAATAGTGCTGTTTGTCCTTCACTTTCGGGATAAGAATTTTGCCCTTATCAAATTCGAAAGCGCCAACATCCTTGATATACAACCGTCCACGAAACAGGATCTTCACGTACTTCGCCACCTGAAGCGGGTTGTAGCGTTGGAAAATTTTCATTCTTGTATCTCCTGCGAATCACACGCTCTTGCGGCGCCACAATCGGCCCGACTGTCCTGAGCGCAAATTTTGTTGCCCAATGACTATAGACCAGAAAAACAGTGATACCCAGTATGCATCAGTTTATTTACCGTTTGATTACAATTAATCAGAACATTCTTTGCATAGCATTACCGAAATCAGTATAAGGCGTCGTTTTTTTAAGGATATGTGCGTTGGCCCGCAAACTGGCACTCAGATTGCGGGTGAAGCGTATTGATCGCACTTATGATTAAAACGCATGACCAAGTGGTCGGATCACCTGCATATAAAAAGGAAACACTATGACCCTTCGTAACGTCCTGGCCGCAGCCTGCCTGTTACTGCCGCTGATGGCATCCGCGCACAACATTGAAAATGGACAACGTGTCCCAGCGGTCGGTATTACCGATCGGGGAGAATTGATTCTCGACAATGATAAGTTTAGCTACAAAGCCTGGAATAGCGCGCAGCTTCCAGGGAAAGTGCGAGTGGTGCAACATCTTGCCGGGCGCTCCTCGGCAAAAGAGAAAAACGCCAGCATGATTGAAGCGATTAAGACCGCAAACCTCCCTCATGACCGCTACCAGACCACCACTATTGTTAACACCGATGATGCGATTCCGGGTTCCGGCATGTTTGTGCGCAGCAGCCTTGAGAGCAATAAAAAGCTCTACCCGTGGTCACAGATTATTGTCGACAGCAATGGCGTGACGCGCAAAGCCTGGCAGCTAGAAGAAGAGAGTTCTGCGGTGGTAGTGCTGGATAAAGACGGCCGCGTACAGTGGGCGAAAGATGGAGCGCTGACGCAGGGAGAGGTGCAGCAGGTGATTGCCCTGCTGCACAAATTGCTTGGTCAATAAAGCGAGACCCTGAAGCCCGGATTTAAGAACGACTCGCGCGGGGTGTAGTCCAGTGGCTTGCCCTGCCAGTCGTGAACATGCGCCCCAGCGGCGGCGGCTACGGCGTGACCCGCTGCGGTATCCCAGACGTTGGTCGGCCCAAATCGCGGATACAGCTGGGCCTGCCCTTCTGCTACCAGGCAGAATTTGAGTGACGATCCGATTGATGTCGTCTGATGCTCACCAATCTGTTGCAGATACTCCTGCAGTTCGTTGTCACTGTGCGAGCGGCTGATGACCACCAGCGGCGGGCGGGCATCACGCACTTGAATCTGTTTGCGAACGCCGCACTCTTCTTTCCACGCTTTGCCTTCTGCGGCGCTGTACATCACTTTCATCACGGGCGCGTACACCACGCCCAGCACCGCTTTGCCCTTTTCAATCAAGGCAATATTGACCGTAAACTCGCCGTTGCGCTTGATGAACTCTTTCGTACCATCCAGCGGATCGACCAGCCAGTAGCGCTGCCAGTGCTGGCGTACGTCCCAGCTCTGCGGGTCTTCTTCCGACAGGACAGGGATATCCGGCGTCAGTGCCTGCAAGCCTTTGAGGATCACCGCATGGGCAGCAAGATCGGCGGCGGTCACCGGGGAGTCGTCAGCTTTGCTGACCACGTCCATCGGCTTTGCGCCATCGTACACTTGCATGATGGCCTCACCGGCTTCCCGTGCGAGCTGACAAATTTTTTCTAACATACTCCACCTCTTCGTTAACGCAGTGGGCATAACTATTTGTTTTATTTATATCGTAATCACACTCTGTGAAGCAATTCTGGTTTCATTGCGCATTTTTCTGGCAGGATTCACACTTCTGTAAGCAACAAAATGTACATACATATTCTTTTGTGGCTTGGATCGAAAAAAGGACTCCTCTGATGATTAAGTTTAGCGCAACGCTCCTGGCGACGCTGATAGCAGCAAGCGTACAGGCCGCGACGGTCGACCTCCGCATTCTGGAAACAACAGACCTGCACAGCAACATGATGGACTTTGACTATTACAAAGATACCCCGACGGAGAAATTCGGACTGGTACGCACCGCAAGTTTGATTAACGCCGCGCGGGGTGAAGTAAAAAATAGCGTGCTGGTTGATAACGGCGACTTAATTCAGGGTAGTCCTCTCGGCGACTATGTGGCGGCAAAAGGGCTAAAAAAGGGTGACATTCACCCTGTCTATAAGGCGCTGAATACCCTGGATTACGCGGTGGGCAACCTCGGTAATCACGAATTTAACTACGGGCTGGATTATCTGCATAATGCGCTCGCTGGCGCGAAATTCCCGTACGTTAACGCCAATATCATTGACGTTAAGACCAAAAAGCCGCTCTTTACCCCGTACTTGATCAAAGAGACTGACGTGGTCGATCAGGACGGTAAAAAGCAGACGCTGAAAATCGGTTATATCGGCTTTGTGCCGCCGCAGATCATGACGTGGGATAAGGCCAATCTCACCGGTAAAGTGACCGTGAACGACATCACCGAAACCGCGCGCAAGTATGTGCCAGAAATGCGTGAGAAAGGCGCGGATATCGTGGTAGTGGTCGCCCACTCCGGGTTGTCAGCCGATCCGTATCAGACAATGGCGGAGAACTCCGTCTATTACCTCAGCGAAGTGCCGGGCGTCGACGCTATCCTGTTTGGTCACGCCCATGCCGTCTTCCCGGGTAAAGATTTCGCCAGCATCAAAGGCGCGGATATCGAAAAAGGAACGCTGAACGGCGTGCCGTCAGTAATGCCAGGCATGTGGGGCGATCATCTTGGCGTGGTCGATCTGGTGCTGAATAATGACGCCGGAAAATGGCAGGTGACGCAGTCCAAAGCCGAGGCCCGTCCGATTTATGATGCGGCAGCCAAAAAATCGCTGGCTGCAGAAGATAAAAATCTGGTGAACGTGCTCAAGCACGATCATGACGCAACGCGTGAGTTTGTCAGCAAGCCGATCGGAAAATCGTCCGACAACATGTACAGCTACCTGGCGCTGGTGCAGGACGATCCGACCGTGCAGATCGTCAACATGGCGCAAAAAGCTTACGTTGAGCACTTCATTCAGGGCGATCCGGATCTGGCAAAACTGCCGGTTCTTTCCGCTGCCGCACCGTTCAAAGTCGGTGGACGTAAAAACGATCCGGCCAGCTACGTTGAAGTGGAAAAAGGTCAGCTCACCTTCCGCAACGCGGCGGATCTGTATCTTTACCCCAACACGCTGGTCGTGGTGAAAGCCACGGGCAAAGAGGTGAAAGAGTGGCTGGAGTGTTCTGCCGGGCAGTTTAACCAGATTGATACGAAAAGCAGCAAGCCGCAGTCACTGATCAACTGGGATGGTTTCCGCACCTATAACTTCGACGTGATTGACGGCGTGGAGTATCAGATTGACGTATCGCAGCCGGCGAAATACGACGGTGAGTGTCAGGCCATTAACCCGCAAGCGGAACGCATCAAAAACCTGGCCTTCAACGGCAAACCTGTCGATCCGAATGCCACATTCCTGGTTGCCACCAATAACTATCGCGCCTACGGCGGCAAGTTTGCCGGAACCGGCGATAGCCATATTGCGTTTGCCTCACCGGATGAAAACCGCTCGGTACTGGCGGCCTGGATTGGCGAGCAGTCGAAGAAAGCAGGCGCGGTCCATCCGGCAGCCGACAACAACTGGCGTCTGGCTCCGATTCACAGCGATACGAAGCTGGATATTCGCTTTGAGACGTCACCGTCCGATAAAGCGGCGGCGTTTATTAAAGAGAAAGCGCAATATCCGATGACCAAAGTCAGCACCGATGAGATCGGCTTTGCGATTTATCAGGTGGATTTGAATCAGAAATAAACACAGCAGGCGCGCGGAGCAGTCTGCGCGCCTTGCTTTGAGGAGGCGTATGAACGGACCAAACCCATCGACAGCACATCCGATGGAGGGATTCCCTCAGGTTTGTTTTATCAAAAACACGGTGACCAATCCCAACATCATCGTGGGTGATTATACCTACTACGACGATCCGGAAGACTCAGAAAACTTCGAGCGTAACGTCCTTTACCATTTCCCTTTTATTGGCGACAAGCTGATCATCGGCAAGTTTTGCGCGATAGCAAAAGGCGTTCAATTTATTATGAACGGCGCAAACCATAAGCTTTCTGGGATCTCGACCTTTCCGTTTTATATTTTTGGCAACGGCTGGGAGAAAGCCACGCCGCAGCCCGAAGATTTACCCTACAAGGGCGATACGGAAATCGGGAACGATGTGTGGATCGGGTATCAGGCACTGATTATGCCGGGCGTTAAGGTCGGCAACGGCGCGATCATCTCCTCACGTTCGGTCGTGACCTCCGATGTACCGGCCTATGCCGTTGTGGGCGGTAATCCTGCCAGGATCATTAAGACGCGCTTCCCCGATGACGTCATCGCGACGCTGGAAAAGCTCGCCTGGTGGGACTGGCCGATTGAAAAGATCACGCAAAATCTCACGACAATCATGTCCGGTGATATCGACGCGTTACGCGATTAACCGCGCGTGTAAGTCTTCTAAGCCGCCATTAATCATTCAGGGCGGCTTAGCGCAAGGCCGGTCATTCAGAGCATGAAGGCTACGCTGTTTGCGCATCCAAAAGAGCCGTACCGTACGAATTGTCGATGGTACAGAGCCAGCGACCGTCGCTTTCGTGCCGGAAGACATAGGTGGCGCGACGTGTTGTTTCTACCGTTCCATTCTTTCCGTCCGGGAAACGCAGTACCGTTTCCATGATAACCAGCGCGCTATCCCCTCCTTCGATGACCTCCATATTTCCCTGCTCCACAACGAGCTGGTCCTGAAAATAATCAGAGATGGCAATAAAGGCTTTACGAATATTATCTTTGCCTTTAACGACCATGCCAGGCTTAACCATCAGCGCGGCGTCTTCGCTGTAATTTTCCATTAACGAATCATAATCTTTATTGGATATCGCTCTGTCACACGATTCAATCACCTGGCGTAGCGGATGCGAACTCATGAATACTCCTGCTGTTAAAAATATGACCAACCCGTATTAGCATAACAACCCGGCATAAATGTATAGCTACCAAATTTCATGAGCTTCCGGTTTTTTCCCCTGACCTGTCTGCAAACCGATTGAGCACATGTCATAAAACATAATGTAAACCTGACAGCTCTTAAGAACATATTTACAAACTGTTCGTTTCATCATTGATTCGCAGAGCGATTTTTAATGCCATTTTGCCGCGATAACGACAGCGCGTTCTGGAGAACTCAGTTAAAGATTATTGACGATTGACCGATATATTATTTATTAGCGCTGAATAACATCGCTGCAGGTGTAGCCGCAGCAAAAGGAAAGGCACCTATGCTCAACCCTATCAGTAGTCAATCGAGTCTCAATAATGATACGTCGGATAGCCGACGCACAATAATGCAGCCAGAGACGCCGGGTCATGCAACCGGTAAGGTCGAGATGCCGACCAAAAAAGAGGTTGTTTTTTCATCGCTTGCTCAACAATTAAGTGACAGCGCAAGCCGCGCCGATGCGGAGAATGCGGGGCTGAGCAGAAAAGAGTTAGGCGCAAAAGCGCAAGCGCTGCTGAACAAAATTTCCGGACCTGAATATAAGGCTAACCGCGCAATGTATAACGCGGAAATCCCTGACTCTTCTGATCCTGAACGTCTGGCCAGAGCAGCGCAAGCCACAAAATTTGTTAACGGCGACGGCAGAAACCCTTTCGCTGGGTTTACACGCGAGCAACTGGCTTTAGTGACTTATGACGACAGCGGGCTCTACACCACCAACGAAAGAAGAGCCGCATGGGAAGCGTCTAACGATCAGGAATACGCCTGGCGAAAAGAGGTTGTCGCCAAAGCGATGGCCGAATATAACAGCAGTGGAAAGCTGACAAAATTCTTTAGCGCGGTGCTGGAACACTTTAAAACACTACCGGATATCGAGCAGGCGCAATATCCCGATAACTATGAAACTAAGCTGCAGAAATGGATTGAGCTTGATTACAATTATTTTACCAATACGGTAGAAGGTAAAGGCAATCCGGCAGACAGTATTTCGCCTCAAGCAAGTCTGGACATACTGAATCGATAACAGTATCCGTATATCACTCATCGACGATGAGTGATATACGGAGCGGTTATTTTAAAAGATCTTAAATAGCTTTTGATTCGCCTGACCATTTCTCGGGGAAATCTTTGCTGCTTAATGCAGGTTCAATACTGACCAGACTCACACTGACAACATTATGTTCGACAAAAGGATCGTCTTTCAGGAAATGATGTACGCTGTCGCTATTATCACTGTGAAACAGAATATATCCCCCTGAGCCATTACTTAACGGACCCGCAAAAATAATTCTCTCTTCCTTAAAACCTCTGATGAGCCATTGCTTATGTGCATCAAGATATCGCGCAATGTCTTCTTCATGACGCAAATACGTTAACGTTACGGCATGCAACATATTTTATTCCTCATCATTTAAAACAGTATTAATAACCTGGGGGATTGACGCCATAGCGCGAGCTATTTCTTGTTGCTTCACCTTTTCGCTTTTTGATGCACCTTCAGCGCGGATAAATTCCACCCGAACAATGCCCAGGAAAGCCATAAAGTGACGCAAATACAGCTCCTGAAAATCCATTTTTTCCAGAGGGGTGTTGTGATAGAACCCCCCTCTCGCTGAAACGATGATGACTTTCTTGCCGCCTGCAAGCCCCACGGGGCCGTTAGCGGTATAGCTAAATGTTTTACCCGGCTGGGCTATTCTGTCGATCCAGGCTTTTAGCTGACTGGAAACGGAGAAGTTATACATCGGCGCGCCAATAACGATAACGTCACTCTCCAAAAACTCTTTTATCAGCGTGTTAGAGACCTGATATTCAGCGGCCTGTTCGGTACTCACCGATGGGCTGCCGGGAACCGGTCGGAACCCGGCGGCAATTTCGCCCGTCAGATGGCCGATTTCGTCCTTAACAAGATCGCGGTAAGTGACCTGTTTAAATGCGCCAGTTTCAGTGAGCTGATTAACGACCTCTCGGGAGAGCTGACGCGTTATCGAAAATGTCCTGGTAATACTTGAATCAATGTGAAGGAGGTTCATAGCGATCACCCGTTTAAGGAAGTTTATTGGAGACGATGAGCAGCCGTATCTATGAGATTCGCGACCTCTTGCGGATGCGAAACCATAGACATGTGGCTGGAATGAAGTCGGGAAATATGGGCTCTAGCCTCACGAGCGAAATGGGCCTGAACTGACGCATTGAGCGCATTATCATTTTCAGTGATGAGATACCAGGCAGGTTTATAGTGCCAGGCCGCCTGTGTGACTTTCTCGGCGAACGCTGAGGCGGCAATAGGTTGCTGTGCCGCTGCCAGTACCTGAGCCTGTTCTAGCGGAATATCATTTGCCATCACATGATGGAAAGCGTCTGGGTTATCAAGCCAAATCAATCCATTTTTATCCGCCGTCATCCCCTCCATCGGGGCATGGAGGCGCGCCAGCGCATCAGAAACAGACTCGCCGCTGTCGGGTATCAGAGCCGACAGATAAACCAGCCCCTTCACATTGGGAGCATTTCCCGCCTGGGTTATCACCGCGCCCGCCCATGAATGTCCCACCAGCAGCACGCTGCCCGTTTGTCGTGCCAGAACGCGTTCTGTCGCCGCCACATCGTCCTTCAGCGAGGTCAACGGATTCTGCACCGCAGTCACGTGATAACCTTTTGATTGCAGAATAGAAATCACCGCTGACCAGCATGAACCGTCAGTAAAAGCACCATGAACCAGAACGATATTTTTGATCTTCAACTCCTGCGCATGAAGAGAAGCGGTAAAAGGCATCAGCAGGCACAAAAGCAAAAACCCTTTTTGCATGCACGTTGTCAGTCGGTCTCGCATCGGACCCTCCTCACTTCGGGGGGATACAATAAATTTTCATCAGTTTAACGGCCTGATAAGCCGCACATGAAGTGTCTTTAATGACAGGTTTCAGGCAAAATCAGACATCTTTCTTTATTCAGGAATAAGCCCGTGCGAATAGGATTACTGGCGCTGCCATACAGCATGAGATCGGCCCTTGCCGGGCTTGCAGATATGTTCTGGCTGGCAAATCAGGTCATCACGCAAAACCCCACGCTCAATACGGATCTCTCCAGAGAGACACCGTTTTATGATGTGAAAATAGTGACCCGTGATGGCAAACCGGTCAGAGATGTTCAGGGCAGGTTAATTGAGAGCGATGGCGCGTTTGATGACCCCGAGTCCTTTGACGTGATTATTGCCAGCGGTATGCAGCTGGACGACCAAAAATACCCGCTCGCAAAAGAGGCTGTTGGTCAGGCCGCCGCATGGCTGAAAGAGAAATATTCAGAGGGAAGCTGTATTGCAGGCGCGTGCGCCGGGAGCTTTGTTCTGGCAGAGGCGGGGTTGTTGAATGGACGGGCGTGCGCGACCACCTGGTGGTTATTCCACACCTTCAGGGAACGTTACGTCCTGGCGAAACCGCAATGGGGAAAGGTGCTGGTCGAACAGGATAATGTGGTGACGACGGGGGGCCCACTTTCATGGGTCGATTTGGTGATCCACCTTGTGCGTCTTCACGCGGGCAAAGAAATCGCAAAACTGACGGCGGATATGGCGGTTGCTGACAGCCAGCCGTTATCACAGCAGCTCTACGCTCCCGGTGGATTCCTTAATTCACGACATCCGCTGCTGACCAAAGCTGAGCATCTGGTGCGTTACCAGAACCCTTCTATCACCGTGGAAGCGTTGGCCGAGGCGCTCAATATGACGACCCGAACGCTTCATCGTAAAATGATGTCACTTAATCAGGAAAGCCCTAAAAGTTTTATCACTCGCGTTCGAATCGAAACCGCCCTCATTCTGCTGGAAAGCCCGCTAAACACCATTTCTCAGGTGGCGAGCGCGTGCGGATACAAGGATGAAACGGCGTTCAGGCGCGCCTTCAATGGCGTCATGGAAATGTCTCCAGGCCGTTACCGGGAATGGTTCAACGCCAGAACGGAAAGGGTTTGAGATCCCTTGCCACAAATTCGGCAAACAGGAATATCTCACCCGCAACGAAGACTGAGGGTCTGGCGCTCATCAGACAGGCACAACACCTCAACGCCTTTATGCTGCGCGTTTGTCCCGGTTAGTAAGTACTTGCGGGGTATTCACCTCAATCCAGTCTGCCAGCGCGGCCACTTTCTCGCTCACCTCTATGCCAAGGGGTGTCAGGCTGTACTCAACGTGCGGAGGCACCACCGGATAAGAGACGCGATTCACAAACCCATCCTGCTCTAGCGCCTGTAACGACTGCGCCAGCATTTTCTCGCTGACGCCGCCCATTTTACGGCGCAGATCGCTGAACCGGTGCGTCCCCTGCCGCAGCGCCACCAGAATCAGCACGCCCCAACGGCTGGTGACATGCTTGAGCACATCGCGGGATGGACACTGCTCGGCAAAAAGATTGCCGTCGCGCATTTGCTCGCTGAGCGTCGGAAGGGTTGATTTCATACTTACCTTTTTGTACGTACTTACTATAAGTTAGTTAGAGTGATAGTGTGCCACAACACCAGACAAACACGAAGGAGTTCCTCATGATCGCGATTACCGGCGCTACCGGCCAGCTTGGCCAACACGTTATCGAAAATCTGCTGAAAACCGTTCCTGCCCATCAGATTGTGGCTATTGTGCGTAATCCGGCAAAAGCCGATGCGCTGATCAAACAAGGTATCACCGTGCGTCAGGCGGATTACACCGACCAGACGGCGTTCACTGCGGCGCTGAAGGGCGTGGAAAAACTGCTGCTGATTTCGTCCAGCGAAGTCGGCCAGCGTGAACCGCAGCATAAGAATGTGATCAATGCGGCCAAAACGGCGGGCGTGAAATTTATCGCCTACACCAGCCTGCTGCATGCGGATAAATCACCACTCGGCCTGGCCAATGAACACGTCGCGACCGAGAAAGCGCTGGCAGATTCTGGTATTCCGTTCGCCCTGCTGCGTAACGGTTGGTATACCGAGAACTATCTGGCAAGCGCACCGCCTGCCATTGAACACGGCGTGTTTATCGGCGCTGCCGGCGACGGCAAAATTGCTGCGGCCACCCGCGCGGATTATGCCGCTGCGGCAGCAAAAGTCATCGCAGAAGACGGTCACGCAGGCAAGGTGTACGAACTGGCTGGCGACAGCGCATGGACGCTGACCGAACTGGCGGCTGAGCTGAGTAAACAGAGCGGCAAACAGGTCGTTTATCAGAACCTGAGCGAAGCGGATTTCGCCGCGGCGCTGAAGAGCGTGGGATTACCCGCAGGTCTGGCGGATATGCTGGCCGACTCTGACACGGGGGCGTCTAAAGGCGGTCTGTTTGACGATAGCCATACGCTGAGCAAACTGATTGGCCGCGCCACTACGCCGCTGGCGGAAAGCGTCAAAAGCATTCTGTAACGGTTAAGCGCAGGTTAATTTTTGTGGCATCCCTCTGGGTCATCTCTGATAATCAAAAGATGACCCACGAGGAGGCTCACCGTGCAAGGCGTACCCGAACAGTTCATCGATGAGAGAGACAGCGCGCGCTTTCGCCATCTGGCGCAGGTGCCGGGCGTAGAGCTGTATCACGCCCATATCTCTCGCTACGCCTTTGAGCCTCACACTCACGAAGCCTTCGGAATCGGCGCAATTGAAGCCGGTGCCGAGCGCTTTCGCTATCGCGGCACGCAGTACGTCGCCCCTGTCCATTCCGTCGTCACCATGAATCCAGACGAGCTGCATACCGGCGAATCCGCCACGGACGACGGCTGGCGCTATCGCATGGTTTATCTTGAGCCTGATTTACTGGAGGAGGTGACCGGGATTCGCCACTGGTGGTTTAGCGATGTGACGCGCCATGACCCGCAGCGCTCACAGCAACTCTGCCAGCTGATTTATGGCCTGTGGCATACCGACGATCCGCTGGCGCAAAAGGGATTGTTGCTGGATCTGATCGACACCTTTAAGCCGCTGGCTCGCCATGCGCCGATAATTCAGGAAGGCGCGCACCGCTTTGAGCTGGCGCGCGACTATCTGCACGACAATTATATGCATCCGGTGACGCTCGACGAGCTGGCACGCGTGGTGTCGCTGAGTCCGTATCATTTCCAGCGTCAATTCAAGGCGCACTTTCACGTCACGCCGCATCAAATGCTGATGGCGATTCGCCTGTGGCGCGCCAAAGCGTTTCTCACCCACGGCATGCCCGCAGCACAAGTGGCGGCGGCTACCGGACTGACCGATCAATCGCATCTCACCCGCGCGTTTACGCATCGCTACGGCATTACGCCCGTGCGCTATCAAAAACAGGTCGCCCAGCGCTAATGCGCAATCTCATACAATACGCCAGGCGTTGGTCTTCCTACACTTCACGCTGGTTTATAGGTCGTGGAGGGAAAAATGATTAGCGGCGTGCTGTATGCCCTGCTTGCAGGTTTGATGTGGGGACTGATTTTTGTCGGCCCGCTGATCGTCCCGGAATATCCGGCGGTTTTGCAGTCGATGGGGCGGTATCTGGCGTTGGGTTTGATCGCTCTGCCGTTGGCCTGGTTTGGCCGTGTGCGTTTGCGTCAGCTACGCCGTCAAGACTGGATGACCGCGCTGGCGCTGACCATGATGGGAAATCTGATTTATTACGTGTGCCTGGCAAGTGCCATCCAGCGCACCGGCGCGCCGGTGTCGACCATGATTATCGGCACGTTACCCGTAGTAATCCCGGTGTTCGCCAACCTCCTGTATAGCCACCGTGACGGCAAGCTGGCGTGGTCAAAAATGCTGCCTGCGCTGGTCTGCATTGCGGCGGGACTGGCGTGCGTGAATATTGCGGAGTTGCGTCAAGGACTGGCCGAGATGAGCGCGTGGCGCTACGGCTCAGGCATCGTACTGGCGCTGATTTCTGTGGTGTGTTGGGCGTGGTATGCCCTGCGTAACGCTCAATGGCTGCGTGAAAATCCGGATAAAAATCCGATGATGTGGGCAACTGCGCAAGCGCTGGTGACGCTTCCCGTTTCGCTGGTGGGTTACCTCGCCGCCTGCGGATGGTTAGGGCTTCAGCAGCCTGAGTTTGCCCTGCCGTTTGGGCCGAGGCCATGGGTGTTTGTGTGGTTAATGGTCGCCATCGCCGTGCTGTGTTCGTGGGTGGGTGCGTTGTGCTGGAACATCGCCAGCCAGAAATTGCCGACGGTGATTTTGGGGCCGCTGATCGTTTTCGAAACGCTCGCCGGATTGCTTTATACCTTCCTGATACGCGAGAGCGTGCCGCCGCTGTTAACGGCCTGCGGGATTGCGCTGTTGGTGATTGGCGTTGTGATCGCGGTAAAAGCGAAACCGGAAAAACCCACGGTCGTTCCGGTTTCGCTGAGTTGAATCATGCCCGGCAGCCGTTGCGCCGCCGGGCAAATACTTAGAATGTTTCCCAGTTACCGTCAGAAACCGTTGCCGTCGGCTTGACCTTCGCAGCGAAGGTTTTAACCGGCGCGGCTTTCACAGCCCGACCACGGTTAATTTTAAATACCGCAACCGCTTCGTTCAGACGAGCCGCCTGATCTTCCAGCGCTGCGGCTGCGGCGGCGGACTCTTCAACCAACGAGGAGTTCTGCTGAGTCACACGATCCATTTCCGCAACCGCCAAACCGACTTGATCGATACCGCGGCTTTGCTCATCAGAGGCAGAAGCGATTTCGCCCATAATGTCGGTCACGCGCGTGACGGCACTGACGATTTCAGCCATCGTGCTGCCCGCTTCGTTAACCAGCTGAGAACCTGCGCTGACGCGCTCGCCGGAATCATCAATCAGCGCTTTGATCTCTTTCGCTGCCTGGGCGCTGCGTTGCGCCAGCGTACGGACTTCACCGGCAACCACGGCAAAACCACGTCCCTGCTCGCCTGCACGTGCGGCTTCTACCGCTGCGTTGAGCGCCAGGATATTGGTCTGGAAAGCGATACCGTCGATGACGTTGGTGATCTGCGCAATTTTGCTGGAGCTGGTGGCGATATCATCCATCGTACGCACCACGCCTTCTACTACATTTCCGCCTTTTTTAGCGGTGACAGACGCGTCTTTCGCCAGTCGTGATGCCTGACGGGCGTTGTCCGCATTTTGCTTCACGGTCGCGGTCAGCTGTTCCATGCTGGCAGCGGTTTCTTCCAGAGAAGCGGCCTGCTGCTCGGTACGGGAAGAGAGATCGTTGCTGCCTGCAGAAATTTCACCTGCGCCCGTAAAGATAGTATCTGCGCCTTCACGCACGACGCCGACGGTGTTCGCCAGCGCGGTTTGCATTTCCTGCACGTTGCGCCCCAGCACCGCCATTTCGTTCTTACCGTGGGCGTCGATAGGCTGCGTCAGATCGCCTGCGGCAATCGCGCGGATATGGCTAATGACTTCGTCCAGCGGCTTGAGCAGCACGCGACGCATTGCGATCCAACTGGTGATAATCACGCCCACCACCACAATCATAATGGCGGAGAGGATCCACAGGATGCGCTGATAGTCGTTTTCGTTATCCACGATCCCTTTGTCGGTCAGCTTAGCCTGCGCCTCGCGCCATTCGCGATACACTTTTTGCATCGCCTGCTGCTTTTTCTCGGCATTCTGTTTGAACATATCGTCCAGATTACCCTGCGCCAGCAAGCTGTTCATTTGCGCCAGCGTGGACGAGTAGATGCGATATTGTTCTTCCAGTTGCTTACTCAGGTTTTCATCCATCCCCGGCGTTTCTGGCAAAGCGTAGTATTTATCGTAATGACCTTGCGCGTTCGCCAGCAGGTTTTTCGCCGTGGCAACCAGCTCGCTGAGCTGTCCGCCGTTGATCTGACTCGCTGCGCTGCTTTGCAGGCGGAGCATGCCGCGGTTAAGGGTAACGCGCGCCTGGTTGAGGCTAATCCACGCGTCGGTAAATTCTGCAACGTTCTTACTGGAGAGCTGTGAAACGGTGAAATTGTCTTTGTCATTATTCAGCGCATTTATGAATACGCTTGCAGAGATAATTTGCATGGCACCCAGCACCAGCAACACCGAAACAAGTAGTGTGATAACTTTAATACGCTTAAACATTGTATGCCTTTGTTATATGCAGGATATTGTCTGACGTGTATCTATCGGCAGGCGCGCTGGGTTGTTTAACGCTGTAAATTCTCGAATAACCACACTTTCTGAATTTCTCAAATCCATTCAGCATCTTAATACTTTAAAATAATTTTGTGATGAATCTCACATTTTGATCTTTGCCACTAAAGGGTTATAGCCTTCCCTTAAAGATGCATTTAATATGCATCTTATACAATTGATGATGAGGTAACTGCTGATGGCCTTTCGCGACCAACCTTTAGGCGAGCTGGCGCTCTCCATTCCGCGCGCTTCTGCGCTGTTTCGTAAATACGACATGGATTATTGCTGCGGCGGTAAGCAAACGCTGGAACGTGCGGCCCTGCGTAAGGAGTTGGATGTTGACGCAATTGAAGCTGAACTGGCGAAACTGGCCGAGCAGCCCATCGACAAAGACTGGCGCATGGTCGCGCTTGGCGAGATCATCGATCACATCATCGTGCGCTACCACGATCGCCATCGCGAACAGTTGCCTGAGCTGATTTTGCAGGCGACGAAAGTCGAGCGTGTGCACGCCGATAAAGCCTCTGTACCGCGTGGACTGGCAAAATACCTGACCATGCTGCACGAAGAACTTTCCAGCCACATGATGAAAGAAGAGCAAATCCTGTTCCCGATGATCAAACAGGGAATGGGCAGCCAGGCGATGGGCCCTATCAGCGTGATGGAAAGTGAGCATGATGATGCGGGCGAACTGCTCGAAGTGATTAAGCACACCACCGACAACGTGACGCCGCCCGCGGATGCTTGTACCACCTGGAAAGCGATGTATAACGGCATTAACGAATTGATCGACGATCTGATGGAACACATCAGCCTCGAAAACAACGTCTTATTCCCGCGAGCCCTCGCAGGCGAATAAAAAAAGACGCCCGAGAGCGTCTTGTTGGAAGTCCTTGCTTTAAGCCACCTCGCGTGGCCTTTTTTCGTTAGCGCATACCGGCCATACGTTTCTTACCGATAAACAGCCAGCCGAGACCCAGCGCAATGAACCACAGCGGCGTGACCATCAGCGCCTGGCGTGTATCATCTTCCAGCGTCAACAGCACCAGCACAAACACAAAGAACGCCATACATACCCAGCACATCAGTTTGCCGAGCGGCATTTTGTATTTGGATGACGCATGCAGCTGCGGACGCTGTTTGCGGTACACCAGGTACGAGCAAAGAATGATCGTCCAGACAAACATGAACAGTATCGCGGATACCGTGGTGATCATGGTAAACGCACCAATCACGCTCGGATTCACGTACAGCATCACCACACCGCCCAGCAGGCAGATGCAGGAGAAGGTCAGCCCTTTCGCGGGAACCGCACGCTTAGACAGTTTTGCGAATGCGCTTGGGGCAACGCCTTCCTGTGCCAGACCGAACAACATACGGCTGGTGGAAAACACGCCGCTGTTCGCAGAGGACGCCGCAGAGGTCAGTACCACGAAGTTAATCAGGCTTGCCGCAGCGGGCAGTCCCACCAGGACGAACAGCTCGACGAACGGGCTCTTCGTTGGCACCACGGAACCCCATGGCGTCACGGACATAATTACGATCAGCGCAAACACGTAGAACATAATGATGCGAATCGGAATCGAGTTAATCGCGCGTGGCAGGGATTTTTCAGGATCTTTGGTTTCCGCCGCCGTTGTCCCCACCAGCTCGATGCCCACGAAGGCAAACACCGCAATCTGGAAGCCTGCGAAGAATCCGCTCAGGCCTTTCGGGAACCAGCCGCCGTCATTCCAAAGATGGGAAAACGACGCCTGAATGCCGGTTGGCGACTGGAAGTGCGTCAGTATCATCACCAGACCCACCACGATGAGGCCAACGATCGCGACGATTTTGATCATCGCGAACCAGAACTCCATCTCACCGAACATTTTGACGGTCGCAAGGTTAAGGCTCAGCAATAGCACGATCACCGCCAGCGACGCGACCCAGTCTGACAATCCGGGGAACCAAAATTGCGCATACGCGGTAATGGCGACAACATCGGCCATTCCGGTCACGACCCAGCAGAACCAGTAAGTCCAGCCGGTAAAATAGCCCGCCCACGGTCCGAGCAGATCGGAGGCAAAATCGCTAAAAGATTTGTATTCGAGATTCGAGAGCAGCAATTCACCCATTGCTCGCATCACGAAGAAAAGCATAAAACCGATGATCATATAGACGAATATGATGGATGGCCCGGCAAGACTGATGGTTTTACCTGACCCCATAAACAGCCCGGTACCAATGGCACCGCCGATGGCGATAAGCTGAATATGACGGTTTGTGAGATTGCGCCGCAGCGACTGTTCAGACGAAGCCTCTTCATCGGCGACGACTTTAACCTGATCTACCATGTGATTTTCCTGTTGTACCTGTCTGTGTTGTTTAGGCTCTTCTGGCCTTTAATGACGTCAAAACGCGACGATCCCTGATACAAGGACTCGTCGATAGTAGGTAAGAATCGGCAGGATGAATACTGTGAATTAGAGATTATGTTAATAATATGTTTAAAGTGAGTGTCATATCACTTGTACAATGCAAAACAGCTCACAAAAATACACGCAAAGCGTGCATATGCAAAATAAAATGTTGATATCACTGTAACTTTAGGTTTTATCACGCATTTTCCTCTCCCGAAGCGGGAGAGGAAAAGCGCGTCGATTACAGGATTTCCAGCAGCTCGACTTCAAATACCAGGGTGCTGAATGGTGGGATAGATGCACCCGCGCCACGCTCACCGTATGCCAGGTTTTGTGGGATCGTCAGTTCCCATTTAGAACCAACCGGCATCAGGGTCAGCGCTTCGATCCAGCCAGGAATCACGCCGTTAACCGGGAATTCTGCCGGTTCGCCACGCGCAACGGAGCTGTCGAACACGGTGCCGTCGATCAGTTTACCGGTGTAGTGCACGCGAACGTGGTTGGTGCGAGCCGGGATTGCGCCTTCGCCCTGAGTAATCACACGGAACTGGAGGCCAGATTCGGTGATATTCACGCCTTCGCGCTCACGGTTTTCTTCAAGATATTTCACGCCGTCAGCAGCCATTTCTTCAAAACGCTCACGACGAACGGCATCAGCACGCTCGTGGATTTCACGCAGTGCGCGATGAACAACGTCTACTGGCACTGCTGGCTGTTTGCCTTCCAGCGCGTCAGCGATACCCGCCACCAGCGCTTCAGGTAACAGTCCTTCCAGGCCGGATTCGCTCAACTGCTGTCCTACCTGCAAACCGATACCGTAGCTTGCCTGCGCTTCGATAGTGTCAAAAGTCGGGGTGGTCATGGGGGCTTCCTTCCATCACATTTAAAGTAGCGGGCAGCATAGCAGCCACGCCCTTACGGGTAAAACTTTGTCTTAAGTTAAGATGACAAACCGCCGCGAAACAGAAACAATAGGGCGTACCAGGATTTTTCCCAAACGTGGGACAGTGAAGGCGGCTTTGCTACGCCATTCAGGCAGTTAGCGAACTATACTTCTGAGAACAGGATATCGACCCGTGGATGACGGGTAAAAAGACGCGGAGCAGGAGGAGAGCCATGCCCGGGCGATTTGAACTGAAACCTACCCTGGCGAAAATCTGGCATGCGCCAGACAATTTTCGCATCATGGACCCGCTGCCGAACCTCCATCGCAGAGGCATCATCATTGCCGCCCTGCTGGTGGTGGTGGGCTTCCTGCTTCCTTCAGGCGATGACAGCGATACCGCGCCAGCGAGCCGCAACGCGCAGCTGGATATCCAGTCACAATCACAACCACAGCGCGATCAGCAGCCCATGCAGACACAGCTGGTGACACCGTCAAACGATCCCGGTCAAGTCGCGCCGGTTGAACCTGAACCGATCCAGGACGATCAGCCTCAGGAACAAGCCGCCGCACCACAGGCGCAGCAACCTACGGGTATCGACCAGCAATGGCGTTCGTATCGCGTCGAGCCTGGAAAGACGATGGCGCAACTGTTCCGCGACCACAATTTGCCGCCGACGGACGTCTATTCCATGGCGCAGGTAGAAGGGGCAGGTAAACCGCTCAGCAATTTGCAAAACGGTCAGATGGTGCAGATCCGCCAGAATGCCAGCGGCGTGGTGACGGGTTTGACGATTGATACCGGAAATGGCGAACAGGTGTTATTCACTCGCCAGACTGACGGGAGTTTTATCCGCGCGAAGTAATTCTCAGCCCGGTGACGCAACGTTCACCGGGCCTGGTTTTTTAGGCGGCCTTTTTACTGACTTTATTCACCCACCAAATTCCTGAACACACCAGCACCAGCGCGATGGCATATTTGATATCCAGAATATTTTCGCCAAGGAAAATGGCGGACAGCACCGTGCCTGCGACAGGTATGACAAAGTTGAACGGGGCGATCATGCTGACGCGGTTAACTTTCAGCAACATGCTCCATAGCGCAAAAGCGACGGAAGATAAGAGCGTCAGGTAACCCAGGATTGCGACGGCCTCCATGCTGTGCACTTCCAGCGTCCCGCCCGTCGAATAGCCGCCAACTACCAGCACCAGTCCGCCGATCGCCAACTGCCAGCCGGTCATCACGGTGGGATCGACCGTTTGGGAAATACGCTTGCCGTACAGCGTGGCGGCAGAGAGAATAAAAGCGGCCAGAACCACAAAGCCATCGCCTTGCCAGACAAAACTAAAGTCCATCAGCCCACTGTTGAAATTCACCAGCATCACACCCGCGAACCCCAGAATACAGCCAATGGTTTTGTTATAGCTGAGCTTGTCGTTTTGATAGATAAAATGCGCCAGCAGGACGCTGAAAAAGGTCCCGGTGGCGTTCATGATCGAACCTTTCACGCCCGTGGTATACGCAAGGCCAATATAAAAGAACGTGTACTGTATCGTGGTTTGCGTCAGTCCCAGCAGAGAGAGCTGCCCAAACTGTCGCGGGGTGAGTCTGGCGATGGGTTTACGCTGGGCGAGCGCAAAGATCAGCAGTAACAGCCCTGCGAAAAGAAAACGGTAACCTGCAAATACCACTTTAGACGGAATGTCATCGGTAGCTATCTGGAAGAGTTCATAACCGCTTTTAATTGCCGGATAGGAGCTACCCCACAGCAGACAACATAACGTCGCGCAGGCGTAAGCAACATTTTTACGGGCAAAAACGGGCACAGGCGGAGCGGAGTTCATGGCAGATCTCAAAAATAAAATGACGTTTCAATTCATTATCAGAGATTGCGGCAGCAATTGCTACCCTACAGGGAGAGTTGTGAGAGGTGCGGTGAGACAAAAAGCAAAACGCCGGCACAAGGCCGGCGCTTTTACGCTAACTCAGTAATAAATTACTCAGCTACAACGTTTACTACCAGTTTAGCGAACACTTCGCTGTGAACCTGGAAGTCCACTTCGTGCTCACCAGTGGTACGCAGAACGCCGTTCGGCATGCGAACTTCGCTCTTAGCCACGTCAACGCCAGCTGCAGTTACAGCGTCAGCGATGTCGCGAGTACCGATAGAACCGAACAGTTTACCTTCGTCGCCAGATTTAGACGCGATAGTAACGGTGCCCAGTGCGTTGATTGCTTCAGCGCGAGCGTTAGCAGCCGCCAGAACGTCAGCCAGTTTGGCTTCCAGTTCAGCACGACGTGCTTCGAAAAACTCTACGTTTTTCTTAGTAGCAGGAACAGCTTTACCCTGTGGAACCAGGAAGTTACGAGCGTAGCCCGCTTTAACGTTAACCTGATCACCCAGGCTGCCCAGGTTTGCTACTTTATCAAGCAGAATAACTTGCATTACCTTATCCTCTTAAAGTCGTATTAATGGACTGTGCCCGATTACTGATGACGATCAGTGTACGGCAGCAGAGACAGGTAGCGTGCGCGTTTGATAGCGCGAGCCAGCTGACGCTGATATTTTGCACGAGTACCGGTGATACGGCTTGGGACAATCTTACCGCTTTCGGTGATGTAGTTTTTCAGCGTTGCGATATCTTTATAGTCGATCTCTTGAACGCCTTCCGCGGTGAAACGGCAGAACTTGCGACGACGGAAATAACGTGCCATATGGCTAGTCTCCAGAATCTATCAAATCAATCTGCTCGGCATGCAGAACCATTTTGCTCAGACCGTTCTTTGCCTTGTGGCAAGAAATGAACCCCTGAACGGTTACTGCGCTACCGACCGTTATACTGTGAGTAATGGCCTGGTTTTCGTGTCCGCTAATAATAACGGGCATTTGGCACCACGCCTGCCGGTGAAACCCGGCTTCCTCCTGCACAGAACGATGCTCAAGCACGAACTGGCAATGAGGAATTCCTGATGGGCTGACCTTACGAAGGGGGGTCCTGCACACGGTACCGGACAACACCAGACGGTTGGTCATCAGAAATTACTCTTCAGAATCCCCAGCATCAGAATCATCTGCGGTTTCGTTTGCGAAATCATCGCGACGCTCACGGCGCTCGTCTTTCGCTTTAACCATCGGAGATGCTTCAGTAACTGCGTTTTTAGTACGCATTACCATGCTGCGGATAACGGCGTCGTTAAAGCGGAAGTTAGTTTCCAGCTCATCGATCGCTTCCTGCGGAGCTTCAACGTTCAGCAGAACGTAGTGAGCTTTGTGCAGTTTGTTGATCGGATAAGCCAGCTGACGGCGACCCCAGTCTTCCAGACGGTGGATCGTGCCTTCTGCTGCAGTGATTGCACCAGTGTAGCGTTCGATCATACCCGGAACCTGTTCGCTCTGGTCAGGATGGACCATAAAAACGATTTCGTAATGACGCATCGAATTGCTCCTTACGGATTATTCAGCCTCCTGTCTGGGTCAGCCGAGGCCCATGGAGGCAAGGAACGTTGTTAAAGGTCGGCTGAAAAATTGACGCGCCATTCTAATTGCGAACCCCCATAAACTCAAGCTGAATGCACAAATAATTCGCACAAAGCGCAAAGCCAGTCTAAGTGGATGATTTAAAATTAATCACATTCGAAAGCGCCATTTTTTTGAACAACAGCATCAGAAATGGTCGCGATTGCCCGCCAGATAAGCGATTACACTTTAATCAGACCCCATCCAGACACGACAGGAGAGGCCAATAACCGCAAACAGTACGTCGTCGTGGAGTACCGATCATGAAAAATATCGTAATCGTCATTTTGGCTGCGCTTGTGCTGAGTACAAACGCAATGGCAGCCATCAAGATAGACGGCCAACAGGCCAAAAATATGGATGATGTGCACAGCTTAGGCGTGATTTATATCAATCATAATTTCGCCACTGAAAGTGAAGCAGATCAGGCGCTTAATGAAGAGACCGATGCGCAGGGCGCAGCCTATTACCATGTGGTTTTAACGCGCGAACCCGGCAGCAACGGCAATATGCATGCAAGCGCAGATATCTACCGATAAGACTTGAACGTTAGCACCAGGAAAGCCAAAAACGAAAACATAATCCTAGTTTGACTTGCCCCCTGCCCGGGGGGCTTTTTTTATCCGCACCTGGTGTAAAACTTGGGTTTACAGGTGCTGGCGAAAGAACGCAACCGTGGCATCCAGCGCCGTTGGCGTGATGCGATGCTTAACACCCGCTTCCCACAAACACGTTAGATTTTGATCCAGTCCATCGCGTATTAAGGCTTGCTGCAAACGGAACGTCTCGCCAGCAGGCACGACGTCATCCGCTTCACCATGCCAGAGCAGCAACGGGCGATCGGCCAGACGCGGCAGCGCATGCGTGACCTCCCAGTCCGCGAGTGGAGAAACGCTTGCGTCAATATCGCCCGTCGGCGGGAAAAGCGTGTGAGCAAGCGTGGTGAAATAGCCCGACCCCATCAGGCTCGCGACGCATTTCACTTCCGGGTAACGTGTCATGATCCCCAACACCGTCATGCCGCCCATTGAACCTCCTGCTACGGCTAGTCGGTCATCAGCCACCCATCCCGCCTGATATAACGCATCTCGTAATCCGCTAAACTCCACCAAATTGCCGTGCAGAATGGGCCAGAACTGGCCCAGTCGCGCCTGTTCATCACCTGAAAATCGCGCGCCATGATCGGGGGCATCAGGCATCACGACACGAAAGCCCGCCTGCGCCAGTGCCACGGCAAAATAGCTGTACACCAGTTTTGATGACGTAAAGCCATGATAAAAAATAACAACCGGCAACGGCTGCTCACGCATTCCCGCCGGAAAAGCGTGTAGAATTTCGTGTTCGCCAAGCCGCTGCGTTGTAAGTTCAATCATGGTCGATCCTCTTGTCTGATGGGTGATTCATAATGTTGAGAACTGGATTACGCTTTCACGACATTTTCATTCGAAATTTATGTCACAGATAACAGTTTGGGAACATTCCCCCAAAAGGAAATTCGCAGACATCTACACTATGACTATCAGGAAACGAGATATGGTTATGCGCAGGTTCGCTGCTTTATTGCTGGTGTCGCTATTAATGGGCTGTAGCGCGTTGCAAGGCACGCCACAACCCGCTCCCGCGGCCACCGATCATCCTCAGGAAATTCGCCGTAATCAGACCGAAGGATTACAACGACTGGGTACCGTCAGTGCGTTAGTTCGCGGTTCACCGGCGGATGCAGAGGATGAAATAAAAGCCAAAGCTGTCGCTGCGAAAGCAGATTATTACGTCATCATTATGATTGATGAAACAATCATAACGGGACAGTGGTACTCACAAGCCATTTTGTACCGCAAATAACTGTCAGCATTTAAACGACATTTACACTGCTTTGCGTCCATAGACGTTTTCCTGTCCACAATAAACTCCATGCCTGTGACAAAGGAAGTGAGTTTATTTGCGAAGGATTGCCCGGCGGATACCGGAGAAATGTGAAATGGAGCTGACAATGAAACGATCTCTTGCTTTGACCTCACTGCTGCTCTCAGCTGGGCTGATGAGCACCACCGCGCAGTCAGCGGAATTTGCCAGTGCGGATTGCGTCACAGGCTTAAATGAAATTGGTCTGATCTCCGTGACTAATATTTCAGGGAGCCCGCAAGATGTTGAACGTGTGATTGCCTTAAAAGCGGATGAACAAGGTGCTTCGTGGTATCGCATCGTCCAGATGCAGGAGGACCGACATGCCGATCAGTGGCGAGTGCAAGCCATTCTCTACGCCTGAAACGCTCCCAAAAAAGCCACTTAATTTTAGTGGCTTTTCTATTTTTACAAATCGTTTATCTTGACTGTTGCTTATTCATTACATCAATGTAACATTTTGTTACATAAGTTTGGTAAATGTTATCCCCGCTCTGCCGTTGAACTGCCATACCTTTTCGACAATGAGCAATTTATGATCAATTTTTTCCGCCGTTCTGGTTTGGGCACCAAGCTTTCGCTGCTTACCGGTACGAGCGTTGCTACGCTCTTCCTGTTATTCACCTTTCTCCTGAGTCAAAAAGCCAGCCAACAGCTCGAAGCCCTTGCTGTGGAAGATCTGCATAACCAGTCCACGGGCGTGGTGGATATGGTCGAGATGTTCAACACCAGCCTTAGCGAAGAAGTCGAGAGTTACACCAAACTCTTCGGCACATTTCTGCCCCAACCGCTGAGCAGCGATGCCAGCCAAATGCGTACCATTAACGGGCAAAATGCACCTTTGCTGAAAGGAGGTGAAACTGAACTCCACGAAAACAATACCTTTTCTGATGATTTCCTGAACCGTACCGGCGCGATTTCAACCCTGTTTGTCCGCAGCGGTAATGACTTTATTCGTGTGGCGACGTCACTGCGCAAAGAAAACGGCGATCGCGCCATCGGCACCGTGCTGGATAATTCCAGCGCCGCGTTTGGCTCCGTGAGCAAAGGCGAAGTCTATCGCGGTCTGGCATTGCTGTTTGGCAAGCGCTACATCACCCAGTATCAGCCGGTTAAAGATGCGAGCGGCCAGGTGATTGCAATCGTTTTTGTCGGCGTTGATATCACCCGTTCCTGGAACGTGATGCGTGAAAAGATCCTCAATCGCCGCCTCGGCGACAGCGGTCATTTCTATGTGTTAGATCGCGGCAACGGCAAAACGCGCGGGCAATACCTGTTCCACTCCAGCGAAGAAGGAAAATTGCCGAAGTGGGATAACGAGATTCAGCAGCAACTTCTGAGCGGAAAATCCGGCACTCTGGAACGTCAAAGCGACGATGGCCGTACGCTTAAAATGGCGTATACGCCGTTGCCAGGCTGGAACTGGACAATCATCGGTGAAGTGGATAAATCCGTGTTGCTGGCCAACGTCAACGCCATGCGCGATCGCTTCCTGCTGGCGGGAATCGTGATCTCCGCCCTGTTCGCTGCGCTGTTTGTCGTGATTATCCGTCGCTGGTTAACCCGTCCACTGCGCGACGTTATCGATTTAGCTCGTCAATACGCTGCGGGCGATCTTCGGGCGGAACTGCCCGTCACCCGTCAGGACGAAGTTGGCCAGTTGATCGGCGCGATTAACGGCATTGGCGCCGGATTGCAGCAGATCGTTCAGCAGGTTCGCGAAGCGGCAGGTGAAATCCACCAGGGGACTAACGCACTGGCTTCCGATACCGGTGAAATCTCTGAGCAGATTAATAAACAGGCGAGCAGCGTTGAAGAAACGTCGGCGAGTATGGAGCAACTTGCCGCGACTGTGCAGCAAAATGCGGCAAACATGGAGCAAACTCAGCAGTTGGTTGGTGAGACCTCACGCGCCGTGCATCACGGCGGAGAAACCGTCGGAAACGCGGTCGCGACGATGGATGATATTCGCGACGCATCGAAACGTATCGAAGACATCACCCGCGTGATTGAGTCCATCGCGTTTCAGACCAATATCCTGGCGCTGAACGCCGCGGTGGAAGCTGCGCGTGCGGGTGAGCATGGCAAAGGTTTTGCCGTTGTCGCCCAGGAAGTGCGTGCGCTGGCCGCCCGCAGTGCCAATGCGGTAAAAGAAATCGAGCAGTTGATCGGCGATACGCTGAAGAAAGTGAGCGAAGGCCACCAGCTTTCCGAGCAAACCCAGCACGCGATGGCGTCGATCATTACGCATATCGATAACATCAACCAGTTGGTGACCGAGATTAACCACGCGTCGCATGAGCAATCTGCGGGGATACATCAGGTCAACCTGGCGATGACCCACATTGGCGAAGCGTCGCATATCAACGCCGATCGCGTTTCACGCAGCGAGCAAACTGCACAAACGCTGCGGGAGAAGGGATCGCATCTGGCTGAAGTGGTCAGCATTTTCCGCTTAAAACACTAAACCACCCGCCCCGTGGCGCGCAGCAGTAGGTCATTTTTGACCTGCTCGCTCAGCACCAGGCTGCCACGGGCATCCAGCATCATGCGGCACCACGCCTGCGCCACCGGGGGCGATGCGTGCCGCAGCATTTGTGCACCTGCGCCCAATAAAAATATCAGCTGGCTGATCTCCCGCCCCTGCGACTCCTGAGGCTTACGCAGCTTCTGCTGCAGCTGCCGCCAGCTGCGATCAAAATGTCGGTCCTGCCCTTTTACCTGGGCAAAATCCTCCTGTAGTACGTCGAGAATGGCAGGTTGCTTCGCCAGGACGCGCAAAACGTCCAGGCACATAATGTTGCCCGACCCTTCCCAGATGCTGTTCACCGGCATTTCGCGGTAAAGACGCGGCAATTCACTCTCTTCGCAATAGCCTGCGCCGCCCAACACTTCCATCGCCTCCGCCACAAAGGGGATTCCCGCTTTACAGACGCTGTATTTCGCGGCAGGCGTAAAGAGCCGCGCCCAGGCGGTTTCCTGCGGGTCTTCGCGCTGATCCCAGGCGCGCGCCAGACGAAACAGCAGCGCGGTTTGCCCTTCAAGCTGAAGGGCCATGCGACTCAGCACTTCGCGCATCAACGGCTGATCGACCAGATTTTTGCCAAATGTCTGGCGCTGGTGAGCGTGGTACAGCGCAACAGAAAGCGCACGGCGCATCAGCCCGTGACTACCCAACGCGCAGTCAACGCGCGTCAGTCCACCCATTTTGAGGATCTGGCGTACGCCTTCGCCCTCCTCCCCCAAAATCCAGCCAGAAGCCTCCATGAACTCCGCTTCGCTGCTGGCGTTGGAGCGATTGCCGAGCTTATCTTTCAGGCGTTCCAGCCGCACGGCGTTGCGCTGCCCGTCAGGTAATATGCGCGGGACGAAAAAGCATGAAAGCCCCCCTTTTGCTTGCGCCAGCACCAGATGCGCATCGCTCTGAGGCACGGAGTAAAACCATTTATGTCCCACCAGCCGATAGCTGCCGTCACTGCATTTTTCGGCGCGCGTGGTGTTGCTCAGGACATCCGATCCGCCCTGTTTTTCGGTCATTCCCATCCCGATTAAGAGTCCGCGTTTTTGCCCACCAGGCGCGATATGCGGATCGTAACGATCGCTCATCAGCGGCGTCAGCCAGTCGTGAAAAGGTTTAGGGAGGGATTGCTGTAATAATGGCGTCGCGGCAAACGTCATGGTCACCGGGCAAAGCGTCCCAGCTTCCACCTGCGCATGGAGAATGAATCGTGCCGCGCGCGCGACAAACGATCCCCTCCGGGCCTGATCTTCCCACGCCAGATTATGGACCCGATTCGCACACAGCCCCTGCATGAGCAAATGCCACGCCGGATGAAACCGTACATCGTCCAGCCGCTCGCCCGCAGCGTTATAGCGTAAAAGTTCAGGGGGATTTGCGTTAGCAAGCCTGCCTAGCTCCAGCGATTCCGCCGTGCCCAACTGCTGGCCGATACTGGCGAGCAACTCTATGTCCCACTCCGCCCCCTCGCGGATGACGGCGTCGCGTAGCGCGCAATCGGAAAGAAACAGATTACTGTTGGAAAGGGGTAACGGCTGATTAAAAACGGTATGTGTCTGCCAGTGCATGGTGCGTCCCTCCTTCAATGGCAATGAAGGTCATTATGGACAACGACCGCGGAAGCTGCATGGGAGTCGGGTCACAAGGCAGCGATCTTGCTGAGATCATTCGTGAAACAGGTCACACAATATAAGAATAAACTATTTCACTCTGGTCATTCTGTTGAATAATTTATTCTCACCTTCCAGAAGAGAATCATTATGCAATCTTCCCAACGTGCGCCGGATGCGCATAAGCGCGCTTTAGTTGCAGGCTCTATTGGTAACTTTATCGAATGGTATGAGTTTGCGGTGTATGGCTTTATGGCCACCGTTATTGCGAAAAACTTCTTCCAGCTTGAAGGTGAAGCAGGAACGACCAGCCTCATTCTGACCTACGCTTCGTTCGCGATTGCGTTTTTCTTCCGCCCGTTGGGCGCGGTGGTGTTCGGGCGAATGGGCGACCGCATTGGGCGTAAACCCACGTTGATCATTGTGCTGGTGCTGATGACGCTCGCGACGGCGGCGATCGGTATCGTGCCGGTCTACGCCAGCATTGGCATTGCCGCGCCGCTTCTCATCACCGGGCTACGCATTTTACAGGGGCTGTTTGCGGGGGGTGAATATGGCGGCGCTGTGTCGCTGATGACCGAATTTGCCCCGCGCGGCAAACGCGGGCTTTACGGTGCATGGCAGTCCTTTACCGTGGCGCTGGGTCTGTTAGCCGGTGCAGGAATTGTGGCGCTGCTTTCTGCCGTCCTCACACCCGAAGCGCTGCACGACTGGGGCTGGCGCATTCCGTTCTTCCTTGCGCTGCCGATGGGCGTGGTCGCACTTTGGCTGCGGGTCAGCATGGAAGAGACGCCAAGCTTTGTGAAGCAGCAGGAAAACCCGGTCGTTGCGAAGGCGCAGGCCGGTGCGGCGCTCAAGGCCATCGTGATGGGGATAGGACGCGTGATGGTGTGGTCGGCTGCGGGTTATACCTATCTGGTCATCATGCCCACCTATCTACAGTCGGCGCTGCACACCGGCTTTAACCAGGCGCTGCTGATTGCCGTGATCTCGAATGTCGGATTTGCGCTAACCATTATTCCATCGGGGATATTGAGCGACCGAATCGGTCGTCGCACGGTGATGCTGATCGCCACTGGGCTATTGCTGGTTCTGGCGCTACCGCTGCTAAAAGTGTTACAGGCCGAGTCCACCACGCTGGCGATTAAAGCTATTGTCGTGCTGATTGCAGGCGGTTTGGTGGGAATGCTGGCAGGGCCAGGACCGGCGATGCTGTCGGAGATGTTCCCGACGCGCGTGCGTTACACAGGGCTTGGGCTGGCGTATTCGTTGTCGAACGCGATTTTCTCAGGCTGTGCGGGCTTAATCATTACAGGCTTGATCAAACAGACGGGTAATCTGGATATTCCGGCGTACTACGTGATGGCGACAGCGGTGGTCAGTATGGCGGCGCTAATGACGCTTAATAAAGATGACCATTTGCGGTCGTTAGAGGAGTAAGGTTGCCACTGTCTGGCGCTCTAACCCACGGAGAAAAAATAAGGCCGTCCTGTGGACGGCCTTACTGTTTATTTGGTGCGCTGACGAACCGCTTCAAACAGGCAAATCCCGGTCGCAACGGAGACGTTCAGAGACGACACGCTACCCGCCATCGGGATGCTGATCAGCTCATCGCAATGTTCGCGAGTCAGACGACGCATACCTTCGCCTTCTGCGCCCATCACCAGTGCCAGACGGCCAGTCATTTTACTCTGGTAAACGGTATGATCGGCTTCACCCGCCGTACCGACGATCCAGATATTCTCTTCCTGAAGCTGACGCATAGTGCGCGCCAGATTGGTCACGCGGATCAACGGAACGTTTTCCGCTGCGCCACAAGCCACTTTCTTCGCCGTCGCATTCAGTTGCGCCGCACGATCGCGTGGAACGATCACCGCATGCACACCTGCTGCATCGGCACTGCGCAAACACGCGCCGAGGTTGTGTGGATCGGTCACGCCGTCGAGGATCAGGAAGAACGGGTTATCCAACTCGGCAATCAAGTCCGGAAGATCGTTTTCCTGGTACTGACGACCCGGTTTCGCACGGGCAATAATCCCCTGATGGACCGCACCTTCACTTTTCTCGTCGAGGAACTGACGGCTAGCCAGCTGAATTACTACGCCCTGAGCTTCCAGCGCATGGATCAGCGGGAGCAGACGTTTGTCCTCACGGCCTTTCAGAATAAACACTTCCTGAAAACGCTCTGGAGCGCGCTCCAGCAGGGCCTGCACCGCGTGGATGCCGTAAATCATTTCACTCATTGATGGACTCGTCTTTCACTCTGTTAACGGATCACCCTCACCCCAGCCCTCTCCCACAGGGAGAAGGAGGAAAATGCTCCCATGGGAGGGGTGAGGGAAAAATTACTCAGCGATTTTTTTCTTCGCTGCGCGTTTTGCTTTGGTGGCAGCGGCTATTTTTTGCGTTTTAGCCGACGGTTTTTTCGCGCCTTTTTCCGCTTTCTCAGCTTTCGCTTTTGGGGATTGTGGAGCTTTTGGCTGTTTCGGTGCTGCTTTGCCTTTGTCACCCCGGAAAGCGCTGTCTGGCTCGAAGTTCACCTTTTTACCTGCCTGACGACGTTTGCCGTTGCTCTTACCGCCAGACCCTTTTTTCGCACTTTCACGCGCGGTTTTACCCACATTACGCGGCGCGCGTTCGCTGGAAATCAGGCTGAAATCAATCTTACGCTCGTCCATATTCACGGCTTCAACGCGCACTTCTACGCGATCGCCCAGACGATACGTTTGACCGCCGGACTCACCGGTCAGGCGTTGTCCCACCTGATCGTAACGATAGTAATCGTTGTCCAGCGAGGAGACGTGCACCAGACCATCGATGAACAGCTCATTGAGACGGACGAAGAAACCAAAGCCGGTCACGCTGGCAATCACGCCTTTAAAGACGTTGCCCACCTGATCCAGCATAAAGTCACACTTCAGCCAGTCCGCAACATCACGCGTGGCTTCATCGGCGCGACGTTCCGCCATAGAACAGTGCTGACCTAACTGCAGCACCTCTTCCATCGAATAATGGTAGCCGCCGGTTTCAGTGGTATTGCCCTTATGCCCCTGCTCTTGCGCTACCAGATATTTAATGGCGCGGTGCAGTGACAGATCCGGATAACGACGGATCGGCGAGGTAAAGTGCGCGTAAGACTGCAGCGCCAGACCAAAGTGACCACGGTTTTCCGGATCGTAAATCGCCTGTTTCATCGAACGCAGCAGCATGGTTTGCAGCATTTCTGCGTCAGGCCGATCGGCGATCGCAGTCAACAGTTCGGCGTAATCACGCGGCTCTGGCTTGCTGCCGCCTGGCAATTCAAGACCCAGCTCCGCCAGAACAGAACGGAAAGAGGTGATGGCTTCGGTCGTCGGCTTATCGTGGATACGGAACAGCGCAGGCTCTTTGGCTTTCTCAACGAAACGCGCCGCCGAGATGTTGGCTAAAATCATGCATTCTTCGATAAGCTTGTGCGCATCGTTACGCTGGGTCTGCTCGATACGTTCGATACGGCGCTCAGCGTTAAAGATGAACTTGGCTTCTTCACTCTCAAAGGAGATCCCGCCACGCTCTTCGCGCGCTTGCTCCAGCGTTTTGTAGAGGTTGTGCAGCTCTTCGATGTGTTTAACCAGCGGCGCATATTGCTCGCGCAATTCCTGATCGCCCTGCAGCATATGCCAGACTTTGGTATAGGTCAGACGGGCATGCGAGCTCATCACCGCTTCATAGAATTTGTAGCCGGTTAAGCGCCCTTTGGTAGAGATGGTCATTTCACAGACCATACACAACCTGTCGACCTGCGGGTTCAGAGAACACAGGCCGTTGGAGAGCACTTCTGGCAGCATCGGTACGACCTGCGACGGGAAGTACACCGACGTACCGCGACTGCGCGCTTCGGCGTCGAGCGGCGTGTTAGGGCGAACATAATAGCTGACATCAGCAATCGCCACCCACAAACGCCAGCCGCCGCCGCGTTTCTTCTCGCAGAATACGGCGTCATCGAAGTCACGCGCATCTTCGCCATCGATAGTCACCAGCGGCAAATCACGCAAGTCCACGCGACCGACTTTGGCTTCTTCCGGCACCTGTTCGTTCAGATCTTTGACCTGTTCTTCAACCGCGTGCGGCCAGACGTAAGGGATTTCATGCGTACGCAGCGCCATGTCCACAGCCATGCTGGTACCCATGTTATCGCCCAGCACTTCCACGATTTTACCGATCGCCTTGGTACGGCGGGTTGGACGTTGGGTGAGTTCAACCACCACCACAAAGCCCATTCGCGCGCCCATTACCTCTTCCGGTGGGATCAGGATGTCGAAGCTCATACGGCTGTCGTCCGGCACCACAAAGCCCACGCCGGCATCGGTAAAGTAACGACCGACAATCTGGCTGTTTTTAGGCACCAGCACACGCACCACGCGCGCTTCGCGACGGCCTTTACGATCGGCCCCCAGCGGCTGCGCCAAAATCTGGTCGCCATGGATGCACATTTTCATCTGTTCAGATGACAGGTACAGATCGTCTTTACGCCCTTCGACGCGCAGGAAACCGTAACCATCGCGGTGACCGATAACGATGCCTTTCAGCAGGTCGAGACGTTCTGGCAGCGCGTAGCACTGACGGCGGGTAAAGACCAACTGACCGTCACGTTCCATGGCGCGTAGACGGCGGCGAAGGGCTTCAATTTGCTCTTCACCTTCAATATTTAATTCAACGGCAAGTTCTTCACGATTGGCGGGTTTTTCGCGCTTTGTTAAGTGTTCGATGATGAACTCGCGGCTTGGGATAGGATTCGCGTACTTTTCTGCTTCGCGGTCCTGGAAAGGATCATGTGACATAGCGGTTCCTCCGTTGTCAGCTCCGGCGAAAATTTTCTTCATTCCACCAGCAATAATTTATACAGCGGTTGATTCTCTTCAACCAAATCGGCCAGCGTGTAGTTATCCAGTTCCATAAGGAAACTTTGCACAGCCTTAGAAAGTGCCTGTTTGAGGCGGCATGCGGGGGTGATGTGGCAAAAATCGCTGCTGCAATTCACCAGAGACAGCGGCTCCAGTTCACGCACCACGTCCCCTACACGAATACTCTGTGCGGGTTTACCGAGACGAATTCCCCCGTTTTTCCCGCGGACGGCAGTCACGTATCCCGCACGGCTAAGTTGATTGATTATTTTGACCATATGATTACGGGACACGCCGTAGACCTCTGTAACTTGAGAGATACTGGTCATCTGCCCTTGTGGCAACGACGCCATGTAAATCAGCGCACGTAAGCCGTAATCGGTGAAACTCGTTAACTGCACATCAACCTCAGGAAAAGGGAAAAACGCGGTTTAACCGCAGAGATATTCAATAATGATGATAAACCAGCCAGATAGTTAACGGCGAATTTATTTAAACGGAAAGGGGTAAAAGCGGAAACAGAGGGCAAAAACCAGATGGAACAGCGTTTATCCGGCCTACGGATCGCTCCGTAGGCCAGCAGTCACGAAATTATGCGTCGAACGGGTCGCGCAGAATCATCGTTTCACTACGGTCAGGGCCGGTAGAGATAATATCGATCGGCACTTCAGTCAGTTCTTCAATACGCTTGATGTAATCCAGCGCCGCCTGCGGCAGGCCGCTACGCGCTTTCACGCCAAAGGTGGTTTCTGACCAGCCTGGCATGGTTTCGTAGATTGGCTCGATGCCTTCCCAGTCATCAGCGGCCAGCGGAGTGGTTGTCACTTCGCGACCATCTGGCATACGGTAACCGATGCACAGTTTCACTTCTTTCAGGCCGTCCAGCACGTCAAGCTTAGTCAGGCAGAAGCCAGACAGGGAGTTGATCTGCACGGCACGACGCACGGCGACCACATCCAGCCAGCCGGTACGACGACGACGACCGGTAGTCGCGCCAAACTCGTTGCCTTGCTTGCACAGGAACTCGCCGATGTCATCAAACAGCTCAGTCGGGAACGGACCTGCACCCACGCGAGTGGAGTAAGCTTTGATGATACCCAGAACGTAATCCACATAACGCGGGCCCAAGCCGGAGCCGGTCGCCACGCCACCCGCGGTGGTGTTAGAGGAGGTCACGTACGGATAGGTACCGTGGTCGATATCCAACAGTGTACCCTGAGCGCCTTCGAACATGACGAAATCGCCACGCTTGCGCGCCTGGTCCAGCAGATCGGACACATCCACAACCATACCGGTCAGGATATCCGCTACCGCCATGACATCATCCAGCACTTTCTGGTAGTCAACAGCGTCAGCTTTATAGAAGTTCACCAGCTGGAAGTTGTGATATTCCATCACTTCTTTCAGTTTGTCAGCGAAGGTGGCTTTGTCGAACAGGTCGCCAACGCGCAGACCGCGGCGAGCAACTTTATCTTCATAAGCAGGGCCGATACCACGGCCAGTGGTGCCGATAGCTTTTGCGCCGCGCGCTTTTTCACGCGCCACATCCAGCGCCACGTGATAGTCGAGGATCAGCGGGCAAGCTTCGGAGAGCAGCAGACGCTCACGAACCGGGATACCACGGTCTTCCAGGCCTTTCATCTCTTTCATCAGCGCAGCAGGAGACAGCACAACACCGTTACCGATGATGCTGGTCACATTGTCGCGAAGAATACCTGATGGAATGAGATGGAGGACGGTTTTTTCACCGTTGATTACGAGAGTATGGCCCGCGTTGTGGCCACCCTGATAGCGTACAACATATTTAGCACGTTCAGTCAGAAGATCAACGATCTTCCCTTTACCTTCGTCACCCCATTGGGTGCCCAGTACGACAACGTTGTTACCCATTTTAAAAATCACCGATTGCTTAAAAATGGATTCTACCACCGCTTTTTCAGATATACAGCACTTTTTGCCCGCAATATAAGGCAAATCCGACCACTTTTTGATCAGCCAATCGTTTTCCTCAACATGTAGTAGATAACGATACCGGCAACCACAAGACCCCCTCCAAAACGACGCAAAATATTATCCGGCAGTTGGCTCATGGTGGCAATCATGCGTCGCCAGGCACGCGGATAAAGCATCGGTCCCAGGCCTTCCAGCACCAAAACTAACGCCAGTGCCAACAGGATGGTTGAATTCATTTTGGATCCTTATAAAAGAAAACCACCGCCTCGGAAGAGAGCGGTGGTTTGATCACTCAAACGGCGTTGAGTTTATCGCGTGGCGTTGCCTGGCGTCTTCATATAACGGAAGAAATCGCTATCCGGGCTGAGCACCATCACATCCTGGTTGCTCTGGAAGCTGTTTTCATAAGCACGCAGGCTACGGATAAAGGCATAGAAATCCGGATCCTGACTGAATGCATCAGCAAACAGTTTCGCGGCTTCTGCATCGCCTTCACCGCGCATAATGCGGCCCTGACGTTCAGATTCTGCCAGCGTTTTCGTTACTTCATAATCGGCAGTGGCGCGCAGCTTTTCAGCTTCTTCCTGACCTTGTGAACGGTGGCGACGGGCAACCGCTTCACGCTCAGCGCGCATACGGTTGTAGATCGCTTCGGACACTTCGGCAGGCAGGTTGATCTGCTTAATACGCACGTCAACGACTTCGATACCCAACGCAGCCATACTGTTCGGGTTGATCACCGGCGCTTTGCCGTTAGTCTCGGTCTGAACACGTTCAGCTGCTTTCGCAATCGCATCATCTGCGGCTGGCGTTGCGACTTCGTCTTCGGTACCCGCAGAACCGGAGTTCAGCGCATCACGGACTTCAATCGTCAGACGACCACGAGAATCGGTGACGATATCTTTCACATCCAGACGACCAATTTCAGAACGCAAACGGTCAGAGAACTTACGTTTCAGCAGCACTTCCGCCTGAGAGACGTCACCGCCGCCCGTTGCCAGATAGTAGCGGCTAAAATCGCTGATACGCCATTTGATGTAGGAATCGACGATCAGGTCTTTTTTCTCTTTGGTCACGAAACGGTCGGCCTGGTTATCCATGGTCTGGATACGGGCATCGAGCATTTTCACTGATTCGATCATCGGGAGCTTGAAGTGCAGACCCGGCTCGAAAACCAGCGGTTTGTTTTCATCGTCACGCAGAACTTTGCCGAAGCGCATGGTGATACCGCGTTCGCCCTCTTTCACTACAAAGATTGAGGCATAAAGCACTACCAGCACGATGATAATTATCGCAATAACTGACTTACGCATCGTTATTCCCCCTGACGCTGGCTGTCGTTACGCTGCGCGTTAGCGCGACGTTGGTCCATGATGTCACCATCGGTTGAAGACGACGTGTTTTTGGCGTTAGAGTTGCTCCCGGACGCAGGAGGCAGGCGCAGCAGATTGTTGGCTCCGCTGTTATCCTGTTTCGCGCCAGAGGCACTACCGCCTTTCAGCATCTGGTCCAGCGGCAGAACCATCAGGTTGCCACCTTTGCTGTCATTCACCAACACTTTACGGGTATGGCTCAGCACTTTCTCCATGGTCTCGATATACAGACGTTCACGGGTAATTTCCGGAGCGGCTTTATATTCAGGCAGGAGCTTAGCAAAGCGGGCTACTTCACCCTGCGCTTCCAGCACGGTCTGAGTCTTATACGCACGCGCCTCTTCAAGGATACGTTGCGCCTGACCGTTAGCACGTGGCTGAACTTCGTTGGTGTAGGCTTCTGCTTCACGGATGTACTGCTGCTCATTTTCACGAGCGGAAATCGCATCATCAAACGCAGCTTTCACCTCTTCCGGCGGACGAGCAGCCTGGAAGTTGACGTCCAGCAGGGTGATACCCATGTTGTACGGACGAATGGTCTCTTCCAGCTCACGCTGGGTATCGCTACGAATAACGGTACGACCTTCAGTCAAAATACGGTCCATGGTGTATTTGCCGATCACACCACGCAGCGCACTGTCAGTCGCCTGACGCAGGCTATCGTCCGCGCTGGTCACACTGAACAGGTAGTTTTTAGGATCGGTGACGCGGTACTGCACGTTCATCTCGACGCGAACCACGTTCTCGTCAGAAGTCAGCATCACGCCGGACGCCGCCAGTTCACGAACCGATTCTACGTTTACCGCAGTCACGTTATCGACAAACGTTGGCTTCCAGTTCAGACCCGGCTCAACCAGATGGCTAAACTTGCCGAAGCGAGTGACAACACCGCGCTCAGCTTCTTTAATGGTGTAGAAACCGCTGGCGGCCCAAATGATCACCACGGCAGCGGCAACAATGCTCACTACGCGGCCACCAAGGTGCGGGCGTGGCCCCTGCGGGGCATTTCCGCCGGAACCAGAACCGGAACCTTTACCACCAAAACCGCCCAGCTTTTTACTTAGCTTGCGGAAGATGTCGTCCAGATCAGGAGGCCCCTGCTCGCGACCACCTTTGTTGCCATTTCCCCCAGAGTTGCCGCCTTGATTATTGCTGCTTCCCCACGGGTCGCGGTCTTGTCCGTTATTACCGGGCTGATTCCACGCCATGTATATGCTCCATATTTGTTATGCAAGGGCGAATATCTTCAGGACTACCCTAATCTGATCAGACTACGTAGTCGATCAACGTAGGTTCTTGTTTACAGAGGCGACGCCAGTCAACGATTGGCATACGCACCTGCATCCCCACGCTGCCGTCATCCTCCATCCACTCTTTTTCTATCGCCTGAAGTTGATAAAACCGGCTGCGCAGCTTGCCTTCCTGTGGTGGCAGACGCAGCGTGTGCTGAGCAACCTCACCGGAAAGACGTTCTGTTAAAGCCTGGAAAAGCAGTGGCACGCCAACCCCGGTCTGTGCAGATAGCCAGACCCGAATCGGTTTGTTCTCATCATCTCGGTCGATACGCGGCTCGAAATCTTCGAGCATATCGATTTTATTCATCACCAACAGCGTTGGGATATCGTCCGCTTCAATCTCTTCAAGCACGGTATTCACCGCATCGATATTTTCCTGCAAGCGGAAATCGGCGGCGTCAATAATATGCAGCAGCAGGGTCGCCTGACGCGTCTCCTGCAAGGTCGCTTTAAACGCCGCCACCAAATCGTGTGGCAAATGACGAATAAAGCCTACGGTATCCGCCAGCACGGTTTCGCCGACGTCCGCAACATCAATACGGCGAAGCGTAGGGTCAAGCGTCGCAAACAACTGGTCTGCGGCGTAGACTTCAGCATTGGTAATCTGGTTAAACAGGGTGGATTTACCGGCATTGGTATACCCCACCAGCGACACCGTTGGGATGTCAGCTTTGGTTCGCGAACGACGTCCTTGCTCACGCTGTTTCTCGACTCTTGCCAGTCGCGAAAGGATCTGGGTAATACGACCACGCAGTAGTCGACGGTCAGTTTCGAGCTGGGTTTCACCCGGGCCGCGCAAACCAATACCGCCTTTTTGTCTTTCAAGGTGGGTCCAGCCACGCACAAGGCGCGTTGCCAGATGACGCAATTGCGCCAGCTCAACCTGCAATTTCCCCTCGTGGGTACGTGCACGCTGAGCAAAAATATCTAATATCAGGCCGGTGCGGTCGATAACACGACATTCGCACAGACTTTCCAGGTTACGCTCTTGAGCCGGAGACAACGCATGGTCAAACAGCACGACTGACGCGCCGGTTGCTTTTACGGCTTCCGCAATTTCGATTGCTTTACCTTCGCCTACAAAAAACTTCGGGTGCGGTGCTTTACGACTACCAGTAATCACCTGCATTGCTTCGACGCCAGCAGAAGAGACCAGAGCTTCAAACTCCTCAAGGTCTTCTTTATCTTTGTCTTGCGTAAAATAGATGTGTACCAGCACCGCATGCTCACCGGCATCATAACGGTCAAACAAGCGTATTATCCTCAATATAAATCAGCGGGGAACGCAGAAAACCTGGCTCCCCGTGTGGAAAAACAGCCCGCAACCTTATTCGGTTTCGTCGCTGTCTTGCGCAGGAGCAGAAGAACCCTGTGCGTTGCTGCCATGATGGAAGTTACTACCGGTGCCGCCGCCAGCGTTGTTGCTGTGATGAGAAACTGGACGGGACGGAACAACAGTAGAGATAGCGTGCTTATAAACCATCTGGCTGACCGTGTTTTTCAACAGGATCACGAACTGATCGAAAGATTCAATCTGACCTTGCAGCTTAATACCATTCACCAAATAAATAGAAACTGGAACACGTTCACGACGCAGTGCGTTCAAGAACGGATCTTGTAAAGATTGCCCCTTAGCCATTCTCTCTTTTCCTTATATGTTTGTTTTGTACTTAGAACCTTGCGATTCTGAAAAATTGCGCACGGTACGACTTAATTGTACACACTCAGTCTGCGATAGCACCCACAACCTGTAAAACTTCGTTGTATGACTGTTCAGGTTTTTCACTGTCTAACCAGTGAATCCCCTCCCAACCACGCAACCAGGTTATCTGCCGCTTCGCCAACTGTCTGGTGGCGCAAACACCTCGATAAACCATTTCATCGTATGAGATCTCACCTTCAATGTATGACCACATCTGGCGATATCCGACACAACGAATGGAAGGCATGTCCGTATGCAAATCTCCGCGAGCAAATAACGCCCGCACTTCTGCTTCAAAACCTGAAGCTAACATCTGATGAAAACGCTGCTCAATTCGTTGATGGAGCAGTTCACGGCTCGCCGGGGCGATGGCGAACTGATGCACCTGATACGGCAGAGCCTCGCCTGACGTTTGCGTCAGTTCCGTTAAAGTTTTACCCGAAATGAAAAAAACTTCCAGTGCTCGGGAAAGCCTTTGCGGATCATTTGGATGAATCCGTGCTGCGGCAACCGGATCAACCTCTTCCAGTTGCTTATGCAACGCGCTCCATCCCTGCTCTGCCGCCTGCTGCTCAATCTTGGCTCTTACTTCAGGATCCGCTGATGGCAAAGGTGATAACCCCTCCAACAGTGCCTTAAAATAAAGCATGGTACCGCCGACCAACAACGGTATCCGTCCCGCCGCGGTTATCTCAGCCATCTCAGCGAGCGCATCGCGACGGAAATCCGCTGCGGAATACGCCTGCGCCGGGTCGAGAATATCCAGCAACCGGTGCGGTGCCGCATGCAGTTCTTCTGCATTTGGCTTCGCCGTGCCGACATCCATCCCTTGATAAATAAGGGCAGAATCGACGCTAATCAACTCTACTGGCAAAACTTTACGTAACTCAATGGCTAACGCCGTTTTACCGGAGGCCGTAGGCCCCATCAAAAAAATCGCCTTAGGCAGGCTCGCCTTACTCACATCACTCATCTTTCAGGGCTTTCATCGCCGAATGCAAATCAACAGGTTGTAATAAACCACCCGGCGGAGCTTTGACCAATTGTGGACAAAGACGTTCAACTTCCGCCAATACGGTAATGGCCTGAGCCATACTCCACAGATTGTGGTCACTCGCGAGATGGCGGGCGATCCACTGCGCGGTATTGGCAGCGTCAAAGGATGTTTGCTGCGCCAGGTAGCCTATCAGTTCAGGAATCAAGTTTTGTAAATTTTGTTGGCGTAAGGGTAAAGGCACCGCGCGAATGGTCACATGATGTGCTTCTACAACAAATTCAATGCCCATTTCCACCAACACCGCTTTTGCACGGTTTAAAACCGCCACTTCTTCTGCTGACACTTTAAGCCGGACGGGAATCAACAGCGGCTGTGCGCACGCTGCGTTTGTTCCCGGCGTCAGCTGCACTTGTTTGAGCCAGCGCTCCGCGACGGGTAACGCCAACAACGCAAGGTGGCTATCGCGTTCAAGTAAAGCCATGTCCGGCGCAATAATGGTCAGCACGCGCCCAAAACTCTGGCTGTGCCCATCCAGTGCCGGAGCCGACTGCGCGACATTCTCTTTACGTTCAACCGCGGGAGTATCCAGTAATTTGCTGTAAAGCGCACCCTGCTGTTTCTGATAAACCGGTGCATGGGGATAGTTCGCCCCGGTTGGACGCGGCGCACTTGCGCCCGATGAATAGCGCGGCGCTTCAGGCTGTCGCGCAACCGCAGGCTCAGCAAACTGGTTGCGCCCCGCCGCGACGCGGTTTTCCGGGATTGGCCGTGGGCTGATGGCCTCTTCGGTCAGAGGTAACGACGGCTCAGCCTGCTGCTGAAGCACGCTCAGCACGCCCTGATAAATAAAATCGTGAACCAGTCGCGACTGATGGAAACGCACCTCATGCTTGGCTGGATGCACGTTGACATCCACCTGATGCGGATCGATTTCAAGATAAAGCACAAACGCAGGCTGCTGATCGGCACCCAGTTTGTCTTCACAGGCCTGGCGAATCGCATGATTTATCAGGCGATCGCGCATCATACGGCCATTCACATAGCAATATTGAATCTCGGCCAGCGTCGCGTTCATCGTTTTCGGGTCGGCAACCCAGCCGCGCATCGCTAGATCGCCATGCTGCCACTCAATCGCCAGCGCCTGTTCGAGAAAAGCCGTACCACAAATTGCGCCCAGACGGCGCTCTTTCTGCCCGCCCTCCGCCACCGCGCGATACTGGCGCATCACCTTACCGTTATGGCTGAGGTTAATCGTGACGTCAAAACGCGCCAGCGCGATGCGGCGAATGATCTCATCGATGTGGTTGAATTCGGTTTTTTCGGTACGCATGAACTTGCGGCGCGCGGGCGTGTTGTAAAACAGATCCAACACTTCCAGCGTCGTACCCACCGGGTGGGCTGCGGGTTTGACCGTCACGTCCATATCACGCCCTTCGGCGTAAGCCTGCCAGGCTTCCTGCTGTTCAGCCGTGCGGGAGGTGAGCGTCAGGCGGGATACGGAGCTGATACTGGCCAGCGCTTCGCCACGAAAACCGAGGCTGATAATGGCTTCCAGATCGTCGAGCGAGGCAATTTTACTGGTGGCATGACGCGCCAGCGCCAGCGCCAGCTCGTCTTTTTTGATGCCGCAGCCGTTGTCACGGATGCGGATAAGCTTTGCACCACCGCGCTCGATATCAATATCAATGCGGGTCGCGCCCGCATCAAGACTGTTTTCGACGAGTTCCTTCACAACCGATGCAGGACGCTCTACCACTTCGCCGGCGGCGATTTGGTTCGCAAGCTGCGGCGGCAGAACCTGAATCGGCATGAATTCTCCTTAGTGGGTCGCGCTCATCTCACCGGGAAGGGCTGCGCTGGCAGTTTGTCCCCCGCCCCCTGGCGGCGCTGACTGTAACGGGTGAGACGCAAAGTAATTGCGCAGACCGTTGTAAATAGCATCGGCGATTTCCTGCTGATAACTGTCGCTCGCCAGCAGGCGCTCTTCGCCGTTATTACTGATAAAGCCGGTTTCGACCAGAATCGACGGGATGTCCGGCGAACGCAACACGCCAAGACTGGCGTGCTCAGGACGGCGTTTGTGGATAGCACCCACGCTCTGCAATTGGCTTATCACGTTAGTGGCAACATCATACCCGACGCGCTGGGAATGACCGAATTGTAAATCCAGTACCGCCTGGCTGAGATACGGGTCGGACTGACTGTTTGCCAGCACATCACCTGCGCCACCCAACAGTTCAGACTGTTTCTCGTGCTCTTCCAGCCAGTTCGCCATCTCGCTGTTAGCGCGGCGATTCGACAACACCCAAACGGAAGCGCCGGTCGCGCTGCGATTTGGCGCAGCATCCGCATGAATTGACACCAGGAAGTTAGCGTTTTGCTTACGCGCAACGTCAGAACGCCCCATGACGGAGATAAAGTAATCGCCATCGCGGGTCATCACGCCTTTAAACATCGGGTCGTCATTCAGACGTTCGCGCAGTTTGCGCGCAATCGCGATGGTGACGTTTTTCTCACGCGTACCGCCAGGGCCAATTGCGCCAGGATCTTGCCCGCCGTGCCCCGCATCAATGGCGATAATCACTTTCTCGTCACTGGTATTCGTGGCAGGACGAGCGCGTGCCGCAGGGCGCGTGACCGTATTACTGCTGGTGACGCTGGTCATGCGATCGTTTTCCGCTTTGAACGGATTACGTGCAGGTTCAGACGGACGCGATGCGACAATCGGCGCTTCAACGCGTTTCGCCACGACAGGCGGCGGCGGCGGCGGCGGAGCATCAGCATTGATCGTAAAGACCACGGTGTAATTCGCACCGTTTTGCTGCTTCACGGCGCGGGTTTTACCGTTTTGGGTGAGATCGACCACCAGCCGTAAAGACTGCGCATCTTTCGCCGTACCGGAACGAATGCTTTTAACCAGGTTATTGCCGCTAAATTGCAGCGGCAGGCCCTGAATCACGCCAGTCTGTTTGATATCCAGCGCCACGCTGCGCTTATCAACCTGCGAAAACGCATAATCCGGATCGCCCATAAAACTGAAGGTAATCCGCGCCTGCGAATCACCGTTGGAGACCTGAATATCCGATAAACTTGCGGCTCCAGCCTGTGCGCACAGCAGCACCGTTGCAGCCAACAACCAACCTTTAACGCGATTAATCATCCCGTTATCCCTGAGTTCAGCCAGCTAAACGCGCCAGCAAGGAATTACCTGATGAGGAAACAGCACTGATGCGTGCCTCACGCCCTTGAGCCTGGTAATCTAAGTGAATTTCGACGTCCGGGTCAGGCAACACACCCGCACCTTGTTGCGGCCACTCCACCAGGCAAATGGCGTCGTTGGCAAAATAGTCACGGATCCCCATAAATTCGAGCTCCTCAGGGTCCGCAAGACGGTAAAGATCGAAGTGGTACACCATCAGATTGTCGAGGGTATAGGGTTCAACCAGCGTATAAGTCGGGCTTTTCACGTTCCCTTTATGGCCCAGGGCCTGCAAAAATCCCCGGCTAAACGTTGTTTTACCCGCACCCAAATCGCCATACAAATAAATGACGGTCGCGCCCTCACAGGCCAGCGCCAGGCGCTTGCCAAGATCCAAAGTTGCCTGCTCGTCGGGTAAAGCCATCACTCGATTAGTCATTTTCTACGTCAATCACATCTGGGTTAACAACACGCCGCAGCGTGTCAAAAAGATCGGTGGCCAGCATACCGCGCGTTCCGTAGCGAACCGCGAGCTTATCTGCTGCCGCACCGTGGACCACGCAGCCTACACTGGCTGCTTCGTAAGGGTTGAAATGTTGTCCTAGCAACGCGCCGATAATACCGGAGAGCACATCGCCCATTCCGCCACTCGCCATTCCCGCATTGCCCGCGTCAATAATGCTGAGCGCGCCAGACTCACAGGCCACAATCGTGCCCGCCCCTTTTAAAACTGCAACACCTCCGTAACGTTTTACCAGACGCTGCGCAGAAAGTAAGCGATCGTTTTCAATTTCTGCGACGCTGCAGCTAAGCAGCCGCGCGGCCTCGCCGGGGTGTGGCGTCAGGATGCGATTGTGACGTTTATCAGGGTTGATTGCCAGAAGGTTAAGCGCGTCGGCATCCCACAGCATCGGTTTACGACAATTCTCGACCTTTTGTAGCGCGTTCTTGCCCCACGCTTGTTGCCCCAACCCTGGACCAATGACCACCACATCGGCCCACTCCAGGCTTGCATCAAGGGATTCTGGCGTCAGTTCATGAGCCATCAGTTCAGGGCGAGCGGTAATAATGGGAAGGATATTGTCGATGCGCGTCAGCACGCGTACCAGGCCGGCTCCCGCACGCAGCGCGGCTTCTCCAGTCATGCGAATCGCACCCGCAGTGCCATGATCGCCGCCAATAATCACCAGCTTGCCGTGATCGCCTTTGTTCGATGTGCGGCGGCGCGGCGGCAGCAACGCCTCAAGTTGATTCGCATCCAGGCGTGCGATGGGCGGTTCTTGTCCGGCGAGCCAGCTTTCAAGCCCCAGCGCATGGTGATGCAGTTTTCCCACCACATCGCGCGCTTTGCCGGTCAGTAATCCAGGCTTGAGCGCAATAAACGTGACCGTAAGCTTTGCGTGAATCACCGCTCCCGGCGTCGCACCCGTCTGGGCAATCAGGCCCGACGGAATATCCAGCGCAATAACAGGAGCCGGATAGGCATTCGCTTTATCGATAAGCGTTGCAATATTTTCGCGTGGAGCCAGCCTGAGCCCCGTCCCCAGCAGTCCATCAACAATCAGATCAATCCCTTCTGGCCAGCTGATATCGGCGGCATGAATCTCCCCACCCGCATTCAGCCACGCCTCACGCGCTTCGCTCGCCTCTTCTGGCAGCGGTTTTTCACTTTCGATGGCCAGCAGCGTGGCGCGCAGGCCAGCAGCAACGGCCAGACGCGCGACCACATAACCGTCGCCACCGTTGTTGCCGTGCCCGCACAAAATAAGCCAGTGTTTTGCCTCAGGACACGTTTCTCGCGCCACGGAAAACGCCGCCTCGCCCGCACGGAGCATCAGTTCATACAGCGTGATACCCAGGCTATCTGCGGCCTCTTTTTCAGCGCGACGGAGGTCATCCGCAGGCCAAATGGAATGTGGTATACTGATGGGGTTTTTCTTCATTGTATGGTCCGTCATGTCACAGCCCCTCGATCTCAATCAGTTAGCGCAAAACATTAAACAGTGGGGCGCTGAGCTTGGCTTCCAGAAAGTCGGTATCACCGATACCGATCTTTCCGCGAGCGAGCCAAAACTGCAGGCCTGGCTGGACAAACAGTACCACGGCGAAATGGAGTGGATGGCGCGCCACGGTATGATGCGCGCGCGCCCTCATGAGCTATTGCCGGGTACCTTGCGCGTTATCAGCGTTCGCATGAACTATCTCCCCGCCAACGCGGCGTTTGCCCGCACGCTGAAAGATCCGTCGCTGGGTTATGTCAGCCGTTACGCCCTGGGGCGTGACTACCACAAACTTCTGCGTAACCGCCTAAAAAAACTGGGGGAAACCATCCAGGAACATTGTGGCTCGCTGAATTTTAGACCGTTTGTCGACTCTGCGCCTATTCTTGAGCGCCCGATAGCCGAAAAAGCAGGCCTGGGATGGACAGGTAAGCACTCACTTATCCTAAGCCGTGATGCAGGTTCGTTTTTTTTCCTGGGCGAGCTACTAATTGATTTACCGCTGCCCGTGGATGGTCCGGTTGAAGAAGGTTGCGGGCGCTGCGTGGCATGCATGACGATTTGCCCGACGGGTGCGATTGTTGAGCCTTATACCGTTGATGCGCGCCGCTGCATCTCGTATCTCACCATCGAACTGGAAGGGGCCATCCCGGAAGCGTTTCGTCCTCTTATCGGCAACCGCATTTACGGTTGCGACGATTGCCAGCTGATTTGCCCGTGGAATCGCTACTCGCAGCTGACAGATGAAGACGATTTCAGCCCGCGTAAAGCCCTGCACGCTCCGAAACTCATTGAGTTATTTGCCTGGGACGAAGCTTATTTCTTGCGGATAACGGAAGGGTCTGCGATTCGACGCATTGGTCATCTGCGCTGGCTGCGAAATATTGCCGTTGCATTAGGAAACGCCTCCTGGGATGAAGCGAATATCACAGCGCTGGAAAAGCGCAGAGGTGAGCACCCACTTCTTGATGAGCACATAGAATGGGCGATTGCGCAGCAAATTGAGAAGCGAAATGCCTGCGTGGTTGAGGTGCAATTACCGAAGAAACAGCGACTGGTCAGAGTGATCGAAAAAGGGCTTATCCGCGACGCCTGATATATTCACAGGCTGTGAATAAAATTACCAAACCAGATACCATCAGGCTTTGCAAACAGGTCAAGTGATCTGGATAGCATTTTGAAACTAAATTTTATTGATATTATTCATACAGTTAAAAAATAACCCTTCACCGTGCGAAGCGTTTGGTCGTTTCGCTAAGGCGGTATTAACTGTGGATAACTCTGTTTACAAGAATATTTCAAATACAATAGAAAATGTCCCCAACGAAGGAATTCGCTGTGGATAATCTGGAGATTGGAGAAGAATTTGGAGCGGGAAACGAGACTCGAACTCGCGACCCCGACCTTGGCAAGGTCGTGCTCTACCAACTGAGCTATTCCCGCTTAATCTTTGTCTTTCAAGCCGCCACTGCGTTGACCGCCTTGCTGCAACTTGAAATCCTGCGATTGGTGGTGCGTATCTTGCGATACTTTTCAAATTTGGAGCGGGAAACGAGACTCGAACTCGCGACCCCGACCTTGGCAAGGTCGTGCTCTACCAACTGAGCTATTCCCGCATAATCTTCGTCTTTCAAGACGCCACTTCGTTAGCCGCGACCCGAAATACTGCGATTAAATTTGATGCTTCGTAACGCGTAATTCTCTGTCGTTACGGGAGGCGCATTATACGAGAAATCCTTTTAGCTGCAACCCCCCTGAAAGCGATTTTTTAAAAATCACGTTCAAGTGATTAATTAATCGGCAAGCTGGACAATTTAACGGCAAATACCCGGCCGCGCAAGCGTACCGGGCATAAAAATCAAAGCTTAATGAAATTCTCGCGGTAAAACGCCAGTTCGGCCACTGACTCGCGAATGTCATCCATTGCCTGATGCGTTCCCTGCTTCTTAAAGCCGTCTAAAATTTCCGGCTTCCAACGACGCGCCAGCTCTTTGAGCGTGCTCACGTCCAGATAACGGTAATGGAAATACGCCTCCAGCTCCGGCATGTACTTAAACAGGAAGCGGCGGTCTTGCCCAATGCTGTTACCGCAAATCGGCGATTTGCCCGCTGGAATCCACTGCTTCAGGAATTCAATCGTTGCCAGCTCCGCTTCGCGATCGCCTTGGGTGCTGGCTTTCACTCGCTCCACCAGCCCACTGCCGGTATGCGTCCGCACGTTCCAGTCATCCATCAGCGCCAGTTGCGCGTCGGACTGATGCACCGCAATCGTCGGGCCTTCAGCCAGGATATTCAGGTTCGCATCGGTCACCAGCGTCGCGATTTCAATGATGCGATCGCGCTCGGGATCAAGGCCGGTCATTTCCAGATCGATCCAAATCAGGTTGTTTTCATCTGCGCTCATGTTATTTTCCACCCTTCTCGCATAACCGGCTGTAGCAGGTTAACTAGTATTAATTAGTGTGTATCATAGAGGTTTTGCCCGTTATGGGCGACCAGGAGCCAGCACGATTGAGTAAAAATAAACTCTCCAAAGGGCAACAGCGCCGCGTAAATGCCAACCATGAACGCCGTCTTAAGACCACTTCGGAGAAACCCGATTACGACGACAACCTGTTTGGCGAAGCAACAGAAGGCATGGTCATTAGCCGTTTCGGCATGCATGCTGACGTAGAAGCCGCCGACGGTGGCGTTCACCGCTGCAACATCCGCCGCACCATCCGATCGCTGGTGACCGGCGACCGCGTCGTTTGGCGACCGGGAAAAGCAGCCGCTGAAGGCGTCAGAGTAAAAGGCATCGTCGAAGCGGTTCATGAGCGCACATCGGTGCTCAATCGTCCTGATTTTTACGACGGCGTTAAACCTATCGCCGCCAATATTAATCAGATCGTGATTGTTTCGGCGATTTTACCCGAACTTTCGCTCAATATTATCGACCGCTATCTTGTTGCCTGCGAAACGCTTGAAGTCGAACCACTGATCGTTCTGAACAAAATCGATCTGCTTGATGACGAAGGCATGCGTTTTGTGAATGAGCAGATGGATATCTACCGTAAGATTGGCTATCGCGTGCTGATGGTGTCGAGCCATAAGAAAGATGGCCTGAAGCCGCTTGAAGAAGCGCTGACAGACCGTATCAGCATTTTTGCGGGCCAGTCTGGCGTGGGTAAATCCAGCCTGCTGAACAACCTGCTGGGGTTACAGGAAGAGATCCTCACCAACGATGTGTCGGACAACTCGGGTCTGGGCCAGCACACCACCACGGCTTCTCGCCTGTATCATTTCCCCCACGGCGGCGATGTAATCGACTCCCCCGGCGTTCGTGAATTTGGTCTGTGGCATCTTGAACCGGAACAAATCTTCAACGGATTTGTCGAATTCCATGAGTATTTAGGCGCTTGTAAATACCGCGACTGCAAACACGACAATGATCCTGGCTGCGCCATTCGTCAGGCGGTTGAAGAAGGCAAAATCGCGGCAACGCGCTTCTACAATTATCACCACATTCTCGAAAGCATGGATCAGGTAAAAACACGTAAAAACTTTTCTGATTCTGATAACTGACAACTAAGCTAAGCGTCGCTAAAATCGTCCCCTTTTTTCAGGTTCCGGCTGCGTTAAGCCGGATCAGGAACGACAAAACAATGGCCTGGAGGCTACCTTGTTAAACTCATTTAAACTTTCGCTTCAATACATTCTGCCGAAACTATGGCTCACCCGCCTGGCGGGTTGGGGCGCGAGCAAACGAGCGGGCTGGCTGACGAAGCTGGTTATCGATCTGTTCGTTAAATACTACAAGGTCGATATGAAAGAAGCGCAGAAGCCGGATACTGCCAGCTATCGCTCCTTTAACGATTTTTTCGTGCGCCCACTGCGTGATGAAGTTCGCCCGCTGAATACCGATCCCAACGTGCTGGTGATGCCTGCTGACGGCGTGATCAGCCAGCTCGGCAAGATTGAAGAAGACAAAATCCTGCAGGCCAAAGGCCACGACTACAGCATGGAAGCCCTGCTGGCAGGAAACTATCTGATGGCGGATCTGTTCCGTAACGGCTCGTTTGTGACCACTTACCTGTCGCCGCGTGACTATCACCGCGTACATATGCCGTGCAACGGTATCCTACGCGAAATGATCTATGTGCCAGGCGACCTGTTCTCCGTGAATCATCTGACCGCGCAGAACGTGCCGAATCTGTTCGCCCGTAACGAGCGCGTCATCTGCCTGTTTGATACTGAATTCGGTCCGATGGCCCAGATTCTGGTGGGTGCGACGATTGTGGGCAGCATTGAAACCGTTTGGGCTGGAACGATTACCCCACCGCGTGAAGGCGTTATCAAACGCTGGACATGGCCGGCTGGCGAAAGCGAAGGGTCAATCGCCCTGCTGAAAGGCCAGGAAATGGGTCGGTTCAAACTCGGTTCAACAGTGATTAACCTGTTCGCACCGGGCAAAGTTAACCTGGTAGAGTCGCTGAAAAGCCTGTCCGTGACTAAGATTGGTCAACCGCTGGCCATCTCTACCGAAACCTTCGTGACACCGGATGCAGAACCTGCGCCGCTGGCAGAAGAAGAGATCAAAGCTGAACACGACGCCAGCCCGCTGGTTGACGACAGTAAAGACCCAGTCTAAAACATACGCACACCCTTCAGGCTGCCCTGAGCCAACCGCCAGCAGGCAGCCTGAAGCAAAAAATGTATGAAGGAATCGCTGACGTGCGCCTGATAATTATTTTTCTGATGGCCTGGTGCCTCAGTGTGGGGGCGTATGCAGCAACAGTCCCCGACGCCAAACAAATCACCCAGGAACTGGAACAGGCTAAAGCGGCAAAACCCGCTCAGCCCGAGACCGTTGAGTCGCTCCAGGCCGCCCTGAATGCGCTTGAAGAACGTCAAGGCTCTCTTGAGCGTGCGCAGCAGTATCAACAAGTTATTGATAACTTCCCTAAACTCTCGCAAACGTTACGTTCACAGCTGACGAATCTGCGCGATGAGCCGCGTGACGCACCATTGAGTATGACGTCCGACGCCCTGAATCAGGAAATCCTGCAGGTCAGCAGCCAGTTGCTGGAAAAAAGCCGTCAGGCGCAGCAGGAACAAGAGCGCGCCCGCGAAATCGCGGATTCCCTGAGCCAACTGCCGCAACAGCAAACCGATGCCCGTCGCCAGCTCAATGAAATTGAACGCCGGATCGGGACGCAGCCGAGTAACACCCCGCAAAATCTCAGTTTGCAGGCGGAATCAGCCAAACTAAAAGCCCAGGTTGATGAGCTTGAGCTCGCCCAACTGTCGGCCAATAACCGTCAGGAACTGGCGCGTATGCGTTCAGAACTGGCGCAAAAGCAGAGCCAGCAACTTGATGCCTATCTGCAAGCTCTGCGCAATCAGTTGAACAGCCAACGCCAGCGTGAAGCCGAGCGCGCGCTGGAGAGCACCGAACTGCTGGCGGAAAACAGCGAAAACCTGCCTGCGGGCATCGTCGATCAGTTCAAAATTAACCGTGAGCTTTCTGCTGCGCTTAACCAACAGGCTCAGCGTATGGATCTGGTGGCGTCTCAACAGCGCCAGGCCACTAATCAGACGCTGCAGGTGCGTCAGGCCCTGAACACGTTGCGTGAGCAATCGCAGTGGCTCGGCTCATCGAATTTACTCGGTGAAGCCTTGCGTGCGCAGGTTTCGCGTCTGCCGGAAATGCCAAAGCCGCAGCAGCTCGACACCGAAATGGCGCAATTGCGCGTTCAGCGTCTGCGTTTTGAAGATCTGCTCAATAAACAGCCGCAAATTCGCCAGCTTAAGCAGGCGGATGGTAAGCCGTTGACCAGCGAGCAAAACCGCATTCTGGAAGCGCAACTGCGTACCCAACGCGAACTGCTGAACTCGCTGTTACAGGGCGGTGATACGCTCATTCTCGAACTCACCAAGCTGAAAGTCTCCAATAGTCAGCTTGAAGACGCGCTGAAGGAAGTCAACGAGGCGACGCATCGCTATCTGTTCTGGACCTCCGATGTTCGGCCCATGACCTTCTCCTGGCCCATTGATATCGTGCAGGATCTGCGTCGTTTGATTTCGCTGGATACGTTTGGTCAGGTGGGCAAAGCGAGCGTGATGATTCTCACCAGCAAAGAGACCATCTTCCCGCTGATGGGCGCACTGATCCTGGTGGGGTTTAGTATTTACTCGCGCAGGCATTTCACCCGCTTCCTGGAACGTTCCAGCTCCCGCGTGGGTAAAGTGACGCAGGACCACTTCTGGCTCACGCTGCGCACCGTTTTCTGGTCGATTCTGGTGGCATCACCGCTGCCGGTTCTGTGGATGACGCTGGGCTATGGCCTGCGAGAAGCATGGCCATATCCGCTCGCCGTGGCGATTGGCGATGGCGTAACCGCCACGGTTCCGCTGCTATGGGTGGTGATGATTTGCGCCACTTTTGCCCGTCCCAATGGCCTGTTTATCACCCACTTCTCCTGGCCGCGCCAACGTGTGTCGCGCGCGATGCGCTATTACCTGTTGAGCATCGGACTGATTGTGCCGCTGATTATGGCGCTGATTATGTTCGATAATCTTAACGACCGTGAATTTTCCGGCTCGCTCGGACGGCTGTGCTTTATGCTGATCTGCGGCGCGCTGGCCATGGTCACTCTGAGCCTCAAACGCGCGGGCATTCCACTGTATGTCGATAAAACTGGCAGCGGCGACAACATGGTGAACCGCATGCTGTGGAACCTGCTGCTCAGCGCCCCGCTGGCGGCAATTCTGGCCGCTGCCGTGGGGTATCTCGCCACCGCGCAGGCGCTGCTGGCCCGTCTGGAAACGTCGGTCGCGATCTGGTTCCTGCTGCTGGTGGTGTATCACGTCATTCGCCGCTGGATGCTGATTCAGCGCCGCCGACTGGCGTTCGATCGCGCCAAGCATCGCCGAGCTGAAATTCTTGCCCAACGTGCGCGTGGTGAAGAAGATCCGCACAGCACTAGCAGTACAGAAGGCAATATGGATGTCGATGAAGTCGAGCTGGATCTTGACGCCATCAGTACCCAGTCCTTGCGGCTGGTGCGATCCATCCTGATGCTGATCGCGCTGTTGTCGGTCATCGTTCTGTGGTCGGAAATCCACTCGGCGTTCGGCTTCCTGGAGAACATTTCGCTGTGGGATGCCACCTCGACCGTTCAGGGTGTCGAAAGCATTGAACCGATAACGCTGGGTGCGGTGCTGATAGCGATTCTGGTCCTGATTATCACCACCCAACTGGTGCGAAACTTCCCTGCCTTGCTGGAACTGGCGCTGTTGCAGCATCTGGATTTAACCCCCGGCACCGGGTACGCCATCACCACCATCACTAAATATCTGATCCTGCTGTTTGGCGCGCTGATGGGCTTTTCGATGATAGGTATTGAATGGTCTAAGCTGCAATGGCTGGTTGCCGCGCTGGGTGTCGGGTTGGGCTTTGGCTTGCAGGAGATCTTCGCCAACTTTATTTCGGGCCTGATCATTCTGTTCGAGAAACCGATTCGTATTGGCGATACCGTGACGATCCGCGATCTGACCGGCAGCATTACCAAGATCAACACCCGCGCCACGACGATCAGCGACTGGGATCGCAAAGAGATCATCGTGCCGAACAAAGCGTTTATCACCGAACAGTTTATCAACTGGTCGCTTTCCGATTCCGTGACGCGCGTGGTGCTCACCGTGCCTGCGCCATCGGACGCCAACAGCGAAGAGGTGACGCAGATTCTGTACACGGCGGCGGAGCGCTGTTCGCTGGTGATTGATAATCCGGCACCGGAAGTGTTCCTGGTAGATTTACAGCAGGGGATTCAGATTTTCGAGCTGCGTATCTACGCCGCTGAGATGGGGCACCGTATGCCGCTGCGTCACGAAATCCATCAGCTGATTCTGGCTGGCTTCCGTGAACACGGGATTGATATGCCGTTCCCACCGTTCCAGATGCGTCTGGAAACACTCGATGGACGTAAAACGGGTAGAACACTGTCGTCGGCAACGCGTAAGCGCACGGCGGGGAGTTTGTAATACCGCGTTAACCCTCTCTCATTGGGAGAGGGTTAACGTACTGTCATGCGCGATCGACCGTAAAAGCAATCACATCCGCCAGTTGCTCAGCCCCGAGCGCCAGCATCACCAGACGATCGACGCCCAATGCCACGCCGGAGCTATCCGGAAGACCGGCTTTTAATGCTTCCAGTAAATTCGTATCAATAGGCTGCTGCGGCAATCCGCGTGCGGCGCGCTTGCGGTTATCCTGATCAAAGCGCTGCTGCTGCTCGCGGGCATCCGTCAGTTCGTGGAAACCATTCGCCAGCTCAATACCTTTGTAATACACCTCAAACCGCTCGGCGACGCGGTGATCTTCGGTGCTGATCTGCGCCAGCGACGCCTGGCTTGCCGGGAAGTGATAAACAAAAGTCGGGCGATCTTTGCCAATGTGGGGTTCAACACCAAAAGCAAACAGCAGCTGCAATAAGGTATCGCGGTCTTCTTCCGTGTCCGCGACATTGCTGAGATCCAGCTTTGCCGCCGCTTCACGCAGCTGTATTTTGTCCGCCGACAGCGGATCGATTTCCAGATGACGCTGGAAGGCCTGCTGATAAGAGAGCGTTTCTGCCCCTGCGCAATCCAGCACCTGTTGCAGCAAGTCGTCCACTTCGTTCATCAGACGATACATGTCGTAATGCGGGCGATACCACTCCAGCATGGTGAATTCCGGATTGTGGTGACGGCCCATCTCTTCATTGCGGAAGCTGCGACACAGCTGATAAACCGGCCCACAGCCCGCCGCCAGCAGGCGCTTCATGTGATATTCCGGGCTGGTCATCATGTAGAGGTTCATCCCCTGCGAGTGGCCAGGCCCCACGAAACGGGTTTCAAACGGCACCAGATGAATATCGGTTACCGTCGCCTGGCTCATGCACGGCGTTTCCACCTCCAGTACGCCACGGTCAGCAAAGAAACGACGGATTTCCGTCATAATTGCCGCGCGTTTTAACAGGTTTGGGATGGATGCGCTCGGCTGCCAGGTGGCCGTTTCGCTCATGAGAATTTCTCCGATTTCAGACAAGGGCACGAAGTCTACTCGTTAGCGTCGGGAGTGACAAATTTTGCACACTAAATTCTCTCGATTCAGCCGACCGTGTGATTTCGTGACGCAATTCATCAATTGAGATGATAAATCGGCGCACAGAACAGCAAAAAAATCGAACACGTCAAATTTCCCCGACATCCATACGGTTATACTGTTTTACCCATAAAGGAGCAGTGGAATCTCTTTCGCAATCGCCCTCGGGCAGGTGAACACCGTTAAGGCATTCGCGTTGCGGAATAACAAAAATCTGGAGGAATGTCGTGCACACTTTTCAAGCCGATCTGGTCGTTATAGGCGCTGGCGGTGCGGGATTACGCGCTGCTATTGCTGCAGCGCAGGCTAATCCGAATGCTAAAATCGCGCTGATTTCAAAAGTCTATCCGATGCGCAGCCACACGGTTGCCGCAGAAGGAGGATCCGCCGCCGTCGCGCAGGATCATGACAGCTTCGAATACCATTTCCACGACACGGTGGCCGGTGGCGACTGGCTGTGCGAACAGGATGTCGTTGACTACTTCGTTCATCATTGTCCAACCGAAATGACGCAACTGGAACAGTGGGGATGCCCGTGGAGCCGCCGTGAAGATGGCAGCGTCAACGTGCGCCGTTTCGGCGGCATGAAAATCGAACGCACGTGGTTTGCCGCCGACAAAACCGGCTTCCACATGCTGCACACCCTGTTCCAGACATCCCTCCAGTTCCCACAAATTCAACGCTTCGATGAACACTTCGTCTTGGATATTCTGGTCGATGACGGTCAGGCGCGCGGTCTGGTGGCGATGAACATGATGGAAGGCACCCTGATGCAGATCCGCGCAAATGCCGTGGTGATGGCAACCGGCGGTGCGGGTCGTGTTTACCGTTACAACACCAACGGCGGGATTGTCACCGGCGACGGAATGGGCATGGCGTTACGTCACGGCGTTCCGCTGCGCGATATGGAATTTGTGCAGTATCACCCAACCGGCCTGCCGGGTTCCGGCATTCTGATGACGGAAGGCTGCCGCGGTGAAGGCGGAATTCTGGTCAATAAAGATGGCTATCGCTATCTGCAGGATTACGGCATGGGCCCAGAAACCCCGCTTGGCGAACCGAGAAACAAATATATGGAACTCGGCCCGCGCGACAAAGTATCCCAGGCGTTCTGGCACGAGTGGCGCAAAGGCAACACCATTTCGACGCCGCGCGGTGATGTGGTTTATCTCGATCTGCGTCATCTTGGTGAGAAGAAATTGCTGGAACGACTGCCGTTCATTTGTGAACTGGCAAAAGCCTACGTCGGTGTCGATCCGGTAAAAGAGCCGATTCCTGTCCGTCCAACCGCGCACTACACCATGGGCGGTATCGAAACCAATCAGGAGTGCGAAACCCACATTAAAGGGCTGTTTGCCGTCGGCGAATGTTCTTCTGTCGGACTGCACGGCGCGAACCGCCTCGGCTCTAACTCGCTGGCAGAGCTGGTGGTCTTTGGCCGCATGGCCGGCGAAAAAGCCGTTGAGCGCGCGGCGACAGTCGGCGAAGCCAACGGTGCTGCACTGGACGCACAGGTCGCTGATGTTGAGAAGCGCCTGAAAGCGCTTCTCAATCAGGAAGGCAACGAGAACTGGTCGAAGATCCGCGATGAAATGGGTCTGTCGATGGAGGAAGGTTGCGGTATCTACCGTACGCCGGAGCTGATGCAAAAAACGGTTGATAAGCTGGCGGAACTGCAGGAGCGCTTCAAGCGCGTGCGTATTACCGATACGTCCAGCGTGTTTAACACCGATCTGCTCTACACCATTGAGCTGGGCCACGGCCTGAACGTCGCCGAATGTATGGCGCACTCTGCCCTGGCACGTAAAGAGTCGCGCGGCGCGCATCAGCGTCTGGACGAAGGGTGCACCGAGCGTGACGATGTCAATTTCCTCAAGCACACCCTCGCTTATCGCGACGCAGACGGTACCACTCGTCTGGACTACAGCGATGTAAAGATCACCACGCTGCCACCGGCGAAACGTGTTTACGGTGCAGAAGCGGAAGAAGCCGACAAAAAGGAGACGGCAAATGGCTGAGATGCAAACGCTGAAAATTGAAGTGGTGCGCTACAACCCGGAAGTGGACGCCGCACCGCACAGCGCATTCTATGAAGTGCCTTATGACGAGCAAACGTCCCTGCTGGATGCCCTCGGGTACATCAAAGATAACCTGGCTCCGGACCTGAGCTACCGCTGGTCTTGCCGCATGGCGATCTGCGGTTCCTGCGGCATGATGGTCAATAAAGTGCCGAAGCTGGCGTGCAAAACCTTCCTGCGTGAATACACGAAAGGCATCAAGGTCGAAGCGCTGGGCAACTTCCCAATCGAGCGCGATCTGGTGGTCGATATGACTCACTTTATCGAGAGTCTGGAAGCGATTAAGCCGTACATTATCGGTAATCCGCGTACGCCGGATCAGGGTCCAAACACCCAGACGCCTGCGCAGATGGCGAAATACCATCAGTTTTCCGGCTGTATCAACTGCGGTCTGTGCTACGCGGCCTGCCCACAATTCGGCCTGAATCCGGAGTTTATCGGCCCGGCTGCGATTACGCTGGCGCATCGCTACAACGAAGACAGCCGCGACCACGGTAAGAAAGAACGTATGGCGCAGTTGAACAGTCAGAACGGCGTGTGGAGCTGTACTTTCGTGGGCTACTGCTCCGAAGTGTGCCCGAAACATGTCGATCCGGCCGCCGCCATTCAGCAGGGTAAAGTGGAAAGCTCGAAAGACTTTCTTATCGCTACCCTGAAACCACGCTAAGGAGTGCATGATGACGACTAAACGCAAAGCCTACGTGCGGCCAATGCCGTCCACCTGGTGGAAAAAACTGCCGTTTTATCGCTTCTATATGCTGCGTGAAGGCACTGCGGTTCCGGCGGTCTGGTTCAGCCTTGAGCTGATGTATGGGGTGTTTGCCCTGAAACACGGTCCGGAAACTTGGGCGGATTTTGTCGGGTTCCTGCAAAATCCGGTGGTGTTGATCCTGAACCTGATCGTGCTGGCGGCCGCGCTGCTGCATACCAAAACCTGGTTTGAGCTGGCACCGAAGGCCGCGAACATCATTGTTAAAGGCGAAAAAATGGGACCTGAGCCGGTTATTAAAGGGCTTTGGGCGGTGACTGCAGTCGTGACTGCGGTCGTTCTGTTTGTCGCACTGTTCTGGTAAGGAGGCCTGAGTGATTAATCCAAATCCAAAGCGCTCTGACGAGCCGGTATTCTGGGGTCTGTTTGGCGCAGGCGGAATGTGGAGCGCCATCGTCGCCCCCGTCATTATTCTGCTGGTCGCCATTTTGCTGCCGCTGGGGCTGTTCCCGGGCGAGGCACTGGGATACGAGCGTGTACTGGCATTCGCGAGCAGCTTTATTGGTCGCGTCTTTATCTTCCTGATGATTGTCCTGCCGCTGTGGCTGGGGCTGCACCGTATTCATCACGCCATGCATGATTTAAAAATCCACGTACCCAACGGCAAATGGGTATTTTACGGTCTGGCGACGATCCTGACCGTGGTAACTTTGGTGGCTATCGTCACTATCTGATATTGTGGTTCTTCATCCGGCCCGCCCTTTCCGGCGGGCTTTTTTTATGGAAGAGAATCAGATGAAAAAATCCCTTTGCGCCGTGCTGCTGCTCAGCGCGTCATGCTCTACGCTTGCCGCCCCTCACACAGACAAACAGATCGCGGATGCCGTCAATCGTATCGTGACGCCACTCATGAAAGAACAGGCGATCCCGGGCATGGCCGTCGCCGTGATTTATCAGGGAAAGACGCACTATTTTGTCTACGGTAAAGCGGATATCGCCGCGAATCAGCCAGTGACTCAGCGCACCGTGTTTGAACTGGGCTCTGTAAGCAAAACCTTCACCGGCGTTCTGGGTGGCGAAGCCATCGCACGCGGAGAGATCAAGCTTGACGATCCCGCAAGCAAATACTGGCCTGAGCTGACGGGAAAACAATGGCAAGGTATTACTCTGCTGAATCTGGCTACCTACACCGCAGGCGGTTTGCCGCTGCAGGTGCCCGATGACGTGACCGATCGGGCGGCCCTGCTGCGGTTCTACCAAAACTGGCAGCCGCAGTGGTCCCCGGGCGCAAAACGCCTGTACGCCAATGCCAGTATCGGTTTGTTTGGCATGCTGGCGGTCAAGCCATCAGGGATGGATTTTAAACAGGCGATGACCACGCGCGTATTTCAGCCGCTTCAACTGAATCACACCTGGATTAACGTCCCGGCAGCAGAAGAGAAGCATTACGCCTGGGGCTATCGTGACGGCAAACCGGTGCACGTTTCGCAAGGCATGCTTGATGCTGAAGCGTATGGCGTCAAAACGACCATTGAAGATATGGCGAGCTGGGTTCAGGCCAATATGAATCCTGCGGGCGTTAAAGATGAAATGCTAAAGCAAGGGATCGAACTGGCTCAGTCACGTTACTGGCGTATTGGTGAGATGTATCAGGGCTTAGGCTGGGAAATGTTGAACTGGCCGGTGAAAGCAAAAACCGTCGTCGACGGCAGCGACAATAAAATCGCGCTGGCACCGTTGATGGCCGTCGAGGTGAATCCCCCCGCGCCTGCTGTTAAAGCCTCGTGGGTGCACAAGACGGGTTCAACCGGCGGATTTGGGAGCTACGTCGCCTTTATTCCTGAAAAGAACATCGGCATCGTGATGCTGGCGAACAAGAGCTATCCTAACCCTGCGCGTGTCGATGCGGCGTACCGCATTCTGGCCACGTTGAAATAACCGATTTACCCACATTTTCCTTGCTGTCATCTACACTTAACAAAAAAACAGCAAGGAAATTGCTATGCGCATTTTGCCTGTTATCGCCGCGGTGACAGCCGCATTTCTCGTTGTTGCCTGTAGCTCTCCGACGCCACCTCCAGGCGTCACCGTCGTCACCCCTTTCGATTCGCAACGTTATCTTGGCAAATGGTATGAAATCGCCCGGTTTGATCACCGTTTTGAGCGAGGATTACAGCGCGTGACGGCAACCTACAGCTCCATGGATGATGGCGGAATTCAGGTGGTCAACCGGGGATATAATCCTGAGCGCGGAATGTGGCAGCAGGTGGTTGGCCAGGCCTACTTTACCGGCGATCCGAACAGAGCGGCCCTGAAAGTCTCGTTCTTCGGGCCATTCTATGGCGGCTATAACGTCATCGCGCTGGACAAAGAATATCGCCATGCGTTGGTATGCGGGCCAGATCGCGACTATTTGTGGATACTCTCTCGCACGCCGACCATTTCAGAAGAGATGAAACAGCAGATGCTTGCTGTCGCGACCCGGCAAGGGTTTGATGTCTCGAAATTAATGTGGATTGAACAGCCGCATTAGTGCGTGCTGATTTTCAACCCGATAATTCCTGCCACGATTAACGCGAGGCTGGCGATACGCGCCGGGCTCGCGGACTCTCCCAACAGCAGAATGCCGGTGATCGCCGCGCCGACCGCGCCAATGCCCGTCCAGACAGCATAAGCGGTCCCCACGGGCAGCGTTCGCATCGCCCACGAGAGTAGCGCAATGCTGACAATCATCGCCGTCACCGTAATAATGCTTGGGGTCAAACGGGTAAAACCGTGGGTGTATTTCAGGCCAATCGCCCAAACGACTTCAAGCAAACCAGCAATCAAAAGAATTATCCAGGACATATCAGGCTCCTTAACTTAAATAACAGTATGGGGCCGTCCCCGATGTTCGAAGCGCTTGCAGGTCGTCCCGCAAGGCATAAGCAGAGCGTGTATTTTCCGCACAAAGCGAATATATTTCAATCCATTTCTTAAAGACAGGTAATAGCCGGAAATAGCAGCGGTATGCAGCGGAGTTCGCTCCTTTATCACTCATCCGACTTGTTTAAGATAGGGGGTGCTTTCTGATGACAGTCAGCCTATCCCTTTGCCTGATGCGAAAACGACATGTTTAAAATTCTTTTGATTGACCGTTGTCACTTCACCCGTTCAGGGCTTGAAGCATGGCTCAATCATTCTGGTTTGTTCACTGGTGATTTTACGATAACGGGTGTGAATAACCTTTTCCTTGCAAGAGAACATATTCTTCACTGGAAACCCACGCTGGTTATCGCTGACTTAAATAGTTTTATGCAGGATATGAATGATACGCAGCAATTATCTTCGCTGTTGAATGCGAGCGAGAGGCTGCCGTTTATATTACTGCAATCCAGCGAGCAGACCGATATGTCAGGGTATATTAAGCAATACCCGCTGTGGGCCACGCTCTGCAAAAGTGCCCGGCTGGAATCGCTGGCGAGAGTCATTAACGAAGCGTTGAGCACACGTGCTCACTGCGCATCTCCGCGAGTCACGCCGCCGCTTCTGACACGACAAGAAGAAAAGGTTTTAACCCTCTGGATGGAAGGTGCCAGCAACCAGAAGATAGCCGGGCAGCTCAGTATCAACAGTAAAACGGTGTATACCTACAAACGAAATATCCGTGTGAAACTGCATATGGATACGCGTTTTTCACCGTTCTTATCCCTTCAGGCAGTGCAAAGCTGACGGTACGGCAATCGTTCGTATTCCGTACCGTCGGATATCACACTGCTTAGTTCTGCGCTTTAGTCGCCGCGCCAGAAATTGCGCTACCGCCGTCCGAAATATCCTGACCCACGCCGCGCGTGGTATTACAGGCGGTCAACACCGAAGAAAGCACCAGAACAGAAAAGATCGCTGCAATTGTTTTCTTAACCATAATATCTTCCTTTTATAGCCAATGTTATTTGTGTATAGCTACTTAAGGATAGACAAGATCTTGTGGTTCGACGGAAAAGGACGGATTTTTAGGAAAATTAGAAGATTTAGCTGGCGGCGTGAGAAATGGCATGACCGAGGGATTTGATGTCTTCGCCTACGCCACGCGCGGTATTGCAGCCAGACAGGATGGTGCTGGAAAGCGTCAGTATCAGCAGAATTTTAATCGTACGTTTCATCATCCCTGCCTGAATATTACAGGCGCAGCGAGCGCTGCGCCTTAAGTCTTTTACATGAATTACTTCACGCGAGATACGTATTCGCCAGAGCGGGTATCGACTTTGATGACTTCGCCAGTCTGTACGAACAGCGGTACTTTAACCACTGCACCGGTAGACAGTTTGGCTGGCTTGCCGCCAGTACCTGCAGTGTCACCCTTCAGACCTGGATCGGTTTCGATGATTTCCAGTTCTACGAAGTTTGGTGGAGTCACGGAGATTGGCTGACCGTTCCACAGAGTTACGATGCACTCTGCCTGATCCAGCAACCATTTCGCGTTTTCACCAACGGCTTTCTCATCAGCAGACAGCTGCTCAAAAGTCGTGTTATTCATGAAGTGATAAAACTCACCGTCGTTGTACAGGTAAGTAAGGTTCATATCGACCACGTCCGCGCCTTCTGCAGAGTCAGTAGATTTGAACGTTTTCTCAACGCGGGTACCGGTCAGCAGGCGACGCAGCTTAACGCGCGCAAATGCCTGGCCTTTACCTGGTTTAACGAACTCGCTAGCTTCAACCGCATACGGTTCGCCATCCATCATGATTTTAAGACCAGCACGAAAATCGTTGCTATAGTAAGTCGCCATAAGGCCCTCTGAAAATTGTTAACTGGTAGCTAAGCCACAAAATGGCGCATATTGTAACCCTAAATACCCCGTACAGAGAAGATTGGTTATCGCAACTTGCCGATGTCATCACCAGTCCTGATGAACTGCTGCGTCTGTTGAATATAGACTCTGATGAAAATATGCTGGCTGGCCGTGAGGCAAAGCGTCTTTTTGCGCTGCGCGTGCCGCGGGCATTTGTCGCGCGCATGGAGAAAGGCAACCCTAACGATCCACTTTTAAAACAGGTGCTTACATCGAAAGATGAATTTGTTACCGCACCCGGATTTAGCACCGATCCGTTAGAAGAGCAGAACAGCGTCGTGCCCGGTTTGCTGCACAAATACCGTAACCGCGCACTGCTGCTGGTGAAAGGAGGCTGCGCGGTAAATTGTCGTTATTGCTTCCGCCGCCACTTCCCGTACGCCGAAAATCCGGGTAATAAGCGCAACTGGCAGGTGGCGCTGGACTATATTGCGGCCCATCCTGAGCTGGATGAGATTATATTTTCCGGCGGCGATCCGCTCATGGCGAAGGATCACGAGCTTGACTGGCTGCTTACGCAGTTGGAAGCGATACCGCATATTAAGCGCTTACGTATTCACAGCCGTTTGCCGATTGTCATCCCCGCGCGTATTACTGACCGCCTGGTTTCCCGCTTTGCAGCGTCCCCTTTGCAAATTCTGTTGGTTAATCATATTAACCATGCAAATGAGATCGATGAGACGTTCCGCTCTGCGATGACGCGTCTGCGTAACGCGGGCGTGACGCTGTTGAATCAAAGCGTGCTGCTGCGCGGCGTGAATGATAACGCTCAGACACTTGCTGACCTGAGCAACGCGCTGTTTGACGCGTCGGTGATGCCCTATTACCTGCACGTGCTGGACCGAGTTCAGGGCGCGGCGCATTTCATGGTGAGCGATGAAGAAGCCCGGCAGATTGTGCGGGAGTTGTTGACGCTTGTTTCCGGCTATATGGTGCCAAAACTGGCGAGAGAAATCGGCGGTGAGCCAAGTAAAACGCCGTTAGATTTACAGCTGCGACAGAATTAATCCCCTCCCTCTCCCGATCAAAGAGGGTGACGGCTCCCACACCCATTTGTCAGAATTTGCGCCGATCCATCCCCTCTCCCGTGGGAGAGGGTTAGGGTGAGGGCATCAGAGCGCATCGATCAATTCGGGCACTTATAAACCTGACCGTTCATTGTGCTGGCGGTCGGAACAAAGCTCGACAGCACGCCCTGGGTTGGGCTGCTGACGCCATAAATCACGTTACCCCCCAACGCGGCAGCCTGATTACGTAGCGCGTTCGCCGCACCACGCATTGAACCGCCCTCATCACCGTGTTGGCCTGACATCCAGTTACTTTGTTCACCGGTCGCCGTGCCTAATAGCTGACATTCGCTGCCCGGCTTATCTTCCACAAAGCGAACGCCCTGACCACCTGCGGATAGCTCGTTACTGGAGCTACAACCCGCCAGCAGCAATGCTGCCCCTACGATCCCTGCACAGACTGTTACGCGCATGTTATTCCTCGTTTTCAATAAGCTGGACAAGAGTTGTCCCTGTCTAAACCTTATACTAAAAAGATGACCAAAAGAAAAACCCCCAGACATTTCTGCCCGGGGGTTTTTCATTTATGGGAGCTATGCGCCCTGTATTCTTCAGGGCGCAGGGCAATTACATCATGCCGCCCATTCCACCCATACCACCCATGCCGCCTGCACCTAAGTCAGGACCGTCGCCTTTCGGCACATCGGTAATCATGCATTCGGTGGTGATCATCAGACCTGCTACAGATGCCGCGTACTGCAGAGCAGAACGAGTCACTTTAGTCGGGTCCAGGATACCCATGTCGATCATGTTGCCGTATTCTTCGGTTGCTGCGTTGTAACCGTAGTTACCGTCGCCCGCTTTCACGGTGTTAGCCACCACTGAAGGCTCTTCGCCGCAGTTCAGAACGATCTGACGCAGTGGTGCTTCCATTGCGCGCAGCGCAACTTTGATACCCACGTTTTGATCTTCGTTCTGGCCACGCAGTTCGCTCAGTTTAGACGCCACGCGAATCAGGGCTACGCCACCACCAGCAACCACGCCTTCTTCTACTGCTGCACGGGTCGCGTGCAGAGCATCGTCAACGCGTGCTTTCTTCTCTTTCATTTCAACTTCGGTCGCTGCACCGACTTTGATAACCGCAACGCCGCCAGCCAGTTTCGCTACGCGCTCCTGCAGTTTTTCGCGGTCGTAATCAGAGGTCGCTTCTTCGATTTGCTTACGAATCTGACCAACACGGCCCTGAATAGCGGCTTCTTCACCCACGCCATCGATGATGGTGGTGGTGTCTTTGTTGATGATGACGCGTTTCGCCTGGCCCATATCTTCCAGGGTCGCTTTTTCCAGCTCCATACCGATCTCTTCAGAGATAACGGTACCGCCAGTCAAGGTTGCGATGTCCTGAAGCATCGCTTTACGACGGTCGCCGAAGCCAGGTGCTTTAACAGCAGCCACTTTCACGATACCGCGCATGGTGTTAACCACCAGCGTTGCCAGTGCTTCGCCTTCAACGTCTTCAGCGATGATCAGCAGTGGTTTACCTGCTTTCGCAACGGCTTCCAGAACAGGCAGCATTTCGCGGATGTTGGAGATTTTTTTGTCAGCCAGCAGGATGAACGGGCTTTCCAGTTCAACAGCGCCAGTTTCTGGCTTGTTGATGAAGTATGGAGACAGGTAGCCACGGTCGAACTGCATACCTTCAACCACGTCCAGTTCGTCTTCCAGGCCAGTACCGTCTTCAACGGTGATCACGCCTTCTTTACCGACTTTATCCATCGCTTCAGCGATCAATTTACCTACGGTTTCGTCGGAGTTAGCGGAGATAGTACCAACCTGCGCAATAGCTTTGGAGTCAGAGCATGGGACGGACAGGGTTTTCAGCTCTTCAACAGCGGCGATAACCGCTTTGTCGATACCACGTTTCAGATCCATCGGGTTCATGCCCGCAGCAACCGCTTTCAGGCCTTCAGTGATGATAGCCTGCGCCAGTACTGTTGCGGTGGTGGTGCCGTCGCCTGCAGCGTCGTTCGCTTTAGAGGCAACTTCTTTCACCATCTGTGCGCCCATGTTTTCGAACTTGTCTTCCAGTTCGATTTCACGTGCGACGGAAACACCATCTTTGGTGATGGCTGGAGCGCCGAAGGATTTATCCAGCACTACGTTACGACCTTTCGGGCCGAGGGTAACTTTTACTGCGTCTGCCAGTACGTTTACGCCGCGCAGCATTTTCACACGAGCGTCGTTACCGAATTTTACGTCTTTAGCTGCCATTTTATCTTTCCCTTAAATTCGTATGTTCAGTGTCGTTCGCGGATTACGCTTCAACAATTGCCAGAATGTCGCTCTCGGACATGATCAACACTTCTTCATTGTCGATCTTCTCGGATTTCACGCCGTAACCATCGTTGAAAATCACGATGTCGCCCACTTTAACGTCCAGTGGCTGCACAGTACCGTTTTCCAGGATGCGGCCCTTACCGACAGCGATGATTTCGCCACGAGTTGATTTGGTTGCTGCAGAACCGGTCAGAACGATGCCGCCCGCAGATTTGGTTTCAACTTCTTTACGCTTGACGATCACACGATCATGTAACGGACGAATACTCATTGATAGCTCTCCTTCGAGAAAGTCATTATCAGTTATGGAAGACGCCGGGCCGTAAAAGGTTTACCGACTGGTGACCTGAGAGATGGGGGTCGAAAATAGCCCCTTCAAGGGGTTGTCGAAAAAAAATTTGCGAAAGTGTTACCATCGCTTCTCTTTTGGCAGTGGCAGGACGAGGTCAATGAGTGGACTAAAACAGGAGTTGGGACTCGCGCAGGGTGTGGGTTTACTCTCAACTTCCTTACTGGGAACCGGCGTGTTTGCGGTGCCCGCACTGGCGGCGCTGGTGGCCGGAAACAACAGCCTATGGGCGTGGCCCGTGTTGATTGCTCTGGTCTTTCCGATAGCCATTGTCTTCGCGATCCTTGGCCGCCATTTCCCCAGCGCGGGTGGTGTGGCGCATTTTGTCGGCATGGCGTTTGGTCCTCGCCTCGAGCGCGTCACGGGCTGGCTTTTTCTGTCGGTGATTCCAGTTGGCTTGCCCGCCGCCCTGCATATCGCCACCGGTTTTGGCCAGGCGCTGTTCGGCTGGCACGATGAGCAACTGCTGTTTGCAGAGCTGGGCACGCTGGCGATCGTCTGGTGGGTGGGCTCACGCGGGGCCAGTTCCAGCGCCAATCTGCAAACGCTAGTCGCCATACTGATTGTGGCGTTGATTGCGGCGATCTGGTGGGCGGGTGACATTAGCGTGGGCGAAATTCCGTTCCCGGCCCTCTCGGACGTGGATAATTCGCAGCTCTTCGCCGCGCTTTCAGTGATGTTCTGGTGTTTTGTCGGGCTGGAAGCTTTTGCGCATCTGGCATCAGAATTTAAACAGCCTGAGCGTGATTTTCCCCGCGCGCTGATGATTGGCTTGTTGCTGGCCGGAACGGTTTACTGGGCGTGTACCGTGCTGGTGCTGCACTTCAATGCCTACGGTTCTGACACCGCTGCGGCCGCATCGCTGCCGGGTATCGTTGTACACCTGTTTGGAGTGAAAGCGTTGTGGATTGCCTGTGTGATTGGCTATCTCGCCTGCTTCGCCAGCCTGAACATCTACATTCAAAGCTTTGCTCGCCTAATGTGGTCCCAGGCGCAATACAAGCCGGACAGCCGTCTGTCACGCCTGTCGAAGCGTCAGTTGCCGACAAATGCGTTAAACGCGGTACTGGGCTGCTGCGTGTTGAGTACGCTCGGCATTTACTGGCTCAACATCAATCTGGATGCGCTCATCATCTATGCCAACGGTATTTTCATCATGATTTACCTGCTGTGTATGCTGGCAGGGTGTCGATTGCTGACGGGGCGTTTTAGAGGGCTGGCGATAATCGGTGGCGCGCTGTGCCTGCTCCTGCTGGCCATGGTGGGCTGGAAAAGCCTCTATGCGATTATTATGCTGACGGGACTGTGGTTCTTGCTCCCCAAGCGCAGCATCATTACATAGCAAAACGCCCGGCAATGCCGGGCGTTGTTGTCTTAGCGGTCGTCGTCTTTGTGATCGAGGCGGTCACGCTGATCGTCTTTACGCTGGTATTCCCCTTCAAAGGTATCCCCATTTCCCGGTCCGGTAGTGAATCCACCGCCAGGCATCCGGTTAAAGCGCAGATGCGGCAAAAGGCGCATCGTCAGCAGTTTTTGCACCGGCGGTAACAGCAGCAACAGGCCCAGGAAATCGGTGAAAAATCCTGGGAGGATCAGCAGCAGGCCAGCAAGAATCAGCGACACACTTTTGATCATCTCCTCAGCAGGGCTTTCACCCGCCGCCATCTTTTGCTGCATCAACAGGAAATTTTTGAATCCCTGATTACGTACCAGCGACATACCTATCACGGATGTGAATATGACCAGAATCAGCGTCAGCAGGACACCCATCACGTGGGCGACCTGGATAAAAATGGAAATCTCTATGTAAACATAGAGAAAAATGGCAATTAAAGGTATCCAGCGCACTGGCTTCTCCTGTGTGGCAGACGCCGTCTGGCCCCTGTCTGAATGTGTTTGCGAATCGCGTTTCTTTGAAATGGTGACGGTTAGCCAAAATTCAATCGGTTTGCACGGATATTTTTTTGGAAACATTCAAGCGGTGATTCATTTCACAGATTAATAATTATCATGTCGCGAGGGCGATAATAAGTGATCCAGGTTACGGCAATTCGCTATCATCAGCATATCATCTCGGGTATCTGGCTGATTGAGGGAATAATCGTCGGTCAGCAAATATTCAAAACCACATATCTACTGTGTGTTTAGTACAATCCATCGGCAGCTTTAAAAGAAGGTTCACATGTTAAACAACATTCGTATCGAAGAAGATTTGTTGGGTACCAGGGAAGTTCCAGCGGATGCCTACTACGGTATTCACACTCTGAGAGCGATTGAGAACTTCTACATCAGCAATAACAAAATCAGTGACATCCCTGAGTTTGTACGCGGTATGGTGATGGTGAAGAAAGCCGCAGCCCTGGCAAACAAAGAGCTGCAAACCATTCCTAAAAGCGCTGCAAATGCCATTATCGCAGCCTGCGATGAAGTGTTGAACAACGGAAAATGCATGGACCAGTTCCCGGTCGACGTCTATCAGGGCGGCGCAGGCACCTCCGTGAACATGAATACCAACGAAGTATTGGCAAACATTGGCCTGGAGCTGATGGGTCACCAGAAAGGTGAGTACCAGTACCTCAATCCTAACGACCACGTAAACAAGTGCCAGTCCACCAACGACGCCTACCCGACCGGTTTCCGTATCGCGGTTTACGCGTCCGTTGTGAAACTCATTGACGCGATTAACCAGCTGGGCGACGGTTTCCAGCGCAAAGCGGTTGAGTTCCAGGACATTCTGAAAATGGGTCGTACCCAGCTGCAGGATGCGGTGCCGATGACCCTCGGCCAGGAATTCCACGCGTTTAACGTGCTGTTGAACGAAGAGACCCGCAACATTCTGCGCACCTCTGAACTGCTGCTCGAAGTGAACCTGGGCGCAACCGCCATCGGGACTCGCCTCAATACCCCTGACGGCTATCAACAGTTGGCCGTCGAGAAACTGGCGGAAGTGTCTAATCTCGCGGTTGTACCCGCCGAAGACCTGATCGAAGCGACATCCGACTGCGGCGCTTACGTCATGGTGCACAGCGCGCTGAAACGTCTGGCGGTTAAACTGTCCAAAATTTGTAACGACTTGCGCCTGCTCTCTTCCGGTCCGCGCGCTGGCCTGAACGAAATCAACCTGCCAGAGCTGCAGGCCGGTTCGTCCATCATGCCTGCTAAAGTGAACCCGGTAGTGCCAGAAGTGGTGAATCAGGTTTGCTTCAAAGTCATCGGTAACGACATCACCGTCACCATGGCGTCCGAAGCCGGTCAGCTGCAGCTGAACGTGATGGAGCCCGTGATTGGCCAGGCCATGTTTGAGTCCATCCACATCCTGACCAACGCCTGCTACAACCTGCTGGAAAAATGCATCAACGGCATCACGGCCAATAAAGCCGTGTGTGAAAGCTTCGTCTACAATTCTATCGGCATCGTCACCTATCTGAACCCGTTCATCGGCCACCACAACGGCGATATCGTTGGTAAGATTTGTGCTGAAACCGGTAAGAGCGTGCGCGAAGTGGTCCTTGAGCGTGGATTGCTGACAGAGGCTGAACTGGATGATATCTTCTCGCCGCAAAACCTGATGCATCCGGCATATAAAGCGAAACGGTATACCGATGAAAGCGAACAGTAACCGTTCCGGTTAAATTTCCGAAAGGCACGTCACCCGGTGACGTGCCTTTTTTCTTTTCAGGCTTTACCAAATACTCAACAATTTAATATCAACTTGTTAATAAGCAAGGAAGGTCCTTATGTTTGGAGCAGAACTCGTCGTCGTGCTGTTGGCGATTTATTTGGGAGCAAGGCTCGGGGGGATCGGCATTGGTTTTGCCGGTGGTCTCGGCGTGCTCGTTCTTACCCTCATCTTTCAGATTAAACCCGGCGCTATCCCGTTCGACGTTATCGAAATCATCATGGCGGTTATCGCCGCGATTGCTGCCATGCAAGTGGCTGGCGGTATGGACTACCTGGTGAGTCTGGCAGAACGTATGCTGCGTCGTCATCCAAAATACATCACCTTCCTTGCGCCGCTGGTTACGTGGTTCATGACCATTCTGGCCGGTACTGGCCACACGGCGTTCTCCACGCTGCCGGTCATTACCGAAGTGGCGAAAGAACAGGGTATCCGCCCGTCTCGTCCGCTCTCCATCGCCGTTGTCGCCTCACAGATTGCGATCACCGCGTCGCCAATCTCAGCGGCCGTCGTCTTCTTCGCCGGGATTCTTGAACCCCTGGGCGTGAGCTACCTGACGCTGCTGTCGATCTGTATTCCGGTCACGCTGATTGCCGTCATGCTGACTGCCGTGGTGTGTAATTTCCTCGGCGCTGAGTTGAAAGACGATCCGGTCTATCAGGAACGTCTGGCGAAAGGCGAAGTGAGACTGCGCGGCAGCCAGGTGTTTGAGCTGAAACCGCATGCGAAACGCTCCGTGCTGCTGTTCCTGATCGGTATCATTGCGGTGATGTTCTATGCCACCGCGATCAGTGACACCGTCGGACTGATTCAGAACCCGGTTCTGCCGCGTAACGAAGCCATCGTGGTCTTTATGCTGACCATCGCCACGCTGATTAGCATCACCTGTAAAATCGACACCAGCGAAGTGCTGAACGCCAGCACCTTTAAATCCGGTATGAGCGCCTGCGTGTGCGTACTGGGCGTGGCGTGGCTCGGTGATACTTTCGTGAAAGCGCACATCACCGATATCCAGACCGTGGCGGGCGATCTGCTGCATAACTATCCGTGGCTGCTGGCCGTGGTACTGTTCTTTGCAGCAACCCTGCTGTATTCCCAGGCAGCAACCACCAAAGCGCTGATGCCTGCGGCGTTGATGCTGGGCGTAACGCCGCTGACGGCGATTGCCTCTTTCGCAGCCGTCTCCGCGCTGTTCGTCCTGCCAACCTACCCAACCCTGCTGGCGGCGGTAGAAATGGACGACACCGGCTCCACCCGTATCGGTAAATATGTGTTTAACCATGCGTTCCTGATCCCGGGCGTGATAGCAATATCCCTTTGCGTAATCCTCGGGTTTATCATTGGCGGCGTGATTCTGTAACCTCTTAAATGTTGTAAAATTTGTTAAATTCGGGCCGCTCAGCGGCCCGATTCATTAATGCCCTCCGACCCGCCGTGATATAGTGATTTTTTCGCGATGAGGAGGTCGACTTGTGAACACGCCTGACGCCGTTGTTGTGCTTTGTACCGCTCCCGATGAAGCAACCGCCCAGGAACTGGCCGCCAAAGTACTTACTGACAAGCTCGCGGCCTGCGTTACGATCCTGCCTGGCGCCACCTCCCTGTACTACTGGGAAGGCAAGCTCGAGCAAGAGTACGAAGTGCAAATGCTGCTTAAAACCTCGGTAGCGCATCAGCAGGCGCTCCTGGATTGCCTCAAATCTCATCATCCTTACCAGACTCCGGAACTGCTGGTTCTTCCAGTGTCCCACGGCGATAACGACTATCTCTCATGGCTCAACGCTTCTTTACGCTGATCCTGCTGCTGTGCAGTACATCAGCCTTTGCCGGGTTGTTCGACGCACCTGGCCGCTCAAACTTTATTCCTGCTGATCAGGCGTTTGTCTTCGACTTCCAGCAAAACCAGCACGATCTCAGCCTCAACTGGCAGATCAAAGACGGATATTACCTCTACCGAAAACAGGTCAGCATCACGCCAGCTAATGCGAAAGTCGGCGAGCCGCAACTGCCTGCGGGCGAGTGGCACGAAGACGAGTTTTACGGCAAAAGCGAAATCTACCGCTACCAGCTTGTCGTGCCGGTCAGCGTCAATCAAGCCGCTACAGGCGCGACGATCACCGTGACGTATCAGGGCTGTGCCGACGCCGGTTTCTGCTATCCGCCAGAAACCAAAATTGTGCCGCTCAGTGAAGTGGCTGCGGCGGCTCAGCCTGCTGCGCCTCCTTCCACTGAGAAGGGGGAAGACAGCGCAGAACTGCCGTTCTCCGCGCTCTGGGCGCTACTCATCGGTATCGGTATCGCCTTTACGCCGTGCGTGTTGCCGATGTATCCGCTCATCTCAGGCATTGTGCTAGGCGGTAAACAACGTTTATCCACCGGTCGCGCCTTGCTGCTGGCGTTTATCTACGTTCAGGGCATGGCGCTCACCTATACCGCGCTCGGGATTGTGGTTGCCGCTGCCGGGCTCCAGTTCCAGGCCGCGCTTCAGCATCCGTATGTGCTGATCGGCCTGTCGGTCGTGTTTACTCTGCTGGCGCTGTCGATGTTTGGCCTGTTCACCCTGCAACTGCCCTCCTCGCTACAAACGCGTTTAACGCTGATGAGCAATCGCCAACAAGGCGGCTCCGCAGGTGGCGTGTTTGTGATGGGTGTGATTGCCGGGCTGATTTGCTCGCCGTGCACCACCGCGCCGCTGAGCGCGATCCTGCTCTACATCGCGCAAAGCGGGAACATGTGGCTGGGCGGCGGCACGCTCTATTTGTACGCGCTGGGCATGGGTCTGCCGCTGATTCTGGTCACCGTGTTTGGCAACCGTCTGCTGCCGAAAAGCGGGCCGTGGATGGAAACGGTCAAAATCGCCTTCGGTTTCGTCATCCTGGCGCTGCCGGTGTTCCTGCTGGAGCGCGTGATGGGTGACGTATGGGGCCTTCGTTTGTGGGCCATTCTTGGCGTCGCATTCTTCGGCTGGGCGTTTATCACCAGCCTGCAGGCGCAAAAAACGTGGATGCGTATCGTACAAATCATTCTGCTGGCGTCTGCGCTGATCAGCGTGCGACCGCTTCAGGATTGGGCATTTGGCACACCTGCTGCGCAAAATCAGGCTCATCTTAACTTCATTCAAATCAGCAACGTTGATGAGCTGAACCACGCGCTGGCACAGGCAAAAGGCAAACCCGTGATGCTCGATCTGTACGCCGACTGGTGTGTCGCCTGCAAAGAGTTCGAAAAATACACCTTTAGCGATCCGCAGGTGCAAAATGCGTTAAAAGATACGGTTCTGTTGCAGGCGAACGTAACCGCCAATAATGCGCAGGACAAGGCTTTACTGAAACAACTCAGGGTGCTCGGTCTGCCGACGATTTTGTTCTTTAATGCGCAGGGAGAAGAGCAGTCGAGCGAACGAGTGACAGGATTTATGGATGCAACCGCGTTCAGCGCGCATTTGCGCGATCGCCAACCGTAAACGACACTGTTAACGGGATAAACCGTTAGCATTGGGAGGAGAAAACCGTGCAACGCGAAGACGTACTGGGACAAGCCCTGCAATTACTTGAGATACAAGGGATCGCCAGCACCACGCTTGAGATGGTCGCCGAACGCATCGATTATCCACTGGATGAATTGCGCCGTTTTTGGCCGGATAAAGAAGCGCTGCTCTACGATGCGCTGCGCTATCTCAGTCAGCAGGTCGATATCTGGCGCAGACAGCTGATGCTGAACGACGCGCTGACGGCCGAGCAAAAAGTACTGGCGCGCTATACCGCGCTGGCGGATTGCGTGCGTAACAACCGTTACCCTGGCTGCCTGTTTATCGCCGCCTGCACGTTCTACCCCGATCCGGGCCACCCGATCCATCAGCTCGCCGATCAGCAAAAACGTGCCGCCCACGACTTTACCCACGAGCTGCTCACGAAGCTTGAGGTTGACGATCCGGCGATGGTCGCTAAACAGATGGAGCTGGTGCTTGAAGGCTGCCTGAGCCGCATGCTGATCAATCGTAGCCTGACCGACGTGGAGACGGCGCACCGTCTGGCGGAAGATATTCTGCGCTTCGCTCAGTGTCGCATGGGTGGCGCGCTAACCTAAGCCAGCATTCCCGCCCACGCGGAGACAAATAGACACAGCGCCATCAGGCGCTGAAAGCGCACCATCGCCACGGTGGTGCGAAACACCCGGTTCACCGCTTTTCCCAGCCACGCCCAGCACATCAAACACACAATCGAAATTATCAGAAACCACAGCGCCATTAACGCCACATCATGCAGCGCATTCGCGCTTGCCGGTGCAAACAAGCTCACAACCGCCAGCGCCATCATCCATGTTTTGGGGTTAATCACCTGCAATAGCGCCGCCGCGCGGGCCGTAAAACGTCGATGTGATGGCGTCGATAAATTGGCCGCTGGGGCGCTGAACAGCTGCCAGCTCATCCAGCTCAGCCATAGAACCCCTGCCCAACTCATCACCTGACGAACCAGCGGATATTGGCGTAAAACCTCCCCAGCCCCCGCACCGGAAATCAACACAATCAGGCTTGCCGCAAAACATCCGCCCAGAATCGCAGGCATGGTTTTTTTAACGCCAAAGTGCTGGCTGTTGGTCAGAACGAGAATATTAGTCGGGCCGGGCGTTATCGAGGCGACAAACGCAAACAGCAGAAACGGCATCAGATTCACAGGTGACTCCTTATTTTTAGAGTCCTGACTGTGCCGCTATTTTCTGGAAACGTCTGGAAGGTTTGTGCACAACCGACGGTAGTGGGCTGGCGTGATGCGATAGGCGCGCTGGAACCAGCGACCTAAATGACTTTGATCGGCAAAACCGAGCGCTGCGGCCACATCGACAGGCTGTTCGCCCATCCCCAGCATCTGACGCGCTTTTGCCAGGCGCAGCTGAATAAGCCAGGCGTGCGGTGCCAGGTGGAATTCGCGTTTAAAGCAGCGCGTCAGCGTAAAACGATCGGTGCCCGTTTCTCGCGCCAGATCGGACAGACCAATGTTGTCCCCCATATGAGCATACAAATAATCACGCGCGCGATGGGCAACCGCAGCGCTTTGTCGCTGCACGGACAGTCTTTTGCGCCAGTGACAATGGGAGGTAATTTGCGCGAGCAGATTATCCATTGTGCTCTGCTGCACGATCTTCATCTCCTCATTGTGAAGCGTGGAAAAGGTGTCGCTAATGGTCCGCACCAGCTGCGGTTCACGCGTCAGGGTCTGCGCGAAATGCAGCGAGTAGCTGCCCGGAGTGGATTCATATAGACCGTGCAGCGTGTTGGTCAGCCACTGTTCATCGAGGTAAAAAGTCAGATAGGTAAAACCACCGTCTACCGGCGCGTCACCGTCATGAATTTCACCTGGTTCCAGTAAAAACGCATCTCCTGGATGACTGCGATGCCGCTCGCGGCGGCAGTGGAATTGTTGCGTGCCAGACAGGGTAATGCCCACCAGATAACTGTCGTGCCAGTGCGGATCGAAGGCGTGGCCTTCAAAGTGTGCTTTGATCGTCTCAATACCCGTTTCCGCATGCTGACGCAGCTCAAGCCAGTCGTTTGCCATACCACCTCCTCATCACAATCAGCATTGCTCCGCCCTGGCTTTTTTGTCTGGAAGATTTGTGCAAAATCGACGCGTAGACTGACAGATTGCCGTAAAGTTAAGCAGTTGAACAGCTTTCCCCGAATTAGGGTTGACGATCAAACGGGATTAAGGTTTAATGCGCTCCGTTGCCCGGATAGCTCAGTCGGTAGAGCAGGGGATTGAAAATCCCCGTGTCCTTGGTTCGATTCCGAGTCCGGGCACCACTATTTAGAAGAACCCGCCTATGGCGGGTTTTTTGCTTTTGGAAGCACGTACACTTCCCCAAATCCGTTCGATGACTCGTCACCCTCCCCCGTCCCAACGCAAACCCAGCACGTTCGCCCACTACGCCACCACCCAGAATCCTTCATATCGTTTGTTAACATCATGACCTCATGCAGTAAATCAGGATAACTCCAGCCACGCCTGGATATTTTTGTATTGAATATCAGCGAGTAAGCACTATCCCAGGTTTGCTGCGCATCTTTACTGTGCGTTAAAAAGATGAATTACGCCTGTAATGCTATTGTTTTAACAGATAAAAATGTTGATATCTATTTTCATCATCAACTTAAAAAACCAGTATTTAAACCAAACGAGAAAAAGGGCCTATTTCGTCACTCATAATGACATCTCAATATTCGAAATGAATGCATCACCTTACTCCACAGAAAAGTTAACTCCTTGAATGGTATATTAATATCCACAAACTCACCCTACTAAAAATTAACCTGGTAATTTTGTTTTCATAATATAAATCAATCAGATAACCCCAGACCAGACCATTACCCTACGCAGGATTAAAATACAGAATAAATTCTAAAACGCGGCTGCCGATAGTTGAGATGCGGGATGTTGAGAGTAATAACCTTCTGAAAATCATCCTATTCTCTTCTTTATCTATGTGGACCGGAATAATGACCCAGCATCAAAGTACCTTTACCTATTTTGCAAATTTGCGAATCGGTAAAAAATTGAGTCTCGGATTTGCCATCGTGCTGTTTCTGACAGTGATTGTTGCTTTTACCGGTATTCGGGGTTTTGAACAAATCCAGGACAACTCGGCAAAAACAGCGGTGATGGTAAAGTTAATGGATTCACTCGGGAATGCCCGATCCAGTCGGTTGATTTTCCAGTCCACAAACAATCAAAAAGATCGTGACGTCAATACCGCGTCCATGAATCGAATGGGGGAACTGATTACTCAGCTTCATGAGCAGTTTCAGTGGAGACCTGCAGGTAAAGCGAGTGCAGACAACGTGGCCGAGCTGTTTAAAACCGATCTCGTGGTTCGCGCCATTTTCCTGGATGCTTTTGACAAGCGAGCTGAACTGGCTCAGACCCTGAACACCGACGACCTGTACAAAAGCTCTGTTGACTTAGATGCCCTTAGCCACCAGCCCGGCTTATCGATTGAAACGTCACGCGATATGGCGCATCTGGCCTTTGAATGGAACGATATCGTCACGCGCATTGAGAGCTTTATCCTTAACCCGCAAGAGGTGAGCAAACAGGGAATTAGAGAACAAATTCCTGCCGCTGACGTGATGGCTGAAAAAATTCGCCCGTCATTGTCGACCGACCAGCAGAAAATACTCACTTCCGGTGTTGCCGCTTCACAACGCTATCTCGATGCCCTTGATGCTTACCAACAGGCGCTGAAAAAACAAATCGATACGCAGGCCGAGTTTTCACGTTTAGGCGTGCAGTTGGGCAAAGACATCAATAGCTGGTTCACCTACCAGCAAGAACTATCAAAACAGTTTGTTGGTAATTCCGAATGGATGATGGGATCCACCGCCCTGACAGTGGTCATCCTGGGGGTGCTATTGGCCTGGCTCATTACCCGCTCAATCACCCATCCGTTGAACCAGACGCTGACCCTTGCGCAACAGATCGCTAAAGGCGATCTCACCGGTACGCTGATCACGAATCGCAAAGATGAAACCGGGCAGCTGATTCAAGCCGTCTCTACGATGAATGAGAATCTGAAAGGCATTATTTATAACGTGCGCGACGGCGTAGGGAGCGTGAGTCGGGCATCAACGGAAATCGCCGCGGGTAATATGGATTTGTCGGCCCGCACGGAACAGCAGTCTGCGGCGGTGGTGCAAACGGCTGCCAGCATGGAGCAACTGACGTCTACCGTGGCGCAGAACGCCTCAAATGCACATCAGGCCCGTCAGCTGTCCGAACAGGCGTCGCAGAAGGCCAACGATGGCGGTGCAGTGGTTGATGAATTAATCGCCACGATGAAAGGTATTCGTGACAGCTCGCAACGTATTTCAGAAATTATTTCGGTGATAAACGGTATTGCCTTCCAGACCAATATCCTGGCACTCAACGCGGCAGTGGAAGCCGCGCGTGCGGGTGAACAGGGCCGTGGGTTTGCGGTCGTTGCGGGAGAGGTAAGAAGCCTGGCGCAACGCAGCTCGCAGTCCGCCAAAGAAATTGAAGCGCTGATTAATGAATCGGTATCAAAAGTAGACAGTGGTTTTGTGAAGGTGGAGCATGCCGGTTCCATTATGGGTGAGACGGTGAAATCGGTCATTCAGGTGCGCGATATCATGAGTGAAATTGCCGCCGCCTCCGATGAGCAAAGTCGCGGCATTGCGCAGATAGCACAGGCGATGACGGAAATGGATACCTCTACCCAACAAAACGCCGCACTGGTTGAAGAATCTTCAGCCGCTGCCAGCTCGCTGGAAGATCAAGCGGCACAACTGGAACAAGCGGTAGCCGTTTTTACCTTACCGAATCATGCCGGAGCCAAAACGGTAAAACTCGCCGCCACCGTGAAAAAGCAGGGACTGGCACAAACGTCCACAGTACGAAAATCCGAGGCGCAAAGTTTGGCGCGCGGCGCAGTCAACGGCAGTGACTGGGAAACCTTCTAACGTTTAAACGCTGAGCAAAATGCCCATATCTGTCAATGTCGATATGGGCGTGACGATGAACAGCCCCCCTCGCCAGAGAGGTTTTACATCTGAAGAACCGAGTATTTCCTAAAACGCAGCCAATTAATCACTCAGGGCTGTACGATACTTTTAGGTCTAAAATTAAAGACGCTCGATGTCAATTGTTAACGCGCCTTGCAATGTCCCTGGAACCACGTCCTGCCCGTTAAGCTTAACCATCGCAATATTGAACACGTTCGTGCCTTCCGCAGTGGCCGCTAACGTGCCTTTGTTCAACGCAATAATATTATGCTCTTGGTCAAAAATACCTATCCCCAGTCCTTTCGCACTTGTTTGAGAGACATCATTATTAGCCAGAACAGTGCCATCGGCATTATCCGCATTACCCGAAAAATGATATATCAACCTGCCTTGCTTGGCTAAATCTCCGCATTCTGCCCCGCCGGTAAAATAAAGATGAATATTGGCCCCGCCGCCGCTGTAATTTTTATCCCCCTGACTGATGACATCTTCCAAATTTTGCGTCACGTTGACACTGCTTTGGCTTAAACTCACACTGCAGGCCGATGCAGTAGCGTTCACCGTACCGCTAATTTCCAGGGTGGCGGGAATATCAGGTGTACTTTCCTGTGCGTAAACGCCGGGAAAGGCAAGCAGGGGAGACAACGCCAGCAAAAGTAAACTGTATTTCATTGAAAATCCTTTTATAAACATTTTATATGTATCACTGAATAAAATACGCATAGATTTCGCGCATTTACTTGTGAGCGAACGAGAAAGACAATGTTCACTCTAATACGAATAGATCACTTAGCGTCGTAGCATTATGTAATCGATATTGCATGCGCAAATACCAGCCATTTTAAGAGGCATCATGAACGCGATAATATTTCGTCATAAGAACAACTTGCAATACTTGAGGTGTTACAACATATTTTCCCTATGCGAAACCATTTTAAAAAAGATATCAATGAATTTACTCAGCATTAATGAAAAGTAAATATGTAAAAACAACAAAGCATTCCATGCGATAAATTAAGACAACACAGTTAATATCTCATTTTAGATTCAAATAAAGAGGACTTCTGCGTGCGTTCATTATGATGTTCTTTTGCGCGTCATATTCACGGCAAACGCATCATCGCGTCTTATAAGGGATGTCATTCCGGTGAACGCACCCTCCCCTTCGCTTCTCTATCATTTCCTGAAGCACTTCCGCCCCGAGTGGGTTATAAATGTGGGATACCCATTCCGGAAGCCCCCTTATGATGCGATTGATCCTGATTCTGCTCGGCGTTGATTATCTGCGTTCGCACTGGCGCGGACTGCGGCGCTTCGGGTGGGTCACGCTGATTGCCGGGACGGTTATCTTTATCGACGCGATGGATGGCGTGCTCTACTTCCCTATCGAACCTTTTGCGTTTCTGCTGCTGATTGAAGGCGGCGCAACCTTGCTGGTCGCGCACAGCGGCATGGGCGGGCAGCGCATTTTGCGCTATGTCAAAGGTGCGACATTTTCACTGGCCGCCGTGCTGATCCTCGCCGGAAACCACGACGGTAATATTGTGCTGGCAATGATTTTCGGCACGCTGTTCTTGCTGGATGGCGCGCTACAAATCGCCTCGGCCATTGTGGTGCGCTATCGGCGCTGGCGGTCTGCCCTGGCAGGGGGAATCGTCGAAATTGCGCTGGCGATTTTCTTCTATCAACCGTGGCCCTCGAATTATACAGGCACCGTTCCGTACTGCCTCGGTCTCGGCCTGGCCTTTGCGGGCTGGAATATGTTTATTCTCGCTAACCGGGTCAAAGTGGCGGCAGCCAACCCAGGTCTCAAAGGCGAAGAGTATATGGAAGAAGCCGATACGCATCAGCCTGCCGTGGTGGAATGGGATGGTCCGCCAGACGACGATGAAAAAGCGCTGACGGTTCACGTCTGGACTCCCGTTGGCTCAGCACCCGGCGAGACGATCTCCCGCCCCGTGATCAGCCGTTATATTGCTGCCGTGGATAAAAATGGCGTGATCTCAACCGGTCACGCGGCGCTGGAATCCCCTGGCGGGATTTACATCAGTTTATATCCCGCCGTTGAGATCGACCGCTCACCGGATGCCTTCGCCCGCCTGCTACGCGCCACGCCCGAAAATAACGTGCCGGGTGAATTTCAGTCGGATTACATCACCGAATCCAGTAAATGGTGCCACTCCACCCGCAAGGTGCGGATTCGCAATTACAGCGAAACGCGTCTGGCGGCATTCTGGGAAAACTACCGCCAAAACGAATCCTATAATCTGACCCACCGTAACTGTTCCAGTAGCGTGGCAAGAGCGCTGGAAGCGGCGCTTGAGGGTTCCGTCGGCAGGTTGTGGCAAAAGCGCGGCTTTTGGCTCTCGATTGGGAAACTGATATCCACACCCGAGCTGTGGGTCGCGTTACAACTGCGAAAACGAGCGGAAACAATGGCCTGGACGCCAGGACTGGTGCTGGATTACGCGCGCGCCATGAGCATGCTGGCGGACCCGCGCCCGACAGGCTGGTTCAATACCCTTGGCCGGGCCTTGCGAAAGATGTTCCACCGACGCCTCGCATGGGTAAAAGGGAAGCATGGTGAAGGGGTGACAGGTGAGGAAGATGCTGGCTGATAGTTAAAGCCGATTTTGCATAACGCCCTTTCGAACAGAAAAATCAAAGAGCGAACAACAGGGTGCTATACCGCTTCCACGGCGGATAAATGGGATAACCGTTTTACCCAACCCTGGCTTATTGCGATGGACAGGCAACGATAAATAAAGTCGAGTTTTGCGAATGCATAACAGCCCGTGAGCGCCCCGCAAAATGCCCTCGCCGCCTCGCGACTCACGCTATACTTGCCCCAGAATCCCCCCCTCCTGACAGGCCGCAACATGACGACAAAAATTCTCTCGCGTGACTGGCGTATTCCCACGGCAGGCCTGCTTTTGTTGCTGGTTCTGTTTAGCGGATTCACTTTACATGCTCACTGGAGCGCGTTTATTCAATGGTGTCTCGCCACCCAAATCACGCTGCACCGCTATCTGGTGATGTATTTGTTGCAGCTGAATAATCATCAATACAGCGGCGGATTGTGGCTCCTGACGGGCGCGTTCTTCTACGGCGTTCTGCACGCGATCGGCCCGGGACACGGTAAATTCATCGTCACGACCTATCTCACCACCAATAAAGAGAGCCAGCTTGCCGCGCGCGTCGTACCATTTCTCGGTAGCCTGATGCAGGGCCTCAGCGCCATTCTGTTCGTCTTTGTGCTGGCCGTTGGATTTAACCTCGCCTCTGGCGATCTCAGCGCCAGCCGTTGGTACGTGGAGAAAATCAGCGCATTGCTGATCGGTGCATTCGGTATCTTTATGATTTACCAAACGCTGAAAAGCCTGCGGCCACGCAGAGTTTCCATTCGCAGCGTAACACCGCTCCATCAGCACGATGACCGCTGCGGTTGCGGGCATCACGGCGTCAGCGTCGATGTGGAAAAAGGCGACTGGAAAACGCGTCTGGGAGTGATTCTGGCGATCGGTGCGCGTCCATGCAGCGGGGCGATCATGATTCTGATGTTCTCAAATGCGCTAGGAATTGTGACGTGGGGAATGGCGGCGGTGATGACCATGTCGCTCGGTACCGCGCTGTCGATTATGGGACTATCGCTGGCGGTGCGCTATGCGCGGGAACGGACGGTCGCTTTCTTTGGCGGCAGTTCTACGATGAGCTGGCTGGTGCCCGCGGCAAAAATTGCCGGGGGAATCGTGCTGATCCTGTTTGCAACAGTGCTGTTCCTGACGGTGATCCCCATCAGCGCCAACGGCGACTACATCGCCGCCGGATGCTAATAAAAAACCCGCCGAAGCGGGTTTTTCGTTTTACTCGTTAATGCGTGGATGCTGATCCACCAGACGAGATCGCTTTTTCTGCAGCTCTTCAATCTCTACGTCAAGATCGTCAATCTTCTGCTCAACATTGTCGTAGTGTTCACGCAGAATCTCTTTCGCTTCCTGAAGGTCAGACGCCGCAGGCGTGGCCCCTTTCAGTGGCTGATTCGCGGTCTCTTTCATTGTCAGACCGGTAATCAAACCAATCACCGCAATCACCATCAGATAGTACGCAGGCATCATCAGGTTCTGCGTGCTTTCGACCAGCGAGGCCGCAATGGTCGGCGTCAGACCGGCAACCAGCACCGAAATGTTAAACGCTGCCGCCAGCGCGCTGTAGCGAATATGCGTCGGGAACATCGCCGGAAGCGTTGACGCCATCACCCCGATAAAGCAGTTCAGAATCACCGCCAGCATCAGCAGACCGGCGAAAATCAGGCCCAGCACGTTACTGTTAATCAGGATAAAGGCCGGGATCGCCAGCAGTAAGAGCGCAACGCTGCCCAGAATAATGAACGGACGGCGACCGTAGCGGTCACTCAGCAGGCCCATAATCGGCTGCACAAACAGCATCCCCACCATGATGGCGATAATAATCAGCACACCGTGATCTTCGGAGTAATGCAGGTTATGCGACAGGTAGCTCGGCATGTAGGTCAGCAACATGTAGTAGGTCACGTTGGTCGAAATGACCAGACCGACACAGGTCAGCAGGCTACGCCAGTGTTTCGTCGCAATCTCTTTAAAGGAGACTTTCGGTCCTTCCTGCAGCCCTTCGCGATCGCCCTGCTCCAGTTTTTCAACATGCTGCTGAAACGCCGGCGTCTCTTCTAAGGCATGACGCAGGTATAGACCAATCAGACCCAGCGGCAGCGCCAGGAAGAACGGAATACGCCAGCCCCACTCAAGGAAGTTATCTTCGCCGACGACGGTGGAAATCAGCACCACGACGCCCGCACCTAGCACAAACCCGGCAATCGAGCCAAAGTCCAGCCAGCTTCCCATGAAGCCGCGTTTACGGTCCGGAGAATACTCGGCAACAAAGATCGACGCACCGGTATATTCACCACCGACCGAGAAGCCCTGCGCCATTTTACACAGCAGCAGCAGTATCGGTGCCCAGATGCCAATCGTCGCATAGGACGGAATCAAGCCGATACAGAATGTACTGATCGACATGATCACAATCGTGATGGCGAGTATCTTCTGGCGACCGTATTTGTCGCCCAGCATCCCGAAGAATAAACCACCCAGCGGGCGAATCAGGAAGGGTACGGAGAAGGTACCTAAAGCCGCGATCATCTGCAGGCTCGGGTCGGCACCCGGGAAGAAGACTTTACCTAAAGCGTAGGCAACGAAACCATACACACCGAAATCAAACCACTCCATCGCGTTACCCAGCGACGCAGCGGTAATGGCTTTACGCAACTTGCCGTCATCAATGATAGTGACGTCGCGCAGTGTAATGGGTTTGACTTTTTTCCTTTTAAGCATTGCTATCCTCGTAGACTCAGCCCTGTCCATACCACAGATCTTCTTGCGGTCTGTGAACCTCGAATTCGCCTCATGCGAATCTTCTTCTTCAAGCGTAGCAGGTTTACTTACATTGACGTTTCTCGTCGATACAACCGAACCTGTTGACGCCTGTCTGGGCAGTTAGTGACGTCTTTACCCTACCAGCCTTTAAATAGGTGATCAACTTCACAGATATTTACGTGGGGTGTCAGATGTTGTCAGAAAACGTCAACACACTTTAATGACCGCGAAAATCCTGTGCCCTTTAGGATTCACTTTATAAGGTTATTATTTTCATCAAAATTCAAAAAACCACTCACCTTTATTCACATTAAATTCACAGCAATTTTAATAACTAATAATGTAGACACGCGTTTACAAAAATATGTGATCCAGATAACTAAAACATTGTTTTATTTTCATTGAATCATAATTCCAAAGATCAGATGATAAGCCCGAACACGCCGCCCCGGGTGCATTTCACCCGCCGTAAACAAGGTAAAACTGATTACGGCTTCTGATTAAACAGACGGTTCACCAGACAGTAAGAATTCACAATAACTTGAATTCAATACGAATTTCTACCCGACTTGTCCGCCAGAAACGCGAGATAAGATGTGAGGATTTATCATGAAAATCAAAGCCACAATTGAACGCATCCCTGGCGGGATGATGTTGGTCCCCCTGGTACTTGGCGCAATCTTAAATACCCTGGCCCCGAATACCGGCGCTTATTTTGGCGGATTTACCAAAGGAATGATTTCCGGCACGGTGCCAATTCTGGCGGTGTGGTTCTTCTGTATTGGCGCATCCATTAATTTACGTGCAACCGGAACCGTATTACGTAAATCCGGTACGTTAGTGCTCACCAAAATTGCTGTTGCCTGGGTTGTCGCCATGGGCTGTGCGATGTTCATTCCTGAGAATGGCATTCAAACCGGTTTCTTCGCCGGTCTCTCCGTTTTGGCGATTGTGTCTGCCATGGACATGACCAACGGCGGTCTGTACGCCAGCCTGATGAATCAGTACGGCACGAAAGAAGAGTCCGGCGCATTCGTGCTGATGTCTCTGGAGTCTGGCCCACTGGTGACCATGTTAATCCTCGGCTCCGCGGGCCTGGCATCGTTTGAACCGCACCACTTCGTGGGCGCAGTCCTGCCATTCCTGATTGGTTTTGCCCTGGGCAACCTGGACACCGACTTGCGCGATTTCTTCAGCAAAGCAACGCCGGTTCTGATTCCCTTCTTCGGCTTCGCGCTGGGTAATACCATCAATCTGAACGTGATTATGGACACCGGCCTGCTGGGTATCGTGCTGGGTGTTGCGGTTATTATTATCACTGGTATTCCGCTGATTATTGCCGACCGCGTGATTGGTGGCGGGAATGGTACCGCCGGTGTCGCCGCGTCGTCAGCCGCAGGCGCTGCGGTGGCGAACCCGATGATCATTGCGCAGATTAACCCGTCATTCGAGCCTGTTGCGGCCTCCGCGACGGCACTGGTGGCCGCGTCAGTCATCGTGACCGCGATTCTGGTGCCAATCATCACCGCCCTGTATGCCAAACGTTACGGCAATATCCCGAAAGCCGACGTCGAGCCGCAGCCGGTCGAATCGTTGCACCACTAAGCTCCTCACATAAAAAAACCTCTCATCTGAGAGGTTTTTTGTTTTACCGACGCACCGTATTATTCACCGAACATCTCGCCCACCATCGCGTCCGCCAGCCTTTTCGCCGAACACAATCGCGGCATGCCAAGCGCCACCGTTTGCCAGCTCTGCGTCACCGACCAGCTCACCGGATGACGGTCCGCATGACACCAGTCCCCCAGCCAGCCGAGCATATCTTTATGATCCATTAAACCCGGCGATACCGGTGTGGCGAGCCACTGATGGTAAAAATGACGTGTTGTTGGGGCAGCATTAATGCCCTGAGCAAGATAGTTCGCTGCCAGGCTGCGCAAATTGTCCTTCAGCATCGCCGCGACATCATCATTCGCCAGACGGCAGGCATCACCAAATGCGCCCCAGCGCAGCTCTTCCAGCGCGATATAACACCGTCCCGCCAGCGACCAGCCATCGTATTGGCCCGCCCGCCAGTGGTTAAAGATTTGCTCGCTGTGTTCGCCCGCCTGCACCGTCAAGCCACGCTGTGACAACGCTTTTTCTTTATAGGCCGCGCGTTGATGAAAATAGGAAGAGAGATCGTCGTATTGCTGTATCAATCCCAGAGAGTGTTGCTTGGGACGGTTAGTTTGCTGACGCAATGAGGTTAATTTGTCGGTCATACGCGTCAAGGCCAGATGTCCAGGATCGAACATACCGGCCAGTTTTTCCGCCAGACCCAGCCGCAGGGCAGCATTTTCGCTGAACATTCCCGTCATCGCCCAGGGTCGAAGCTTCGTCTGAGTCATGATCTCCTGGGCTAAACGCTCACGAAACTGCTGCTGCTGAGGCACCAGCGGAGTGAGACGCACCGCGTCCACTCCTTGCACCAAATCAACCATAAATTTGGGATGAATACACTCTAACGTCCGCCCGGGACCGTCCAGCAATGGGGTTGTCATGTTTGCTCTGCCGCGAATAAAGTTTGAATATCATCGCGTAACAATCGGGTATCTTCCTGAATCCACGTCGCAGTTGTAATACATTGCTGCAACAGTTGGCTGAGCGCTCTGGTTGAATGCTCATTTTGCTGTCGCACTGCGAGGCTATCACGCAAGCTTTCCTGTAAACCGGTGAGGCATAACGAGAATTCCGCAAAAAACGTTGCCATGCCTGCCGTAACAGAAACATCGACCTGCGCCACCAAAGCTTTATAGATTTGTTCACAAAATTGATCAATATGTTCTTTGATTCGCGTATGAAGCTGCGCGACGTCAATGACGTATCGCGTGCGCGTCACCACGCAATCCTCCCAACCCCAGCCCGGATTGTTTAGCCAGCGTGAAACCGTTTCGCGCACGCTGCTGGAGCCAGAGATCTCACCGGCGGGACGATTTTCTGAGGCAATCGCGTCGTTAAACAGCCCGCGCGTGTTGAAGTTGAGCTGACTGGCCTGGAACGCCGGGAAGCTAATCCGCGCCCGAAATCCAGCGTGACTTAACTCTTCCTTGATGCGTTTCTCAATCGGACGCATCGCCTCGTTTAAGGATCGCGCCAGCGTCGACTCAAGCTGATCAAAGCGCAACGCTAGCTCGCGGCTGATTTTGCCCTGCGCGTCCAGCATCACGAGTTCACAGGATGAACGGATTTTGCTCAGCACAATCTGCGCCTGGCCTTCGTCATCGAGCACCAGTTGCCCCATGTCGTGTTGCGCCCCGTTTCGCAAATTCATGCGGTCAATGCCGGCCAAATCGAGAATGTTATCGCCGTCAAAAATATGGCTAATCGCCTGCTGGATCTGGTTTTTCTGATGTGTGATAAACGTTTGTGCCGCATCCAGTGCCTGCTCGACTTCGTGTCCGACTTCGTCGCTCACCACATCCTGACGCATCTGAAGCAGTGCCATATCCTCTTCCAGACGAGAAATATTCAACTCCAGCTCATCAAAGGCGACCGTCAGCCCCTGATAGCGGAAATCGAGATATTCACGGGCGTTCTGCGCATAGTTGAGGAGCTTATGGGACGCCGAGCGCAACGCATACAGCGACGCGTTGGCATACGCGGCATAAATCAGTTTGCGAATCGGCTGCTCAAACAGCGAATCTTCCCACAGCAGATCGGCGGCATGGCGAATATGTTCTACGTCATCCAGATCCGCCGTGCGCCAGCGACGCCCCAGTGCGGCTTCCGCAAAATCTTGCACCCAGCGCTGCTCCTGATGATCCGGCAAACGGCCATTATTGGCGATTTCAAAGCGCGCACGATTCGCCAGATAGGCCCACATCGAGGAGACGGGATAAATCTGCCCTGGCGAAATATTGCCTTTCATCAGCGTGCCGGAAATCATCGCCCGCACCTGTTCTTCATCGTCGCTATTGCGGTCTTTCTGATCGAATTTATTGACCAGCGCGTACAGCGGCACTGATTTGCCCACCGCCGAAATCGCTTGCCGCACCTCTTCATCAGAAATCGATTTAAGCTGGGTGTAATCCATCACCGCCAGCACCGCCGAGGAGCGCGCAAGCTGCTCGTTGAGCATTTTTTGCAGATGCGGTTGCCCGGCTTCATTCGGCCCTGGCGTGTCAAGCAGCGTCAGTTGCCCAAGGTGAGAATCCATGCCCGCGAGGTGGACAAACTCCACTTCAATCACCGGAATATGCTCAATCGCGGTGTATTCAGTAAACGGAAAATCAACGCCTAGCGCCTGAGAGAGCCGCACTAAATCATTCAGGCTTTTCAAACACTGAAAAATAGGCTCCGCGCCAAGATAATGTTTTTCGAAGGCTTGACCTTGCTCAATGCGCCCGAGCAACGCATTCATGTCTTTATCAATTTCGAGGCGCTGCGTCAGCTTGCCGCGATCGTGATTACACAGTTTTTCCTGCAATTGTTTAATCAGCGTGTCGATCGGTGAAACGTGGGCAAAATGCAGCACTGGCTCTTTTTGCCCCGGCGTGTGGCGGATCATCGTCGGCAGCGCGGTCATTGGACGATTACGGTTGGGTAAGACTTCCGTGCCGACAATCGCATTAATCGTGGTCGATTTCCCGGCCTTCATCGTGCCAACAATGGCCAGCACCATCTCAAGACGGGTTATTTTTCGTAATTCGTTATTCAGCATCGACAGCTGGGTTTCAACACCCCGGGTGCTGAAGTGCAAAGGCAGCACATTATTGCTGACACCGGTTATTGCTGCAGTCGTGCTATCCATTGCCGCAATCGGCATTGATTTCAAGGCATCAAGATTCTGTAAAGCAAGTTGTAGCAGCCGCTCTGCTTCCTGGCTCAATTCAAATATTGTTTGTGTGTGCATGATAAAAGCCTTTCCTTAACGCAAATTTATTACTTTTATTAAGCCAGATAGTTTTAATAATGAAATTTCGGCTTTATTGATTACGCGTGGAAATTAGGTTCATTGAATATAAGCGTCTGATGACAAAACAAATATAATCTGTTTGCAGCGTAGAGCGCTCGTACACTCCTCTCGGCTAGAAAAGCCGAAAGATAATGAGCGTAGACCATTTTTTATGGAGCTATAGGATATATCAAAGTAATTTACCCACCTAAAAAGAGAGGTAATTCCCGGTCACCAAAGAAGAAGTGGCAAATCCGGTTGCGGTTGCTAAATAACAACAGCGCACCTCACCTTATCCGAAATGTCAGTACCTGGCAATTTGCGCAATAAAATATTCTATATATTTCATTGCGATGTTTATCTCTTAAGCACGCTGTTAGCATCGCTTAACTGACTGACAGGAAATGTCACTCCAGATGCGGTGTTTTATTTATTTTTTAAAAAAAGAATATCACCGACAAAAGTGGGGGCTTACGCTATACTTGACGCCTTTTTCGGCAAACTGCCGTGTTTTGGCTGGCGCTTTCCAGCCCCGTTCGCACTTTTAGAGGATACCGATATGTCTCTTCCACACTGTCCAAAATGTAATTCCGAATACACCTATGAAGATAATGGCATGTTCATTTGCCCTGAATGCGCCCATGAATGGAATGACGCAGAAACATCGCAAGATAGCGATGCGCTGATCGTAAAAGACGCCAACGGTAATCTGTTGGTCGATGGCGATAACGTCACCGTCGTAAAAGACCTGAAAGTAAAAGGCAGTTCTTCCATGCTGAAAATCGGCACGAAGGTGAAGAATATTCGTCTGGTTGAAGGCGACCATAATATTGACTGCAAAATTGACGGCTTCGGCCCAATGAAGCTCAAATCAGAATTCGTTAAAAAGAACTGATTTGCCTGCCCGGTAGCGCTTAGCTTACCGGGCAGACTGGAACTACACTTATCGAGCTTCTCTTACCTGAGGTAATGATTATGCCGTTAAGTCCCTACATCTCTTTCGCCGGAAACTGTGCAGAGGCCACCGCCTTTTATCAGCAAACGCTCGGCGCAGAACTCCTCTACAAAATCACCTTCGGCGAAATGCCCAAAGACGAGCACAGCGAAGACGGCTGCCCTTCGGGCATGTCATTCCCTGATTCCGCCATTGCCCATTCCAACGTCCGCATCGCCGGGAACGATATTATGATGAGCGACGGCCTGCCCGGTGACAAAGCCCAGTACGCAGGCTTTACGCTGGTGCTCGACACGCAGGATGTATCAGAAGGCAAACGCTGGTTCGATAATCTCGCCGAGGGCGGCAACATTGATATGGCGTGGCAGGAAACCTTCTGGGCGCACGGATTCGGTAAAGTCATCGACAAATATGGCGTTCCGTGGATGATTAACGTCGTTAAACAGCAGTAACAGGCTGGCGGAGGCCGCGTGCTTCCGCCTGTCATCCCTTTCACCTCAACTCTTCAAACTCCCGCAACCAATACTTAACCCAAATGTCACATTAATCCGCCAGCATGAGGCCACATTTATCGTGAGGCCCAGCACATGCAAACTGTCATCCGCGTCGAGAAACTGAGCAAGACCTTTCATCACAATAAGGCCCTGCATGCCGTTGATCTGACCGTCGAGAAAGGCGAAATGGTGGCGCTGTTGGGGCCTTCCGGTTCAGGCAAATCCACGCTTCTGCGCCATCTGAGCGGCTTAATTACCGGGGATAAAACGCCTGAAAGCCACGTCGAACTGCTGGGAAATACCGTGCAGCGCGCGGGGCGTCTGGCAGGCGACATCCGTAAAAGCCGCGCGCAAACCGGCTACATCTTCCAACAGTTCAACCTGGTAAACCGCCTGACGGTGATGGAAAACGTACTGATTGGCGCGCTCGGCAGTACCCCTTTCTGGCGCACCTGTCTGCGCTGGTTTTCACCCGTTCAAAAACAGCACGCTCTTCAGGCGCTGACCCGCGTTGGCATGGCGCATTTCGCCCACCAGCGCGTCTCCACGCTATCCGGTGGACAACAGCAGCGCGTGGCGATTGCCCGGGCGCTGATGCAAAAAGCCAAAGTGATTCTGGCCGATGAACCCATTGCCTCTCTCGATCCGGAATCTGCCCGCATCGTGATGGAAACCCTGCGCGACATTAACCAGAACGACGGCATCACCGTGGTCGTGACGCTGCATCAGGTGGATTACGCCCTGCGCTACTGCGAGCGCATCGTCGCCCTGCGTCAGGGACACGTGTTTTACGACGGCTCAAGACAGGCCTTTGATAACGACCGTTTTGACCATCTCTACCGCGGCATTAATCGCGTCGAAGAGAACGCGCAGGCTGCTTAATTTAACTGAAAAGACCAGGCGTAATTGGCGCAGCCAGATTGGACACGTACAGCGCGGAAAAACCGGAGCGTACACGTAGTACGTGAGGATTTTGAGCACTGTCCGGGTTCAAGCTGGCAAGTGAAATAGCCTGGAACAATGCCAAATGAGGATGATCGATGAGCTACAAAGCCGTTGCCGCGCTGGCCTTTACCAGCATGTTCAGTATCAGCGCCCTGTTAAGCCCGGCGTACGCCGAAGAACAGGAAAAAGTGCTGAACTTTGGCATTATTTCGACCGAATCACAGCAAAACCTGAAGCCCCAGTGGGAACCGTTCCTGAAAGATATGGAAACCAAACTGGGGATCAAAGTGAACGCCTTCTTCGCGCCGGATTACGCGGGCATTATCCAGGGCATGCGCTTTAACAAAGTGGATATCGCCTGGTACGGCAACCTCTCCGCCATGGAAGCGGTGGATCGTGCTAACGGCCAAGTCTTTGCGCAGACCGTCGCCGCTGACGGTTCTCCGGGTTACTGGAGCGTACTGATCGTTAACAAAGACAGCCCAATCAATAACCTCAATGACATGCTCGCCAGGCGCAAAGATCTGACGTTTGGGAACGGCGATCCAAACTCAACGTCCGGTTTCCTCGTCCCTGGCTATTACGTCTTCGCCAAACACAATATCTCCACCAGTGAATTCAAACGCACCGTCAACGCGGGACATGAAACCAACGCGCTGGCTGTCGCCAATAAACAGGTCGATGTTGCCACCAACAACACCGAAAACCTCGACAAGCTGAAAACCTCCGCGCCCGAAAAACTGAAACAGCTGAAGGTTATCTGGAAATCACCGCTGATCCCTGGCGACCCGATCGTGTGGCGTAAAAACCTCTCCGAAGGCACCAAGGACAAGGTGTACGACTTCTTTATGAATTACGGGAAAACGCCAGAAGAGAAAACCGTGCTGGAACGCCTGGGCTGGGCACCGTTCCGCGCCTCCAGCGACCTGCAGCTGGTGCCGATTCGCCAGCTCGCGCTGTTTAAGCAGATGCAAAGTGTGAAGGATAACAAAGGCCTGAGCACGGAAGAGAAGACCAGCAAAGTGTCCGGCCTGCAGGCGCAGCTGGAAGATCTCGACCGTCTGACCGCCGCCCTGAGCGCGATGACCAGCGTGAACAAAGTGGTGCAGTAACTCAAGTCCCCTCTCCCTTGAGGGAGAGGGTTAGGGTGAGGGGGAAAGGCACACGCTGATGCCCTCACCCCGGCCCTCTCCCACAGGGAGAGGGAGAAAAACCGCGCCGAGCACTTCCCTCTCCCACAAGGAGAGGGAGAAAAGTTGCACCAGACAGTTCCCTCTCCCTTGAGGGAGAGGGTTAGGGTGAGGGGGAAGGCACACGCTGATGCCCTCATCCCGGCCCTCTCCCACAGGGAGAGGGAGAACAGATTAAGGAGCCAACATGCAAACCATCACCGTTCCACCGCCAAAGCGCAGCTGGTTTTCGCTGATCAGTTGGGCCATTTTGCTGGCGGTCCTGGTCGTCTCCTGGAAGGGCGCGGAAATGAACCCGCTGATGCTCATTCAGGACTCCGGCAACATGGCGACCTTCGCCGCCGACTTCTTCCCGCCAGACTTTAGCCAGTGGCAGGATTACCTCAGCGAAATGGCGGTCACCATGCAAATCGCCGTCTGGGGCACCGCGCTCGCGGTGGTTCTCTCGATTCCATTTGGCCTGATGAGCGCCGAAAACATCGTGCCGTGGTGGATTTACCAGCCGATGCGCCGCCTGATGGACGCTTGCCGCGCCATCAACGAAATGGTGTTCGCGATGCTGTTCGTGGTCGCCGTCGGTTTGGGCCCTTTCGCGGGCGTCATGGCGCTGTTTATCCACACCACCGGCGTGCTCTCCAAGCTGCTTTCCGAAGCGGTCGAAGCCATTGAACCCGGTCCCGTCGAAGGCATCCGCGCAACGGGTGCCAATAAAATCGAAGAAATTCTCTACGGCGTGCTGCCCCAGGTAATGCCGCTACTGATCTCCTACTCACTCTACCGTTTTGAATCCAACGTGCGCTCCGCCACGGTGGTCGGCATGGTTGGCGCAGGCGGAATCGGCGTCACGCTCTGGGAAGCGATCCGCGGCTTCCAGTTCCAGCAAACTTGCGCGTTGATGGTGTTAATCATCATGACCGTCAGCCTGCTGGATTTCCTGTCTCAACGTTTGCGTAAGCACTTCATCTAAGTTGCGAGGCATTGATTGTTATGCACTTATCCAGACATCCGACCAGTTACCCAACCCGCTGGCAAGAGATTGCCGCGAAGCTCGAAGTGGAGCTGCGCACCCACTACCGCTGCGGGGATTTTTTGCCCGCCGAGCAACAGCTCGCCGACCGCTATGAAGTGAATCGCCATACCCTGCGCCGCGCCATTGACCAGCTAGTTGAGCGCGGCTGGGTACAGCGCCGTCAGGGCGTGGGCGTGCTGGTCCTGATGCGTCCGTTCGACTACCCGCTCAATTCCCAGGCGCGCTTTAGCCAGAATTTACTCGATCAGGGCAGCCACCCGACCAGCGAAAAACTGCTCTCGGTGCTGCGCCCGGCCTCCAGCCATATCGCCGATGCGCTGGGGATTCAGGAGGGAGATAACGTAGTGCATCTGCGCACGCTGCGTCGCGTTAACGGCGTGGCTGTCTGTCAGATCGACCACTACTTCGCTGACCTCGCCCTGTGGCCGATTCTGCAAAATTTCTCCAGCGGCTCGCTGCATGATTTTCTGTTTGAGTCGACCGGGATCGCGCTCAAGCGCACCCAGACGCGGATCAGCGCCCGTCGCGCACAAGCCAAAGAGAGCAAAGTGCTGGAGATCCCCAACATGGCACCGCTGCTCTGCGTGCGCACCCTTAACCATCGTGACGGTAAGATCAATGCGACGGAATACTCCGTCAGCCTGACCCGCGCCGACATGATCGAATTCACCATGGAGCACTGAATGCCTTTCACCCTCTCCACTCGCCAGCGCTGGATGAGCGTGCTCGCGCACAGCCAGCCCGCCGCGCTGCAGGCACACATGCATCGGCTGAATATCACTGCGGACTATGAGTCAATCCGCGCGCCCGAAATTGGTCTGGTACAGATTCAGGCGCGGATGGGCGGCACCGGCGCACGTTTTTTTGCCGGTGACGCCACGCTCACGCGTGCGGTGATTCGCCTCACCAGCGGGACGCTCGGCTACAGCTATCTGCTTGGACGCAACAAAGACCACGCCGAGCGATGCGCCGTTATCGACGCGTTGCTGCAAGAACAACCCCATTTCCAGACCCTAATGGAAACCTTAATTGCCCCGCTGGAAGCCGATCGCGCCGCACGTATCGCCGCGCGCCAGGCCGAAGTGAACACCAGCCGGGTCGACTTCTTTACGCTCGTTCGCGGAGATAACGCATGACTCTCAAACCCGCTTTTACGCTGCCCGTGCAGGATGCCCAACACAGTTTCCGTCGTCTGCTCAAAGCCATGAGCGAGCCGGGCGTGATTGTCTCGCTGCATCAGCTCACCCACGGCTGGCAGCCGCTTAATCTCGCGACCACCAGCGTGCTGCTGACGCTCGCTGACAGCGACACGCCCGTATGGCTTTCCACCAGCCTGCAAAATGATATCGCCAGCCAGAACCTGCGTTTTCACACCAGCGCACCGCTGATCGACCAGCCGCAGCAGGCGTTGTTCGCCGTGGCGGATGAAAAAATCAGCCACGAGCAGTTGAACGCACTTTCCGAAGGCTCGGCCGTCGCGCCGGAAACCAGCGCCACGCTGATTTTGCAGGTCTCAAGCCTGAGCGGCGGTCGCATGCTGCGCCTGACGGGCGCCGGGATTGCCGATGAACGTATGGTCGCCCCGCAGTTACCGGAATGCATCATTCATGAACTCACCGAGCGACCGCATCCGTTCCCGCTGGGTATCGATTTGATCCTCACCTGCGGCGAGCGCCTGCTGGCGATTCCGCGGACCACGCATGTCGAGGTGTGCTGATGTACGTCGCCGTCAAAGGGGGCGAGAAGGCGATAGCCGCCGCCCATGCGTTGCAGGAATCCAGACGACGCGGCGATGAAGCGCTGCCCGAGCTGGGCGTCGCCCAAATAGAACAGCAGCTCAATCTCGCCGTCGATCGCGTGATGACCGAAGGCGGCATTGCCGACCGCGAGCTGGCAGCACTGGCGCTGAAACAGGCCAGCGGCGATAACGTCGAAGCCATTTTCCTGCTGCGCGCCTACCGCACGACGCTGGCAAAACTGGCGGTGAGCGAGCCGATTAACACCGCCGAGATGCGCCTTGAGCGCCGAATCTCAGCGGTCTACAAAGATATCCCTGGCGGCCAACTGCTGGGCCCGACCTACGATTACACCCATCGCCTGCTGGATTTCACCCTGCTGGCAAACGGTGAAATCCCGGCGCTGCAAACCCGAGACGCCGAGCACGCGTCGTCCCCGCACGTGTTTAGCCTGCTGGCGAATCAGGGGCTGGCGAAAGCGGAAGAAGATTCGGGCGCCACGCCCGATGACGTGACTCGCACGCCGCCGGTTTATCCCTGCTCACGTTCGTCGCGCCTGCAACAGCTGATGCGCGGCGACGAAGGTTATCTGCTGGCGATGGCCTATTCCACACAGCGTGGCTACGGGCGCAATCACCCGTTTGCGGCGGAAATTCGCAGCGGCCAGGTGGATATTGAGATCGTTCCGGAAGAGCTGGGTTTTGCGGTGAACGTTGGCGAACTGCTGCTCACCGAGTGCGAAATGGTCAACGGATTTGTCGCGCCAGCGCAGGAAGATCCCCATTTTACACGGGGCTACGGGCTGGTGTTTGGCATGGGCGAGCGTAAAGCGATGGCGATGGCGCTGGTTGACCGCGCGCTACAGGCCCCCGATTACGACGAGAATATTGCGGGCCCGGCGCAGGACGAAGAGTTTGTGCTGGCGCACGCGGATAACGTCGAGGCGGCGGGCTTTGTCTCACACCTCAAACTGCCTCACTACGTCGATTTCCAGGCCGAGCTGGAACTGCTGAAACGTCTGCAACGGGAGCGCAAAAATGGCTAACCTCAGCGGGTATAACTTTGCTTATCTGGACGAGCAAACCAAGCGCATGATCCGCCGCGCCATCTTAAAAGCGGTAGCCATTCCCGGCTATCAGGTGCCGTTTGGTGGCCGTGAAATGCCGATGCCGTACGGCTGGGGAACTGGCGGAATTCAGCTGACCGCCAGCGTAATTGGCGAGACGGACGTGCTGAAGGTCATCGACCAGGGCGCAGACGACACCACCAATGCCGTGTCGATCCGCAACTTCTTCAAGCGCGTCACGGGCGTGAACACCACCGAAAAAACCGAAGACGCCACGCTCATTCAAACCCGCCACCGCATCCCCGAAACGCCGCTCAGCGAAGATCAAATTTTGATTTTCCAGGTGCCGATCCCGGAACCGTTGCGCTTTATTGAGCCGCGCGAAACCGAAACCCGCACCATGCACGCCCTGGAAGAGTACGGCGTGATGCAGGTGAAACTGTACGAAGACATCGCCCGCTTCGGCCATATCGCCACCACCTACGCCTATCCGGTGAAAGTGAACGGGCGCTACGTGATGGACCCGTCGCCCATCCCGAAATTCGATAACCCGAAAATGGACATGATGCCCGCGCTGCAGCTGTTTGGTGCGGGACGCGAAAAGCGCATCTACGCCGTGCCGCCGTATACGCGTGTCGAAAGCCTGGATTTCGACGATCACCCGTTCACGGTGCAGGAGTGGGACGAGCCGTGCGCTATCTGCGGCTCCAAACACAGCTATCTCGACGAAGTGGTGCTGGACGATACGGGCAAACGGATGTTTGTCTGCTCCGACACCGATTTCTGTCGCCAACAGAGCGAGGCGAACGGCCAATGAAACCGCTGCTTTCGGTGAATAATCTGACCCATTTATACGCGCCAGGAAAAGGCTTTAGCGACGTGTCGTTTGAGCTGTGGCCGGGCGAAGTGCTGGGCATTGTCGGTGAATCCGGCTCAGGCAAAACCACGCTGCTGAAATCTATTTCCGCGCGCTTAACGCCGCAAAATGGCGAAATTCGCTATCAGGATGAGTCGCTGTACGGCATGAGTGAAGCCGAGCGCCGCCGTCTGCTGCGCACCGAATGGGGCGTGGTGCATCAGCACCCGATGGACGGACTGCGCCGCCAGGTGTCGGCGGGCGGGAACATCGGTGAACGGCTGATGGCCACCGGCGCACGCCATTACGGCAATATCCGCGCCACCGCCCAGCAGTGGCTGGAGGAGGTGGAAATCCCCGCGTCGCGCATTGACGACCTGCCGACCACGTTTTCCGGCGGGATGCAGCAGCGCCTGCAAATCGCCCGCAATCTGGTGACCCATCCAAAACTGGTGTTTATGGATGAGCCAACCGGTGGACTGGACGTGTCGGTCCAGGCGCGGCTGCTGGATTTGCTGCGCGGGCTGGTGGTGGAACTGGATCTCGCGGTGGTGATTGTCACCCACGATTTAGGCGTAGCACGTCTGCTGGCGGATCGTTTGCTGGTCATGAAGCAGGGCCAGGTGGTGGAAAGTGGTTTAACCGACCGAGTGCTCGACGATCCGCATCACCCCTACACGCAGCTGCTGGTGTCATCCGTTTTGCAGAACTAAGAGGTCAACATGATCCGCGTAGAAAATGTCAGTAAAACGTTTGTGCTCCATCAGCAAAACGGCGTGCGCCTGCCAGTCCTGCAAAACGCCTCGCTCGAGGTAAACGGCGGCGAATGCGTGGTGCTACACGGTCATTCCGGCAGTGGAAAATCGACGCTTTTGCGCTCGCTGTACGCCAACTATTTGCCCGACGAAGGGCATATTCATATTCGCCACGGTGATGAATGGGTGGATCTGGTGCAGGCCCCGGTGCGCAAAGTGCTGGAAGTGCGTCGGGCGACGATCGGCTGGGTGAGCCAGTTCCTGCGGGTGATCCCGCGGATCTCCGCCCTCGACGTGGTGATGCAGCCGCTGCTGGATCTGGGCGTGCCGCGCGAAGCGTGCGCCGCGAAGGCCGCGAATTTGCTGACACGCCTGAACGTACCGCAACGCCTGTGGCATCTCGCGCCATCGACATTTTCTGGCGGGGAGCAGCAGCGCGTGAATATCGCACGCGGGTTTATCGTCGATTACCCCATTTTACTGCTCGATGAACCGACCGCCTCGCTGGACGCCAAAAACAGCGCCGCCGTCGTCGAACTGATTGAACACGCCAAAACGCGGGGCGCAGCGATCGTCGGGATCTTTCACGACGCTACGGTGCGCGATCGCGTAGCGGATCGTTTGCACGCCATGGGAGTCGCACCATGATTATCAATAACGTCAAACTGGTGCTGGAAAACGAGGTCGTCGAAGGATCGATTGAAGTCCAGGACGGCGAAATCCGCGCCTTTGCCGAAACGCAAAGCCGAACGCCTTCGGCGATGGACGGCGAAGGCGGCTGGCTGTTGCCGGGGCTTATCGAACTGCACACCGATAACCTCGACAAATTCTTCACGCCGCGCCCGAAGGTGGACTGGCCCGCCCATTCGGCGATGAGCAGCCACGACGCGCTGATGGTCGCCTGCGGGATCACCACCGTGCTGGACGCGGTGGCGATTGGCGATGTGCGTGACGGCGGTGATCGCCTGGAAAACCTCGAAAAGATGATTAACGCGGTGGAAGATACACAGAAGCGCGGCCTGAATCGCGCCGAACACCGCCTGCATCTGCGCTGCGAACTGCCGCATCACACCACCCTGCCGCTGTTTGAAAAGCTGGTTGGGCGCGAGCCGGTGTCGCTGGTGTCGTTAATGGATCACTCGCCGGGTCAGCGCCAGTTCGCCAACATTGAAAAGTATCGTGAATATTATCAGGGCAAATATTCGCTCAGCGATGATGAAATGGCGCGCTACGAAGAGGAACAGTTGGCGCTGGCCGCGCAATGGTCGCAGCCGAACCGGCTGTCGATTGCCGCGATGTGCCGCGAGCGGAATATTGCCCTCGCGAGCCATGACGACGCCACGCACGAGCATGTGCTCGAATCCCATCAACTTGGCAGCGTGATCGCCGAATTTCCCACCACGTTCGAAGCGGCAGAAGCCTCCCGCAAGCACGGGATGAACGTCCTGATGGGCGCGCCCAATATCGTGCGCGGCGGATCGCATTCCGGCAACGTTGCCGCCAGTCAGCTCGCCTCGCTGGGGCTGCTGGATATTCTCTCGTCCGACTATTATCCCGCCAGCCTGCTGGATGCGGCTTTCCGCGTTGCCGACGATGCAGGCAACCGCTTTACCCTGCCGCAGGCGATTCGTCTGGTGACCAAAAACCCGGCGGATGCGCTGAACCTACAGGATCGCGGCGTCATCGGCGAAGGCAAACGAGCCGACCTGGTGCTGGCGCACCGCAAAGGCGAGCACGTTCATATTGACCACGTCTGGCGTCAGGGAAAACGGGTGTTCTGATGGGAAAACTGATCTGGCTAATGGGGCCGTCTGGCTCCGGAAAAGACAGCCTGCTGACGGCGCTGCGCCAGCAGGAACATACACGGCTGTTAGTGGCGCATCGTTACATTACGCGTGCGGCGAATGCGGGCAGCGAAAACCATATCGCCCTGAGCGAGCAGGAATTTTTTACCCGCGCCGGGCAAAATTTACTGGCACTGAGCTGGCACGCGAACGGCTTTTATTACGGCGTCGGCGTGGAGATCGACCTGTGGCTGCATGCCGGATTTGACGTGCTGGTGAACGGTTCGCGCGCCCATTTGCAACAGGCACGAGCCCGGTACGGACAGGCGCTGCTGCCCGTCTGTTTGCAGGTCTCGCCTGACGTGCTGCGTCATCGCCTGCAAAACCGAGGGCGGGAAACCGCGCGTGAGATTGACGAACGGCTGGAGCGCGCCGCGCGCTATACGCCATCCGACTGTCATCTCCTCAATAACGACGGAAGTTTGCTACAGTCAGTCGATAATTTGATCGCGCTTATTCGCCAGAAGGAAAAACGCCATGCCTGCCTGTGAACTCCGCCCCGCCACCCCTGAAGATGCTCAGGCCGTTTACGGTCTGATCTGCGAACTCAAACAGGCGGAATTCGATCGTGACGCGTTTCTGGCGGGCTTTCTCGCCAATCTTCAGGATCGCAACATGCATTATCAGCTGGCGGATCTGGACGGACAGACCGTCGGCATGATTGGCCTGCATCTGCAATTTCACCTCCATCACGTTAACTGGATCGGCGAAATTCAGGAGCTGGTGGTACTGCCGCAGGCGCGCGGTCTGAAAGTCGGTAGCCAGCTGCTGGCCTGGGCCGAAGACGAAGCGCGCAAAGTGGGTGCGGAGATGACGGAGCTGTCGACCAGCGTGAAGCGCGTCGATGCCCACCGTTTTTATCTTCGCGAAGGGTATGCCCAGAGCCACTATAGATTCACCAAACCTCTGTAAGGAGGCGCTATGAGTTTGACGATTACGCTGACGGGAACGGGCGGCGCGCAGCTGGTGCCGGTCTTTGGCTGCGACTGCGCGGCGTGTCGTCGGGCGCGATTACAGGAGGCTCATCGCCGTCGCCCGTGCAGCGCGGCGGTCAAATTCAACGACGCGGTGACGCTGCTGGACGCAGGCATTCCGCATCTGATGGATGACTGGCCGGCGGGCAGTTTTCAGCAGTTTTTGCTGACGCATTATCATATGGATCACGTCCAGGGGTTGTTCCCGCTGCGCTGGGGCATGGGCGCAACCATTCCCGTGTACGGCCCGCCGGACGATGCGGGCTGCGACGATCTGTTCAAACATCCCGGTATTCTGGATTTCAGCCACACAGTAGAATCCTTTGTGATGTTCGAACTCCAGGGTTTACGGGTGACGCCGCTGCCGCTGAACCACTCTAAGCTGACGTTTGGCTATCTGCTGGAAAGCGCGCACAGCCGCGTGGCGTGGCTGTCTGACACCGCCGGGCTGCCGGAAAAAACGGTAAAATTTCTGCTCAACAACCAACCGCAGTGCATCGTTATCGATTGCAGCCACGCGCCGTGCGAGGAAACGCCGCGCAATCATGGCGATCTGAACACGATTATCGCACTCAATGAGGTGATTGGCTGCCCGCAGGTAATTTTGACCCACATCAGCCACCAGTTTGACGTGTGGCTGATGGATAACCCGTTGCCAGACGGGTTTGAAGCGGGGTACGACGGGATGGTTTTGGTGCTGGATTGAGTTTTAAGTCTCTACCTGAGCGCTATGGGATAGCTCACTTTCCCCAGCAGAAGGTGATTTATGAGAGTTAAAAATAATACATAGTTTACATATTGTGAACGACCAGGTGTGGTGCTACAGTGTTCACATAATGTAAACGGATGGAAGTCATGCATGATGCACGTCATTTCGAAAGAGCCTTTTGAGGAAGCGGCAAAGCACTACCCAAACGATTCGTTAGCTCTTCTGGCGTTGTACCGCTTACTTCGTGAGACAGATTTTGTTTCACCGACAGAACTGAGAACGTTAATACCGAGTCTGGATAATTTTAAGTATCGGAATAAATGGTGGGTATTAGATGTGGGGGGCAACAACTTGAGGATTGTCGCTTATATCAATTTTGTGAATAAACGCTTTTACGTGAAGCATATCGTCACCCACTCTGAATACGATAAGTTGAACCGCTACTACAGGGAGAACAAAGAATGATCACTGATACCGCAAGAGCCATTGAGGCCACTAAACAACTCGTCGACGCTGTTCCTTTCCTGGGTGGCAGTTCTTCAGAGAGTGATTATCGCGAAGCCCTGGCGCTGGTGGATTATCTGATCGAGAAAGACGATGAAAATCCCCTGATTGACTTCCTCGCGAGCAAAATTGCCGACTATGAAAATAATAGCGACCGCTTCGCTGAGTTTAATAAATCTGTCGCTGAAATGCCTGTCGGCGTTGCTCTGCTGCGCACGCTGATCGATCAGTACAAGCTTTCTTACGCTGATCTGAAAGAAGAGATTGGTTCGAAATCACTGGTCAGCCAGATCTTATCCGGACAACGCTCTCTGACCATCACCCACATTAAGGCCCTTTCTGCACGCTTCGGTGTGAGACCGGAATGGTTCCTGTAACTCGTTTTTGGTTTGAAGCGGGGTACGACGGGATGGTTTTGGCGCTGGATTAACACCACTTCACTGTCACTTCACTTTCGCCATTTATGCTCCCCTTCAAATGACTATATGAAGGGGACTTTCATGACTAAAACACGCCGTATTTTCCATCACGCCTGCTGGTTTGCGTTACTGGGACCGCATCTTGGCGTCCCTGTTACCTTCGCTGGCGAACTGCTCACCAATCACCGCACGGCGGAAAACCTCTTGCTACAAATCGTCCTGAATTTTCCGTTTTTTATGGCCGTGACGTGGTTTCTGGGAGGGGTTTCTGCCCTGCTGACCGGGATCGCCGCAGCCTGTCTTCCGCCACAAATTTATCAGCACGCCTGGCATAGAACACTCGCCTGCGGGGCCATGGGTTCAGTGATTGCAACACTGTACGGGCTGATTTATTCAGGCTCCATCGATTCAGTTATCTTCTGGATGGCAACGGGTCCCGGGCTGTTGGCCGGACTGATCATGGGCAGGTTTGTGCCGTATCTTCCTGGCCGCGGGGATAAAAAATATGTGCGTCCAGCCCTCGTGAAAATCCCAACAGGGAGTGCGCAACCCGAACTGAAAGAGTAAGCGTTAGTGGTCTGCGAGTGAGTGCGGTACGTCCTGCGCACTCACTCTCATCGACGACTACCGATCGTAATTGTCTTCCAGCCGCTGTTCATCGTCTTCAAGCTGACGTCTGTCCTGATCGAGCTGGCGCTGTCTGTCGTCTAACTGACGGCGGCGATCCTCAAGCTGGCGGCGTCGGTCGTCATACTGACGGCTGTCGTTGCGACGGCGGTCTTCATAGCGATCATCATCGTCATCCCGGCGGCTATTGCTGCTGGGAGTGTAGGCGTCGTTAATCGCCTGCTGAATGTTGCCGATAGCATCGTCAACAATGTCGGCATGTGCCAGCTGGCTGGTTAAAGACAGCAGACCAAATAACAGGGCAGAAGCGTATTTTTTCATAATGCCAGTCTCGCAGTTGGGCTGGCTGTACGTTAATCAACGGCGTAAACCGGGAGTAGCGGAGGAATCTCAAATTTTCATCGCTTTGCGCAGCGCCTGCGCCAGCTGCGCGCGCGTGAAGGGCTTGCGCAATAGTTCAACGTCCGGCAGCTGTGGATTGTGCGTTGGACGCAAATCCTGGCCGCTCACCAGAAGCACCGGAAGAAGCGGGAAATGCGTGCGAACGTGGTGAATCACCTCCGCCCCGCTCATGCCGCCTGGCAGCATTAAGTCGCTGATAAACATCTCGATATCAGGTGAGGATCCCAGCATTTTCAGCGCCTGTTCGCCGTTTTCAGCTTCCAGGGTTAAATAGCCAAGCTGATGCAACTGCTCGCACAGCGTCTGGCGTACATCGGCTTCATCCTCCAGCACCAGCACCAGCCGATCGCTTTGCGGTAACGCACTTGCCGCCTGCGTTTCATCCTCAATCATCACCTGCTGCAATGAGCGCGGGAGCTGGAGCCGCACGGTCGTGCCTTGCCCCGGCGCGCTTTCGATTTCCACGCGCCCGCCTGACTGGCGCACGAATCCGTAGACCATCGACAGGCCCAGTCCGCTGCCGCTGCCGGTCTGCTTGGTGGTGAAGAACGGCTCAAACACCCGCGATTTCACCTCCTGGGACATGCCGCTGCCATGGTCGATGACCTCCAGCGCCACCATATCCTGACGACGGCCATCGCTGCGAGTAACACGCTGATTCCATGTGCGGATTCTGATAATGCCGCCCTCGCCTTCCATCGCATCGCGGGCGTTCATCACCAGATTGATAATGGCGTTTTCCAACTGGCTGACGTCAATCCACGCGGGCCATGCGGGGTGCTGCGCCTCAATGTCCAGCGTGATGGTGGCAGGCAAAGAGTGGCACATCAATTCGCCGAGATTTTCCAGCAGCGGCTTCATCTCGACCGCGTGTGGATGCAGAGATTGTTTGCGCGAAAAGGCCAGCAGGCGCTGCGTGAGCAACGCCCCACGCTCGGCGGCTTTGAGCGCACGGGTGATGCGCGGCGCGTCCGGCGAGTCGGGATTCGCCAGCTCAAGGCTGCCGATAATCACCGCCAGCAGATTGTTAAAATCGTGCGCTAGCCCGCCCGTAAGCTGGCCCACGGCTTTCATTTTTTGGCTGTGCAGCAGGGCTTCTTCCAGCCCCTGACGCTCCAGTCTGTCGATTTCCATCTGCGTGGTTTTTTGTTTCAGCAGCCGGGTGGTGTGCTCAAGCGAGGCGGTGTTACGGGCAAACACGTTGAACGCGCGCGCCAGTTCGCCCAGCTCATCGCGCCGCTGTAGCGCAGGCACCGACACATCCGGCTCGCCGTGCGCCAGCCGCGACATGGCGCGGGAAATGGCCGTGAGGTTGGAGCCTAAATTGCGGTAGATATACCAGCATGCGCAGCCAGTGATAATCAGCGCCAGCAGCGCAAAAACGCTGATGAACACGCTGATCGAGCGCAGCTCTTTATGGCTCTGCGCGGTGCGTAATTCCGACGCCTGCGCCACCTGCGCCACGTACTGATTGATATCGCTGTTTAAAATCGCCACCAGCGCTTTGATGTGAAACATGTACCAGCTGATCGCCAGATCGCTCTCTTCAAGCTGCTTTGACAGCGGCGCGAGCTTGCGCAGCTCGGCGTTGAAATCTGGCAGCACAAAATCAATCACCGGCAGCGTGGCCGACTGCGGCAGAGAGGCCATCACTGCATTCAGTTGCTGGATAGTGGCGCGCGGTGACGGGGTTTCAATGGCGGCCATCAGCAGCCGGTCCATCTCGCCAAGCAGTTGTGCATCCGGCACATCGCCGCCAACGCGACGGTTGATGTCCTGCAAATGGCGCAAAAAGCTTTGGCTTTGATAGAGCGAGCTCAACAGCTCGTTGCGTTCCAGATGGCGGCGCTGTCCGCGCTCGAGCATCCCGGTCACGCTTTGCTGTAATTCATTGCTGCGGCGAATAATTCGCGCCACCAAAGCCGGTTCCTGCTGCGCCAGCGGCGCATCGGCGAGTTGTTCCAGCGAGTGGCGCAGCGCCATCTGCGTTTGCTTGAGCCGATCCGCCTCGCTTTTGTACTCTAGCGCCCCCACCACCTGCGACAAGCGCACCGCCGCGGTCGCCACATTTGCGGTGTCGCGCGCCAGATTCATGCTGCCGGTCATGTCGTTCAGCGTTTGCTGCTGGACCTGCTCCTGTATCTGGCTGGCATGCCGAAAACCGAGCACCGCCACGCCGCTGACCATCAACGTCACGGCTACCACCAGCAGATTAAAAATCAGCAGGCGGCCACGGGCGCTGGCAAAAAAGGGCGGGCGGCGAGATGGCATGTTTGTTGGCTCCAGTGTGGTTTGATGCCCTCACCCCGACCCTCTCCCACAGGGAGAGGGGGAAGAACAGAGGGCTGAGGACATGATTTTTCCACTCCATTGGGGAGAGGGGAAGAGCAAAGCCTCCCGATAAGGCGAGGCGTAATGTCATTCTTTTCCCTGTAACGCTCCCCCAAAGGACCGAGGGCGCGATTTTCTCCCTCTCCCTTAGGGAGAGCCTCGCACCATGAGGCGGGGTGTAATGTGCTTCTTTTTCCCAGAACACTCCTCCAAAGGAACAAGGGCGTGGTTTTCTCCCTCTCCCTTAGGGAGAGGGCTGGGGTGAGGGTAAAAGGTCATCACCGCCCTAAACTGTGATCCACATTAACTATTCATAACTATGACAAATATGAACGGCTTCTGACATTTTGCATTTACCGGGATGTGATGGACTGCTGATATCGACCTTCACAGGAGATCCGCCATGAGCAGGACCCCGGTATTAGAGATGCGCAATATTGCCAAAACCTTTGGCAACTTCCATGCGCTCAAGGGTGTGGATCTGACGGTCTGGCCCGGCGAGATCCACGCGTTAATGGGCGAAAACGGTGCGGGCAAAAGCACGCTGATGAAGATCCTCGCGGGAGCGTATACCGCCACCAGCGGCGAAATTCTGATCGACGGCCAGCCCTACACCATCAAAGGCCCAAAAGACGCGCTGGCGGCGGGCATTACGCTGATTTATCAGGAGATGCAGCTCGCGCCCAATCTCACCGTGGCGGAAAATATTTTCCTCGGCAGCGAGCTGTCACGCGGCGGGCTGGTGCAGCGTAAAGAGATGGCCGCGCAGGCGCAGACGGTCATCGACCGGCTGGGTGCGCATTTTAAATCCACCGATTTAGTCATGAAGCTCACCATCGCGGAGCAGCAGCAGGTGGAAATCGCCCGCGCGCTGCATCGCAAAAGCCGCGTGCTGGTGATGGATGAACCCACCGCCGCCCTCTCCTCACGTGAAACCCATCGCCTGTTTGAACTTATTTTGCGACTGCGCGATGAAGGGATGGCGATTATCTACATCAGCCACCGCATGGCGGAGGTGTATGAGCTGTCTGACCGCGTGAGCGTCCTGCGCGACGGGCAGTACGTTGGCAGCCTGACGCGCGACAAACTGAATGCCTCCGAGCTGGTGCGCATGATGGTGGGGCGTCCGCTGAGCGATCTGTTCAACAAAGAGCGCGATATCCCGCTCGGCGGCCCGCGTCTTAATGTGCACCACCTGACGGATGGCAAAAAAGTCCAGCCATGCAGCCTGCAGGTACGTTCCGGCGAAATCGTCGGGTTGGCCGGGCTGGTCGGTGCCGGGCGTTCCGAGCTGGCGCATCTGATTTTTGGCGTACGTAAAGCCACGGGCGGCATGATTGAGGTCGACGGTGAACCGGTGGTGATTCACTCCCCGCGCGCCGCCATCGATCAGGGTATTGGTTATTTGACCGAGAACCGCAAAGAGCAGGGGCTGTTCCTGGAACTGGCGGCGCAGGAAAACATCACCATGGCGACGCTTGAGCGCGACGCCTCCTTCGGCATGCTGAACCGCAAAAAAGCGCAGTCCATTTCCGATGACGCCATCGCCCTGCTCAACATCCGCGTGCCGCATTCGCAGGTGCGCGCGGGCGGGTTATCGGGCGGCAATCAGCAAAAACTGCTGATCTCCCGCTGGGTGGCGATTGGCCCGCGCATTTTGATTCTGGATGAGCCAACGCGCGGCGTGGACGTCGGCGCAAAAAGTGAGATTTACCGCATCATGAACCAGATGGCGCGCAAAGGGGTGGCGATTTTGATGATCTCCAGCGAGCTGCCGGAAGTGGTCGGCATGAGCGACCGGGTCTACGTGATGCGCGAAGGCAGCATCGCTGGCGAACTGCACGGCGAAAGCATTACTCAGGAAAATATCATGACGCTGGCAACCGGCGTGAACGACTCTCATCATCAGGCGGTGCAACCATGACACAAACTCCTACTCCGCAACAGGTGGCGAAATCGGCCTCCGCCAAAAAAATTCTGATGAGCGATCTGATGCAAACGGTCGGGATTTTGCCGATTTTGATTCTGATCGTGGCGGTATTTGGCTTTATCGCCCCTAACTTCTTCACCGAAAGTAACCTGCTGAATATCACCCGTCAGGCGTCGATTAACATCGTGCTGGCGGCGGGCATGACCTTCATCATTTTGACCGGCGGGATCGACCTGTCGGTGGGGTCGATTCTGGGCACCACGGCGGTAGCAGCGATGGTGGTGTCGCTGATCCCCGAATTCGCGATGCTCTCGATTCCGGCCGCGTTAATGCTCGGCATGGTGTTAGGGCTGTTCAACGGCGCGCTGGTGGCGTTTGCCGGGTTGCCGCCGTTTATCGTCACGCTCGGCACCTATACGGCGCTGCGCGGCGCGGCTTATCTGCTGGCCGACGGCACCACGGTGATTAACTCCAATATCAGTTTTGAATGGATCGGCAACAACTATCTGGGCCCGGTTCCGTGGCTCGTGGTGATCGCCCTGGCAGTGATCGCAATTTGCTGGTTCATTTTGCGCCGCACCACCCTTGGCGTTCATATCTATGCGGTTGGCGGCAACATGCAGGCGGCGCGTCTGACCGGCATCAAAGTGTGGCTGGTGCTGCTGTTTGTCTACGGCATGAGCGGCCTGCTGTCTGGCCTGGGCGGCGTGATGAGCGCCTCGCGGCTCTACAGCGCGAACGGCAATTTAGGCATGGGATACGAGCTGGACGCCATCGCGGCGGTGATCCTCGGCGGCACCAGTTTTGTCGGCGGGATCGGCACGATCACCGGCACGCTGGTGGGCGCGCTGATTATCGCCACGCTGAATAACGGCATGACGCTGATGGGCGTTTCGTACTTCTGGCAACTGGTGATCAAAGGGGCGGTGATCATCATTGCGGTTCTGATCGACAAATACCGTACCCGACATCATCAAAGTGCATAACAACAACATCTTACCTTGAGGACTACCCTATGCGTTTGAAGCCATTAGTTACCGCGCTTTGTGCAGGCGCACTGCTTGCCTCCGCGCCGTTTGCGCAGGCAAAAGATCTGAAATCCATCGGCGTGACGGTGGGCGATTTGGCCAACCCGTTCTTTGTGCAGATAACCAAAGGTGCGGAGCTGGAAGCGCGCAAACTGGCGGGTGATAACGTCAAAGTGACGCTGGTGTCCAGCGGTTACGATCTGGGCCAGCAGGTGGCGCAGATTGACAACTTTATCGCCGCAAAAGTGGACATGATCATCCTAAACGCCGCGGATTCCAAAGGGATCGGCCCGGCGGTGAAACGCGCGAAAGAAGCCGGGATCGTGGTGGTGGCGGTTGACGTGGCGGCCGAAGGGGCCGATGCGACGATCACGTCCGATAACACCCAGGCGGGTGAGATGGCCTGTAAATACATTACCGATCGCCTGAAAGGCAAAGGCGATGTGGTGATCATCAACGGACCGCCGGTGTCTGCGGTGCAAAACCGTGTCGAAGGGTGCCAGACCGAGTTTAAGCGCCATCCGGGAATCAAAGTGCTGTCGTATAACCAGAACGCCAAAGGCAGTCGTGAAGGCGGCCTGGAAGTGATGACCGCGCTGCTGGCCGCCAATCCGAAGATCGACGGCGTGTTCGCGATTAACGATCCTACGGCGATCGGTGCTGATCTGGCCGCAAAACAGGCACAACGTAACGAATTCTTTATCGTCGGCGTGGATGGTTCACCGGATGGTGAAGAGGCGCTGAAGCGTGAGAATTCGCTGTTTGTCGCGACGCCAGCGCAGGATCCGCAGGTGATGGCGGCCAAAGCGGTTGAGATTGGCTACGACATTTTGCAGGGCAAAGCCGCGCCGAAAGAGCCGGTGCTGATCCCAGTGACGATGATCGATAAGAAGAGCGTCGCGAACTATAAAGGCTGGACGGTTAAATAAGATGAGTGCGGTCTGATGCCCTCACCCTAACCCTCTCCCACAAGGAGAGGGAACCGGTAGGTGCGGTCTGATAGCCTCACCCTAACCCTCTCCCACGGGGAGAGGGAACTGCCTGGTGCGGTCTGATGCCCTCACCCTAACCCTCTCCCACGGGGAGAGGGAACTTGGTGGGTGCGGTGTGATGGTCTCACCCTGGCCCTCTCCCACAAGGAGAGGGAACTTGGTGGGTGCGGCCTGATGCCCTCACCCTGGCCCTCTCCCACGGGGAGAGGGAACCGGTGGGTGCGGTCTGATAGCCTCACCCTGGCCCTCTCCCACAAGGAGAGGGAACTTGGTGGGTGCGGTCTGATGCCCTCACCTTGGCCTTTCCCACAAGGCGAGGGAACTGGTGGGTGCGGTCTTTTCTTTCCCCCTCTCCCTTGGGGAGAGGGCCGGGGTGAGGGGCACAGCGCGCACATTCATTCAAGGAGTTCCCATGAAACGCTCCGAAATCAATGAAATCCTCGGCCATACGCGGCAGTTTTTCTCGAAGCATGATGTGCATTTGCCGCCGTTTGCCAGCTTCCCGCCAACGCAGTGGCAGCAGCTTGACCATCACGCCTGGCGCGAAGTGTTTGACCTCAAACTCGGCTGGGACGTGACGGCGTTCGGCGGGAACCACTTCGCAGAGCGCGGGCTCACGCTTTTTGCGCTGCGTAATGGGTCGCCCAACGGCACGCCCTATGAAAAATGCTACGCCGAAAAAATCATGCATGTGCGCGACGGCCAGGTGACTCCCATGCATTTTCACTGGCGCAAGCGCGAGGACATCATTAATCGCGGTGGCGGGAACCTGATTATCGAACTTTGGAATGCTGGCACGCATGAAGAAACGGAAGAAACCGACGTCACGGTCAGCGTTGACGGTTGCTTTCAGACGCATGCAGCGGGCAGTCAGTTGCGCCTTCGACCCGGGGAAAGCATCTGTCTGACACCGGGGCTTTATCACAGTTTTTGGGGGGAGCGGGGGTTTGGCGATGTGCTGGTTGGCGAAGTCTCATCGGTCAATGACGATGATCACGACAACCACTTTTTGCAGCCTGTCTCGCGTTACAACAATATCGAAGAAGACGAACCGGCCGTGCTGGTGCTGTGCAACGAGTACAGCCTGTTTCGTCTATAAGGAGTGAATAATGCCGCTGATTTCTCTCGCCGCGGGGCTGGAACACGCCCGTGAAAACCGTTACGCACTGGGCGCGTTCAACGTGCTCGACTCCCACTTTCTGCGCGCGCTTTTCGCCGCAGCAAAACAGGAGCGCTCGCCGTTTATCATCAACATCGCGGAAGTGCATTTTAAGTATTTGTCCCTCGATTCATTAGTCGAAGCGGTGAAGTTTGAAGCCGCGCGCCATGATATTCCCGTGGTGCTAAATCTCGATCACGGCCTGCATTTTGAGGCGGTGGTGCGGGCTCTGCGCTTAGGATTCAGCTCCGTGATGTTTGATGGCTCGACGTTGAGCTATGAAGAGAATATTCGCCAGACTCGTGAAGTGGTGAAAATGTGCCACGCGGTCGGCGTGTCGGTGGAAGCCGAACTGGGTGCGGTGGGCGGTGACGAAGGCGGCGCGCTGTACGGCCATGCCGACGAGGCCTTTTTCACCGATCCGCAGTTGGCACGTGAGTTTGTCGACCAGACGGGTATCGACGCGCTGGCCGTGGCCATCGGCAATGCGCACGGCAAATACAAAGGCGAGCCGAAACTCGACTTCCCGCGTCTGGACGCCATCCGCCAGCAAACCGGCCTGCCGCTGGTGCTGCACGGTGGCTCCGGGATCAGCGACGCGGATTTCCGCCGCGCCATTGAACTGGGTATTCACAAAATCAATTTCTACACCGGGATGTCGCAGGCCGCGCTGGCGTCGGTTGAGCAACGCATCACGCATCGCCAGCCAATTTATGATGAGTTTGCCGAGCTGCTGTTAGGCATTGAAGAGGCGATTACTGACACCGTTTCTGAACAAATGCGCATTTTTGGTAGCGCGGGGCAGGCGTAATGGAACGCAAAGGGGTTATCGCCGCGGGCAACATGCTGGTCGATCATGTTCATCAGATCGTCCAGTGGCCGGAGCGCGGCTGGCTGGCGGAGATTATTCACAGCGAGCGGGCGACCGGCGGCGCACCGCTTAACGTCCTGCTGACGCTGGCGAAAATGCACGTCGGTTTGCCGTTGCAGGCGGTCGGTCTTATCGGAGAAGACAGCGATGGCGACTACATTATGGCGATGCTCGACCAGTACCACGTCAATCGCCAGCGGGTACAGCGCACCACGTTTGCCCCCACGTCAATGTCGCAGGTGATGACCGATCCCAGTGGGCAACGCACCTTTTTCCATTCGCCTGCCGCCAATCGCTTGCTCGATCTCCCCGCTTTTGACCGACTCGATTCTTCGATGAAGATTTTCCATCTGGGGTATCTGCTGCTGCTCGACAGCCTGGATATGCCGGATGACGAATTTGGCACCCGCAGCGCACGCCTGCTGGCGCAAATGCGCGAGCAAGGGTATGAAACGTCGCTCGATTTGGTGTCACGCAAAGGCGATCCGCGCTATCAGCCGCTAGTGCTCCCTGCCCTGCGCTATGTGGATTATCTGGTGATCAACGAGCTGGAAGTCGGGGAATTTAGCGGGCTGGAGATGCGTAACGGTGATGATGCCCCGGATATTGACCACATCGCGCTGGCGGCGTCGCAGCTGTTGGCCGCAGGGGTCAAACAGCGCGTGGTGATTCATTGTCCCGAAGGGGCCTGGGGCGAAACGCCGGGCGAGCCGGGCAAGTGGATTGCGTCAAAACAGCTCGAACAGGACGAGATTATCGGCAGCGTTGGCGCGGGCGATGCGTTTTGCGCAGGTTTTTTGTATGGCTGCCACGAAGCCTGGCCGTTGACGGACAGTATTCAGCTGGCGCATGCCTGCGCGCGAGCCAGCCTGCTGGCCGCGAATGCGATTGACGGGGCAAAAACGTTGGAGGAGCTTAAGACGCTAATTCACGACAACGCTTAGGCCGCTTTATCGTGATGGGACACGTCTGCGGCAAAGACGTAGCCCAGCCCACGAATGGTTTTAATCAGCAGCGGCTGATGCGGATTGATCTCGATTTTGCGTCGCAGACGCATGATTAACACGTCGATGGTGCGGTCAAACACGTCGGCGCTTTCGCTGTGGGTCAGCTCCAGCAGTTGTTCGCGGCTTAACACCCGCCGTGCGTTTTGCGCCAGCGCCAGCAACAGACCGTATTCCCCCTGCGTTAAAGGCACCGTCATGCGCTGGGGATCGCTCAGCTCACAGCGCGTGGTGTCGAGCGTCCAGCCGTTAAAACCGATCCCTGATACGCGCGGAGCAGTCGGTTCCGCCGCCAGTACGCCGGTGCGCCGTAGTACGGCTTTGACCCGCGCGACGACCACGCGCGGATTGAACGGTTTACCGATGTAATCATCCGCGCCCATCTCCAGCCCTACCACCACATCGGATTCGCCGCCCATGCCCGTAAGCATCACCACGGGCAGCTCGGGCCGCAATTTTTGCAGTTGCTGCAACACCATCAGGCCGTTGATATCCGGCAGCATCATATCCAGCAACACCAACGCAATCGCGGGTTCACGCTGCGCCATCGCCAGCGCATCCAGCCCGTTATGACAGACATGCACGGCAAAAACGTGCTCATTGAGCACATCCTGCAGCAGTTCGCAAACCGCGGTATCGTCATCAACAACCAGAATCGCCGGTTTCATCGCATGCTTCCGTCAGGGGATTATGTTAAGTCTGACCTATTCTGCAAACGGCTCCAGCCAAATCCATGACCGCGTGACGGAATTTCAACCCATGTCACATCCATTGCCCTTCGACACGTCAATTTTGACGATTGCCTGCTCCTCGTCAGGGTTTTTGGTGCACATCGCCCGTAAAGTCAGGGCATACCCACAATAAAAACATGGCATAGAAGCTGCATAATGGGTGCGAAGAACTGATTAACTGGAGCGAGACCGATGAAAAAAGTCGTCACGGTTTGCCCCTATTGTGCCTCGGGTTGCAAGATAAACCTGGTGGTCGATAACGGCAAAATCGTCCGGGCGGAGGCTGCGCAGGGTAAGACCAATCAGGGCACGCTGTGCCTGAAAGGCTATTACGGCTGGGATTTTATTAACGATACCCAGATCCTGACCCCCCGTCTGAAAACCCCGATGATTCGCCGCACGCGCGGCGGCAAGCTGGAGTCTGTCTCCTGGGATGAAGCGCTGGATTACGTCGCCAGCCGCCTGAGCGACATCAAAGCGAAGTATGGCCCGGATGCGATCCAAACCACCGGATCATCACGCGGGACGGGTAACGAAACCAACTATGTAATGCAAAAATTCGCGCGCGCCGTTATTGGTACCAATAACGTCGATTGTTGCGCTCGCGTCTGACACGGCCCATCGGTTGCAGGTCTGCACCAGTCGGTCGGTAACGGCGCAATGAGTAATGCGATCAACGAGATAGATAACACCGATCTGGTGTTTATTTTCGGCTATAACCCGGCGGATTCACATCCGATCGTGGCGAATCACGTCATTAACGCCAAGCGCAACGGGGCGAAAATCATCGTCTGCGATCCGCGTAAAATAGAGACGGCGCGTATTGCAGATATGCATATCGCGTTAAGAAATGGCTCAAACATCGCCCTGCTCAACGCGATGGGACACGTCATCATTGAAGAAAACCTGTACGACCAGGCGTTTATCGCCAGCCGTACCGAAGGGTTTGAAGAGTATCGCAAGATTGTCGAAGGCTATACGCCGGAGTCGGTCGAAACGATCACCGGCGTGAGCGCGCAAGAGATTCGCCAGGCCGCGCGGATGTATGCGGCGGCGAAAACCGCGTCGATTCTGTGGGGCATGGGCGTCACCCAGTTCTATCAGGGCGTGGAAACCGTGCGCTCGCTGACAAGCCTGGCCATGCTGACGGGTAATCTTGGTAAACCGCACGTGGGCGTTAACCCGGTGCGCGGGCAAAACAACGTTCAGGGTGCCTGCGATATGGGCGCGCTGCCGGATACTTATCCGGGCTATCAGTACGTGAAGTTCCCGGAAAATCGCGAGAAATTCGCCAAAGCCTGGGGCGTTGAAAGCCTGCCTGAGCATACGGGGTATCGCATCAGCGAGCTGCCGCATAGAGCGGCGCATGGCGAAGTGCGCGCGGCGTACATCATGGGCGAAGATCCGCTTCAGACAGACGCTGAGCTTTCTGCGGTGCGTAAGGGCTTTGAGGATCTTGAGCTGGTGATTGTGCAGGACATCTTTATGACCAAAACCGCGGCGGCGGCGGATGTTATTTTACCGTCAACGTCATGGGGCGAGCATGAAGGGGTTTACACAGCGGCGGACCGCGGCTTCCAGCGCTTCTTTAAAGCGGTGGAGCCGAAGTGGGATCTGAAAACCGACTGGCAGATTATCAGCGAAATCGCGACCCGCATGGGCTATCCGATGCACTACAACAACACCCAGGAAATATGGGACGAGTTGCGTCATCTGTGTCCGGATTTCACCGGCGCTACCTACGATAAAATGGGTGAGCTGGGGTATATCCAGTGGCCGTGCCGCGACGAATCGGATGCCGATCAGGGAACGTCGTATCTCTTCAAAGAGAAATTCGATACCCCGAACGGACTGGCGCAGTTCTTTACCTGCGACTGGGTCGCGCCTATCGATAAGCTCACCGACGAGTACCCGATGGTGCTCTCTACGGTGCGTGAAGTGGGCCACTATTCGTGCCGTTCGATGACCGGTAACTGCGCGGCGCTGGCTGCACTGGCCGACGAACCGGGCTACGCGCAGATCAACACCGCCGATGCCGCACGACTGGGTATCGAAGATGAGGCGCTGGTGTGGGTAAGTTCGCGTAAGGGCCGCATCATCACCCGTGCACAGGTCAGTGAGCGCCCCAATAAAGGCGCGGTGTATATGACTTATCAGTGGTGGATTGGGGCCTGTAACGAGCTGGTGACGGAAAACTTAAGCCCGATAACCAAAACGCCGGAGTATAAGTATTGCGCTGTGCGCGTGGAGTCTATCGCCGATCAGCATTCTGCCGAGCAATATGTCATTGATGAATATGCGAAGCTGAAAGCCAGTTTGCGCGAAAGCGCCATGGGTTGATTCTCACGCGGCGTTCAATAATGAAATGGGATGATTTATTCATCCCATTTTTATTTTTAACTTAAAACCACGTCCTATGGACGTGGTCATCGGAATACCAGGCCTTAGCAATGTCACCGTTATCCTCAGAAGATAGGCCGTAAAGGTAATCAACGCTGCTGTTGTTGGTTGTAGCCTACCGGGCGACTCCAGTCGTCGTCATACTTGATATTTCCTTCAAGATAAAACCATTCAATTCCTGAATAGGAAATAGCGATATTTTCCATCATGCCGGGAGTGTGAGAACCGGGCATATATGCATGGGCCGCGTTAACTGACATGATCACAATACTGTTAAGTGTAAGACGGTAGATCTCATACTCAATACCCGCTTCGTTTATATCGTAGTAGTGAATGACGGCCTTTTTTAGCCGTTTGCTTTGGCAGGCAGCCACTGCGAAATAGGGAGAGGTTTTATCAATTTCTTTATGCAGCGTAAATGCATTGTGTTGCCGCGATCCCATTAATTTACCCGTATTACGGCATGTGTTTTGGAAAACGCCGTAGCTGCTATTCATGATCTCAATAGCCCCCTCACGGCCCAGGGCCATGCAGCTACCTTTAATCTGGTTTCCATTTTCATCGTAAAGATACATATAAGCTGGTAATGACATTGCAATTTCCTTATTGAGAGCTTTGAACGTTCCAGTCGTTGTCGATAAAAAACACGTAGCGATAATTTATATTGTTCAATGTATAAGACACGCCATAGGTGTAGCCGGGCGTGAGCGCTAATTTCACACATGATGCGGGGTAGGAAAGCGAGAGAGTCTGTTCAGAGGCAAATTCTTTGTATTTTCCACCTTGTGTAGAAGAAATGTTATAGCGGCTTAAAATGTCTTCTTTATTCACTGAGAAGCAGACTTTCTCTTTATCCACGAGTACTGAGCGCCAGGGGGCTGCTCGATCGCCAACGCCGCAACCAGTGAGAATAGCAAAGCATGGAAGGAGGGTAAAAAAACGCCTCATTGTGGGAAACTCCCTAATATTTTCTGATAACGAGCCATAAGCTGTGGAATGGGTTCTGATGGGTCATAATCTTTGAGGCGGTATAAGTCACTACGATTGCCGAAGCCGTATGTTTTCAGCAGCCAGTAATCACTAACAATGCAAGCCTGGTTTTCAATGCCGTAATCCATGAGGTTTGGTTTATTGAGCTCGTAGTTATAATCAACTGCCCATGAGAATGCTCCCCGCGTTCTGACCATCATTCCACGCTGATGCTGCCAGACGTGCATCATCTCATGCAGAAAAATATGCTGACCCCCGACGCGATCCAGTTTGAGGAAAGGTCTGGAAAAATCAGACTCATATACTCCCTCCTGAAAATACATTTCACCGTTTGGGGTCATAGCATAATTGCTGGCCTGCATGTTGAAAGGTAAGTAACTGGCTCTATGGATCCAGACCTCGTTATAACGAATGCTGAAACTATAGAGTGTACGGGCCAGATTGATTTCCCCAAGCGTTAGGCGACGTAAACCACCTCTGTCAATGTCGTTCATTTCCCTGAGCATTTGCAGACCTTATCCACTGGTCAAAAAATATTCATACTCTGTAATTTAAAACCTTTCTTGCAAAAAAATGCTCACCTTCATTATCAGGCAGTCAGGTCACCCTTTCTCATTTTGTCGCATATTTATTATACTGCGCGCCATGTACCCCAATGATAAGACTCCATGAAAGCCATTTTTTCCCTGCTGTTACTGTTTACAACACTTGCCAACGCTGACGAAATTGGCAGCCAATTTAAAGAAAAGGCCGAAGCCGGTGATGCGCGCGCGCAGTACTACCTGGCAGACACCTGGTTCAGTTCGGGTGATGATAAGCAAGCTGGGCTGTGGGCCGAAAAAGCCGCCAAGGGCGGTGATATCGACGCCATGGCGCTGCTCGCGCAAATCCATTTCAAGCATGGCGAATATGCTCAGGCAAAAACGCTGGCGCAACAGGCCACACTTGCGGGCAGCAAACGCGGCGCTATCATGCTGGCGCGTTTGCTGGTGAATACCCAGGCCGGAACCACCGACTATCCGCAGGCGATCAAACTGCTGCAAACCGCGACGGACGATATCGATAACGATTCGGCGGTGGATGCGCAAATGCTGTTAGGTCTGATTTACGCCAACGGCGTGGAGATGGCGCAGGATGATGCTCAGGCCGAACTGTGGCTCAAACGCAGCTCTGCCCTTTCACGCACGGGGTATGCGGAATACTGGGCCGGAATGGTGTTCCAGCAGGGTGAAAAAGGGTTTATCACGCCCAACAAACAGAAAGCGCTGTACTGGTTTAATCTGAGCTGTAGCGAAGGATTTGATACGGGCTGCGAAGAGTTTGAGGCGTTGAGCGGCGAATAAAAGAGTTCCCTCTCTCTGCCGAGAGAGGGAATCAAAGCATTACTGATCGGCCGTCTTATCGAAACGACCTAGCACTTCCCGTTCGTACGCCATCGCTTTTTTGCGGTCGAACTGGTGTTCCCACTTGGCGATCACCAGCACCGCCAGCGCATTGCCCACCACGTTTAACGCAGTACGCGCCATGTCGAGAATACGGTCAACACCGGCGATAAAGGCCAGACCTTCCAGCGGAATACCGACGCTGCCCAGCGTCGCCAGCAGAACCACAAACGACACGCCCGGCACGCCTGCGATACCTTTCGAGGTCACCATCAGCGTCAGTACCAGCACGATTTCCTGCCACAGTGACAGATCGATTCCGTACAGCTGCGCGATAAAGATCGCCGCAATACTCTGATACAGCGTGGAGCCATCCAGGTTAAACGAGTACCCGGTCGGCACCACAAAACTGGTGATAGACGCCGGTGCGCCGTAGGCTTCCATCTTCTCGATAATGCGCGGCAGCACGCTCTCAGAGCTGGCCGTGGAGTACGCCAGAATCAGCTCCTCTTTCAGGATGCGAATCAGGATCCAGATACGTAATCCGCAGAGACGCGCCACCAGCCCTAGCACCACCAACGCAAAGAACAGAATCGCGAAGTGTACCAGGATAACCAGCTTCGCCAGCGGCCACAGTGAGGCAAAACCGAAGTTCGCGACGGTAACAGCAATCAGCGCAAACACGCCCACCGGCGCATAACGCATCACCATATGCGTCACTTTAAACATGGTTTCGGAAATCGAACGGAACACCGTGACCAAGGGTTCGCGATGGGTCGCTGGCAGGGACGAAAGCCCCAGGCCAAACAGCACCGAGAAGAAGATGATCGGCAGCATTTCGCCTTTTGCCATCGACGCCACGATATTGGTCGGCACCAGCGAAAGAATGGTTCCCATCAGGCCATGAGCATGGCTTTGCACTTCTGCCGTTGTGCTTTGGTATTTCGAAATATCCACCGTCGCCAGCTGCGACATATCAATCCCGGAGCCTGGCTGGAACACATTCGCCAGAGTAATACCCAGAATGATAGCAACCGTAGTGATCACTTCGAAATAAAGGATGGTTTTTGCGCCGATGCGGCCTAACTGCTTCGCATCGCCGACGCCTGCAATACCGACCACCAGCGTCGAGATCACAATCGGGACAACAATCATTTTGATCAGGTGAATAAAGATATCTCCGGCAGGAGACAGCATGTTCACCACCAGCCACTCGCGGCTGTCGCTATGATAATGCAGATAACTACCCAGCAAGATGCCCAGCACAAGGGCGAGCAGAATTTGCCAGGCCAGGCTGATTTTCAAAATTTTCATAAAAACAGGCTTCCTCAATGAAGCGTCCTGATCATCAGGAATGAATATGGACACATACTGAAAGGGTATGAATTGTGTTGCGTTGGTTTATAGGGTTTTTTAACGCGGCGTATCATTATCATCTGCATGGCCTGCTGCGCAAGCCTTATAGAACGAGGCATTTCACTGACAAAAGGCGTTATGACGCTAATTTATAATAATTCCTATTAATAACCTTTTGTTATAAAAACGGTTTTTTTTCATTATTTGTGAATAATCATTCACCTGAATTATTTCCCTTCTAAGTGTCATTTGCTGATTTTTTGAACTATTCAAACATTGCGTGATCTGTCGCCCAAATAACAAACAAAGCTGGCAAAGCCCCTACAATTAACGTTTTTGCGACATATTATTAACATCCTACAAGGAGAATAAAAGCCATGAGCCAAATCCACAAACACGACATTCCCGCAAATATTGCGGACCATTGCCTGATTAATTCGGAGCAGTATAAAGAGAAGTATCAGCAATCCATTTCTGACCCTGACGCCTTCTGGGGCGAGCAGGGGAAAATTCTTGACTGGATGAAGCCGTATCAGAAGGTGAAAAACACCTCTTTTGCGCCGGGCAATATCTCCATTAAATGGTATGAAGACGGCACGCTGAATCTCGCGGCCAACTGCCTGGACAGACACCTCGCCGAGCGCGGCGATCAGACCGCCATTATTTGGGAAGGTGACGACGCGTCCCAAAGCAAACACATCACCTATAAAGAGCTGCACCGCGACGTGTGCCGTTTCGCCAACGTCCTGCTGGAGCAAGGCATCAAAAAAGGCGATGTGGTCGCCATTTATATGCCGATGGTGCCCGAAGCTGCCGTCGCCATGCTCGCCTGCGCGCGCATCGGGGCGATCCATTCTGTTATTTTCGGCGGATTCTCGCCGGAAGCCGTAGCCGGACGCATTATCGATTCCAATTCAAAACTGGTGATCACTGCCGATGAAGGCGTGCGCGCTGGACGCAGTATTCCGCTGAAGAAAAACGTCGATGAAGCGCTGAAAAACCCGAACGTCAAGAGCATCAGCAATGTGGTGGTGTTCAAGCGTACCGGCGGTAACGTTGAGTGGAAAGAGGGCCGCGACCTGTGGTGGAGCGACCTGATTGAACAAGCGAGCGACCAGCATCAGCCCGAAGAGATGAACGCCGAAGATCCGCTGTTTATCCTGTACACCTCCGGCTCTACCGGCAAGCCAAAAGGCGTGCTGCACACCACCGGCGGCTATCTGGTGTACGCGGCCTCCACGTTTAAATATGTCTTTGATTATCATCAGGGCGATATCTACTGGTGTACCGCTGACGTGGGCTGGGTCACCGGTCACAGCTATCTGCTGTACGGCCCGCTGGCCTGCGGCGCAACCACGCTGATGTTTGAAGGCGTGCCCAACTGGCCAACGCCTGCGCGTATGTGCCAGGTGGTTGATAAGCATAAAGTGAACATTCTGTATACCGCACCGACGGCGATCCGCGCCCTGATGGCGGAAGGCGACAAAGCCATCGACGGCACTGATCGTTCTTCCCTGCGCATTCTCGGCTCCGTGGGCGAGCCTATCAACCCGGAAGCGTGGGAGTGGTACTGGAAGAAAATAGGTAACGAAAAATGCCCGGTGATCGACACCTGGTGGCAGACCGAAACGGGCGGCTTTATGATCACCCCAATGCCTGGTGCAACCCAGCTGAAAGCCGGTTCGGCGACCCATCCGTTCTTCGGCGTGCAGCCTGCGCTGGTGGATAACGAAGGCAATCCGCTGGAAGGGGCAACTGAAGGCAACCTGGTAATTACCGATTCGTGGCCGGGTCAGGCGCGTACGCTGTTTGGCGATCACGATCGCTTTGAGCAGACCTATTTCTCGACCTTCAAAAACATGTATTTCAGCGGTGACGGCGCGCGTCGTGACGAAGACGGCTATTTCTGGATTACCGGGCGCGTGGATGACGTACTGAACGTCTCCGGCCACCGTCTGGGGACGGCTGAAATTGAGTCTGCGCTGGTCTCGCATCCAAAAATTGCCGAAGCGGCTGTGGTGGGGATCCCGCACAACATCAAAGGCCAGGCGATTTATGCTTACGTCACGCTGAATCACGGCGAAGAACCGACGCCGGAACTGTACACCGAAGTGCGCAACTGGGTGCGAAAAGAGATTGGTCCGCTTGCCACACCCGACGTGCTGCACTGGACCGACTCCCTGCCGAAAACCCGTTCCGGCAAAATCATGCGCCGAATTCTGCGCAAAATCGCGGCGGGTGACACCAGCAATCTGGGTGATACCTCCACACTCGCCGATCCAGGCGTAGTGGAAAAACTGCTTGAAGAGAAGCAGGCCATCGCGATGCCTTCGTGACTGAATGCCGCTCCAGGCGGTTTCCTCTCCCTTGAGGGAGAAGGTTAGGGTAAGGGGGATTTCTGCAGTCTGATGCCCTCACCCCGGCCCTCTCCCACAGGGAGAGGGAGAACACCACACCACTGATAACTATAAACCTACCTTACCTTTGGAGAGTTCTGTGATGAATGACGACATTTATCAACGGATAGAAAACAGTGCGCATTTCAGGGAGCTCGTCGAAAAACGGCAACGGTTTGCCTTCACGCTTTCTATCATCATGCTGATCATCTACGTCGGCTTTATTCTGCTGATCGCCTTTGCACCGCACTGGCTCGGTACGCCTTTGCATGCCGGAACCAGCGTGACGCGAGGCATTCCCATCGGTATCGGCGTGATTGTGATTTCATTTGTGCTGACTGGCGTGTACGTCGTGCGCGCGAACGGTGAATTTGATCGCCTTAACAAAGAAGTGTTGCGCGAGGTAAAAGCCCCATGAAGCGAGTCCTGACGGCGCTAGCCGCCACACTGCCCTTCGCGGCCAACGCGGCTGATGCCCTAACCGGCGCGGTGGAACGCCAGCCAACCAACTGGCAGGCGATTATCATGTTCCTGATTTTCGTGCTGCTGACGCTGTATATCACGTACTGGGCGTCGAAACGCGTGCGCTCACGTAATGATTACTACACGGCAGGCGGCAACATTACCGGTTTCCAGAACGGGCTGGCGATTGCGGGTGACTTTATGTCCGCCGCGTCGTTCCTGGGGATTTCTGCGCTGGTCTATACCTCTGGCTACGACGGGCTGATTTACTCGCTCGGCTTCCTCGTCGGCTGGCCGATTATTCTGTTCCTGATCGCCGAACGTCTGCGTAATCTTGGGCGCTACACCTTCGCCGATGTGGCGTCTTATCGCCTGAAACAGGGACCGATCCGCACCCTGTCTGCCTGCGGATCGCTGGTGGTCGTCGCGCTGTACCTGATCGCGCAAATGGTCGGGGCCGGCAAACTGATTCAGCTACTTTTCGGCCTGAACTATCACATCGCCGTAGTATTGGTCGGAGTACTGATGGTGATGTACGTCCTGTTTGGCGGCATGCTCGCCACCACGTGGGTGCAAATCATCAAAGCCGTTTTGCTGCTGTTCGGCGCAAGTTTTATGGCCTTTATGGTCATGAAACACGTGGGCTTCAGCTTCAATAATCTGTTTACCCAGGCGATGGCGGTTCACCCCAAAGGTGAAGCGATTATGAGCCCTGGCGGGCTGGTTAAAGATCCAATATCCGCCCTATCGCTTGGTCTCGGATTGATGTTTGGTACCGCAGGCTTGCCGCACATTCTGATGCGTTTCTTCACGGTGTCAGACGCCCGCGAAGCGCGTAAAAGCGTGTTCTACGCCACCGGATTTATGGGTTATTTCTACATCCTGACCTTTATTATTGGCTTTGGCGCGATCATGCTGGTAGGTGCGAATCCGGCATTCAAAGATGCCGCAGGCACGCTGATTGGCGGTAACAACATGGCAGCGGTGCATCTGGCCGATGCCGTGGGCGGTAACCTGTTCCTCGGCTTTATCTCCGCTGTCGCCTTCGCCACCATTCTGGCGGTTGTGGCGGGTCTGACGCTGGCGGGCGCTTCGGCGGTCTCGCACGATCTGTATGCCAACGTGTGGCGTAAAGGTGCGACTGAACGTCAGGAGCTGAAAGTCTCCAAAATCACGGTTCTGATTCTGGGCGTGGTGGCGATTCTGCTGGGCATTCTGTTCGAGAATCAGAACATCGCCTTTATGGTGGGACTGGCCTTCTCGATTGCGGCAAGCTGTAACTTCCCGATTATCCTGCTCTCGATGTACTGGTCAAAACTGACCACGCGCGGGGCAATGATTGGCGGCTGGCTGGGCCTGCTGACGGCGGTGATCCTGATGATCCTCGGCCCAACGATTTGGGTGCAGATTCTCGGTCACGAAAAAGCCATCTTCCCATACGAATACCCGGCGCTGTTCTCGATTGCCGTGGCGTTTATTGGGATTTGGTTCTTCTCGGCCACCGATAATTCAGCCGAAGGTAAGCTGGAGCGTGAGAAATTCCGCGCCCAGTTTATCCGTTCTCAAACGGGCTTAGGCATCGATCAGGGCCGCGCGCACTGATCAACTGATCTCCCCGGCCGCGCTGGCCGGGGAATTTTAAAACATCATCCACGCCACCAGCGGTGCCGCCAGCACCATCACCACGCCAGACAGCATCATCACCAGACTGGCGACCACGCCTTCTTGCTGACCTAGCTCATAGGATCGCGCCGTTCCTGCGCCGTGCGACGCCGCGCCAAATCCGGCACCTTTCGCCATGCCTTCGCGAATCGACAAACGCAGAAACAGAATATCGCCCACCGCCATGCCGAACACCCCGGTGACAACGACAAACAGCGCCACGAGATCCGGCTGGCCGCCCAGCGGTTTCGCCGCCGCCAGCGCAAACGGCGTGGTCACCGAACGTACCGCCAGGCTGCGCTGAATTTCATCCGATAACGTAAACCAGCGCGCCAGCCAGACGGAGCTGGTGACGGCCACCACCGTCGCGGTGACGACCCCTGCAGTCAGCGACATCCAGTGACGTTTGATAATCGCGAGGTTGTCATACACGGGCACGGCAAAGGCGATCGTCGCCGGGCCTAACAGCCACAGCAGCCAGTGCGATTCGCCAATGTAATTCTGCCAGGAGATGTGGCCAAAAATGAGCATCAGCACCAGCAAAATGGGCGTGAACACCAGCGGCATCAGCGGCAATGTGTGAAAGCGGCGATACAGGCGTTTATTGGCAAAATAGATAACCAGCGTGGCGATAAGGCACAGCAGACTGACCTGAAAATTAGTCATGCTTCTGCCTGCTGATTTCAAAGCGATACACTTTATCCACCACCCACGCGGTCGCGCCCAGCACCATCAGCGTACTCAGCGCAATGACGGCAAAAATGCGCCAGCCATCGACCATCAGCAGTTGGGCGTAATTGACCACAGCCACCACCGCAGGCACGAAAAAGAGCAGCATTTCCGCCAGTAGCCAGCTTGCGCCTGCGCGCACCCAGTTCAGCGGGATAACGCGACACACAATCAGCGTCAGCATTAACATCATGCCCACCAGATTGGCGGGCAGCGGCAAATGCAGCCAGCTGACGAGGTATTCTGCGAAAACAAACAATCCAGCATAAAGCCCGACCTGAACCGGAATCTGGAGTCGTTGCATAACGGCAGGCGTAACACGACTTAACGCCACGGCCATGGGGATTTCCTTGAAATGAGATGAAGCGCCAGTATAGAGACCGCACGTAACGGACTGAAATGAATTAAAATCATCAAATGCATAGTCTCGGGGAATAATCATGGACATCAGAACGCTGCGCTATTTTGTCGAAGTGGTTCGCCAGCAGAGTTTTACTCGCGCAGCGGAAAAGCTGTTTGTCACCCAACCCACCATCAGCAAAATGCTGAAAAACCTTGAAGACGAACTGAACTGTACGCTGTTGATTCGCGACGGGCGCAAGCTGTTGCTTACCGATACCGGGCGCGTGGTGTTTGAACGTGGCCTGGCGATTCTGGCGGAGTTCCGCCAGCTGGAAGCGGAGCTTGGCGATATTAACCACCTGAACAAAGGGCTGTTGCGCCTCGGTATTCCGCCGATGGTCGGGATGATGATGGCCGGGCCGATCAGCCTGTATCGCCAGCGCTATCCAGGCGTCGAGCTGAAAATTTCTGAGTTTGGTGGATTAACCGTGCAGCAGGCGGTGATGAACGGGGAACTGGATCTGGCGATGACCGCCCTGCCCGTCGAAGAAGACAGCGGTCTGGCGACGCTACCGCTGTTCAGCCATCCGCTGTGCGTTTTGGTTCCACGCTCAGGCGACTGGCTGAGTATTGAAACCGTTAAGCCCGAACTGCTGGCAGAGCATCCGCTGCTGATTTACAACGAAGATTTCGCCCTCAGCCGCCAGCTGATGCAGCTGTTTAGTCAGCACGACGTGAAGCCGCGCATCGCCGTGCGCAGCGGCCAGTGGGATTTTCTCGCGGCAATGGTACAGGCGGGTGTAGGCATCGCGATTTTGCCGCAACCCATTTGCGAACGTCTGGATAAAAACACGCTGCGCTGGATCCCGCTCGAAAGCGATCTGCACTGGCAGCTAGGCATGATTTGGCGCGAAGGGGTTTATCTGTCGAACAGCGCGCAGGCGTGGCTGACGTGCTGCGAGGGGTTTTGGGCTCCCTCACCCTAACCCTCTCCCAAAGGGAGAGGGAACGTAAAATCCATGCGGTAGAGGTGGGACGCTCTCTGAGGGTTAGCTTACCACTCCCCCTCCCCGTGGGAGAGGGAACGTAAGACGCATCCGGTAGAGAGGGAGGCTCTCTGAGGGTTAGCTTACCACTCCCTCTCCCGTGGGAGAGGGAACGTAAAAGTCATCCAGTAGAGAGGGACGCCCTAAAAGGGAGAGCAAACCACTCCCTCTCCCACGGGAGAGGGAACGTAAAACGCATCCGATTGAGAGGGAGGCTCTCTGAGGGTTAGCTTACCACTCCCCCTCCCCGTGGGAGAGGGAACGCAAAACGTATCCGACAGAGCGGGACGCCCCAAAAGGGAGAGCAAACCACCCCGACCCTCTCCCGTGGGAGAGGGTCGGGGTGAGGGCATCAGACCGCACGTATTACTGACTCTCGATCAACAGCGCTTCCAGCAAATCGAGATCGTGCAGCAATTTTTGCAGCGTCTCATTGCTGATCTGGCGCGTCGCGCGCAGGTGGTACAGCTCGGCACGCTCGGAGCGTAACGCGGCCAGGCGGAAGCGCCGCTCAAGTTTCTCGGCCAGCATGGAGCTTTCAACATCATTGCTGCCATCGGCGCGACGGCGCAGGTTACCGATCACCCGCGAACTGACCTCGGTCAACAGCTGGTTATCAATGTTCTCTTCGATATCCGCGGCAAGACGTTCTTCCATTTTCTGGATCGCCACAATCGCCACTTCCGCCGTTGCGGCCCGCGCGATGCGCTCCTCTTTATGCTGCTGGGCATGGTCGGCCACTTCCAGATGTTGCAGCAAAATCGGCAGCATCACCACGCCGATAAACAGCGAGAACAGAATCACGCCCGCCGCCAAAAAGACCAGCTCATAACGCGCCGGGAAGACGTTCCCGTCCGGCAGCAGCAGCGGAATGGAAAGCACACCGGCAAGAGTAATGGCCCCGCGCACGCCCGCAAATGACGCAATCAGCAGTTCGCGCGTGGTCCACGAGCCAAACTCCATCGGCTTCTTCTTGAGAAAGCGCATGCTGAAGTTTTTCATCGTCCACAGCCAGCCAAAGCGCACCAGCATCAGCGCGACGTAAATCAGCACGATATCGGTAAACAGCATCCAGGTTTCAACGTTTGGATCGGCTTCGGCCGCCACCAGCGAGGATTCCAGAATACCCGGAAGCTGCAGGCCCAACAGCAGGAAAACCATGCCGTTAAACACAAACTCCAGCATCGCCCAGGTGCTGTTGGCGCGCAGACGCATCGCCAGCGGCGCACGACGCATCACGCCTGCACGGGTGATGGTCATACCCGCTGCAACCGCCGCCAGGATGCCCGACACGCCGATATGTTCCGCAATCAGGTAGGATGCGAACGGCAGCAGGAACAGCAGAACGATTTGCGTTGCAGGCTCATCGCCGCCCCAGCGACTGAGGAAGCCCAGCGAACGACCATACAGCCAACTGACGACAAAACCGGCCAGGATGCCGCCAATCGCCACTTTGAAGAATTCAACGGTTGCGCCGCCGATAGTGAAAATCATGGTGCCCATCGCCACGGCGACGGCAAACTTGAGCGCCACCAGGCCGGAGGCGTCATTCATTAGCGCCTCGCCCTGTAAAATGCCCATGATTTTCTTCGGAATACGCCCTTCGCCGACAATACCGGACAGCGCCACGGCATCGGTAGGCGACAGCACTGCAGCTAGCGCAAAGGCCGGAATCAGCGGGATGCCCGGCACGATCCAGTAAATCAGGAAGCCTATCCCGACCACCGTGACGACCACCAGGGCCAGCGCGAGGCCAAATATCTCTCGCCCGTGCTCAAGGAATTCGCGCGTCGGCGTTTTCCAGCCATCGGCAAACAGCAGCGGCGGGATGAACAGCACGAGGAACAGTTCGGGATCGAACTCGACGTGCAAGCCAAACGTCGGCCATGCCAATAGCGCGCCGATGGCAATTTGCATCAGCGGGAGGGGTAACTGGAAGGGTAGTACGCGGGTGACTACCCCGGAAAGTGAGACCACGAGGGTCATGATGAGAATGGTGAAGAAAATTTCCATGCGTTCCCTGTTTGCGTGTTTCTTATTGTCTAAAACCTGAAGCGTCGTGCTTCTATTTTACCCTCTTCAGAGTAACGCAAATGACAACGAGATGTGGTCTGAAAATGAAAACGGGCAGCCTAAGCCACCCGTTTTCGCACATTAGTACCCTAAATAATTCGGGTTACAGGACAAAACGCCTTTAGCGTTTTGAACAGCGCTTGCGCTGGCCCCGAAGGGGCGAGGCCATAGGCCGAGTAACGCGGCGACGCAGCGCCCCCCCCCCGGGAGCTTACTGATGTAAGTGACCGGGGTGAGCGAGGAAAGCCAACGCACATGTAACTTGAAGTATGACGGGTCACTTTAAATCAGATGGCCCAGCCGCCCGCATAGAACGCCACCAGTGCGATGGCGATCACCACGGTGCCAACGTTCAGCTTGCGCCATTCGCCAGAAACCAGACGACCAATCACCAGCGAGGCAAAGCCAATCATGATGCCGGTGACGATGTTGCAGGTCAGTACGATGAAGACGGCGGTAATCAGGCCAGACATCGCGTCAACGAAATCGGCAAAATCGATTTTCGCTACGTTGCTCAGCATCAGCAGACCAACATACATCAGCGCCGGTGCGGTCGCGTAAACCGGGACCAGATAAGAGAGTGGCGACAGGAACAGGATCAGCAAGAACAGCACGCCGACGGTGATTGCCGTCAGACCGGTTTTACCGCCTGCCGCCGTACCGGCTGCGGACTCAATGTAGACCGCTGCCGGAGCCGCGCCCACCAGACCGGAGAAGACGCTGCTCAGGGAGTCGGTGGTTAGCGCTTTGCCGCCATCGATAATCTGGCCGTCTTTATCCAGCAGATTGGCCTGACCTGCAACCGCACGGATGGTCCCCGTGGCGTCAAATACCGCGGTCATGACCAGCGCCAGCACGCTTGGCAGCACAATCGGATTCAGCGCGCCGACAATATCGAGGCTACCAATCAGAGAGTTACCCTGTTCATCACTCAGCGACGGCATCGCAAAGATACCGGAGAAGTGAACGGTCGGATCGAAAAGCAGGCCGACCACGGAAATCCCGATAATCGTCAGCAAGATACCGCCAGGCACTTTCAGTTTTTCCAGGCCGATAATGACCGCCAGGCCAATGAGCGACATGATCACCGGGAAGCTGGCGAAATGGCCCATCGCAACCGGCAAGCCGTCGAGTGGGTTTTTAACTACCAGGCCCACGCCGTTGGCAGCAATCAGCAGCAGGAACAGGCCGATACCGATGCCCGTACCGTGCGCCACGCCTTGCGGCAGGTTCCGTAAAATCCAGCTGCGGATGCCGGTCGCAGAAATCACGGTAAACAGCACACCCATCAGGAACACCGCACCCAGTGCAACAGGCACGCTGATGTGTTGGCCCAGCACCAGGCTGAACGCGGTGAATGCGGTCAGTGAAATTGCGCAACCAATCGCCAGCGGCAGGTTAGCCCACAGGCCCATCACGATAGAACCCAGACCCGCAACCAGACAGGTGGCAACGAACACCGCAGCAGGCGGGAAGCCCGCTTTACCCAGCATACCCGGCACAACGATCACGGAGTAAACCATCGCCAGGAAGGTCGTCAGACCGGCGACAACTTCCTGACGCACGGTGCTGCCGCGAGCAGAAATTTTGAACATGGCGTCGAGTGAACCGCCAGTACGCGCTGAAGGCGTAGACATAGAAAACATCCCCTGAGAATTTTTATCATTCGTTTATAAGCGTGGTGGACAACTCCACTGCCAGCGAAACGTCAAATCCTTGTGCTACGTTTGCGACGAATAGGGGCCGTCACAAAAAAAGCAAACGTTCAGCTCCGCGCTTACAAAACGGGTGGTTAATTGAAGGCAAACGATTATCTAGCCTAATACAGGCCCTTTTCAACTTAACTTTGTCGTTTTTCGCTAAAATTACCTTATGACGCTGAAGAAATAACCAGAGGATGCGCAAACGTTATCGTGAATGCGCAATTTAATAACAATTCATGTTTATCCGGGGATTTCAAACGGCCCGCCCTGCTGAATCGCACGTTGCCACGCGGGGCGCATTTCGACCTTTTTCTTCCATGCGTGTAGATGCGGCAGGTTGTCGACTCCACCGCGCGCAAGTAACGCGAATACCGGGAAGCTCATCTGAATATCCGCCATGCTGAGATGATCGCCTGCAAACCAGCTGTTCTCGGCCAGTTGCGATTCGACAAAACGCGCGTGCGTTTCAATCTGACCGTTGAGATAGCCTTTCTGTACGCCTTGTGCCAGCAAGTTACCCAATGTTCGCAGACCAAAAGGCACCGGCGGTTTGCCCAGACTATTAAAGACCAGTTTCATCATCAGAAGCGGCATCAGCGACCCTTCGGCGTAATGCAGCCAGAAGCGATACTGGGTTTTATGCGCCGCATCCTGAGGTTTAAGATGCGACTCCGGATCATAGGTTTCTTGCAAGTATTCAAGAATTGCACCCGATTCCGCGAGGATCAGGCCGTTATCTTCTACTACAGGCGATTTACCCAGCGGGTGGATTTTCTTGAGCGACGGCGGCGCCAGCATGGTTTTTTCGCGCTGATAGCGGACAATTTGATACGGCACGCCGAGTTCTTCGAGCGCCCAGATCACGCGCTGTGAGCGGGATTGATTCAAGTGGTGGAGCGTGAGCATGGTTTTCTCCTTTGATTCATACAAACTAACTATAGAAAATTGCACAACTCCGCGAAAAAATTTTGGCTAAAATCTGAACATCCGCGCTGGCGAAGATGACGATTTTGCATACAATTAAAGTGTCAGCACAAACCGGAACCTCCCCAACTGCTCGACATGAGGGGTGTTGATGTCGGGGGAAACCCTCCCGTGAACCAGCGGGATAGAGAGAAAGACAAAGACCGGGAATAAACTAAAGCGCCTTAGTCTGGCGCTTTAGTTTTTTTATTCTTCGCCCAGCAGACGTGCGCCCGTGCCCTGCTCACCCAGTTTGTCGCCTGGGTTACGCAACGGGCAATCGCTCCGGGAAAGACACCCACACCCGATGCATCCATCCAGCTCATCGCGCAGCGCAACCAGCGTATGGATGCGCCGATCCAGCTCTTCCCGCCACTGCGAGGAGAGATCTTTCCACTCTTTTGCACTCAGCGAATGGCCTTCTGGCAGCACGCCAAAGGCGTCGCTGATGGTCGCCAGCGGGATACCGATGCGTTGCGCAATTTTGATAATTGCCACGTAACGCAGCACATCGCGGGTATAACGGCGCTGATTGCCGCCGTTACGGATGCTTTTAATTAGCCCTTTTGTTTCATAGAAATGCAGCGCCGAGACCGCCACCCCGCTGCGTTTTGCGACTTCACCCGGTGTGAGCAACGCTTTAATTCTCGGTAATCTCTTTTCCATAAAACCTCTTTACCTCAAGTTAACTTGAGGAATTATACTCCCCCGCAGAGAAAACGACCAATCAACTGAAAGTGTTGTATTTAAAGAGGGGCAACCTTATGTCACATCAGCAAATTATTCAGACATTGATTGAATGGATTGATGAACATATCGACCAACCATTAAACATTGACGCCGTCGCGAAGAAATCGGGCTATTCGAAATGGTATCTGCAGAGAATGTTCCGCACGGTCATGCATCAGACGCTGGGCGATTACATTCGTCAGCGCAGATTGCTTTTGGCAGCGCAGGCGTTGCGCAGCACGCGCCGCCCGATTTTTGATATCGCGATGGATTTGGGATACGTTTCACAGCAGACATTTTCCCGGGTATTTAGACGCGAATTTGATCGCACCCCGAGCGATTACCGCCACCAGCTCAACTAGCTGGTACGCGGGACAAGAACGTAAACAGGGTGCTGCTGCCAATCCATAAACTCTTGCGGCGGCATCGCCTTCGCAAAATGCCAACCCTGGCAATATTGCACGCCACGCTTCAGTAACCAGGTCACCTGCTCCGCCGTCTCCACCCCTTCAGCGATGGTTTTCAGCCGCAAGCTCTGGGCCATCTCAATGATGTGTTCTGCAATAAGGTGACTGGTGCTGTTGGTCGTCAGGGTATCGATAAACGATTTATCGATTTTCAGGATGTCGACGTTCAGTGAATACAGGTTATGCAGGTTGGAATAACCGGTACCAAAGTCATCGATCGCGACTTCATACCCGGCCTGACGGAAAGCCTGAATCACAGGGGTGGTTTTCGGCACATCAATAAATCCGCGCTCAGTCACTTCAATCTTAATTTGTTGAGCGCGCACGGAATATTGCTGAGCTTTATCAGAGATCAGGGCGATTAGGCGAGAAGAGTGGAAATCGGATGCCGACAGGTTAATGGAGATATAAAGATGCGGGTTATTCCCCAAAAAATGCCCGAGATCGTTAAAGACCTCTTCAACAACATAATCGGTAATCCGCTCAATCATGCCCTCTTTTTCTGCCAACGGAATAAACTCTGCGGGACTCATCACCTGACCGTTAAAACCTGGCCAACGAAGTAGGGCTTCCGCCCCTACGCATTGCTTATTTTTTATATCAATAATGGGTTGATAATGTACACACAGCTGGCGTTTATTTAATGCGCGGTGCAATAAACGTCCAGGTGAATTAAATTCTCGATGTGTGCGTGACCACACCAGCAATATAATTACGCTGCAAATCATTCCCAGCGGCAGCGTCAATGTCGCCTGATGATAAAGCATTTCATAAAATCGGGTATTCGAGGTAGAAACAATCGCGGCGATAGGACGTTTCGCAGAATTCGCGGTGGTGTAAAAGCGGCCATTACTTTGAAATGCTTGCTCAGGATTACCTAATAGCGAATGTAATAAAGAAATTTCGGCGTGTGGACTGACGGAAAAGAAATCGTTAGTCACCGTATCATATACACCCCATGTCAATGCATGGTCGGCCGACATGACTTCACCATATGACAATGGGTTGACCACCACCACGTAATTTCCGCGCTGCATATATGTCATTTTATAACCGGCGAAGAACGGCGTATCGCGGAAATAATAGATAGAGACGTCGGGTTTACGTGTGTAATTTGCGGTAGGGATAATGTAGGGTTGATCTGGCGTGGAGACAGTGGAACATAAAAAGCGCTGACCATCTGCATATATTAAATCAGCCACGTAGAGACGTCCACGAACGACATTTAACATATATTGCCGATGCGCAGGCGAACACACTTCGCCCTGGTATTTTTTGGCAGCGTCGCGGGCTAAATCAACCTGTTCAATAACGAGTTCAGTTTTATCTAAAGCGAGTTGGGCAAAGGTACGTAGCTGGCTGCTTGTTTCGGTAACGGCTCTTAGCTGGGCAAACCATAGCGCAAGCATCACCGGTAGCAGAACTACCATGATGATCCCGACTACTCTCAGCACCTTGCGCCGTGCACTACGATTCATTTCCGCCCTATATCCCTGCAATATGTGTGCCTGTAGTAATGAAGGCCGGATGCTTTGATAAACAGGTGATTACGTTGCATGAATCATGCGAAGTTAGCAACTGACTTTTAGTATTAAAATTCTCAAAGTTAGTTATGACGATAATATGTGTCCGTAACTCAAACTAAAAGTATGCGTTTCGTTTTTATTAGGGAAAGTTATTATCCAGCATTACCGGTGAGTTTTAAGATAACACGACAGGGGATCATTGATTAAGTCAAACTCGCAACAGCCTGAAAAAAACACATCTTAATCATGAAATTTAGGATTATTTGCAGATAAACATTACGAATGATGATTTATAAATAATCAATCGCGATCACCGTTTTTCCTCTTCCGCTACGTTTTGCATCATATAACGCTTTATCGGCACGCGTAAGCAGTGAAGAGGTATCGCGTTGACCATGACAGACCTCTACCACACCCGCACTAAAGGAAAGAACCAACGATTTGTCTTCGACCCGCATGGGTCTGTCAAAGAGCGAGGAACGCAGCAGTGTGGAAAGCGCCATCGCTGCCTGGCTATCGGCTTGCGTGAGCAGAAGCAAAAACTCCTCGCCGCCAACCCGCCCTAGAGCAGAGAGTCTCGGGCTCAACTCACGCAGCCGGTCGCAAAAATAGACCAGGGCCGCATCTCCGACCTGATGGCCCCACTCATCATTAATCTGTTTGAAATAGTCGAGATCGAACATCAACACGCAGAAAGGGCTTCCCGTTTCTGACGGCTGATGTTGCTCCGTCGCCGCTTGAAGCTTCTGCAAAATAGCGGAGCGATTAAAACAGCCGGTGAGATCGTCAGTGGTGGCCCTCAACGCCAGCTGACGTTCCGCTTTTTTGCGTTCGGTGATATCCAGACCAATGTTCAAAATAGAGCCATCGGGCAGCAGAATATTCGACCACAAAATCGTGAGTTGTGATCCGTCTTTTCGCAGCGGGTGCCACTCGTACATATCTTTCAGGGACGAGATATGGATTGAATCACGCACCCGTCGGCGCTCTTCGGGATCGGGATAAAAAAGCGCCAGAGGATCGGGATGGGCATTGATTTCCACCATGCTCCAGCCGAATACTTTTTCGCATTCACCGTTCCACAACACGCAACGGTTATGTCGATCAAAAGAGGTCATTAATACCGGGGCACGTTCAAACAACGTTTTATATTGAGTCACCACACGCTGCATCTCAATGGCCGTGCGCTCTCGGGAAATAATTTCGGCAAAATAATCTTTGAGCTTTTCAGCGAGAACAACAACAATATTTTTCAGCACGGGCAACGTATCAATACGCTGCGAAAACGCGAGAAAGAAATAGCCGCTGCAACGTCCATCCCGGGAGGATAATTTACATAACACCCCGCTTTGTAATTGCGCATGCCCTGGATGCTGGGGTGAAAATATTACCCTGCCGACGTTTTCTTTCCAGTAAATAGACCGCCACGCGCGGTGATGCTGTTGCAGCAACGTGCTGGCCAGGAAATCCGTCACTTCAAAAGGGTGACAAATCACCTCCCCCGCGCAAACGACGCGCGACTGAGCGCTTTCATCATCGATACTGACCCAGGCAAGCGTCGAGCCAAGCGTACGGTTGATCGTTTCCAGCATCTCAGACAGCGAACGCTGAAGAGTAAGCAGCGGCATCAGCTTTGCTAAAGCATGCAAAGCCAGCATGCTGTCGTTAATCACTTCGCGGCATGTGTCTTTCATCATTTTTATTCGCAGGTGATTGAATAATATAAATCGGGCATAACGAATAACTCAACATTCGTATAAAAATTGATTTAATGATTATTTAAAGACAGCGCATACTTATGTAAATATAAAAATTGCATGTGTGAAGAAGAAATGACAATGAGAACAAATAATCTATTAATTCAGAAAGTTGAGTTATTAGCTGTGCGTATAATTAATTGTCCGTTCAAGCATAAGTCATAGTAGTAATACTGTAAATATTCTCGCTCCTCACCTAAGCCACCCCCCTTTTCGCTATCCTAATGAATTCCTTATGAACACACAGTTAAACTGTCCCTTCGCCTGCGAAGATATATTTTCACGACAACGAATCCTTACGCAGAAGCGGCTTGTCACGCACAGTTTTCCAGCAACAGCACTGGCGAATAAAAGAACAAACGTGATATAGTTCACACATATTTTGCAACGTGAAACGCCGTTTCATTGTTACTTTTTTGTTATCTCGAGGATAGGTTTTATGGCAACCATTACTACCAGCATGGTTCTTTTGCGCTGGCCGTTATTGAGTGCAGTGATGATGTTTTTAGCCAGCACGCTCAATATTCAGTTCCGTAAATCAGATTATGCAGGGCTCGCCGTGATCAGCACCTTATTGGGACTGGGCGCAGCATGCTGGTTTGCGACGGGCTTACTGGGCATTACGATGGCGGACGTGGCAACTATCTGGAGCAATGTGAAAGTCGTCATGGTGGAAGCCATGAGCCATACCCCACCCGACTGGCCGATGGTCATCACCTGATCAATCGCGCAATTTTCGCGTAACGCATCGACTTTCTGAAACAAAAAGCCCTGCAAATGCAGGGCTTCTGGCAATACAAAACATGTCGTCTATAACAATCAGAACGGAATGTCGTCGTCGAAATCCATTGGGGGTTCGTTAGACGGTGCCGGTGCGGACTGCTGTTGCGGACGAGACTGCGCGCCGCCGCTGAACTGGTTGCCGCCGCCCTGTGGCTGTTGGGGTTGACCCCAGCTGCCCTGCTGCTGCTGACCGCCGCCTGCCGGAGCACCACCGCCCTGACGGCCACCCAGCATTTGCATGGTGCCGCCAACGTTAACCACGACTTCAGTCGTGAACTTCTCTGCACCGGACTGATCGGTCCATTTACGGGTACGAAGCTGACCTTCGATATACACCTGAGAACCTTTACGCAGATATTCACCAGCCACTTCGGCCAGTTTGCCGAACAGCACAACGCGATGCCATTCAGTCTGCTCTTTCATCTCACCGGTCGCTTTATCACGCCAGGATTCGGAAGTAGCCAGCGTAATGTTGGCAACTGCACCACCACTCGGCATGTAGCGTACTTCCGGGTCCTGGCCCAGATTACCGACGAGAATCACCTTGTTTACGCCTCTGCTGGCCATGATCGTGTCTCCTGAATTCGTTTCTTAATAGTGTAACGCGCGAGTGTATCATTTCCATGTAGCATTTTGATAGTTGCGTAGCATGTTCCAGAGTTCTCTTGCGAACTCGACATTGTTACACAACGAATCAGAAAATGCATTCCAATACTGTATATTCAAACAGGTCGGATTGTGTCATAATTAGCCGTTTCTGCCGTTTGTCCTTCAAACAAACCAGGCATCCGAGTCTCTACCGGGAAAGGTGAATGGATAAGATCGAAGTACGGGGCGCCCGCACCCATAATCTCAAGAATATCAACCTCATAATCCCTCGCGACAAGCTTATTGTCGTGACCGGGCTTTCGGGGTCTGGCAAATCATCACTGGCTTTCGACACCTTGTATGCCGAAGGACAGCGCCGTTACGTTGAATCGCTTTCTGCCTATGCGCGTCAGTTTTTGTCGCTGATGGAAAAGCCGGACGTTGACCACATTGAAGGGTTATCGCCTGCCATTTCTATTGAGCAAAAATCAACATCGCACAACCCGCGCTCAACGGTCGGCACCATTACTGAAATTCACGACTACCTGCGCCTGCTGTTTGCCCGCGTAGGCGAACCGCGCTGCCCGGACCATGACGTGCCGCTGGCGGCGCAAACCGTCAGCCAAATGGTGGATAACGTGCTGGCACAGCCGGAAGGCAAACGCCTGATGTTGCTGGCCCCCATCATTAAAGACCGAAAAGGCGAGCACGCGAAAACGCTGGAGAACCTGGCAAGCCAGGGTTACATCCGCGCCCGTATCGACGGTGAAGTGTGCGATCTGTCCGATCCGCCAAAACTTGAGCTGCAAAAGAAACACACCATTGAAGTGGTCATTGACCGCTTTAAAGTGCGTGAAGACCTCACGCAGCGCTTAGCCGAATCGTTTGAAACCGCGCTGGATCTCTCCGGTGGGTCGGCGATTGTGGCTGACATGGACGATCCAAAAGCCGAAGAGCTGCTCTTCTCGGCGAACTTTGCCTGTCCGATTTGCGGCTACAGCATGCGCGAGCTGGAACCGCGTCTGTTCTCGTTCAACAACCCGGCGGGTGCGTGTCCAACCTGCGACGGTCTGGGCGTGCAGCAATATTTCGATCCGGATCGCGTGATCCAGAATCCCGAGCTTTCGCTGGCGGGTGGTGCGATTCGCGGCTGGGATCGCCGTAATTTCTACTATTTCCAGATGCTGAAATCACTGGCGGAGCACTACAAATTCGACGTTGATGCACCGTGGGGCAGCCTGGGCGCAAATGTTCATAAAGTGGTGCTGTACGGTTCTGGAAAAGAGAATATTGAATTCAAATACATGAACGATCGCGGCGATACTTCCGTGCGTCGCCATCCGTTTGAAGGCGTGCTGCATAACATGGAACGCCGTTATAAAGAGACAGAATCCAGCGCCGTGCGCGAAGAACTGTCGAAATTTATCAGCAACCGTTCCTGTACCTCCTGTGAGGGTACGCGTCTGAAGCGCGAGGCTCGCCACGTCTTTGTCGAGAACACGGCGCTGCCGACCATCTCGGATATGAGCATCGGCCATGCAATGGATTTCTTCACGAATCTCAAGCTTGCGGGCCAACGCGCGCAAATTGCCGAGAAAATCCTGAAAGAGATCGGCGATCGTCTGAAGTTCCTGGTCAACGTCGGCCTGAACTATCTGTCACTTTCTCGCTCGGCAGAAACCCTCTCCGGCGGTGAAGCGCAGCGTATCCGTCTGGCAAGCCAGATTGGTGCGGGTCTGGTTGGCGTGATGTACGTGCTGGATGAGCCGTCAATCGGCTTGCACCAGCGCGATAACGAGCGTCTGCTCGGCACGCTGATTCATCTGCGTAACCTCGGCAATACGGTGATTGTGGTTGAGCACGATGAAGATGCGATCCGCGCCGCTGACCATGTGATCGACATCGGTCCTGGTGCTGGCGTGCACGGTGGTCAGGTCGTGGCCGAAGGCACGCTGAAAGACATTATGGCGGTGCCGGAATCCTTGACCGGCCAGTTCATGAGCGGAAAACGTAAAATTGAAGTACCGAAGCAGCGCGTCGCGGCCAATCCGGAAAAAGTGTTGAAACTAACCGGTGCGCGTGGCAACAACCTGAAAGATGTGACTCTGACGCTGCCGGTGGGGCTGTTCACCTGCGTAACAGGCGTGTCGGGTTCCGGTAAATCGACGCTGATTAACGACACGCTGTTCCCGATTGCGCAGACTCAGCTAAACGGCGCAACGCTGGCAGAACCCGCGCCATATCGCGAGATTCATGGCCTGGAACATTTCGATAAAGTTATCGATATCGACCAAAGCCCGATTGGTCGTACGCCGCGCTCTAACCCGGCGACCTATACCGGCGTGTTTACGCCTGTACGTGAACTGTTTGCCGGTGTTCCTGAATCACGTTCGCGCGGGTATACGCCGGGACGTTTCAGCTTTAACGTGCGCGGCGGACGCTGTGAAGCCTGTCAGGGTGACGGCGTGATCAAAGTCGAAATGCACTTCTTGCCGGATATTTATGTGCCGTGCGATCAGTGCAGAGGCAAACGCTATAACCGCGAAACGCTGGAGATTAAGTACAAAGGCAAAACGATCCACGAAGTGCTGGATATGACCATCGAAGAAGCGCGTGAGTTCTTTGATGCAGTGCCTGCGCTGGCGCGTAAGCTGCAAACGCTGATGGACGTGGGGTTGACCTACATTCGTCTGGGGCAATCGGCGACAACGCTGTCCGGCGGTGAGGCACAGCGCGTGAAGCTGGCGCGTGAGCTGTCGAAACGCGGGACGGGTCAGACGCTGTATATCCTGGACGAACCGACCACCGGTTTGCACTTTGCCGATATTCAGCAGTTGCTTGAGGTGCTGCATCAGTTGCGCGATCAGGGCAACACGATCGTGGTGATTGAGCACAACCTGGACGTCATCAAAACCGCTGACTGGATTGTGGATCTGGGTCCAGAAGGCGGCAGCGGCGGCGGTGAAATCCTTGTCTCCGGTACGCCAGAGACGGTGGCTGAGTGCGAAGCCTCGCACACCGCGCGCTTCCTGAAACCTCTGCTGTAGTTCTTAGACTGAAAGTTGCTGCCGGGTCGTGTCCGGCAGCAACTCGATGGCCTGCTGATAAGACGCATCCACCAGATAGTAAATCTGCGAATCCGGCAGCGATCCGTCGAGATAAATCGTGCTCCAGTGCGCTTTATTCAGATGCTTGCTGGGACGCACATCGCTGTGCTGCTGACGCAGCAAATCCGCGAGCTCCGGACTGGTTTTTAACGAGGCTGCCGGACGACCTTCGACATCTTTCACCATCGCAAACAACACATCGGCCACTTTGATTTGCGTGGCTTTCCATTCGCTGTGAACGCTTTGTTCAGCGCCGGTTTTGTTCATGCAGTATTGCAATATCTCCGAAACTGTCATCTGTGTTCCCCTTTCAGTGGGTTGAATGCGACCTGAGAAACTGCCCCTTTAAGTGTGCAGCAAGACGGCGAAAGGTAAACCCAGGCAAGCCTGATTTGTTCAAAAAATAATCACAACTCAGTATTCGGAATTTACAATCACCTCTTCCCCGAACGCTCCCGCCATCGGCAACGGACGATATGTCGAGTTTGAAGCCCGTAACACGCGGATGCCTCTGGCACCGACATCGCGGGCTGCAGTGATATCGTTATCCGAATCACCATAGAAAACTTTGATATTTTTCTGTTCCAGCCACTGTGTTTTGGTGTTTTGCCCCGCTTTGTCGCCCGCAAAAATCACCGGATTCATGTTTGCAGACGGAATCGCAAAATCGCCCTGCAGCGTTTTAGAGACTGTTTCGGTTTTGGTCTGGCTACGACCCGTCACGAAATAGATACTGTCGCCGCGTTTAACGTGCATGGCGATCAGCGCGCGGCCGACTTCTTTCGGAATGCTGAATTCATCCCAGCCGTTATTCATTTTTTCCCAGAATTCAGGATTTTTGAGGTATTCCTCGTTGGCTGGCGAGAAGGTTTTTTTACCGCGCCAGAAGCCAGGGCTCGAGAAAAGGACGGTATCGTCGATATCGAAACCGACAGCCATAGGCGCGCGGCCCATCAGACTGTTTTCAATTTGTGCCACAGAGACCCAGTGAATGGGGGCTTGTTCAGCCAAAATGGCGGCGGTAGTACCGGTATAAAGTGGTGTCGGTGCAGAAGCGCGGGCGACGACTGCATTATTTAGCGAGAACAATAAGCAGGCGGCGCTGAGCGCCAGTGTGATCTTGCGCATGTATTCCCCTGAATATTCTATTTTTTATGCTTTTAAATTGAGCGAATGGTCAAAAAACTATCAGACCATAACCTCTGAAGCAGATGATGGGAAGACAATTCTTAATATTAACCCTGGTAGAATGAGGGATATCACAGAGGCAGCCGTCAGATACGAACCCTCTCTGCGTGAGAGAGGGTTTGTTGGTAAGCACTTACATCACAGCAGCGAACGCCTGTGCAACACGCTGGACGTTGTGGGCGTTTAGACCCGCGACACACATGCGGCCACTGGCGATCAGGTAGACGCCAAACTCTTCACGCAGACGGTCGACCTGTGCCGCGCTCAGACCGGTGTAACTGAACATACCGCGCTGTTTGAGCAGATAATCAAAGTTATGCCCCGGCACGGTCTCTTTCAGTACGTTCACCAGTTCCTGACGCATCGCCAGGATTCGCTTACGCATGGCTTCGACTTCCGCAAGCCACAGCGATTTCAACTCGTCGTCACCGAGAACGGTCGCCACTACCTGCGCGCCAAAGGCCGGCGGGCTTGAATAGATACGGCGAACGGTGGCTTTAAGTTGCCCCAGCACACGCCCGGCGGCCTCTTCATCTTCACAGATAACGGACAAGCCGCCGACACGCTCGCCGTACAGTGAGAAGATTTTTGAGAAGGAGTTGCTGACCAGTGCAGGCAATCCGGCGCTGGCAATGGCGCGAATGGCGTAGGCATCTTCTTCCATGCCTGCGCCGAAGCCCTGATAGGCGATATCGAGGAACGGGAGCAGATTGCGTGTTTTCAGAACCTCAATCACCGCATCCCACTGATCGTTGGTCAGATCAGCGCCGGTCGGGTTATGGCAGCACGGATGCAGCAGGACAATGCTGCGTTCCGGGAGCGTATTGAGCTTTTCCAGAAGCGCATTAACGCGCACGCCGTTGGTTTCATTGTCGAACCACGGATAGGTGTTCACGACAAAACCCGCGCCTTCAAAGATCGCGACGTGGTTTTCCCATGTAGGGTCGCTGACCCATACGCCTGATTCCGGGAAGTATTTCTTCAAAAAGTCTGCACCGACCTTCAGCGCACCGGAGCCGCCCAGCGTCTGAATAGTCGCCACACGCTTTTTCTGCAACACCAAATGATCGGCCCCGAAAAGCAGCGGCGCAATGGTATTGCGATAGGTGTTCAGCCCTTCCATCGGCAGATAAAGCGACGCGCCATGCGGCACTGAATTCATGCGCGCTTCGGCTTCGGTGACGGCTTTTAGCTGAGGAATAATGCCGTCTTCGTTGTAATACAGACCGATGCTCAGGTTCACTTTGTCGCTGCGCGGATCTTCTTTAAAACGCTCCATTAAGGAGAGGATGGGGTCGCCGGCGTAGGCGTCAACTTTCTGGAACACGCGATGGTTCTCCGGATATCTAAGAGGCAGGTATTTCAACAATAAACCGGAAGTGAAAGAAGGTCGAGAGGATGTTAATGAAGTTGGGGTACGGCCTGTTTGCCTGCACCCCAAATGCCCCGTCAAAAGAAGAAAACAGGTTAGTCGATGTATTTCATCGCCACGCGAGACGTCAGACGCGTGATAAGTTCGTAAGCACTCACTTTCGTGATTTCAGCAATCCGCTCAACAGGCAAACCTTCGCCCCACAGCACAACGGCATCACCCGCTTTATCCTGAGCGTCTGGCCCCAGATCGACGCAAATCATGTCCATCGCGACACGGCCGACAATCTTCACCTCACGGCCATTCACCAGCACTGGCGTTCCCGAAGGTGCCGCGCGCGGATAACCGTCGCCATAACCCATCGCCACAACGCCCAGGCGCGTATCGCTCTCGCTCACCCATGTGCCGCCATAACCAACCGGTTCACCCGCTTTGTGCTCGCGCACAGCGATCAGGTTCGACACCAAAGACATTACCGGCTGCAGACCAAAATCAGGGCCCCAGGGTTTGTTTTCCAGCGGTGAAACGCCGTAAAGAATGATGCCAGGCCGCGCCCAGTCAAAGTGCGATTGCGGCCACAGCAAAATGCCGCCAGAGGCCGCGATGGAACGCATGCCCGGTTTGCCTTCGCAAAAGGTATTAAAAATATCGAGCTGCTGCTCCGTTGCGCCACATTCCGGTTCGTCGGCGCGGGCAAAATGGCTGACGATATTCACCGGCTGGTGCACGTTTTTGCACTGGCTTAAGCGCTGATAAAACGCCTCGGCCTGTTCCGGACGCACGCCCAGGCGATGCATGCCCGTATCAAGCTTCATCCACACGGTCACCGGTTCGCTCAGTTCAGCCGTTTCCAACGCCAGCAGCTGTTCTTCATTATGAATTGCGGTGTGCAGATGCTGATCGGCAATCGTCGTCAGGTCAGTAGCTTCAAAGAAACCTTCTAACAACAGAATGGGTTGCGTAATACCGCCCGCGCGTAAGCGTAGGGCTTCTTCGAGACGGGCGACGCCAAAGGCATCGGCATCAGGGAGCGTTCGCGCGGTCTCAAGAAGACCGTGTCCGTAAGCGTTCGCTTTCACGACTGCAACGAGTTTACTGGCGGGCGCCAGTTCACGCAGACGTTGCAGGTTGTGTCGCAGAGCGCGGCGGTTAATGACTACAGTTGCCGCTTGCATTTGAATTCCTTGCCGTAAAGAAAAAGTATTCCTCTAAATCATTTGCGTCACAGCAAGGCGGCAAGACTGTAAATCCCCGGGTGATTAGATAACTAAGCGACCGGGGTGAACGGGTAAAGCCAACGCCGCTGTGGCGCGAAGGATGACGAGGAATTATTCGTCGTCGTATTGAGGTCCCGCATAATTATCGAAGCGCGACCATTGTCCGTTAAAGGTCAGGCGCACCGTACCGATCGGGCCGTTACGCTGCTTACCAATAATGATTTCTGCGATGCCTTTCATGTCGCTGTTTTCGTGATAAACCTCGTCACGATAGATGAACATGATCAAGTCGGCATCCTGCTCGATGGAGCCAGATTCACGCAAGTCTGAGTTAACCGGGCGCTTGTCAGCACGTTGCTCCAGGGAGCGGTTAAGCTGAGAAAGTGCGACGACGGGCACCTGTAATTCTTTCGCTAACGCCTTGAGCGAGCGAGATATTTCGGCGATTTCCAGCGTACGGTTATCCGACAGCGACGGAACGCGCATCAGCTGCAGGTAGTCGATCATGATGAGACCAATGCCGCCGTGCTCACGGGCAATACGACGCGCGCGCGAGCGCACTTCGGACGGCGTCAGGCCGGAAGAGTCATCGATATAAATATTACGTTTTTCCAGCAGGATGCCCATGGTGCCAGAGATGCGCGCCCAGTCCTCATCATCGAGCTGGCCGGTACGGATGCGGGTCTGATCGACGCGTGACAGCGACGCCAGGGTACGCATCATGATCTGGTCTGAAGGCATTTCCAGACTAAAGATAAGTACCGGTTTATCCTGCAACATCGCCGCATTTTCGACGATGTTCATCGCAAATGTCGTTTTACCCATCGACGGACGTGCCGCGACAATAATCAGATCCGACGGCTGCAAACCGGCGGTTTTTTTATTCAGGTCGTCATAACCGGTGTTCACGCCCGTGACGCCGTCGTGCGGCTGCTGGAACAGCGCTTCGATGCGCGCAACCGTCGAATCAAGCACGTCGGCGATATTGCGCGGGCCGTCATCTTTATTTGCCCGGCTTTCGGCAATTTTAAATACGCGTGATTCCGCGAGATCCAGCAGATCTTCACTGGTCCGGCCCTGTGGATCAAAACCGGCTTCGGCGATTTCGTTTGCTACGGCGATCATTTCACGCACAACCGCACGTTCGCGCACAATGTCAGCGTACGCGCTGATGTTCGCCGCACTTGGCGTGTTTTTTGATAACTCTGCGAGGTAGGCGAAACCACCGACGCTATCCAGTTGCCCCTGACGCTCAAGCGATTCCGCGAGCGTGATCAGGTCAATCGGGCTGCCCGACTCCTGCAGACGCGCCATTTCGGTGAAAATATGGCGGTGCGGACGGGTATAGAAATCGTCAGACACGACACGCTCGGCGACATCGTCCCAGCGTTCGTTGTCCAGCATTAAACCGCCCAACACCGACTGTTCCGCTTCAATCGAGTGCGGCGGGACCTTTAGCCCGGCAACCTGGAGGTCGCGGTCACGGGGTTCAGTCTGTTTGTTGAAGGGTTTATTTCCTGCCATAGTGAATGGAGTTACCGAGATAAAGAATGGGTCGAAAGATTACCACATTTTCTGGAGGAATCATGGCAACGCGCATTGAATTTCACAAGCATGGTGGCCCCGAAGTACTCAAAGCGGTGGAGTTCACTCCAGCCGCGCCTGGTGAGAACGAAGTCCAGGTAGAAAATAAAGCGATTGGCATCAACTACATCGACACCTATATTCGCGGCGGGCTGTATCCGCCACCGACCATGCCGAGCGGTTTGGGAACCGAAGCGGCGGGCGTGGTGGTCAAAGTCGGCAGCGCCGTTAAGCATATTAAAGAAGGCGACCGCGTGGTGTATGCGCAGTCGGCGCTGGGTGCTTACAGCTCTGTTCATAACGTCCCTGCCGATAAAGCTGCAGTACTGCCCAATGCCATCTCGTTTGAGCAAGCCGCAGCATCATTTCTCAAAGGGCTAACGGTCTTCTATCTGCTGCGTAAAACCTACGAAATCAAACCGGATGAGCCGTTCCTGTTCCATGCTGCCGCAGGCGGCGTAGGGTTAATCGCCTGTCAGTGGGCGAAGGCGCTGGGCGCAAAACTGATCGGCACCGTCGGCAGTGCGCAAAAGGCGCAGCGTGCAAAACAGGCTGGTGCATGGCAAGTGATTAACTATCGTGAAGAGATCATTGCGGAGCGGGTGAAAGAGATCACCGGCGGTAAAAAGCTGCGCGTGGTGTATGACTCTGTGGGGAAAGACACCTGGGAAGCCTCGCTGGATTGCCTGCAACGCCGCGGGCTGATGGTGAGCTTTGGTAATTCCTCCGGCGCAGTGACGGGCGTTAACCTGGGCATTTTGAACCAGAAAGGCTCGCTGTATGTGACTCGCCCTTCCCTTCAGGGATATATCACTACGCGTGATGAATTGACCGAAGCCAGTAACGAATTGTTCTCGTTGATCGCCAGCGGCGTCATTAAAGTGGATGTGTCTGATGCGCAGAAATATCCGCTGAGCGAGGCGCAGCGCGCGCATGAGGTGCTGGAAAGTCGTGCGACAGAGGGATCGAGTTTGCTGCTTCCCTAATTTGCTCGTTTCCCCTCAATAATTCATGTTGCAGAAAGGCGGCAATTGAATAAATCCCCGGGAGCTTACGCAAGTAAATGACTGGGGTGAATGAAAGCAGCCAACGCATCTGCGGCTTGAATTATGACGGGGATATAAGAAATTGGGCTTCCCGTGGGAAGCCCTTTCTTTTTTTAGTTCGGCTGTATGTAGGGTACAGCGCGATGAATTCTTTAACGGCAACAATAGTGACAGATTTGATAAGTAAATCCTATTCTGTTCTAAGCCGTGCTGCCGGAAAAGTTACAGGTATGTGACGAACGCCTCAATACCTTAGTAACGAAAGCGGTTATTGCGCTGATAATTTGGGACTTTTGGCGGTTTCACTGCCCTTATGACCCACACAACCGCAATCGCCAGCAGTAACCACGGCAACAGTTTGATCATCAGCGCAAACAACCCGCCGACGAACATCAGCGCCGTGGCGACAACCAGCGCGGCGATAATCCCGAGCAATGAAATACCCGTCACCATCAGCATGACAAAAAATCCAATCACAAAAAGTAGTTCTAGCATGGCGCTCTCCCGAATATCCCACAACGATGCCAAAGCTATTACAAGAAACGTGCCAAAATTAACTTACTGATTTAGAAAAAAAACGCCCCGCAGCGATGTGCAGGGCGTGGTGAATTTGACGATCTTTTAGTGAAAATTATCGTTTGTCGGCGACCAGGCGCAGAGCGTGTTCCAGCACTTCAATATCTGCGCCCGCTTTATGCGCATTTTCACTCAGGTAACGACGCCATTGACGCGCGCCCGGAATTCCCTGGAAAAGCCCAAGCATATGGCGGGTGACGTGCCCCAGATAGGTGCCATTGCTCAGCTCACGTTCGATGTAGGGATACATCGCACGCACCACGGCAACCGGATCGCTGTCCGCACCCTCAATACCGAAGATTTCGCGGTCGACCGTCGCCAGAATACCCGGATTTTGGTACGCCTCACGCCCAACCATCACGCCATCCATATGCTGCAGGTGCGTTTTAGCCTCTTCGAGAGATTTAATGCCACCGTTGATCGACATCGTCAGATGCGGAAAATCACGCTTGAGTTGATACACACGCGGGTAATCCAGCGGCGGGATCTCGCGGTTTTCTTTCGGGCTAAGACCCGACAGCCAGGCTTTGCGTGCGTGAATGATAAACGTCTCGCACTCGCCTTTCCCGGCAACGGTATCAATGAAATCACACAGGAATTCGTAGCTGTCCTGATCGTCGATTCCAATACGCGTTTTGACGGTAACAGGAATCGACACCACGTCGCGCATCGCTTTAATGCCATCAGCCACCAGCTGCGCGTTGCCCATCAGACAGGCGCCAAACATGCCGTTCTGCACGCGATCGGACGGACAACCCACATTGAGGTTAATTTCGTCGTAGCCACGCGCTTCTGCAAGCTTTGCACATTCTGCCAGCGCGGCAGGATCGCTGCCCCCCAACTGCAGCGCCACAGGATGCTCTTCTTCGCTGTAGGCCAGATAGTCGCCCTTACCGTGAATAATCGCTCCGGTGGTCACCATTTCGGTGTACAGCAGCGTGTGACGAGACAACTGACGCAGAAAGTAGCGGCAATGTCTGTCCGTCCAGTCGAGCATCGGCGCGATGGAGAAACGGTGTGCAGGGAAAGTGGACTTTAATTCTGACGACATGGCGAAGTTTTAGGCATCTGCTGGAAAAGGGGCGCTACTATAGCACAAAGAAAACCGGAGGCGCATGGCCTCCGGATCTCCTTAGAACGTCACGCTCAACTGCGCGCCGGCGCCCCAGGTTTCGTCTTCGCCATACAGACCCATCAGATCCACATGGACGGTGTTGAACGGTGCAAATCCGACACCACCGGTGAACACGTTGCTATCGTTACCCTTCACATCCGCACGGTAACCGGCACGGACTGCCAGCCAGCTCAGCGGGGTGACTTCCGCACCGACGCCCACGTATTGTGAGTTTTCTTCACTTTTGAAGCCTTTGGTTTCGGTGAGGTCGCCATCAGCCGTTAAGGTCAGCAGATCGGTGTGCCACGCCACGCCAGCGGTCACCAACGGACGGATCTGGTAGGTATCTTTATAGTTCACCACCTCTCCCGTACGGCCATTACGGATACGGATGTCTTTGGTATCGATATCACGAGACATCAGGTTCTGCCCGCTCAAGCCTACCGTCCAGTTTTCGCCAAAATCAGCGGTCACACCGGCATCGACGTTAAAACCGGTATCGTCTGTACGGTAGCGGCTGCTGTTCCAGTCGTTGCTGTCGTAGTCGTAAATGGACGTGGTGTAGTTGTAGAGCCAGGTTTTCTGCAGTTTTGGTGTGATACCCACGGAAACTGGAACATCCGCAATATCAAACTGGCGGGCAACCGCAACACCGTAGTCAGAGACAATCGCTGCCCGGCCTGACGCCGTGGAGTTAAGGTTTTTGGTAATTTGATCGGTGCCGTTTAATGCGGCGTCCAGTGCAACCCCACCCGCGACAATTTTGCTGTTCTGGATGCTGCGCAGATAGTCGATATCTTGCTGATCGATAGAAGAGCTTACGCGCGCATGCGCATTGCCTTTCGCCACAAAGGCCACTGAGAGCACGTTATTAGGAATACTGACCGCAATACCTGCACCCGCATTTGCCCGCGCCGTTTTGCCTTTTAGACTGCTGAGTTCGTCAGCGAGATCTTTTGCCGCGCCCTGGAACTGATTAACAGAACCTAATGGGTTAGCGATAATCTCTGCTGCAGTTAGACTGTCCACAACATCGCTGTAGTGGTCAACTTTGTCACTGATGTCGTCGATTTGATCCTGAAGATTATCTTTATCCGTAATTCTGGCGCCAACGGACGGCAAAATGACGGTAATGTCATCATCCGGTTTAGCTTTAGCCAACAGCGCCGGGTTGATTAACACCCCGCTGCCATAATTGCCCGCCGCCACACCCGTACCACCCATTGCATCGCTACGCGCTTCCGTCCAGGTATTAGCGGCAGACGCCTGATTTGCCATCAGCAGAGATACAGCAATGCTAACCACCGAAAATTTAAAAGTTTTTTTCACAGTATGCCCGTCTTATAGTGTTATTAAACAACCCCCGCTATTTACGCCCATACGGGAGCGAACTATTGCTGTGAATAGGAACCAAAAGACCTGCTATTTCCTTAAGTTAAATCACCCAACTGGCCTATTGTATTTGTGACGGCCCTCAATATTTATAGAAGAGGAAATTATTTTCGCCCAGGTTTTCCGTCATGGGGACCAAAAAACTGCGGGGGATGGTCGACCCAACGGTCTTCTCGAGTGGCGGCATACATCGGGTTAAGCGGGTAGTAGATACGGTTGTGTTTTTTGTTCGCTTCCCCTACTACCAGCAGTCGTACATCTTCGTCGGTGTTGTTGATAAAGGTGTGGCATACGCCCGTTCCGGCAGGAAAACCGACGCTGTCCCCTGGCTCTAGCTTCCACAGATAACCGTTGATCCACACTTGCGGATGACCTTCAATAACGTGGATAAACTCTTCCTCGTCACTTTCTGCATGCGGATAGGAAGTGCGACGACCCGGCGGTAAGCGCTCATGATGGATTCCAATACGCCTTAGCCCCATTTTGCGAGCCAGCGGCGCACCAATTGCAAAGCGTTCTTCACTGTCCGGATACGTCGAATCGTCTGCTCCCTCGACGTCGCGCCAGTGTTGAATGCAGTCAGGTCTTTTCATTGTTTATCTCCCCATATTGCGTTGCGTCAGGTATAGCACACCGCGTGGGATCTCGGCGTTTTTAACAGAACATGATAAAGTGGGGGTTTTCCGGCCTACTACTCTTCGAGGTGCAAATGGATAAGACCACAACGCAGGAGCTGCTCGTGCAAGCTGAAAAGCTCTGCGCGCAACGCAATGTGCGCCTGACCCCGCAGCGCCTTGAAGTTTTGCGTCTGATGAGCCTCCAACAAAACGCGATCAGCGCTTACGATTTGCTTGATCTGCTGCGTGTTAACGAGCCGCAGGCTAAACCGCCGACGGTTTACCGTGCGCTCGATTTCCTGCTGGAACAAGGCTTTGTGCATAAAGTGGAATCAACAAACAGCTATGTGCTTTGCCACTTGTTCGATCAACCGACGCACACATCTGCGATGTTTATCTGCGACCGATGCGGAGCCGTGAAGGAAAAAGCGGCGGAAGGGGTAGAAGACATTATGCATTCGCTGGCGGCCAAAATGGGCTTTGCGCTACGTCATAATGTGATTGAAGCACATGGCCTGTGTTCGGCCTGTGTGGAGGTGGAAGCGTGCAGTCATCAAGATGCGTGTCAGCACGATCACTCAATTCATGTAAAAAAGAAGCCGCGCTAAAATGCAAATCGGGCGGCCTTTAAGCCGCCCTCAGGGATAGTACGTCCATGTATTTTCGGGTAGAACTTTTCGCTACAGAATTACCTACCAGCGATAATCGTGACGTTTTTCCCAATCACCGACCTCTTTCTCGGCCTGATCTTTCTGGTAACCGTAACGTTCCTGAATTTTACCGACCAGTTGGTCACGCTTACCTTCGATAATGGTCATATCATCGTCAGTCAGCTTACCCCACTGCTCTTTCGCTTTACCTTTAAACTGTTTCCAGTTACCGCCGATTTCGTCTTTATTCATAATCATGTCCTCATCGTTCGGTTATCACGTAAATTTGTATCGTCCGTTACGTTCATTTCCTGCTGGACGTGATAATAATTGTAGATAAGGATTCGGCAGTCGTTTCGATATTCAGAATCTTTAACCATTTTGCCAAAAGAAGCCGCTACGAGAACCAGCTGTTTTTGCGCCAGTGACGCCGCCAGATAACCCACAGCGACAGGCCTCGCAGAGCAAGAAAGACAGCTAACGCCAGCCACAAACCATGGTTCCCCAAATAGGGGACGGTGAGCAAGGTCAAACCGAAACCCGCCGCGGCGACCGCCATGCTATTGCGCATTTCCGCGCCCCGGGTCGCACCAATGAACATGCCATCCAGCAAATAACACCAGACACCCACCACCGGTAAAACCACTTGCCAGAAAATGTAATGACGAGCCAGCTCACGCAGTTCAGGTAATGACGTCAGAAGGGCGACAATATGCCCACCAAAGAGAGCGTAAATCAGCGCAAACACCAGTGCGACCAACCCGGACTGACGACAGGCAGCACGCCAGACTTCTTGTAATTTTCCGGCCTGCCGCGCACCGTATGCCTGACCCGAGTGGGCCTCAACGGCATAGGCAAAACCATCCAGCGCATAAGCGGTAAACGTCAGTAGCGTCATCAGCACCGCGTTGACCGCAACGATCTCAGGCCCAAGACGCGCGCCCAATACGGTCATCGCACCGAAGCATAGCTGGAGCAACAGAGAGCGCAACATGATGTCGCGGTTCAGCGCCAGCAGCTTGCGCATATTGCCCCGCCAGGCATTTTTCAGCATCGCGAGCGAAACGCCACGCATCACCAATACACGTTTGACCATCCATAAGCCGATAAAGAACGTGGCATATTCCGCGACAACGGTTGCCAGTGCGGCACCCTGCACATTCATATGCAAACCCATCACCAGCCACAGATCGAGAACGATATTCAGGACATTCCCCACCACCAGCAAAATGACCGGGGCACGGACATATTGCACACCGAGTAGCCAGCCAAGCAGAACGAGGTTAGCGAGTGAAGCAGGGGCGCTGAGCCAGCGAATCTCCAGAAAACGGCGCGCCTGTTCCAGCACGGCTTCGCTGCCACCGACAATATGCAGCGCCAGATCGATCAGAGGTGTACGCAATACGACAATCAGTAGCCCGGCACCTAACGCCAGGATCAGCGGCTGAACCAGCGCCCGCCCAAGGCGTACCGGATCTTTCGCGCCAAAGGCCTGGGCGGTCAGTCCGGTCGTGCTCATGCGCAAAAACAGGAGCAGCATAAAGAGGAAGCTGGTCGCCATCGCACCAATCGCGATGCCACCTAAATAGACGGGAGAATCAAGATGTCCAATGACGCCCGTATCCACCAGTCCAAGCAAAGGAACGGTGATATTGGAAAAAATCATTGGCAGCGCAAGACGCCATAATGCCTTGTCTGAAGTTGTCAGCAGAGACATAGGAAATTACCGGAAGCGAGATAAGACAGTCAGGCTGCGTGGATGACGCAGCCTGTCAGAGAGAAATTACAGCCATTCACCGTTGCGGATAACGCCAACCGCCAACCCTTCAATAGAGAAGGTTTGCTCGCGCAGATCCACCAGAATCGGAGAAAACTCACTGTTTTCAGGCAGAAGTTGCACGGTGTTACCCTGTTTTTTCAGGCGCTTAACCGTGACTTCGTCGTCAATACGCGCAACAACAACCTGTCCGTTGCGCACATCCTGAGTTTTATGTACCGCCAACAGATCGCCGTCCAGAATACCAATATCCTTCATGGACATACCGCTAACACGCAGTAAGAAATCTGCGCTCGGCTTAAACATACCCGGATCAACCTGATAGTGGCCTTCAATGTGCTGCTGTGCCAGCAACGGCTCACCCGCCGCAACGCGACCGATAAGAGGGATGCCCGTTTCTTCTTCCACCAGTAAGCGGATACCGCGAGACGCGCCTGAAACAATCTCAAGAACGCCTTTACGTGCCAGCGCTTTAAGATGCTCTTCCGCGGCGTTTGGTGAACGGAAGCCCAGGCGCTGTGCGATTTCCGCACGCGTGGGTGGCATTCCCGTCTGGCTGATGTGATCCCTGATGAGATCAAACACCTCTTGCTGTCTGGCCGTTAACGCTTTCATTCCGCCCCCTGGGTGTATATACAGTTATGCTGTGAGTATATACAGTCAAAGGCGAATTTGGAATCAAAAACTGCACAAAAAACCAGAGACTTATTCGATTCCTGAAAGCTTATCGAAAATGTGACCAAAGGAGGGTGACCCAGGTAATGGCAGCGATGATAATCGCCAGCAGTACAGCGGCAGAGCCCATGTCTTTCGCACGACCAGAAAGTTCGTGGAAATCAGAGCCAATACGGTCAACAACGGCTTCGATAGCGCTGTTGAGAATTTCCACTATCATCACCAACAGTACTGAGCTGATGAGAAGTACGCGGGTGATAGCATCAACATCAAGGAAGCACGCGATAATCACGGCAATAATTGCGGCAACGCCTTCTTGCCGGAAGGCGGCTTCATTTATCCATGCCGCGCGGAAACCTTTCCATGAATAACCGGCAGCTTTGATGATTCGGGTAAACCCAGTGGTATTATTGGCCATTAAAAGAACCTTTTATTAGATTTAGCGTCAGTAACAAGGGCTGCGGCGGGTTTCGCAGCAGCCTGAAGTATGACGGGTAACAACAGAAATCTTGCGCGCTTTCTGTTATCCTTGCGCCGCAATTGCATTATTAACCAGAGGCTTTACATCGTTTATGTCCGGCTGGCCACGAATTTACTACAAATTACTTAATTTACCATTAAGCGTACTGGTAAAAAGTAAGTCTATCCCGGCGGAACCCGCGCTGGAATTAGGGCTCGATACCTCACGCCCTATTATGTACGTTTTGCCTTATAACTCGAAGGCAGACTTACTCACGCTGCGCGCCCAATGTCTGGCGCACGATTTACCGGATCCTTTGGAACCCCTGGAAATCGACGGCACCCTTCTCCCTCGCTATGTGTTTATCCACGGCGGGCCGCGCGTGTTTACCTATTACACGCCGAAAGAAGAGTCGATCAAACTGTTCCACGACTATCTTGATCTGCACCGCAGCAACCCCGATCTGGATGTCCAGATGGTGCCGGTGTCGGTGATGTTTGGTCGTCGTCCAGGGCGTCAAAAAGGTGAAGAGAATCCGCCGTTGCGCATGCTTAACGGCGTCCAAAAATTCTTTGCCGTGTCATGGTTGGGTCGCGATAGTTTTGTTCGTTTCTCGCCGTCGGTGTCGTTACGCCACATGGCTGATGAGCACGGCACCGATAAAATTATCGCCCAAAAACTGGCACGCGTTGCGCGTATGCACTTCGCCCGTCAGCGTTTAGCCGCTGTGGGGCCACGCTTACCTGCGCGTCAGGATCTGTTCAACAAACTGCTGGCATCCAAAGCGATTGCTCGCGCGGTTGAAGACGAAGCGCGAAGCAAGAAAATCTCCCATGAGAAAGCGCAGCAAAACGCTATCGCACTGATGGAAGAGATTGCCGCGAACTTCTCTTACGAGATGATCCGTCTGTCTGACCGTATCCTGAGCTTCACCTGGAACCGTCTGTACCAGGGGATTAACGTTCACAACGCCGAGCGTGTGCGCCAGTTGGCCCACGACGGCCATGAGATTGTCTATGTGCCTTGCCACCGCAGCCACATGGATTATCTGCTGCTCTCCTACGTGCTCTATCACCAGGGGCTGGTTCCGCCGCATATCGCCGCCGGGATCAACCTGAATTTCTGGCCAGCAGGTCCGATTTTCCGCCGACTGGGCGCGTTCTTTATTCGTCGTACCTTCAAGGGCAACAAGCTCTATTCAACGGTATTCCGCGAATATCTGGGCGAACTGTTCAGCCGCGGCTACTCCGTAGAGTACTTTGTCGAAGGTGGTCGTTCCCGTACCGGTCGTCTGCTCGATCCGAAAACCGGGACGCTGTCGATGACCATTCAGGCCATGCTGCGCGGCGGTACACGTCCTATTACGCTGGTGCCGATTTATATCGGTTACGAGCACGTGATGGAAGTGGGCACTTACGCTAAAGAGCTGCGTGGCGCGACGAAAGAGAAAGAGAGCTTACCGCAGATGCTGCGCGGTCTGAGCAAGCTGCGTAATCTCGGTCAGGGCTACGTTAACTTTGGCGAACCGATGCCACTGATGACGTATCTGAACCAGCATGTACCAGAATGGCGAGAGTCTATCGATCCGATCGAAGCCATTCGCCCGGCGTGGTTGACGCCTACGGTAAACAATATTGCTGCCGATTTGATGGTGCGTATTAACAATGCGGGTGCGGCTAACGCCATGAACCTGTGTTGTACCGCGCTACTGGCCTCGCGTCAGCGCTCACTGACGCGCGAACAGCTAACCGAACAGCTCGACTGTTATCTCGACATGATGCGCCATGTTCCGTACTCAACGGACTCAACCGTACCGTCTGTGACGGCGGGTCAACTGATTGACCATGCGCTGCAAATGAACAAGTTCGAGGTCGAGAAGGACACGATTGGTGACATCATCATTCTGCCGCGCGAGCAGGCGGTGTTGATGACGTACTATCGCAACAATATCGCGCATATGCTGATGCTGCCGTCGTTGATGGCTGCCATCATCACTCAGCACCGTCGTATTTCCCGTCAGGAAATACTGCGTCATGTTGAAGTGCTTTACCCGATGTTGAAAGCGGAGTTGTTCCTGCGCTGGAGCAAAGACGAGCTGGCGGCAGAGCTGGATAAATTGACCGAAGAGTTGCTCCGTCAGGGGTTGATCGCGGTGAAAGGCGATGAGCTGCATATCAATCCGTCACGTTCTCGCACGCTTCAACTGCTGGCTGCTGGCGCACGAGAGACGCTGCAACGCTACGCCATCACCTTCTGGCTGCTGAGCGCTAATCCGTCCATTAACCGTGGAACGCTGGAAAAAGAGAGCCGCACGTTGGCTCAGCGTTTGTCTGTGCTGCACGGCATCAACGCACCAGAATTCTTCGATAAAGCGGTGTTTAGCTCATTGGTGCTGACGCTGCGTGACGAAGGTTATATCAGCGATACCGGAGATGCCGAGCCTGGTGAAACCATGAAGGTTTATCAGATGCTGGCGGAACTGATTACGTCTGATGTGCGTTTGACGATTGAGAGTGCAACGCAGGACGAGTAGCGGGTTTCTGCGATCCGCTTTAGTGCGGAAACTAAAACGGCAACCTGATGGTTGCCGTTTTGCTTTGGCCTTGTGCGGCCTGATGCCCTCACCCCAACCCTCTCCCACAGGGAGAGGGAGAAGACATCAAAAACGACAACGGTGTTACCGTTTTGTTTTTGGCCTTGTGCGGTCTGATGCCCTCACCCCAGCCCTCTCCCACAGGGAGAGGGAGAAGACATCAAAAACGACAACGAGGTTGCCGTTTTGCTTTTGGCCTTGTGCGGTCTGTTGCCCTCACCCCAGCCCTCTCCCACGGGAGAGGGAGCAAACACTAAAAACGGTCACTATCGAGACCGTTTTGCGTTGACCTAAGACCAGTAACTCATCGCCAGACCTAAAAACAGCACCAGTCCAACGTAGTTATTATTCAGGAAGGCTTTAAAGCAGGCTTCACGATCGCGCCTGGCGATCAGCTTTTGCTGATACGCAAACAACAGTCCCGCCACCAGCACCGACCAGTAAAACTCCCAGTTCAGCCCGTTCAGACGGCCAATGACCACCATCAGCGCCAGTACGGCGACCTGCAATATCCCAATGATCAGCTTGTCGTGACGACCGAATAAAATCGCCGTCGATTTGATGCCGATTTTCAGGTCATCATCACGGTCGACCATAGCGTATTGAGTGTCGTAGGCCACCGCCCACAAGATGTTGGCGAGAAACATCAGCCAGCAGCTCAGCGGCACGGACTCACTGACGGCAGCAAACGCCATGGGAATTGACCAGCCGAACGCTGCGCCTAGCACCACCTGCGGCAAATGCGTATAACGCTTCATGAACGGATATACCCACGCCAGCGCCAGCGCCGCCACCGAAAGCAAAATCGTCATGGTATTAAGCGTGAGCACCAGCAGGAAAGCGAGTACGACCAGCACAACAAACAGCGTGCGCGCCTCTTTTTCCGATACCTGGCCGCTGGGCAGTGGGCGATTGGCGGTGCGTTTAACGTGTCCGTCAAACTTACGATCGGCATAATCATTCACCACGCAACCCGCCGCGCGCATCAGCCAGACGCCAGCCACGAAGACCGCCAGGATCCACAGCGGTGGCAAACCGGGAGCCGCGACCCACAGTGCCCACAGCGTTGGCCACAGCAGCAGCAAAGCACCGATCGGTTTATCTGTTCGCATCAGGCGGTGAAAGGCCAGCAGCTTATCCTGCGTCAGACTCCACTCCATTTTCATATCCTCTTAGTACAACGGCGATGCGGGCAAAAACAGTTCCGTCAGCATTAACGGTTTGCCGCTTAAGCGCAGGCGGGAACGGCGTCCCCACAGATCGGCATCGCGCCCTATTTCAATAAAATCACGGGTGAGCTCGGACGACGTAAAAAGATAGCGTCCCAGCGGGGTTTTACCCAATGTTTGCAGAGCCAGTTCTGGGCCAGAAAGCGTGGATTCCGGAACGACGGTGCGCCCGGCAAGCCATGGCTCGCCATCCGCGCATAGCAGGATTTCACGCAGCCAGTAGCGTTCTTCTTTTGGCAACAACGGTAGCTCGCTGGAGACCTCATCAGCGGACACAAATCCTTCCTGAATCAGCGTCACGGTGACGTTTTTCCCCTGCTGCTCAAAACGTTTCGTCATGGAATCTTCCAGCAGCAACCAGTCGAGTTGCTCAGGGCTCAGCGCGGGTATTTGGTCAAAATAGCGCAGCGCACGCAGTTGCGTTAGCGCAGGGTGTGACATGCCAGACTCTCCGATACATAACGTATGGCTATTGTATCGCAGAAATGCAGGTTGGGGGCGTTCAAACGTGGATTAGCGAACATTATCGCAACAGTGGCGCAACAGCATAAACAGCGCCAAAAAAAGTGCGCCCACTCAGGCGCACTAAACTACTGACAAAATCAGCACTGTGGGGAGACGGTCACCCCTTGCCTTTTACACTGCTGATAAAGGTCGAACGGGCAGTGGTTGAACCTAAACGCTCAGCTTCATCAAGCAGCTTCAGCGCTTTGTCGACATCGCCGCTATCAACGGCCTGTTTGATCGCTTTGTTGAAGTAGGTTTCAGTATCGTTCAGTACCGGTGCAGATTTTTTCACCGGAGCAAGTGCAGGAGCGGCAGCAGTCGTTGCTGGCGCTGCATAAGCTGGCGCAGGCGCTGCGGTGTTGCCCACAGTGACAGGCCCGGTAGAAGAAGAACCAAAGAGCGGCCCGACCAGAACACTTGAGGCGCTATTGGTAGACACTTTCAATTTCACAACGCCGTCTGTGGTATGACGGGCAATAGGATCCGGGATATCCGGTACAGCGTTACCGATACCTTTGGCATAGGCTTTTGCCGGGTCCAGCAGCGTTGTTGTTTGCTGGAGATCTTTGTCAGTCGTGAAGACCAGCACATAGATCTTCTGCTGACCCAACGCTGGCGTCAGGCGCATCACCCCACCAAGACGATCGGCGCTCATCACACCGGGTTCTTGATAGGTAAAGTATTCGCTTGGGAAGAATGCAGATGGCGTCAGATTCTGATCGAGAATCAACACATTCGGTGCAAAAACGCTGGTTTGTTTGTTCACTTCACTGGAGAGCGTCAAGGTCAGCTCACCAATGTTTGCCGGCACGCTATAGGCCGCTACGGGGCCAGTGATACCAGGGACATTCAGGGTTTGGCCACCGGTCGAAAGCTGAGTCGTTTGCGTTTTAGACTGATCGACTGGGGTCCATACAAGTTGCTGCAACGCCGCCGCCGGAATAGCCGGAGCCGTCGTTGTATTCTGTGGAACAAAATTCACATTTGCGAGCGTGATGGCAGGAACGCTGGCCAATAATCCCGCTGATAAGCAAAGGGCTACGAGACTTTTCTTCATTTTCATTGTTATCACCTCATAAAGCACAGGTTCAGCGGTAGCCGGGCAATAGCGCGCCGTTCCTAAGGGATAGAGGGGCTTTCGCCCCTCTGTTTGATCAGTTCGTCAGATTAAGACGGTATTACCACCAGATTTCCATCTGAGCGCCGAATGACCACTCATCGTTGTCGCCACGGCTAAAGCTGTTCAGAGAAGTGTCACTGTAAGCAACGCCTGGGTTATAACCCGCTTTGGTGTTATTACCGCTTGGCGCATAGCCCCATTTTTCATCCCACTTGGCATAGGTCGCGAATACACGAATTGCCGGGCGAGACCAGATGCTGTCGCCAGCCTGCCATTGTTGTGCCAGGGTGATTTTGTATTGGTTGTTGGTATCGCCAGTCTCTTGAGACTTAACGTTGTCATAGCCAACTTCCAGCAAGGTACTCATGATTGGCGTCCATTTGAACATTGGACGCACGCCCACTGTCCACCACTTAGTACCATTATTGCTGTCCAGATTGATGTCCTGATACATACCGACATACATCAGGTCCCAGCTATCGCCTAAGGAGATCGCACCGTGGTCCAGAACACGCCACAGGTGGCCATTATTGTTCATCGCATAGTTGATATTATCGGAGGTGCCGATGCTTGAACCTTGCGACAGGCCTTTACCCTGAGAGGTCATAGAATCAGTCGCATATTGCAGGACAAACTTGTTGAAGCCTTTCAACATGCTTTGGGTGTGTTCTGCGGTGAACATCCAGCCATCTTTTGATGCACCGTCAACCAGATAATAGCCATCACGTTCATTGGCACGGCCATAATCGGCACCCAGTTCCAGCGTTCCGCCTGGGTTAATTTCCATCTGCGCTAAACGAACGTCGAAAACGTCATTCGCTGTGCGCGTGGTGTAGTCATAAATGCTGTTGCTGGCGAATGAAGAAGAACCGCCCGCTTCAGAAGAACGCGTCGCAGCCAGAGACAGTTTACCGAAGCCGACGTCGATGTTTTCCAGACCCGCACCAGGACCAGAAATATCCCAGTAGTAGAAGTCGATCATGTGAACGTCATGACGTTGATAGAAACGCTTACCGGCCCAAATGGTAGAACCTGGCAGCCAATCAATCAGGTTTTTACCCTGCACGTTTGCTTCACGGAATGCCGGGTCAGTCGCTTCCCAGTCATTCTGCTGTGCAACGGAATACGCTACGTTGGTATCGAAATAGAAGCTCTTATCACCTTCTTTCCAGACTTCCTGACCCAGTTTAATCTCGGCATACGTTTCACATTCGTTACCGAGACGATATTTACTTTGGGCACCCGTTGCCTGGAAGCATTGCTGCTCACCACCACTCCCGGTCCAGCCAATGCCAGAACGAGCATAACCTTTAAAGTCGACAGCACCGGCCTGGGCAGACAAGATGCCTGCCGCAATGGCGAGTGCCAGAGGAACTTTGCGCAGAGTAATCATTATTCTATCTCCTGAGATCATTGCTTTTCTTTGAACACTTCACCTGTCGGTTTCGTGCCTTTTATTGGGAGTGCTTAAACGCCGGGCTCTTTGTGCAACCGACGACATGCGGTGCCATCCTCACGGAACAGATGGCAACGCTCTGGCGGCAAGCCGATAGCGAATGTGGCACCCTCTTCTACCAACACCACGTCATTCTGGCGGTACACCAGGTTCTGACGGATGGCGGGGATCTGGATATGAATCTGTGTTTCATGACCAAGCTGTTCGACGACCTGAACTTCACCTTCCAGCGTCACATCAGCGATCTGACTCGGCAGTAAATGCTCAGGACGGATACCCAGGGACATATTCGCCCCGACCTGTACGCTGGCGCTGTCCACTGGCAGCCAAATCTGCTGACGGTTAGGCAGTTCCACCTGTACCTGTTCGATAGCTGTCGCAGTCACTTTTACCGGCAGGAAATTCATTTTTGGCGAGCCAATAAAGCCCGCAACAAAACGGTCGGCCGGGTAGTGATACAGCTCTAAAGGTTTGCCCACCTGCGCGACGCGGCCTGCGTCCAGCACCACAATTTTGTCGGCGAGCGTCATCGCTTCAACCTGATCGTGGGTGACGTAAATCATCGTGCGGCCAAGACGTTTATGCAGACGGGAAATTTCAATACGCATCTGAACGCGCAGCGCGGCGTCCAGGTTAGAAAGCGGTTCATCAAGCAAAAAGACGCGCGGTTCTGCTACCAACGTACGACCAATCGCCACGCGCTGACGCTGCCCACCGGACAGGGCTTTTGGTTTGCGTTCCAGCAAATGTGCCAGCTGCAGCACTTCGGCCACCTGATTCACGCGCTGGTTGATAACGTCTTTTTTGGCTCCGGCCAGCTTCAGACCGAAGGACATGTTTTCGGCAACGGAGAGATGGGGATAAAGTGCATAGGACTGGAACACCATACCCACGCCGCGTTCTGCAGGCGGGATGTCATTCATGCGCGTCTCACCAATAAACAGATCGCCGCTGGTGATGGTTTCAAGTCCGGCAATCATACGCAGCAGAGTTGATTTACCGCAGCCCGATGGACCGACAAACACCACGAACTCACCTTCGTGGATGTCCAGATCGATGTCTTTCGACACCACTACGTCGCCCCAGGCTTTCGTTACATTCCGCAGTTGTACGCTCGCCATGCCCTTCTCCCTTCGTTACAACCTGTCACCGACAGAAACATTCAAGATGGGCTGAATATGGGGCATCCATTACTGTTGTGAATCCTCCACCCCCTCGTTTTTTTGTGGGGGAGGAGGCGGGAGGATGAGGCCGGCGGTTCTGCCCCCGCATCAGGCGGGCTGCGGCTAATTTCGTGATACATGCGACAAAAATCTGCGTGTTTTTATGTGCGCCATGACTCATAACTTAAATCTATGCAACACAGATCACATAAAGAGGGGGTGGGGCGTAGGGCTAAGGAGGATGGAAAGAGGATGTCAAATAAGGAGACTGAGTCACGTTGAACCACCTCAGTGTATCCATGAGCACATCACCCAAAAGGATGGCAGATATGAAGATCAATACTGGCGCACGCGTTTTCGCCTTGTCCGCCCTGGCAGCAATGATGATTTCCGCACCGGCGCTCGCCAAAATTGAAGAAGGTAAACTGGTTATCTGGATTAACGGCGACAAAGGCTACAACGGCCTGGCCGAAGTGGGTAAAAAATTCGAAAAAGACACCGGCATTAAAGTCACCGTTGAACACCCGGACAAACTGGAAGAGAAATTCCCGCAAGTCGCAGCAACGGGCGATGGCCCGGACATTATCTTCTGGGCGCATGACCGTTTCGGCGGCTATGCACAATCGGGTCTGCTGGCGGAGGTCTCTCCAGATAAAGCGTTCCAGGACAAACTGTTCCCGTTTACCTGGGACGCAGTGCGTTATAACGGCAAGCTGATCGCTTATCCGGTCGCCGTTGAAGCACTCTCTCTGATTTACAATAAAGACCTCGTACCGAACCCGCCAAAAACCTGGGAAGAGATCCCGGCTCTGGATAAAGAGCTGAAGGCGAAAGGTAAGAGCGCGTTGATGTTTAACCTGCAAGAACCGTACTTCACCTGGCCGCTGATTGCGGCTGACGGCGGGTATGCGTTCAAGTTTGAAAACGGCAAATACGACGTGAAAGACGTGGGCGTGGACAGCGCTGGTGCGAAAGCCGGTCTGACCTTCCTGGTCGACCTTATTAAAAACAAACACATGAACGCGGATACCGATTACTCCATCGCAGAAGCGGCGTTCAATAAAGGCGAAACCGCGATGACCATCAACGGTCCGTGGGCCTGGTCTAACATCGATAAGAGCAAAATCAACTACGGCGTCGCACTGCTGCCTACCTTTAAAGGCAAGCCGTCTAAACCGTTCGTTGGCGTGCTGAGCGCAGGTATCAACGCCGCCAGCCCGAACAAAGAGCTGGCGAAAGAGTTCCTCGAAAACTACCTGCTGACCGACCAGGGTCTGGATGTGGTGAACAAGGACAAACCGCTGGGTGCTGTCGCACTGAAATCCTTCCAGGAGACTCTGGCGAAAGACCCACGCATTGCCGCCACCATGGATAACGCCCAGAAAGGCGAAATCATGCCAAACATCCCGCAAATGGCGGCGTTCTGGTATGCCACCCGTACTGCTGTGATCAACGCGGCAAGCGGTCGTCAGACGGTAGATGCTGCGCTGAAAGATGCACAGGGTCGTATTACGAAATAATGCTTTTATCCCCTCTCCCTTTTAGGGAGAGGGTTAGGGTGAGGCCGCCTGTATCCCCTCGCCCCGACCCTCTCCCCTAAGTGGAGAGGGAGAACAAAAAATGCTGTAGAGGAAGATCCCCATGGATGTCATTAAAAAGAAGCACTGGTGGCAAAGCGACACGCTGAAATGGTCAGTGATAGGTCTGCTCGGCTTACTGGTGGGCTACCTTGTTGTTTTAATGTATGTACAGGGGGAGTACCTGTTCGCCATCATGACGCTGATTTTAAGCTCAGTTGGCCTGTATATTTTTGCCAATCGCAAAGCCTACGCCTGGCGCTACGTGTATCCGGGTGTCGCCGGGATGGGGCTGTTTGTCCTGTTCCCCCTGATTTGTACTATCGCCATCGCCTTCACCAACTACAGCAGCACCAACCAGCTCGCTCAGGAACGCGCCCAGCAGGTGCTGATGGACCGTTCCTACCAGGCCGGAAAAACCTTTAACTTTGGTTTATATCCAGCGGGAGAGGAGTGGAAGCTGGCGCTGTCAGACGAGGAAAGTGGTAAACAATACGTCTCCGACGCTTTCAAACTTGGCGGCGAACAAAAGCTGACGCTTAAAGAAGCGGATGCCCTACCAGAAGGCGAACGCGCCAATCTGCGTATTATCACTCAGAATCGCCAGGCGCTGACGCAACTCACCGCCGTGCTGCCTGACGAAAGCAAAGTCATCATGAGCTCGCTGCGCCAGTTCTCAGGCACGCAGCCGCTGTACACGCGAGCGGATGACGGCTCGCTGACCAACAACCAGACCGGCGTGAAATATCGTCCAAATAACGATATCGGGTTCTATCAGTCCGTAAATGCCGATGGCAAATGGGGCGACGATAAACTCAGCCCAGGCTATACCGTCACCATCGGTTGGGACAACTTTACCCGCGTCTTTACCGACGAAGGCATCCAGAAACCGTTCATGGCCATTTTCGTCTGGACGGTGGTGTTCTCCGTCCTGACGGTGATCCTGACCGTGGCGGTCGGCATGGTGCTCGCGTGCGTGGTGCAGTGGGAGTCCCTGAAGGGCAAAGCCATTTACCGCGTGCTGCTGATTCTGCCCTACGCCGTCCCGTCGTTTATCTCGATTTTGATTTTCAAAGGCCTGTTCAACCAGAGCTTCGGTGAAATCAACATGATGCTGGGCGCGCTGTTTGGCATTAAGCCGGCGTGGTTTAGCGACCCAACAACGGCTCGCTCGATGATTATCATCGTCAACACCTGGCTCGGCTATCCGTACATGATGATCCTGTGCATGGGCCTGCTGAAAGCAATTCCGGACGACCTGTACGAAGCCTCCGCGATGGACGGCGCGGGCCCGTTCCAGAACTTCTTTAAGATTACGCTCCCGCTGCTGATCAAGCCGCTGACCCCGCTAATGATTGCCAGTTTTGCCTTTAACTTTAATAACTTCGTACTGATTCAGCTTCTGACCAACGGCAGCCCGGACCGACTCGGCACTACCACGCCCGCGGGCTATACCGACCTGTTGGTAAGCTATACCTACCGCATCGCCTTTGAAGGCGGCGGTGGGCAGGACTTCGGTCTGGCGGCGGCGATTGCCACTCTGATCTTCCTGTTGGTGGGCGCGCTGGCGATTGTGAATCTGAAAGCCACACGTATGAAATTTGATTAATCGGAATCACCAGGCGTCATTGACGCAACCAGTCCGGACGCTGCCAGCGTTCAGACTGGCAAGTGAAATAGCCTGGAGCGGTATTAAGGAGTAAGAATTATTATGGCTATGGTCCAACCCAAATCTCAAAAGCTGCGCCTCTTCGCGACGCACTTAGGCCTGCTGATTTTTATCGCAGCCATTATGTTCCCGCTGCTGATGGTTATCGCCATCTCGCTGCGCGAGGGCAACTTTGCTACCGGCAGCCTGATCCCGGAAAAAATCTCCTGGGAGCACTGGCGACTGGCGTTAGGTTTTAGCGTCGAGCACGCCGATGGCCGCGTGACGCCGCCGCCGTTCCCGGTTCTGCTGTGGCTGTGGAACTCAATCAAAGTGGCCGGTATTACCGCCGTGGGGATTGTGGCGCTCTCAACCACCTGTGCTTACGCGTTTGCCCGCATGCGCTTCCCGGGCAAAGCGACGCTGCTGAAAGGGATGTTGATCTTCCAGATGTTCCCGGCGGTGCTATCGCTGGTGGCGTTGTACGCGTTGTTTGACCGTCTTGGTCAATACGTACCGTTTATCGGTCTAAACACGCACGGCGGCGTGATCTTCGCCTATCTGGGCGGCATCGCGCTGCATGTATGGACGATTAAAGGTTATTTCGAAACCATCGACGGATCGCTGGAAGAAGCGGCTGCGCTGGATGGCGCCACGCCGTGGCAGGCCTTCCGCCTGGTATTGTTACCGCTGTCGGTGCCGATTCTGGCCGTGGTCTTTATTCTGTCGTTTATCGCGGCCATTACTGAAGTACCGGTCGCGTCCCTGCTGCTGCGTGATGTGAATAGCTACACGCTGGCAGTCGGTATGCAGCAATATCTCAACCCGCAAAACTACCTGTGGGGCGACTTTGCCGCAGCCGCTGTACTCTCCGCCATCCCGATTACCGTGGTGTTCCTGCTAGCTCAGCGCTGGCTGGTGAACGGCCTGACGGCAGGCGGTGTGAAAGGTTAAGCTTCATCATGTTATGCCACTGCAACCCTCAACTTTGACGTAATGTATTGACCCAAAACTCTAAATATTTCGGGGTGCTGGAAGGCGGCAAGCGAGTGAATCTCCAGGAGCTTACTCAAGTAAGTGACTGGGGTGAACGAACGCAGCCAACGCATCAGCAGCCTGAAATATGACGAGTTAACTTGTGACTGTTGTTTGGCGGCCCTCGGGCCGCCATTTTTTTATTCCCGCTTCAGCCGTTTGGAGTTGCACAGCCACAAAGTGATCACCAACAGCAGGATCGCCGCCGAGTAGATCAGTACGTCGAGCGGTGATTTATGATCGACGATGATCAGCCGCACAATCGCGGTGATCCCGATATAGACAAAGTAACGCAGCGGGAAGTGAAAGCCGGATTGAAAGTACTTCACAATCAGGGCGATAAATTCGAAGTAGAGAAAGTAGACCACCAGTCCTTCCACCAGCTCATATTTGCTGGTTTGCTCGGGGGCGAACAGCACATCAGCCAGATGTACCGTTTCTTTGCCCAGAAAGACGACCAGAATCAGGCCAAGGCTTAACAGACCCATATTCAACACGGTCTGGAGAATCGTTGAGATAAACTCAACGCGCGGACGCGTCAGGGATGTCATACAGCACCTCAATCTCAGGGGCGAAGTACCTGTATAACGCAAAATTGTGACGGAGATCTATATTTTTTGTTTATGTTTTATGCAAAGCAAAATAATACCCCTCACCCAGGCTCTCTCTCTAAAAGGGAGAGGGCGAAAACCAGCCCCCTTTGAGCAGAGGGTGAGGGGAAAGCATCAGCGGAAGTTCACGCTCCGATCGCTGGTCATGTCATACAGCTGGAACTTACGTCCAAGCTGCTGACCCCCGTCGCGCGTCAGCGGCGTCCAGCCAATTGCCGCACGGCTACGGGTTGGTCCGGATGAGAACAGATCCAGCGGAATCGACACATACACGCCTTTGGTGAAGTCCCCTTCGCCGTATTCTTCTGGCGAAACGTTGGTAATCGTGGCGTAACCGCCGACCACCACGCCGCTGTCGAAGCGTTTGGCGACTTCCAGCGTGCCGCCTTTATCGCCCGCCAGATACTGCCCGACGCTGGCTTTCACCAGCACGTCCTGCGCAAATGACGGGGTCCAGTAGGCAGTCAAATGCCCGGTTTTGACGCTGTAATCGGTGAACTTCATCATGTCTTGCGCGCTACGCCAGTCACGCTGTTTCACGTAGTTGGCATCAAGACCAAACGCCCAGTTGCTATCGACCGGGCGGTACAGGAGTTCTGCACCCGCGCCGCCGTACATGGTTTCCAGATAACCGCCATATACCTGGCCATAGAAACTGTTGCCGAGATACTGGAAATAGTTGGCCTGCATGTTGTTCACATACACATCGTTCTGCACATACTCACGCACGCGGGTACGCACACGCGGCAGTTTTGAGTCGCTTGGTGGATTGGTGTAGTTAAATTTGTCGTAGTTATTGGCGATATTGCCAAACAGGCTACCGGTGGTCAGGAGATGATCCGTCACCCACAGATCTGCCGTAGCCATTACGCCCAACTGATACATATAGAAATTTTCTGGCCCACCAACGGACTGGTTCAGTACCGGATCGACATGGAAATCAAAGCGAGATTTGTCGATATACCAGCCCTGCTCGGTGGTTTCTGGCACCACCGGTTCTACGCGTTTTTGCACCAGTTCGGTTTCATGCCCCAGCGGTTCGCCTTCGAGATGACGCTTCAGGCTGGCCACGTCCGTTTCGGTCGTCACCTGCGGCATATTGAGGCGATTTTCCGTCACGCGGATCGTGCGGATCCCATCCGGCAGATCGTTCATGATGATCCGATTGGCGCGCTCGATCCCTTCGCGGGAATCGCGGTATTTCACCTGCTCGCCCGTGACGTATAGCGTGTCACCTTTTGCCTGGATTTTAGGATCGGCAAGGCCCGCATTGTATTTCAGCAGCGTGAGCTGATTCGCCACCACCGAGTGCTGAATGATCGCGTCCTGCGGCTGCGGCTGATACGCAGGCCGTGCATTGTCGTTATAGGACGGCCGCATATCGTTAAAGTTGGTGCGCAGCGTAAAACCAAACATCACGGTGTTACCGCGCTCGTAGCTGAGGTTAACGTCGGCCCAATCGGTGACGCGGTAAATAGCGCCAACGTTAAACTTGCTCTTCTGCTCAATCTTGCCCGCAAAGTCTTCGGTATAGTTGTTGCCTTCGTATTCCAGCTTCAGGCGCAGCGGCTGCCATGGCGTTTGATATTCCACGCCACCGAACAGTGATGCCGGGCCGTGGAACATCTGGTCCCCGCTCACCGAACCGGCTTTCTTATAGCTGTTGTCGCGATAGCAATATTTGTCGCTGTAGGAGCAGAATGGGTTTTTCACGTTGCCGCTGGTGCCGAGATACCCCCAGCCCAAACCGAGTGAGAAATCGAACGGTCCCCAGGCTTTGCTGGCGACCAGATATTCCGCATCAAAAAGCCCTGTACCGCCGATATCGCGCGCGCCCGCGGACACCTGCGGCATCCAGTAGCTCTCCTCCCACAGACGCAGTTTGAGGTCGAACGCTTTGTCTTTGTAAGTCTGGTTACCGGAAAACGCATCAACGCTACTGTACTGTTTAGTGCGCACATCGGTATAACGCAGCGTCGTTTCCAGCCATGGGAAAAGCTGTACGGAAGCGGAGTAGTAGCGGTACTGGTCGTTATCGCGATAGTTAAGACTGATTTCGCCCTCACGCGCCATACGCGCGGTGGGCGTTTGCATGAGCCCGACGCCGCCGAAATCTGACTGTGATGGGCCAATGGGTGCCGGATACGTTTCGGCATGACAGGCGGCGCTTACGCACAGCGCCAGCATGCTATAGAGATAAGGTCTTTTCATTATTCCGGTATCCGCTGCGTCAGAGAGCGAAGCATGTCGGTGTTCAGCCCGTCATACGCCTTCGTCCAGAAGTGATCGGCAAAGCCGACAAAAATCACGCTGCCCGGCATGGGTTCGATGTGGCGCTTGTTCCAGTACGCAACAGGGACGTTTTGCCTGCGGCCATCGGGGTAAATCACCCACGCGTAGCTGTTTTCCGCACCACTCAGCAAGTGTTGTTCGTCCAGATAACTCGCCACGTCGCGCCCTGGCGTAAAGGGTTTTTGGCCTGGGCTGCTGAGCAATCCCGCCACGGTAACGGTTGAAGGCTTCGCCACAATCCACAGCGTGTAGTCGCCTTCCAGCGTCGGGTTGCCGTTTTCCGTTACGCGGACTTCATCGGGATCCAGAGTCACCCGCTGGCGTCCGGTTACGGTGATCGCCTGCAACTGCTGGCGCACCGCATTGATTGCTGCCGCCGTGTCGCCGTCTTCTTGCTCTGCCAGTCCGGTCAGGCGAGCCAGTAAGGCCTGGTGTTTTTGTTCTGCTATCGCCGTTGCCTGGCGTTCGCTGATGATGGAGCCGGGCCACCAGCTGTTTGCCAGCCGGGGCTGCCCAACGAGATCGATCAGATGTTCAGCATTGGATAAGGTTTTTGGCTCTTTGTTGTCCGGGGTATAGACCTTAACGGTGCCCGCAGACCACGCCAGCGGCGCGGCGAGCGTGACGATCAGCGCAACGCTTGTGATGATTTTCATGATTTCGCCGCCTTGATCAGGGTGGCTTTTACCGGGAAGAAATCCGCGCCAAGGTACTGCAGCGACTGACGAATCTGCCCTTCCTCATCCACCCAGAAGCGGTTATGCCACGTCGCCTGATCGGTTGTAACTTCTTCATCCAGCACGCGGACCTGGGTTTCATCGCTGCCCAGCGTTACGGTATCCGTGCCGTCCCAGCGGAAAACGGAACGCGCGGTGGCGTAGCGGACCTGCTTGTGCTCGGTCCAGCCCAGAGTGCGCGTCCAGCTTGCACCATCGACAATTTGATTGGGTTTGATGAGGGGGTCCGCCGCGAGATTATTCACCTCAAGCAGGTTGTCACCGCCCAGCAGGGTTTTCACGATACGCCCATGCTGCGTCACGATGGTGGCCTGATCTTGCGTCACCCATTTCTGCTGCCCGTTTTCATCGAAAGCGAGCACCACAAAAAGCTGCGGGCCATCGTTTAACTGCATGTACTGGCTGGCATACGGCATGTTCTGGATGTCATCGTCCGTAAGATGTACGCCAGGCGTGCCAAACACGCTGTCCCACAGTGAGTTGCCCAGCCCTTTTGTGGTGGCTGAGCAGGCCTGTAAAAGCAGGCAAATCAGAATGATTGCAGGTCGCTTCACGACTCTTCTCCGAAGGGGCGAAATAACCACACCGAAGTGTGGTTATGATTAAAACACCCGTGATTACTGAGTGCTGGTTGTCGTGGTGGTCGTGGTTCCGGTATTGGAGCCATCACCGCCACCGGTTGCCGCCAGAGCGACACCCACGGCCGAGCCTACGGTGCTTGTCGCCGTCGCGGTAGAACTTCCCGCTGAGGCAGACGTTGCTGCTGAGCCTGCTGCTTCCCCGACCTGAACCGGAGCTGCATAGACAGACGTTGCCGCAAGCGCAGTTATGGCAAAAATGCCATACAGTACTTTCTTCATAACAATTTCCCTTCAATGAATGAATGGAGATTTGCCCAAAAAGAAATTCAGGCGGATTCGAGTATACACAACTAAAGCAGGCGGATTGACGTACGGGGAAATAGCCAGGCGGTTTTAGGATAAATGGATGAAAGGAAATATAATCCGCAAATAAATATTAATAAACTCATTTACATTCAATAAGTTAAAATATAACAAACAACGTTCACACTCCGTATTTTCCTAAAATAACCCGCAGTAATTAACGGGGTAATCAGGCTTTTCGGATTAAACTCATAATAGAAATTTGCGTCAGGTAACGGACAACCGGAATTATCCGATAAAAAAATGCCGGCATTTCGCCGGCATGTATTACGGAATAAAGATTACGCGCGCCAGGATTTATAGCGATTAATCAGACCATTTGTTGAACTGTCATGGCTGTTAATATCTTTATCATCACCCAGCTCCGGCAGAATACGGTTTGCCAGCTGTTTGCCCAGCTCAACGCCCCACTGGTCAAAGGTGAAGATGTTCAGGATGGCACCCTGAGTAAAGATTTTGTGCTCATACAACGCAATCAACGCACCCAGGCTGAACGGCGTAATTTCACGCAGCAGGATGGAGTTGGTTGGGCGGTTGCCTTCGAAGACTTTGAATGGCACCACGTTTTCCAGCGTCGCCGGATCTTTACCCAAATCGCGGTATTCCTGCTCAACCACATCGCGCGCTTTACCAAACGCCAGTGCTTCGGTCTGTGCAAAGAAGTTAGACAGCAGCTTCTGGTGATGATCGGACAGCGCGTTGTGGGTTGTCGCTGGCGCGATGAAATCACACGGAACCATTTTGGTGCCCTGGTGAATCAGCTGATAGAACGCATGCTGACCATTGGTACCCGGCTCCCCCCAGATGATTGGGCCAGTCTGGTAATCCACCGCGTTGCCGTTACGGTCAACGTATTTGCCGTTGGATTCCATGTTGCCCTGCTGGAAGTACGCCGCAAAGCGGTGCATGTACTGGTCGTACGGCAGGATCGCTTCGGTCTCAGCACCAAAGAAGTTGTTGTACCAGATGCCGATCAGCGCCAGCAGAACCGGCAGGTTTTTCTCGGGCGCGGTGTTGGCGAAGTGTTTGTCCATCGCGTGTGCGCCGGAGAGCAGCTCAACGAAGTTGTCATAACCAACGGACAGAATGATCGACAGGCCAATCGCCGACCACAGAGAATAACGACCGCCAACCCAGTCCCAGAATTCAAACATATTGGCGGTGTCGATGCCGAACTCACCCACAGCTTTGCCATTGGTGGACAGCGCCGCGAAGTGTTTCGCCACGTGTTTGTTGTCACCCGCCGTTGCCAGGAACCAGTCGCGCGCGCTGTGGGCGTTGGTCATGGTCTCCTGGGTGGTGAAGGTTTTAGACGCCACCAGGAACAGCGTGGTTTCTGGATTCACTTTTTTCAGCACTTCGGCGATGTGGGTGCCATCGACGTTAGACACAAAGTGCATGTTCAGATGATTTTTGTACGGACGCAGCGCTTCGGTCACCATGAACGGGCCGAGGTCAGAGCCACCGATACCAATGTTGACCACATCAGTAATCGCTTTACCGGTGTAGCCTTTCCAGCTTCCGGAAATAATTTCTTCTGAGAAGGTTTTCATCTTCTCCAGCACCGCATTGACTTCTGGCATCACATCTTTGCCATCAACCATAATCGGCGTATTGCTACGGTTACGCAGCGCAACGTGCAGCACGGCACGGTCTTCGGTGCGGTTGATCTTCTCGCCGGAGAACATGGACTTGATGGCCCCAGCCAGATCGGTCTCTTTCGCCAGATCCTGCAATTTCGCCAGCGTCTCTTCCGTGATGCGGTTTTTGGAGAAATCTACCAGCATCTGATCGTCAAAGGTTGCGGAGAATTTGCTGAAACGGTCGCCGTCTTTCGCGAACAGATCCGCGAGGGAGACGTCTTTCATTTCGTCGAAGTGTTTTTGTAGTGCCTGCCAGGCAGAAGTCTGCGTTGGATTGATGTTTTTCATTAGCAATACTCTTGTGATTTGAGAATTGTGACTGCGGTCGATTGTAGCGCCTGCGCGGAGAAATTGTGATGGTTTTTATGCCATTGGCCTGGTCTGTATCAAACGCGAGTGAAAAGACCCAAAAAGTATAGCTGCTGAATCCTGGGACTGCGGACGGTCAAAAGTAGCCCGTTCAGCCATAAAGTGAAGGATAAAATATCGTCCTTTTATAAGTCCTGTTACTCAGGGGGTACCCCCCATGAAAAATCCGCATAATCCCAGCGTTGACAGGACTCCTCCCGCATTTTATTTATAGGGCGGTATTTGCGCCTGCACCTGTTTTCATTTCATTCTTGTGCCAGGGTCGCTTTATTCTTTTCCTACACGAGGATGTTATGACGAGTTTTGTTGTCGCCAAGTTTGGCGGGACCAGCGTGGCCGATTACGCTGCCATGAACCGCAGCGCCGATGTGGTGCTGGCCGATCCGAATACCCGCCTGGTTGTGCTCTCTGCATCAGCAGGTGTGACTAACCTGCTGGTTGCGCTGTCTGAAGGACTGGAAGCGACCGAACGCTTTGTGAAGCTCGATGCGCTGCGCAAAATTCAGTTCGATATCCTCGAGCGTATGCAGAATCCGCACGTCATTCGTGAAGAAATTGAACGCCTGCTGGAAAATATCACCACCCTGGCAGAAGCCGCCTCGCTGGCGACATCCACTGCGTTGACCGACGAACTGGTGAGCCACGGCGAGTTGATGTCCACCCTGCTGTTCGTTGAGATCCTGCGCGAACGCGACGTGATGGCCCAGTGGTTTGACGTGCGTAAAGTGATGCGCACCAGCGACCGTTTTGGCCGCGCCGAGCCGGACGTTGCCACGCTTTCCGAGCTGTCAAAACAGCAGTTGGCCCCGCGCCTTGCAGAAGGTATCGTCATTACTCAGGGCTTTATCGGGAGCGAAGCCAAAGGCCGCACCACGACGCTTGGCCGTGGCGGAAGCGACTACACGGCAGCCCTGCTGGGTGAAGCGTTGTACGCGACCCGCGTTGATATCTGGACCGATGTCCCGGGCATTTACACCACCGATCCACGCGTGGTGCCTGCCGCCAAACGTATTGACGTGATTGCGTTCGAAGAAGCGGCTGAGATGGCCACCTTCGGCGCGAAAGTGCTGCATCCGGCCACATTATTACCTGCCGTACGCAGCGATATCCCTGTGTTTGTCGGCTCCAGCAAAGATCCAAAAGCGGGCGGCACATTGGTGTGCAAAAACACCGTAAACCCACCGCTGTTCCGCGCGCTGGCGATGCGCCGCAAGCAGACGCTGGTCACGCTTCACAGCCTGAATATGCTGCATTCACGCGGATTTCTCGCCGAAGTGTTCGGTATTCTGGCGCGCCATAATATCTCGGTTGATTTGATTACCACGTCGGAAGTGAGCATCGCGTTGACGCTGGATACCACCGGCTCAACGTCTACCGGCGACACGCTGCTGACGCAGTCGCTGCTGATGGAGCTTTCCGCTCTGTGCCGCGTGGAAGTGGAAGAAGATTTGGCGCTGGTCGCGATCATCGGCAATAAGCTGTCACGCGCCTGCGGCGTGGGCAAAGAGGTGTTTGGCGTGCTCGACCCGTTCAACATCCGCATGATTTGCTACGGCGCATCCAGCTACAACCTGTGCTTCCTGGTGCCGGGTCATGAAGCCGAGCAGGTCGTGCAGAAACTTCATCATAATTTGTTTGAATAAAATTGCTTAGCAGGATAAACAATACCTATCAGCCGGGCACAGACCCGGCTTTTTTTATAACTAAACAACACACTAAAATCGCAAGGAAAGACTATGTTATCCGCCATCACCCGGCTGTTCCCGTTATGGGCGCTGCTACTCTCTGTGCTCGCTTATTACACGCCAACGACGTTCACCCCAATCGGCCCGTGGGTCACCACGCTGCTGATGCTGATTATGCTCGGCATGGGTGTGCACCTGAAAATCGACGACTTTAAGCGCGTGCTGTCGCGCCCTGCGCCCGTCGCGGCGGGCATTTTCCTGCACTATCTGGTGATGCCGCTGGCCGCCTGGCTGCTGGCGATCGCATTTAAGATGCCGCCGGACTTATCCGCGGGTATGGTTTTGGTCGGCAGCGTCGCCAGCGGCACGGCGTCGAACGTGATGATCTATCTGGCCAAAGGCGATGTGGCGCTGTCTGTCACCATTTCATCCGTTTCGACACTGGTGGGCGTGGTCGCTACGCCGTTGCTGACGCGTCTGTACGTTGATGCACATATTCAAGTTGATGTGATGGGGATGCTGCTCTCGATTCTGCAAATCGTGGTCATTCCGATTGCGCTAGGCCTGGTGATTCACCATCTGTTCCCGCGCGTGGTGAAGGCCGTTGAGCCGTATCTGCCCGCCTTTTCCATGGCGTGTATTCTGGCGATTATCAGCGCCGTGGTCGCGGGTTCAGCCTCGCACATCGCCTCTGTCGGTTTTGTGGTCATCATCGCGGTGATCCTGCATAACACCATTGGCCTGCTGGGCGGTTACTGGGGCGGAAAACTGTTTGGCTTTGACGAATCTACCTGCCGCACGCTGGCGATAGAAGTCGGAATGCAGAACTCGGGTTTGGCTGCCGCGCTGGGTAAAATTTACTTCTCCCCGCTCGCGGCACTGCCAGGCGCATTGTTCTCGGTGTGGCATAATCTGTCTGGATCGTTGCTGGCGGGCTACTGGTCAGGGAAACCCATTGAACAACAACACAAGAAAGATGGGGTGAAAGAGGGTTAATTCGCTTCGCGCCAGGTCTGGCTTGCTTTACACTGAAGCCTCTATTACAGGAGGCTTCAGCGATGGCTACACCGAGATTGACCCAGAAAGACATGACGGAAAGCGAACAGCGCGAGCTGAAAACCCTGCTCGATCGCGCGCGCATCGCTCATGGACGTACGCTGACCAACGCCGAGACCAATCAGGTCAAAAAAGAGTACATCGACAAACTGATGGCTCAGCGAGAAGTTGAGGCCAAAAAAGCCCGCAAAGTCAAAAAAGCGCAGGCATTTAAACCCGACACCGAATCAACATTTTCCTGGTCAGCCAATACTGCACCACGTGGAAGGCGCTAATTAGCGCCCTTTCTTTTTGCGGCCAGGCTGAACAAAACGCTTTCCGGCTGGCTTGTTGCGTTCTTTTTCGGCGGAGGCCGGTGCGTTCACAACAGGCCGCTTAATGCCCTGAGTTTTCGGTTTGGCCTTCGTCTTTGGCTTCGCGTCAGACGACGAATTTTCGATGAGCTTAAACAGCTCAATCAGTTCATCACCGTTCAAATCGCGCCATTCCCCGAGCGGGATACCCGAAAGGCTAACGTTCATAATACGTGTGCGTTCCAGCTTTGTGACTTCAAAGCCAAAGTGCTCACACATGCGACGAATCTGTCGGTTTAACCCCTGAACCAGCGTAATGCGAAACGCAAACGGCGCCTCTTTTTTGACTTTACACTTCTTGGTGACGGTGCCCAGAATCGGGACGCCAGCACCCATTCCACGAATAAAATCGTCGGTGATCGGTTTATTAACCGTGACCACATACTCTTTTTCGTGGTCGTTACCCGCACGCAGGATTTTGTTGACGAGATCGCCGTGGTTAGTGAGGAAAATCAGCCCCTGTGAATCTTTATCGAGACGACCAATCGGGAAGATACGGCTGCTGTGGTTAACGAAATCCACGATATTGTCGCGCTCGCCATCTTCCGTGGTGCTGACAATGCCAACCGGTTTGTTCAACGCGATAAACACCAGGTCTTCTTCGTTTCTAGGCTCGATCAACTGACCATTCACTTTGACCACATCGCCAGGAGCGACCTGATCGCCGATAGCCGCGCGTTTACCATTGATAAACACGTTACCCTGCTCGATGTAGCGGTCAGCTTCGCGGCGCGAGCAAATCCCACTCTCGCTAATGTATTTGTTTAATCGGGTTGATTGGTTGGGCAGCATAATTTCTCCTTTATAGGCGAAATATACCTTAGGTTGCGGCTGGTAAAAAGATTAGCCACCAATATCTCAGTCGAGTTTGCGGCGCGCTTTCAAGATCTCCACGTTTGTCATTTACTCCCCTACGAACACCTTCTAGTTTTCTTCCTCTCGTCAAACTGATGCTGTAGTTTAAAAACAACACGGAGTAGTATGAAGGAGATTGTTCAAACAGAATCCTTCCGTCGCTGGGAGCAAAACGTAAACGATCCGCGTGCCAAGACACTCATTGCAGCACGTTTATTCCGCCTGGCGAATGGGCTGCCTGGTGATGTAAGACCTGTCGGAGAAGGTATCAGCGAGCTACGAATTCATTACGGCCCGGGTTACCGGATCTATTTTAAATCGCAGGGAAACACACTGATCATTTTGCTCAGTGGCGGCAATAAAAACAGTCAGGATAAAGACATCATTCTGGCAAAGACACTCGCAAGGTCACTCAAACACCGGGAGTTTACACACCATGATTGAACTCACTCATTACGATCCTGCCAGGGCGCTTATCAATGATGATGAAATTAGCGTATTCATGGCTGATGCGCTAGAAACTGGCGATTCTGCCTACATTGCTCAAGCATTAGGGGTCGTTGCCCGCGCAAAAGGAATGTCTACGATTGCGTCACAAACGGGTTTGTCTCGCGAACAGCTGTACCGCTCTTTTAGTGAAAAGGGTAACCCAACGCTTAAAACCACACTTGCCGTTATGAAAGCGCTGGGTCTTGGATTGACGATCAAAAGTGCCGAAGATTAATAATCATCCCTTTCATCATCTTCGTCCGGCTGTTCCATCACGCTGTAGGCCACGGAGCAAAACAGCGAGTTGAGACGCTTCATGTCGCCGAGCAGCCCCAGGTGCAGAGAGCTGGTTTCAATACTTTGCACGTTTTGCTGATGCAGGCGGTCAACGTGCGCATGCGAGTAGCGGCGATTGAGGATACGGAAGCGGTGTTTATTCCGGCGCAAACGGCGTGCGCTGGGCACATCGCCGGAGAAGAAGACGGACATCGCCAGCTTCAGGTTGTTAAGCAACAGTTCCTGCAATGCGTCCAGTTCAGCCACCCCTTCGAGGGAAAATGCCCGGCGGGCCGCCAGCGATTTATCGGCAATTTCGCTGCCCATACGCTCGACGATATCGGATGCCTGCTCAAGGTTTAGCGACATCTCGATAATCTCCGCCCAGCGGCGGGATTCCTCCTCGGCCAGTTCGTCCTGAGGCATGCGCGCCAGATAGAGTTTGATGGCGGTATAAAGCACGTTGATATCATCAGCCACCTTACGCAACTCTTTTTCTTCGCGCGGCTCACCGTGCATGACCTTTTTCAGGCCATCCAGCATCGTCTCCATCGCATCGCCAATACGCAGCGTCTCGCGCGCGGCGTTAGCCAGTGCCAGCGCAGGCGTATCCAGTGCGGAGGTGTCCAGGTGTTTCGGCTTCAGGCGTGCGTCGAGCTCTGGCTCATCGCGTATCATTCGTTTGCAGAACCGCGCCATTGGCCCGGCGAAGGGCACCATCGCCACGCAGCGCACCAGGTTGTAGAAAACGTGGAAGTAGATAACCAGCTCGGCTTTCGGTAAAGGAAGATTGTCCATCGCGTTCGCCAGCGGATGCACAAATGGCAGAATAATCAGGCTGCCCACCAGCTTAAACAGCAGACTGCCGAGCGCCACACGGCGGGCGGCGGCGTTGGCTCCGCTGTTGTTCAGCATCGCCAGCAGCCCCGAGCCGAGGTTTGCGCCGATCACCAGACACAGCGCCACCGGGAACGAAATCGCCCCCGCCGCCGTCAGGGTAGCAGTCAGCAATACCGCCGCCAGGCTGGAGTAACTGATGATGGCGAAGACCGCGCCAATTAGCGCATCGAGCATGATGTCGCCGGTCAGCGAAGCAAAAATCACCTGCACGCCGTTAGCCTGAGTAATCGGCGTTACGGCCTGAACAATCAACTCCAGCGCCAGCAGGATCAGCCCGAGGCCAATGCCCACGCGCCCAAGCTGGCCTTCGCGCGTCTGTTTGCGTCCTAAAAAGAAGATCACGCCGATGAAAATCAGTAGCGGCGAGAGCCAGGAGAGATCGAAGGTTAACACGCGCGCCATCAGCGCGGTCCCCACGTCCGCGCCCAAGACGATAACCAGCGCGGGCGTCAGCGCGACAAGGTCTTGCGCCACAAACGAGGTGACGAGCATCGTGGTCGCATTGCTGCTTTGCACAAGCGCGGTGACGCCAATACCCGCACAAAAGGCGAGCGGTTTCTTCTCAACGCTGCGGCTGAGGACGGTCCGTAAGCGTGCGCCAAACACACGCATCACCCCGGTACGAACAATATGGGTGCCCCATACCAGGAGAGCGACGGCAGAAAGCAGGTGTAACAGTGTCAGCACGGAAGTGGGTTCTCCTTATCGTTATGTGTTCCTTTGGTTCTCTCCCCGCATTTTTATTACGCCAGGAGAGACCTTCTTCCAGTATAAGGCTTTAAACGTAAGAAAGAGACAGGGCGCCTCATGAGCGCCCTGTATGTTGTAAGAAAAAGTGATTTAGGTCTGGCAAGTCAGCAGGTTAATCCGCGTCGTAGCCCAGATTTGGCGCTAACCAGCGCTCCACTTCTGAGACGCTCATCCCTTTACGCATGGCGTAGTCTTCCACCTGATCGCGTTGAATCTGTGCGACCGCGTAATATTTGCTGTCAGGATGGCTGAAATACCAGCCCGAAACGGACGCGCCGGGCCACATGGCGAAGGATTCCGTCAGCTTCATGCCGGTATGGGTTTCGACATCCAGAAGTTGCCAGATCGTCCCTTTCTCGGTGTGTTCAGGGCACGCCGGATAGCCAGGCGCCGGGCGAATACCCTGGTAGTTCTCGCGAATCAGCTCCTCATTGCTGAGGTTTTCGTTCGGAGCATAACCCCAGTGCACTTTGCGCACGCGCTCATGCAGATATTCCGCGAAGGCTTCGGCCAGTCGGTCAGAAATCGCTTTAACCATGATTTTGTTGTAATCATCGTGCTGTGCTTCAAAGGCATCAGCGAGGGCGTCTTCTTCAAGGCCCCCGGTGACGGCAAACGCGCCAATGTAGTCCGCTTTGCCGCTCAGTTTAGGCGCGACAAAATCGGCCAGGCAGTAGTTCGCAAACCCGACTTTTTCAGTTTGCTGGCGCAGATGACGGCTGACCGCCAGCACGTTGGTGCGGGTTTCATCACGATAAATTTCGATGTCATCGCCCACGCGATTAGCCGGGAACAGGCCAACCACACCGCGCGGATTCAGCGTTTTTTCTGCACTTAGCTGGTCGAGCATATCGTTGGCATCTTTGAACAAGCGCTGGGCTTCTTCGCCCACCACATCATCCTCGAGGATGCGCGGGTATTTCCCGGCCAGCGACCAGGTCATGAAGAACGGCGTCCAGTCGATGTAATTACGCAGCGTTTCGATGCTGGCGGTGACGTCCTGCACGCCCAAACGGTGCGCCACGGGCGGCGTATAGCTTGACCAGTCGAATGCCAGATCGTTTTCGCGCGCGGCGGCAAGCGTCACCGGCGGTGTACGCGGCTTTTTACGCGCATGCTGGATACGCACGGTGTCGTACTCTTTGCGCGTTCTCGTCACAAAATCATCGCGTTGCGTGTCGGACAGCAGTGCAGACACCACGCCAACGGTGCGTGAAGCGTTCTGCACGTAGATCGTCGGTCCGCTGTAGTTCTGCTCGATTTTGACCGCCGTATGCGCTTTTGAGGTGGTCGCCCCGCCAATCAGCAGCGGAATGGTAAAGCCCTGGCGTTCCATCTCTTTTGCCACGTTAACCATTTCGTCGAGCGACGGGGTGATCAACCCGGACAAGCCAATCAGATCGGCATTCACTTCCCGCGCAGTTTTGAGAATTTTATCTGCCGGAACCATCACGCCTAAATCGATGATTTCGTAGTTATTACACTGCAGCACCACGCCGACGATATTTTTGCCGATGTCGTGCACATCGCCCTTCACGGTGGCGATCACCATCTTGCCGTTGCTGGAACTTTTTTCTTTGCTGGCCTCAATGTAAGGCTCGAGATAGGCCACGGCTTGCTTCATCACACGCGCAGATTTCACCACCTGCGGCAGGAACATTTTTCCCTCGCTGAACAGATCGCCCACCACGTTCATGCCGTCCATCAGCGGCCCTTCAATCACTTCGATAGGGCGTGCAGCCTGCTGGCGCGCTTCTTCGGTGTCCAGCTCGATAAACTCGGTGATCCCTTTGACCAGCGAATATTCCAGACGTTTTTTCACATCCCAGGCGCGCCATTCCGCCTGCTGAATATTGGCGCTTTCATCGGCTTTACTGCCGCGATATTTTTCTGCCAGATCCAGCATGCGTTCGGTGGCGTCATCGCGACGGTTTAAAATGACATCTTCCACACCCTCGCGCAGCTCGGCAGGCAAGTCATCGTAAATCGCCAGCTGTCCGGCGTTGACGATGCCCATGTCCATCCCGTTGCGAATCGCGTAGTAGAGGAATACGGCGTGGATCGCCTCACGCACCGGGTCGTTGCCACGGAACGAGAACGACACGTTGGAAACGCCGCCGGAGATCAGCGCATGCGGCAGCTCGCGTTTGATGTCTTCACACGCGCCAATAAAATCCTGCGCATAGTTGTTGTGCTCTTCGATACCGGTCGCGACGGCGAAAATATTCGGGTCGAAAATAATGTCTTCCGGCGGGAAGCCGACCTCTTCGGTCAAGATCTTGTAGGCGCGGCGGCAAATCTCAATTTTGCGCTCGCGCGTATCCGCCTGACCGACTTCATCAAAGGCCATGACCACGACTGCCGCGCCGTAGCGACGCACCTTTTTAGCGTGGTGGATAAACGGCTCAACGCCCTCTTTCATCGAGATGGAGTTAACGATGCCTTTACCCTGAATGCACTTCAGCCCTTTTTCGATGACGTCCCATTTTGAGGAGTCAATCATGATCGGCACGCGGGCGATGTCTGGCTCACCGGCAATCAAATTCAGGAAACGCACCATCGCCGCTTCGGCGTCGAGCATCCCTTCATCCATGTTGATGTCGATGATCTGCGCGCCGCTTTCGACCTGTTGACGCGCAACGTCCAGCGCTTCGTTGTATTTCTCTTCTTTGATCAGCCGTTTGAATTTGGCAGAGCCGGTGACGTTAGTTCGTTCACCGACGTTCACAAACAGGCTCTCTTTGCTGATGGTCAGCGGTTCAAGACCCGCCAGACGACAGGCCACCGGCAGATCCGGCAGCTTGCGCGGCGGCAAGCCCGCTACGGCGTGACTCATTGCGGCGATATGTTCTGGCGTGGTGCCGCAGCAGCCGCCAACAATATTCAGGAAGCCGGACTCGGCCCATTCACGAATTTGCGCTGCCATGGTCACCGCATCAAGATCGTATTCCCCAAAAGCGTTTGGCAGGCCCGCATTGGGGTGCGCGGTGACGTAGCAATCGGCGATACGTGAAAGTTCCTGGACGTACTGACGCAGTTCGTCAGGCCCCAACGCACAGTTCAGGCCGAAGGTCAGCGCATCCGCGTGGCGCAGGGAGTTGTAAAACGCTTCGGTTGTCTGCCCGGAGAGCGTACGCCCGGAGGCGTCGGTAATGGTGCCCGAAACCATGATCGGCAAATCAACGCCCAGCGCTTCCATCTCTTCTTTTACGGCGAAGATGGCGGCTTTGGCATTGAGCGTATCGAAGACCGTTTCGATCATGATCAGATCGGAACCGCCTTCCACCAGCGCTTTGGTCGATTCACGATACGCGGCCACCAGTTGATCAAAGGTGACGTTACGGAAAGCAGGGTCGTTAACGTCTGGTGAAATTGACGCGGTACGGTTAGTCGGCCCCAGAACGCCGGCCACATAGCGGGGTTTTTCCGGCGTTCGCGCGGTCCATTCGTCAGCGCAGGCGCGCGCCAGCTTTGCCGCGGTGAAGTTGATTTCCGCCGACAGGGATTCCATCTGGTAATCGGCCATGGCGATGGTGGTCGAGTTAAACGTGTTGGTTTCGACTATGTCTGCACCCGCCTCAAAATAGGCGTGATGAATCGCCGCAATGACGTCAGGTTTACTGAGCACCAGCAGGTCATTGTTGCCTTTCAGGTCGCAGGGCCAGTCGGCGAAACGTTCGCCGCGGAAATCGTCTTCGCTCAGACGGTAGCTTTGGATCATGGTGCCCATGCCGCCGTCCAGCACCAGAATTCGTTCGTTTAACTGCGCACGCAGTTGCTCTATTTTGCTGCTCACACTTGCTCCCGACAACGCTCACCCAGGCCACCAGGCCAGTCATCCATACTGGCATAATCTGACAGAGCGGAGAAGTCACACAGCGTTAACATGAGACATGTTCACTATCACTCATCCGATCAGTCAGGATAACGGTTGCAAAATCACCAAATAAAACGAAAATGATTTCCACGATACAGAAAAAGGAGCTCGCTATGGTTGCTACCGTTCCCGCAAAACGCGGCAGAAAACCTGCTGCCACCACCACCGCTCAGCCTGCGGGTCAGGTCCAGTCTTTGACGCGTGGATTAAAGCTGCTGGAATGGATAGCCGAATCGCACAGCAGCGTAGCGTTAACCGAGCTGGCGCAGCAGGCGGGCTTACCGAACTCCACAACCCATCGTCTGCTGACTACCATGCAGCAGTTGGGTTTTGTCCGTCAGGTTGGCGAGCTCGGGCACTGGTCGGTGGGCGCGCATGCGTTTATCGTCGGCAGCAGTTTCCTGCAGAGCCGTAATTTGCTGGCGATTGTGCATCCGATTCTGCGCAAGCTAATGGAAGACTCCGGCGAGACGGTCAATCTGGCGGTGTTGGACCAGAGCGATCATCAGGCGATTATTATCGACCAGGTACAATGTACGCAGCTGATGCGTATGTCTGCGCCGATTGGCGGCAAGCTGCCCATGCACGCTTCTGGCGCGGGAAAAGCGTTCCTGTCGCAGTTGAGTGAGGAGCAAGTCACTGGCCTGCTGCATCGTAAAGGGCTGCATGCTTATACGCATGCCACCCTGGTTTCACCGGTACATCTAAAAGAAGATTTAGCCCAGACCCGCAAACGCGGCTACTCGTTTGACGATGAAGAGCACGCACTTGGCCTGCGCTGCATCGCGGCGTGTATTTTTGATGAGCATCGCGAGCCGTTTGCCGCGATCTCAATTTCCGGACCGATTTCACGCGTCACTGACGATAGCGTAACGGAGTTGGGTGCGCTGGTGATTAAAGCGGCCAAAGAAGTGACGCTAGCCTATGGCGGGAGTCGTTAAGGTTTTTGCTGTCTGATGCCCTCACCCCAACCCTCTCCCACCGGGAGAGGGAGAAAACACTTAAAACGGCAACCAGATTGACGTTTTGCTTTGAGCCTGTGCAGTCTGATGCCCTCACCCCGGCCCTCTCCCACGGGGAGCGAGAGAAAACACTTAAAACGGCAACCGGGTTGCCGTTTACTTTATCCTCGCAGGCAAAAGCGCTGCCGTTTGCGGTACGCGTACACATCTTCGACATGCCCCTCTTTGATGCGCGTTTGCAGACTGCGCCAGTAATCGGCGCGGAACAGATCGTCGTGCATCTCTTCAAAGAGCGGTCCGATGCGCGGGTCGGCGCAGAGCCAGTGGCGAAACTCCTCAGGGAAAACATCACCGGGTGAGACGCTGTACCACGGCTCGCTGGCGAGTTCATCCTCTGGATATCTTGCCGCTGGAATGGTGCGGAAATTCACCTCGGTCATGTAGCAAATTTCGTCGTAATCGTAGAACACCACGCGCCCGTGACGGGTCACGCCAAAGTTTTTAAACAGCATGTCGCCTGGGAAAATATTGGCGGCGGCAAGCTGGCGGATCGCGTTCCCGTACTCTTCAATCGCATCACGTAATTGCGCCCCCTCAACCTGCTCCAGCCAGATATTCAGCGGCACCATGCGACGTTCAATATAAAGATGGCTGATAGCAATTTTATCGCCTAGATCGGTAATTTTACCCGGCGCTTCCTGAAGCAGGAGCGCCATCAGCGTGGGGTCGATCTGGCGCTTATCCAGCACAAAGTTTTCAAACTCTTGCGTGTCCGCCATACGCCCGACGCGATCGTGCTCTTTCACCAGCTGATAGCAGGCGCGAACGTGCGCTGCCGTCATCTCTTTTTGTGGTGCAAACTGATCTTTAATGACTTTAAACACGCGGTCAAAACCTGGCAGCGTGAACACCAGCATCACCATCCCGCGGATACCCGGCGCTTCGATAAACTGCTCATCAGTGCTGGTGATGTAGTGCAAATACTCGCGATAGCTTTCGGTTTTAGCGTGCTTTTGGCACCCAATCGCCATGTAGAGTTCGGCGGTGGTTTTGACGGGTAAAATTTCACGTAGCCATTCGACCAGCGCGGCGGGAAACGGGGCATAGACCATGAAATACGAGCGGGCGAAACCAAAGACAATGCTGGCCTCAGCGCTCGTCGTCAGGCAGGTATCGACAAACAGTTCGCCGTCATCAGAGCGATGAATCGGCAGCAAAAAAGGGAGTGTGGCATCGGGTGTGATGAGTTTGCCAACCAGCCATGCCGCTTTATTGCGGAAAAATAGCTCGTTTGCGACTTGTAAGTGGCTGTGGCGTAACGTCTCTTCACCAAGGGTTTCGACCAGATGCGCCGAGATGTAGCCGACATCCCGCGTTTTATTCTGCCAGGGCAGCCGCAGGGCTAAGTCCGACAACACGTTGTTGAGGGCCTTTTCCCAGCCCTTTTCGGGGAAAAAATCCTTTGCTAACGGACGAGGGATCGCCCGAAAGCGGCGCGCCGGCTGAGAACTGAAAATAAATAACCGCTCAGGAGATAACGAGCGGTGGTCAAATAACCGACAATAGACGGAGTTGAAAAAGCTCTCCGCAATCTCGAAGCGCGGGTAATCCGGTAATAAATGGGTGTAGTGCTCTTTCACACGCAGCAGAAAATCGACGTCGGTGCTTTTGCCCTCGGTGATACAACGTAACTGTTCCACCACGAGGCCGACATGGTGGTCGTAAAGGTGGATACGCTGCTTCATCGCCTGCTGCACGGCGTGCCAGTCGGCGTGTTCAAAGCGCTGTTGTGCGCCTGAAGTGACTTCCAGAAAACGACCATACTGCGCATCGAAGCCCTGCAGAATGGTTTGTGCAATCAGTAATTCCAGACCACGCGACATAGTTTTCCCTCGCCCCCTCCCGGAGGGAGAGGGAAAAATGCGGTTAGAACTGTGATTCTTCGGTCGAGCCGGTCAAGGCGGTGACGGATGAGGCGCCGCCCTGAATGATGGTGGTGACTTTGTCGAAGTAGCCCGTTCCAACTTCTTGCTGATGAGAGGCAAAGGTGTAGCCTTTTTGGCTCGATGCAAATTCTGGCTGCTGCACTTTTTCGACATAGTGGCGCATGCCTTCACCCTGCGCGTAGGCATGCGCCAGGTCGAACATGTTGAACCACATGCTGTGAATGCCCGCGAGCGTAATAAATTGATATTTGTAGCCCATCTCAGAGAGCTGCTGCTGGAAGCTGGCGATGGTGTTGTCATCCAGATTTTTCTGCCAGTTAAACGATGGCGAGCAGTTGTAGGCCAGCAGTTTGCCAGGGTATTTGGCATGGATAGCATCGGCAAAGCGTTTTGCCAGCGCCAGATCTGGCGTGGAGGTTTCACACCACACAAGGTCTGCATACGGCGCATAAGCCAGGCCACGGCTGATGGCCTGCTCGATACCCGCATGAGTACGATAGAAACCTTCGCTGGTGCGCTCGCCGGTAATGAATTCGCTGTCGTAAGGATCGCAGTCGGAGGTGATCAGGTCAGCGGCATCGGCATCGGTACGGGCGATAACCAGCGTCGGGACACCCAATACATCTGCCGCCAGACGCGCGGCGACCAGTTTCTGAATGGCCTCCTGAGTCGGCACCAGGACTTTGCCGCCCATATGCCCGCACTTCTTCACGGACGCCAGCTGATCTTCAAAGTGAACCGCCGCTGCACCGGCTTCAATCATGGATTTCATCAGCTCAAACGCGTTCAGCACGCCGCCAAAACCGGCTTCTGCATCGGCGACGATCGGCAGGAAATAATCGACATAACGCGGATCGTTCGGCTCAATCCCCGAAGACCACTGGATCTGATCGGCACGACGAAACGTGTTGTTGATCCGATCGACAACCGACGGCACGGAGTTAGCCGGATAGAGCGATTGATCCGGGTACATGCTGGACGCCAAATTAGCATCAGCCGCCACCTGCCAGCCGGAAAGATAGACCGCTTCGATTCCCGCTTTCGCCTGCTGTAACGCCTGGCCGCCCGTCAGCGCACCGAGGCTATTGATGTACCCTTTTTTCGATTCACCGTGCAGCAGACGCCACATTTTGGCCGCGCCAAGCTGTGCCAGCGTGCATTCCGGATTGACTGAGCCGCGTAATTTCACCACTTCCTCTGCGCTGTACGGGCGTTCAATGCCTTCCCAGCGCGGCTGTGTCCACTCTTTTTGTAATTCTTCGATCTGTTGGGTACGCGTTTTCATGTGCAGATGCTCCGTATTGTTATGAGGTGGATTTATGCAAGCAGGCGATAACCTGGCAGAGTGAGGAAGTCGATTAATTCGTCTGAGGTGGTGATTTGTTCCATCAGACGCGCGGCGTCATCGAAACGACCACTGCTAAAGCGGTGTTCGCCCAGCTCGTCCTGGATAGTCATCAACTCTTCGCCCAGCATCTGGCGGAACAGCGATTTCGTTACCGGTTTGCCGTTGCTGAGGGTCTTCTGGTGATGAATCCATTGCCAGATAGAGGTCCGGGAAATCTCGGCCGTCGCGGCATCTTCCATCAGACCGTAAATCGGTACGCAGCCGTTACCCGAAATCCACGCTTCGATGTACTGCACGGCGACACGAATATTTGCGCGCATACCTGCTTCAGTACGTTCGCCTTCGCAGGGCGCCAGGAGTTGCTCTGCGGTGATAGGGGCGTCGTCTTCCCGGCTGACGGAAAGCTGATTCTGGTTATCGCCTAATGTCCGACTGAAGACTTCCAATGCGGTGTCTGCAAGGCCTGGATGGGCAATCCACGTGCCGTCGTGACCGTTATGGGCTTCCAGCTCTTTGTCCGCCTTCACTTTGCTCAGCACCTGATGGTTGCGCTCGGCGTCTTTGCTCGGAATAAACGCAGCCATTCCGCCCATCGCGAATGCACCGCGCTTGTGGCAGGTTTTAATCAGTAAGCGCGAGTAAGCGTTCAGGAAAGGCTTATCCATCGTGACCGCCTGACGGTCGGGTAAGACACGGTCAGGATGATTTTTCAGGGTTTTGATGTAGCTGAAAATATAGTCCCAGCGCCCACAGTTGAGGCCTGTGATGTGATCGCGTAAGGCGTGCAGGATCTCATCCATCTGGAATACCGCCGGCAAGGTTTCAATCAACAGCGTGGCTTTGATGGTGCCGCGCGGTAAATCAAAGCGATCTTCTGCATAGCTAAACACTTCACTCCACCAGGCCGCTTCCTGCCAGGACTGGGTTTTTGGCAGATAAAAATAGGGACCACTGCCTTTTGCCAGCAGGTTTTGATAGTTGTGGAAGAAGTACAATGCAAAATCAAACAGGCTGCCGGGAATCGGTTCGCCACGCCAGGTAACGTGTTTTTCAGGCAGATGTATGCCACGTACGCGGCAGATTAAGACGGCAGGGTCCGGCTTGAGCTGGTAGATTTTCCCAGCTTCGTTGGTGTAGCTAATCGTGCCATTAACCGCATCGCGCAGGTTGATCTGGCCTTCGATCACTTTGCGCCAGTCTGGTGCGAGCGAATCTTCGAAGTCCGCCATAAAGACTTTAACGTTGGCATTCATGGCGTTAATCACCATTTTGCGCTCAACCGGGCCGGTGATTTCAACGCGACGATCCTGCAAATCTTGAGGAATACCGCGAATTATCCAGTCTGACTCACGAATGGAAGCGGTTTCCGAAATAAAGTCAGGCAGCTTGCCGTTATCAATATCCTGCTGTTGCTGAATGCGCGCCGCCAGCAGCGTATGACGCTTTGGCGCGAAGCGCGTGACCAGCTCAGCGAGAAATTCGACAGCCTCTGGCGTCAAAATCTGTTTTTCCTGCTCTCCGTATGGCTGATTAAAGGCCAGTTCGTCTGCTGTCGTTGCTTGTTGAGTCATTACGCTGCTCCTCATCAAAGATCCAAATACACTCATCCAGCGCGAGCGAAAGATCGTTGGACAGTTTTCGCTCAGCAGAGTTAAGACTATCTATTATTTTTCTAAAATCAAAAACAATTTCCATTTTAATTACTAAACGTATTTAACTAACTGATTAACAATAAGTTAAATATTTTTAAGTAGTTGGTTTTGATTTCGGAAATAAAAAAGGCACCCGAAGGTGCCTTATCTGGAGAGCTGAAACGCTTTAGGATCGTTCGAGTCAGTCAATTATTCTAGCGTTGGATTCATATGTCGCAGATCGTATGGCGTGATCTGGTAGACGTAATAATTGAGCCAGTTGATAAACAGCAAATTACCGTGGCTACGCCAGGAGGCTCTGGGAGGGATTTGCGGATCGTTTTTGGGGAAATAATTGTACGGCACTTCCGGGCTCAGGCCCGCTTCGACATCACGGAAAAACTCGCTTGCCAGAGTATGTGCGTCGTATTCAGGATGCCCCGTGACAAAGGCAATACGCTTGTCTTTGCTGGCAAAGAGATAGGCATCCCCATCTTCCGTCTCGGCCAGGATTTCCAGATCGGTGTAATCACGAATAAGTGCGGCCGGGAAATCAGCATAGCGTGAATGAGGCGCCAGGAAAAAGTCATCAAAACCACGCGTCAGCAACGCGTGTGGATGAAGAATATGGTGTTCGTAGACGCCAGACAGCTTGTCTGAACGCGTCTGTTTAGGGATGCCGTAAAGAATATTCAGTGCCGCCTGGACCGCCCAACAGACAAACAGCGTTGAAGTCACATGATCTTTAGCCCACTCCAGCACCTGTTTGATCTGCGGCCAATAGGCGACATCGTTAAACTCAACCAGCCCAAGCGGTGCCCCCGTGACAATCAATCCATCGAAATTATCGTTACGGATATCTTCAAAATCGCAGTAAAAGTTGTTGAGGTGCTCGGAAGGAGTGTTGCGTGACTCGCGTGCATCGATACGTAAAAGCTGAACATCCACCTGCAGCGGGGAGTTCGACAGAAGGCGAAGGAACTGGTTTTCCGTTTCGATTTTTTTGGGCATCAGGTTGAGGATAAGGACCTTCAGCGGACGAATTTCCTGACCTGTCGCACGCGAGGCCTTCATCACAAAGACGTTTTCTTCTCGCAAAAAATTGACGGCTGGTAGCTCGTCCTGCACCCGAATCGGCATAACCTTAGATCCTCACAGCATACGTATAAACGTTTAGACATCCAGATAGCTGACAATAACGAAGATTGATATGAATGTCGAGTCTGTATGAGAAAGGTGAGAAAGTTTCAAGGAGGGGAATTATTGTGATTGGCTTATTTTCTGCGCATTATCACCACAAAAACACAAGCAAAAAACCCCGGACCTTGCGGACCGGGGTTCTTCTTTATTGATGCCTGGCAGTTCCCTACTCTCACATGGGGAGACCCCACACTACCATCGGCGCTACGGCGTTTCACTTCTGAGTTCGGCATGGGGTCAGGTGGGACCACCGCG